>NZ_NASZ01000015.1 GCF_014596575.1 Flavobacterium pokkalii | reverse complement strand
TTCGAATTGAGAAACAATTTACATCAGAAAATCGCTTCGAAGTATCGAGAACTATTCTAGCACAAAAAAACTTCTCGATACGTTTTATTCCGTTTCACTCCATAAAACACTCGAAGTGACAACAAAAGAATAACACGAACACCCCATACGTCAGTTCAAGTTGAGAAACAATTTGCATCAGAAAATTGTTTCGAAGTATCGAGAACCCTTATGAGATAAAACCTTCTCGATACGCTTCGCTACTCGAAGTAACGAAGCAGACACCAGACCACAAACCGTCAGTTCGAGTTGAGAAACAATTTACATCAGAAAATTGTTTCGAAGTATCGGGAACCATTCTGGAAACAAAGCTTCTCGATACGCTTCGCTACTCGAAGTGACGAAGCAGACACCAGACTACAAACCGTCAGTTCGAGTGGATTTTCAGAAAATGCGAACAGCTTTTTCTGAAAATTTGTATCGAGAACTATTCTAAGAACAAAGCTTCTCGATATGCTTCGCTACTCGAAGTGACGAAAAAGTCAATATCAATTTATCTCCTCGTCAGTTCGAGTAAATTTTCGAAAAAGTCAAACAACTTTTTCTGAATCCCGAAATTTCGGGAGTATCGAGAACTACTTCCTAGCAAAAATGACCTACGATACAGCACTCAATATCTATCAAACTTTTTTTTAGCCAAATTTATTAAAGAATCAAAATCCCCATTAATTAACGCTTCTTTCTTGACTCTCGACCATTTTTTTATTTGTTTCTCTTTAACTATGGCTAAATTAACATCTGTAAATTCACAATAAAAAACTAATTCTAAAGGTCTTCTTTTAAAAGTGTAACATTCCGGATAAAATCCTGTATTATGCTTAAATATCCTATTCTCTAAATTAGTTGTTACTCCGGTATAATAAGTACCATCTGAACACCTTAAAATATAAACATACGAAAGCTTCATATTATCCCCTTTAAAATTCTGTTCTTCCCGTCAGTTCGGGTTGAGAAATAATTTGCATCAGAAAATTGTTCTTGAAGTATCGAGAACCATTCTGGAAACAAAACTTCTCGATACGTTTTATTCCGTTTCACTACATAAAACACTCGAAGTGACAACAAAAGAATTACACGAACACCCCATACGTCAGTTCGAGTGGATTTTCAGAAAATGCGAACAGCTTTTTCTGAAAATTTGTATCGAGAACCATTCTGAAACAAAACTTCTCGATACGCTTCGCTACTCGAAGTGACGAAGCAGACACCAGACCACAAACCGTCAGTTCGAGTGAATTTTCAGAAAATGCGAACAGCTTTTTCTGAAAATTTGTATCGAGAACTATTCTGAGAACAAAGCTTCTCGATACGCTTCGCTACTCGAAGTAACGAAACAGACACCAGACCACAAACCGTCAGTTCGGGTTGAGATACAATTTACGACAGAAAATTGTTTCGAAGAATCGAGAACCATTCTGAAAACAAAACTTACTTAAGCTTCATTTTCAACACACAGCCTAAAGACTCTAAAAAAAGAACATAACTATTTTTATTCACCTCCTTAACAACCGCTTCCTGAGATTGAAAAGGGCCGGAATCCAATACAATCTTATCGCCTACCTGAAAAGCAGCCACCGAAACTTCATAAGCATCCGGCATGGATAGCCAATTTTTAATGGTTGCAATCTCTTCCTCCCTAACTATTGCTGGTTTTCCTAACCAAAAAAGATAACGTACCACTCCCGAAGATTGAAAAACTAAATTTCTGTCCTTCTCCTCCAGTCGAACAAAAACATAGGAATTAAAAAGCGGAACTTCCACCTTTTTCTTTCGGTCTGACCATTGCCTTATTTGGGTAACCAAAGGACAATAGCATTCAATTCCTCTTTGAACAAGTTGCTCAGCTACTTTTTTCTCCCATTTAGGCTTTGTGTAAACCACATACCAATTCATTTTTTCTTTCTGCATTAAAATAGAATTATAAAAGTCCTAAATTACCTCTTGGATCTAATTGTTTTTTTTAAATAAATTTTCATTACTTCACTATACGTCAGTTCGAGTGATTTTTAAAGCCAACTAATTTTATTCCATTTTTAAGAATCACTCCGCTTTAAAAATTGTATCGAGAACCTTTGTAACTCAAAAAACTCCTCGATACATTTTATTCCGTTTCACTACATAAAACACTCGAAGTGACGAAACAACAACATCAAATCTTAATAAATACAAAAGAGCTTCGACAAACTCAGCCTGACAACTCACAACTCATAACTCATAACCAAAAACTCTAAGAACCAATCGCCTGATAAACAAATCCTATTTTCTCTAAAGCTGTTTTATCTAAAATATTTCTTCCATCAAAAACGAAGGCTGGTTTTTGCATCGCCTCATATATTTTTTGCCAGTCGTACGTCACAAATTCATCCCATTCGGTAAGCACCGCAACAGCATGAGCTCCTTCGCAGGCCTGATACGGATTCTGAAACGATTGTACCCGCTCCGCATTAACCGATGTCGCTCTTGTTTCCAAATAATCCAAATCGGCCAACACTTTTTTAGGAGACACCTTCGGATCATAAATTGCTAAGCTTGCATTTTCATTAATCAAATCATCCGCCACATAAATCGCTGCCGATTCCCGGGTATCATTAGTATCTTTTTTAAATGCCCAACCCAAAAAGGCGATTTTTTTATCAGAAACGGTATTGTAAAGCGTTTTCACAATATTCCCTGAAAAACGTCTCTTTTGGTGGTCATTCATAATAATTACCTGCTCCCAATAATCCGCTACTTCCTGCAAACCATAGGATTTAGCGATATAAACCAAATTCAAAATGTCTTTTTGGAAACAGGAACCTCCAAATCCCACCGAAGCTTTCAGGAATTTAGGCCCAATTCGGCTGTCCATACCAATGGCTCTGGCCACCTCATTAACATCGGCACCCGTTTTTTCACAAAGCTCTGACATGGCGTTTATAGAAGAAATTCTCTGGGCTAAAAAAGCGTTAGCCGTCAATTTTGACAATTCAGAAGACCAGACATTTGTCGTTAAAATTTTATCTTCAGGAACCCAATTGGCATACACTTCCACCAAAGCCTGAATGGCTTTTTGTCCTTCTTCAGTAGTATCCCCTCCAATCAAAATTCGATCCGGCTGCAACAAATCCTGAACGGCTGTTCCTTCAGCCAAAAACTCCGGATTCGAAAGAATTTGGAATTTCACTCCGTTTCCGGTATTATCCAAAATACTTTTGATAGCCTCAGCAGTTCGCACCGGCAAAGTTGATTTCTCCACTACAATTTTATTGCTCTTAGAAACCCGTGCAATTTGTCTGGCACATAATTCAATATATTTTAAATCGGCCGCCATTCCTTTTCCTTTTCCGTAGGTTTTCGTTGGCGTATTCACCGAGATAAAAATCATATCGGCTTCGTCAATAGCAGCATCTACCTCAGTTGAAAAAAACAAATTGCGCCCTCTGGCTTCTTTCACTATTTCCGAAAGTCCCGGTTCGTAAATCGGAATATTATTCACATCCACATCATTCCAGGCTGCTATTCTTTCTGCATTCAAATCCACTACCGTAACCTGTATCTGTGGACATTTTTGTGCTATAATTGCCATTGTAGGACCTCCCACATAGCCCGCTCCAATGCAACAAATTTTTGTAACTTTCATTTACTTTGTTTTCTGTTATAAGTTGTCAGTTATCGGTTGTCGGTTATCTACTAACTGACAACAGACAACATATTTATATTTTCCAATGTTCTTCTATGTACTTCAAAAAAGAAAAAATTTTCGCACCCACTAAATCATACTTTTCATAAAGTAATTTCATTTCTTCAGACAAATTTGGATACAAATTGATTATTTTTTTAATATGATTTAGTGTTTCCAGATTACTCGCATGTGAATAAACTAAAAACTTTATAAAATCATTTTTATACCTTCTACTCCCATATCCTTCTACTATATTTATCACAACAGAATCGGAAGACCTTCTAATTTGGCTTCCCAACTCATACAATTCATATTTTGGCAATTGCAGTGACAAAGTATGAGTTTTATAAAACAATTCCATTCCGATGGTATAAATATCTAAATCTTTATAACTTTTCACCTGCTTCTAAGTTTAATAATATTGCTTTTCAAACTGTCAACTCACAACTGAGAACCGACAACCCACAACACTATCTCAAATTCTCCCAATACCAATCCACCGCTATCTTCAACCCTTCCTGCAAAGAGTATTTTGGATTATAGCCTAACAATTCTTTTGCCTTATCAATACTCGCTAAAGAATGCGGAATATCTCCGGCTCGATTAGGCCCGTGAATCACTTCCACAGCAGCAATTTTTGAATCATATTTACTTAAATATTCTTTTAAATAGCCCACCAAATCATTCAGCGTATTGCGATCGCCATAAGCCGTATTGTAAACCGTATTAACCGCTTTTGGATTATCCGTGGCTATCGCCAATTCGTTCATCTGAATCACATTATCGATATAGGTAAAATCACGGGAATGATTACCGTCTCCGTTTATCGTGATCCTTTCATGCTGCATTAATTGCATGACAAATTTAGGAATTACCGCCGCATAAGCTCCTTTTGGATCCTGTTTTCTGCCAAAAACATTAAAATAACGCAACCCAATCGTTTCTATTCCGTAAGTTTTACTGAAAATCTCGGCATACAATTCGTTAACGTATTTGGTAATCGCATAAGGCGAAAGCGGTTTTCCGATAACCTCTTCCACTTTTGGCAAACCAACGGAATCCCCGTAAGTAGAAGAACTGGCTGCATACACAAAACGTTTTACCTTAACTTCGGTAGCCGCCTGAAGCATATTCAAAAAACCAGAAACATTGACATCATTCGTCGTAACAGGATCCTTAATAGAGCGCGGCACCGAACCCAAAGCCGCCTGATGCAATACAAAATCTACTCCTGCTACCGCTTTTTTACAATCCTCCAAATTTCGAATATCTCCTTCAATTAATGTAAAATCAGGATTATCTATAAAATTTTTCAAATTGTGACGGTGTCCTGTCGCAAAATTATCCAGACAAATCACTTTGTTTCCTTTGTCTAAAAAATACGCACACAAATTAGAACCGATAAAACCGGCTCCTCCTGTTATTAAAATCGTATAATTGGTTATTTCTCTCATTTTTTATTTAAAATACAACTAAAACCTTATTTAAAAGATTGTAAAACCATCCGTTCAAATCAAAAACCATCAGAACTACAAAAACTTATCCTTATTCAAAAGCCTTTTAAAATTCAACTTTTTCAAACCAAAATACTCGAAATGACGCAGCAGACACAAAACTACAAACCGTCAGTTCGAGTTGAGAAACAATTTGCAACCAAAAATTGTTTCGAAGTATCGAGAACCCTTATGCGACAAAGCCTTCTCGATACGTTTTATTCCGTTTCACTCCATAAAACACTCGAAGTGACGAAACAGACACCAGACCACAAACCGTCAGTTCGAGTAAATTTTTAGAAAATGCAAACAGCTTTTTCTGAAAATTGGGATCGAGAACTATTCTGGAAACAAAACTTCTCGATACGCTTCGCTACTCGAAGTGACGATAAAAGTCAACATCGGCTTATCTCCTCGTCAGTTCGAGTGATTTTTAAAGCCAACTAATTTCATCCCATTTTTAAGAATCACTCCGCTTTAAAAATTGTATCGAGAACCATCCGAACAACAAAAATTCCTTATCCGATTGAGATGAATAAAAAAACTATACTTTTTTAATCTTTCTAATTAGTTTTTGAATAAACCCTTTTGGTTTTTCCTCTTCATGATAACCATTAGAATAATCTCCGTAACCGTAGCCATAGCCGTAAGCCGAACCATATTTAGCTTTGTTTTCAAAACCGTTCAGAATAATACTCACATTTTTCATTTCTCCGCGTTTTACCCTGTTATTCAATAACGGAATCATGCCTTTCTTAGTGATATTTTGTCTAACAATATACAAACTAACATCAGCATATTGCCCTAATTCCAAGGAATCAGAAACCAAACCAACCGGCGGCGTATCCAAAATAATATAATCGTATTCTTTTTTCAATTCACTTATTAAATCCGCCATAACTTCCCCGATAATCAACTCCGAAGGATTTGGCGGTACAGGCCCCGAAAGAATCACATCCAAATAAGGAATCGGAGTGGAATTGGTAATTTCTTTTAGATTTTTTTGCTTTATCAAATAATTCACCACCCCAACATCATTGGACAAATTGAATTCTTCAGCCAATTTAGGTTTTCGCAAATCCAAACCGACAATTACCGTTTTCTTTTCGCTCAAGGCAAAAACAGTAGCGATATTAATCGAACAAAAGGTTTTTCCTTCCCCACTAATGGAAGAGGTAATCATCAGGGTTTTTCCGCCTTCTACATGTTGCTTTTTATACAAAAACTGTAAAGAAGAACGAATAGCCCGAAACGATTCAGACAAAGCTGATTTAGGCTTTTCAAAAACGGCCAATTCGCCTTTATCCTTATACACACCCACTACTCCAATCACAGGAATCTGCGTTTGCTTGCTCACATCTTCGGCATTCTGGATCGAATTATTGATAAAAAAGAGCATAAAAACAAACACCAAAGGAAGTGTTAACCCCAGAAAAATAGCCAACACATAATTAACCGAAGTTTTAGGCCCAATCAAGCCCCCACCCACATCTTTAGCCGGATCAATAAAATGAATATCCGACAAATTAGCCGCTTTTACAATATCGGCTTCACTCCTTTTTTGAAGAAATGTACTGTAAATATTATCGCTTAAATCGTATTTCCGCTTAATTTTAATCAACTCCTGCTGGTCATCCGGCAAGCGTTTGATATTTCCCTCAGCCTGATTGATTTTGCTGTTTACCAAATTCAAATCAAACTGTAGTGCCGCTTTGGCAGTAAAAATATTTTCCAGCAAAACACTTTTAACCGCTTCCATCTGACTGTCAAATTCCCTGAAAATCTTATCACTCTTTACCGCATAAGCCATTTCTGAACGCTGGGTTGAAAGTGCAATCAATTTAGAAATATTAGCTACAATATTCGGATCGTCAATTCCGGCTACAGATGGCGCCGGAAGTTTCGAATAATCAACACTGTTTTTTAAATATGCCTTAAGCGAATTGTAATAAGACAATTTTCTGGCAATAGCATCTTTTTCAACATCATACTGCAAAATTTTATCCGAAAATTTAGCACCGCCGTCTTCCAGATTGTAAACATCATTCGTCTTTTTAAATGATTTTAATTCATCTCCGGTCGTTTTCAATTGGGCTTCCATCGCGACCAAAGTGCTGTCAATAAAAGCAATCGTATTGGTAGCAAACTTATTCTTGTTATCCAATTGTCTTTTGATTAACATATTCACCGTCGCATTGAGGTATTCCACCATTCGGGCTTTGTTGGCGCCCTGTAATCGTAAAGTAAGAATCGAAGCGCCTTTTTCGTCCGGATTCACATCAATTCCACGATAGCGTCCCACAACACCGTCAAAATTATTAAAGCGTACAAAATATTCTTTGTCCTTATAAAAACCCGGATTCTCTTTTATAAACAATCGCCAATGCAAAAAAGGTAAATTCACAGCTTCACCTACAGTATATGTTTTTACAAAATCCCCGGCTTCTACAGCTGTATTACTATAAGAATTGTCCGCGTAACGAACCAAAGAAGCCGAATTTCCCTGAAAAGGAATTTTAATCTGATATTTAGATTCGCTTACAAAAGTAATCCCAATCAGGTTTCCGGACAGTTGCCCTTTGTTTTTATCAATTTCAACATAAAACGGAACAGCTCCGTAAGCATCGACCATATTGTATTTTTGCTGCTCCAGATAGTCAATGTAAAATTGTAATTTATCAACAACCAATTCGTTATGGGAGCGGGATCGCAAAGTCGTAGAAATTGTCTGCATCTGGTCGGAAACACCACCCCAGTTAAAAGTCAGACTGGTATTAGACGTAAACAACGGATTACTTTCTTCCTTAACAGAAATCAAAGTTTCCATTTGGTAAATTTTCTCTTTTCGAATATTTACCTGATACGCAATGATTAAAGCGATAATTAAACTCAGTAAAAACCATTTCCAATAGCTCAATATCTTTAGCAATAAGCCTTTGAAATCAAAACTAAGCTGGTTATCAAAAATGGAAAAGTCTTTTATATCTAACATTTTTTAGAAATGTATTTTATCTTTTTAACAATAACAAAACTGTTGTTCCTAAGGATATCAAAGTCAATATCGTACCCAAAGATTCTATTCCTGTTTTTCCGGTTCCCCAGGTTTTTTGTCTGAGGGGTTTTACATAAATATAATCATTAGGCTGCAGGTAAAAATAAGGCGAATTTATCACGTTGCTATCCGTCAAATCAATATCGTGTATTTCACTTCCTGTTGGTGTTTTTCTGATGATACTTACCGCCTTTCGATTCCCCAAAAGAGTGATGTCTCCCGCATTAGCAACCGCTTCCAGAATAGTTACATGTTCCTGAAACAGGGTTTTAGTACCTGTACTTCCTACTTCTCCATTAATTGTGTAACGAAAACCGGCCAGTTTTACGATGACAAAAATATTAGCTTCCTTTCTAAAATATTCCTCCAGCAATTGTTTCTCAATTCGCTGTCTCACTTCATCCAGCGTATAACCGATAACGTTTAATTCTCCCAAAATAGGCATCCGGATATTCCCGTGATCATCTACGGTAAAACCGTTAAAATACAAAGCAGCTTCCGATTTTGCAGCTTCTCCCTGATTGGTAGTATTGAAAATCTCAACCAATTTTGGGTCATTGGCTTTGATACTAATACTCAGCACATCATTCGTTTGCAAGCGATACGGTTTAGACACCACTTCCGAAATAGTTGTTTCAGCAGTAGTTTCATTTTTATTTTGCAAATACACCAAATCCCTTCTTGAAATACAGGAAGACAACAATAGACTCACAGTTAGCCAGAAACCCAACAGATATTTACCCATTTTATTCTTTTAAATAACAAATATAGCTTTTCGTTTACGATATTAAAAGCCTTGTTGAACCCAAATTAATTATTTTTAATAGCCTTTTCAAAAGGCAAACGCTGCAAAATACTTCTTCCTAAAGTTACCTCGTCAGCATATTCCAGTTCGTCACCTACCGCAATTCCTCGGGCAATGGTAGAAATCACAATGCCTGAATCGGCAATTTGTTTATAAATATAAAAATTCGTGGTATCGCCTTCCATCGTGGAACTCAAAGCAAAAATAACCTCAGAAAGTTTTCCAGACTTTACTTTGTCAACTAAAGTTGCAATCTTCAACTGACTTGGCCCCACACCATCAATCGGTGAAATTTTCCCTCCCAAAACATGATAAATACCTTTAAACTGCCCCGTGTTTTCGATAGCCATTACGTCACGAATATCTTCAACCACACAAACTATCTGATGGTTCCTATTGGTATTACTACAAATTTCACAAACAGCCGTATCCGAAATATTATGACAGCTTTCGCAAAATTTAATCTCCTCGCGCATCGCTGTCAATGCCTGCGTTAAAAAACCGGTTTGTTCTTTTGGCTGCTTAAGTAAATGCAACACTAATCGCAAAGCGGTGCGCTTACCTATTCCGGGCAATTGCGAAATTTCATTAACTGCTTTTTCTAATAATTTTGAAGAAAATTCCATAGTTGCAAATGTAATGATTTGTTAGTTGAAACAATGGATTATTCAAAAATCCGCCACTTTTTTAAATCATAAATGAAGCCCGTCCGTCCTTGTGTAAAAAACCGTATTTTAGTCAGAACAAATTCAGCCCAATGACACCAGCCAACATTCTTTTACTCATTATCATTTACTTCGGAATATTATTTGCCATCGCCCATTTCAGTAGTAAAAACAATAATAGTAATGATGCTTTTTTTAAAGCAAACAAAAATGCCAAATGGTATTTGGTGGCTTTTGGAATGATTGGCACCGCCTTATCCGGAGTGACTTTTATTTCCGTTCCTGGAGAAGTAGGCTCCCCCAACGGCGAACAGTTTAAATATTTTCAGTTTGTTTTGGGTAATGCCATCGGTTTTATTATCGTAGCCAAAGTACTTTTGCCTTTATATTACCGAATGAATCTTACTTCAATTTACGGATTCATCGAACATCGCTTAGGATCTTATTCCTACAAAACTGCCGCTTCTATTTTTCTGATTAGCCGAACCATTGGCTCCGCCTTCCGATTATATCTGGTCGTAATTGTGCTGCAACGCTTTGTGTTTGACTATTATCAAATCCCTTTTGCCGTTACCGTACTTATTGCATTGGCTTTAATTTTTACCTACACCTATCGGGGCGGCTTAAAAACCATTATCATTACCGATACTTTACAAACTTTTTTCCTAGTCAGCGCAGTTGTACTAACAATCTATTTCATTTGCCAAAAACTCAACCTGAGCATTTTTCAGGCTTTTAACGAAGTAAAAAACAGCAATTATTCTCAAATTTTCTTTCTGGATCACTTTGTTACTTCAAAATTTCATTTTGTCAAGCAAATTCTGGGCGGCATTTTTGCAACAATCGCAATGGTGGGACTCGACCAGGATTTGATGCAAAAAAACCTGAGCTGTATTAACATTCGCGAAGCACAAAAAAACATGTTTACTTTTACCGGAATCTTTGTCATCATCAACCTTTTTTTCTTGAGTGTTGGTGCGTTGCTCTATATTTTTGCTGCCAAAAACGGCATCGAAATCCCAAAAGATTTCATCACAGGAAAACCCAGAACCGATTTGCTTTTTCCCGAAATCGCCTTTCACCATTTAGATTTAATTCCTTCCATTGTTTTCTTACTGGGACTCACTGCCGCCACTTTTGCCACAACCGATTCGGCTTTAACCGCCTTAACGACTTCTTTTTGCGTAGATTTTTTAGGCATGGACAAAACCGAAAAGGCTAACAAACCCAACATCATCCGAACCAGACACCGCATCCATCTTGGTTTTTCATTCCTGATGTTTCTCGTTATTATCATTTTTAACGCGATTAACGACAGCTCTGTAGTAGGAATGATTTTCAAAGTCGCTTCTTATACTTACGGACCGCTCTTAGGTTTATATGGTTTTGGTCTTTTGTACAAATCAAAAACGATAATAGACAAATACGTTCCGATAATTTGCCTTGCCGCTCCTGCAATAACTTATTTCATTAGTGAGAATTCCGAAAAACTTTTGTTCGACTATACTTTTGACAACGAACTCATCCTTATCAACGGACTAATCACATTGATCGGTTTATTATTAATTTCCAAAAAACAAAAAAGTCATTTTCTAAACAAAAATGACTTTTAATACTTTCTTTAAAAACTAATATTGATTCGTTGCCAATAAAACCAAAGTACAGGCTTCTTCTACTTTAATTTGATGCGATTCCAAAAGTGGGTAAAACTCCGGATTTTCGCTTCCCGGATTAAAAATAACACGCTTGGGTTTTGTCTCAAGAATATAATTGTAATAATCCCGTTGATTCCTCGGATTCAAATACATCGTAACGGTATCAATTTCTTCCAAAGGATTTTTTTTATTTTGAATCTTAACGCCGGCTACATCTCCCTGATCTCTGCCAATAGCAATTACAGTATGTCCTTTTTCAACAAGCGAATGAATCGCCATAAAAGAATACCTAAAAGAGTGGATTGAAGCACCTAATACTAAAGTTTTTTTATTTCCCATTGAATTTATTTTTATTCAATAAATGACATTTAAGCTCTTGGTAAAAAAATCTCCGCCAACATACAGCGGGCACTTCCACCTCCACAGGCTTCAATCGTATCTAAATCTGAACTCAATATTTCCCCATATTGCTCCAACTGCGTTATTTGTTTCACGGTTAATACTTTGCGCGCAGCTTCACTCATTACAATATATTTTTTATCAGCCCCTAAAAGCTGCAAAACATTACCAGCGAAATTATTCACCTGAGTTTCTGTAATCAAAATAATATCTTTATTATCGGCTCTCAAACTATCCAAAACCATTTTGCGTTCTTTTTTATCGGCAATCATATCTGCACAAATTACCACAAAATCCTCTCCCACACTCATCATCACATTGGTATGATAAACCAGTTCCTTTTTTCCGTTAACCGTATGAAAGGCTTCAAAAATAACAGGCGCACAATCAAAATCTTCACAAAATTCGATAAACAATTCCTCGTCAGCTCTTGGCGACAAAGCACAATACGCTTTCGAATTAGCTCTGTCCAAAACCAAACTACCGGTTCCTTCAAGAAACATACCTTCTTCTTCTGCCGAGGAAAAATCGACTACATTTTCAATCACAAAACCTTTTTCCTCTAAAAAGTCTAAAACATCTTCTCTTCGTTCATTTCTGCGATTTTCAGCAAACATAGGATACAAAACCACATCTCCGTTTTCATGAAAAGAAATCCAATTGTTTGGAAAAATACTATCCGGCGTATCGGTATCCAAAGTATCCTCAACCACAAAAACCTGCACTCCCACTGCACGAAGTTTGGCAACAAAACCGTCAAATTCCTGCTGCGCTTTAGCATTTATCGCCGAAGGTAACATTCCCTTTAATTCTTTCTGAAAATGATTATTTTCCGTTGTTTGCTCATTCATCCGAAAAGCCACCGGACGCACCATTAAAACTGAATTACTTAGTTGTTTCATATTACTGCTTTTTCCAAAGATAAAAAAAGCTCCACTTTTCAGTGAAGCTTCTTCGATTTATTATTTTTATTATTAAGGTCTTTTAAATTCTCTTAAAGGAGCACCTGTATAAACCTGTCTTGGTCTTCCGATAGGTTCTTTATTTTCGCGCATCTCTTTCCATTGAGCAATCCATCCCGGTAATCTACCGATAGCAAACATTACAGTAAACATATCAGTAGGAATTCCTAAAGCTCTGTAAATAATTCCGGAATAGAAATCTACGTTTGGATATAAGTTTCTTGCCTTGAAGTACTCGTCTTCTAAAGCTGCTGCTTCTAATTTTTTAGCAATGTCCAAAATTGGATCATCAACACCTAAAGTTCCTAACACTTCATTAGCCGCTTTTTTGATAATTTTTGCACGAGGATCGAAATTCTTATAAACACGGTGTCCGAATCCCATTAAACGGAACGGATCGTTTTTATCTTTTGCTTTCGCCAAATATTTATCTGTATCACCTCCGTTTTTGTGAATCTCTTCTAACATTTCTAATACAGCCTGATTAGCTCCACCATGTAAAGGCCCCCACAAAGCAGAAACTCCGGCAGAAATAGAAGCAAATAAACCGGCATGTGAAGAACCTACCATTCTTACTGTAGAAGTAGAACAGTTTTGCTCGTGATCAGCATGAAGAATAAATAATTTATCTAAAGCATCAATTACTGTTTGACTTACTTTATATGGTTCTGTTGGAATTTGGAACATTAATCTCATGAAGTTTTCCACATATCCTTTTGTATTATCATAATAATTTAAAGGATACCCCATAGATTTTCTGTAAGTCCAGGTAGCGATTACTAAGAATTTCCCCATCGTTTTACAAACTGCCTGATACAATTCTTTTTCATTCTCTACATTTACCGATTTAGGATTAAAAGCAGTTAAAGCACTTGTTAAAGCTGCCAAAACTCCCATTGGGTGAGCCGTTTTAGGGAATCCATCGATAATTCCTTTCATCTCCTCATTTACTAAGCTATGCTTTCTGATATCTGTTTCAAATTGTTCTAACTGAGCAGCTGTAGGTAATTCACCAAAAATCAAAAGATAAGAGACTTCTAAAAAGTTAGCCTGGTCAGCTAAGTCTTCAATTGCGTAACCTCTGTAACGCAAAATCCCCTGTTCTCCATCTAAAAAAGTAATTCCACTAGTACAAGAACCTGAATTTTTAAATCCCGGATCAATTGTAATCGCTCCGGTTAAATCTCTTAATTTGTTAATATTGATGGCTTCTTCGTTTTCACTTCCTTTAAAAATAGGAAACTCATACTTCTGACCATCAATCTCTAATATAGCTGTTTTTGACATAATAATTTGAAATAAATCTTTACACTTAATAATTTACCAAATCTAAGGATAATAACGTGAATTAAAAAGAGAAAAAACTAGTGATATTGTTAAATTTGAAAAAAAAAGCCACTCATTTAAGATGAATGGCTTTTAAAAATTAGAAACTATATATTTCTTATTTTATTTTAAATGCTTTTTTCCCTGGGAAATAAGCTGTATTCCCTAATTCTTCTTCAATTCTTAATAATTGATTGTATTTAGCCATACGATCAGAACGAGAAGCCGAACCTGTTTTAATTTGACCACAGTTTAAAGCTACTGCTAAATCAGCAATTGTGTTATCTTCAGTTTCTCCTGAACGGTGAGACATTACTGAAGTGTAACCTGCATTTTTAGCCATGTTAACTGCTGCAATAGTTTCAGTTAAAGTACCAATTTGGTTTACTTTAATAAGGATTGAGTTAGCAATTCCTTTCTCGATTCCTGTTTCTAAACGAGTTACGTTAGTTACAAATAAATCGTCACCTACTAATTGAACTTTAGACCCAATTTTTTCAGTTAATAATTTCCAACCTTCCCAGTCATTCTCATCCATACCATCTTCGATAGAAATAATTGGATATTTAGAAACTAACTCAGCTAAATATTCCGCTTGCTCAGCAGAAGTTCTTACTTTTCCTGTTTCTCCTTCAAATTTAGAGTAATCGTATTTTCCATCGATATAAAACTCAGCAGAAGCACAGTCTAAAGCAATCATAATTTCGTCTCCAAAAGAATAACCTGCTTTTTCTACAGCTAATTTAATTGTATCTAAAGCATCTTCCGTACCACCAGCTAAGTTAGGAGCAAAACCTCCTTCGTCACCTACTGCAGTAGAAAGGCCTCTGTCATGTAATACTTTTTTAAGATTGTGAAAAATTTCAGTTCCCATTTGCATTGCATGTGTAAAAGAAGTTGCTTTTACAGGGAAAATCATGAATTCCTGGAATGCAATCGGAGCATCTGAGTGAGAACCTCCATTGATGATATTCATCATTGGCACAGGCAAAGTGTTAGCAGAAACACCACCTACATATCTATATAAAGGCATACCTAATTCATTAGCAGCAGCTTTAGCTACAGCTAAAGAAACTCCTAAAATCGCGTTAGCTCCTAATTTAGATTTATTTGGCGTACCGTCTAAATCAATCATCATTTGATCGATAAGATTTTGCTCAAATACAGAAGTACCTACAAGAGCTTCAGCAATAACAGTATTAACATTGTTCACGGCATTCAAAACTCCTTTTCCTAAATAAGCTTTCCCACCATCACGTAATTCTACAGCTTCGTGCTCTCCTGTTGAAGCACCAGACGGAACTGCTGCTCTTCCTAAAACACCGTTATCTGTAACTACATCTACCTCTACAGTAGGATTCCCTCTTGAATCAAGAATTTGTCTTGCGTGAATTTTGATAATAATACTCATATTACTTAGTTTTTAAATTTTCGACTACAAATATATTCTAAGTTTTTTAAACATTATACTTATTTTTTCAATCTTATCAACGAAAACGTTATAAATTCATTTTTTAAACATAATTTAAAATAAAATTTACAAATTCAATAAACAACAAAAATCAAACACAAAAAAAACAGGCTAAACATTTCCTGTTTAGCCTGTTAAAAAAAGTAACGTAAAATATTATTTTTTCAAATTTTCGATAAACTGATCAAATAAATAAGAAGAATCATGTGGACCAGGACTCGCTTCCGGATGGTACTGAACTGAGAAACAATTTTTAGCTTTCATTCTCATTCCTGCTACCGTTCCGTCATTTAAATGAACATGAGTAATTTCCATTTCAGGATTTGCTTCCAACTCTTCTCTATTCACCGCAAAACCATGGTTTTGAGAAGTAATCTCCCCTTTACCTGTAATCACATTTGAAACAGGATGGTTAATTCCTCGGTGACCGTTAAACATTTTGTAAGTTGAAATCCCGTTTGCTAAACCAATAACCTGATGTCCTAAACAAATTCCAAACAACGGTTTATCATTTGCCAAAATCTCTTTTGCAACATTAATAGCACTTTCTAAAGGCTCCGGATCACCAGGTCCGTTAGACAAGAAGAATCCATCTGGGTTAAATGATGCTAAATCAGCATAAGACGAATCATATGGAAAAACCTTAATATAACAATCTCTCTTAGCCAGATTACGTAAAATATTCGTTTTAATTCCTAAATCAAGAGCTGAAACTTTATAAGTAGCATTCTCATCTCCATAAAAATAAGGCTCTTTAGTAGAAACTTTAGAAGCTAATTCCAAACCTTTCATATCCGGAACACTTGCTAAAGCTGCTTTTAACTCTTCAACCGGAGTTCCATCTGTACAAATTACAGCATTCATAGCTCCGTTTTCTCTAATATAACTCACTAAAGCACGAGTATCAACATCGGAAATGCAAATTAAATTGTGTTTTGCAAAATAATCCTCCAAACTTCCTGAAGCTCCTTCACGAGAATAGTTAAAACTGAAATTTTTACAAACTAATCCGGCAATTTTAATTCCGTTTGACTCCACTTCCTCATCACTAACACCATAATTCCCAATATGTGTATTAGTTGCGACCATGATTTGTCCAAAATAGGATGGGTCAGTAAAAATTTCCTGATAACCGGTCATTCCAGTATTAAAACAAACTTCACCAAAAGTGGTTCCGCTAATTCCGATAGATTTTCCGTGGAATATAGTTCCATCGCTTAGTAATAAGATGGCGCTTTTTCTTGTTGTGTATTTCATCTGTTGTTAAATATGGTGCAAATTTAATTCATTAAAGCAGTGTAAGCAACAATTTTAAAAATTATTTTAAAACAGCTAATTAAACATCAAACCAGCTCTTACATCTGCCTGATTTATGTAACAAAAAATCAAAAAAAAAGGATAAACTAAAAAAATAGTTTATCCTTGATTTTATTGAATGATTATCTTCATAATTATTCAGCAGCTTCAGCAGTTGTATCAGTTTCAGCAGCCGGAGCTTCAGTAGCAGCAGCTTCTTCCGCTTTTTTAGCTTTACCACCACGACGGCTTTTTGCTTTTTTAACTTCTTTTTTACCTCCGTTGTAAATTTCGTTAAAATCTACTAATTCGATCATTGCCATATCAGCATTATCTCCTAAACGATTTCCAACTTTGATGATACGAGTGTATCCTCCCGGACGGTCACCAACTTTAGCAGCTACGTCTCTGAATAAATCAGTAACAGCATATTTGCTACGTAAGTTAGCAAAAACAATACGACGGTTGTGAGTCGTATCATTTTTAGATTTTGTTATAAGCGGCTCAACAAATTGTTTAAGTGCTTTTGCTTTAGCAACAGTAGTGTTAATACGTTTGTGCTCGATAAGAGAACAAGCCATATTAGCCAACATAGATTTTCTATGTGCAGTCTGTCTGCTTAAGTGATTGATTTTTTTTCCGTGTCTCATGACGTGTTTTTTTTATCCTCATCTTGCTCAATCCGCTTTGGAGAGCAAATTATGAAGCAGTTTTATTCTTTATCTAATTTGTATTTCGTTAAATCCATTCCGAAAGTCAAATTCTTCACAGCAACAAGCTCATCAAGTTCTGTTAAAGATTTTTTTCCGAAGTTACGGAACTTCATTAAGTCATTTTTATTGAACGATACTAAATCACCAAGTGTATCAACTTCAGCCGCTTTCAAACAATTTAAGGCTCTCACAGATAAATCCATATCAACAAGCTTAGTTTTAAGCAATTGTCTCATGTGTAATGATTCTTCATCATATGATTCTGTTTGTGCAATTTCATCAGCCTCAAGTGTAATTCTTTCGTCAGAGAACAACATGAAATGGTGAATAAGAACTTTAGCAGCTTCAGTAAGGGCATCTTTAGGATTAATAGAACCATCAGTTTTAATTTCGAAAACTAACTTTTCATAATCTGTTTTTTGCTCCACACGGAAGTTTTCAATAGCATATTTTACATTCTTTACCGGAGTAAAAATAGAATCTGTAAAAATGGTTCCAATTGCAGCATTTTGTTTTTTGTTCTCCTCAGCAGGAACATATCCTCTACCTTTTTCGATTGTTAAATCAAGGTTTAATTTGATTCTTGAATCTAAGTTACAGATAACCAATTCTGGATTTAAAACCTGGAAACCAGAAATAAATTTCTGAAAATCACCAGCTGTTAATTGATCTTTACCAGTTACTGAAATAGAAACTGATTCATTATCAATATCTTCAATTTGACGTTTGAAACGTACTTGTTTTAAATTAAGGATAATTTCGGTAACATCCTCGACAACTCCTGAAATAGTAGAAAACTCATGATCTACACCTTCTATGCGAACAGATGTAATTGCATAACCTTCCAATGCTGAAAGCAAAACTCTTCTAAGTGCATTACCAACAGTCAATCCATAACCAGGTTCTAAAGGTCTAAATTCGAATTTACCTTCAAAATCGGTTGAATCGATCATGATAACTTTATCGGGCTTTTGAAAATTAAATATTGCCATAAATTTCGACTAAGTCAATTATTATTTGTTGTACAACTCTACGATTAATTGTTCTTTAATGTTTTCTGGAATTTGGATTCTAGCAGGTACAGCTACGAAAGTACCTTCTTTAGTATCATTGTTCCAAGTAATCCATTCATAAACTTGACTTGAATTAGATAAAGAACGTTCGATTGCTTCTAAAGATTTAGATTTTTCACGAACAGCAACTTTATCACCAGGCTTAAGGTGGTAAGAAGGAATATTTACAACTTCTCCGTTTACAGTAATGTGTCTGTGAGAAACTAATTGTCTAGCACCTCTTCTAGATGGAGCAACACCCATTCTAAAAACAACATTATCTAATCTTGCTTCACATAATTGTAATAAAACCTCACCAGTAACTCCTTTAGTAGCTGATGCTTTTTTAAATAAACCTCTGAATTGTTTTTCTAAAATTCCGTAAGAATATTTAGCTTTTTGCTTTTCCATTAATTGGATAGCGTATTCAGATTTTTTACCTCTTTTTTTAGCCATTCCATGTTGACCAGGAGGGTAATTTCTTTTTTCGAAAGCTCTATCGTCTCCGAAAATTGCTTCGCCAAATTTACGAGCAATTCTAGTTTTAGGACCAGTATATCTTGCCATTTCTAATGAATTAATTAAGGTAGAGATTATGAATTCAGGTCTTATCCTTCGATAATCGTATTTCTACCTAGTTATACTTAAATTTAATATTAAACTCTACGTCTCTTTGGAGGACGACATCCGTTGTGTGGCATTGGAGTAACGTCGATAATTTCAGTTACTTCGATTCCACCGTTATGAATAGAACGAATAGCAGACTCACGTCCGTTACCTGGTCCTTTTACATAAACCTTAACTTTTTTCAATCCAGCCTCAAGAGCTACTTTACTACAATCTTCTGCGGCCATTTGAGCTGCATATGGAGTGTTCTTTTTAGAACCTCTAAAACCCATTTTACCAGCTGAAGACCAAGAAATAACTTCACCTTTTTTGTTAGTCAAAGAAATGATGATGTTATTGAAGGTAGCAGAAATATGAGCTTCTCCCGTTGATTCAACGATAACTTTACGTTTTTTTGTAGTTGCTTTAGCCATATTACTTATTATTTAGTTGCTTTTTTCTTGTTAGCAACAGTTTTTCTTTTACCTTTTCTAGTTCTAGAGTTGTTTTTAGTTCTTTGTCCTCTTAAAGGAAGACCAGATCTGTGACGGATTCCTCTGTAACAACCGATATCCATTAAACGTTTGATGTTTAAAGAAATCTCTGAACGCAATTCTCCTTCAATTTTGAAAGCTCCAACTGCCTCACGGATTGCTCCAATCTCGTCATCATTCCAATCTTGAACTTTTTTATCTTGGCTTACTTGAGCTCTTTCTAAAATCTCAATAGCTCTACTTTTTCCTAATCCGAAGATGTAGGTAAGTGCAATAACACCTCTCTTGTTTTTTGGGATATCTACCCCTGCTATTCTTGCCATAATTATCCTTGTCTTTGTTTAAATCTAGGATTCTTTTTGTTTATTACGTATAATCTTCCTTTTCTACGTACGATAATGCACTCGGCACTTCTCTTTTTTACTGATGCTCTTACTTTCATTGTGAATATCTTTAATATCTATAAGTAATTCTTGCTTTTGACAAATCGTAAGGACTCATTTCCAATTTCACTTTATCACCAGGTAATAATTTGATATAATGCATACGCATCTTTCCTGAAATATGAGCAATTACAACATGTCCATTCTCTAATTCTACACGGAACATAGCATTTGATAATGCTTCAATGATTGATCCGTCTTGTTCTATTGCTGATTGTTTTGCCATAAAATTAAGCTACTGCTTTTCTATTTTTTCCGCTTTTCATTAAACCATCATAATGTTTATTCAACAAGTATGAGTTGATTTGTTGAATTGTGTCAATTGCAACACCTACCATAATAATTAACGAGGTACCTCCAAAAAACATTGCCCAAGATTGTTGAACATCCATAAGACTTACAACTATGGCTGGGAACACAGCTATTAGAGCAAGAAATAAAGAACCTGGAAAAGTTATCAAAGACATCACTTTGTCAAGAAAATCAGAAGTTTCAGCACCTGGTCTTACTCCAGGAATAAAACCGCCGCTTCTCTTAAGATCATCTGACATTTTATTAGTAGGAACTGTAATCGCAGTATAAAAGTATGTAAACACAATAATTAAAAGTGCAAATACAAAATTATACCAGAAACCAAACATATTACTAAAAGCACCTACAATAGATTGTGAAGTATCAGATTTTGACAATCCTGCTAAAGCAGCAGGTATAAACATAATTGCTTGCGCAAAAATGATAGGCATAACCCCTGAAGCATTAAGTTTCAAAGGAATCCATTGTCTGTTTCCACCTAACATATCTTGTTCAAAATCTCCAGAAGCAGTACGACGAGCATACTGAACTGGAATTTTGCGAATAGCCATAGTTAACAATACACAAGCAATGATAACTAAAAGCCAAATAATAATTTCAACTACTAACAACATTGGCCCTCCGTTATTGTTAGTAACTCTAGTTGTAAATTCTTGAATAAAAGCCTGAGGAAATCTGGCAAGAATACCCACCATAATTAAAAGTGAAATACCATTTCCGATTCCTTTGTCAGTTATCTTTTCTCCCAACCACATGGCAAAAATAGTACCTGTAACTAAGATAATTACTGAAGAAAATAAGAATTCAAAAGAATTAAAACCTAATAAAAATGCACTACTTGGCAGCGTTCTGTAAAGATTATAAATATACGTAGGTCCTTGTACTAAAGTAATAACAATAGTTAACCAACGTGTAATTTGATTAATCTTTTTTCTACCACTTTCTCCATCACTTTGTAATTTTTGCAAATAAGGAATAGCAATTCCCATAAGCTGTACAACGATAGATGCAGAAATATAAGGCATAATTCCTAAAGCAAAAACTGACGCTTTAGAGAAAGCTCCTCCAGTAAACATATCTAAAATAGAACCAATACCTTTTTCAGTTTGGCCCGCTAAACTGTTTAATTGTGTAGCGTCAATTCCCGGAAGAGTAACGTGAGCTCCAAAACGATATACTAAAAGTAGTCCTAAAGTAATAAGGATTCTATTTTTTAGTTCCTCGATTTTCCAAACATTACTTAATGATTCAAAAAATTTCTTCATACTAATTGAAAAATTATAGTGTTACAGCTTCTCCACCAGCAGCCTCAATAGCAGCTTTTGCAGTAGCAGTAAATTTGTGAGCAGATACTTTTAATTTAGCTTTCAATTCTCCTCTTCCTAAAATCTTTACAATCTCATTTTTAGTAGCCAAACGGTTTTCAACATAAACTGCCATATCAACAGTATCGGTAACGATTCCGTTATCTACTAATAATTGCAGCGTATCAAGATTTACACCTTCGTATTCTTTACGATTGATGTTTTTAAAACCAAACTTAGGAACACGTCTTTGAAGTGGCATTTGACCTCCTTCAAAACCAATCTTTTTAGAATATCCAGAACGTGATTTAGCTCCTTTGTGTCCACGTGCAGCGGTACCACCTTTACCAGAACCTTCTCCTCTACCTACTCTTTTATTTTGATTGTGCGTTGACCCTTCAGCTGGTTGTAAGTTACTTAAATTCATAACAGTATTTGTTATTTAGCTTCTTCAACAGAAACTAAGTGTTTAACTTTGTTTATCATCCCAAGGATTGCAGGGTTTGAGTCATGCTCTACAACCTGACCCATTTTACGTAGACCTAAAGCCTCTAATCCTCTTTTTTGATCAAGTGGACAGTTGATTTTACTTCTAACTTGTTTTACTAATAATTTAGCCATAATTTCCTTGAATTAACCTTTAAAAACTTTCTCTAAAGAAACACCTCTTTGTTTTGCAACTGTGTGCGCACTTCTCATTTGTAATAAAGCATCAAAAGTTGCTTTTACTACGTTATGAGGATTTGATGATCCCTGAGATTTAGACAATACATCGTGAATACCTACTGACTCAAGAACTGAACGAACAGCTCCACCAGCAATAACTCCTGTACCATGAGACGCAGGAATTAAGAATACACGTGCACCACCAAATTTACCTTTTTGTTCGTGAGGAACCGATTGACCATTCAAAGGAATTCTAACTAAATTTTTCTTAGCATCTTCTACCGCTTTAGCGATTGCTTCAGAAACATCTTTAGATTTTCCTAATCCGTGTCCAACAACTCCGTTTTCATCACCTACAACTACAATAGCAGAAAAACCAAAAGCTCTACCTCCTTTTGTAACCTTAGTAACACGATTAACACTTACCAGACGATCTTTTAATTCAAGACCACTTGGTTTTACTAATTCTACATTTTTGTATTTAGACATAATATATTAGAATTTAAGTCCAGCGGCTCTTGCGCCATCTGCTAATGATTTTATACGACCGTGGTATAAGTAACCTCCTCTATCGAATTTTACTGTTTCTACCCCAGCTTTTAACGCTTTCTCTGCAACAAGCTTTCCAACTGCAGCTGCAACTTCAACGTTTGTACCTTTACCTATTTCTTTTTCTCTTGAAGAGGCAGATAATAAAGTAACTCCGTTTACATCATCAATAATTTGAGCATAAATTTCTTTGTTACTTCTAAATACAGATAATCTTGGAGCAGCAGCAGTACCGCTAACTGTTTTTCTGATTCTGTATTTAATACGCTGTCTTCTTTCCGATTTTGTTAATGACATAATCTTATTTTTTAAGCTGATTTACCTGCTTTTCTTCTTAATACTTCACCTACAAATTTAACACCTTTTCCTTTGTATGGTTCTGGTCTACGGAAACCTCTGATTTTCGCAGCAACAGCTCCTAAAAGTTGTTTGTCATAAGATGTTAATTTTACAATTGGGTTCTTACCTTTTTCAGATATAGTTTCAACAGTTACTTCCGGAGCAACCTCTAAAACAATATTGTGAGAAAATCCAAGAGCTAAATCTAATTTTTGTCCTTGGTTAGAAGCTCTGTAACCTACCCCTACCAATTCTAAAGATTTAGTGAATCCATCAGTTACACCAACAATCATATTATTGATTAAAGATCTGTACAAACCATGTTTTGCTCTTTGATCTTTGTGATCAGATGATCTTTCTACTAAAACTTGATCACCTTCAACTTTTACAGTTACATCCGAAAACTCCTGTGTTAGTTGACCATTTTTTCCTTTTACTGTAATGATACCGTCTTTAACTTCTACAGTTACTCCAGCAGGGATTACAATTGGACTTTTTCCTATTCTTGACATCTTAATAAGTCTTTTTAAATTAGTATACGTAGCAAATTACTTCACCACCTACATTTAATTGCTTAGCTTTCTTTCCAGTCATCAAACCTTTTGATGTAGAAACAATAGCAATACCTAATCCGTTAAGGATTCTAGGAATGTTTGCAGAACTTGAATATTTACGCAAACCTGGCTTACTAATTCTTTGGATATCTTTAATAACTGGCTCTTTAGTATCTTTATCGTACTTCAAAGCAATTTTGATAGAACCTTGAACAGTGTTCTCTTCAAATTTGTAACTTAAGATATAACCTTGATCAAATAAGATCTTAGTTATCTCTTTTTTTAGATTAGATGCCGGAATTTCAACAACTTTGTGGTTTGCAGCCACAGCGTTTCTAACTCGCGTTAAATAATCTGCAATAGGATCTGTATTCATATTTATTAATTTGCGGTTATGGTTTTCTCCGAGTCTCTCTCATCGAACCTTTAACCAATTAAAATTCAATTTGTTACCAGCTTGCTTTTTTAACTCCTGGTATCAATCCATTATTAGCCATTTCACGGAAAGTTACACGTGAAATACCGAATTGACGCATGTACCCTCTTGGTCTTCCTGTTAATTTACAACGATTGTGTAAACGAACTGGTGAAGCATTTTTTGGTAATTTTTGCAAACCTACGAAATCGCCAGCTTCTATCAAAGCTTTTCTTTTCTCAGCATACTTTTCTACCGTTTTTTGTCTCTTAACCTCGCGGGCTTTCATTGATTCTTTAGCCATGTCTTAATTCTTTTTAAAAGGTAAACCTAATTCAGCCAATAATGACTTTGCTTCTTTATCTGTTTGAGCAGTAGTAACAAAAGTGATATCCATTCCTGAAATCTTGTTCACTTTGTCAATATCAATTTCTGGGAAAATGATTTGCTCTAAAACTCCAAGATTGTAGTTTCCTCTTCCATCAAAACCAGTAGCTTTGATACCGTTAAAATCTCTTACACGTGGTAAAGCTGAAGTAATCAATCTATCTAAGAACTCATACATTCTTTCTCCACGCAAAGTAACTTTTGCTCCAATAGGCATTCCTTTTCTCAATTTGAAAGAAGCAACGTCTTTCTTAGAGATTGTAGAAACTGCTTTTTGTCCAGTGATCTTAGTTAATTCATCAACTGCATAGTCGATTAATTTTTTGTCAGATACAGCTGCACCAACTCCACGGCTCAAAACGATTTTTTCCAATTTAGGAACTTGCATTACGTTTTTATAACCGAATTCTTCTGTAAGAGCAGAGATTACTCTGTTCTTATACTCCTCTTTTAATCTAGGTATATACGCCATTACTATAGTACTTGATTAGATTTTTTTGAAAATCTTACTTTCTTATCTCCTTCAACTCTTACACCTACTCTTGTTGTTTCCTTAGTTTTAGGATCAATTAAAGAGATGTTAGAAATTTGGATAGGAGCTTCTTTCTTAACGATTCCTCCTTGAGGATTTTTAGCACTTGGTTTCGTGTGTTTAGAAACCAAGTTTACACCTTCTACAATCGCTTTGTTATTCTCACGGTTAACACTTAGAACTTTACCTTCAGCACCTTTATGGTCTCCAGCGATTACTCTAACGATGTCACCTGATTTTATTTTTAGCTTTATCATCTTATAACGAATTAAAGCACTTCTGGTGCTAATGATACAATTTTCATGAATTGTTTTTCACGAAGTTCTCTTGCTACCGGACCAAAAACACGAGTTCCTCTCATTTCTCCTGCTGCATTCAAAAGAACACAAGCATTATCATCGAAACGGATGTAAGAACCATCAGCTCTTCTCACTTCTTTTTTGGTACGTACAACAACTGCAGTTGAAACAGCTCCTTTTTTTACGTTTCCGTTTGGAGTTGAATCTTTAATAGATACTACAATCTTATCACCAACAGAGGCATATCTTCTTTTAGTACCTCCTAAAACACGGATAGTTAAAACTTCTTTAGCTCCAGTGTTATCTGCTACTTTTAGTCTTGATTCTTGTTGTACCATAATTATTTAGCTCTTTCTAGGATTTCAACTAATCTCCAACATTTTGATTTACTTAAAGGACGCGTTTCGCTAATTCTTACAGTATCTCCAATGTTACAGTCGTTTGTTTCGTCATGTGCAACAAATTTCTTTGTTTTCAATACGAACTTTCCGTATAATGGGTGTTTTACTCTCGTTACTTGAGAAACAACAATAGATTTATCCATTTTGTTTGAAGTAACAACCCCAATTCTTTCTTTTCTTAAATTTCTTTTTTCCATCTTTCGCAGATTACAAATTATTGCAACTCTCTTTTAGTAAGCTCTGTAGCTAATCTAGCAATTGATCTTCTCAATACTCTAATTTGTAATGGATTCTCAATTGGAGATATAGCGTGAGCTAATTTTAGGTTAGCATAAGCTTTCTTAGCTTGGCTAAGATTCTCTTGCAACTGTGCTGCAGAAAGACCTTTTATTTCTGATTGTTTCATAATAATATAAAATTATGCTTCGAAATCTCTAGCAACAACAAATTTAGTTTTAACTGGTAGTTTTTGAGCTGCAAGACGTAAAGCCTCTTTTGCTACTGATAATGGAACTCCACCAACTTCAAACATAATTCTTCCAGGTTTAACAACAGCAGCCCAGTATTCTACGGCTCCTTTTCCTTTACCCATACGTACCTCTAGAGGTTTCTTTGTGATTGGTTTATCTGGAAATATTTTAATCCATAATTGTCCCTCTCTCTTCATGTAACGAGTAGCTGCGATACGAGCCGCCTCGATTTGACGTGAAGTAAGAAACGCACCATCTTCGTGAACAGATTTAATACCAAACATTCCGTTTGAAAGTTCATGCCCTCTTTGAGCATTCCCTTTCATTCTACCTTTTTGTACCTTACGGTATTTTGTTCTTTTAGGCTGTAACATTTTTCTTTAATTTAAAAATTACTTTCTTTTACGAGCGTCTGATTTACCACCTTTTGAAAAGTTAGATTTTCCACGAGGAGCATCACCACCTTTACCACCAGATTGTTTTTTATCCATTCCAGCTAGAGGAGATAATTCTCTCTTTCCGTAAACCTCACCTTTCATGATCCACACTTTGATACCCATTCTACCATAAGTAGTATGTGCTTCAGCAAGTGCATAATCAATATCAGCTCTGAAAGTTGACAAAGGAATTCTTCCTTCTTTGAAACCTTCAGAACGTGCCATCTCAGCACCATTCAAACGACCAGAAATCAAAACTTTGATACCTTCAGCGTTCATACGCATAGAAGCAGCAATAGCCATTTTGATTGCACGTCTGTAAGAAATACGGCTTTCGATTTGACGAGCGATGCTTGTTGCAACTAAATAAGCATCTAACTCAGGTCTTTTAATTTCAAAGATGTTGATTTGAACCTCTTTGTCAGTAATTTTCTTAAGCTCCTCTTTCAACTTGTCTACCTCTTGACCTCCTTTACCAATGATGATACCTGGACGAGCCGTAGTGATAGTAACGGTTACAAGTTTTAAAGTTCTCTCGATAATTACTTTAGATACACTAGCTTTTGATAAACGAGCATGAACATACTTTCTGATTTTGTGATCTTCGGCTAATTTATCACCGTAATCATTTCCACCATACCAGTTTGAGTCCCATCCTCTGATGATACCAAGTCTATTTCCAATTGGATTTGTCTTTTGTCCCATCTTGTTATTAATTTGCTTGTGTGTTATTAATAGCTCCTAACACGATTGTTACGTGATTAGAACGTTTTCTGATTCTGTGTGCACGACCTTGTGGAGCCGGACGAAGTCTTTTCAACATCATTCCACCATCTACTCTGATCTCTTTAACAAATAATCCAGCTTCTTCTAAACTAGCTTCACTATTTTTTTGCTCCCAGTTGTTGATTGCAGATAATAATAGTTTTTCTAATTTTCTTGACGCTTCTTTAGAGCTGAATTTCAAAATGTTAAGTGCTTTTTCTACCTTCTGACCTCTTACCAAGTCCGCTACTAAGCGCATTTTTCTAGGTGAAGTAGGGCAGTTATTCAATTTTGCGAAAGCAATAGACTTATTAGCCTCTTTTCTCGCATCTGCTGTTTCTCTTTTACGAACTCCCATTGCTTCTTTTATTTTTTACCTTTATTTTTTGCTCCAGCATGACCTCTAAAAGATCTAGTTGGTGAAAATTCTCCTAATTTATGTCCTACCATGTTTTCAGTTACGTAAACAGGTACAAATTGACGACCGTTATGAACTGCGATAGTTTGCCCAACAAAGTCAGGAGTAATCATAGAAGCTCTAGACCAAGTCTTTACCACTCCTTTGTTTCCACCTGCGATGTTTTCTTCAACTTTCTTCTCTAATTTATAATGAACGAAAGGTCCTTTTTTTAATGAACGTGCCATATCTTAATTATTTCTTTCTACGTTCTACGATATACTTATTACTCGGATTTTTCGGAGAACGAGTTCTATAACCTTTAGCTGGTACTCCATTTCTTGAACGTGGATGTCCTCCAGAAGAACGACCTTCACCACCTCCCATTGGGTGATCAACAGGGTTCATCGCTACTGGTCTTGTTCTTGGTCTTCTACCTAACCATCTTGTTCTACCTGCTTTACCAGATACTACTAACTGATGATCAGAGTTAGATACTGCTCCAATTGTAGCTGAACAAGTCAACAAGATTAATCTTGTTTCTCCAGAAGGCATTTTAATTGTAGCATATTTTCCGTCTCTTGCCATTAATTGAGCAAATGTACCAGCTGAACGAGCAATAACAGCTCCCTGACCTGGACGTAACTCAATACAAGAGATTACAGTTCCTAAAGGAATTCTGCTCAATGGCAAAGTGTTGCCAATTTCAGGTTGAGCTTCAGCACCAGAAACTAATTTCTGACCTACTTTCAATCCATTTTGAGCAATTACGTATGTTTTTTCTCCATCAGCATAAGCTAATAAAGCAATAAAAGCAGTTCTGTTTGGATCGTACTCGATTGATTTCACTGTAGCTGGAATTCCATCTTTAGTTCTTTTGAAATCAATAATACGATATCTCTGCTTGTGACCACCACCCGTGTAACGCATGGTCATCTTTCCTTGACTATTTCTACCTCCAGAGTTTTTTATCGGCGCTATCAAAGAGCGTTCCGGCTTATCAGTTGTAATGGCGTCATAACCATTCACAACTCTAAATCGCTGACCTGCGGTAATAGGTTTTAATTTTCTTACTGACATTGTTATATCTTAGATATTGTTGTAAAAATCAATTGTTTCTCCTTCTTGTACTTGAACAATTGCTTTTTTATAAGCATTTGTCTTTCCACTGATTAAACCACTTTTAGTGTATTTTGTAGTTCTATCCGGTCTTACATTAATTGTGTTAACACTCACAACGTTTACTCCGTAAGCAGCCTCAACAGCTTTCTTAATTTCAACTTTGTTAGCTTTTTTGTCAACTACAAATCCAAAACGGTTTAAAACTTCACTTTCTTTGGTTATTTTTTCCGTTACTATAGGTTTAATTATGATACTCATATCCTATTATTTACTTAAATTTTCTTCAATTACTTCCAAAGAACTCTCTAAAAGCACTAAATTATTTGCATTCAAAATAGCATAAGTGCTTAATTCTGAATTATTTACAACATTAGAAGCTTTTAAATTGCGTGACGACAAATATACATTTTTATTGGTATCACCCAACACAAATAATGATTTTTTATTTTCTAACTCTAAAGCTTTCAAAACGTTAATGAAATTTTTAGTGCTTGGAGTTTCAAAATTAAAGTCTTCAAGAACAATAATGTTCGATTCTTTTGCCTTGATAGAAAACGCAGACTTTCTAGCCAAACGTTTCAAGCTCTTATTCAATTTAAACGAATAACTTCTTGGTCTAGGCCCAAAAATAGTACCTCCACCTTTAAAAACAGGTGATTTAGCAGATCCCGCACGAGCAGTACCAGTACCTTTTTGTTTTTTAATCTTACGTGTACTTCCGGCAACTTCAGCTCTTTCTTTAGCTTTATGAGTTCCTTGTCTTTGATTAGCAAGATATTGCTTTACATCAAGATATACCGCGTGATTGTTAGGCTCAATTGCGAATACTGAATCAGAAAGTTGCACTTTTCTTCCAGTATCTTTTCCGTTGATATCTAATACTTTTACTTCCATTACTTCTGAATGATTACATAAGAGTCTTTATGCCCAGGAACACATCCTTTAACAACAAGTAGGTTTTTATCAGCCACTACTTTTAAAACTCTAAGGTTTTGAACTTTTACATTTTCTCCTCCTGTTCTTCCAGCCATACGCATTCCTTTGAATACTCTAGATGGATAAGAAGAAGCCCCTACAGAACCTGGTGCTCTCAAACGGTTATGTTGACCATGTGTCGCTTGTCCAACACCACCAAATCCGTGACGTTTAACAACACCTTGAAAACCTTTACCTTTAGAGACACCTTGCACATCCACAAATTCTCCTTCTTCAAAAATAGAAACATCAATAAGATCCCCTAATTTTTGTTCAGTTGCAAATTCTTTGAATTCAACGACTTTTTTCTTAGCAACAGTTCCTGCTTTTTTAAAGTGACCTAAAGCCGCTTTAGTGGAATGTTTCTCGTTTTTGTCATCGAAACCAAGTTGCAACGCTTCATACCCGTCAACCTCGTTGGTTCTGACTTGGGTAACAACACATGGACCTGCCTCAATAACAGTACAAGGAATATTCTTCCCGTTCTCATCAAAAAGACTAGTCATGCCGATTTTTCTACCAATTAACCCAGACATAAATATTAATTATTAATTATTAAATATAAAAACAGAACACATTCGTTTAAGTGAGCTGTTTTTAAAAGTGGTGCAAAAGTATAACTTATTTACACACAATCCAAAAAAACTTTTCACTTAAACGAAGTGCTCTAATTTACTCTTGAAAAAAAACTTAAACTTTGATTTCTACTTCAACTCCACTAGGCAATTCTAATTTCATTAAAGCATCGATAGTTTTAGATGAAGATGAATAAATATCAATTAATCTCTTATATGACATTACTTCAAATTGCTCTCTGGCTTTTTTATTTACGTGCGGAGAACGCAATACTGTAAATAATTTTTTGTGAGTTGGCAAAGGAATTGGCCCTGTTACCACTGCTCCGGTAGTCTTAACCGTTTTTACAATCTTTTCAGCAGACTTATCTACCAACATATGATCGTAAGATTTTAATTTTATTCTGATTTTTTGACTCATTTTCTTAAAGATTAAGCGTTTCCTTTTGCTTTTTTGATTACTTCTTCTGAAATATTAGAAGGTGTTTCTGCATAGTGAGAGAACTCCATTGTAGAAGTTGCTCTTCCTGAAGACAATGTTCTTAATGTAGTTACATAACCAAACATTTCTGATAAAGGCACATCAGCTTTAATAGTTTTAGCACCATTTCTATCACCCATATCATTAACCTGACCTCTACGACGGTTGATATCACCTACGATATCCCCCATGTTTTCTTCAGGAGTAATAACTTCCATTTTCATGATTGGCTCAAGAATAATAGCTCCAGCAGCTTTAGCAACTTCTTTATAACCCATTCTTGCAGCTAATTCAAAAGAAAGAGCATCAGAATCCACTGGGTGATAAGAACCATCCAATAAAGTTACCTTCAAACTATCTACTTGGTATCCAGCTAATGGACCCGTTTTCATAGCTTCTCTAAATCCTTTTTCAACAGCAGGGATATATTCCTTAGGAACGTTACCACCTTTAACTTCGTTAACAAATTGTAATCCAACAAATGGTTTACCATCAACTTCATCAGCAGGCTCCACTCTAAATACGATATCACCGAATTTACCACGACCTCCAGATTGTTTCTTATAAACCTCTCTATGTTGAGCAGTTTTTGTAAACGCTTCTTTGTATTCTACCTGAGGTTCACCTTGATTTACCTCAACTTTAAATTCACGTTTCATACGATCCACCAAGATATCCAAGTGCAACTCTCCCATTCCCGAGATAATTGTTTGACCTGAAGCCTCGTCAGTTCTTACTGTAAACGTTGGATCCTCCTCAGCTAATTTAGCTAAAGCCATACCCATTTTATCCACATCCGCTTTAGTTTTTGGCTCAATAGCAATACCAATTACCGGCGCAGGGAATTTCATAGATTCAAGAATAATTGGGTGCTTTTCATCACACAATGTATCTCCAGTTTTAATATCTTTAAATCCTACAGCAGCTCCAATATCTCCAGCCTCAATATATTCGATTGGATTTTGTTTATTAGCATGCATTTGGTAGATACGAGAAATACGCTCTTTATTACCTGAACGAGTATTCAAAACATAAGAACCAGCCTCTAATCTTCCCGAATAAGCACGGAAGAAAGCCAAACGACCTACGAATGGATCAGTAGCAATCTTAAATGCTAAAGCAGCGAACGGCTCTTTTACATCAGGACGACGTAAAATTTGCGTTTGATCTTCCTCTAATAAATCAGCATCATCAGGATGAATTCCACTGATACCTTCTTTATCCATTGGAGATGGCAAATATTTACAAACTGCATCTAACATAAATTGAACCCCTTTATTTTTGAAAGAAGAACCAGCAAGCATTGGAATGATCGCCATATCAATTGTAGCAGCTCTTAAAGCATTGTTAATTTCCTCCTCCGTGATTGAGTTCTCATCTTCCATGTACTTATCCAAAAGATTTTCATCATAAGTAGCAATTTCTTCGATAAGAATAGAACGATAATGCTTCACATCATCCACCATATCAGCAGGAATATCAACGATATCAAAAGTAGCCCCTTGAGTTTCATCATGCCATACAATAGCCTGATTTTTAACTAAGTCAACAATACCTTTAAAATCAGCTTCATCACCAATAGGCAAAGTAATAGCAACCGCATTCGATTTCAACATATCTTTAACCTGTTGACAAACTCCTAAGAAGTTAGACCCCTGACGGTCCATTTTATTTACGAATCCCATACGAGGAACTCTGTACTGATCAGCAAGTCTCCAGTTAGTTTCCGATTGAGGTTCAACACCATCAACAGCAGAAAACAAGAAAACCAACCCATCCAATACACGTAAAGAACGGTTTACCTCAACAGTAAAGTCAACGTGCCCAGGAGTATCAATAATATTAAAGTGATATGGTTTTGAATCTGGCAACAATCTACCTTGCTCAGTTGGGAAATTCCACTCACAAGTTGTAGCAGCAGAAGTAATTGTAATACCTCTCTCTTGCTCTTGTGCCATCCAGTCCATTGTTGCAGCACCATCGTGCACCTCACCAATTTTATGTGATTTACCTGTATAAAAAAGAATACGCTCCGTTGTTGTTGTTTTACCAGCATCAATGTGAGCCGCAATTCCTATATTTCTTGTATATTTTAAGTCTCTAGCCATTTCCTATGAATTAAAATCTAAAATGAGAGAAAGCTTTATTAGCTTCTGCCATTTTGTGAGTATCCATTCTTTTCTTAACAGCTGCTCCTTCTTCTTTAGCTGCTGCTAAACATTCAGAAGCCAATCTTTGCGCCATAGACTTTTCATTTCTTCTTCTAGCATAAAGGATTAACCATTTCATTGCCATAGAAATTTTTCTGTCTGGTCGAATTTGCATTGGAATTTGGAACGTAGCACCACCAACACGACGACTACGCACTTCTACGTGAGGCATAACGTTAGTTAAAGCATCTTTCCAAATTTCTAATGAAGTTTTCTCGTCATTTTGCTTTTTAGTTTCAATGATATCAATAGCATCATAAAAAACTTTAAAAGCAGTAGATTTCTTACCATCCCACATTAAGTTGTTCACGAAACGCGTTACCAGTTGGTCATTAAACCTTGGATCTGGTAAAAGAGGTCTTTTTTTAGCCTGTCTTTTTCTCATGTCTTTTTTTTAATAAAAAGTTACGGGTTATCTGTTAAATGCCAGTGTTACAGATTCCGACATTCATCTTCATCTCAACACCTAACTCCTAACCTCAAACTCTTAACGTTTTAAATTACTTTTTTGCTTCTTTTGGGCGTTTAGCACCATACTTAGATCTTCTTTGCGTTCTTCCGGCAACACCTGATGTATCAAGCGCACCACGAACGATGTGGTATCTAACTCCTGGTAAATCTTTTACCCTTCCACCCCTAACTAATACTATCGAGTGCTCTTGTAGATTGTGACCTTCTCCAGGAATGTAAGCATTCACCTCATTACCATTAGTCAAACGCACACGAGCAACTTTACGCATCGCTGAGTTTGGTTTTTTTGGTGTAGTAGTGTAAACACGCGTACAAACTCCTCTTCGTTGAGGGCAAGAATCTAAAGCAACCGATTTACTCTTCTTAGTTATCTGAGTTCTTCCTGTTCTTACTAATTGTTGAATTGTTGGCATAATTAATACTAAAAATTATTATGTAAATTATAAATCCCGCTTTTTACGGGGTTGCAAATGTATAAATAATTTTCAACTCTACAAATGTTAATTCATTAATTTTCAATTTAATATTTTCTACAATTTAAGCACACAAAAAACCAAAACCACCAATAATAACATTTTTTAATTTTTTTGTGAAAAAAATACGTTTTAAGATTAGGTTATTTAACAAGAATTTAAGATTTTTGCTATAAAGAACCCAAAACCTACAATCAATGAAACCAAAACTCAATGCATTTCTATCATTGCTACTCGCTTTGATATTCCAACTTTCTTACTCTCAGGAAAGAAACGTAAGCGGAACTGTATTAGACAAGACAGGCTTTCCCTTACCCGGTGTCAGTGTTTTAGTAAAAGGCACTCAACTAGGCACCCAAACCGATTTAGACGGAAAATTCAATATCAAAGCTTCCGCATCGCAAACACTCATCTTTAGCTATATTGGCATGAAGACTCAGGAGAAACTAGCCTCCTCTACGACAATTTCAATAACACTTTTAGAAGATGCTGTAGAACTGGAAGGGGTAGTTGTTACTGCTCTTGGTATTAAAAGACAGAAAAAGGCCTTAGGTTACGCCTCCACAACAGTCAACAAAGACCAGATTACCAATGTAGTAACCAACAACCCTTTTGAAAGTTTATCAGGAAAAGTTGCCGGTGTAGACATTAGCGCACCTGTCCAACCAGGCTCATCTACTAAAGTGATTATCAGAGGGATTGGCTCAATAACCGGCACCAACCAACCTCTTTATGTAATTGACGGTACACCTATAAACAATTCAGCAAGTGGAGAAACCAGCATCAACAGATCTTATGATGCTGGATCAGGGATTAACGACATAGACCCTAATAATATAGAAACAATAACATTCTTAAAAGGAGCTGCCGCAACGGCTTTGTATGGTTCCAGAGCCGGTCGAGGTGCTATAATTATCACAACAAAAAAAGGCAAAGAGAATCAATCCAAAATCAATATTGATTTCTCTACATCTTTAGAACTTAGCGAAGTTGCAAGAATTCCGCACTTTCAAAATTCATACGGACAAGGATGGAGTGGACTTGGGTATTCTCAACTACCTACAGGACCAGGGTCAAGCAATGAAAATGGATCATGGGGCCCTGCTTTTAACGGAGAAATCAGACCATGGGGAACTATCTACAACAACTCTCAACAAATAAAACCTTATGTTGCATTGAAAGACAACATGAAAGATTTTTACAAAACAGGTATTTTAAACTCAAACAATATTAATATAAGTCAAGGCGGTGAATCATCAGATTTCTCCTTAGGGTTTACCCGGTTAAAAAGTGACGGTGTTATACCAACTTCTGCTGATGCTTACTTAAAAAACACACTAACATTTAACGGTGGAGTTAAAAATAAAAAAGGTGCTATTCGACTAAGTTTCACTTACTCTAATAAAGATCAAAAAGCAATTAATACAGGACAAAGTGATAGTGCCGGTGAAGGCGACACATTTATTCCTGAATTATTATCAGTACCTAGAGACATCAGTATAGTAGATTTAGAAGATTACAAAAACAATCCTTTTAACACTCCTAGTTATTACTACACACCTTATCAATCCAACCCTTATTGGCCATTAAAAGAAAATTCAACTAAAATATTAGGAAATAATATTTTTGGTAACACCAACTTTAGCTATAAAATTACTGAGCATCTAAATGCAGTTTATCAAATTGGTGGAAACTACAGAGTAGAAAATATAAAAAGCCATGGGGCTATAGTAAATTTTGAAGAAGGCTCCCCACAGGATTTAGCTGAAACATTAGAAATTGCTGGTGGGGTTACTGAAACTAGAATCGAAAGAAGTGAATTTGATACTTTTTTTAATTTAAATTACGACAGAGAAATCACAGATAAACTCAAATTAAACCTATTGGTAGGTTTAAACTACAACCAAAGAGAATCGAATCTTTTGGAAACCCTCATAACCGGATTAGGTGTCCCAAATTTCTACGAATTAAGCAATTCTGCTAACCGACCAGAAGTTACACAAGCTAACACCTTAAGAAGATATTTCGGTATATATTCTCAGGCAGAGTTAAACTATATCGACAAATTTTTCCTAACTTTAAGCGGTCGAAAAGACAAATCTTCCACACTCCCAATAAATAACAATTCTTATTTCTATCCTGCTGTTTCGGCAAGTGGAATCGTTATAGATACCGATAATACATTCTTAAAACTTCGTGGATCTTTTTCTAAAGTTGCAAACGATACAGACCCTTATCAAACAGAATTGTCTTTCATAAGCGGTAGTGCAGATGCGAATTTTGGAGATATATTATCCCCTATCGGAGGAGTTAGCTTTTTTGAAGCTTCTGGAATTTTAGGAAATCCAAATTTAAAACCAGAACAAACCAGCGAAATAGAATTTGGAGCAGAAGCGAATCTTTTAAATAGAAGAATAACCTTAGACGCCAGTGTTTACAAAAGAAAAACAAAAGATTTGATTGTCAAGGTTCCTTTAGATCCTTCTACAGGATATACAACAAAAGCACTTAACATAGGAGATGTAGAAAACAAAGGTATCGAAGTCGCTCTTGGAGTAAAACTTATTAAAGAAGCTGATTTCTCTTGGGATATTAACTACACTTTTACAAAAAACCTAAACAAAGTAACAAAAGTCTTAGATGACCGTAGGATAGATTTCGGTCCCTTTTCATCCGGAATAACTTTCTCAGCAGCAAAAGGACAACCCATTGGATCTTATTATGGATTAGTCCCTAAAAAGAATGAATCAGGACAATATATAGCTGATGAAAACACTGGTCTCTATATCCCTAGTGATGATGTCCAATTATTAGGTAATGGACAAAGAAAGTTCATAATGGGACTACAAAACACACTTAAATACAAAAACATCAGTTTGTCATTTGCACTTGACTGGAAACAAGGAGGTAAAATGTACTCCGAGACTAAAAACCAAACGTACTGGACAGGAAATGCAATAGAAACTACATATAACGACAGAAATACATTCATAATTCCTAACTCTGTTATACAGACTGGTGACAACACTTACGAAGAAAACACAACCCCGGTTGCATTAGAAGACTTATACACCTACTACAGTGACAATTATAATCCGGCCACACAAGGCAATTTCTTAATAGATAAAACTTTTATCAGACTTAGAGATCTCAGCTTGTATTATGACATTAAAAAAGACTTTATAAGCAAAATTGGCTTATCAAAATTCTCTATAGGAGTATATGGCAGGAATCTATTCTTATGGACTCCTAACAACAACTCATACGTAGATCCCGAAACAACAACATTCGGAAATGATTTACTAAGTGAGTTTGGTGAATTTGCAGCAACTCCATCACAAAGATCCTATGGAGGAGTAATTAAATTATCATTCTAAAAAAGCAACACATGAAAAATATATTAATTTTAACCTTAACACTATTAATTTTGTCAGGCTGTTCCGATGACAAATTTGATATAAATAGAAACCCTGATAATTTAAGTCCCGGAAGCATTACGCTCCCAGTAGAACTTCCAGCTGGAATAGCTGGAATTGTAGGGGCTCAAGGAGCCTACTACTCTCTTTTTGGTGGATTTTGGTCTCAATACTTCACTCAAAGTAACACTGCCTCTCAATACAATAAAATAGATGCTTATTCAGTTGGAACAAATGACTACAATTCCGGATGGACAGCTATGTATGATGCTTTAGGAGATATTAGGAATGTAAAAAAAATGGCCGAATCTCAGGAAAACTGGAACTATTACCTAATAGCAGTCTCATTAGAAGTACATGCTTCACAAATAATGACTGACTTTTATGGAAGCATACCTTATTCTCAAGCCAATAATTCTGAAATTTTAGAACCTGCTTTTGATACGGGGCAGGAAGTTTATAATTTAATGATTACAAGCCTAAAGGACGCTCTTTCAAAAAATCTTTCCACTTCTAAAGGAATTTTACCATCAACAGATGATTTTATCTTCAATGGTAATATGGACAGATGGAAAGAATTCGCAAACACCTTACTGCTAAAGCTATACATGAGACAAACAAAAGTCAACCCTACATTAGCAGAAACAGAAATTAAGAATCTGATTAATTCAGGTGCAACTTTCCTTTCTTCAGATGCTGCAATGACTCAATTTGAAGATGCACCAAACAGAAGTAATCCCCTTTACGAAACCGACAGACGAAAATTAAACGTTGGATCTAATTTAAGAGCAAGTACCACTACATTGTCTTTCCTAAACAAAAACAACGACACAAGACGGAGTTATTTTTATGGAGCAGGAAATGCATTATATCAAGGAGATTTTAACAATACAGACATAGCCGCTTCTTCTATTGCCATTGTAACTTTAAAACCAACCGATCCGGTTTATCTTATAAGTACCTCAGAAAGTTTATTCCTCCAAGCTGAAGCTTTAGAACGTTATTTTAATGGGGTTGGAGCAAAAGATAAATACGATGCAGGTGTATTAGCAGCCTTCCAAAAATTTTCTTTAGACGGAGCAACATTTATAGCTTCAGGAGGGAAATATGAATACCCATCAGGTACAATGGATGAAAATTTAAAGTCCATTATGACACAAAAATGGTTATCCGGTTTCCCTGCTAACGGCTTTGAAGCCTTCTTCGACCAAAACAGGACAGGTTATCCTAAAATTTCAGATGTAGAACAATCTGATCCAGAATATGTACCCGGTGAATTAGCCTATTCTATTGAAGGAACCACAGGAGGACTTTTTCCTAAAAGAATAGTATATCCAGATATAGTAAAAACTAGAAACAGAAATACTCCAACATTAGAAAAAATAACCACACCCGTATGGTGGGCAAATTAAAATATATTATGAAAAAGATAATTTTAACTATACTATTCACATTTGGATTTCTTATTTCCTGTGAATCAGACTCAACTTCAAATGTATCAAAAGTCACCAACTATGCACAAATCTCGCTTAACGGAGAAAGTCTTGTTATACTCACTCAAGGAGACACATATACCGAAGAAGGAGGAACAGCCATGGAAGGCGAAACGGAAATAGATTTAAACATTAGCGGGACAGTTAACACTGCTATCCCTAATGTCTACAAAATAACTTATTCCGCGGTAAATATTGATGGCTTTCCTGCTACTAAAACCAGAACCGTAATTGTTCTTAGCTCTGCGCCTAGCGCAATAAATCTAGAAGGAACTTTTGCTCGTAACAATACAAACATTAACATTGTAACTCGTCTTTCGGATCGTAAATACATGTGTGATAACGCAGCAGGTTACACAACGGACGATGAAAACAATTTAAAAATGATTTTTTACAACATTGACGACACTAAAGTATATGCTCCATATCAGGAAAATGCTTCTGACACAGGCATATCAGCAGAAAGCAATGTAGGAACAATTGAAGATGCAGACAACTTTAGTTGGGTAATTTATGCTTCATCATTTTATGGAACAGCCACAAGAATATTCATTAGAAAATAAAAAACACTATTATTATGAAAGTCCTAAATATAAAAACCCTTCTACTAATACTATCTATCTCCTCTTCTCTCGTTTCCTGCGATGAAGGAGGAAATCCAGATGCTGGAGGAACAAAAACAAAAAATTTTGCCGGTGATTGGCACATTATAGCACTTGAACCAGATGGAGAAACACCAGCCTATGGAGGAGATTATAACCTTTTCTCAACATACAATGCATCTTCCAATGACGAAAATTTCTGGATTGATGATCATGACAGTTGGATGGAAATTAAAACCAAAGTTCAAGCCACAGATTTCAAAAACTTAACTTTTTCAGGACAACCAGATTCTGATGAACTATATACAGGAGAAACTGTTACAGTTACAAATGGTAAAATAATGAAAGCAGCAGCACATTCTTTTGGTGGTCATGTAGTTGACAGTATTTATTTCGAAGCTGAGTTTAGTTGGGATCCTGGAATTGTATACAAATTTGCAGGTCATAAAAGAACAGGTTTCTTAGAAGACGAATTGCCTTAAAATTGATATCTAACAAAAAAACCATCCTTCACAAGAGGATGGTTTTTTTTATATATTTGCGCCATGGAAAAAGAACAGCAAATATTCGGGATTAGAGCTATAATTGAAGCAATTCAATCTGGAGCAAGTATTGACAAAGTGTACATTCAAAAAGAAGCCACTGGCGATTTAATGAAGGAACTGATGAAAGCAATGAAAAAAGCCAATATCAATTTTTCTTACGTGCCTGTTGAAAAACTAAACAAACTTACTCCAAACAACCATCAGGGGGCTGTGGCGTCCATCTCTCCTATTTCGTTTTTCGATTTAGAAACTTTGACAGAAACTATCCTTGAAAACGGCAAAAAACCATTGTTTTTGATTTTAGACCAAATTTCAGATGCACGAAATTTTGGTGCTATTATCCGTACTGCTGAATGCACGGGAGTTGACGGAATTATCATCCAAAAATCAGGTGCGGCACCTGTAAATGGAGATACCGTTAAAACATCAGCCGGGGCTGTTTTCAATATTCCAATTTGCAAAGTAGAACATATCAAAGACGCAATCTTTCTTTTACAAGCACACGGAATTAAAACCGTTGCAGCAACTGAAAAGACTGAAGACACACTTTACAATATCGATTTCAAAGAAGCTGTAGCCATCATTATGGGTTCAGAAGATAAAGGAATTAATCCGTCTGTTTTGAAAATTGTAGATGAAAGAGCCAAACTTCCTATGTTTGGAACAATTGGATCTCTAAATGTTTCTGTAGCCTGTGGAGCCTTTTTATACGAAGCAGTAAGACAAAGAAGCTAGGGGACTTTTTATTTAAGAATAAACAAAAAACGAATTAAGACTCCGGTTTTGATTCGTTTTTTTCATTAGTAACAACCTCATAATTCACCTCCTGGCTTGAAATGTAGTAGTTCGAAAAACCATTAAATTCATCTTCTTCTTCAATTTTAGAAGGATTTACAAAATTCCCGTTTTCATCAAAACGCTGCATAAATTTATCATCCGCCGGATTATAATCAGGCATTTCCCAATCGTATTTTGGCACTTTCTTAAATTCCGGAGTTTGATAATAAAGCGCCAAAAACAACCCGGTAATTAATCCGGCTAAATGCCCTTCCCAGGAAACCTTGTCATCTATTTTTGGAAAAACGTACCAAATCATACCTCCGTACATCATAATTACCGTAAGTGACAACGCTACTAAACGATAGTATTTGGTAAAAATCCCTTTGAAAAAAATAAAAGAAAACAACACATAAATCAATCCGCTGGCGCCAATATGATAACTATCTCTCCCAATTATCCACGTAATAATTCCCGAAAATAAAACGCCATAAACAATTACTTTTAAGGATAATTTAGAATAAAAAAATTGCAAGGCAGCCAATAAAACCAAAAGCGGAATAGAATTATTATACAAATGATTCAAATCGGAATGAACAAACGGACTAAAAACAACTCCTTGCAAACCTGATAACGTACGCGGAAAGATTCCATTTTCAATAAAATCAAAATCAAATCGAATTTGAATCCAATACACAAACCACAGGAACAACACAAAAAAAAGGGGAAGTCCTATAACCGCATTCGTAAATTTGAAATTTTTATCCATGTTATCTTTTAAGAAAATCAAAGCAATTATAAAACCAATTCCAATATAATGCTATTTTGTCATATTTAAAAAGAAAGAAAAACAGAAAACAGAGAATAGAAAACAGAGATGTCCCTTCAAATAAAAATAGTAATTTTACGGCATGGAAGCACCTTTAGCAGAACGCATACGCCCGCAAAAATTAGATGAATATATCAGTCAGTTGCATTTGGTTGGCCCAAATGGCTCATTGACGCAACAAATTGCCAAAGGAATTATTCCTTCTTTAATTTTTTGGGGGCCTCCCGGAACCGGAAAAACCACTTTAGCACAGATTATTGCGCAGGAATCACAACGTCCTTTTTTTGTTTTAAGCGCCATCAATTCGGGAGTTAAAGACATTCGGGAAGTTATTGATAAAGCCAAGCAAAGCGGCGGACTTTTTACTGCCAAAAATCCGATTTTATTTATCGATGAGATTCATCGCTTTAGCAAATCGCAACAGGATTCGCTATTAGCTGCCGTTGAAAAAGGTTGGATAACGTTGGTAGGCGCTACAACCGAAAATCCAAGTTTCGAAGTGATTCCGGCTTTATTATCGCGTTGTCAGGTTTACATTCTTAATGCATTTACCAAAACAGATTTAATTGCACTTTTGGAACGTGCCATGAAAACTGATGTTTACCTAAAAGATAAAAACATCCAACTCAAAGAAACCGAAGCCTTACTGCGACTTTCGGGCGGCGACGGACGCAAACTGTTGAATATTTTCGAATTAGTTATCAATGCATCTGCTGCAGAAGAAATTATCATTACCAATAATCGCGTTTTAGAATTAGTACAGCAAAACACGGTGTTGTATGACAAAACAGGCGAACAACATTATGACATTATTTCGGCTTTTATCAAATCCATCCGTGGAAGCGATCCAAATGGAGCTGTATATTGGCTGGCACGAATGATTGAAGGCGGCGAAGATGTAAAATTTATCGCCCGAAGATTGCTTATTTCGGCCAGTGAAGACATTGGAAATGCCAATCCAACAGCTTTAATTATGGCCAATAATACCTTTCAGGCAGTAACTACCATTGGTTATCCTGAAAGCCGAATTCTGCTCAGTCAATGCGCCATTTATCTCGCGACTTCTCCAAAAAGTAATGCTTCTTATATGGCTATCAATACGGCGCAACAAATTGTAAAACAAACCGGCGATTTGTCGGTTCCAATTCATTTGCGCAACGCACCAACCAAATTAATGAAAGAATTGGGTTATGGCGAAGAATACAAATATTCACACGATTACGCCAATAATTTTGCCGAACAGGAATATTTGCCTGAAGAAATAAAAAATACAGCTATCTATGTCCCCGGAAATAATTCCAGAGAAAATTCTACCAGAGAATTTCTCAAAAACCGTTGGAAAGATAAATATGGTTATTGAAGAAGTTGGAAGCAGGGAGTTAGAAGTTAAAAGTTTAAAAAAAATCAGATTCCAGACTAGATGAGTAACATTCTTAATCTGAAATCTGAAATCTGAAATCTGTCCCGATAACTATCGGGACTGAAATCTGAACTAAAACTTAACGTTTATTTTTTCAGAAACTAATTGGTCATTTTGATAAAATTCAAAAAACCACTGATTGTCTTTTTTTACTAAAACCCCTTGCTGACTTCCTTTTTGTGCTAAAAAAGAATTCGCATCCGAAGTTTTGAAAATTTTCATAATCACACTTGGTTTACTGTCAATTAACTGATAATTTCCACCTGCCAATGGTTGCGCAAAAAGCATTTCGTTTGGATCGACCACCGGATTAACAACTGCTTGAGAAGCCACTACCACTGCCGGAACAACTTCTTTTACTTTCTCCACTTTTTGTTCTACGGCTGCATTTTGACCTCCATTATATTGATATTCCAATTCATAAATAGAAGTAAAAGCCTTATTCAGGGCATCATTGTAAGCTACCTGAAAATCCTTCTCACGACTCATTCCTATTTCAGACTGATACACAATTTTGCCATAACAATCTTTAAAAGTCACATACAATTTAGTTGCTAAAAAAGCACCTTCTTTTACAATATCATAATTCAAAACCGCACAACGATTAATCCCATCCGGAACAACCTGATTAGAATAATACACATCAAAACCTACTTTATTCAAATTATATTTAGACAAAGTGGACATTCTATATTGATTTTCCGATTTTAAGAAATCAAATTTTAAAGGAACAATTACCGTTTTGTAATCATTTAAAGATTGGGCAAAGCTAAAGCCAGAAACCAGCAATAACAGTAACAAAAAATGTTTTTTCATAATTTATAAATAATTTTTAAGTTCTAACAAATGGTTGATTTGTTTAATATTGCTGTCTACAGCCTGATGATTTTCATTAAAATAAATCGCATCGATTCCAAATTCCAAAGCGCCTAAAACATCGGCTTCTATAGAATCGCCTATCATGATGCTGTTTTCTTTTTTGGCCGCAGCCAAATCTAAAGCATACTCAAAAATAATCGGATTTGGTTTTTTAACCCCCGCCATTTCCGAATTGGTTATCGTAGAAAAATAAGCATTCAAATTAGCATTTTTCAATTTCTTATCCTGAACCTGAGCAAATCCGTTGGTAATTAAATGCAATTTATATTTTCCACCCAAATAATCTAAAATTTCCAAAGTTCCGTCAAAAAGATGGTTATGTTCCGCGAGCAAATCGATATATTCCTGCGAAATAAAATCAATTTCCGAATCGGAAATCATGTAACCCAAAGCATCAAAAGACAATTTCAACCGATCGTATCGCAGCTGCTGATGAGTGATTTTATCATACTGATACAATTTCCAACAGGACTGATTTATTGGAATGTAATGCTTAATAAAATCATCAATGGCAACTTCAGGATGATTCTGAGCAAAAATTTTCTCAAAAGTAATCTTTGAATTTTTATCAAAATCCCAAAGTGTATGATCTAAATCAAAAAAAACATCTTTTATATTCTCAATTTTCATTGTTCTTCTTTAAAAAATCCCTTCATCAGCAAAGCTAAAATAGTTTCTTTCGGTCACAATCAAATGATCCAAAACTTTTATATCCAAACTATCTCCGGCGGTTTTTAGTTTCTTTGTAAGTTGCCTATCGGCATCGCTGGGAATCAAAGTTCCCGAAGGATGATTGTGGCACAAAATCAAAGCCGTTGCACATTTTTCTAGCGCCATTTTAAAAACTAACCGAACATCGACCAAGGTTCCGGTTATTCCTCCCACGCTCATTTGCGCTTTCGAAATGACTTTATTGGAATTATTCAGATACAAAATCCAAAATTCTTCGTGTGGCAATTCGCCAATAATAGGCTGCATGATTTCAAAAACCGACTTACTCGACGTAATTTTATCCAACTCCTGCGCTTCCTCTGCCCTTCTCCTTCTTCCCAACTCCATCGAAGCCATTATCGAAATAGCTTTAGCTTCTCCAATTCCTTTAAATTGCATCAGTTGCACCATCGACAATTTACCTAAAGCATTCAAATTATTCTGAACACTTCCTAAAATTCTTTTACTTAAATCGACTGCCGATTCATTCCGGCTTCCGGAACCAATCAAAATAGCAATTAATTCGGCATCGCTTAACGCAGCCTTACCTTTAAGCATTAATTTTTCTCTGGGCTTGTCGTCTTCTGACCAATTTCGAATGGGAAAATGATTGTTTTCCATAACAAAAGATTTAGTTTACAGCAAATTACTTTACGAATATAAGACTAAATCCTTTAATCAAAAACAAGTTTTCTTACACCAAAAATAAACGAATGAGATTTATTTATGCCTAAAAAAATCTTAATTTACTGCACTAATCCCTTTACTTCATCAAAATTTAATCCACCGTAATTTCCGGAACTCATCAACAATAAAGCCGAATTATCTAAATTTCTGCTGAACAAATAATCCTTAAATTCCTTTGGATTGGTATAAATAATCAAATCTTCACGATTAAAAGCCTTCGCAATTTGCTCATAAGTGACTTCTTCGAGTTGCTTAATTTTAACCGCATCCGGCGAATAAAACACAACTGCCACATCGGCATGATTTAGCGCACCTTCGTATTCTTTTAAAAATTCGGCGTTCAAACTACTGTAAGTATGCAATTCTAAACAGGCAATCAAAGTACGGTCAGGATACTGTTCTTTTACCGCCTTAGTTGTAGCAGCTACTTTGCTTGGCGAATGTGCAAAATCTTTATAAGCAACTTTCCCTTTTCCTTCGGCAATTTTTTCCAAACGTTTAGAAGCACCTTTAAAACTGGCAATCGCCTCGTAAAAATCAGCTTCATCAACTCCCATATTTTGACAAATCCATTTGGCTCCGGCCAAATTATTCAAATTATGCGCACCAAAAACTTCAATTGGCATATCGCCTTCGGGAGTTTCCAGCAAAGTTATACCGTTTTCAACTTTATAATTTGGCGTATGATAGGCTATTTTTCGAATTGGATTCGTCGCTGCTTCAGCTACGCGTTTTACTTCCGGATCATTTTCATTATAAACTAAAATTCCTCCATTTGTAATTTTGCCAATAAAAATTTCAAACTGTTCCACATAATTTTCATAGGTTGGAAACACATTAATATGATCCCAGGCAATTCCCGAAATCAAAGCGATATTAGGTTGATACAAATGAAATTTAGGTCGTCTGTCAATTGGAGAAGACAAATATTCATCCCCTTCCAAAACCATAAAATCATTTTCTTCAGTAAGGTGCACCATTGTATCAAATCCTTCTAACTGTGCACCCACCATATAATCTACTTCAATACCGTGATAATGCATCACGTGCAAAACCATTGAAGTAATAGTGGTTTTTCCGTGCGAACCACCAATAACTACGCGGGTTTTATTTTTAGACTGTTCGTATAAAAACTCCGGATAAGAATAAATTTTCAATCCTAATTCCTGTGCTTTCAACAATTCCGGATTATCGGCTTTGGCATGCATTCCTAAAATTACCGCATCAATATCGGCTGAAATTTTCTCCGGAAACCAACCTAATTCAGCCGGTAAAATTCCTTTTTTTTCTAAACGCGATTTGGATGGTTCAAAAATTGCATCGTCACTACCCGTTACCTGATACCCTTTATTATGTAAGGCTAAGGCCAAATTGTGCATGGCACTTCCACCAATAGCTATAAAATGTGTTTTCATATTAGTTATCGCTTATGCGCATTAATTATCATTTTTCTTTTTAAATTCATCTAAAACTGCTTGCGCCTTATCGGGTGATTTCATTTTATTGGCATACAAATTAGCTAGTTTTTGATAGGTTTTCTTTGAATTTCCCACGGCAATAGCCTTTTTATATTGTTGCTCGGCAGCGGTATATCTTTTAAAATATTCTTCAATATGACCTCTGGACAAATAACCGTCAACGGCTGAAATTTTAGACAACTCATTCGAATATTGAATGGCTTTTTTTTCACTTCCGCCTAAAATTCCCGGCAATTGTAAATTCAATTCAATCAAGGCCCATCTGGCTTCAATGTGTTTAGGATTTAATTCTATCGCTTTTTCAAAATTAGATTGTACTTCATCAATCATTCCTAAAGCTTTGAATTTACTAACTTCTAAAGCTTTCATTCCCAAAACCCCACCGTATTTAAAATAAAAATTAGCTTCTGAAGGTCTGGCTTTTTTTAATTTCCCATAATACAACAGCGCTTCATCCCAGTCTTTACTGCGTCCTGCAATATCTCCTAAATATTCGATTATTTTTATATTGGATGGATTTTTCTTCAGAAGCACTTCAAACATGGGCTTAGCTTGTTCTAATTTTCCTTCTTCAAATAATTGCTGGGCTTTCTCCAAATTTACCTGAGAAAAAACCAACATTGGGAACAAAAAAAATACCAGCAAAATATGTTTCATTTTCCAAAAATAAGCAAATTTAAAAGCATTCTACAAAATTTTATCTCTTATAAAAAACTTAAAAAAATAACGAATTAGCAATCTTAAATCAACTTTACCATAACACCGGCTTTTTAGTTTTGTATTATAAAAATGGGAAGCTGAATTTTAGCTTTCGCAAAAAGTACAAAATGTTAATTCTTGCATTTTAAGCTACATCTATGAAAATATTCTATGCCATTCAGGCAACAGGAAACGGCCACATTAGCAGAGCCACCCAATTGTATCCTTATCTTCAAAAATTTGGCGAAGTCGATTTTTTCTTAAGTGGCAGTAACGCCAGTTTAGACCTCAAATTACCTATTCAATACAAAAGCAAAGGTTGTAGCCTGCATTACAGCAGATGTGGCGGATTGAATTATTGGGAAATAGCCAAAAACATTCGACCACGCCAAATATATAAAGATGCCGATGCACTTCCGTTAAAAAAATATGATGTTATTATCAATGATTTTGATTCCATTACGTCTCTGGCCTGTAAGATACAAAAGGTTCATTCGGTGCAACTGGGACATCAGGCGAGTTTTATTTCCCCGAAAACTCCCAGACCGGAAAAAAAGAGCATTATGGGCGAAATGATTTTAAAACATTACGCTTCGGCTCCCAAAAATATTGGTTTGCATTTTGAAAAATATGATTCCTTTATACTTCCTCCTATCATCAAAGATGAAATCGTTCAGGCCCAACCTACTAATTTAAAACACATCTCCGTCTATTTACCTTCTTTTGACAAAGATTGTCTGGAAAAAGCTTTTAACAAAGTTTCTGATATTCACTTCCATTGGTTTTTACAGGGAATTGAATTCAAACACACCATAGGCAACATCACCTATTTTCCGGTAAATCAAAAAAAATTTAATGAAAGCCTTATTTCATGTGAAGGAATTATTACCGGAGGTGGATTTGAAACACCGGCTGAAGCTTTACATCTGGGCAAAAAAGTACTTTCAATTCCTATAAAAGATCATTACGAACAGGAATGTAATGCTGCCGCTTTGAAAAAAATGGGAGTTCCTGTTGTTTATGAAGTTGGAAAAAATTTCGACGAAATCATTAAAAACTGGCTAAACCAAAATATTATTTATCCTGAAATGGCTGCCAATAATATTCAAGAAACATTGGAATATTTATTTGACACCTATCGTAATTAAAATTGCAAAAAACTTATTTTAAAAATAAACCTACAAAAAAGAAGGCTTTTTCAAAAAAATAATTATTTTTAATGCTATTTTTCGCATTATTACCAACTGCTTGGGGAAAAATGTGCTCTATAGTATAAAAAGTTATTATGAAAAAAATCCTGTTACTCATCGTACTTATTTCAACATCTGTTTTTGCTCAAAAAAATCAAAAATCTTGGAATAAAGTAATCACCTTAGAAAAAGATGGAAAAATAAAATCGGCTAAGGAAATTGTAGATAGAATTTATGAAAGGTCAATTTCAAAAAACGATGAAGAACAATTGATAAAATGCTTTTTTTATCAATCTAAATACTTACAAACATTAGACGAAAATGCTCAATCCAAAATCTTAAACCATTTAAAAACGGATATTAGTAGAGTTTCTGCTCCTTCAAAAGCGATTTTGAATTTAGTTTACGCTAAATGCCTGAATGATTACCTTAATCAAAATAGGTATAAAAGAGAAAATATAACCACTACCAGCAATCCTGACAACAATTACCTTTTGTGGTCTAATGCTGAATTTGAAAACCAAATAGCAAAGTATTACAACAATAGTTTAATTGACAAAGCAAGTATAAAAAATACTTCTCTTGCGCAGTACGAAGCTATATTTGATTATTACAATCAGGAAATATTCAAAAGCGAAAATTTGTATGAATATTTACTGGACGAAAACATCAATTATTACAATTCAAAAATACAGCATTGGAATTTTAAAAAAAGTGACTTCAATTTCTTAAAAGAAAATTTATTTGGCAATTCTGTCTCTTTTAAAGAAATCAACTTCGACTTTGTCAAAGAAAAAAATCTTCAAAAAACCTTGCAATTATTTCAGGAGAGAGAACAAAACAATCCATCTGTAGAAAATCAGTTGAATCGAATTATTTTTTGCAAAAACCATCTTGTAAATGACAATGAAGCTTATCTAAAAGCGTTAACTAAGCTGCAAAAGCAATCAAAAACGGCCATCAGCCTACAAAAAATTCAATTCGAGAAAGCTACAATCTTTAACAATTTGGCTTCCAAAGAAACACATCCTGATTATAAGATAAAATCCATAGCTTTATTTGACAGTATTATAGCGATTCAAAATCATTCGAATACTTACAAACAAGCTCATCTAAGCAGACATAAATTATTAGAAAAAAACCTCAGCATCCAACTGGAAAAATACATTTATCCTAACCAAAATCACCGTGCTTTTATAAGTTTTAAAAATATAGACAGTGTAAAGATTAGCTTTTATAAAATAAAGCAAAGTGAGATGCAATTTTTGAATTTCAATTACACTAAAAAAGACAGTATTCTAAATGAATTTATATTACATCACATTCCAGTACAAACCGAAAATTATAGTTTAAAAAATCCAAAAGACTATTTTGACCATACAACAGAACTACTTTTACCTCAACTAAAAACAGGAATGTATCTTGCTATTTTTGAAAGTACTAGTACCAAAAAAGATGATAAAGCATATGGATTTGAAACAATTATAGCTACCAATTTCAGTCTGCTGTCCGAAACAAAAAAAGATAGAGACTACTATCATGTTTTAGACCGAAAAACCGGAACACCTATTGAAAATGTACAAATAGATTCGGAAGATTTCGTGGGTAAAACCGATAAAACAGGAACTCTTTTTAACACAAGAGGAAAAGACGAAAATTTTCAAAGAAATATTGTTTTAACTAAGGATAATGATACTCTTCCACTCTACACCAATTATATTAATATCTTAAATGAATTCGAAAAAAATAAAACAGTAAAAGCAAAAGTTCAATTCTATCTGGACCGAGCCATTTATCGCCCTGGTCAAACAGTTTATTACAAAGGCATCGCTTTACAGCAAAAAGCTAATGTGACTACAGTTGTTGCGAATACTTCTTTTAAAATTAATTTTGAAGATGTTAATAACAATACAATCAAAGAATTTGATGTAATTACAAATGAGTTTGGTTCCTTTTCGGGAGAATTTAAGTTACCCCAAACAGGATTAACCGGAAATTTCACTATTCAGGCAGAAGAACCTGATGATTATGAAAAAGACAGCATTTATGATAAAACAAAAGAGGAACATCCGTTTTGGGATAATGTAACTTTTGAAAATTCATATCTTTCTTTTCGCGTAGAAGAATACAAAAGACCTAAGTTTGAAATTACTATAAATCCTTTAACAGAGACTTATAAAGTCAACCAAAAGTTAACCGTTACCGGTAATGCAAATTCTTTTTCCGGAGCAAATGTCACTGATGCAAAAGTTACTTACGAAATTACACAGGAAACCTACAATACTGACCATTATAACTCTTATCAATGGTTCGGAGGAAAACAGGAAAGAATAGTTAAATCTGAAACCAAAACTGATAACCGAGGAAATTTTAGTATTGATTTTATTGCAAAACCCGACACATTAGCTATAAAAGAAAAATTACCCATTTTTAGCTATCGCATCAGAGTCACCATAACTGATATCAATGGCGAAACACAAACTAAGGAAGACTTAATTACTAATGTGGGCTATCATGCTCTAAAACTAAAAGCAGATTTTCCTAAAACCATTGAAACCAAAAACAAAACCAGTATAAAACTGGAAAGTAATAATCTCAACGACATCTCGGTTCCGACAAATGGAGAAATTAAAATTTACCGTATTCGAAATGCTGAAAATAAATTCAAACCAAGAGTTTGGCAAAAACCAGAAATAGAAATAATCTCAGATTCTGAATTTGAACAACTCTTTCCTTTTGAAAAAAATGAAAAACCAATTTCTGAAAAAGAAACCAGAGTTTTAGTTCATTCTTTGAAAGTAAACACTATAAAAGACAAAGAAATACCACTGGACTTTATGACGGATTATCCATCCGGAAACTACAAGCTTGTATTCTCGGCTAAAGATGCATTCGATAATCTCGTTGAAAACAGTTCCCATTTTGATTTGATACAGAGTAAGGACAAAATAAACCCTAACCAACTTATCACCCTGGAACAATTAAATTCAAATCCAAAAAAAGATGGTTTTGTAAAAATTAAAATTCAAAGTATCATTCCTGAACTCTATATTAATACAATTGCTAATTATAAATACTGGAATTTCTTAGACGAAAACCACTTCTTAAAAGACAACGAAATAACACTAAACATCCCACTCAAAGATGAATTTGAAAATACAGTAACTATAAATTGCACAAGCATTTATGAGAATACTGTTTTTAATCAAAGTCTAAATGTTACTCTAAAAAAAGAAGAACCTAAACTGGAATTTGAAATTGAAAGTTTCAGAAGTAAAATTGAACCTGGAAAACTGGAAAATTGGTCCTTTAAACTCAATGCTACCAACACAAAACTGGAATCTGAAATTTTAGCTTCGATGTATGACAAATCTTTAGATCAATTTGCTAATAAAAATTGGGATAATTTAGATTTCAATGACTACAATAATTATTATCCAACAAATTTTAAAAGCCCTTTTGGTTTCCAAAAAACCTTTACAAATATTAAAAACTTAAACAGCTATTTAGGCTATTTCAAAACAGAAAATGAGAAAATTAAATTAATGTGGTTTGGATTTAATTTCAACAATTCTCAAACTTATTTCTCTCAAAATGAATACCAAAAACACCTCCATAAAAACAGCAGTAGGCCACAAAACGCCAAACTAATTTCTGGAATTATCTCCAGTAAAAACGAACCATTGGCCGGAGTTAGTGTTTATATAAAGGGAACTAATCGAGTAACGACTTCAGACTTTGAAGGTTACTATCAATTAGAAGCAGCAGCAGGTGAAATACTTGTTTTCAGCTATGTTGGTTTCCTTGACAAAGAACTAAAAATAACTTCTAAACAAATAGACATTGAACTGGAAGAAGATCAAAATGCATTACAGGAAGTAGTTGTTGTAGGTTATGGCACACAGAAAAAGAGTAACCTTACAGGAGCTATTACGTCAATTAAAGATAAAAAAATAGGAGCTCAAACTATAAAAGGCGATCCAAACAATGTTATTGAAGAAGTAGACGACCAAGTTTACAATACAGCCGGAATATCAATTGCTTTACAAGGCAGAGTTTCTGGAATGATCGCTAATGACAGTTTAGCAGGAAAGAAATTATCAACAATTAAAGCGAGAACTAATCTTTCTGAAACTGCTTTCTTTTTCCCTAATCTAAAAACAAATTCCAAAGGAAAAATCAGTTTCAATTTTACTTCTCCTGAAGCTTTAACTTCTTGGAAGTTGAGATTATTGGCACACAATAAAAATGCTGTTTCAGGTTATTTAGAAAAAAATGTGATTACCCAAAAAGAGTTAATGGTTGTACCTAATTTCCCAAGATTCTTTAGAGAAAAAGACAGCATTACAATTAGCGCTAAAATTGCCAATATGACCAATGAAAGTAAAACAGGAATTGCCATGTTACAGTTTTATGATGCAACAACCATGCAGCCGATTGATAGCAAAATGCTAAATAGTAAAAACATCAAAAACTTTAGTATTTCCGCTTTTGGAAATACTACTGCAACTTGGAAAGTTTACATTCCCGAAGATTTACAAGGCGTACAATACAAAATAGTTGCCAAAGCAGGAAATTATTCGGATGGTGAAGAAAGCATTCTTCCTGTATTAACCAATAACATACTCGTTACAGAAAGCAGAGCGATTTGGGTTCGGGAAAATTCGACCAAAATTTATACTTTCGAAAATCTAAAAAACAATACGTCAACTACGCTCAAAAACCATCAATTTACTTTAGAATATACGTCTAATCCAACTTGGTTAGCCATTCAATCGTTACCGTATTTAATGGAATACGAACACGAATGCGCCGAACAAACTTTTGCCCGTTTTTATTCAAATGAACTAGCTTCTAAAATTATTTCAAGTAATCCTAAAATTGCTGCTTTATTCGAAACATGGAGAAAAAACGGAAAATTAAATTCCAAATTAGAAGAAAACGAAACCTTAAAATCGATTATTCTGGCTGAAACACCTTGGCTAAAAGATGCGCAAAGTGAGGAGGAGAAAAAGAAAAATCTAGCTTTATTATTTGATTTAGAGAAAATGAAAAATGCACAAGAGGCTACTTTCACGCTTCTAAAACAAAAACAAGATGTTTCAGGAGGATTTGCATGGTTTGAAGGCAATTATACAAACGAGTATATTACTCGTCATATACTAGCTGGTTTAGGGCATTTAGCGAAACTATTTCAGAGCGACGAAACTAATGATAAAGTAGCTGAAATTTCGAAAAAAGGAATTCCTTATTTAGACAATAAATTTTTAAAAAATCATGCTAACAGAATCAAAAACCTGAGCCCAACCGAAAAATTTATTTGGATCAATCCCTATTCTGATTTGCATTATTTATACACTCGTAGCTTTTATTTGGACAAATATCCACTTACGGATACTCTAAAAAAAGTAAGCAAGATCTATCTAGAAACTGCCAAAAAAGATTGGTTGCATTATTCTCTTTACGAAAAAGGACTAGCGGCTTTGACGTTAAATCGTTTTGGTGAAAAAGAAGCTGCTAAAACTATTTTAACGAGTCTAAAAGAAACAGCATCTAACAATGAAGATTGGGGAATGTATTGGATCGAAAACAAAGCAGGTTGGTATTGGTACCAAGCACCTATTGAAACCCAAGCTTTGCTCATTGAAGCTTTCTCAGAAATTTCAAACGACAACAAATCCGTAGATGCCATGAAAGTTTGGTTGTTAAAAAACAAACAATCTAAAAACTGGCCAACCACCAAGTCAACGACCGAAGCGGTTTATGCATTGCTACTACAGGGAACAGACTGGCTAAGTGTCAAAGACAACACCGTTTTCAAAATTGGTAATGAAAATATTTTAACGAAAAAATTATCTGAAAATGAAAAAGAAGCTGGAGCTGGTTATCTAAAACTCAACTGGCAAGCAAATGAAATACAAAAAAACATGGCTACAATTACTATTCAAAACAAGTCAAAAGTTCCTGGTTTTGGTGGTGTATATTGGCAATACTTTGAAGATTTGGATAAAATAAAAACAGATACAACTAAGGTCCTTGCTGTATCAAAAGAATTGTATCTTAAAAAAATTAACGCAAATGATGCTGTTTTGACAAAAATTGACTCAGAAAATCAATTACAAATTGGCGATTTAGTCACCGTAAGAATTTTGATAACAGCCAAAGAAAACATGGAATTTGTACATCTAAAAGACTTAAGAGCTTCCTGTTTTGAACCCGAAGATGTAATATCAGCTTATGATTACAAAGACGGTTTAGGCTTTTACAAAAGCACTAAAGATGCCGCAACTCATTTCTTTTTCGATAAAATAAATAAAGGAACTTATGTTCTGGAATATGATGTTCGAGTAAACAACAGTGGACATTTCTCAAACGGAATTACAACTATCCAAAGCATGTATGCTCCGGAATTTTCCAGTCATACTGAAGGAATAAGAGTTAAGGTAAAATAAAACCGAAGCACCTTTCTGATAAAAAAAACCACTAAGAAAATCTATTCCTTAGTGGTTTTGTATTTATTGTAAAGTAAGCTTTACTCGTTCAGCATTTTCCAAAGTTTATCTTTCAATTCCGTTAATCCTTGTTGAGCAACAGAAGAAATAAACATATATGGTATATCTTTAAAAGCTTCGTCTAATTCTACTTTCAATTCTGCTTTCAATTCGTCATCGAGCATATCACATTTGGTAATAATCAAAAGACGTTCTTTGTCGAGCATTTCCGGATTATACTTGGTCAATTCGTTAACCAAAATATCATATTCAGCCCTGATATCCGGCGTATCTACCGGAACCATAAACAACAAAGTCGAATTACGCTCAATATGTCTCAAGAAATAATGTCCTAACCCTTTTCCTTCGGCAGCTCCTTCAATAATTCCCGGAATATCGGCAATTACAAAAGATTGAAAATCGCGGTAAGAAACAATTCCAAGATTTGGTTTTAAGGTTGTAAACGGATAATCGGCAATCTTAGGTTTAGCAGAAGTCAAAACGGAAAGCAAAGTCGATTTTCCTGCATTCGGAAATCCAACCAATCCTACATCAGCCAAAACTTTCAACTCTAAAATCACGTCCATTTCCATTCCCGGCAATCCCGGTTGCGCATAACGTGGCGTTTGGTTCGTAGAACTTCTGAAATGCCAGTTTCCTAATCCACCTTTTCCTCCTTTGGCTAAAATTTTACGCTCGCCGTCCTCAGTAATTTCAAATAATACTTCTCCGGAATCTTTATCCCTCACCACAGTTCCCAGCGGCACTTCAATATATTTATCCTCTCCGTCTGCTCCGGTACTACGATCGCTACCTCCATCACCACCGTGTCCGGCTTTGATGTGACGGGCAAATTTTAAATGAAACAAAGTCCAAAGTCCTTTATTTCCCACTAAAACCACGTGTCCTCCTCGTCCTCCGTCTCCACCGTCAGGCCCTCCTTTTTCAATAAATTTCTCTCTATGTAAATGCGTAGAACCCTTTCCTCCTTTTCCGGACGAAACATATATTTTTACGTAATCTACAAAATTTCCCTCTGTCATTTCTTTTAGTATTCAGTTTACAGTGGTCAGTAGTCAGCTTGTTTACTGGACACGACCATTGATTACTATTTTTTTATTGCTTTTACCAGCACTTTATCAATCTTTACACCATCCATATCGATAACTTCCAACTCAAATTTGTGCCAAACCAATTTTTCTCCCTGTTTTGGAATATGTGATAATTCAGTCATGATTAAACCACTAACAGTAGTCACCTCATAATCACTTAACAATTCGTCTAATTCAAAATAAGTTAAAAAGTCATGTAAGGAATAATGTCCGTCAATCAGCCAACTTCCATCTTCTCTTTCAATCAACTGAAAATCTTCTTTATAAAAATCAGATGCATTTCCAACCAAAGCTTCTAAAATATCATTCAAAGTAATCATTCCCTGAAAAATACCATATTCATCTGCCACAATAGCATAATGAACTCCTGTCTTTTTAAAATTTTCCAAGGCGTTGTAAGCCGTGGTATGTTCCATCAGATAAGGAGCCTCGGTCATAATTTCCTGCAAATTGAAATTTTCCTGATCAATTTTTGCAAAAATATTTTTCAGGCTAACCACTCCTACAATTTCATCCAAATCATCCTTATAAACCGGATAAACCGAATGTAATTCGCGAAGCATAGATTCTTTAACCTGATTTTTATCGGCTTCCAAGGGCAACATCACCACCGATTTTCGGTGTGTCATCAACGAATTTACTTTGCGGTCCCCAATATGGAAAACACGCTCCACAATATCCTGTTCTATTTCCTGAACTTCACCTACTTCAGTTCCTTCTTTGATTATGGCCTTAATTTCTTCTTCGGTTACTTTACCGTCTGCCGTTGGTTTTATCTGAAGAATATCCAGTAAAAACTCTGTAGAATGTGTTAATAACCAAATAAACGGAGCTGTAACAATCGACACCATTTTCATGGGCATCGCCACAGCTTTCGCAATCGCTTCCGGATAATTTAATCCAATTCTTTTAGGTAATAATTCGCCTAATACTAAAGAGAAAAATGTCAAAATCACCACCACAATACCCACGGCTACTGAATGCGCATAGGATTTTAAAAATTCGAAACTTAAAATATAAGTTTCTACATCGGCAGTAATCTTATCCCCACTAAAAATACCGGTCAGAATACCTATTAATGTAATTCCTATCTGAACAGTTGACAGGAATTTATTTGGCGAATTGGCCAAATCCAATGCTATTTGCGCACTGCTGTTTCCTTTTTTAGCCGAACTTTCTAATCGGGATTTCCTTGCCGAAATCAACGCGATTTCCGACATCGAAAAAAGTCCGTTGAGTAAGATTAAAAAAAGAATAATAATTAGCTCCATGCTTATTTTGTTTGTTGTTTATGGTCTGTAAAAACTACAAACCATAAACTTAAACTTTTACAAATTATCAATTACACTGCTTAAACGCTCCGTGATTTCGGCAATAGAACCAATTCCGTTTACAGCATAAAATTTATTTTGTCCTTTGTAAAAATCAATCAAAGGTGCTGTTTTTTCGTTATATTCCTGATAACGGTTACGAATTTTCTCTTCGTCCTGATCATCGGCTCTTCCTGAAGTTTTTCCTCTTTCTAGTAATCTTGCAACAAGAATTTCATCATCAGCTTCTAAAGCTACGGTTGCAGTAATCACTTCGTTTTTAGTTGCTAAAAAAGCATCCAAAGCCTGAGCCTGAGCAATTGTTCTTGGAAAACCATCAAATAAAAAACCTGCCGAATCCGGATTAGCTTCCACTTCACTTTGCAACATTTTAATGGTTACTTCATCAGGAACTAACTCTCCGTTGTTGATATACGTTTGAGCCAATTTTCCTAATTCCGTTTCATTTTTGATATTAAATCTAAAAATATCACCTGTAGAAAGATGTGTCAAGTTGTATTTTTCTTTTAAAAACTCAGCCTGAGTTCCTTTTCCAGCTCCTGGTTTCCCAAATAAAACAATGTTAGTCATTTTTAATCTTTTAATTTTTATTTTTAATCTTTTAATTGATACACTTCCGGTAAATTTCGGCCTAAACCATCATAATCTAAACCAAAACCAACTATAAATTTATTCGGAATCTGAATCCCGATATAATCAATTTTTACATCTTTTTTATACGCATCAGGCTTGAAAAAAAGAGTCGCTATTTTAAAATGTTTTGGATTTTGCTTCTTAATTAACGTTTTTAGCTCCACAATGGTATGTCCCGTATCGATAATATCTTCAATGACCACTACCGAGCGTCCTGTTAAATCCTGATTCAATCCTATCAATTCTTTAACTTCATTGGTAGAAGTCAGTCCGTTATAAGAAGCCATTTTCAGGAAACTCACCTCACATGGTTTTGAATATTTTTTTACAAAATCAGAAACCACCATGAAAGAACCGTTCAAAACTCCAATAAAAACAGGAATTTCATCGGCAAAATCATCTTCAATTTGGGCAACCATTTTTTGGATGGCAAAGTCAATTTCTTCGGCAGAAATAAACGGAACAAATTGTTTATCGTGAAGTTGAACCATTATTTTTTATTTTAAAATAATGCGCAAAGATACTGAATTGAATTTTGAGTTTAACAATTGATTTCTAATTTGTACTTTTAAGGCTCTTTCTTAAAAATCCATGAACGAATTAGACACTATTATTAGCCAAACCACAGGATACAAAAAAAGTCGTCAGGTCACTGCCGATTATTTACTAACACATCCTGAACTTTTGGATGATTTTATGAAAATTTGTTTCGAAAATCAAAACCCCGACCATTACAAAGCTTGCTGGGCAATGGAATTAATAGCTTTAAAAAAGCTGGATTATTTAGAAAGACAACTCGCTTTAATTTGTTCCAAAAGCAAAATATTAACAAACGAAAGTGCTATCAGACCTCTTTCAAAAGTTATTTTCTTACTCATTGAAGCACATTATAAAACTTCAAAAAAAGAAATTAATTTCACTCAACACCAACTTCAGGAACTCATTGAAATTAATTTTGACTGGCTGATTACCAACACCAAAGTAGCTTCAAAAGTCTATGCTATGCGTAGTTTACAACTTTTAGGAAAAGAATTCGATTGGATTCATCCCGAATTAGAAATCATATTAGTAAAAGATTTCAGCTCACACACCGCAGCTTACAAATCGGTTTCAAAGCACATTTAGAAGAAAATAAAATAGCATTTTCCAAATCCATCATTAAAAAGTATCTTTGCGCCAATAAACTTTCGAGACAATGAATTATTTTTCTTCTGATTTTAAATTAGGAATTCTGGGAGGCGGACAACTGGGAAAAATGCTCCTATTCGACACTAGAAAATTTGATATACAAACTTACGTTCTTGATCCAAGCGATGAAGCCCCATGCAAAATTGCCTGTAACCATTTCTTTCAAGGTGATTTGATGGATTTTGACACGGTTTACAACTTTGGAAAAAAAGTCGATGTACTGACTTTCGAAATCGAATTGGTAAATCTGGAAGCCTTAGAAAAATTAGAAAGCGAAGGTTTAAAAGTATATCCTTCACCAAAAACGCTGAGAAGTATTCAAAACAAAGGAAGACAGAAAGATTTCTACACCCAACATGCAATCCCTACAGCTCCTTACCACCGTTTTAATGATTTAAAAAGTCTTGTTGTTGCCTTTTTAGATTCCAAGTTAAAATTGCCGTTTGTATGGAAATGCACTGAATTTGGTTACGATGGAAATGGCGTAAAAATCATTCGTCAGGCTTCCGATTTAGAAAGCCTTCCAAATGTAGAATGTATTGCCGAAGAAATGATTCCGTTCAAAAACGAATTGGCCGTGATTGTTTGTCGCAATCCTTCGGGCGAAATCAAAACCTATCCGGTGGTTGAAATGGAATTTCATCCGGAAGCCAATCAGGTGGAATACGTAATTTGTCCTGCCCGTATTAACGATGCTGTTGCCGAAAAAGCCAGAGCTATTGCCTTAAAAGTTTCTCAAAACTTCAACCACGTTGGTCTTTTAGCTGTGGAAATGTTCCAAACTCAAGATGATGAAGTGATTGTAAACGAAGTTGCGCCTCGTCCGCACAATTCCGGACATTATTCAATCGAAGCCAGTTATACTTCACAATTTGAGAACCACTTACGCGCTATTCTGGATTTACCTTTAGGAGATACGGATAGTAAAGTAGCGGGAATCATGGTGAATTTAGTGGGTGCAGAAGGTCACTCCGGAAATGTGGTTTATCAAAATATCGAAAAAATATTAGGCTGGAACGGAGTTACACCACACATTTATGGTAAAAAACAAACGCGTCCTTTTAGAAAAATGGGACATGTAACGATTGCCAACGAAAATATGGCCGAAGCAAGAAAAATTGCTGAGGATGTAAAAAATACAATTAGAGTAATTAGTGAATAATTAAAAAATTTAAAGATTGAAACATTTAAAGATGCAATTCAAATTTTTAAACCTTTCAATCATTTAATCTTTAAATAATAAAAAATGAAAGTAGCCGTAATTATGGGAAGCATCTCTGATATGCCAGTCATGCAGGAAGCCATCAACATATTAAAAGAATTTGGAATCGAAACGGAAGTAGATATTGTTTCGGCTCACCGTACACCTGAAAAACTTTTCGATTTTAGCAATAACGCTCACAAAAGAGGAATTGCAGTAATTATTGCCGGAGCCGGTGGAGCAGCGCATTTACCTGGAATGGTTGCTTCGATGTCGCCACTTCCTGTAATTGGAGTTCCTGTAAAATCAAGCAATTCTATCGATGGTTGGGATTCGGTTTTATCTATTTTACAAATGCCGGGCGGTGTTCCTGTAGCCACTGTAGCTTTAAACGGAGCAAAAAATGCCGGAATCTTAGCCGCACAAATCATCGGAAGTTCAAATGCTGACGTATTAAACAAAATTGTTGCTTACAAATTAGGTCTGAAAGAAGCCGTTATTAAAGCTTCTGAAAGTTTAAAATAACAAATTAATTTCACAGAGATTCGCAAAGAAGACACAGAGACTCAAAAAAATTTAGCGTCTCTTCGTTGATTTCCTTTGCGAATCTTTGCGTAACAAAACATATCAACATGAGTATTTTAACACAGCACTTTAATACCAAACACAATACAGCGCCTTTTTCGCAAATCAATATCGAAGATTATTTCCCAGCTTTCCAGGAAGGAATTGCTTTGGCAAAAGCCGAAATTGATGCGATTGTTAATAATCCTGAAGCGCCAACATTTGAAAACACCATCGAAACGATGGATTATGCAGGAGCTACTTTGGATAGAATATCAAGTATTTTTTTCAATCTGAATTCGGCCGAAACGAATGAGGAAATGCAAAAAATCGCTCAGGAAATTTCACCATTATTGTCTGAATTCAGCAACGATATTACTTTAAATCCGGAACTTTTTGCCCGAATCAAATCGGTTTATGAGCAAAAAGAAAGCCTAACCTTAACTCCGGAGCAAAGTACTTTATTAGATAAAAAATACAAAAGTTTTTCCCGTAACGGAGCAAACTTAGTCGAAGATCAAAAAAATCAGTTGCGCGAAATCGACAAAGAATTAGCGAAGTTGAGTTTGCAATTTGGCGAAAATGTTTTAGCAGAAACTAATGCTTTCCAAATGTATCTAACGGATGAAAAGGATTTGGCAGGACTACCGGAAGGAACAATCGAGGCCGCGCGCACTTTGGCGAAAGCCCAAGAAAAAGAAGGTTGGATTTTTACCTTGGATCATCCAAGTTATATTCCATTTATGACTTATGCGGATAACAGAGAATTGCGTAAAAAAATGGCAATTGCTTTTGGTGCCAAAGGGTTCCAACAAAACGAATTCAACAATGAAGCAATCGTTTTGAAAATTGTCAAATTACGTCAGCAAAGAGCTAATTTATTAGGATATCAAACACATGCTCATTTTGTTTTGGAAGAAAGAATGGCCGAAAGTCCGGAAAAAGTGATGGCTTTTGAAAATGATTTATTGACGAAAGCAAAACCGGCTGCAGTAAAAGAATTTGAACAATTAAGCGCTTTCGCAAAAGAATTAGACGGAATCGAACAATTGGAAAAATGGGACGGTGCCTATTATTCTGAAAAATTAAAACAACAATTGTTTAATTTGGATGATGAAAAATTGAAACCTTATTTTCAATTGGAAAAAGTCTTAAATGGAGCTTTTACCATCGCTGGAAAATTATACGGCCTGACTTTTACCGAAGTATTTGACATTGACAAATACCACGAGGAAGTGATGACTTATGAAGTGAGTGACGAAAACAATAATTTGGTTGCCATATTCTACGCCGATTTCTTCCCAAGAAAAGGAAAACGCAACGGAGCTTGGATGACATCCTTCAAATCACAATATGTGAAAGATGGTGTAAACGAAAGACCGCATATTTCCAACGTTTGCAACTTTACCAAGCCTACTGAAACCAAACCATCTTTGTTAACTTTTAACGAAGTAACGACCTTATTCCATGAATTTGGACATGGCTTACACGGCATGTTGGCTGATACAATTTACCCAAGTTTATCCGGGACATCGGTGTATTGGGATTTTGTAGAATTACCATCTCAAGTGATGGAAAACTGGTGCTACGAACCGGAAGCATTGGCTTTGTTTGCCACACATTATCAAACCGGCGAAGTGATTCCGCAGGAATATGTAGAAAAAATAAAAGAAAGTGCCAGTTTCCAAGAAGGTTTAGCTACACTTAGACAACTAAGTTTTGGCTTGTTAGACATGGCTTGGCATGGACAAGACCCAACAGCCATAAGCGATTTAAAAGCATTTGAAACTGAACAATTCAAAAATACCCAATTGTATCCTGATGTGGCCGAAAATGCCATGAGTACAGCCTTCTCTCATATATTTCAAGGAGGTTATTCATCTGGTTATTACAGCTATAAATGGGCAGAAGTTCTGGATGCTGATGCTTTTGAATACTTTAAAGAAAATGGTATTTTCAACAAAGAAATTGCAACCAAATTTAAAGACAACGTATTGTCCAAAGGTGGTACCGAACACCCGATGACTTTATACAAACGTTTTAGAGGTCAGGAACCAAAACCAGATGCTTTATTAAGAAGAGCTGGGTTGATTTAGAACGTAGAAAACGCTCTTCAGAATACAGATAAAAACCGTCACGTTTTACAACGAGACGGTTTTTCATTTTCATATTGTATCGGAAAAATAATATGCATAAATTTGACCAGAAATGTACGCTTAATATTCCATTAAAGAATATAACTAGTTCAATTTATACGTATATAAACGGGTTAGTAGTAATTGCTCGGAACGCAAAATAAATTAATGAAAAAAATCAATAATATCACTACAGAAAGTGCTAAAAGTATATTTTCAGTTGACAAAGTAGTTGCTGGAATTGATGAGTTAAAAAACTACAATTGGCCAAAATTTACTGAAGAAGATGATATTGATTATTTTGTTGAAAAAATCCACAAAATTATTACCTCAAAACTTGGTCCATTCCCAAATTTAATACGCTCGATTTCACAAGAAAAAATTGACTTTCCAATTTTCAGAGCAAGAGAAGTCGAACAAGTAAAAAACAACCAACTTTTTGCTGAATTTTCAAATCCACCAATCCCATTCACAACTATGGGTAGATGTAATTTCCCAAAACATCCTGTTTTTTATGCATCAAACAGCCCATTAGTTGCAATGCTTGAAGTACTTCGAACATCTGACTTTAGTAATCAAAAGATTTATCTTTCTTCATGGAGTATTATTCCTAATGAAGATAATTTTTATTTCGAAACGTTCTTAAAAAATGGCTTAACAAAAGAGAGTCTTTATCATGGTTTCAATAAAGACTTAAAACAAAATATAGACAAAACATTTGAGGGACTAATTACTGATGAACAAGTATTAGGAACAATTGAATATTTAAAGTTCTTAGACCAACAATTTATTTCAGACAATAACTATTCATTATCTGCAGCATTAGCTCATAGACGACTTTATGTCAAAGGTAACTTTGGTAGTGATATCATAATGTATCCTAGTGTACAGAGCAAAGGAAATGAAGTTAATATGGCAATAAATCCAAATTTTGTCATGAATAATATGAAACTTAATAGGATTTATGTCGTATCTCTCCAAAATTACAATTTAACAACAAAACAATATTCTCTAACTTTTCACCAATATGGCCAAGTGAGCAAAAATGCAATCTTATGGAGTAATGACATGAAAGATGAAAATTTTAAAGAAGCTGCAGCTGCAGATTTTGGAAAATTTGAATTGACTGAAATTTAACGCGATTCCTTTCGCATGAAGATTATGCACGAAACACCCAATGACGCTATACAAACGTTTTAGAGGTCTGGAACCAAAACCAGATGCTTTATTAAGAAGAGCGGGATTGATTTAGATTGCAGATTTTAGAATTCAGATTTCAGATATAAACCGAAGTAGTAATGCTTCGGTTTTTTTTTATTTTACAGCAAAACCACCAAAAGCCACCAAATAACAGGAATACTTTCCACCCAAAAAGACGAATAATATTTAGACCTTTTTTCATTGGAAAAAACCAAAAAGACAGAAAGCATTAGCACTAAAATCAAATTGACCAACAGCTGTTTTTCGACAAAATTAATTTTTAAAAACTCCAGAAAATAAAAAGGAACAAGCAATAGCAATCCTAATAATTTGGTGCGCTTCACGCCTATTTGCTGTGGAACGGTTTTAAGATGCGGATCATCGTTATTCAAATCGATAATTTCGAAAACCAAAATCAAATCGAAAACCAATATAAAACGCTGCACACACTTAATAAAAAAATCCTGACCTAAAGCATGATGCGCATTAACCAATGGCAACATCAAAGTGACTCCTACCCAACACAAAGCAACTATGTAAATTTTCACCCCAGCCCAATTTCGTGCGTTTCTGCGGTTTGGGAAAAAAGGAAGTGTGTACAACAAGGTAAGTATCAATACAGCTACAGCAACTATTTGAGTAACTAACTCCAGTTGAAAGAAATAAAAACCTACCGCCAGAAAAGATATAAAGCTCAAAAAAGCAATCAATTTTAACTCATTTCGCATCATTCTTTTTTTGGCTCTGGCCAAAGCATCGTATTTTACGAAATTATATCCTACAATTGTCCCGAAGAAAGCAAAAAAAGCAATGGATTCATCATAAGGTATTGCAAACATGTATTGTGTCATTCGCACCAACGCATAAACCGACAAAGCAACGTGAATGCTGGATTTTAGATAAAAATCAAAAAGGCTCTGAATACGAATCATCTAACAAATATAAATATTTAAGGGTAATATTTATTAATTTTTCATTGAACAAATAAAATGAATCCTAAAATGCATTATTTTGATTAGAATTATACTTATTTTTGCGCCACAAAAAAACAGAAACTTTTTTACAGTTAGATGAAAACAGATGCTTTTGCTTTAAGACACATTGGGCCAAGAGAAACTGACCTAGAACATATGTTCAAAACAATTGGTGTAAATGATATGAGCCAATTACTTTATGAAACGTTTCCGGACGGAATTCGTTTAAAAAATGATTTAATACTTGACCCGGCGATGACCGAATATGAATACGCCAATCATATTCAGGAATTAGGCAAAAAAAATAAAGTTTTCAAATCATACATCGGTTTGGGATACCACCCAACGATTGTACCGGCGGCTATTCAAAGAAATATTTTTGAAAACCCGGGATGGTACACAGCTTACACTCCTTATCAGGCAGAAATTGCTCAAGGTCGTTTAGAAGCGATTTTAAATTTCCAAACTATGGTGATTGAATTAACCGGAATGGAAATTGCCAATGCTTCTTTATTAGATGAAGGTACTGCTGCTGCTGAAGCGATGGCTTTATTATTTGACGTTCGTTCTCGTGAGCAAAAGAAAAACAATATTTGTAAATTCTTCGTTTCTGAAGAAATTTTACCTCAAACATTATCCGTTTTACAAACGCGTTCAACTCCAATCGGAATTGAATTAGTTGTAGGAAACCACGAAACTTTTGATTTCTCCAATGAGTTCTTCGGAGCTATTTTACAATATCCTGGAAAATACGGACAGGTAAACGATTATACAGCTTTTATCGCAAAAGCAGCAGCAAACGAAATCAAAGTAGCTTTTGCTGCCGATATTTTATCTTTGGCAACTTTAACTTCTCCGGGAGAAATGGGAGCTGCAGTTGTTGTGGGAACTACACAACGTTTTGGTATTCCAATGGGATATGGAGGTCCTCACGCAGCTTATTTTGCCACGAAAGAAGAATACAAGCGTTCTATGCCGGGACGTATCATCGGTGTCTCTATCGATGCTAACGGAAACCGTGCTTTACGTATGGCTTTAGGAACGCGCGAGCAACATATCAAACGTGAAAAAGCAACTTCAAACATTTGTACAGCACAAGTATTATTAGCTGTTATGGCTGGTATGTACGTGGTTTATCACGGCCCAAAGGGATTAAAATATATCGCCAACAAAGTTCACGCTTCTGCTGTTACTACGGCTGATGCTTTAAACAAATTAGGCGTTTATCAAACCAATACCGCTTTCTTTGATACTATTTTAGTAAAAGCGAATGCTCAAAAAGTAAAAGCTGTTGCTGAAAGAAACGAAGTTAACTTCTTCTATGTAGACGCTGAAACGATTTCGATTTCGTTCAACGAAACAACTTCAATTGCAGACATCAACCAAATCATTGCGATTTTTGCGGAAGCAACTGGAAAAGATGCTTTCACCATTTCTGAATTGTCAACTGCATCTCAATTACCGGCTTCTTTAGAGAGAACCTCATCTTTCTTAACGCATGAGGTTTTCAACAACCATCATTCTGAAAGCCAGTTGATGCGTTATATCAAAAAATTAGAACGAAAAGATTTATCATTGAATCACTCTATGATTTCTTTAGGTTCTTGTACCATGAAATTAAATGCTGCTTCTGAAATGTTGCCATTATCCATGCCAAACTGGAACAGCATTCACCCATTTGCTCCAATCGAACAAGCTGAAGGTTACATCACGATGCTTAAAAAATTAGAAGAGCAATTAAATGTAATCACTGGATTTACTGGTACAACTTTACAACCAAACTCAGGAGCTCAGGGAGAATACGCCGGTTTGATGGCAATCCGTGCTTACCACATGTCTCGTGGTGAAGGTTACCGTAATGTATGTTTGATTCCATCATCTGCTCACGGAACGAATCCGGCTTCGGCAGCAATGGCGGGTATGAAAATCATCGTAACTAAAACTACTCCGGAAGGAAATATTGACGTAGAAGATTTAAGAGCAAAAGCTATTGAACACAAAGATGATTTATCTTGTTTAATGGTAACATATCCTTCAACTCACGGAGTTTACGAATCAACAATTATCGAAATCACCAAATTAATCCACGAAAACGGAGGATTAGTATATATGGATGGTGCCAATATGAACGCTCAGGTTGGTTTAACAAATCCTGCAACTATTGGAGCGGACGTTTGTCACCTGAACTTACACAAAACATTCGCTATCCCTCACGGAGGTGGCGGACCTGGTGTGGGACCAATTTGTGTAAACGAAAAATTAGTTCCGTTCTTACCTACCAACCCAATCTTAAATGTAGGCGGAGAGCAAGCCATTACAGCTATTTCTTCCGCACCTTACGGATCAGCTTTAGTTTGTTTAATTTCTTACGGGTACATCACGATGATGGGAGCTGAAGGATTAAAAAGTGCAACTGAACATGCTATCTTAAATGCAAACTACATGAAATCTCGTTTTGAAGGACACTACCCTATTCTTTACACTGGAGAATGCGGAAGAGCTGCTCACGAAATGATCTTAGATTGCCGTGCTTTCAAACAAAACGGAATTGAAGTAGGTGATATCGCTAAACGTTTAATGGATTACGGTTTCCACGCGCCTACGGTTTCTTTCCCAGTTGCGGGAACTTTAATGATTGAACCTACAGAATCGGAAGATTTGGCAGAATTAGATCGTTTTTGTGATGCACTGATTGCTATTAGACAAGAAATTGAAGCAGCCAATGCCGATGACAAAAATAATGTCTTGAAAAACGCACCTCATACTTTAGCGATGTTAACCGCAGACACTTGGAATTTCCCATATTCTCGTGAAACGGCTGCTTATCCACTGGATTATATTGCAGAAAACAAATTCTGGCCATCAGTTCGTCGTGTTGATGATGCTTATGGAGACAGAAATTTAGTTTGTTCTTGTGCGCCAATTGAAGCGTATATGGAAAGCTAATTAACACAAAATATTCATTTAAAATGCCTCGGTTTATCGGGGCATTTTTTTGCCCAACAAATCTCGAAAAGCCTAAATATTTAATTATTAAAGAACTTTCTGTAATTAAAAATTAAAGCAGGCTGAATTTAATTTTCTTAAAAAAATATCAGTATTTTTGCCAATTGCATAGCATTTAGTATTCTTCAACCGATTGATGAAATACAAACCTATTGCCGCCCTTTTTAACAGAACTAATCTAATGAAAATAAAGATAACCGGAACAGGTAGTTACATACCCGAAAGAGTAATTTCAGACAAATACTTTGAACTTCATCAATTTTTAAACGACGATGGAACTCCCATCAAACAATCGAATGAAGTTATCATTAAAAAATTCAAAGCAATAACAGGAATCGAAGAAAGGCGCTATTCAGAAAGTCATCATAACACTTCTGATTTAGCTTTTCTGGCTTCACAAAAAGCAATCGAAAGCAGCGGAATTGATCCGGAAACTTTAGATTATATCATTTTTGCACACAATTTTGGAGATGTAAAATTTGGAAGCAATCAATCGGATATGATTCCAAGTTTAGCCAGCCGTGTGAAACATAAATTAGGAATTAAAAATCCTAAATGCGTGGCTTACGATCTTATCTTTGGATGTCCGGGCTGGGTTGAAGGTGTATTGCAGGCCAATGCTTTTATCAAATCAGGAATGGCGAAAAAATGTCTGGTAATTGGTGCCGAAACGCTATCGAGAGTGGTTGACGATCACGACCGCGATTCGATGATTTATTCTGACGGAGCCGGAGCCACTGTTATTGAAGTTTCAGATGATGAAACCGGAATGCTTTCTTATGAAACAGCTTCTTTCACAGAAGAAGAAGTTGGCTTTTTATTCAACGGAAAATCCTATCATCCGGGCTTAGACCAAAACATTAACTACATCAAAATGTACGGTCGAAAAATTTACGAATTTGCTTTAAGCAACGTTCCTTTGGCCATGAAAGAATGTTTAGACAAAAGCGGTATTTCGATAGATGAAGTCAAAAAAATCCTGATTCATCAGGCGAATGAAAAAATGGACGAAGCTATCGTGGATCGTTTTTACAAATTATACGACAAAGAAGCTCCTGCCGACATTATGCCTATGAGTATTCACGATTTAGGAAACAGCAGTGTAGCAACTGTCCCTACTCTATTTAATTTAATCCTGAATGGTCAGATTGAAAATCACGAAATCAACAAAGGAGACATTCTTATTTTTGCTTCTGTAGGAGCAGGGATGAACATCAATGCTTTTGTGTACAGATACTAATTTTTTCAGAATCTAAAATACAAATCCGCAACCTAAACTATTTTTAAGTTGCGGATTTTTTTATGTAAATCAGAAACGAAATGTAAAATATTCAACCGCAAATTCGCAAATTATTTCAGTCCTTAACTGTTTTATAATTTGCGGTATAAAAAACACTAAAGAAGCGATATATCTTTGTACATTTGCAAACAAATTTTTGGACAACTATTAAACATAAACGAACGAAAAATTGCTTCGTTCCCAGCAATAACTATGTACGAAAAAACTTTTCCTAATAAACGATTCAAACACACCTTAGATTTTTTAAAAAAACACGTTTCAACTTCTGAAACCATTTTTGACTTAGGAGTTCCAAATCCGTTTTCCAAAATTATGCAGGAGAATGGTTATCAGGTAAAAAACACTGGCGGAGAAGATTTAGACAAAGACCAATCGGCTTTACAAAAGGAAACTTATGAGGTTTTTACCGCTTTTGAAATTTTCGAACATTTATTGAATCCGTACACCGTTTTAGAAAATGTAAAATGCGATAAATTAGTCATCTCAATTCCGCTACGCTTATGGTTCTCTCCGGCATACCGAAGCAAAACTGACATGTGGGACCGCCATTATCACGAATTTGAAGACTGGCAATTGGATTGGCTTTTAGAAAAAACTGGCTGGAAAATTACCGCCAGAGAAAAATTTACTCATCCGGTAAAGAAATTTGGTTTCCGACCTTTATTACGATATTTCACTCCACGATATTATATTGTATTTGCTGAGAGAGTAAAAAATTAAGATTATTGATTAACGATTTTTGATTTTTATATTTTAGACAATTACAAATCTGAAATCTAAAATCTGAAATCTAAAATTTCATAAATGAACTACTATCTGGTTATTCCTGCACACAACGAAGAAGAATTTATTGCTTTAACCTTAGAATCTCTGGTTTCACAAACACTTTTACCTAAAAAAGTAGTCATTGTAAACGATAATTCGACGGATAAAACGGCCGAAATTGTTCAGGCTTTCGCCAAAGAAAATCCGTTTATTTCTTTAGTCGAAAAAAAATCAAGTGCGATTCATTTACCCGGAAGCAAAGTAATTCAGGCCTTTCAAACCGGTTTTGAAACTTTGGATGATGATTATGATGTGATTGTAAAACTGGATGCCGATTTAATTTTTCCAACGAATTATTTCGAAACCATCACCAAGCATTTTCAATCCGATGAACGCATTGGGATGGTTGGCGGATTTTGCTATATTGAAAAAAATGGCGAATGGGTTTTAGAAAACCTAACCGATAAAGATCATATTCGAGGCGCTTTGAAAGCTTACCGAAAAGAAACTTTCAAGCAAATTGGCGGTTTGCGTCCACAAATGGGTTGGGACACTGTTGACGAATTGTTATGTAAATTTTACAATTGGAAAGTCGTTACCGATGCCTCTTTGAAAGTGAAACATTTAAAACCTACCGGAGCTAACTACAACAAAACAGCGCGTTACAAGCAGGGAGAAGCTTTTTACACCTTAGGTTACGGATTTTGGATTACTGCCATTGCTTCAGCAAAACTAGCGATGATGAAGAAAAAACCATTCTTATTTTTGGATTACATCAAAGGTTTTTTAAAAGCAAAATCCGAGAAAAAACCGTTGTTAGTCAATGAAGAACAGGCAAAATTCATTCGTCAATACCGATTAAAAAAGATGAAAGAAAAGCTATTTTAAAGATGCACTAATAATTCAAACCATATAAGCCATATAAGTTTTTTTTAACTCACATATTAAGACAAAAAGTTGTTTAATTAAAAGTCCAAGTAAGTTCAAAACAAATGGTTTTAATTATTTTGTCAATTAAAAAACTCACAACCCATAACTCATAACTCATAACTTCTTTTTATTTTAGCCAATATTCAAAAACTATGATGCTCATTCGATATTTATCCCAAATAGGAAGATACTTTTTAATGCTCAAAGAGATTTTTAGCAAACAGACCAAATGGTCGATGATGCGAAATCTTATCTTTAAAGAAATTGACGATTTAATCATTGGTTCACTTGGAATTGTTGCTTTTATTTCCTTTTTCGTGGGTGGAGTTGTTTCCATTCAAACCGCATTAAACCTTACCAATCCTTTGATTCCAAAATACCTGATTGGTTTTGCGACACGTCAGTCAGTAATTCTGGAATTTGCCCCTACTTTTATTTCGGTAATTATGGCCGGAAAAATGGGATCTTTTATCACTTCCAGTATTGGAACCATGCGTGTTACCGAACAAATTGACGCTTTGGAAGTAATGGGAGTTAACTCTTTAAATTACTTGGTTTTCCCGAAAATTATCGCTTTACTATTGTATCCGTTTGTTATTGGAATCAGTATGTTTTTGGGTATTTTTGGAGGATGGCTGGCTGGCGTTTACGGTGGATTTACCACCAGTACCGACTTTGTTACCGGTGCGCAAATGCAATTTATTCCGTTTCACATTACCTATGCTTTTATCAAAACCTTCATATTCGCTATGCTTTTGGCTACTATTCCGTCATTTCACGGCTATTATATGAAAGGCGGTGCACTTGAAGTAGGTAAAGCCAGTACGGTTTCCTTTGTCTGGACCTCAGTTTCCATTATTCTTTTCAATTATATATTAACACAGTTATTATTAGGCTCATGATAGAAGTTAAAGACGTTGAAAAATCATTTGGCGAAAGCAAAATTCTGAAAGGAGTCAGCACTGTTTTCGAAACCGGAAAGACTAACCTGATTATTGGTCAAAGTGGTTCCGGAAAAACAGTATTATTAAAAAGTTTGTTAGGAATTCACCAGCCTGAGGTGGGTACTATTTCTTTTGACGGACGTATTTATTCCGACTTAAGTGACGAAGAAAAAAGAGATTTACGTACCGAAATTGGGATGGTATTCCAGGGAAGTGCCTTATTCGACTCGATGAGTGTGGCCGAAAATGTGGCTTTTCCATTAAAAATGTTTACTAACAAAAGTAAATCGGAAATCAACGACCGTGTTGATTTTGTTTTAAAAAGAGTAAATCTAATCGATGCTCATAACAAATTACCTTCTGAAATTTCAGGAGGAATGCAAAAACGTGTGGCTATTGCCCGCGCTATTGTGAACAACCCAAAATATTTATTTTGTGACGAACCCAACTCGGGACTGGATCCAAACACTTCCATCCTGATTGACAACCTGATCAAAGAAATCACCGAAGAATACAATATTACCACCGTAATCAACACGCACGATATGAACTCGGTAATGGAAATTGGCGAAAAAATTCTTTTCCTAAAAAACGGCATAAAAGCCTGGGAAGGAACTAAAGAAGAAATTTTCCGAACCGACAATGAAGCTGTAGTTGCCTTTGTGTATTCTTCCAACTTATTCAAAAAAGTGAGAGAAGCCCATTTGAAAGGCTATTAATTCACAACTTTTCAAAAGAAAACCCCAAATTCCAATTACTTCGACAAGCTCAGTGTAACAATTGGAATTTGGGATTTTTTTTAATCTCTAATGAGTTCCACCTCAGCATTCGGATTAAACAAATACAATCGTCCGGAATTGATTTCCAAGCATTCAAAACGTTTGGTACGCACAGCTATCTTTTTAAAAACCTTTCCATTTTTAATTCGGAAGACGCTGCCGTAGGGAATTTCGAAAACATAATTTTTATCGTTTTGTTTATCAAATTGTTTTAAAGCAAGCGACAAAGTAGTATCTGTATCGCTGCTGGCGCTTGGATTTCTAAAATGTCTTGCTAACAATGGCAGTAATTGATTGGGAAAAATTTCAGGTCGAATGTAAGGCACCATCAATTGCTGAAAAACATATTTCCATTCGTTTCCATGTGGTTTGATGTTGCGACCAAATTTTTCAAAAGCCACTAAATGCGCAATCTCATGAATAAGCGTAATTAAAAAACGGTACTTATTCAAACTGCCGTTTACAGTAATTTCATGTTTTCCGTTCACCGCTTTTCTATAATCACCATGACGGGTTGCTCGTTCGTTAACAATTTTTAAATGTACCCTGTTTTCTACAATCAACTCAAAAACCGGTTTGACTGCATGTTCAGGAAGATATTTTGCTAAAGTGTCGCTCAATTCTTTTTAAGTTATGGGTTAGAAGTAGAAACCTGCAATACTTTTCCGTTGAAATATTTATTTCCGTTTAGGGTGAAATCAAAAATATAGTTTGCCATTCCTTCCGCTGAAATTGGCGCCTGATAACCCGGAAAAGCTTCTTCTAACATTTCTGTCTGAACTGCTCCAAGTGCCAAAACATTAAAAGCGACACCTCGTTCTTTGTACTCTTCGGCTAATAATTCCGAAAGTGTAATCACGGCTCCTTTACTGGAACTATAAGCAGCCAGTCCTGCAAACTTTAAACTTCCCTGAACGCCTCCCATCGAACTGATAGTTACCACATGACTTCCTTTTTGCAAAAACGGAATACAAATGCGAGTCAAATTGGCAACCCCAAAAACATTGACTTTATATACATTTTCAAAATCAGTTTGAGTTAGGGTTTCGAAAGGTTTACAAATTAAACTTCCTGCATTATGAACCACAGCATCTACTTGTTTCCAAGTGGAAGAAAGAAATTGTTCTACTTGTTCTAAATCGGATTCGTTTGCTAAATCTACTGAAAGACAAGTAATATTTTCATTTGCAATTAATTCCTGAGGTGTTTTTCTCGAAATGGCTAAAACCTGATGTCCTGCATTGGCGAACTTTAAAGCCAATTCAAATCCGATTCCCCTACTCGTTCCTGTGATAATAATTTTCTTCATGGAACAAAAATAAACAAAAGCAAGAGAAATGTTCTTATCAATTTCAGGATTAAACCGTTAAACTTCTCGAAATTACAATTTTTTGGATTTCAGAAGTTCCCTCATAAATTTGAGTAATTTTAGCATCGCGCATCATGCGTTCCACATGATATTCGGAAACATAACCATTTCCCCCATGAATTTGAACCGCTTCAACCGTCACATCCATAGCGGTTTGGGAAGCAAATAATTTTGCCATCGCACCAGATTGTGTGATATCCATACCGGCATCTTTTTCGGAAGCCGCTTTCAAACACAGCATTTTGGCAGCCATGATTTGAGTAGCCATATCCGCCAGTTTAAAAGCGATAGCCTGATGTTGAAAAATTTCTTTCCCAAACGATTGGCGTACATGCGAATATTTCAGAGCCAATTCATAAGCTCCCGTTGCAATTCCCAAAGCCTGAGACGCAATTCCTATTCGGCCGCCATTTAAAACCGCCATGGCAAAATGAAAGCCAAAACCATCCTCTCCAATTCGGTTTTCTTTTGGCACTTTGACATCATTAAATAGCAAAGAATGTGTATCTGAACCACGAATACCCATTTTCTTTTCTTTGGGACCAATTTCAAAACCATTCCAACCTTTTTCAACAATAAAAGCATTGATTCCTTTATGTCCTTTCTCGGGATGTGTTTGCGCCATCACAATATAAGTCGATGCCGAAGAGCCATTAGTTATCCAATTCTTTGTTCCGTTTAACAAATAATAATCGCCCTTATCAATCGCTGTTGTTTTTTGCGAAGTAGCATCCGAACCCGCATTAGGCTCCGAAAGACAAAAAGCGCCAATTATATCTCCTTTTGCCAAAGGCACTAAATATTTTTGCTTTTGTGCTTCATTGCAATATTTTTCTAAACCAGCACAAACCAATGAATTATTAACCGACATAATCACCGCCGCCGAAGCATCAACCTTAGCAATTTCGGTCATTACTAAAACATAAGAAACCGTATCCATACCCGAACCGCCGTATTTAGGATCGACCATCATTCCTAAAAAACCCAATTCAGCCATTTTTTTGACTTGCTCCGTTGGAAATTTAGCCAATTCGTCTCTTTCGACAACTCCAGGAAGCAATTCGGTTTGCGCAAAATCTCTTGCTGCCGCTTGGATCATTTTTTGTTCTTCGGTCAAATTAAAATCCATAATTCCATTAATTTGTAAATTCAATTTTCATTTTGAATTAAAAACTGAATTTGGGTTCAAAAAATAGTTCAATATTCAATACCTAATTTTCGGTTATTGATTTTGTGTTTTCTAAATTTACTTACTTTTATTTTAAAAAAACAATTTAGGCTTTTAATATTTTTCAGCTTATACATGAAACAAAATTTCTACAATGTAATTGGTATAATGTCAGGGACTTCACTCGATGGAGTGGATTTAGCTCACATTCAATTCGAAATAAAAAAAGAACAGTGGCATTTTAAAATTTTGGAATGCGAAACGGTTCCTTACAGCCCGGAATGGATAAACCAATTAAAAATAGCTGTTGGTTTTTCTAAAAAAGAATTGGAAATTCTAAATCAAAACTACACCCAACTTCTTTCGAAAATCATCTCCGTTTTTATTGAGAAACATCAAATCACTAACTTAGATGCCGTTTGTTCGCATGGGCATACTATTTTGCACCAACCGCAAAACGGTTTTACACTTCAAATAGGGAATTTGCCGGAAATAGCCACTTTAACCCAACAAAAAATAGTTTGCAACTTCAGGTTTCAGGATGTACAACTGGGCGGACAAGGCGCTCCTTTGGTTCCTATTGGCGACCGAATTTTATTTTCTAATTACAATTATTGCCTGAATTTAGGAGGGTTTTCGAATATTTCTTTCGAAGAAAATAATCAAAGAATTGCTTTTGATATTTCTCCGGTCAATACCGTTTTAAATTTTTACGCTAATCAATTAGGATTGAATTATGACGATAAAGGCACGATTTCCAGCACCGGAAAAATCAATTCGGCATTATTTGAAAAACTCAATCAATTGGAATTTTACCAACTCAAGCACCCTAAATCGCTTGGATTTGAATTTGTAAAAGAAATTATTTTACCATTAATAGACAATTTCCCAATTCCCATTGAAGACAAACTCTGCACTTTTACGGAACACATTGCTTTACAAACTGCTTTAGCCTTATCCATTAAAAAAGGGAATATGCTAATTACCGGCGGTGGCGCTTATAATACCTTTTTAATTTCCCGAATTCAGCATTATTTGCCCGAAATGAAAATTGTAATTCCCGAAAAGAAAATTCTGGAATTCAAGGAAGCACTCATTTTTGCATTACTTGGTATTTTAAAATTAAGAAATGAAATCAATACTTTGAGCAGCGTCACCGGAGCGCAAAAAGACCATAGCGCCGGAGTAATTTATCCTTAAAAAAGAAAAATTAACAACCATTTGTTTCAAATTTTATCCCATAGAATCGCAATTTTTATAATATCTTAGCGTTTCAATAAACAAAGAAAAAATTATATGAGTATATTGTTACAAGCAGACACCCTGTCTGTTGCAGGCGAAAACTTAGCCGAAGCCGTTCCAGTTGAAAAAACCTTATCCATTATGGAGCTCCTAACCAGCGGAGGATTAGCAGGTCAAATCATTATGGTTGCCTTATTTTTAATGCTTTTTGTTGCTTTATATCTTTATTTTGAGCGTTTGATGGCCATCAACGCAGCCTCAAAAATTGATTTGAATTTCATGGGATTGGTAAAAGACAATATCAAAAACGGCCGTATTGACAGCGCTAAAATGGCTTGTGCTCACTCACAATCTCCGGTAGCCCGATTGATTGAAAAAGGAATTTCCAGAATTGGCAAACCTTTAAGTGACATCAATACAGCTATTGAAAACGCCGGAAAACTTGAAATAAATAAATTAGAAAAAAATGTCAGCATGCTGGCTACAATTTCAGGAGCAGGACCAATGACCGGTTTCTTAGGAACGGTTGTAGGAATGATTCAGGCTTTCCACAAAATGGCTACCGGAGGTGGTCAGATTGAAGTTGGCGCACTTTCTGAAGGTATTTACACAGCCATGACCACTACCGTTGTCGGACTGGTAATTGGTATTATTGCTTATGTAGGCTACAACCATCTGGTAGTAAAAACCGACAAAGTAGTTCACCAAATGGAAGCTAATGCAGTTGACTTTTTAGACTTATTAAACGATCCGGCATAATTATGAATTTAAGAGGAAGAAATAAAGTTAGCGCTGATTTCAATATGTCGTCCATGACGGATATTGTTTTTCTGTTATTGATATTTTTCATGTTAACCTCCACGATGGTTACTACTAACGCCTTGGACTTAGTATTACCAAAAGCCAAAGGCAAAACCGACAGCAACAAAAATATTGCGGTAAGTATCAATAAAAAACTGGAATATTTTATTGATAAAGAAGCCGTTCCGGAGAGCGAATTAGAATCTAAATTACTGGCAATTGTTGAAGCTGATAAAAATAAAGCAATCATTCTAAGAGCCGAAGAAGGTGTACCAATTGAAAAAGCCGTAGGCGTTTTGGACATCGCGAACAGAAATCAAATTAAAGTTGTTTTAGCCGTAAGACCTAAATAATTCCTGCCGACTTTCAAAAAAACAGCGTTATTCTACATGAAATATTTAGAAACAGAAGAAGAAAAAAAATCATTTGCTATCACAACGGTTATCTTTGTGATACTTTTTATTTTGTTCTTATATTTAGGCCTTACCTCTTTAGATCCACCTCCCGAAAACGGAATTGCCATTAACTTTGGCACAACCGAATTTGGCAGTGGCAACATTCAGCCTACAGAAGCCATCCAATCGGCACCAAAACCTACGACTTCCAAACAGGCAACGGCAAGCAATGACGATGTATTATCACAAGACATTGAAGAGGCTGTTGTAATGAAACAGTCCAAAAAAATTCAGCCTAAAAAAGACATCGCCAAAGAAGAAGTAAAGGAAAAACCGAAAGAAAATCCAAAACCTTCAAAAAGTACAACCGACGCTTTATCAAGTTTGATAAACGGACCAAAATCTGATGGAAAAGTCAAAGGCGGCGAAGGTGACGACGACAAACCAGGAGACAAAGGAAGCCTTAATGGTAATCCTTACGCCAACACCTATTATGGTTCAGGTGGCGGAAGCGGAAGCGGAACTGGCTGGGGCTTGAACGGAAGAAAAATTAGCAGCAGAGGAAAAGAAGTTCAAAAATGTAACGAATCCGGAACCGTTGTGGTTCAAATTACCGTAAACCAAAACGGAAACGTTATTGCAGCAAAATACACTAAAGGAACAACCAATACTAATCCTTGCCTGATTGAACCGGCATTGGCTACAGCCAGAAAATACAAATGGCAGCCCGACCCTAATGCTCCGGAAGCTCAAATTGGTTTTATTACCGTTAATTTCAAATTAGGAGAATAATTTTGAAACAATTTTGAAACAATTTTAAAACAAAAATGAATTATCAAGAAACTACTGCCTGGATGTTCAACCAACTTCCTATGTACCAACATCAGGGTGCTTCGGCTTACAAAAAAGACCTGACAAACATCCAATTACTAATTAAACATCTTGATAATCCGCATCAAAATTTAAAATTTATTCACGTAGCCGGAACTAACGGTAAAGGTTCTACTTCTCACATGCTCGCCTCCATTTTAAAAGAATCGGGTTACAAAGTAGGATTATACACTTCGCCGCATTTAAAAGATTACAGAGAACGCATTAAAATCATCAGCCCGGAATCTTCCGAAGAAATCAGTGAAGACTTTGTGTGCGAATTCATTCAGTCCAATAAATCTTTTTTTGAATCAAACGATATTAGTTTTTTCGAAATGAGCGTCGGATTAGCTTATGCCTATTTTACTAAAGAAAAAGTAGATATTGCCATCATCGAAGTTGGCATGGGCGGACGACTTGACGCTACTAATATCATCACTCCTTTAGTATCTGTAATCACAAATATCGGTTTCGACCATACGCAATTTTTAGGAAACACTTTAGAAGCCATTGCAGCCGAAAAAGCCGGAATCATCAAAGCAAATATTCCGGTCGTAATTGGCGAATATACTAACGAGACCAAAAATGTTTTTTTGGTCAAAGCCAATGAAAATAATGCTGCTATTTATTTTGCTTCCGATTTAATTCAGGAAAATCCCGCTTCTGATTTAATAGGAGATTATCAAATTCACAATAAAAAAACCGTTTTACAAACTATCAAGGTTTTAAACACGCAAAGTGATTTTAAAATTAGTCCGGATAATATAAATTCCGGTTTACTGAATGTGGTAAAAAACACCAAACTCATGGGCAGATGGCAACAATTAGTCGATAAACCTAAAACCATTTGCGATACAGCTCATAACAAAAACGGACTTGAAATTGTTTTAAATCAAATTCAAAAAGAAAAATTCAATCAATTACACCTAGTTTTAGGAGTAGTCAACGATAAGGATTTAAACGAAATTTTGCCTTTATTTCCTAAAAACGCGATTTATTATTTCTGCAAACCTAATTTGCCACGCGGTCTTGAAGCAACAATTTTGCAATCAAAAGCGGCCGATTTTGGCTTAAAAGGAAACACCTTTGACTCAGTTTCAAAAGCTTATGCCGCAGCTAAAAATTCAGCTCTGGAAGACGATTTTATTTACTTGGGCGGAAGTACATTTGTTGTTGCCGAAATACTTAGTTAAGTAGTCTTCTCACTTTTATTCTGTTTTTTTTCAAAAAAGCAAAAAAACCATAAGATTCTGATATTTAAAGTGTTAAATTTATACATTATAAAATTAACCCTTAAATACAAAATTTATCATGAAAAAGAACAGAATTTTAGTATTTGGATCGTTAATCATTTTAACCCTCCTGATGAGCTTAAAAACACAAGCTCAAGAAGAACCTCAAACTGTTTACATCACCCTTACAACTATGCATCGAAATCTGGATGCTGACAAAAAAGAGTGGATGAAAGCTGAACAGGAATTTTTTGACAAAGTTACCAGTAAAAATGAGCTGATAATAGGATCAGATGTCCTCACTCATTATTTTACTGAAAACAGCTCAGAGATTTTGCATGTTTCAGCGTATAAATCCTGGGAAGACATTGAAAAAGCTGAAAAAATAACTGACGACTTAATCATGAAAGCCTGGCCTGATGAAAAAGACAGAAAAGCTTTTTTTGAAAAATACCGAAGCTTTTACACACCAATGCATTCTGATGAAATCTACGTTTCGGTACTTGAACCTAAAATGTTAGAAAATCCACCTAAAGACCCTATGGTAGTTTACGTTAGAAAATCGCAAACGGCTTCCCGAAAACTAAGCGACAGACTAAAGGAATACAATGATAAAATAACTTTCAAAAATCCTTTCATCAAAGCTTATTATCCGCAACGCCATTATTGGGGCTCAGACAGCAGAGATTTTGTAGAAGCTTTTTTCTTTAACTCATTAGCTGATTTGGAAAAATCACATGATAAAGAAGAGGAACTAATCAAAACAGCCTGGCCCAAAGAAGAAGATCGAAAACTATTTTTTGACAATTTAAAAACATCTTTTACCGGAATTCATGGAGATTATATCTACTTAAACGTCCCTTCACTTGCTAAATAAAAAGGTAAACAGCCTTAAACTTTAAAATTTATAGCAATTTGAGTTTAAGGCTGTATTCTCTAGCCAAGGCAACATACTATATTCCAACCACATAAAAATTAATTCGAAAAAACATTAAAAATAATTCGAAATAAATTTTGCAGAACTCTAAAAACAATATATATTTGCACTCGCAATCAGCAATGACAGCAAAACAAAACAGGGCGATTAGCTCAGCTGGTTCAGAGCACCTCGTTTACACCGAGGGGGTCGGGGGTTCGAACCCCTCATCGCCCACCAAAAAACTCCTTAAGAAAATAAGGAGTTTTTTTATACCTAAACCGAAACCATATAACTCTGAGCCAATTTCCGAAAAGCAATTACTTGCTCTCGTTCCCACAACTCATCTTTAAACAACAAAGAAGCCATAATTTGAGCTACAACAGGCGCCACCTCCATAGCCGCTTTAGCATCCAAAAAAAGCAATCGGATTCGTCTGGCTAAAACATCTTCTACTGTTAAAGCCATTTCTTCTTTGACAGCCCAAACCACTTCGGCTTTTGTATAAGGATATTCCGGATGAATTTTTTCCGCCAAAGCCACATCTTCCCTCATCATTTTTTCAATCAACAATTCGTCCGAACCATATATTCCAAGATGTGAATTAGATTTTTCACTAACAAAACCATGAATTTTCAAACGCTTGGTTTGACACGGAACAAATGTCAAATCAGCAATCTTGACCACCTTATCGATAGTTTGCTCAGCCATTTTTCGATAAGTCGTCCATTTTCCTCCGGAAATATCCACAACACCCGAAGGAAACACTTTCAAACTATGTTCTCTTGACAACACAGCCGTTTTTTGTTTAGAGCCCGATTTAACCAAAGGTCGTAAACCCGCAAAAACAGAATTTATATCCGCGTATTTGATTTTAACTTTAGAATAGAAATTAAAATGATTTACTATGAAATCTACTTCTTCTTTCAAAGGTTTAGGTTCTAAATCCACTTGCTGCATTGGTGTATCAGTTGTCCCTAAAAGCAACTTATCATGCCAGGGAACCACAAACAACACTCTCCCATCGGAAGTTTTAGGGATTAGCATTGCAGAAAAATTTTCAAAATAAGATTTATTCAAAACCAAATGAATCCCCTGAGAAGGCGCAATTGTTTCCTCAGCATGTCCTTCAGATTTTTGCAGCAAAGTATCTGCAAAAACACCTGTTGCATTAATCACAACCTCCGTTTTTATTTCATACAACTGTCCCGACAATACATCTTTCATCACCAAGCCTACAACTTTGTTTTCCTTTTTAACAAAATCAATAACCTGACAATAATTCAAAACCAAAGCTCCTTGCCCAACAGCTGTTTGCGCTAAATTCACAGCCAAACGACTATCATCAAACTGTCCGTCGTAATACAAAACTCCGCCTTTTAAATTCGTCGTATCCAAACCCGGCAAATACCCTATTGTTTCATTTTTAGAAAGTATTCTGGTTTTTCCGAGACTAAATTTACTTGACAGAAACTCATACAACCACAAGCCAAAACCATAAAAAAACTTATCCCAATAATGATAAACCGGAACTACAAAAGGCAATTTATAACAAACATGAGGTGCATTTCTCAATAAACGACCACGCTCCAACAAAGCCTCCCGAACCAAATGGATATTTCCCTGTTGCAAATAACGAACACCTCCGTGAATCAATTTCGTTGACCTGCTTGAAGTTCCTTTCGCAAAATCACATTGTTCCAAAAGCAAGGTTTTATAACCACGACTGGCTGCATCTACCGCACAGCCCAAACCTGTAGCTCCTCCACCAATTATTACTATTTCGAATTCGGGATTTTCACGAAGTTGGTTTAATTTCTCTTCTCTATTCATCAAAAAAATAACTTTAGATTTGGGGCTACTATCTTGTAGCTACAAATCTAAAGTTAACTTATTCCAACGGAAAACTATCTTTTGTTCCGTTTTTTTTATTCTATATAATCCAAGGTTCGCTCTAAAGCCATTCCTCTGGAACCCTTAATCAATATCGTATTATTCTCAAATTTCATCTCTTTTAATCTTTCCGCAAAAGAATCAAAACTATCATAAAAATGGAAATTATCTTTTGCTAATTGACACTCATAAAACGCTTTTCCAACAAAATAGCACTGCGCTTCCTTTTCATTTTGTAAAGAATCAACTAAAGCACTATGCTCTTTATGACTTTCGGCTCCTAACTCAAACATATCTCCTAAAATCATTATTTTATTAGATTTTTCAAGCTGAATGAAATTCGTAATCGCTACAGCCATGCTACTTGGATTTGCATTATAAGCATCCAGAATAATTTCATTAGTTCCTTTAAGCAAAATTTGCGATCTGTTATTAGCCGGAACATAACTCTCCAAAGCTTCTTTGATAGCCACCGAATCGACTTTAAAATATTTCCCGATTGTCAGTGCTGCATTCACATTATTTGCATTATACAAACCAATCAAATGCGTCTTTACATCAAATGATTCGAAACTAATCTCTACAAAAGGATTGGCTTTAATATTCGAAACCACAATATCAGCATTCGTTTTATCAACACCAAAAGAATAATGCTTTAGAACTTTTGATTTCTCCACCTGAATCGGATCTTCCAGATTAATAAAAGCCAATTTATCATTTTGCAAAAGATATTGATACATTTCACTTTTCCCTTCAATTACTCCCTGAACACCACCAAAACCTTCCAGATGCGCTTTTCCAAAATTGGTGATATATCCGTAATCCGGTTGCGCTATTTCACAAAGAAATTCAATTTCTTTTTTGTGATTAGCCCCCATCTCCACAATACCAATTTCAGTATCTTTATCAAATAACAATAAAGTCAACGGAACTCCAATATGATTATTCAGATTCCCAACAGTCGCTTTTGTCTTATATTTTTTTGCTAAAACTATACTAATCAACTCTTTAGTAGTTGTTTTTCCGTTACTACCGGTTAGTGCCACAATAGGCAATTTTAAATAATTTCGATGAAATTTTGCCAATTCCTGCAAAGCTGCCAAACTATCTTCCACCAAAATAGTCCGCTCATCAATATAATACGTTTTATTATCAATAATAACAAATGAAGCTCCTTTTTCTAAAGCTTCAGCAGCAAAAGTATTAGCATCAAAACGTTCCCCTTTAATCGCAACAAAGAATGAACCTTTTTCTATTTTTCGGGTATCAATCGAAACCCCTGTAGATTTTAAAAATAAACTATGAATGTAAGCAATATCCATATAAAAATGATTTAAAAAACAAAAGCCCTAATGAAAGGGCTTTTATCTGTTATGTGTTGAAAAATTAATTTCTTGGTGTTTTTCTCTTATCTGATTTCGAACCTACTCTTGACATTGCACATCTGAAACCAATGTAATCAGTTGCCATATCCTGAGGAAAGTATCTTCTTTGAGCCGGATCTAACCAATACGCTCTATCTCTCCAGGAACCACCTTTATAAACTCTGATTTTATCATTTATCAAAGTAGTTCGCTTACTTGATCTGTCGTATTTTCTAACCATTTTACCCAAACTGTCCGTGGTAACATTATGAACAGGTGAGTTATACATTTTTTCGATTTCTTTTTGCTTCGCATCATCTGAGTCAGAAGAACCAAAATCATAATATCTAGAAGACTGCTTATCCCCGTCTCTGTAATTGATATTATTACTCTTATCGAAATTTTGTCTCAAATAAGTTTCTTTTTCATCAACAGGAACCTGAGCAATCTGACCAGGAAAATTTCTGGCGATAACTTTACCATTACTTAAAGTATCATATTTCATATTCTCAGCAGTAATCAACTCAACTTTACCATCAGCACCTATTTTATTTTTATAATAAACGTTACCTCTGAAATAGTTGAAATCATTAGCTTCATTATCAACAATTGGTCTGTAAACATCCGCAACCCATTCAGCAACGTTACCGGCCATATCATACAATCCAAAATCATTTGGCGCATACGATTTTACAGCATTTGTAATATCCGCTCCGTCATCTGACCAACCAGCAATCCCGCCATAATCACCGTTACCTTGTTTAAAGTTAGCTAATTGATCTCCACGGTTTTGTCTTTTCCCTGAACGGGTATATTCACCAGACCAAGGATATTTTTTCTGTCCTTTATAAATATTATATTCTCTTTGTCCTACATCAGCTGCTGCGGCATACTCCCACTCTGCTTCTGTTGGAAGTCGGTATTCCGGCATAATAATTCCGGACGAACGTTGTGCATATACATTTTTTTGTTCTTGCACATTTCCGTCTTTACCTTTCACTGCTCTCCCTTTCGGTCTTTGCAAAACAATCTCTTCACTTCCGCCACGGGCAGTAGATGGCGACATTAAATAAGCTTCTGTACTAAATGCGTTATCTGCTGTAACATCCTCTGTTTTAGCATTCTTTTTCAAATAGCCATTTTGCTCTAAAACAGCCTCATTCACACGATCCGTTCTCCATTTAGCAAAATCAACAGCCTGAATCCAGTTTACACCAACCACAGGATATTCAGCATAAGCAGGATGTCTCAAATAGTTATTAGTCATGGTTTCATTATACCCTAATCGATTTCTCCAAACAAGAGTATCCGGCACAACTCCATCATAAATATCTTTATAATCATCCGGAGGAAAAACTGCCTTAACCCAGTCCAAGTATTCTAAATACATAAAATTAGTCACCTCAGTCTCATCCATGTAAAAAGACTGAACGTGTTGTTGCGTTGGGCTATTATTCCAATCATGCATTACATCATCCTGAACTTTACCCATGGTAAAAGTTCCTCCTTCTACAAAAACTAAACCAGGCCCTGCCTCTTGTTTTTTAGCAGCTTTCTTATTATCTACATTCCAACCAGTTGCTCGCGACGCACTCTTAGAACTAGACTTCTTACTACAACTAGCAAATCCTATCATCATTACTAACGACAACAGCAATCGGAAAACTACATTTTTACTTACTTTCATATTATTTTAAAATGGTGATTTTGGGTGGTGCAATATAATAATTAAGGATTAATCTACAATAGTATTTTTAATTATTACAACCTCTTTTTCCACTAAACTTTAACGCAAATTTATACTTTTTATTATTTATTAGCACACTTAACGCTTTTTTTTTAGCCTTTTAAACTTTTTATTAAATTCCTCATTACTTTCTCTTCACCAAAACTACAATTCTCCATTTTTTTACACCAAAAAAAGCGAATAATTAAATACTCCTTTAGCACAATATTAATCAGAATTAATAGTTATAATTAATCAGAATCTTAACACTAAGCTCAAGATAAAACATAAAAAGCAACACTTATCCAACACTAAAGACATTCAAAGAGAAAAACTTGCAACTTTTTAATAAAACACTATATTTGTTGAATCAATTTTCCACTAACCAATGAAAAAAACTATACTCTTAACCCTCTCCTTGTTTTCTTTCTCACTAATACAAGCACAACAAGAGAGACCAATTACAACAGCAGTTCCTTTTCTGACTGTTGCTGCCGATGCCAGAGCTGCCGGTATGGCCGATATAGGAGTTGCCACTTCAGCCGATGCTTTTTCACAGCAATGGAATCCTGCTAAATATGCTTTTGCCTTATACAAACAAGGAGCAAGTGCCAGTTACACCCCTTACCTGACCGGTCTTGCCAATGACATTTCCTTAGGACAGATCACTTATTACAATAAAATTTCCGACCGAAGTGCCTTTGCAGGAAGCATCCGTTATTTTGGTTTTGGAGATATTGAACTCAGAAAAACCGGAGATCCGGAGGAACAATTTGCTACTGTTGCTCCAAACGAATTTGCAATTGACGGATCCTATTCTCTTAAATTAAGTGAAAAATTCTCAATGGCCGTTGGCGCAAGATTCATTCACTCCAACCTAAAAGTAGCCACCGACAATACTGACGCAACAGCTGCAAGCACCTTTGCCATTGACGTAGCCGGATTTTACCAATCAGAAGAGATAGCCTACAACAGCTTTAACGGAAGATGGAGAGCCGGGTTCAACCTCCAAAACTTAGGACCTAAAATCAGTTATGACAATGACGAGATAAGTTCCAACTTCATACCAGCCAACTTAAAACTTGGAGGTGGTTTCGACTTCATTTTAGACGATTATAACAAATTAGGCGTAAATCTCGAATTAAACAAATTATTAGTTCCAACTCCCAAAGTAGGTTATAACAATGGTTCTTATTCAGGAAAAGACATGAATGGAGACGGAACCGTTGACGAAACCGACTACGACTTAGCCTACAACGACTACCGTAAAACAGGCTGGGTTTCCGGTCTTTTCAAATCTCTAGGCGATGCTCCTGACGGTTTCAAAGAAGAACTAAAAGAAGTCATGTATTCTGTCGGTGCCGAATATTCTTATCAGGATGCTTTTGCTATGCGATTAGGATACCACCATGAAAACATCAGTAAAAGCGGATTAAGATATTTTTCTTTAGGAGCCGGATTCAAATATACTTCTGTAAAAGTTGATGTTTCCTATTTATTTTCTGCTTCAAAAATCCCAAATCCTTTGGAAAACACACTTCGTTTTTCTCTAACTTTTAATTTTGGCGATAAATACGAAGAATATTAATAACAGATAAACAGACAATATCAAATCCAAATTTCTACCTGATGAAATTTGGATTTTTTTTACCTTTAAATAAAATGGAAGAAATTATCATAACAAGCAAATTCTCCATCTTCAACAACACAGAAGAACTACCAGAGGGAATTCAGAAATTATTCAAAAAAGCCATTACAGCACAAAAAAATGCCTATGCTCCTTATTCTAAATTCAGAGTTGGAGTCGCAATTGCTTTAGACAACGGTGAGATAATTTTGGGAACCAATCAGGAAAACGCGGCTTACCCATCCGGACTTTGCGCCGAAAGAGTCGCTTTGTACCAGGCTGCATCGAATTTCCCTAATTCAAAAATCGAAACAATTATTATAACCGCCAGTTCTGAGAAAACCAATACCGCTTCCCCTATAACACCTTGCGGCTCCTGCCGACAATCCATAGCCGAATACGAAGCAAAACAAGAGAGTCCGATTGCAATTTATTTCATGGGAGAAATAGGCAAAATTTACAAATCGGAATCTTTAAAAAACCTGCTCCCTTTAATATTTAACAAAAAACTGCTCTAATAAAACTAAAAATTAGCATTATAATTTTAGTTCTTAGATGGAATGTTCTATTTTTGCATTTCGCAAATTTGACCTAAATAAACAATTTTGCAAAAAAGTACTAATTGACAACACAATAAAAACTTTAGTAAAAGAACACTTGAGATGAAAGAAGTTACAAAAGAAGTATATTTGAAGTGGTATGAAGACATGCTACTTTGGAGAAAGTTTGAGGATAAACTAGCTGCATTATACATCCAACAAAAAATTAGAGGTTTTCTACATTTATATAATGGTCAGGAAGCGGTACTTGCAGGAGCATTGCACGCGATGGATTTATCCAAAGACAAAATGATTACTGCTTACAGAAACCACGTTCAGCCAATTGGTATGGGAACTGACCCAAGACGCGTTATGGCTGAATTACTTGGAAAAGCTACTGGAACTTCTAAAGGAATGGGTGGATCAATGCACATTTTCTCAAAAGAACACGGTTTTTATGGTGGTCACGGAATTGTGGGAGCTCAAATCCCTGTAGGAGCCGGAATCGCTTTTGGTGACAAATACAACAATACCGGAGGAGTTACTTTAACTTATTTTGGTGACGGTGCTGCGCGTCAAGGTTCTTTACACGAAGCTTTCAACATGGCAATGTTATGGAAATTACCAGTAGTTTTCATCGTTGAAAATAACGGTTACGCTATGGGAACTTCAGTTGAAAGAACAGCTAACCACACTGATATTTGGAAATTAGGTTTAGGATACGAAATGCCTTGCGGGCCAGTTGACGGAATGAATCCTGTAAAAGTGGCTGAAGCAATGCACGAAGCCATTGAAAGAGCTCGTCGTGGTGACGGACCAACTTTCCTTGAAATGAAAACATACCGTTACAGAGGACACTCTATGTCGGATGCGCAATTGTATCGTTCTAAAGAAGAAGTAGAAGAATACAAAAAAATCGACCCAATCACTCAGGTTTTAGATATTATCAAAGACAAAAAATACGCTACAGAAACTGAAATCGAAGCTATCGATGAAAGAGTAAAAGAATTAGTTCAGGAATGTGTTGATTTTGCTGAATCATCTCCATACCCAGAATTAGAGCAATTATACGATGTAGTATACGCACAAGAAGATTATCCATTTACACCTCATAAACTATAAAAATATTATGGCGATAAAAGTAACAATGCCTCGTTTGAGTGATACCATGACGGAAGGAACGGTAGCAACTTGGCTTAAAAAAGTAGGAGACAAAGTAAGCGAAGGAGATATCCTTGCAGAAATTGAAACTGACAAAGCAACGATGGAATTCGAATCCTTTAACGAAGGAACTCTTTTACACATTGGTATTGCTGAAGGAGAAACTGCTCCGGTAGATTCATTATTAGCAATCATAGGAAATGAAGGTGAAGATATTTCTGCTTTATTAGCCGGAGATGCTGCACCTGCTGCCGCCGCTCCTGCTGCAGTTGAAACTAAAAAAGAAGAAACAGCTGCTCCTGCCGCTAAACCGGCTGCTGCATTACCAGCTGGAGTTATTGTGGTAACTATGCCTCGATTGAGCGACACCATGACTGAAGGAACAGTTGCAACCTGGTTGAAAAAAGTAGGTGACAAAGTAAGCGAAGGAGATATCCTTGCTGAAATTGAAACTGACAAAGCAACAATGGAATTTGAATCTTTCAACGAAGGAACCTTATTATATATCGGAATTCAGGAAGGAAACACAGCTCCTGTGGATAGTTTATTAGCTATCATCGGACCTGCAGGAACTGACATCAGCGGAATTGCTGACGGTTTTGTTGCCGGAGCCGCTCCACAAGCTGCCGCTCCTGCTGAAGAAGCTAAAGCTGCTGCACCTGCTCAGGCTGCTGCTGCTGCTGCTGCTGCTCCAGTTGCTCAGGAAGCTCCTGCTGACGGAGGAAGAATCCTTGCTTCTCCATTAGCTAAAAAAATTGCTTCTGACAAAGGAATCCAATTGAGTCAAGTGAAAGGTTCTGGAGAAAACGGACGTATCGTAAAAAGTGATATTGAAAACTTTACTCCTGCTGCTGCCGCTCCACAAGCTGCTGCTGCTAAAGCAGAAACTGCTGCTGCACCTGCTGCTAAACCTTATGTCCCAGCTGGAGAAATTGCCACTGAAGAAATCAAAAATTCGCAAATGCGTAAAATCATTGCGAAACGTTTATCAGAATCTTTATTCACAGCACCTCATTACAACTTAGTAATCGAAGTTTCTATGGATGAAGCGATGAAATCAAGAGCAACTATCAACACCGTTCCAGATACAAAAGTATCTTTCAACGATATGGTAATTAAAGCTTCTGCTTTAGCTTTGAAAAAACACCCAAAAATCAACTCTCAATGGTCTGCTGATGCCATAACAATCAACTACCATGTAAATATTGGTGTGGCTGTTGCTGTAGAAGACGGATTAGTTGTACCTGTATTACCTTTTACTGATGGTATGAGTTTATCTCAAATTGGTGCAAGCGTAAGAGATTTGGCTGGAAGAGCTAAAAGCAAAAAATTATTACCTTCAGAAATGGAAGGAAGTACGTTCACTATATCTAACCTTGGAATGTTTGGTATCACTGAATTCAATTCAATTATCAACCAACCTAACTCAGCTATCCTTTCTGTAGGAGCAATCGTTGAGAAACCAGTGGTTAAAAATGGACAAATCGTTGTAGGAAACACAATGATGTTATCTCTTGCTTGTGACCACCGTACTATCGATGGGGCAACCGGAGCTCAGTTCTTACAAACATTAAAACAATACATTGAAAACCCAGTGACTATGCTTGCATAAACACTCATTTTAAATACTTAAAAAAGCCGTTTTGAAAAATCAAAACGGCTTTTTTTATACTTTATTCTTCTCCTCAATCCATTTCGACATATACTTGGTACTTCTTAAAGTATGATGTTGCAACAACTCTCCCATAAAATTATTTAAACGATGCTGCTTGATATTCGAAACTAAAAACTCAATTTGCGTAGCAAAACCATCTTCATATAAAACTCTCAAATAACGTTGCTTGATTATTTCCAGACCATTTTTTTGAGCCTGTAACCAAAGGTCTTTATCCTGATATAATTGAACCGCTTTTTCAGCGAAAAATTCCGGCGTATCTTCTACAAAACCATTCCAATTCAAACCTCCTTGCATTGATTCGGCTCCAATCGAAGTTGTAACAGATGGCGTTCCACATTGCATGGCTTCCAATAATTTACCCTTTATTCCTGCACCAAAACGTAAAGGTGCTAAAACCACTCGAGCATTTTCGACAACTTCATTAGCATTTTCAGCTCTACCCAAAATCAAAAACCCTTGTTTGGAATTATGCAATTGCAAAACTTTTTGCGAAGGATAAGCTCCATAAACGTTCAAAACAGCTTCCGGTAATTGCTTTTTTATTAGCGGCCAAATCGTTTCTTTTAAATACTGAACCGCATTCCAATTGGGTTCATGGAGAAAATTACCTATAAAAACAAAATCTGTCCTTTCCTCAAAAGAAGGCAATTTTTCCAAATCAGGAATTACATTCAATTCTAACAAAAGCGGTAAATAACACAATAAAGCTGAATCTATTTTAAAAGTAGTTGCTAATAATTCCATTTCATATTCGGAAATCATCAACGACAAATCGCAACGCAAAATACTGGCAATTTCACGTTTAGCAACTTCCTCAACTAATAAATCTGTAGTTTCAAATATTCGCTTTTCCTTAAATGCTTTTTGTCTGGCTGTTCTCAAACAATGCAAATCTTCGGTATCTAAAATTCGTAAAGCATCCGGACAATTTTCGGCCACACGCCATCCAAATTGCTCTTCGACCATAAATCGGTCAAACAAAACAATTGACGGATTCAATTCTTTGACAAAGACATCAAAACTGGAACAATTTAAATGTATCGTTTGCTTCACAACATCAAATCGACTTAAATCAACCATAAAATCGCTATCCTGAGCCGGACTCGCAAAAGTAATTTCATAACCCTGTTTTTGAAATAATGAAATTAATTGCATCATTCTCCCACCTGCTGCCGAAGAATTTGGCTCTGGCCATACAAATCCGATAATTAATAAGTGTCTGTTCTGATTCATTGAATGTAAAAATGCGGTAAAGTAACGGTAAAATAACAGCAAAGGTCGAAAATATAATAGAATACGAAGCAAAAAACTTAATTTTGTAGCCTAAATATAAAATCATGTTAGGATTAAAATTAGCCACCGACCCAAGATGGGTAAATATCGTAGAAACTAATATCGAAGAAATTTTAACCGATCATGCCTGGTGCGAACAAAAAGCAGCTTCAAACGCCATCAGTTTGATTACCCAAAACTCTGAAAAAGAAGAATTGGTAAACGAATTAATCCTTATTGCTCAGGAAGAAATGGAACATTTTAAAATGGTTCACGACCTGATTAAAGAAAGAGGACTTACTTTTGGTCGTGAACGCAAAGACAGCTACGTAAACGAACTTTTTAAATTTATGAAAAAAGACGGAAGCCGCAATGATGCTTTATGTGAGCGACTGCTTTTTTCAGCTATGATTGAAGCCAGAAGTTGCGAACGTTTTAAAGTATTATCCGAAAACATCAAAGATCCGAAATTATCTAAATTTTATCGTGATTTAATGATTAGTGAAGCCAATCATTACACCACTTTTTTAGGTTTTGCCCGTAAATATGCCGACAATGTTGATGTGGACAAACGTTGGAAGGAATGGATTGAATATGAAACATCCATTATGGTCAATTATGGCAAAAACGAAACCGTTCACGGATAATATTATATACAAAATCACGTTCCTATTTTTTTCACAAACACCTCTCAAAATCATGTCTCAAAAAAAAGCTATATTTTTTAAAATAGTAAAATATATAGGAATTGCATTGGTCAGTATATTGGCTTTTTTATTCATTGCCCCTTATGTTTTTGCAGACAAGATAAATGCAGAAATAAAAAAAGTAGCCAATCAAAAACTGAATGCTAAACTGGATTATTCGGAATCCAATGTTTCTTTTTTCAATCATTTTCCGTCATTGACCGTAAGTTTGGAAAATTTCAAACTGAACGGTTCGGCCCCGTTTCAAAACGAAAAATTAATTACTGCCAAAGAAATTGCTTTTGGTATTGATGTACCGAGTTTGCTTTTTGGAAAATCAGTTAACATCGACAAAATTTTTCTTTCTGAAGCCGATATTAATGTAAAAGTTAATCAGGAAGGTTTTGCCAATTACAATGTTTACAAATCCGAAAAAACCAAAACAGCAGAAAAAGACGGCGATAATTCGTTGAAATTAGAAAAAATCGAAATCAATAACAGTAAAATTATTTACGATGATTTATCAACAAAACTGCATTTTGATATTTTTGGCTTCAACTATTTAGGAAAAGGCGATTTGAGCAAAGCCATTTTTGATTTGTCTTCAAAAGCTCAAATTTCCAAATTAAATCTGCTGTATGACAACGAACCTTATTTGATGAATAAAAAAGTGAATGCTTCGTTAATTACCAAAGTTAATGTTAACTCGCTTTCGTTTATTTTCCAACAAAATGATTTAAAAATAAATAATTTAGTAGTTGATTTCAAAGGGAAATTTGACTTCCTGAAAGAAGGTTACAACATGGATTTTCTTTTAAAAACAACTAACAGTAAGCTAAACGATTTTTTTACTGCTTTTCCTCCAAAATTCATCACCTGGCTGGATAAAACACAATTAACCGGAAATACCAATTTCAATTTAGCATTGAAAGGGAAATATATCGCTTCGCAAAATATTGCTCCAAATCTTAGTTTGGATTTTAAAGTAAAAGACGGAAGCGTTAATTACAACCAAAGTCCGGCAACGATAAGTAATTTGAACGTTGATTTTTCAACTGAATTACCTTCATTAAATCCGGATTTATTAATTGTTGATTTAAAAAATCTTTCACTGAACATCGATAAGGAAACACTAAAGGCCAAACTGTACAGCACCGGAACAGAAGTACTCAACATTGATGCTGCTTTGCAATCCAAAATAGATTTGGAAAAATTGAATCGTGCTTTGGGAATTCCTGATTTAGAACTCAAAGGAACACTAATTACCGACGGAACTTCTAAAGGAAAATTTGATAAAAAAAATGGATTATTTCCTGTAACTAATGCCGTAATCAATTTGAACAGCGGTTATTTAAAAACAAAATATTACCCAAATCCGATAACTGATATTTCGGTTGTTTCAACGGTTTCTAATCCTAAAGGAACTTTTGACAATTTAAAAGTAATTTTGCAACCGGCTCAATTTACCTTTGAAGGAAATCCGGTTTTTGTTAAAGCCAATCTTAGTAATTTTGATAATCTTATTTATGATATTCAGGCCAAAGGGACTTTAGATATTGGAAAAATCTATCAGGTTTTTTCTCAAAAAGGACTTGAAGTTAATGGTTTTATCAAAGCGGATTTAGCCTTGAAAGGAAAACAAAGTGATGCCGAAAAAGGAAACTATTCCAAACTTAAAAACAGCGGAACTTTAGAAATCAAAAACATCGAATTGGCTTCGGAATATTTGCCTAAAAAATTCTTAGTCCGTGAAGGGATTTTTAAATTCAACAACGACAAGATGCTGTTCAATACCTTCCTGGCTTCTTACGGTCAGTCGGATTTTAAATTAAATGGCTATTTGCAAAATGTATTTAACTTTATTGCTGCCAAAGACGGCGTTTTACACGGTTCTTTTTCATTAAGTTCAAAATACATCAATGCGGATGAATTTATGTCAAATACTACGGTAGCAACTCCTGAAACAGAAAGCAAAACTTCGACAGAAAACACCAATACCACAACGGAAACAGGAGTAATTGTGGTTCCGCCAAATTTAGATTTACGCTTCAGAGCCAATGCTCAAAAAGTAGATTTTAACGGATTAACACTTAAAAATGCCAAAGGAAGTCTGAAAATGAAAAACGGATTACTCAGTATGCAAAATACAGGTTTTGATTTAATTGGCTGTACCGTTGCCATGAATGCGACCTACAAAAGCGTCAACCCTAAAAATGCGCTTTTTGAATATCAAATCAAAGCCAATGAATTTGACATTAAACGTGCTTATAATGAAGTAAAAATATTTAGAGAAATGGCCAGTGCCGCCGAAAAAGCGCAAGGAATCATTTCACTTGACTATTCGCTTAAAGGACGTTTGAATCAAAACATGGAGCCGGTTTTGCCTTCTTTATCCGGAAACGGAGTGGTTTCGATAAAAAATGTCAAAATGTATGGAATGAAAATGTTTAGTAGTGTCGCTAAAAAAACGGACAAAGAAAGCATTAAAAATCCTGAACTGAATCAGGTAGATATTAAAAGCTCTGTTAAAAATAATATTATTACCATTGAACGCTTCAAATTTAAATTTGCCGGATTCAGACCCCGAATTGAAGGAACTACCAGCTTAGACGGCCGACTGAATCTAAAAATGCGTTTAGGCTTACCTCCGTTGGGAATTCTTGGAATTCCATTAACTATCACAGGAAATAAAGACAATCCTAAAATTAAAGTAGGTCGAAAAACAGAAGATTTAGAAGAAACGAAAGACAGCATTCAATAAGCGCAAAACTAAAAAGAGCCATCGTTTGATGGCTCTTTTCTTTCCTAGTTAATAAGTACTTTAATATGATTATTTAAATCTTCCCCAACCACGTGAAGGATATAAACTCCCGGCAATTGTCGCTCCATTAAATGAACTTTAAAATTACCTCTGCTGTTTCCGTTATTCTCTAAAGTTTTATCAAAAATAATATTCCCGCTCGAATCAATTAAAGTTGCATTGATATAAGGCGAATTATACGATGGAATATTAATATTAATTTGCTCCTTAACCGGATTAGGATGAATCGCTATTTCATTGGTTGTGATTCTAAAACTCCAAACATCTCCCGTAGTAGTTCCGTAATCATTAGTCGCATCAACTCTCCAGTAATAATAGACTCTGGAAGTTAAAGTTGTTGGCAACTGAAACGATGGATTCTCAGAATAAGAAACTTCCCCAATCGGACTAAGATTATTTGGATCAGTACCAAAATAAACGGTGTATCTGGTTGCATCAATTTTGCTGATCCAACTTAAATTGAAATTTTCAACCGGCAATTCTAAGAAATAAGATCCGTCAGCAGGATTTGGATTTATCACTTTTGCAGGAGCCGGAGCCACCGGTGTTGTCAATTCTAGAGTATCCGTAAAATTTGAAGCATCTGTATTATTAGTTGCTGCTAATCGATAAAAATATTTCGCATTTGGGTCAACAGTATTATCTGTATAAGTGATGGTATTAGCATCCAATTCTGCTATTTGTTCAAAAGAAATTCCATCCGTTGAACGTTCAATTACAAAATTAGCTTCATTATTAGAATTGTCATTCCAGTTTAAAACAACAGAACTGGAAGCCGATGGTGTTGCAATAGTATTTGCTTCATAAGTAACATTTGATGGAGCATTAATAACTGTGGTATTATATATTTCAACAACCTCAGAAGCAGAAAGTGCATAATTGAATATCTTCAATTCATCTAACTTCCCTTTATAAGGAGCCGGTGCTGTTCCTGATTCCAATTCCAGTTCTCCAATATTTCCTAAAATTAAATCTGTTGGCTCGCCAATTCCTGTAACTCCTGTTTCACTAATTTCACTAATAAGAGTTCCGTCACGATACAAACGCATTTTATGAGCGGCAATATCACGCATAATCACCACATGTACCCAACTTCCTTTAAAGAAATCTGTAGCCGATACAGACAATTCTTTTTTGGTTACATCATCATCAATTGCAAAACGAAGTTGACTGCTTTTAAATTCAACATTATAACGTTTTCCTGTAGCACCTGTAGTTGCATTTTTAGTAAAAGATCCTTTGCATAATAAATAAGTACTAGAAGTACCTGTTGGCATCAAATTAGCTGCCGCATTCATCCAAAAAGATATTGAAAAAGAACTGTTATTCAGATAAATTTGATCGGCATTTGGAATACTAGCCATATAACTATTATTCTTTGAAGTCGAAAAATCCAAAGCGTTATTAGCTTTCCCTACAATTTTTACATTCGCATTATCAAAATCAGAATCTAATTTTCCATTATTAGCATATTCAGATAAATCAATAATATCATCACCTTCTCCGGCTGCTTCTCTAAAAGGCCAATGTCCTGTCATCCCGGAAGGAAATTCAGCAATAGTTCTAAAATTCCATACTGTTCCGGTTGCAGTACCTTTAGCATTAGTAGCATCCACCCTCCAGTAATATTTAGTTCCTGACACTAAATTCGAAACTTGGTAAGATGGACTTACTGCGTAATTAACATCCGCTACCTTATTCAAACTCGATGCATCTGTACCTAAATAAATGGTATAAACCGTTGTATTAGAACTTCCGGTCCATTTTAGCGTTAACTTTCCAGCAGATAATTCAGCATAATCAAATCCATTTGCAGGAGTTGGATTGGCCGCTTTAGCCGGTGCAGTTGGAATAGCCGGTGTGGTTACCGAATTGACATCGCTATAACCGGAAGAATCATTTCCTGTCATTGCTTTTACTCTGTAAAAATACTGAGTATTAGGAGTCAAATTTGTATCTGTATAAGTTGTTGTATTGGCAGTAACCTGAGCTACTTGTGTAAATGTAGTTCCATCTGTAGAACGCTCAACAACAAAATTAGTTTCGTTGTCTGAATTATCTTTCCAAGTCACAATTATTTTACTCGATGGAGTAGGTAATTCAACTGTGCTGGCATTAAAAGTAACTTCGGTTGGTGGGATAATAAATTCAGGTGGCGTTGTATAAATCAACCCATTAATATATACTTCAATATTAAAATATTCTGGAGCAGATTTACTATATTTTAATGCATCACTTGGATTGCTTTTATCCAATCCGTTAGCATCTTCCCAGGCATCCGGCATACCATCATTATCGGTGTCAACCGGAGAAGGTGCACCATAAACATGACCGGCACCTCCATTTATAAACCCAAATTGTTTAGTCAAATCTGTTTGAACATAAACATAGGTTCCCGTCGTTCCTTTTGACATCAAATCTGAAATCATTAAATTATCTACCTGATCTCTTCTTGGGTAAGATGCTCCGGCACTTTGTATAATTTTATTATAGGCATCTAAAGCGGAAAGCGTTGTGTTTTTCATCGGATAATCATAAGGTGTCGATAAAATACTTGCAGCATCTCCAGTAGGATAACCAGTTAAATCCTGCGGAACTAAACTACCGTCTAAAACACCATTTCTATTATTATCAAAATAATTTCCTGAGCCGTATAAATAAAAATTAGAATTTCCTCTGTTAAATGGTGTAGAAGTAGTTGTACTTGTATTTGGTCCTCCTATAAAATAATTATTGATAATGTTCACATCAGATTGTCCCGCAGAATCACCTCCCATAATATAGGCTTCACCAGATTCAGTATGTCCGTATATGTTCCCATAATTCCCCCAATTGTAAACTACATTATTTACAAATTCATTAACCCCTTTTACTTTAGGATTTCGGGTTTTATTACTTATATACAAATTCCCTATTAAACTAATTTTCCCCCCGGAAGGCTGAATCAAACCACTTGCCGAATGATTATGACGATGTAGTCCCTGACCTATTATTGAATTTTGAATCGTAATATTATCCGGACTCAAACCTTTGCTATCCCAATTGATAGAAAAAACTTCATCTGTTCCCCAGGTAAAAGTCATGTGATCAAATATCATATTAGCCCCATTTGCTAAACCAGATGCATCCTGATTTTGAGAAGTACCGCCATATCTAATACGTAAATAACGGGCAATAGTGTTACTTGCCCCTGTAAATGTAACTCTTGGACCTAAAAAAACAATTCCTTCTCCCGGAGCTGTTTGACCTGCAATAGTAGTATTTTTAGCAACTACAACCTGACTTAACAAGTTGACTATACCACCTACCTTAAAGATAACGAAACGTCCTTCCTGACTCACAGCATCCCTAAAAGATCCGGGACCACTGTCATTCAAATTAGTTATGAAATAAATCTGAGGATTCGCCGCTCCTCTGGCTCCTGTTGTAAATCTACCAAAACCTTGCGCTTCTGGAAAAGCTAGTGTTTGAGATTTCACATTAACAGAACTTAGCACAAGACCACAAAGCAATAAACTTTTAGGAACTTGTTTAAAAAGTAAAGTTTTAAAATTCATAAATAAACAGTTGATTGGTTAATTAAATCAAAACTACTTATTTAACAACAGAAGATCATCCTGCCCTATCCTGTTCTGTACAAAACATCAAAATCAGCATTCATAAAAGCAGGAAAAACATTGAATACTCTAGGAATAACATTCGAAACTGTTCTGCTTTCTTTCTTGAGGTTTAATTATTAGACAAAATATAAAGCCATAACCATACCCCAAAAAACACCTCCCAGTATCCTTCCTACACATCTATAAAACAAAAACCCTATCCGAATTGGATAGGGTTTTCAAAGACCCGAGGGCGTTAGCCCGAACGGAGCGAAGCTAAAGGCGACGAACCGAGGCTTTA
>NZ_NASZ01000014.1 GCF_014596575.1 Flavobacterium pokkalii | reverse complement strand
TTATTTGAAAATTAGCACTTTAAATATACTAGCTTTTGCTTTTTTGTGCAAATATTTTTACGTATTTGTAGTAAAATTATATCGAACTCACGTTATTTAATATTTCTTTAAAAATTCCTTTTTCATTTAAATTTTCATAACCTAAATTACTTAGGATTTTTTTATAATCTGAATTTTTACGGTGGGCAGAGCCTGTAGATCTTAACTTTTGCAAAGTCTTATAAAACGAAATAATTTTTTCAAGATCTTTGAAGTGATTTATCTGAAAAAATATTTCAAGCTTTTCAATAGATCTTAGCTCTTTTTGTTCTGAGGTAAGATGTTTATTTATTGATTTAGTATTTAAATAATCAATTAAAACTTTACACAGATTCAAAATAAGAACATCTAATTCTCCTGCTTCATTTTTTAAAGGGAGCCTAATAGTTTTAAAACAATGAATATCATTTTCATCAAATTCAGAAAATAAATTAAAACCGAACTTTTGCAACCATAATTTATTTACTCGAATATATTCATTCTTGAATTTTAAATCTTCAATTTCTGGATTATAATAAGATGATAAAAAATCTATATTAAACCTACGTTTATTTACCTCTGATTGTGGTTCAATATTAAAACTTTTCCAATATAATTGATCTTGATTTGGTAGAATTCTCAAATCACCAAGGTAGACAACTATAAAATCATAATTATTATTATCTATATAAAGCCTCCAAGAACCTTTCATAATTAAAGAGCCATCTTCTATTGTATATAAGTTAGGATTATGGTAATATTTTTGTAAAACTTCTTTTTTAAAAAATACAGGCGTGTAAAAGCCATAGTTTGAATCTTCGAATTCACTCTTATTACAATTTTCATAAATAAATTCACCACTATCAGTACTTATATTTACTATAAAATCTTCACACTTTTGGGAATTTAGTCTGGCATAATCTGTTTGAATATTTTGACTTTCATAACCGAAAAGAATTACTTTTCCTAACAGTCTAGAATCTGATTTACACCTATCCCAAAAAGAATAATCTTTAAAAGAAATATTAAAATTGTAGAACTGTGTAAACTCATCAAATAATATGTTTTCATTAAGATTTTGTTCTTTTAAGGTTTTATCTGATTCTTTAAAATAGTCCATCTGAAAACCTAAAACCATTTTTTTAGTATAAAGGAATTGTCTTAAAAAATGTGTTCTTATTTTAAACTCAATATTATCTCCTTTTTTTATAATTTTAACTACTTCACTTTGTTCAGAAGCTATATCGATACTAACGTATGTATTAGTTTTACTATCAAAATATAGATTAAAAAATTGCTGAATTTCTTCAATCAATTCATATTTTGTTGGATATATATTATTATAGAATTGTTGATATACTAGAGGTTCATATTTTGATTCTATACCCCATCTATAGTATTTAGATGCTTTTTCTGAATAATGAACATAATAAGGTTTTAAATGAGTAATATTTAAACTCCAAGTGGGATGTTTTATAAATTGTTTGATTAATTTTTTAGGAAATAAAAGGCAAAATAAATACTCACGAGAATTGTTTTCTTCCCATTGTTTATATATAGTAGTCCAAGTAGATATCCTTTTATCTGACTTTATCCAATTTATAGTATCACTAAAATAAAAATCATTCATTTTTTTTAGATTGAAAGATTAAAAAGGGAGTATAAATAAATCTCCATCTTTACTATTTGAGTTAAATAATTTATTAATATCCAAAACTTCATTTCTAGCATTTTCTTGGTATCCTTGGATTTTTATATCATTCTCTTTACTTTTTTCTTTATTAAATTCAATTTGTGATGAAGTATCAAATTCATATTCAATAATGGCTTCAGAACCATCTAATCCAATATCTTTATTAATTTGAATAGCTTCTTCCTTTCTTTTATTTATTAAATCTTCTAATTCTTCTTTTTCTATAGTTTTATCTATTCCATAAGTATCTGTCATATAATCATTTGAAAATTTATCCCAAGAATCATTAATGTTTTTCTGAATTTCGTTGTAATAATCACAGTCATTTATTTTTGAATCATTGATAAAATCAGAATAACTAGAATTCTCTTTAATCAGACTTGCGAAGCTTTTTATTTGATAATGAGAAAGAGCATCTTTTGAAAGAATCTTTATTAAATCGGATAAATTATTTATATGATGGACTAAATTGTTTTGAGCTATATATTTTAATATTTCAGACAAGTTATCACGATCCTCCCAACTCAAATAACTTATATCTAGATCATTAATTCTTTCTAATAATTCTACTTTAATTTCATCTTTGTTAAATAAACGAATAAGGGTAGATATGATATTTATATTAGAATCACTATAGAAGCCCTTTAGAAGTTTTTTCCTTTCTTCAAAAATTTCATATAATTTTTTTTCGCTATTTTTATTAGAATAATCTATTCTTTTTTCTCCTTTAACCTTTGTAGTTGCTATCCTGTATTTGAATTGGTCAAAAAATACAGATGATTTAAGCAATTGTAAATATTCTTCATTAGAATTTTGAAAATATGAGAAAATAAAGTCCTCTATAGATGGATTAAAAAAGCTATATATTATGTTATTTTTATCAATAGTTCTAATTATAAAAGCACCTACTAATTCTTTTAAGGCAAAATTATATTCATTTCCTTCTCTCTGATAATTATTAGAAACAACTTCATGGTTTATTCTACTATTAAAAGCTTCTTTTAGTCTTTCATCTGTGACATAGTAAATTCCGCCACCCAATGAATACATGGTTAATAACAATAATCTAGAAATGTTAGAAATCTGAACATTAAAAGGTTTCTCCCATATTTTTTTTGGATCATTTAATATATCTAAAACAAATTTCTCTGAATAATCGGAATCAATAATATTACTCTTTTTTGTAATGTCTTGAATTACCCTAGGATTATAGTATCGATGCTTAATAACTTTCCAATGAAAATCATTTTGAAAGAAAATCAATTTTTGTTCATCCTGTAAATCTGAAAGGTATATGTGATTATATAGAATTCTTGCCTTATCCCAATCTGTATAGTTTTCAATTCTGACTTCATAATTTGAAATATCAATATTAGAATTTTGGATTTTATCAGAAATATTTTTTGCCTGATTTAAAATTGTTGTCCTACAAGTCAATATTAATCGTTTATGTTTATCATTCCTTATTCTTTCTATAAAATTTACAATAGCAGAGTCGGCATTTCTTGAACTATATAAATCCAAAGTAATTGCACCTAAAAAATCATCAAAATAGAATATTTGTTTTTTTTCAGGAGACAAAGCTTCTTCAGCTTCTGTTATTTCTCTGACGTATACTAATTCAAAATCTTCAGCTAAAAATTGATAAGTCAGCATATTGGCTAATGTTGATTTACCTATACCCGGAGCACCAGTTATTAATATAAAATGATTATTGTTTAGTGCTTTAACGGCTTCATTATGAGTTTTATTTGGGACATATAATGTAATTTCTTTTACTATTTTTTCTTTATAAAATTCTGATCTACCTTTAACACCATTTTTGACTATTTTCTTTATTATATCAATAGATGACAACCAAAGTTTAAAATGTCTCTCTTGAATCTCAGGATAGTCATCTAGCCATTTATTTAAATCTTCTTTGCCTATAATATCTGATGTTGATTGAATATATGGCAAGAAAGTATTTTTAATTTCTTCTTTGTCTTGTGGAGATAGTGGCAATGAAGTACAGAAAATATATCGTTTAGGTTTTAATGATGCCACTTTTTGAACTTCATTCTTCTTTAAATCTAGTTTTAATTTAGAAATACCAGAACCTAGATAGTGTTTAACTTGAACTACTATTTCGTTTTCATCATTTATTGTTGAAAATCGCAAATCAATACCTTTGTCAGGTCCTGGTTTGAAGGATTGAAAATTTACATTTAATTCTTTTGAAAGCAAATCTCTTGTTAATTCTTCTAAATCTCTATCGTTTAAAGTTGAAAAGTCGTAATTAGCCATTATGGTTTACTGAATATGATTTCAAATTATTTTTTTTGTGCACTAACTTATTTTCATCAAGTCTTCTTATGATGTTTTAATCATTTTCAATAACAAAAACAGTTTTGTTAATTGCGCTACATAAAGATTCATAATGTTTCATATCATTTTCCAACAATGTGAAAACATCAGCTATTACATCAGGTAATCTTAAAATCAATTCATCATGCCTAGTTGTTTTTTCAAAAGATGTAAAATGTGAAAAGTGATGTAAAATTTTTAGTTCATTCACATCACCAATAAGCTCACTGATTCTGCTATCAATTTCTCCTTTGTTACCAGGTAATTTTATCAAGGTATAGATCTCTAAAAATCTTCGGACTGCGTTTGGCATTAATATGAAATTTGGATTTTGTTCACTACAATTTGAAGCATAAAAATCATAAATAAGAGAGAATAAATAAATGTATTCGGACTTATAACTTGCTAAGGCAGAAGGCATATTTTCAATTATTGAAGAATCTACAGCCACTTTTTTAATAAAAAAAGAATTGCAAGATGGAACTTCATTTGCTCCTTGTGGTGTTACTATTTTTTTCTTTCGCTTAATGTTATTAGCGTCTCTTAAGAAAGAATAAAATTCAAAATTATGTGTTGAAACAAAAAGCTGTAAAAAGCAATCTATCACTTTAGATGGATTATCCGGATCAATTCCTTTTCTAAAGAAAAATGAATTGATTAATGACGTGATTTGAGCTATATGATTGGAATCTAAACTCGAAATCGGGTCATCAATAAAAACAATAGTTTCTAATAGTTTTCCTTCCTTCTGCAAACTATCTAACATTACCATGAAGTGAGAGAAGGCAATAGCTGTTTTTTCACCTTCACTTAAATTTTTAGCAATTACATTCCCTCTTTTTAAAATAAAATGATTATCGGGTGTAACTTCAATTTGTATATCTTCTCTTTTTAAAAATAATTTAATAAACCTGTTAAGTTCACCCTTACCGGCTGTAATACTTTGAAGCTGGTCAGAATAAACTCTGTTTTCTTCTTCTTTTGCATCAATTTGAGTATTAAATATTCGATGATATTTTTCTTCTATTTCCTTTTTTCTTTTAAACTCGAAGTAATTTTCATCTATCAAATATTTTGAAACTAAATGCTTTTTGTAGCTATCTCTGGCACTGTTTTGATTGGATTGAAAATTTTCGACTATTTGATTATGCTCTTCAAATACTGCTTTAACATCAGCAATCCATTTCAACAAAATGGTAACAGGCTCCATGTCTATTTCTGGTAAATTTTGGGAAATGAACAGTGAATTAGCAACTTTATTTTCAATGATTAATTTTAGTTGTTTGAGAATAAAAGAGTAGTTATCATAGACAGTATTGTATTCTTGTGTTAAATCTTGAAATTTAGATTGTAAACTTTCATTTAAATCATTTTTACTTTTGCTAAGAATTTCAATTTTTTCAAAATATTCTAATTCACCATTTATACTAGCTATTAAAACAACAGATTCGTCTTTTAGAATAGAAGCTTCATTAGAAAAATAAGCGTTTAAATTTACGACTCTTTCGGGTTTTAATTTTTCTTTGCAAAAAGCACAATTATCTAAAGCTTTTGATTCATGCAAGCTGACACCGGTTCTAACCCAATTATATAAATCTGAATCATTATCAAGATTTTCTTCCTGAACTGCTATTTTGGGCTCTTTGCCTATAAAAACAATGATTTTTTGAACCAAATTGTTCAGGTTAATTGGATATTCTTTTATGTCAATTTTGTCTTTGTCATTTTTTGAAATAGAATCTGCTTTGATTTTAGTTAATCTTTCTTCTTCTGAAATGATGTTATTAATTGCATCTTCTTTAGTACTTATTAATTTTTCTAAATGACCTTTGTTAAATTCAATTAAACTGTTGAAATGATCATTTTTTATTATTCTTGCCTGATTTGTGAATTTTGATGCTGAAAATTCATTGAATTGGCGGATTGAATCAGAGTTATTTGTGATTTTTAATTTTGCTTTACTGATGTAGGATCTGTTTGCTTCAATTAGTGGACGCAGGTGGGCATTTTCGCCAACATCAAAAGTTATCCCTTTCATTTTTTTGTCCTCAGAATCAAATCTTAAATTATCTCTAATGAAATCAGAGTTGAAAACTCTTATATTGAAAGGGAAAGAAGCAATATTGGTTTGAGTTATTTTGGTTCCATCATGTAAAACAATTTCAAATTCAAGGTTAGGAAATTCGACGAAGTTAGCTTCCTTTTTTTCACAATATGAAAAAAGTCTGGATAATGTGGTTTTTCCTGAATAATTCCAACCATAAATATTATTCTTATTATTGAAATCTCGCAAGGCTCCATCATGTCTATAATTTTTATAAACACCAAAGTTTTTTATAAATTGAATTCTTTTGATCATAATAATTTCTAATTAGTCAAATCAGTAACTATATATTCAGATTAATTGTCTCTAGAAAACACATCTGCCAATGACTCACTCTGAGCCAATACTCTATCTGCTTCCATTTTGGCAACATCCGGGGGATAACCATAACGCATTAATATCTTCTTAACGGTTAACCGGAGCTGTGCCCTTACATCGTCTCTTTTACTCCAATCTACTGTTGCATTTTTTCTAACTACATCAACAATTGTATGGATCAATTCTTTCATTTTGTCATCGTCTAAAAATGAAGTAGAATCATTTTCTTTTAATACGCTATAAAAAGCATACTCTTCGGGTGTTAATCCTAATTCGCCAGACTTTTTATCTTCTAAACGCATTTCTTTTGCGATATCAGAAAGTTCTTTGATTACCTGAGCAGAATCAATTTGGTTATTGTGATACCTTTTCACAACTGATTCTAACATTTCTGAGAACTTCTTACCCTGTGCAATGTTTTTGGTCTTACGAACCTTTACCTCATCACTCAATAATTTTTTAAGTAAAGCGAATGCGACATTTTTTTGCTGCATATTTTTTACTTCCAACAAAAATTCATCTGATAAGATCCCGACAGAAGGTGTTTTTATACCCGCCGCTTGAAAAATATCGATAACTCCATCACTGGAAAGTGCATCATCTACAATTTGCTTTATGGCGGTTTCGACCTCGAAATCTGATTTTACACCATTTGATGAAAATTTATTGATTCTAGATTTAACTGCTTGGTAAAATGCTACTTCATCTTTAATGCTGTCTGCTTCCTTACTAGGTATAGACATTGCAAACAATTTGGAAAGTATTGTTACCTCTTTTAAAAAGCGTTCTTTTAAAGCGGTGCTTGTTAAAATAAAGTTTTGCGCTCCTAGTAAAATTTGTAGTTTTTGATTTGTTTCGGCAGTAAAATACGCTTTGTAATCATAGCCGTTAAACATCTGATCAATAACCTCATTTTTTTCTTGCATTCCTGCAATGGCCTCTTTGATGTCGACGAATGTATTCCCTTCACCTCCACTTTCGATATAGGTTGCCATTGCATTTCGAAGGTCTTGACCTATACCGATGTAATCTACAATTAATCCTCCAGGTTTGTCTTTATACACACGGTTTACACGAGCAATGGCTTGCATTAAATTGGCGCCTTGCATTTTTTTATCAATATACATCGTATGCATACTTGGAGCATCAAAACCAGTTAACCACATATCTCTTACGATCACTAACTTTAGTTCATCGTTTGGGTCCTTCATTCTACTGGCTAAAGTCTTTCGTTGCTGTTTGGTGGTGTGATGCGGTTGCAATATTTCTGTATCATCTGAGGAACTTGTCATAATCACCTTTAGAATTCCTTTGTCTAAATCGGGATTATGCCATTCTGGTTTTAAAGCTATAATCTCATTATACAGCATAGCGCAAATCGTACGGGTCATCCCTACGATCATAGCTTTACCTTCAAAAACTTTTTGACGCGCTTCGAAGTGTGTGACGATATCTTTGGCGATGTCTTTAAGTCGGTCTGGGTGACCTACCACTGCATCGATAGTTGCCATTTTTTTCTTAGCCTTCTCTAATTGTTCTTCTGTAGCATCAGAGATCGCATTAATTTCTTCATCAATATCTGCAGCAGTAGTTTCGTCTAATTTGATTTTTATTAAACGAGATTCGTAGCTAATAGGAACTGTAGCTCCATCATCAACAGCCTGTTTGATATCATATACGTCTATATACTCTCCGAATACCGCAGGAGTAGATTTGTCAGCTTTTTCGATAGGTGTACCGGTAAAACCAACGTAAGAGGCATTAGGTAAGGCGTCACGTAAATATTTTGCATTTCCGTATCTGATTTCAGAACCTTCTTCGGTTTCTACTTCTCTACCTGAAAAGCCATATTGGCTGCGGTGTGCTTCGTCGGCGACAACTACTATATTGGTACGTTCGGAAAGTGTATCGTAGACATTCCCTGACTCTGGAGCGAATTTTTGAATTGTCGTAAAAATAACGCCACCACCAGAAACTTTTAATAGCTCTTTTATGTTTTCACGATTTTCGGCTTGTATGGGTTTTTGGCGTAATAAAGTAGTACAGTTACCAAAAGTTCCGAATAATTGATCATCCAAATCATTACGATCCGTCAGAATCACTATTGTTGGGTTTTCCATTTGTGGATGGGTAATGATTTGCCCGCTGTAAAAGACCATAGAAAGCGATTTACCACTTCCTTGTGTGTGCCAAACCACTCCAATTTTTCGGTCTCCATCCGTAGCGTGTGTTGCTCGGATCGTTTGCTGTACCGCTTTTTGTACCGCATAATACTGATGATAAGCTGCTACTTTTTTTATTTTTATTTGTGAAATTATACCGGTTTGCGGATTTTTAACTTCGTCTTGTTCAAATACCGTACAATAACGAATTAGGTTTACTAAAGTGTCTTTAGTAAGCATATATTGGGTAAGGATTTGAAGGTCTGTTTCCACAGTTTTTACGCTGTCTTTGGGCGACTTCCAAGCTAAATATCTTGAAAATGGAGCTGAAACACTTGATGCTTTTGCATCGATACCATCGGAAATGATACAAATGGCATTGTAAAAAAAGATAGATGGAACTGCTTTTTTATAATTCTGGATTTGCTGAAATGCTTTTTGGATCGTTGCATTTTCGTCGGTCGCATTTTTAAGCTCAATGAAAACTAGTGGTAAACCATTAACATAGATTACTACATCAAATCGTTTTTCATTGTTGTTTTCCTTTACCACTAATTGATTTATTACCCAAAAACTATTATTTTCCGGATTTTCAACATCCAGTAGGGCTACAGGTACACCAATTGTATTTCCGTCTTTTGTGTATTCTATTTCTACACCATAGGAAAGATAATTGTGGAAACGCTCGTTGTTTTCCATAATATCTTCGGTTCCTAAGTTGATTATTTTTTGGAACGCTTCTGCTCGTGCTGACTCTGGCAAAGTAGGATTTAGTTTTTTCAAACATTCTTTAAAATGTTGTTCTAAAACTACAGAGGCAAAATTTTCACGTTGTGCATTATCACTAAATGGCGCAATGTCTGGGCCATAATAATAGGTATAACCTTGACTGATTAACTGCTCGATAAGTGCTAGCTCTATGGTGTTTTCGGTAATCATACTAAATATTGTAATGGGATTTGATTTTGGCTATTAAATCATTATGATTCTTTTCCAATTCTTTAATTGTCCATTGCGGTTTTTGCATAATTCTAATTGAATTTGGAAAGGTTTCAATACTAGAAGTAAAGTACTTTTTCTTCTTATCTTCAAAATCTAAACGACCTTGTCCTGCATTTTTTCGACGACTAATTAATACTAGATTGCCTAATTTATGAGTCCATTCTTCACGTTCTGATTGTGTGAAATCTCTTGTCCATTGACTTCCCTCTTCAGGATTTTGTGGTAAAATGTGTTCTACTGTCATTTCATTGTAAGAACTACGTTTTTCTGAATACAAAGGAGCGTCTAATAAAAAGTCTACCTTTCTTAATTTGTATCTTGCAAATCTTCTACCATAGATTGAATTTTCATCTAGGTCTGATAGAAAGAAAGAAGTATTAAAGTTAAAAACATTGTCATTAAACAATACTTCTAATTTTTCTTCTTTGGACTTTTTATTATCATTGGCTAATTCTTCCACCTTTTTGATAATATTATTCATAGCTTCGATTCTTGTCGTTGGTGTTGCTCTACCTATCCAATCGCCAGAAAATTTATTATCTAATAATTTTAGGAATTCAAATATTTTTTCTTCACCAAAATTATGTCGGTAAACTAATAAAGGTGGTATCCATATATCGGACAAAGCTGTATCATTTAAAATGCTAATCAGATTATCAAATGCCCAGTTATTGTTTATATGATGGTTACTTCCACTAAAAACAGCATCATAATGGACCTTATAAGCTTTTATCAATTCGAAAGTTTCGTCACCTTTTTTCAAAAGAGGTTGCGATTTCTCGTATTTCTTAGTACTATGGTTGAATTTTTTTGGATGGTAAATATTGTCCTCAAACTCTTTTAATAAATTGTTACGAGCTTTTTCTTTGACTAAAATCGTACGGATATAAGACAGAAAAAGATCAAAATCTTCTCCTAATTCACCTTCAAGTTCTTCCCAGAACTTGGCATATTTGGTTTGCTTTTCTTGCGTACTTACTTCTTTTAGATTTTGAGCTTTAAGGATATCACTGTTTCTTAGTTTAATTCCTCTATCATTTAGTACTGTAAACAAGCGGAATGCATCTTCCAACTCGCTACTTGCAACATATACCAATATCACATATTGTCTTAAATAAGGAAAAAAAGTATCAATGTCTAAGTTATCCTCATCCGAAAACCATCTGTTGATTATTAAAATGGCGTTTGCCATATTTCTAATAGAAACCTCTTTAGACGTATTTGCAATGTGCTGCAATTCTTCTGTTTTTAGGGTGCCTCCTTTTTCTTTTACAAATTGGTTGATGAATTTTTCCACTTCTTCGCGAATGGCAAATTCAATTCGTAAACGTTCAGGAATTCCGTCATCGGGATTACCTTCTTGGAATATTGCTTTTGCACAAGTAGCTTTACGTGTTTCGGAAGTGGTAATGTCTCTTAATACTGCTTGTAAAATATAAAGTGTTGTTAATCGTTGTTGACCGTCTAAGACACTGTTTTCTGTATAGGAAGTGCCTTTTAGCGTTTTAGATTCACAATGTAAAACCAGTGAACCTAGGAAATATTGGCTATCAGGTGTGTTGACAGCTGCGTGCGACACATCATCAAGTAAAGTACTTATTTGGTCTTCTCCCCAAACGTAGGGTCTTTGATAATCTGGAATGGTAAACCACATATCTTCTCCGAAGACATCTTTAATGGTTATTTTATCACTTGCAATTTGTTTTCCGGTTACTTCTATTGCCATGAAATTTGTTCGTTTAAAATATTATTGTAATAGGTTAGTATTTCTGCATTCTGAATTTGTTCTTTTTTTGCTTCAAATAATTGTCCAAAAAATTCTTTAACATCAGAGTCTCCTAAAATCCACTTTATTTGGTCATTGTCTAGTGCTTTTTCTAAAAGATTAATTATATCATTGTCTGAGAAATAAATCATATAAGGGCTTAGATCTTCAATTACTGAATGGGTTGTTGCAAAATTTGGTGATTGGATTAATTTTTCAATATTAGGTTGATATTCTGAAACTTTACAATGTCTTATAATTTCTCCTGAGTCTGATTCAATTACAAATTGCTCACCATTTGATACCACTAAAACTATTTTATTGTCAAGAATACTGGTCCAATAATTTAAAATGTTATCTGAAGTAATATTTAATTCTAATTCTGTATTTACTTTTTCGATGAAATAATCTCCGATAAATTGGGTGACACTTTGTTTCTTGAATTCGTCGTAATCTTTAACCACAATAACATTTGGATTGTTTTTAAATGCCTCTTTTAAAAGATTATCCTTAGCACAAACAAAGACGTATTTATTTTCTATTTCTTGCAAATATTCTAAAACAGAAAAATAAATGAGTGCATCTTTAAAACCTTTATCCGTATCATCCTTTCCTTCAAAAGGTGGTTTTTTAAGTAATGCCAATTCTTTTATTTGCGGTAATACATCATTACTTTTTAAATCAATGATTTCAAAAACAATCGTTTCTGCTGATTGTAGATTTTCAATATATACCTCAATGTCGAAAGCTCTTATTTGAGCTTCGGTACCACCAATAAGTTTATGAAATGAATTAGCAATTAGTTTATCACGGTTACTTTTTAATGCAGCTCGCTTTTGACGTTTGATTTCTTCAATTACTACATGAGGTACTACAATATCTGCATCCTGAGCAAAACGCTCCAATTCTCTACGATTGCCCAGAAAAAAATTGATTTCGGTATTGCGTAATGTATTAGTATCAAATATTACTTTTTCTTTCATAAATCAAGCATTTACAACTTCTTCTACTTCTTCATCTTCGACAACATCCTTAGCAGTACTTTCATAATGTTGTGCTGTCAACTCAGATGTTAAATAAGCATCATCTAGCATTTTTATAAATAATTCCTTAGCTATTTTAGTATGTAAAATAATTTGTTCTCCATCGTCACTATATCTCATTTTATTTAATAAGGCAGGATGTGTTTTAGTAAAAGCAATGATTTGAGCATTAGGAATATTTCTAACTATTACTGGAGAATATCGTATTTTGACAACTTTACGCGCAAAACTTGTTTTGCCAAGTAAATCAATAATACCTTGTGTAGAATCCAAAATACCTAATGCTTCAACAAGTTGTAAGGAAGTAGTAGCCTCACGAACAATTACTTCATGAAAGCCATAACTCCTTTCTAATAATTTTAAATCTAAAAACACATAAGTGTTATCCACTAATACCGAATTAAAATTAGGAGTTAGACGTAATACTTTATCATTAAATCTCTCTAATCTATTATTTGAGGGCCAAAGTGAAAAACCACCACGACCAAAAACTTCAACCGATGATAATTTTTTAAATAATTTTATTTGATGTTCTTCTGTACCAATTTTTATTATTAACGAATCAATGTCACCTAAATCGTCATTTTGAAATGAAAAATTTTCAGTTTGGTCATTCAATGCTGATTCATAAAAATTTAGTCCCTCGGGTAAATCTAAATCATACTCAAAAACTGTATTCGCTCTATTATCAGCCTCTGAAACTTTTATAATAGTTTGTTCTTCTACATTAATAATTTTATCACTGATACTAGCAATAAACATATTTTGAATGTGGTTAATTTCATCATTATGAATATTAAGCTTTTTAACTATCAATGTTTCCTTCAAAACTGCAAAGATCACAGTAGAAAGTTGCTCTTGCTGATTCAAAACATTATTTAAACCTTCAATTAATTCATTTCTCGTCATTTTATTTTATTTTGGCGTAATATATTCTATCATCTAACTTTAAGTAATCGCACCTTTGATTTTTTACTAAATTATCCTTAGAAATAATGATTATTCCTTCTCTAATACCATCTTCAAAATTGCCCTCAATTTTATAGATTTTAAATCCAAGTAGAGCTAATGTTGGATTCGCATAAAAAAGATCCGTTTTAACATATATGGCACAGATAACAATTATTAATATCATTAATACAATTTGATATCGTATTTCTACAAAATTGAAACAGACTAAAGGCACAATATAGGTAGTAAGAAAGGTTAAATGCTCATAATTTATATTTTCAATTTTATTGATTCTGAAAGGCATATTTGTTGCATCTTTTAAAACATATTTAAAATCTAAAAAGGAAACAAAACCACCAATAATACCTAATAAACAAAGTATAGGAATTATGTTGGTTGATAAAAGTTTAGACCAACTAATAAAAACATAGTCTTTTTCGAAATAGACAGGAATCTGAATCGTTATAATTATTGTTAGAATAAAAAATAACCAAAGTGATAAGATAAATAAACCAATTTTTCGCATCATAATTTTACATTTTTACTCTTATTTCACCACTCATTAAATATGGTAATAAGGTATCACGGGTTTGAGTAAGGGTTTGGATTTGTATATTGTTAGATTCTAACTTTTGATAGAATGGTTTAACAATATCATCGAAATTCATAACTACCTCATCTATGGGAATAACTATTGGAATCTGGTTAAGCACTTGTGTCGTTAAACTTGGTACAGCAGAACCTACATTCATAGCTGATAAATCCAAAGATTTTAAAAATAAAAACGTGAATCTTCCAAAAAAAGATTTTAAAATCTCACTATAAAACATTGTATCTACTGACCAAAATGGCTCATTTAGATAAAACAAATTACTTAAGGTTCCTTTTCGGGGAATTAAAATAGATGGTTTTTGATATAATGGTTTTTCAACATATCTCATAATACCACCAGAACCATAAAGAGGGATATTGCCATCATCTAAGTGTTTATGATCTTTTCCATATTTAATATCTAAAATATCACCCAACTTTCCAACTCTCCATCTCTCCGGCAATTCATCACCAATTTGATATTTCCCAAACCATTCTTTAAAAATAGTTTGAGCGAGTTCTTCTAGGGTTTTGTTTTGGGCTTGTAAAAGTTCTATTTTATCATCGAAAGATGTTAGAATTGCTGCTATTGATTTTTGTTCATCGGTATCATTTGGTACTAAAAAAGAAAGAGATTCGAAATTTGATTTATTTAAAATTGGCATTGTAGAACCATTACCAATTGCATTTTTTCGTAATATTGGATAGGCGTTTTTTAGTAGATAATAAACAAAATCGAAATTTTCTTTTTCATTGATTTGAATTGCATTAATTTGTTGATTTGTTAATGCAATATTCTTATTTATTACAACCTTTCCCATATCACTACCAATACAAGTAACAATAACAGAATTGGCAGGTAAAAGCATTTTTTTAAATCTAATTTTACCTGAGCTAGATAATTTTCTAGGTGTATTTGAAATATATTTTAGATCATTAGTTATTTCAGAAGGTGTTATAAAGTTTATAAGATCACCCCAATCTTCTGGATTGTTTTTAGAAGGGGTTTTACCAGTAATTACTTTTCCATATTCATTCAAAGTAATTTTCCCCCATCCATCTAGAATATTTACTGCTTCACTCATAACGTAAACCCAATTTTAGCCAATTGCTTAGCGATTTCCTCATTCAATTCTACCTCTTTTTCCATTTGAGCTTTTAGCGTAGTAGTTAGGGTAGCCATTTTTTCTTCAAAAGGAATTCCATCATCTTCAACATCGGCAATACCTACATAGCGGCCAGGGGTCAATACAAAATCGTGTTTTTCTATTTCTGTAAGAGTGGCGCTTTTGCAGTAGCCTTTTACATCTCGATACGATTTGGTCGTTCCTCCCAAATCACTCGATGTGACGTGTGCTTGGTCCCTCGACTCCGCTCGGGATGACAAGCTCGAAGTGGCCACCCCTTCGACAAGCTCAGGGTGACCTTTACGCCAATTGTGGTAGGTGTCGGCAATAGTATTGACTTCTTCATCGGTCAAATCACGGTGTACACGGGTTTTCATGTAGCCCATTTCGGAAGCATCAATAAATAATACTTCTTTGTTATGGTGGTTTTTGTCACGGCGCATAATCCAGATACAAGCTGGAATACCCGTATTGTAAAATAACTGTTTTGGCAATGCTATAATACATTCTATTAAATCGGCCAAGACCATGTTTTTACGGATGTCGCCTTCGCCTGAGGTATTGGAACTTAACGAACCGTTACTTAACACCGTTGCCATCACTCCACGAGGCGATAGGTGGTATAACATGTGTTGCAGCCAGCCGTAATTGGCGTTTCCGTTGGGCGGAACTCCGTGTTTCCAACGGGCATCTTCCTGTAAAATATCAATTCCCCATTCGGATTGATTAAAAGGTGGGTTGGCCAGAATGAAGTCGGCTTTTAAATCGGGATGTGCGTCTTTTAGGAATGAACCTTCGCTGTTCCAGGCTACAAACTTGGAGTTGATGTTCCGGATAGCTAAGTTCATTTTTGAAAGCTTCCAAGTGGTTTGGTTACTTTCTTGTCCGTACACTGTAATGTCGTTAATGCGGCCTTGGTGGTCTTCGACGAACTTTTCACTCATTACAAACATTCCGCCCGAACCACAAGCAGGGTCATAAACACGCCCGCTATAGGGTTCTATCATTTCGACCATTAGTTTTACAATGGATTTTGGCGTGTAGAATTGGCCTCCCTTTTTTCCTTCGGCATTGGCAAACTCGCCTAGGAAGTATTCGTAAACTCTTCCGAATAAATCTTTGGAGTTTTCGTTTTCCGCTTGTAAGTCGGTATTGGAGATTAAGTCAATTAATTCCCCTAATGCGGTTTTGTCTAAATTAGCCTTTCCGTATACTTGTGGCAACACGTTTTTCAGTTCTTTATTTTCACGCTCGATAGCTACCATTGCCTCGTCTATCGTTTGACCAATAGTGGGAAGTTTCGCATTGGCGTGAATGTGGCTCCAACGGGCTTCTTTGGGTACAAAGAAAATGTTGGCCGCTAGGTATTCGTCACGGTCTTCGGGATCTGAATATTCGTCGTTTTGTAACTCAAGGTACTTTTCGGTAAAAGATTCAGAGATGTATTTTAGAAAGATAAGTCCTAACACTACGTGCTTGTATTCGGCTGCATCTATGTTTTTTCGGAGTTTATCGGCTGACTTAAAGAGTTTTTGCTCAAAAGTGGTATTATCAATTTTTGCCATTAACATTTTTTGTAAAATAATAAGTGTAAACATACAAAAAAGCTACTTAAGGAAAAATTGTAACTTAACTAAAATAATAGATTTCTTATTAACAATTTGTAAGAAATGAATTGAAAATTTATGAGTTTGAATTATTTTTTATCGTTTATCACTCGTTTCCCTATCAAAACCTATCAAATTAAACATTGCTCTCATGCGGGATCGGAGTGGGTTTCCGTAAGCCTTTTCAATTTCGAAAGCGGATAGGTTAGTGGTGATGTGGGTGATGGTTTTGGCTATGAAAATATCGTAGGAACATAAGAGGATATCGCCCATGACATTACATTGGTTACCATAGTGTTTGATGCCATTTTCAGTTCTTAGAATATCGAAGCGGTAATCGAATAAGTGATTTGTTGCAACATTTTATGGTGTATTAGGACTGGTAAATTTAGACTTCATTGTCCAGTTAACATCATTGATTTTTGTTTTCAAATTTGTTAATTGTTTTATTATTTGTTTGAAAGTTGGGGCATCGCCATAAATCATTTCAGTAAGCATCGTTTGGTAATCGGCTTCCCATGCTTTAATAATTTCATCCGGTGGAATAGGGTTAATGCTTTGTGGCTGGTGTAGGCTGTAATCTACCTGACTTACTCTCGTAAATTGATGTCTGTGGTTGACAATTGTTTCGTATAGTTGTGTATCGGTCAAAGCATTGTCTGCGATGCCAGTTTTTGATAATTGATATACATCGTACAAGTGACGGCTTAGTCTATCGACTCTGGTTAATTGATTGGGTTTACTGAACTCTTCATGCAACAGGAATATTTTTTCAAGGAATGTACGTTCGGGAACGACTGTTGGTACTTGAATAGCAGGCATTGCAAAATTTGTTTCGGGGTAATGTTCATCTAAGAGTGCACTAATAGGCTGTAACTTGAAAGGTTCTCTAAGTGAACGGCAACCAATTTCGATTTGCACTCTGGGTTGAAGATAACCCGGAGATTCAATAACATTTGGATAGTGCATCAGAATGATTTTAGGGTCTTGATCGGATTCGGTACTATTGAGGATTTCCCATTGAACATCATTAAAACCTTTATCAGACATTCGTTGTTTTAATTCCGGATAAAATGTATGAGTGATGTACTGATTGGCTTTTTTGCGTAAAGCAGTAATTTCCTTTTTCTTGAGTTCACCGTCAAAGCCTAAGAAGCTTCTGTCGATGGCTAAATCAACATCTTCCGAAAAGCGGTTAATCAATCCCCAAGCTTTGCTCAAAGAAGTACCGCCCTTAAAAACTAAATGCTGTCCTGACTGCATTTCGAAAATAGTTGTCAATACCTGAACTACCCACCAGTCTTTTTCGACTGCGTGAGCCGCCATTCCTGTATTTTCAGCAATTTGAGTGTAGGCAATAGTTTTGCGTTCATCCGGGAATGTCAACCATTTATTCATCGGTATCTTTTTTTAGTGCCTGGCGCATGATAATTCGAATCCATTCGGGAGCCAATTTGATGTCATGTTCTAATCGGTATGGATCTTCATTTTTCAGGCGGTCTATTATTATTTGTTTTTCGTTTTCGGAAATATGGTCTTTGCCAATTTCTCTGGCTGCCTGAATGACTAAGCTGCTTATTTGGCCAATGGCCGATAAATTTTTAGGACTCGTCTTTTTGAATATGATTTTTCGCTTGCCTAAATCAATTTTGCGCGCTGCTCCATCGGTAAGGTAAACGGCATTCATCGGAATTTGGGTAGAAAGTCCCAAAGCGTTTAGTGCCAAACTGCCTGTTGGGATTATCCTGGCTTTATCTCTTTTTGCGATTGCCTGTGCAATGGCCTCTGTGCTGGGTTTTAAAACTCCAAAAACCGGGTCTGTTTCCAAGCGGGCATAGATACCTCTTGCCACGCGGGAAATCATTTCTTTTATGACCAATCTCTCCAATGCTTTTGCGACGGCTTTAGCCGAACCAAAAGAAAGAAAATCTTCGGTAAAAAATAGCGAACCCCTCTTGGCTTTTTTAATTTTTAAAATTACTTTATCATCAATGCTTTGCATGGTTTTTATGTGAAGAATTTGTCGCAAAAATAGTAAATATTTGCGACAAAATAACATTGTTTAAGTTTTGGAAGTACAATAGTTTTATTGCGGAAAGTTAATTTGTTTTTTGTCCCAAATTTTGTCCCAAATTTTGTCAATAATTGGGACAACTATTGCATATTGCTATATGCAACTGATAAAAGGCTCGTTTTATAATACAGTTATTTACTTTGAAATATTTCATTTGCGGTTTACTACAGATTGTGTAGTGTTTTGCGAATGGAATATTTGTTAATTTTGGCAGTAAATTGAATTTATTGCCGAAAGTTAATTGCTATTTCCGTTTGTCTATTGCGCTTCTATCAAAAGCGATGAGGTTGCCTATTTCTCTTAATCTGCTTCTCACTCTGTTACCGTAATGGGTTTCAATTTCTGAAGCGGATAGATTGGTTGTGATGTGGGTTAGTAATTTTTTTGAAATGAAAAGATCGTATCTTGATAATAGAATTTCAGCCATTACATTGCATTCGTTACCGTAGTATTTTAGGTTGTTTTCTACTCCTAAATCATCGAAGCATATTGTTTTTGGTTGGGATTCGTATAATTTTCCGATGCTGTATTTGTGAATGATTTGATAGCCGTCCTGGATGAATTCAAAGCTGATGTCGCGGCATGGTTTTACTGAGAATTTGTGTTCGATAGGAGTGAGGTGTTTCATTAGGTTCATTAGTGATGTTTTGCCACAGCCGACTGGTCCAGAAAGAAGGATTCCTTTGTTGAGGTTGATTCCGTATTGATAGCATGTTGGTTCGTCTTTGAGGAAATAGGCTATGAGTTTGTAGATTACAGAGTAATCAGATTCATGGATTTTGAAGTGATTACCGTACAGTTCTAAGCCTTTTTTTTCAAGCCAAAGGATTATATCAGGATAGTTGTAGTGGGATTTTATTTCGTTCATAATGGAACAAATATTTTAGTTTTTAGATCTTTTCTTTTTTCCTTGATGAAAAAAGAAACAAAAAAATCAAGTCTTGGAACCCTCGTCGGTCAAATTATTTTTTGAATGCTAAAAGAAAAGAACTCGGCTAAAGCCTCAAACAGCTTTTCTTTTTACGCATTCTTCAAACATTTGACGCTCGACTGCGGATTCCTTGGACAATGAAAGCGGAAGTTTTATTTTCATTTTACGAATTCTGCGAATATTTGACACTCGCTTCCAAACTCTATGTCGCTAAAATCACAAAGGTTCTGCATAGTTTTTGTCGATTGTTGCGTTGAGATTTTGACGGTGATGTGCTGGTGTTGTATCGGTGTTGTGATTGAAATTAATACTGTTTAATATCCAATTTTGTGCTGATGCTTGCCAATCGACCATGGGTGTTTTTCCTCCAACTAACCAACCCACACTGGAGAAATAATTGAAGAACTTTTGTGCTTCGAGTTCCGGGAAGTTGTTTTCCTGGAAATAGGTTTTTATTTCATCGATAGTTGGATTGAGTTCCTTCGACTGCGCTCGGGATGACAAATTGGAATTTTCAATTTCATTCTTTTGCCGACTTTTTTCAGTTTGATTTTTATCGGAGTCGGCGAATGTTAAAAACATTTCTTTTTTCGCGGAACTTTTTTGCCGACTGGTTTCAGTTTGCTTCGCATTGTAGTCGGCGAATGCCGGATTAGGAAGATTGCTTTTAACTTCAAGTTTTTCATCCGGCATTTCTTTTTCTTCTTTTTTCGCGGAACTTTTTTCTTCTTTAATCATCTCGACTTCGCTCGATGTGACATTGTTGTAACTGTAATTTTTTGCTTGCTTGTTCAAGTTTGCAACGTTTTTTTTGTTTGAAATGTTTGTATTGTTTATATAGTTTATATAAGGTACTACTGCTTGTTCAGTACTTGTTTCATTACTTGTACAAGACTTGTTTAGAGCCTGTTCACTGACTTGTTTAAAAAGAAGTTCATTATTTGGTTTTCTCTCACTTTTAGGAACCGGTTTTAAATCGTCTGAAAAATTGAATAAATAAACGTGACTACCTTTGAATGGATTATAAGATGGTTCGTAATTGATGTAGCCCAAAGCGTGCAAGTTTTTCAGGCATTTGTGATAGGTGGCTTTGGAGCTGATTTTGCTAATGCGCATGACTTCGTCACGGGAAATGCTAATCGGGTTTTTGAAGCGATTGCAATTCCAGAATTGGAATAAAGCGATGTATAAGCTTATATGGGTTGGATTGAGTGTTTTGTCTATGGCTACTTTTTCGAAGAAACCAGTGAGGTGTTTGATGTAATTCATGTTTATGTGTTTGTTGTTTATTGTTTTTCTTTTGGCTTGACCCAAAAGAAACAAAAAGTCAAGGCTAGGAATCTTCAGCGGTCAATTTAAATTTCAAATCCTAAAAGAAAAGAACTCGCTGCGCTCAAACAGCTTTTCTTTTTACGGATTTTTCAATTAATTGACACTCGCTTGCAGATTCTAATGCCATTTTCGATTCGTGATGTCCGACAGCGGAAGCTAAGGACCTGTTTTTAAGAAAAAGTATCTCTATGTAGTTCATCGCACTAGCCATTTTGGATTGAACAAGGTGACTGTAGCATCGACTTTATTGGCTTCCAGTAGTTTATTTAAATCGGTACTGGAGTAGTATAAGATTCCTCCAATCTTAGTGTAGGTGATGGTTCCGTTGATGCGGAGGTTTTGGAGTGTGCCGGGGGAGATGTTTAGCAGTTTGCGGACTTCATTGGATTTGAGCCATTGTTTTGTTTGCTCTGGTTTGGATTGCAGGATTTCTTTAAGTTCAGATAGTAAAAGTGCTCTGAATTCGTTTAGGTCTTCTTTTGTGATAATTTCGATTGGCATACTGTTTTATTTTAAATTGACTACAAATAGAATATACTTTTCTTTACTGCGCCAGTTGTGGGGGTTGTACAACCCCTGTCAAATAGTAGCAAAACAAGCTATTTGAATGAAAAAAGTTTTTAATACTAGTCTTAGAAATTGTATTTAAATTGATTTATGATTAGATTTGCTTTGTAAATAAATACAGAGGATTTATCTTCTTACGACATATTAGCGAAAGTTATTTCGAGCATCAGAAAACCGCCAAAAATTCTAAACAAGCTCTACAAATAAACTGTCGCCTACGCAATGCGTGGGCTCGGTTTATCGGAGCTGTGGGTGCTTGGCGGTACCTCTGATGCTGGTGATCGATGTCCCACGCAGTTTGTTTATAGCAACTCCAACCGGGACGTGATTTTAAATTTTATCTTTTAAAATTATGAATACAAAGCAGGAGGTTATATCGCCGGAACTACAGGAATTTATGGATACACAAAAAATCCCAAGCCTAGCCGCTTTATTAGTTATTGATGATGAGCGCTTACTTGGGATGGAAGGTTTTGGATGGCGATTACTAAAAGAGGTACTACAACTTCGAAAGATTCAATAATTCGATTATTTTTTCTCTTACTGCATTCCTTGTAGTTGTTTCTACATTGTAGTACTTTGAATTCAGACTATCTGTCGAAATTGAATTGGTCATTTTGGTTTTAAAATTATCTGCAATGAATTTGAAGATAGCTCTTTGTGTAGGTGGCTGGATGATTCCTGATTGAATTAATAATCCAAAGAAATAACTCAGTTGCGGCACCGATAGGTCAGTATGGAATTTGGTTTTTGTTTCTACATTTTTTGGATTCGTTGTAGCATAAGATTCTAACATTCTTTTTTGATTTAGGTATTGGATTTCTTCCTCTAACCAACCCGAGATTTGTTTTTTAGCAGATGGTAATTTTGTATTCCATTTGTTATTTGCATATAATTGTCTCTGATTGGTGTTCTTAAGGTATTTGTATAAAATTTTGAATTTTTCAACATCATTGTCTTCTCTTTCTAATTCTTTATTTATTTCATCGGTATAGTAATAAAAAAAGTCTAAAGAATTAAAATTAAATTCCAACATAATTTCTTTTAGACACTTTTTTGTTTTCTGTTTGTATTTAACTTGGTTGTACAGAGTAGGGATTAATTCAGAAGCATATAACAGTTCACTATAAGTAATTTTTTGTTGAAGATCCAGCTCCATAATTTTTGAAAAGCTTTGCAAAATGATTTCTATTACTTCTTGTATTGAACAGTTACCAGAATCTAGTTTTAGTTCTTTGTATTTTAATTCTATCTCTATTTTTGTATTTATGATTGTTTTAATTGGAGCTTGACTATTTTTATCTAAGTATTTGAAATATTCTTTCTCTAAAAAGCGTATTGCTTTTTCGACAGCGTTATAGATGATTTTGAGGCAATCTTTATCCGAATAAGTTGTAGAGTATTGGTAAAGTTCAATAGCGTTTTTGGGATTTATTTTTTTAACTAATTTAGCTGCCAAGCTTTCTAATGCGAATTGTTTTTTATGAATGTAGGTTTCTATTTGTTCAATGGAATATAATTCTGAAATGGTTTCTTTTATTCTTTTTTGTATTGTTTCTGTTTCCCGTTTTAGAATCAGACTACAATATAAAAAATAGAGTTGTTCTTTTTCAACTTCTTCTATTTTGATATTGGTTAGAATATATAACTGAGTTGTTTTGTTTTCATTATCCCAATAGTATTTTTTTTCCAGCTCTTGAATATTAAGTTCTTGCTCGATTTGAGGTAATAAGAATTTGAATTCCTCTAATAAATTGCATTTTAAGTCTTTAATGACAGTGGCATATGGATGAAAGCTATGTAGTTTACTTTCGATTTTATATGTTGTTTTTTTTAAGGAAATAGTATGAATGCAAAAGCTTTCCAGCATTAAACTATTAATGTAATCAATGATTTCAGTTGTTGGTTTTTTTCTTGAACTTAGAATTTCACTAATTAGTGTGTCATAAATTTCCAGTGGGTAATTAAACTTCATAAACGTAATAAACTATATTCTATTGGTATCGATATTTTTATAAAGCGGGCTTTAAAAAGATACAATTGAAATTAGTCCTACTATGGGATTTGGTTCAGTTATGAAGTTGAAAACAGCTTTCAGTAATCTGAATATTTGAAGTCCTAAAATAGTTAATCAATTGTATTAAAAGCGATTGATTTTGTATTCATTTTGGACAACTGTAATTTAATTTTGGAAAAAAAATAGCTTAGGTTTATTTACTACGTTTTTCCATGAAATAAATCCGTGGTATTAAGTTGGATGTGTTTATTTTTAAGGGATATTTAGCCAGCCCTTATTTTTTCTATACTATTATGATGTGTGATGCTAGTATGATTTTCCATGGCAATGAAAATGTCTTAAAAATTATAATTCTTCTATTGTTTTTTATATAAGAAGTTATTCCCAAGTTCCTTGAATGGCAATATTCAAACTATCGTTTTCTACTTCCATATCAATAGGGAATATAATTTTATATTTATCCATGTCGATATCGCAACGTCCCAAATAACCATCGGTTTCACTCCATAACTGTACATTGTAAGCTTTGCCATATAGCTGCATTCCTATAGATGGGAACACCTTAAAAGTGGCAGGCATAGTATAATCGCTTGGATAAAATCCAGTTTCTGTTAAAGGGATTTCGGAATCGTTTCTAAATACTTTAAAGTAAAGTTTTTGAGCCGGAAGGGTAGTCCTCCTTTCAAAATTATTGAGTTTGATTGTTTTTAGCGTAAATGTATTATTGTCATTGGTACAACTCATCATAAAAAGAATGAGTAGTGAAAAGATTATTTTTTTCATTGTAATTTATATTAAAATATTAACTATTCCGGATAAGCTGTTTAACGTTGTGAGGAAAGTAATTCGAGTTCTATTGTTTTGTTTTCTATTTCTTTGATTAAGATCTGTAGTGTTTTTATAAAATCGGTCTTGTTCCAGTCTCTATGTTTTATTTTAATTTTTGTACTCAATGGTTTTTCGAAAAAATAATAATAAAGTGAATCATAGTCAGGATTAGCATTGTTTTTTATTAATTCGATTTGTTTTGAATAGAATGTAATCCTGTAGTCAAAATAATCGTTTAAATTTTCTATTTGCTTTGACAGACTTTGGTTGTCTAAGTATTGTGTTAACAGAGCAATATAATTTTGCCATTGTAAATTGTATTTTGTTTTATTTATTTTTTGATAGCATACAGCACAGTTGAAGAAAAGGATTTCAAAGTTACTTTGACTGTTTGTATTTTTATAAGGGATTAGTATTTTGGTATTATTAAAAGCCAGACAAAAAGAAGATTGTGAAATATTTTTTTTAGAAAAAACAGGTTCAATATTTATGTTTTTTGTTTTTTCGGCAGTTAAGTGAATACTTTGCTTTATTTTTTTAGGACTAAAAACATAAGATTTGTATTCTTTGAAAAAGCTTGTAACAATTTCATCAAAAATTAAATACTGGTTCATTTTGTCAATAAAAAACCATTCCTTTTTTTCAATATAATTATCAGTGTTTACAGATTCTATTGTTACATATAGTAATTCATAGTTTTCAAATAAAAAAATAGTAATGCTTCCCCGATTATTTGAAGAAAACAAAATGATGGACTCATTGGATTCGTATTCCACTTTAAGGCTCTTATCGAGTTCCAGTAAACAAGAAATCAAAGTTTTGAATTTTAATCCTATTTGCTGTTTTACTATTTTGGAACTATATAAGACAAACCAAAGTATAGCCAGAAGCGCTATTGTATAAATTAGCCACATATTAAGTTTTAATTTTATAAATGATTAGAAAGGAGAAGGTTGTTTTTTTGTAATTGTGACAATAGTTCTATTGATGTATGGAAATAATGCCACCATGATAATTGTTACTATTATAAGTGCACTGATTGCTTCATAATAATCTATTGCGTATCGAATATGATCTTGTGCATTTATAGTATTCACCAGCATTTTATTAGCTGCTTTTTTTGCATAGGTTGCGGTTGCACCATGCTGTGTTAAAAGGTTTTTATAATGCTCTATTTTTTGAAAACTAGTTGTATTGTCAAAAGAGATATTGTTTTGAAAAGTATTAAAATGTTTGCTTTTTGAATACAATTCAAAATAATTCATCAGACCAATACTAAAATAAAACCCCAAACATCGCATTAATAAGCAGATACCTGCAGATGTAGCACTTAGCCTTTCAGGAACCGATGCTACCATAAAGATAATAGATGGGGTCATGAGCATACCCACACCTAATCCCTGAATGAGCAAAGGAAGATAGAAATAGTTTTCATTAGCTTCTATAGTGAAGATAACAATCATTCCTGCATAATAGATAAACAGAAGCATGAAACCATATATCCAAAGTAGGCGTATAGGACGATTTTGTAAAACAAATACTCCTGAAATTATTACACCTATAATTATTCCTAAGATATTAAATAGTGTAATGTAGCCAATATGAATGGGGTCTAGTTTTAAAACATTTTGAAAATATGTGGTGGTAATTGATAATGCGAAGCGACAGATATAAAAGATAATAATAATTAAAGCTCCTAGTTTAAAATTACGGTATTTAAATACTTCTAAGTTAAAATAAGGTCGTTTTAAAGAGGTTTGTCTGATGAAAAAAAGTGCGCCACAGGTTAGAATTGCCAACGTACTCCAACAAATACGGGGATCTTCTAACCAGTAATACTCTTGTCCATATACCATGATGTATCCTGTCAAGGTAAGTGAAATAGCGTACAATAAAAAGCTTGGCCAGTCCAATTGGTATAAAGGAAACTTAACATCTAATCTAACATTATTCATGAACAACAATAAAAAAAGAAGACTAGGCAAGTAAGAGAACATGGCGCACTTATAAAGAAAATTGAAATTAAACGAATCGATTATTTCTGCTGTAATAAAATTATTAAATGGGATCATAGAGACTAACATTCCAAAGAAAATGGAATAACCAATTACTCTGGCTCTTTGTGTTCTTAATCTGGAATAAATCATTGATAAAGATAAATTTACTGTCATGGTAAAAGCCATACCCTGAATGAATCTAAAAGGGAAAAGTATGCTGTTTTCCTGTGTAGCATAACACACATAAGAACTCAGAATTTGTATGATGGTAATAATGATAAAATATTCTTTAGCTGCTAAGAATCTAAAAAATCTTCTTTCTAATGAAAAGAAAGAAACATAACCGGCATAGAATAATGCTACTGAAAAATAGACATCATAAGTTTCAATTCCTGTGTTTCCAGCTGCTGCATTGACATTGGCCATAGGTAAAAAGAATAATACTAAACTAGGTAGTAGTACTATAAACAAGGTTATTTTTACCAGCCATTCAGGAACCCAGGATTTGAATAAGAAACTTTTTGGAAGCATTTTATTATTGGTTTTTAGCTATGGTAACATTAACATTCATTCCTGCCTTAAGTAAATCAGATTCATTTTTAGGATTTGTTACTCTTATTCTAACAGGGATACGTTGTACAATTTTGACATAATTTCCTGTTGAGTTATCAGGCGGAAGTAATGAAAAACTAGATCCGGTAGCGGGAGAAAATGATATTATTACTCCTTTGAAAATTTTATTAGGATAGGAATCAGCAGTGAAAGTTGCAGTATCTCCTAACTTCATCGTTTCGATTTGAGTTTCCTTATAATTTGCAACAATCCATTTGTCTGTTTCAGCATTTACAATATAAGCGAGAACCTGTCCGGGATCAATCATTTGCCCCACTTCAATAGTTCTTCGTCCCATATAACCGTCATAAGAAGCAACTACAGCTGTGTATGTTACATCTAGTTTATGGCGGTCTAACAAGGATTCTAATCTTTTGATTTCGGCTTCGACCACTGCTTCCTGGGCTTTTGCATCATTTACTTCAGATAATGAAGCCTGGTATTTTTCAGTTGAAGATGTAAGTTCTGCTTTAGCAATGTCATAATTGGCTTGTACAGCTTCTAATTTTTGTTGGGTTGCTGATTCTGTTTCCACTAATTTTTTATAACGATTCAGTTCCAGTTTTTGTTTCACAAGTTCGGCTTTATTGACTTCAATTTTTGAGCTATATACCTGAGTCGTTTTAGTTAAGGTTTGTACCTTACTTTTCCAAACTAAGAGTTGCGCTTTTGCATTTATCAAAGCTGCTTCTGTTTGACTTTGTTGTATGGTGTATTCTCTTTGGTCAATTAAAATAAGAGTATCTCCTTTTTTGACTGCTTGATTTTCTTCAAATTTAACTGCGGTTATAAATCCTCCGGCTCTTGCTATCACCGGATTGATGTATTCCTGCACCTGTGCGTCATTAGTATATTCATTATGGTAGATATCCCATAAAGTGATGATTCCCCATATGATTAAAACAACAGCAATAATTCCTGCAATCCAAGCCGTAATTTTGGTAATTAATTTATCGGTAACTGTGTATTGATTTCTAGTTCTCATTTTTTAAAGTGTTCCTAAGACATTTTGAAGTTGATAGTATTGAATTTGTGCTTCGATTTTAGAGGAAGCATATTTGAATTGACTTTCTAATAATTGAATATCGGCATCTAATAAATCAGTAATAAGTGCTGATTGATTGAAATAGTTTTGTTTTACAATCCGAGCGTTTTCTGCTGATTGATCAATGTCTTTTTTATTTACATCAATCCGAATTAAAGCTTCTTTGAATCGTTGGTAATTTTGAAAAACCTGTTCTCTCATTTTATCATCGGTATGATGATGTTCTACTTCTTCTTTTTCGAGATTTATTTTAGCAATTCGCTCTTTGGGTTTATTGATATAAAGCTCAGAAAGTGGAATGGAGGCTCTTACTCCGAAAATTCCCAATGTATAATTGCTTGGTGAATAAGGGAATAAAAATATCTGAGGATTAGCAATAAAAAATTCACCATATAAGCCTACTTTGGGTTTTACATTGGCTTTAATGCTCTTAAGATCTAATTTTTTTATTTCTACATTTTTTTCAGAAATATGGTATTCATAAGCATTAGTTTTGGCTATTTCTAAATACTCTTCATAAGATTTTAGATTAATGAGTTCAGGATTGATTTCATTCAAGGGATTGATCAATTGTTCATCTGGTAAGCCAATAATAATATTGAGTTTTTGATTGGCAATAATAATATCATTTTCAATCTTGACCAGCATCATCTTTTGATTGGATAATTTTAGTTCCACTCTTAAAAGATCGCTTTTTAAAACTGTACCGTGTTTATAGAGTTCTTTTATTTCGTTTAACTGCTTTTCCTGATTAGCAATATCTTTAATCATTAAATCCTTAAAAATAATGCTACGTTGTAAGTCTAAATAATAAGCCGCTGTTTGCAATTTAATTTCTGAAACAGTTAAGTTTTTTTGTATTTGAGCCATTTCATAGGCGACTTTCTTTTTATCAATTTTTAAATTTAATTTGTTTCCATTATAGATATTAAAGTAATAATCAGTGCCTAATTTGTATAATAAATGGATCACTTCATGCTGAGTAGGTTTGTTAAAAAGACCTTTTTCGTATACCGGAATATTAGTAGCGTATTCATAATTTCCTTTTAATACTATTTCCGGAAATCGTTCGTGTTTACTTTCGGCTATTTCTTCTTTGCTAACTTCTACTTCAAGATTATTGATGTTAATTTCTTTGCTGTATTCTAAAGCTTTATTCCAGGTTTGATTTAATGTAAGTGTTGGCTTTTTTTGAATTGTATTTGTTGGATTTTGTGCCAATAAAAAAGATGAATTTTGCACTAATAGATACAATAAAAAGTACTTTTTGACGTGATTAAACATTTGTATTTAGATTTTGATGATGCAAATATAAATTCGATAAGAGGTCAACTATTTGCTTAAAACAGACTATTGTTTTATGATTTCAGCCAATAGCTAGAATTGGTTAGTTTTAGATACAAAGTTGTTTTAGTTTTGCTTAAAAATAGAGTCAAAATATATTATTTGATAACAAAAAATATGTTTTGTATCTTTATGTAATATCCTTTATTATAACTATTTATCATGAGTTTGATAGCCTCTTTACCCGAAATTGACACCTTATCTTCTTCTGTTTTTGTAAAGCATGAAAGGTTTGAGAAATTCATTCCGTATCATAGTCATACTAAAGGTCAACTATCGTATGTTGAAGGAGGTTTAGCTTATCTACAAGTAAATGATAAAAAATATGTTATTCCTGCAAAACATTATTTTTGGGTTCCACAGGGAGTAACACATGTTCTTAAAATTGGGCATTCCGGGACTGTTTTACGCTCGCTATTTTTTTACACACATGATGATGATAGTCATCCCTTTTATTCAGAAGTAGGGATTTATCCCATTAACGATTTACTGCTGGAAATGATTAAATATTCAGAAAGTTGGTATGGGCATATTAATCCGGGAGAAGATCAGTTTTTGTTTTTATCAGTAATTAAAAATATTTTACCAGAAATTAGTAACAAGCGATTGCCAATTGCCTTGCCTTTTTCTGAAAATGAAAGAATAAAACCCATATTAGATTATTTATTACTCCATATATCGGATAGTCACTCCTTACAAAGTATAGGATATGAATTTGGTATTAGCGAAAGAAGTTTATCGCGTTTGTTTCAACAAACATTAGCGACTTCTTTTTTACAATATTTAAAATTGTTACGAATTACAAGATCTATTGAATTGATGCTACAAACGGATTTATCAATGAATGAGATAGCTTACGAAGTTGGTTATGGAAGTTTATCTGCTTTTAGTGAAGTGTTTATGCAGCTTACCAATTCCAGACCGTCTGATTTTAAAAAACATTTTTAGTACGATTTCAATCCGAAAAATATGGAAGCGATAGTTATAAAGAGAGTTTATGATTGTAAGCATCATGATGGAACTTATCGGATTTTGATTGATCGATTATGGCCTCGTGGAATAAAGAAAATAGATTTACAAATTGACGAATGGAATAAAGCAATAGCTCCTTCAGCTGAACTAAGAAAATGGTTTGCTCATAAAGAAGCGTATTTTGAAGAATTTACTCAGCGATATATTCAGGAATTAAATATTAAAAAAGAAGAAGTACAGCGATTAAGAAGTATAGCGCAAAAAACACCTTTGACTTTGTTATACGGAGCAAAGCATCCTAAAATTAATCATGCCATAATTTTGAAGAATTATTTATTAAAAATATATGGCTAAAAAAGATTGATAAATCTCTGCCTTTAGAAATCCCACTCATTTTGAAAACAAATAAAAATAAAATATGTCTGTCAGTTGTAGAAAACAACATCAATCATTCTATTGAAACTTATGTGCATGAATATCCTAATTTGATGTTTTTGTTAAGAGATAAACTTCTTTTGGATGATTTTGGTGAATGTGGTGGAGTAGGGAGATGTGCTACCTGTATTATTGAAATAAAGGGAGTTAAAGGAGATTCTATTATAAAAGAAAGAAATGAACATACTACATTATCTAAGATGGGGTATATAGATACTACTATTCGTCTTTCTTGTCAATTGTATCTTAACAATGACATAGATGGATCTCAGATTGAAATTTTAGATTTATAAATACAATGAATAGCGTTTTTAGTACAATTGAGAGGATAATTGAAACACCTTATTTGGAAGATTCATTTGAAATAGGTTCTGTTTGTTTTGAAAGAGATGATGAATTAAGAGCTGAGTTTCTACTACAGTTTACTGCTTATGATGTAGTAAATTATGTTTATGGTGTGATATATCAATTGTACTGGAAAGAAATTACTAAAATAGAATCTATTTCTATTTTGAAAATTCCATACCCTGTAGATGCTACTTTTTTCTGGCAATACAGTACAATTGGAAAAAAAATACGTAGTGAGCATCCTATCCAAGAAATGGAGTTTATTTCGTTACATGAATTAAATTGGGAAAGTATCTAAAAATAAAAGTTATCGCTTTTATGAATTTCTCTTTTACGTCATGAAAGTAAATTATACCTCAAAATTAGTTTAGTTAAAATTTAAATATAATATTATGAATACAAATCAAAAGGCTTTAATTAAAGCTACCATTCCTATTTTACAATCATCAGGTGAAGTCTTAACGGATTATTTCTATAAAAGAATGTTTGAACATAATCCAGAGTTAAAGTCTGTTTTTAACATGGGAAATCAATCCAATGGAAAACAAAAGCAAGCATTAGCCGGAGCAGTTTTGGCTTATGCAGAGCATATTGATAATCCATCCGTGTTGATTGATATTTTAAAAGGGATAGGTAATAAACACGTTAGTTTGAATATTCAAGCTAAAGATTATACTATTGTAGGAACACATCTTATTGCTTCTATAAAAGAAGTTTTGGGAGAAGAAATTGCTACCCCAGAATTGCTTGACGCATGGACACTAGCTTATAATGAACTGGCAGAAATAATGATTGGTATCGAGGCTGATTTTTATCTTAACAATGAAAATAAAACTGGTGGATGGAAAGGCTGGCGAAATTTTACCATTAAAGCGATTGTAGTGGAATCTAAAGAAATTAAATCATTTTATTTATTTCCTACTGATGGTAAAGAAATTGCAACATACACAGCCGGTCAATATTTAAGTGTACAAGTATTTGTAGAACAATTGGGATTATTACAGCCAAGACATTACAGTCTTTCCAGTGCTTATAATTCCAGATATTATAGAATTTCGGTTAAAAAAGAAACTGCTTTGGAAGTACATCCTGAAGGAATGGTTTCGAATACCTTACATAAGATGAAAGTAGGGAATACCGTGAATGTTTCAGCACCTGCAGGTAATTTTTCTTTGCAAACTGTTGACGCGCCAATTATTTTAATAAGTGGGGGAGTAGGAGCTACTCCTTTATTGAGTATGTTAGAGACTAATCAAAAAACAAATAAAAATAAAACGGTTTGGATTCACGGTTGTCGGAATGCTTCAGTTCATGCTTTTAAAGAAGTAATTGATAGTATGGAGCAAGAATCAGATTGGTTAGAAACTTTTTTGTTTAATGAAGATATTGAACAAAACGTAGAGGAAGGCATTATCCAGGGGAGAGTTGATTTAGAAAAATGTAAAGAAGCTATTTTGCTTAAAAATGCACACTATTATTTGTGTGGTCCAGCTCCATTTATCAAGGCTCATTATGAATCATTAGTTGGTTTTAATATTGATAAATCCAATATTTTTTATGAAGAATTTGGGCCACAATCGGTTCATTTGAATTAAAAAAATTAAACCCTGCCTAGCGCAGGGTTTTCTTATTCTGATTATTTGGTTAATGCTATAAATTGGTTTTTTACTATCTCATTTTCAAATTTTCCGGAAAAGTGTGTTGTGATAGTTGTTGTGTTGGTGTCTTTAATTCCTCTTGATGATACGCATAAATGGGCTGCATCAATCATTACTGCTATATCTTTTGAGTTTAAAGCTTCTTTTAACCCATCAGCAATTTGGTTTGTAAGTCTTTCTTGAATCTGTGGTCTTTTGGCGTAAAACTGTACCAATCTGTTTATTTTGGATAGTCCAATTACGGCTCCATTAGAAATATAGGCAATATGGACTTTTCCAATAATTGGAACAAAATGGTGTTCACAATAAGAGTAAAGAGTGATGTCTTTTTCGATTAGCATTTCTTCATATTGATACTTGTTTTCAAAAAGGGTAATTATTGGTTTGTTTTTAGGATTAATACCACTAAAAATTTCTTCAACATACATTTTAGCAACTCTCCTGGGCGTATTTTGTATGCTGTCATCAGTTAGGTCGAGTCCAAGGATGTGCATGATTTCTTTGAAATGATTTTGGATCAAATCTATTTTTTGATTGTCATTAAGTTCAAAAGCATCTTTACGAATTGGATTATGTAAATGATTTTTAATTAAAGGTTTTTTATCGATTTTATTTAAAGTTTTTTCTATTGACATTCTATAGTTTTTTTATTTTATTCATAACATTAAGAACCATTGTATCGCAGTAAATTAAATTGAATTCATATAAATCGGTTGTAGTATATGATTTTTCAATTTGTTTTCTGAGCATTGCTTTGGCACGATTCAGACGCACTTTGACATTAGATTCACTGATGTTTAGGGATTGAGCAGTTTCTTCAACATTTAATCCTGTAATTTCCCTCAAAGAAAAAACTATTCTATAGTCTAAAGGAATTTGAATTAAAGCATTCTCAATTACAAAATTCAGCTCTTTAGCCATTATCACTTTATTGGTATCTGTATGTGAATTATCAGAAAACATAGGGATTGCTTTTTCATTAATTTCAGTTATAATTTCATTTTTGTAGCCTAACTTGTGTAGCTTTTTATAACAATTATTAATCATGATTTTAATAATCCAAGTTTTGAAAGAAGAGCGATTTTCAAATTTGGATAAATTAAGATAAGAATCAATAAATGTATCCTGCATCAAATCCTGGGTATCTTCGTGATTATAGTTATAACTTCTTCCTATTTTATATAAAAAAGGATTGTTCCGCCTGATAAGGATTTCGTATAAAGCTAATTCTCCTTCCAGAATTTTATTTATTAATTCGGTATCGGTATATTGATTCATCATTATTGTTTTTGAACCTATTGGAATTAATTCAGATTATGCAAAAAATGGTTTCTATTTTATTTATAGAAACCATTTTTATTATTCTATAATTTTGGCAATTTTAGCAGTTGAAAATGCAGCAATCGCCATAACTAAATCACGTACAGCTACATCTAAATAATTACCACTGGCAATTAAAGTTAGTGCTATTAGGGTAAGCCAAGCTGCAACGATATAAGATCCTATCTCTGTTTTTTTCAAAACAATAATACCTGCAATGATTTCAATCAAACCGACAATCATCATAAAAGTACCACTATCAAAAGGAATTATAGCTGTTAAGGAAGGATTAATGTAATTTTCCCAATTAGTCAAAATATTGGTAAACTTATCTAATCCGGCAACAATGGGTACAATTCCAAAAGTGAATTTTAATAAATGATACATTGGTTTAATAATTTGAATTTTGTTAGTGCTTTCCATTTTTCTTTCTTTTTAAAGTTTATAATACAAATCTGTTTATATTACTTTAGAGTTTATGAAAGGTAAAAAGGTTACAAAATTTATGCTGATAATTCTATTATTTTTTTCCAAATACTTTTGTCAACTGGAATCCCGTCTTTTATATTTTTATTTCTAGTTGCTGCACTTCTTTCTCCTGGATAATAAATTTTGTCTCCCGGATTCATGGGGTCTACATCATGTGTATAATCGATAATTTCGTTAATAAGTCGTTCTTGTAGATTTTTATCATTAAAAACATCTGGGTAAATACATAAATATATTTGAGAAATTCCCGTTTCAAATTCATTTAAACCAATTTTATAAGTTGAATCACCTGCTGATAATAAAGTAGCCAACATATCTAAAATTATTGATAGTGCAGATCCTTTCCAATAGCCAATGGGTAATCCACGTTCATTAGCCAAAATTTTTTCTGGATCATCAGAAAGTATGTCATTCTCATCCCAGCCTCCCGGAAAAGGCAGTTTTTCACCTCGAAGTTTATAGTCGTTTATTTTTCCGAATGCAAATTGTGAAATGGACATGTCTAATATAATATGTCCTTCTTTTCGGGGTATTGATACAATAAGCGGATTATTACCAATACGGCTATCTTTTCCTCCCCAAGGCGGCATATTTGGTTGGGTATTTGTAAAAAAGATAGCAATACAATCTGAATCGGCTGCTTGTTTTCCGTAGGTTCCTCCTCTCATCCAATGATTGGTATTACGTAATGCCACCATTCCTATTCCATGTTTTTTTGCTAATTCAACAGCCCTATTAGTGCATTTTGTCGCATTGATAATTCCTGGTCCTGAATTACCATCCCATCTTTCAATACTACCGAAACTTTCTTTTTTTTCTGCCTCAGCATCAACTTTAACGATCCCTTTTTCGATATATTCAATAAAAAGTGGCACTCTGTTGATTCCATGAGAATTAACTCCTACTAATGTACTTTCCGTATATTCATTAGCCATTAATAGGGCTTTTTTTTCGGTAAACTTATATTTTAAAAATAGTTTATACAGTATATCGCGCATTTCGTGGTATTCTATTCTGATGGTATTCGCATTCATTTTTATAATGTTTTATTATTATCGTTTATTCATATTATTGTTTATTGCTAATATAGTTAATACTAAAGAGTTAAATTTTATGATTTCAGCCTGATTTCATACTTTGACTAGTTAAAATCATTTTTGTTTTTAAAATTTTCATATCCTCACTCACTTTTCTGTCCAAAACTTTAGCGTAGTGCTGAGTTGTTCTCAAATTTTTATGACCTAGCATTTTACTTACGCTTTCAATTGGAACACCATTGGTAAGTGTTACAGTGGTTGCAAAAGTATGTCGGGCAATGTGGAAGGTTAGTTCTTTGTCTATTTCACAAATATCAGCTAACTCTTTTAAATAAGCATTCATTTTTTGATTGGATAGAATAGGGAGTAACTTGTTTTCATTATTGCATTGCGGATGATTTTCGTATTTGTCAATAATCATTTGTGTTACCGGAAGGATTGGGATTTTAGAAGCACTTTCCGTTTTCTGTCTGTGGGTTGAAATCCATTTTTCACCATCAATACCAAGCACAATATTGGATTTTGTTAAATTGAAAACATCAATATAAGCAAGACCTGTAAAACAGGAAAAAATAAACATATCTCGAACTAATTCTAAGCGTTTTATTTTAAAGTTTTTATTCAGTAACGAATCAATTTCATTTTCAGTGAGATAGGTTCTTTCATTTTCTTTTACTTTTCCTTTGTAATTAAGAAATGGATCTTTTTCAATCCATCCATTAATATAGCACTGCTTTACTATTTTGCCAAAATTTCGAACATACTTTATTGTTGAGTTGTTATTGCAATTTTTGATGTTTCTGAGGTAAAAATCAAAATCATTTATGAAGGCTATATCAATTTGTTTTATTGAAATGTCATTTATAGAATGTTGATATTTTAGAAATTCTCTTGTGTGGCTTAATGCAGTTTCATATTTCTTATAGGTGTTAATTGAGAATTCTTTTCCAATTAAGTCTTTCACTCGTTTGTTATGGTCTTCAAAAATAACAATCAATTTACGTTGCTTTTCTTCCACTCCTAAAAGTTTATTCTTGAAAGTTTGGGCATTAATTTCCTGGTTGTTATTTACCATCCATTTTTCGATTTCATAGGCTTTGTTTTTAAGAATATCAAGGTAACTATTTAATAACCTAGCTTCTTCTGAATTTCCTTTGATTTTGCCTGCCGCTGTATTCCATTTTGATTTTTCTACAAATTTAGAGGTGCTTAATTCAATACGAGTGCCGTTAATTGTTATTCTTTGATAAATGGGAAGTAAACCGTTTTTTGATACTTTAGAACTTTTCACGTAGAAAAGTATTGACATTTTGTGTTTCATTTTGTGGTGACTTAAATGTTATTTAAATTAATTATTTAATACTCATTTGTCAAGATGTTCATCTTTTGAACTGCTTGCTATCACTGGCTTTGCGAGAAATTCGGTTACCCTGTTTTTACGTTTTTTTAGGGTAACCGATTTTAACACCAATGGTTTGAGATTTAATAGATAATTTGAATAGCATCAAAAACAAAAAAGCCTGTAAATCATACGATTTACAGGCTTTTGAACCAATTTGAATTTGTTTTTGTGGAGTCGCCGGGAATCGAACCCGGGTCCAAACAAGCAACTAAAGAGCTTTCTACACGCTTATTTCCTGATTGAATTTTCGATAGGATGCCAGGCCAGAAACAACCACATACTACTTAGCTTCTTAATTTTCGATAACCACCCAAAGCTTATGGAAATCTAGGTCTATTTTTACGGTTCCCCTGTACTGACCGCCATAAACCAAGGCTTTCAAGGAGAATCCAGCTTCCCTACCTTGTAGGGACGTGGCGTAATCGTACTATAATTCAGATTATGCAGCTAAAGCGTAAGTATTTTCGCCGTTTAAAAGTTCGAGATCTTATATTTACGAGCAAGGTCTCAATGCTCGACGTGCTTACTGTTCAATTCGACTTGCTGTCAAAACCAGTCGACCCCAGTTTATTTTCTCAAAATATTTTGAGTGTGCGAATATACAATTTAATATGACTATCAAATAGTCTCAGTGCAAAAATTATTCCTCTTTTTCTTCCTTACTTAATTTGAAAGGATAATCACCAAACAAAGGCGCTAATTTTTTCACCTGATAAGTTCTGGTAGTAAACTTATTTGATAAAGCAATAATGGTAACATGTTCTTTCAATAAAGTAATATAAGCCGAAGTGTTTCCGTGCCACCAACCGTTGTGGAAGTAGAAATTTTGTCCGGTTTCCCAGTTAATCATTCTAATTCCTAAACCGTAATTTTTTTCTCCTTTACGTTCCTGACTAAAAGGGGTGTAAACCAATTTTAATAATTTGGGGCTTAAAAAATTAGGATTATTTCGTGCCAAATCAAATTTTAATAAATCTCTGGGAGTGGAATAAATATTTTTGTCTCCGTAAATTTTATCAAGATAGTCTTTTCCTATTTCCTCTTTGTTTCCTTTATAAGAAGGAACAATGCTGTCTTTGTCCTGATCATAATCAAAAACAAAGGTGTGATTCATTCCCAAAGGTTTGAAAATCATGCGCTCCATCGCTTTTTTATAGCTTAATCCGGTTGCTTTTTCGATAATAAGTGCCAAAATGGCATAATTAGTATTGCAATAGGCAAATCGGGTGTTGGTTCTGGATTCTAAACCAATGTTTTTAGTTGCCATTAATTCTACGATATCGTTGTTGGTAAGGATATTGTGTCTATCCCAAACTCCGTCTTTTTTATCGGTAAAATAGGCGTAATTACGCATACCGCTTCGGTGATTTAACAGCATTTTTACGGTAACTTCCGGAAAAGGAAATCGGGGTAAGATGGTATTTACTTTTTGGTCTAGACCAATTTTTTTAGCGTCAATCAATTTTAAAATTGCCGATGCGGTCAATACTTTACTCACTGATGCCAAATGGAGTGGAGTAGTAGCAGTGATAGGTCTTTCATCTCTGAAATTAGCCATTCCTTCGTATTTTTCGAAGATAATCTGACCATTTTGAGCGACTAAAAAACTTCCGTTCATGCTGTTGTGAGACCAGTTTTTATTGTAAAAATGTTCAATAGCATTTCTTTTACTTTTAATATACTGAGCCGATAATTTAGGTAATTTTTGAGTAGGAGGTTCCATGTGCGGCATGGTATCCTTGGGTATGTTGGATTCTAAATCGTTAGTTTTTTTCTTTTGATTACAAGAACTCAAAAGCAGAGTAAGCATGAGTAATTGTAGTATATTTGTCTTTTTTATGAAAATCATTTTTGTGAGGGCTATAAGGGCAAATATATAGAATCGAACGCGTTTTATAGTTGTTTTTTTTAACGTTAACAGAATTTTTTGAAAGTTTTTTTAAGGCATTTTTTCTATGTTTTTGGCTTTCAGCTTTTAATGTTTTTGAATCTTTTATTTTAGTACAAAAGTGGTTTTTTAATAAGTAAATTGAAAATAAAGAATTAATAGATATGAAATTTGGAATTATAAAAGAGAGAAAAAAACCGACCGACCGAAGAGTTATTTTTTCTCCTGAACAATTGGTAAAAATCCAGGCGCTTTATCCGGAATTAGAATTTGCTGTGGAAAGTTCGGATGTCAGAGTTTTTAGAGATGCTGACTATGAAAATGCAGGGATAAAAGTGGTAAATGATCTTAGTGATTGTGATGTTTTGTTTGGTGTAAAAGAAGTTCCGGTTGAAAATTTAATTCCTGATAAAACCTATTTCTTTTTTTCACATACGATTAAAAAACAGGTTTATAACAGAACTTTATTGCAGCATTTATTAGCAAAAAATATAACGTTTTATGACCACGAAACGCTGGTTGATACTCAAAATAATCGTTTGATAGGTTTTGGACGATATGCCGGAATGGTAGGCGTTTACAATAGTATTCGGGCTTTTGGAATTAAATTTGAATTGTTCAAATTACCCAAAGCCGAGATGCTTTCCGGAAAAGAAGATTTGATTCGTTCTTTGAAGAGAAATATGCTGCCACCATTAAAATTTGTTGTAACCGGAACCGGAAAAGTAGGAAGTGGGGTTAAGGAAATTCTGGATGCTATCAAGGTTAAATCCGTTACGGTAGATAATTTTTTGACAAAAAATTATGCACAGTCCGTTTATACGCAAATTGATGTTTTGGACTATAATAAAAGAAAAGACGGTGCCGTTTTAGATTCAGTCGATTTTTTCCAAAATCCACAGGAATATGAGAGTAACTTTGAGCGTTTTACTAAGGTTTCCGATATTGTGATTACCGCGCATTTTCATGCTAATGAAGCACCTCCAATTTTAACTCAGGAAATGTTAAAGGCTAAAGATTGTAAAGTAAAAATTGTAGGCGATATTTCCTGTGATATTAACGGATCGATTGCTTCTACCTTGCGTTCCAGTACCATTGAAGAACCTTTTTATGGTTATTTACCTTTTGAAAATAAGGAAGTCGATTTGTTTCATCCGGCAGCGATTGTGGTAATGGCAGTGGATAATTTGCCTTGCGAATTACCCAAAGATGCCAGCGAAGGTTTTGGCGAAATGTTTATAGAAAAAGTAATGCCAGCTTTTTTTGACGGTGACAAAGACGGTATTTTAGCTCGTGCAAAAATTACCGAAAACGGAAAGTTAACGGCAAGATTTTCTTATTTACAGGATTATGTTGATGGTGAGTAGTTGTGGGCTGTGAGTTAATTACCAGATGTAAACAGATAACTCACAACTCATAACTCATAACTTTTTCTATACCATATCTTCCGGTTTCACCCAGTCATCAAATTCCTCCGGAGTTACATAACCCAAACGAACGGCTTCTTCTTTAAGAGTCGTTCCGTTTTTGTGTGCGGTTTGTGCTATTTCGGCGGCTTTATAGTAGCCTATTTTAGTATTCAAAGCCGTAACTAACATTAACGAATTATCGACTAATTCTTTGATGCGTTTGTAATTCGGTTCAATTCCCTGAGCACAATGCTTGTCAAATGAAGTACAGGCGTCTCCTAATAATTCTGCCGATTGCAGGAAGTTGGCCGCCATCATGGGTTTGAAAACATTTAGTTCATAATGTCCCTGCATGCCTCCTACGGAAATAGCAACATCATTTCCCATTACCTGAGCGCAAACCATTGTTAAGGCTTCGCATTGGGTTGGGTTTACTTTTCCGGGCATAATGGAAGAACCAGGTTCGTTTTCCGGAATGAGAATTTCCCCAATTCCCGAGCGTGGTCCCGAAGCCAGCATTCGGATATCATTGGCAATTTTGTTCAAAGAAATCGCTAATTGTTTCAGTGCGCCATGCGATTCCACAATGGCATCGTGCGACGCTAAGGCTTCAAATTTATTTTTGGCGGTAACAAAAGGTAGTTTCGTAAACTGTGCAATATATTCAGCTACTTTTACATCATAACCTTTCGGAGTGTTTAGTCCGGTTCCTACGGCTGTACCGCCTAAGGCCAATTCGGATAAATGGGACAAAGTATTTTTTAAGGCTTTTAAGCCGTGGTTGAGTTGGGCAACATAGCCGGAAAGTTCCTGTCCGAGCGTTAGTGGAGTGGCATCCATTAAATGAGTTCGGCCTATTTTTACGACTTTTTGAAAGGCATTAGATTTGTTATTTAAGGTGTCTCTCAGTTTTTCAATATTTGGAATTGTATTTTCAGATAGTACTTTATAAGCAGCAATATGCATAGCCGTTGGAAAAGTATCATTGGAAGACTGCGATTTGTTGACATCGTCATTGGCTTTCAGAAAAGATTCGCCTGTGCCAATTTCTAATCCTTTTAAAAGCTGAGCTCTGTTGGCAATCACTTCATTGACATTCATATTGCTTTGGGTTCCGGAACCGGTTTGCCAAATCACCAAAGGAAACTGATCATCTAGTTTTCTTTCTAAAATTTCGTCACAAACAGCGGCAATGGCATCGCATTTTTCAGAAGATAAAACGCCTAAATCACAATTGGTAAAGGCAGCGGATTTTTTTAAATAAGCAAAACCCATAATAATTTCCATAGGCATTGAAGCCGATGGTCCAATTTTGAAATTGTTTCGGGAACGTTCGGTTTGTGCACCCCAATATTTATCGGCAGGAACCTGAACTTCGCCCAGGGTGTCTTTTTCGATTCGGTATTTCATGATTTTTGAATAAAAGTTGGCTGTTTTTAACGCAAAGACGAATTGAAATCTTTTTTAATTAACAAAATGCTGTTTAAATGTACGCATAAATGTATTTTTATGAAAATTGACAGTCGTTTTTATTGCTAAGAAAAAAATTAACTGTTACATTTGTGGCTACATTCAAAATTCCGGAAAACATGTTTGAATTTTCACAGTATTTAGGCTTTTTACTTTTCTTAACCATCCTTACAATGGGATTTTGGTTAATGTTCTTCTTAGTGAGCTTCCTATCTTATTGGGTAGGTGGTGCTACTTGGGAAAGAATAAAAGAAAAGAGAGCAAAAAAACAGGAATCTCTATAACGGAGGTTTAATAAAAAAGGATTCGCTAAAACGAATCCTTTTTTTATTCTTAAAAAGTTAATTTACAAAAAAATCCAAACTCCAACTTTTACAATTGGAATTTGGATTTTTTAATTTTTCGATTTTTATAAATTATCCTGGGAATTCACCTCCACCGTTGTCATCACCACCGTTGTTTCGAGGCATGTTTTTGTCTTTGTCTGTTTTCTTCATGTTCAGACGGTAAGTGAAGGAAAGATTAATTTGTCGTTTTCTCCATTGAAATTCACTGTAAGACATTACGCTGGTTAAGTTTGTTTCCGATTTCATTCTTCTGGAATTAAACAAGTCGCTTACGTTTAGTGCAAGAGTGGCTTTGTCTTTTAAGATATCTTTACTGAAAGCCATATTCACTACATAATTACCTAAGTTTTTTCCCTGAGCAGTTGTTCTGGGACTAAAATACATTCCGGTTAACTGCCAGTCAATTTTAGCCGGAAGTGTCAAACGGGAGTTGATTCGTGAAAACCAGGCGAAAGTTTCGTTGTTTAAGTCTTGCGTGATTTCATCATCATTTACATTTGTATAAGTATAACTTCCTGTAGTTTTAGAATTGGATAAGTTAAAACTACTGTTGATTTTCCATATTTTAAACGGATTGTAGTTTAAGGTAAATTCAAAACCAAATTGTTGCTCTTTGGCTAAGTTAATCGGACTGCTTAAAACAACAGGGTTGTTACCCACAAAATCACCAGTTTCAGTTCTGACAAAAGAGAATACATTTTTAGTATTTTCAAAATACATCGAAGTACTGAAAGTAACCTTATTCCATTTTTTTAAATAGCCAATATCAAATTTATCGGTAAAAGAAGGATTCAAATCCGGATTCCCTCTGAACAAATTGATGTTGCTGGAATAATTAGTTGCCGGGTTTAAAAAACGTCCTCTTGGTCTGGACAAACGTTTGCTGTAGCTTAATGAAATACTACTTTCATCTGAGATCTCATAGTTTATAAAGGCACTCGGGAAAAAGTTGTTGTATTTTTTGGTGTTGAAATCCTGAGTATCTAATAAGTTTACGTTGATTTTAGTGTCTTCCCAACGTAAACCAAATAAATAGGAAAATTTATTTAATTTAAAACCATATTGCGCATACAAAGCATTAATTCGCTCTTTATATTCTAAAGTATTTGAAAGATATCCCTCGATAGGATTTCCGGAATCATCAGTGGTTACACTGTAAACATTGTCCAGATCATTAAAGTTTCCTTTATATCCTGCTTCAAACTGACTGCCATTTTCAAAGGGTAAAACATAATCTGTTTGCACTTGAAATTGGTCTTGAGTTTTGTTATTTAGAGTTTGATCTATTGAAGCCGGATTTCCACTGTTGAGTGTTTCATCAGTAATAGCAGAATTTTCATTGTCTTTGTTATTTGAATATGAGAAATCAACGGTTAATTTATGTCCTTTATCATTGAAGTTTTTAAGAAAATTGGAGGCCAATTCGATATCTTTTGAATTGTCATCTCCATTGCTTAAACGGTAGCGTTTAGAAATAAAATTTTTATCAACATCAAATGAATTGTAATATACTAAATCGTTATTTGTACCGCGGTTGTCACGGTAACTGATAGAGTTAGTCCAGTAAGTATTTGGAGCAATAGTCCATTCCATACCGGTTTTAGATGAAATTCCTTTTCTAAGACGATCAGTGTCTTTGTCCTCATTGGTATACCCAATAATATTTTTATTATCGTCAAACAAAGTAGAATGCGTTAAACCTCTTCCTTCACTGGTTCTGTAATCGTATCCGGTTGAAGTAAAAAAGTTTAATTTTTCGGTTTTGTAATTCAAATTGGCACTCAAACCGTAAGTTTCAGGAATACCGGTAGAAGCAATGAAGCTTCCGTTGAAACCTAAATTTTTTCCTTTTTTCAAAATAATATTCAGGATTCCGGCACCACCTTCAGCATCATAGCGGGCAGAAGGGTTGGTAATTACTTCCACTTTATCGATAGCATCGGCAGGAATTTGTTTTAAAGCTTCAGCCATATTTAAAGAGTTTGAAGGACGTCCGTCAATAAAAATACGCACGTTTTCGTTGCCACGTAAGCTTACATTTCCTTCTACGTCAACTGTTACCGAAGGAACGTTTTCTAAAACATCACTTACCGTTCCACCTTTTACAATCATGTCCTGACCCACGTTGTATACTTTTTTGTCCAGCTTGATTTCAACCGTTGATTTTTCGGCACGAACCACAACTTCGTTCAATTGCGCAGCATCTTCAATCAACGAAATTGTTCCTAAATCAAGATTTTTTTGCAGATTGCGTTGGTTGAATTCTACTGCTTTAAAAGAGATAAATTCAATTTTAATATTGTAAATTCCAGGAGCGACTTCAATGGCAAAATTTCCTTTCGCATTGGTAATTCCGCCGGTTATAGCTTTCGGATTTTTCGTATCTGTAATAGTTACTGTGGCATATTCAAGCGGTTGTTTAGTCGTTTTTTCGATAACAGTCCCCGAGATTTTCACTTTTTCTTTTACAGGATCAGCGATAGGTTTTTCTATTTTAGCATAAGTTGTCCAAAAAGAAAAAAAGAAGCTGAGCCCTAAAATTAATTTTAAGGTTTGTCGCATTTTTTAAATTTTTATTATTGTTTTGTATTTGGAGTCTAAAAAAGCAATTTGGTTTAAACCAGTTTTATTAAAAAACTGTTAAAAATTTTAGCTCTCTTTAAAGAAAGTTTCGATTTTGTCCATTTCACGGGCTATAATTGCTTTGTTCCCTTTGATTATAATAGGTCTTTCGATTAAAATAGGGTGTAAAACCATCGCCTGAATAACCGCTTCATCGGTCATTTCCTGATTTTTATAATTTTCAATCCAAATTTTCTCTTTTTGGCGTACCAAATCAATTGCTTTGATTTGTAATTTTTCTAATAAAGCCTTCAGTGTTTCAGTGCTGGGAGCTTCTTCTAAATATTTAGTGATGTTGTATTCCTGATTTTGATTGTCTAAAAAAGCCAGACAGTTTCTTGATTTTCCACATCTTGGATTGTGATATACTTCTATCATGAATTCTATTTTTAAATTTTGGATAAAAAAGTTATTTTCGAAGAAGCAAAAATAGCTTTTGAAAGTGAATTAGTACTATTTTAAATCATAAATAAATGTTTATAGAGCAAGGCATTCGTTCGGAGAATAAATTTTGGAAATATTTACTGGGTTCAGGATTAATTATTTTAATGTCGTTTATCGGGCAACTCCCTTTGTTAGTTGCGGTTATTTGGAAAACATTTGCAACAGGAGAAGCTTATCCGACAACAAATGACGGAATGATGCATTTTTTAGAAGCTAATCTGACCTTATTTTTATTATTGATTTCTTTTGTTTTTGCTTTTGCAGGAATTTATTTTGTGGTGAAGTATTTGCATAATCAAACATTGCTTTCGGTGACTACTTCCAGAGAAAAAGTCGATTGGAGCCGAATTTGGTTTTCTTTCGGACTTTGGGCTGTTTTTACCATTGGCTCAACTTTGGTGTATCATTTTCTAAATCCCGAATTGTATGTTTTGGATTTTAAACCCGTTCCTTTTGCTATTTTATTTATTATTGCTGTGTTTTTGGTTCCCGTGCAAACCAGTACCGAAGAATATGTTTTCAGGGGTTATTTGATGCAGGGTTTTGGAAATTTGGCAAAAAATAAATGGTTTCCGTTATTGATGACTTCGTTGATTTTTGGCGGGATGCATTTTTTTAATCCGGAAGTTTCAAAAATAGGGAATATCATTTTTGTGTATTATATAGGGACGGGATTGTTTTTGGGAATTGTTACGCTGATGGATGAAGGAATGGAACTGGCGTTGGGTTTTCATGCTGCGAATAATCTTATTGGAGCTTTGTTGCTAACATCGGATTGGTCGGCTTTTCAAACACATTCTGTTTTTAAAGATGTGTCCGAACCACAGGCGGGATATGATATTATTATGCCGGTAGTATTGGTTTACCCTTTGCTTTTATTTATCTTTAGTAGAAAATACAACTGGAGTAATTGGAAAGAAAAATTAACAGGAACAATCCATTTTAATAATTAACTCATGAGAAAAGTGACTTATAAAAACATTCACAATTTTTTTAAATTAAATGGTACTCATTTTGACAGTATTGGCTTGCGGGTAGCGGCTTATTATTTGATAAAAGAAGGAGATGCGCACGAAAAAGCCATGGGTGAATTTTTATTGGATTGGTTTGATGACAGATCTTTTATTGATTTACAAACTTCAGGAACGACGGGGACTCCTAAAATCATAAGGAAAAACAAACAGGCATTGGTGAATTCGGCTTTGGCAACAGGCGATTTTTTTGAATTAAAACCAGGAGATACCGCTTTGTGTTGTTTGCCAATTCAGTTTATTGCCGGAAAAATGATGTTGGTTAGAAGTTTTATTCTGGGCTTAGCCATTGATGTTGTCGCACCTAATTCGAATCCATTGGCTCAGCTGAACAAAGAATATGATTTTGTAGCGATGGTGCCTTTACAGGTTCAAAATTCCTTAAAAGAATTCTATAAAGTAAAAAAACTAATCATAGGCGGTGCTAAAACGGATAGTACCTTAGAGCAAAAACTTCAGGGAATTAAAACCAAAGTTTATGAAACTTACGGCATGACCGAAACTATCACGCATATTGCCGCCAGAAAAATTGGAGTGGAAGCTTTTTCGGTTTTGCCACATGTGAATATTTCGCAGGATGAGAGAGAATGTTTGGTTATTGATGCTCCTTTGGTTAGTGACGAACGTTTGTTTACTAACGATTTGGTCAAAATTATCAATGAAGATCAGTTTGTGCTTTTGGGACGCATTGACAATGTGGTAAACAGTGGCGGAGTCAAATTAATTCCTGAAAAAATTGAAGAAAAATTAAGTCCGTTCATTAACGAACGTTTTTTTGTCGGCGGAATTCCGGATGCGGTTTTAGGAGAAAAGTTAGTTTTAGTTATCGAAGGCGAAAAAAAGGAATTAGCCGAAACTATTTTTGAAACATTAGATAAATACGAAAAACCCAAAGCGGTCTTTTTTGTGCCTAATTTTGAAGTTACCGAAAGCGGAAAAATAAAACGAAAAGCAATTTTAAAAAGCTTGTCCTGATTTATTTGTGCTCAATAATTTCAGCATTTAATTTATCAACTTGTATTAAACCAATTTTTTTATTGACAATTTTGATAATGCCTTCTTTTTTAAGGCTCGAAAGAATTCGGGTAACCTGTTCGTCAGTCGTTCCGGCAAAATCGGCGATTTCTTTTCGGGAAAGATTGATGTTGAGTAAACTATTAGTGTGGCCGAATTTTTTAAGTAAATAAAGCAAAATATCAATGACTCTTTCGCGAACATTCATTTGAGCAATTTTTTTCACTCTGTTTTCGCTTTTGTTCAATTCTTCTGCATAAAAAAGCATCATGTCATAGGTGAATTCAGGAATTGATTTTAGAATAGAATACATGACATCGTTACTGAAATTACACAAAACAGTATCTTCAATTGCTGAAGCGGCAATCAGGTAGCGATTACTGGTTCCAAATCCTCTAAAACCAATGGTATCTCCATCACTACAAAGACGAACAATTTGTTCTTTGCCGTAAATTCCTGTTTTAAGTACTTTAGCTTTACCTTTTTGAATAAAATATAAACCTTGAATAGGCGCTCCTTCAATCATGAATTGTTGCCCCTTTTTGCAGGTATAGTTGGTTTTTTCCAGTACAAAATCCTGCATTTTTTCCAGATGCAGATGCTTTTTGATAAAGCAATTGGTGTTGATGCAGTTCGTACATTCTGTGGTAATTCCTCTCATTTGTTCTTGGTATTGATGAGTTGAACTCGGTTTTAATTAGAACAAATGTAATTAAAAATAAGTATTAATACGTATTTTTAAAAGATTGAATTACTTAGTTTGAGTCACTTTTATGGATTTAGAAATTGCAGCACTGCTTTTTGAAAGATTCTTATTTTTAAGAATAAAATTATACTAAATTCGTAGTCAAAAATATTTTTTCATTCGGTTTCTTCATACATTTTTAGTAAATGGGTTACCGTATTCCAGTTTCGTATTGTAGCAGTAAGATTGAGTTTTTTCTCAATGTATTTTTGGTCTAATCTTGTTTTTCCAGCCGAAACAGCATATTTAATAAAAATCCGGTTTTGGTCAATATGTACTTCATCCGGTTTTACAGCGCTCATTTTAAGGTCGTGAATGCGGTCTTTGTGTAATTCCATCGAAACGAAGGCAACATATAGTTTTTTGGTATCCACATTTTTTTCTTTCAAAAAAGGATTGTTTTGCTGGCAGGCTGTTAAATCATCTTTATTAATTACCACAATAGGCACATCATGACCAAAAGTTTTGAAAATTTCCTGCTTGATTTTGAAACCCACAGCAGCCGGATTTTCTTCTTCGGTGGTAACAAAAACATTTCCGGTTTGGATGTAGGTTTTCACATTAATAAACCCCATGTTTTCGAGCATTTTTTGCAAGGCATCCATTTTCATCATGTTGTGTCCGGAAACGTTGATACCGCGAAGAAGAGCCAAATGTGTTGTCATTTTTAGGTGTTTTATTTTAAAAGTAATTCTAAGTTTTTCATATCGTCAAAAAGCGGAATATTCATTTGCTGTAAGGCATCTAAATTCGCATGATTCGTAAAACCAAAAACATCAAAACCACCCCTTAGAGCCGCCTGAACTCCGGCAGGACTGTCTTCGATAATTACACAGTCTTTTACTTCAAATCCCATGGTTTTAGCAGCATGAAGATACAATTCGGGATTGGGTTTCCAGCTGTTAATATCGTAAGCACTAAAGATATTTCCGTTAAATTTATCAATCAATTTTGTGGTGGTTAGATTGAGTTTTATTTTATCGGCAGGACCATTGGAAGCTACGCCAATTGGAACTTTTATTTTAGCCAGTAATTCGTGAATTCCTTTTATGGGTTGCAGTTCGTTTTTAAAAGCTTCAAAAGTGCGTTCTCTGAACTCTTCTTCAAAAGTTTCCGGTAATTTTTTATTAGCAGTTTCGGCAATATAATCAAAACAAAATTCGAGTGATTTTCCTAAAAACAACTGATGGGCATAATTGAGGTCAATTTTGGCACCATGCGCTTCCGCCATAGTAACCAAAGTACCAATAGAAATCGCTTCGCTATCGACCAAAACGCCATCGCAGTCAAAAATGATGCATTTGTATTTCATAATTTTAGTCTGAATCTTAGTTTAAAAGTGCCATTAGTTCCGAAGGATGACTGATGATAGATTGTGCACCTTCGGCAAGCAATTCTTCTTTTGGACGATAGCCCCAAAGTACGCCTACAGCATGCATTTTGGCATTTTGGGCGGTTTGCATATCAATTCCGGAATCGCCAACATACAGGAATTCTTCAGGAGAAAAACCCAAGTCCTGACTGATTTCTATCGCTGCAATTGGATTTGGTTTTTTGGTCAATTCACTTTTCAAACCCATCACAATTTCGAAATAATTAGGAAACAAAGTTTCTCCAATTTTTTTGGTCAATTCATCTGCTTTATTGGATAAAATAGCCAGTTTTATATTTTTGGATTTTAATTCCTTTAAAAGTTCCGGAATTCCTTCGTAAGCATAAGTTTTGTTGGTGCAGTTTTCGCGGTAGTTGCTCATCATCGCCTGAAAATAGTTTTCAATATTTTCTTCATTTCGATAGCTTTCCGGAAGTGCTTTGGTTACCAAAACCCGAAGTCCGCTGCCAATAAAATTATTGACTACTTCGTAACTGTGCGTAGGTAAGTTGTTTTCTTGTAATACTTTATTAATAGAATCGGCGATGTCTTTTAAGGAATTGACTAAGGTTCCGTCTAAGTCAAATAGTACGGCTTTAAATTTCATTTTTGATTTTTAAATAAGAAGTTTGGAACAAAGATAAAAAATGAAAAATGGATAAAAGCAGATAATGCATTTTATCCATTTTTATTATTTATAAAAATAAGTTGTTTACTTTTTATCCGCTACAATTCGGTTTTCTCGGTTGGCTAATTCCCAGGCAATTGCAAAAGCCAGTTGAGTTCTTTTGGCTAAAGCATTATATTCAATTTTATCCGGAGTGTCGGTTTTTCGGTGGTAATCAGCGTGAGTTCCGTTAAAAATAAAAACCGAAGGAATGCCTAAAGCCGCAAAATTATAATGATCGGAACGACGATAAAAATTATTAGGATCGTTCAATGCATTGTATTTGTAATCTAAATCTAAATGGACATATTTGTCATTAACTGTTTTACAAATTTCATCCAATTCGCTCGAAAGGCGGTCGGCACCAATTAAATACACATAATTGCTGGAATTAGTATGGAAATCATCGCGGCGTCCTATCATGTCAATATTAATATCGGCAACGGTATTTTTTATGGGAAACAAAGGATTTTCGGTATAATAGCGAGAGCCGTGTAAACCGTGTTCTTCTCCGGTAACATGAAGAATTAAAACCGAACGCTTGGGACCATGACCTTCTTTTTTAGCAATTTTGAATGCCTGAGCAATTTCGAGCAGGGCTACAGTTCCGGAGCCATCGTCATCGGCGCCATAAAAAACTGCATTGTTTTTAGTTCCCACATGATCGTAATGTGCCGAAATAACAATGATTTCCTCCGGTTTTTCCGAACCTTCAATAAATGCCCAAATGTTTTCCGAATCCGGTAGATTTTCATTTTTACGACTATTTAAAAAAGCCGAAGGAATGTGCTGGTAATAGTTTTGCGCGCCTTTTGGAAAAGGAATTTTATCTTTTTGATATTGACTAATAAGATATTTTCCGGCTCTTTTTTGTCCCACCGAACCAGTTTCTCTTCCTTCCATAGAATCACTTGCTACGATATACAAATGTGTTTTGAGTTCGTCGGCAGTGATGGAATTAATATATTTTGTGGGATTTAATGTGTTTTTTGCTGCAACATCTTTAGTTCCCTGACAGGATGCAATACCGCTGAAAACAAGGAGTAAAATTATTTTTTTCATTCTGTAAATACTAGAAGTTAGATAAGGCATAAATACAAATATCTGAAAATTAATCTAATAAAAAATTGATTTTTTGAAGCCGAAAAAAACTTTGCTCGGAATTATACAAAAACTTTGAAAAACGGCGGGTTTGTTTACTTTTTGAGTAACTTATTAAGGTTTTGAAAGGCAATAAAATATACGTAATTTTGTAATATTAGAATTAATATAAATATCATGGAACAAATACAACAAATGCTATCGTCAAAGTCAGAAGCTTTAATCAATAAAGAAAATAATTATGGTGCTCACAATTATCATCCGTTGCCGGTAGTTCTTGAAAAAGGAGAAGGAGTATTTGTTTGGGATGTGGACGGAAAAAAATATTATGATTTTTTATCGGCATATTCGGCTGTGAATCAAGGACATTGTCATCCTGAAATTGTGGGGGCAATGGTGCAACAGGCTCAAAAGTTGACTTTGACTTCCCGTGCTTTTTATAACGACCAATTGGGCGTTTATGAAGAATATGTGACGAATTATTTTGGTTTTGATAAGGTTTTGCCAATGAATACTGGTGCGGAAGCCGTTGAAACCGCCTTGAAATTATGCCGAAAATGGGCGTATGAAGTAAAAGGAATTGCCGAAAATCAGGCGCAGATTATTGTTTGTGAAAATAATTTTCACGGAAGAACGACTACGATTATTTCGTTTTCAAATGATGAAACGGCGCGAAAAAGTTTTGGCCCGTTCACTGATGGATTTATTAAAATTGAATATGACAATATCGAAGCTTTGGAAAAAGCATTGGAATCGTCTAAAAATATCGCCGGATTTTTAGTAGAACCTATTCAGGGAGAAGCCGGAGTTTATGTGCCGAGCGAAGGTTATTTGGCGAAAGCCAAAGCTTTATGTGAAAAACATAATGTTTTATTTATTGCTGATGAGGTACAAACGGGAATTGCCCGTACCGGAAAATTATTGGCGGTGCATCATGAAAATGTACAGCCGGATATATTAATTTTAGGGAAAGCACTTTCAGGCGGAGTATATCCGGTTTCGGCGGTTTTAGCTAATAATTCTATTATGGATGTTATTAAACCGGGACAACACGGTTCTACTTTTGGGGGAAATCCGGTAGCAGCAGCTGTTGCTGTGGCGGCCTTAGAAGTGATAAAAAATGAAAAATTAGCCGAAAACGCGGAACGTTTAGGAGTGCTTTTACGAAAAGGACTAAGTGATATTGCAGCCAAAAATCCTTTGGTAACTATTGTGAGAGGAAAAGGATTATTGAATGCTATCGTGATTGATTGTGATGAAGAATCGGAATTAGCATGGGAAATTTGTCTGAAATTCAGGGATTACGGTTTATTGGCTAAGCCTACTCATGGAAACAAAATCCGTTTAGCGCCGCCATTAGTAATCACCGAAGAGCAAATTCAGGATTGTCTTTCTATTATTGAAAAAGCACTAAACGATTTTAAATAATTTTTATGGAACGGCTTATTAAATTGATAAAAAACCGCTCTGATATAGGAGGTCGCGCACGTGGTTCTGATTTAGGCATTGATGCCTTGGAGATTGCTGCGATTAATGGAGGAAGCGATTATTTTAATCAATATACTTTTGAAGATGTCAAAACTCATAATGAGACCATTTATGATAAGACTCAAAATACATTTGCCAAAAGAATTGAATTTGTTTTAGAGCAATGTACACGGGTTTCTTATGCCGTAAAACGCAATTTGGAAGCTCATTTTTTTCCAATTGTTCTGTCAGGTGATCATTCATCAGCATTAGGAACTATAAGCGGAATCAAAGCAGAGTATCCGGATAAAACTTTAGGAGTAATTTGGATTGATGCCCATGCCGATTTGCATTCTCCTTATACATCTCCTTCCGGAAATATCCACGGAATGCCATTGGCGGCGGCTTTGGGATTTGATAATCGCAAATGTAAGATAAATGAGGTTATTCAGGAAACGCAGCAACATTGGGAAGAACTTAAAAATATCGGGATTGAAGGCGCTAAATTAGATCCGGAACATTTGATTTATTTTGGAGTTCGCGATACTGAGGAAGCCGAAGATATTCAAATAGCCGAATTAGGTATTAAGAATTTCAAAGTGGAGGAAGTGCGTTACAAAGGTTTGGAGAATTGTGTAGAAAGAGCCCTGGCACAGTTAATTCATTGTGATATGATTTATGTGTCTTTTGATGTGGATTCTATGGATTGTGATTTGATTTCTAACGGTACCGGAACGCCGGTTTCCAAAGGTTTTGATCAATATGAAATTATAGCCATTATTAATCAGATTATTGCTTCGCGAAAAGTAGTTTGTGTCGAAGTTTGCGAAATCAATCCGCTTTTAGATACCAAAGGAAATAAAATGGCTGAGGCTGCTTTTGAGGTTTTGGAACAAATTACCTCTTCATTAATTCTGCCTTTCGAATGATTTTTTGCCTCAATTGTTAGAATTTTATAACAATTCTGCTAAGTTTGGATTGTAGATTTAACATTAAAACGAATTAAAGATTATTTTTTTCGCAATTTATGGCTAATTAATTTCCAATGCTGTATTTCGCCGCTTTAGAAACTCTTTTTTTAGTGGCACTAAATAAAATTACGTATATTTGCTAAGTATTAATACTTAGTTTTTAAAATTTAAGTTTTATGATTCAGGTAGCCGATGCTTTAAAGATAATAGCTGAGAATAGTTGCAAAATGCCAATCTCAAAAATCAAAGTGAGTAAATCACTGGGATTTGTTTTGGCAGAAGCTGTTTATTCTCCTATAAATATGCCTCCTTTCCGCCAGTCGGCGATGGATGGATATGCTTTTACGCATAGTGGTTTGAATCAGTTTGAAGTGGTAAAAACGGCTCAGGCGGGAGATTTTTTAGATGAAAAAATTGAAGAAAATCAAGCGGTTCGCATTTTTACCGGTGCTTTTGTTCCTGATGATGTAGATACGGTGGTGATGCAGGAGTATACAAGAATTACCGATAATTTGTTGCAAATAGACAAAATGCCGGTCGCTTACGCAAATGTGAGAGCGAAGGGAGAGCAAATTAAAAAAGGCGAATTGGTTTTGGATGCCAATATTGTAATTACAGCTGCGGCTATTGGTTATTTGAGTAGTTTGGGAATAACCAAAATTAAGGTTTACGAAAAACCAAAAGTAGCTATTTTGGTTACCGGAAACGAATTGGTTTCAGCTGGAAAAAAATTACCAAAAGGAAAAATTTACGAAAGTAACTCAGTGATGCTGGAAGCTGCTTTGAAAACTATCGGCATTAAGAAAACAGCGGTATTTAAAGTAAAAGACAGTTTGAAAAAGACTAAAATAGTTATCGAGAGCTGTTTGGAAAATTATGATGTATTGTTGGTTTCCGGCGGAATTTCGGTAGGAGATTATGATTATGTGAGAGAGGCTTTGTTGAAAAACAGCGTAACGGAGTTGTTTTATAAAATCAATCAAAAACCCGGAAAGCCTTTGTTCTTTGGTCGAAAAGAAAACAAAATCGTTTTTGCTTTACCGGGAAATCCGGCTTCGTCGTTGACATGTTTTTATGTGTATGCTTTGCCTGCATTGAAAAAAATGATGGGATTTGAAGCGATACATTTGCAGGAAATTAAACGAAAAATTAATACCGATTTTAGTAATACATCCGGGAAAACCTTATTTTTAAAAGCCTTGTATGATGAGGAAAAAGTAACGGTTTTAGAGAGTCAGAGTTCGGCGATGCTGAATACTTTTTCGATTGCAAATGGTTTAATTGTCATACCACATGATATTGCTCATGTTAAGGCGAATGAGAAAGTGGTAGTTTTGCCTTTTAATTAAAAAAAATGAAAAAAGTAACCATCTCAATTTTATGCGGAGGCAAAAGCAGCCGAATGCAGTCGGAAAAAGGATTGGTGCTTTTTCAGGGAAAGCCATTTATAGAGCATATTATTGCAGCGGTTTTGCCTATTAGTGAGGATATACAATTAGTGACAAATACTTCTGATTATGATTATTTGTCGTATAAAAAAATAAAAGATATTGAATTAGATAAAGGACCTGTTGGCGGAATTTATTCAGCTTTGGTTCATTCGGAATCTGAAATGAATTTGATATTAAGTTGTGATATTCCGCTGATTTCAACGGAAATTTTACAGGAATTGATAGCAAAACATCAGGTAGAATTTGAAGTTTCTGTTTTTTCAGATACCAATAAAATTCACCCTTTGATTGGAATTTATTCGAAAAGAATAGTTCCGGTTTTGCAAAAGTCTATTGAAGATAATGATTTAAAAATGATGCGTTTGCTGGAAAAAGTAAAACATCAGCTAATAGAAGTGGCAGATGAGAGAAGCGGGCAATTTAGAAATGTAAATTCTCCTGCCGAATTAAAGGAATTGAACACCCAAAATTGAAGATTATGAAAAAGGCAAACACAGCAAGATTGACAATAGTAGGAGCGGGGCCTGGTGATGCAGAGCTAATTACCATTAAAGCCATTAAAGCGCTGGGCGATGCAGATGTAGTGCTTTATGATGCACTGGTGAATGAGGATTTATTGCAATATGCGGCTGCAGGAGCAGAAATTGTTTTTGTAGGGAAACGTTTTGGTTGTCATGCTTATACTCAGGATCAAATTAATGAGTTAATTGTAGTAATGGCTCAAAAATACGGTCATGTAGTGAGATTAAAAGGAGGAGATCCCTTTGTTTTTGGCAGAGGAAGTGAAGAAATTGAATTTGCTCAAAAACACGGTTTGTTAACTGCAATTGTACCGGGAATATCTTCTTCGTTAGGAGTTCCGGCTTCTAATGGAATTAGTTTAACGCAAAGAGGAATTTCAGAAAGTTTTTGGGTTATTACCGGAACCACTTCGGCTCATAAATTATCGACAGATGTGAGTTTGGCGGCGCAATCTTCGGCTACGGTTGTGATTTTAATGGGAATGCATAAACTGGATGAAATTGTAGCCATTTATCAAAATAACCGAACTGATGATTTGCCGGTTGCTATTATTCAAAACGGAACTAAAGACACTCAGAAAAAAGTGATTGGTAAAGTTAGCAGTATTAGTAAACTGGTTGCCGAGCATCAATTGTCTTCTCCGGCAATTATCGTGATAGGTGAGGTAGTGAATCACACTTCTGAATTATCCGTTTTTACCAAAGCGGCTTATAGTGATGACGAGTTTATTTTTCAAAATCTAAATGTTACAGAATAATGTTAAGTGTAAAATATTTTGGTGCAGTAGCCGAGAAGACAAATATTCAGGGAGAAAATATTCCTTTTGCTAATTTATCGTTGCAGGAATTGGTAGATGAATTAGAACAAAAATACGATTTGGCTTCGCTTTCTTATAGCATCGCAGTCAATCAAAAAATGGTGCAGGACAAAAACAGTTATATGTTGATGACTAATGATGTTGTGGCACTTTTGCCTCCGTTTGCCGGAGGTTGAATACAAATTTCTAATTAGTAGCAATAATGCGATACAATCGACAAATTATACTTTCTGAAGTTGGCGAAAAAGGTCAGGAAAAATTAACTCAGGCTAAAGTTTTAATCATTGGTGCTGGTGGTTTGGGTGCGGCTATTTTACCGTATCTGGCAGCGGCCGGAATTGGTGAAATAGGTATTATTGACAATGATGCTATCGAAATTACCAATTTGCAACGTCAGGTCATTTATAAAAGTGAAGCGATAGGAAAATCCAAAGCTTTAGAAGCTAAAGCAATGGCGGAATCTTTGAATCCAACTATTCAAATTAATGCGATAGCGGATACTTTAAATGCTAAAAATGCCATTGAATTATTCGAATATTATGACATTATGGTCGATGCTACCGACAATTTGCCTACCAAATATTTGATTAATGATGCCTGTCAGTTAACCAATAAACCTTTTGTTTATGGTTCTATTTATAAATTCCAGGGGCAGGTTTCAGTATTTAATTATCAAAATGGCCCAACGTATCGTTGTCTTTTTCCGGATGAAAGTTCCAACAGTAAAAATTGTGTAGATGCCGGAGTAATGGGGATTTCGGTGGGAATCATAGGGATGTTTCAGGCCAATGAAGTATTGAAAATGATTCTTGGAATTGGAAATGTACTTTCTGGCGAATTGTTGATTTATAATATGCTGACGAATGACCAACAAAAATTTGAGTTGGTTAAAAGCAATACTACTCCATTTAGCCGATTGGATTTCGAAAAAAAATACGATGTTGCTGAAAATACAACTTTAGAAATAACAGCTAGTGAAGCTTTGGAACAAATAGAAAATAAAGAAGTTACTTTTCTGGATGTACGCAATGCGACCGAACTTCCTAAAATTAGTTTACCAAATCAACTCCAAATTCCACTTGCTGATTTGGAAATGAATTTAGAAAAATTAGATTCAAATAAAACGATATTAATTTATTGCCAATCAGGAATTCGAAGTAAAGCAGCGGTTGAGCTACTTAAAAAATATGCTTTCCAAAAAGTACAAAGCATTGCAGGTGGTGCTTTAAAATTAGAAGAAGCTATAGCCAATAATGCTATTTCAATTTAAAATTTACCAATAATATTGTTTAAAAATCTGCGAATCTGCGGTTAAATATAAAAAAATGAGTAAAAAAGTTTTCATAGAAGGAGCAATTTCTCCTGAATTCATAGCCGATTCGATTGCGAAACATCAGGGGAAACATACCATTGGTGCGCATAATATTTTTCTGGGACAGGTTCGCGCCGATGTTCATGAGGAAAATGTGGTAAAAGCCATTGAATATACTGCTTATGAAGAAATGGCTAATGAAGCTTTAAGTGTCATCAGAGAAAGAGCTTTTGCCCAATTTGATTTGGTTTGTATGCATATTTATCACAGTTTGGGTGTTGTAAAAGCTGGCGAAATCTGTTTGTTTGTTTTTGTTTCTGCCGGACATCGTACACAAGTTTATGAAGCGACCGAAACAATTGTGAACTGGATTAAAACCGAAGTGCCTATCTTTGGTAAAGAAATTTTTGAAAACGAAGACTTCATTTGGAAGCAAAATAAATAAGACATGGTTGATATCACCCATAAAATAAATACCTTACGTTCGGCAACTGCGATGGCAACAGTAAAAGTAAGTTTGCCGGAAACCATTGAAGCTATTGAGAAAAATTTAGTTCCCAAAGGGAATGTCCTCGAAATGGCAAAAACAGCGGGTTTGTTTGCTGTAAAAAATACGCATTTATCTATTCCGGATTGTCATCCACTGCCAATAGAATATACGGCGGTGGCTTATGAAATCAAGGATTTAACGATTGATATTTTGTTTACGGTGAAAACCGTTTACAAAACAGGAGTAGAGGTAGAGGCCATGCACGGAGCCTCAATTGTGGCGTTGACGATGTATGATATGCTGAAACCGATTGATAAAAACATCGAAATAGCAACTATTAAATTAGTAGAGAAAAAAGGTGGAAAATCGTCTTATAAAAACCGATTCCGTGATGTTTTAAAAGCAGCTGTTTTTGTTTGTTCCGATTCTATTTTTGCAGGAGAAAAAGAAGATCGTTCGGGGAAAATTATTGTAGAAAAACTAGAATCTTACGGAGTAGAAACTTCGCATTACGAAATCATTCCTGATGAAGTTGATTTTATCCAGGACAGAACTAAAAAATATTCTCAGGATAATCAATTGGTGATTTTTACCGGAGGAACCGGGCTTTCACCAAGAGATGTAACACCGGAAGCTTTGGAACCTTTGTTAGAAAATAGAATCCCGGGTATTGAAGAAGCGATTCGTAATTATGGGCAGGACAGAATGCCGTATGCAATGCTTTCGCGTTCGGTGGTGGGAACAATCGGAGACAGTTTGGTGATGGCTTTGCCGGGTTCGGCTAATGGCGCGAAGGAATCTATGGATGCTGTTTTTCCACATGTTTTACATGTTTTTCACATCCTAAAAGGAAAAAATCATGACACAAAATAACCCCATATTGACAGATGATTTTGGTCGAAAACACAATTATTTGCGTATTTCCTTGATTGAAAAATGCAATTTGCGTTGTACTTATTGCATGCCTGCTGAAGGAATTGCATTATCTCCTAAAAAGGATTTAATGACTGCCGATGAGGTTTTTGCTATCGCCCAAACATTTGTGCAACATGGTGTTAACAAAATAAGACTGACTGGTGGCGAACCGTTGCTACGTAAAGATTTCCCGGAAATTATAGAAAAATTAGCGCAATTGGAAACAGAGATTTCCATAACCACAAACGGAATTTTGATCGACAGACATCTTGATGTTTTAAAACAATTTAACGTCAAAAAAATCAATTTGAGTCTGGATACTTTAGTTCCTTCTAAATTCAACACAATTACGCTTCGCAATCAGTTTGAAAAAGTAATCGATAATTTGCATTTACTGCTAAATAATGATTTTAAGGTCAAAGTAAATGTGGTTTTGATTAAAGGATTTAACGATAATGAAATTATTGATTTTATCAAATTAACTGAATATTTGCCGGTTTCGATTCGTTTTATCGAATTTATGCCTTTTGCCGGAAACCAATGGGACAGAAGCAAAATGGTTTCTCAGACGGAAATTTTAAATCAGGTTTCTGTTCATTTTTCAGAATCTAATTTGGAGAAATTGCAGGACGAAAAAAACTTCACCGCCAGAGAATTTAAGATAAAAAATTATTTAGGCAGTTTCGGAATTATTAGTTCCATTACCAATCCGTTTTGTGATGGCTGCAATAGAATTCGACTTACGGCAAACGGGAAAATTAAAAATTGCCTGTTTTCCAATTCAGAAACCGACTTACTCACTCCTTATCGAAATGGTGAAAAGTTGGAAAATATTATAGCGGCAGCTATTAGAAACAAGAAAAAAGTCAGAGCCGGAATGACTACTCCGGAAGCGGTAGATAACCCACTTTTAAACCAGGATAATCGTTCTATGATTGCGATTGGGGGGTAGTTTTTATATAATTCTTTTAGAGATTTGTCATTTTTCTAAATACAAAAAGCACAGCGTTACACTGTGCTTTTCACGTTTTTAGATGTTGTTTATAGATTCGGCCGATTTAAAAAATCGGTCGGGTCTATCCAACTCCTATTTTTCAAAATCGACTTTTACTTTGTATTCTTTTGATTTCAAAATGTTTTCAATAGAACCAAAGGTTGCGACGGTTTTTTGGTATTCTTTTTCTTTTTTCAAAGCAATTTGACGCAAAGCATTTTGAAAACGGCTTACTTCTTTCAGCGTGGTTAAAATCAATCCCGGAACGGCTACATTTTTTCCCTGTTTGTCTTTGGCAACCATTGTAAAATAAGACGAATTGCAATGTTTAATCACTCCGGTTTGAATGTTTTCGGCTTCTACCCGAATTCCGATAATCATCGAGCTGTTTCCTACATAATTTACGCTGGCTTTCATGGTGACCAATTCGCCCACTTCAACAGGCATTAGGAAGTTTACCGTGTCCACCGAAGCTGTTACACAATAATTTCCGGAAAATTTAGAACCACAGGCAAAAGCAATCTGATCCATTAAGGATAAAATATAACCTCCGTGAATTTTTCCACTGAAATTCGTATGCGATGGAAGCATTAATTCGGTTATGGTTATTTTAGAAGAATCAACAGTTTTGTATTCGATACTCATAAATTGTATTTTGGATAGTTTTGGTTTTAAATATCTTGTTTTTCGGATGTTAAAAGTACAAAATTAGATTTTGGAGCTTCGCACAAAGAACAGCAATAATCATCAGGTAAATCTTCAAACAGAACACCTTTGGCGATATTTTGTACCGCATCACCAAATTCCGGATTGTAAACCGTCAAACATTCGGAACATTGATAAACATCATATTCCGGATTTTCTTTTTTAACAGTTGCAGCCGTATTATTGTCAGTTGTTGTGTTGCTTCCTAATTCGTTAAAGTATTTTTTACTCAATTCGATAAGAATACTTGGCAATTCAAGTTTGTCAATATCCTGAGTGTGAACAATATATTCCCGGGTATTTGGGTCGAAATGTTTGGCATACAAAACATTATAGGTGTCTCTGATTTTGATGGATTCCAAATCTTTAGGCAACTTGTTTTTTTCAATGACAATAGAAGTAAAATAATGCCCTTCACGATTGTATTCGGAAATACCGAAAGTTAATCCGTAGGTACTAATATCAAATTGATCCAGAGTTCTCACCAAAAAAGTTTTCAGGTTCAAAGACCAATCGGTTGCGACAGGAAGGTGCCAGTTTAATTCTAAAAGCGAATGACGCACATTGATTCCTTTTTTTCCAAGGAATTTCTCCCAGTCTAATTTTCGGTCTTTTGGAATTCCTTTTACAATAAAGGATTTCCATGGAGTGATACATATTTTTCCTATTTTGCAGTCAAAACACAAATCGCACATTTCTTTTAGAAATTCTAAATCGTAGAGGTTATTTCTCCAGTATAAGCCTAACCAATATTGGTCAATTCCCAAACGATTCATTCCTTCGTAATACGGAAATGGATAAAAAGGAACATTTAACGATTTGTCAATGGTTCGGTTATTAGAATCAATATTTTCACTAACCAAATTGAAAATCATATCAATTCCCATCGATTCTTCGCTCACCAGACGCTCAATTTCGTAGTAAATTTTGGCAATATCCCAGCTGTAAATCAACACCGGATAAACTTCCATACGTTGCCAGTTAGGCAATCGAATGTACAAATACCAATAATCTTCGTGTTCCGAAGCGATAAAATTGATATGACCTGTAAATAGCGGAACCAATTGTTGTTTAGGATCGGTAATATTTACTTTTAGAACAGGCTGCTCTTTAAATTGTTCCAATACATACAAAAATTTATTGCCCGTAAGCCAGGGTGTGTTTCTGAAAATATCGGTCGAAACATAAGAAGAAACAATATTGTTTCCGCTTTGTTCATTGGGATACACAATGTGCAGTTTGCCGTTATTTTCGGTTTCAGAATATTCAAAACCATTTGGAAAAATGATATCCTGTCTGGAACCAAAAGAAATATTTTTCAACCCCTGTTCTAAACTCAGGTTGACAATGTTTCTTAACTCTCCCGGCGAAATAACGCCACCTTTTACTATCAATCGTGTTAATTCCATTTCTTTATTTTTTTAGTCCTTAGTCCACAGTTTTTAGTCCTTAGTCTTTAGAAATGCTAAGGACTAACCACTAAGTACTGAGTACTCACTTACATTTAGCTAAAATCTCTTTTACTTCGGTTTTACAACTTCCGCAACCCAGTCCGGCACCGGTTGACTTACATAGTTCGGTAAAATTGGTAGTTCCGGATTTGATGGCTTCTTCTATGTTTCCGCTTCCAACCTGACTGCAGGAGCAAACCAGTTTTCCTATTACAGGTTTGGCAGCAGCAGCACTTCCTCTCAGGAGTTGGTTTCGTTTGTCAGACAATTCGATTTTGCTTTCAATCATGGTTTTGAATTCGGCAAATTCGTTTTTATCTCCCATTAAAATAGCACCAACGAGTAAGTCGTCTTTAACAATACATTTTTTGTAATAGCGTTTTTTCATATCCGAAAAAATGATTTCTTCATAGCTGTCATCATTTTCAGGAATGCTCAAATCACCAATGCTGCAAAGATTTATATCTTCCAGTTTTAGAATATTCATCAAAATGGAGCCTTTATAAAAACTACTGATATCGCCGGCAAAATAGTTGGCTAAAATATCAGCCTGTTCTTCGGCAGCCGATGTAATTCCGAATAATTTGCCTTCAAATTCAGCAATTTCGCCAATAGCAAAAATATCAGGATTAGAGGATTGTAAATATTGGTTGACTTTCACTCCGCGTCCACAAACAATTCCGGCTTCTTTGGCAATTTCGATATTTGGAACGGTTCCAATGGCGTAAACAATGGCATTGGCAGTTAAAATTCGACCACTTTTCAGTGCAATTTCCAATTCATTTGGATGATCGGATTCGAAAACGGTGCTTACTTCATTATCAAAATAGATTTGAATGTCACGAAGTTGCACTTCTTCGGCTAATAATTTACAGGAAATACGATCCAGTTGGCGTTCCATTAATCGGGAGGCTCTTTGGATTATGGTGATTTTTACTTTTTTATGTTTTAAGGCTGCTGCCAATTCGAGTCCTAATAAACCACCACCGACTATTACTACGTGTTGGTTTTCAGGATCCAATTTAGTTTGATCCAAATAATTTTTCAATCGGTCAGCGTCTTCTTTTCTACGCATGGTAAAACGTCCCGGAAGGTGTAACTGAGCATTTTCCGGAATAAAAGGACGACTTCCGGTAGCTAAAATCAGGCGGTCAAAGGTGTGGATTTCGCCACGACTGTCTTTGATGGTTTTATAGGTAGTATCAATATTTTCAATACCTACACCAGATTTCAAAGTAATATTCAGTTTGCTTAAACCGTCATCATTCCTGATTTTTAATAAATTTTCCCAGGACAATTCGTTGGTTACATATTCCGGCAACAATACACGGTTGTAAAAAGGATTGACCTCATTAGAGAAAACTACAATTTCATCGGTAGTATTTAATTCCCGGTAATTTTGTATAAATCGGAATGAAGCGGCACCGGCACCCACAATGGCAATTTTCTGAAATGGTTTTTCGTATTTTTTTACTGCTACCGCCGTATATTTAAAATCAGGTTCTTTAGAAACCGGATCAACTAAAGTATTCGTTAGATTATTGGCTCTGTTTAAATCATTTTCTAATTGTTTTCCCCAATGCATTGGCAAAAAGACAACACCTTCTTTAATAGTATCGGTAACCGTTGCTTTGACACGAACATCTCCATTTCGGCTGCTTGCCACCACGATATCTCCGTTTTCGATTCCGTTTTTGAAAGCATCAATAGGATTGATTTCCAAATACGGATTAGGAATATGCGACAACAATCGGGATACTTTTCCGGTTTTAGTCATCGTATGCCATTGGTCGCGAATACGTCCTGTAGTCAGAATCAGTGGAAATTTATCATCTGGTTTTACCGAAGTATTTTCAATAGTTGTTGGCAAATTGAAAATGGCTTTTTGCGAAGGCGTATAGAATTTTTTATCGGTAAAAAGACGAGGTGTACCCGGATGTCCGTAATCGGGAACCGGCCATTGGAAAGTACCTTCGTGTTTTAAACGGTTGTAATTCAGGTAAGAAATATCAATATTGGTGTTTTTTGTCATTTGACAATATTCCTTATAGACTTCTTCCGGTGTATTGAAATTAAATCCTTTGAATCCCATTTTTTTAGCAAAACGGGTCAGAATTTCAAAATCAGGCAGCGCTTCTCCCGGAGCATTAATTCCTTTTGGCAAATAAGAAATTCGCCTTTCTGAATTGGTCATCGTTCCTTCTTTTTCTAACCATCCCGCAGCCGGAAGCAATAAATCGGCGTATTTAGCCGTGTCAGCCTTATGTGAGATTTCCTGAACGACTACGAATTTGGCGTTTTTCAAAGCTTTTTCGACCTGTCTGGAATTTGGCAAACTTACCATTGGATTGGTACAAATAATCCAAACTGCTTTCATTTTTCCGGATTCTAAGGCTTCAAACATTTCGGTGGCGGTGAGTCCCGGTTTTTCAGAAATGCTGTCCACTCCCCAAAAATCGGCCACTTCCTGACGGTGTTCCGGATTAGCCAATTCTCTGTGAACCGCTAATAAATTTGCCATTCCGCCCACTTCTCGTCCGCCCATAGCATTAGGCTGTCCTGTCAGTGAAAATGGTCCGGAACCCGGTTTTCCAACATGTCCCGTTAAAAGTGAAATATTAAGTAAGGCGGTGTTTTTATCAACTCCCACAGCACTTTGGTTCAGTCCCATAGCCCAAAGCGAAAGGAATCCTTCGGCTTTTCCAATTAAATCTACAGCCTGATCGATTTCTTTGATAGAGATACCACACAGCTGAGAAGCTTTTTCTAAAGAAGTAGCTAAGACTAATTCTTTATAAGCTTCAAAATTTTCAGTGTGTTTTTTGATAAAGTCATTATCGGTATAGCCTTTTTCAATAATTCTTTTGGCTAGGGCGTGGTATAAAATAATATCGCTTCCCGGTAGAATTTGTAAATGTAAATCGGCAGAAAGTGCAGTATCGGTTTTTCTAGGATCGATTACAATAACTTTTACTTTTGGATTTTTCTCCCGATGTTGTTCCAAACGTCTGAACAAAATAGGGTGGCACCAGGCCGGATTAGCTCCGGTAATCAGGAAAGTATCGGCCAATTCAATATCCTCATAAGCAATTGGAACCGAATCTTCTCCGAACGTTTTTTTGTAACCAGCAACTGCCGAACTCATACAAAGACGTGAATTGGTATCGATATTATTCGTTTTTAAAAAACCTTTAACCAATTTGTTTACCAAATAGTATTCTTCAGTCAAACATTGCCCTGAAATATAAAAACCAACACTGTCTGGTCCGTATTTTTTTATGATAGAAGAAAAAACTGCCGCTGCACGATCCAAACCTTCATCCCAGCTCACGCGCTCCATAGGATGGGATTTACTCCAGCGCATTTCGGGAAAAAGAATTCTGTCAGAGGTATCGTTGGCTACATAATGCAGATTCATTCCTTTAGAACAAAGCATTCCTCGGTTTACCGGATGATCTATATCTCCTTTAACAGTAACCCCGTTACCGGAATCTTTGCTGACAATGATTCCGCATCCTACACCACAATACGAACAGGTAGTTTTGATTTCTGAATTTTGCATTATCATTTGTGTTTTTTAATGGCGTACTTCTTTTTTCAAACTTAATGTTAAATTTGATAGTGTAAAAATACGTATTAATTACGTATAAATACTTATTTTTTTAAAATATTTTGTAAGTTTGATAAAAAGATAATAGAAGTCTAAAATAATGCTTATAATCTTTTTTTTAGCTCAAAAAATAAGTATTAATTAAAAAACAACAAGAGAGTAGTTTGTCTTTCTGAGGAAATTTAGAAGAAAAAAGGGTATAAAGGATATTTATTAAAGTTTGCCCTCAACTATATAAGACTCTATCAATGGTATTTTGATCAGGGTTTTATGCTACATTTTTAATATTGTTGATGTATTCAACAGGAGCTAATCCCGTTATTTCTTTGAAACTGGTAAAAAAAGGATTGTAAGATGTAAAACCAATTTTTTTAGAAAGTGAATCCAGCGTGTTGTTTTTGAGATAACCGCTGTCTATTAATTTAATTGCATCCTGAATGCGAATCATTTTTTTATATTCAGAAAAGGATATTGTAGAATGGTATTTAAATATATAAGATAAATGACTTTTTGGGATATTTAATTTAGTAGCCAAATCATTCAGAGTTAGTTTTGAGTCTCTGAAAAAATCACTGTTGATTGATTTTTTTTCAATCTCTTCAAAATAGTTTTGGAGATTTTGATTTACTTTTTCTTTTAAAATAAGATGTTGTTCATTTTTTATTTCCTCCACGGGATATAATTGCCAAATGCTGCTAAAAGTTAAATTTGAATTTCGTTCTTCCAGTACTTTTTCATTTAAAATTTTATACCCATAAAGAATTTCAGGGGTAACTAATATTTTAATTAAAATTATAGTCCAAATTACAGCAGTTATCCATTGATATGAAAAGCCTTTTGACTGAATGTTTTGCGAGACTTCTAAGAACAAAGAAACGGAGAGCCTTAAAGAAGCTAATAAGAGAGCGATAAACAAAAATATTGTCCAATTATGGATTTTTTTATGTTGATTTTGAGCCAGTTTATTGTCTTCTTTTTTATTCCAAATAGTCTTTTTTAAAACTCGGTAACTTAAATAGCCATAGGTAAAAAGAAACAGTAAAAAGATACCATACATTAAAATTTTTATTGTCTGACTTGGTTTTAAAAAATTATAAATTTCAAATGTTAACAGAAAATAAAAGATTGGGAAAATGAAATGCAGTAAATCATTTTTTGCAAAAGATTTTTTATGGCCTAATTTTTCAAAATACAAATAAACTAAAGGAATTACAATTGAAGTTAGGTTGGCAAATTTGGTATACAGTACTAAAACTTCATGATCTGGAAAAAGATTGATTGTTCCAAAAGTAAAAAAACGTAAAGAGTTTAAAAGTACTAATAAAATCATGTAAATATTCATTACGTGATTTGATTTTCTATTGATAAATAAGATTGCACTAATAATAAATCCAATAATACCGGAGATAATAAATATAGTGTTTAAGATCATTTTGAAATACTTAATTGATTGAGGTTAAAAACAGTTTTTGAAAAAATATTTCATAGGTAACTAAGTAAAAAATTTACTCAAAAGTAAATTAAAAAGTTCGACGAAATGCATTAGTAGTAAAAATTCTTAATTTTTTATCGTAAGTTATATCTTGTTTTTTAAGTGTTTTCACCAGGATAGAGTTACTAAAAACCGAAAAGTTATTACTATTTTTTCAAAAAAATCGATTAAATACAAAAAACATCGATAAAGTGCAGTTTTTGTTTTTTAATATTGTGTTAAAATTAATTTTTATGAAGTATTTGCTTTTACTTTTTTCGGTCTCTTTTTATGGTCAGGTTTTACACCATCAAATGTTATCTTCTCAGGGTACAACAACAGAAATAGCAAATAAAGTTATAGTAAGTCAAACTATCGGTCAACAAAGTATTGTGGGGAATTCCACAAAAGGAGCTGTGGTCATGCAAGGTTTCCAGCAAAGTTTATGGAACAGTTATATAACGCAAAATGACAAAACAGCTATAACAGCTCAAACGTATCCAAATCCATTTAGCGATATTGTTAATTTTCAGTTTTCAGAAGCATTAAGCGGAGAATTATCGATTTATGTTTTTGATGTTAGTGGTCGATTAGTTTTTAAAAACTCACAAAATATTGAAGCTTCAGTTTTTAGCATTGATCTTTCTAAGTTAACTCGATCCGAATATTTGGTACAATTAAAAAACAAGCGTATAACCTATTACACTAAAATTATTAAACTATGATAAAAAACTACTTTCTATTTCTTTGTTTCTTGATGACCTCATCTGTTTTTTCTCAGGAAATTTATTTTAACACTGGTAAAAATTATACAAAGTTTATTTATAAAGACGCCAATTTTCAGACCAATCCAAATCTTCAGAGCGGAAGTGGTAATTTTTATGAAATAGGTTTTACAGATCTTTTAGCGACTAAAAAAATATTTTATTCAGTGGGACTTTCTTTAAATGATTATAATGCATTAGGAGGGAATTCGGCTAATTCCTATCGATGGGATACACAGTATTTAGGTTTAGAAACGGGAATATTGTATCAATTCTTTTCTTATAAAAATGTTGATTTTTTGGTTAAAGCCGGAATAAATGTTTCATCCATGATATATGGTAAGCAGGAAGTAAATGGGATTTATTATGATTTAAAGCACCAAAAGGAATTTTCAGGAATTCTTCTGGGGTCTTCGTTAGGTGCGAAAATCAAATATTGTATTCCATCATTTGGTGCTTTAAGTTTAGGATATAATTTTGGGCAAACCATTAATTTGACTAATTCATCAAAAGAAAAACTCTCATTTAATACAAATCAACTTGAATTAGGAATTCATTTCAACATCAATTAAAAAGGATATGAGAAAAATATTTTTATTATTTATATTTTTTGTTGCAGCAAACACTTTTGCACAAACAAACGGGATTAACTATCAAGCTATAATCTTAAATCCTAAAGGGGAGCAATTACCGGGAGTAAATAATTCCAGTAGTCCTTTGGTAAATAAGAATATCTGTATGGTGTTTAAATTTATTGATGAGTTTTCCAATGTAGAGTATCAGGAAACGGTACAAACCAAAACAGATGCATTTGGAATGGTGAACCTTGTAATAGGTTCAGGTAATCAAACAGCAGGATATGCTTCTTCTTTTAAAGATATTGTATGGGGTACTTCTAAAAAAAGTTTGATTGTGGGAATTAATACTGAAGGAAGTTGTTCTAACTATGTTGAAATCAGCAATCAGGATTTTAATTATGTTCCTTTAGCTTTTTCGGCTATAAATGCTGAAAATGTAACTGGTGTTGTAGGGATAGAAAACGGAGGTACTAATGCAACTACACTCTTAGGAGCCCGAACTAATCTGGGAATAGAAAATGTTGATAATACAAGTGATTTAAACAAACCAATTAGTGCAGTAACACAAATAGCTTTAAATTTAAAAGAAGATGTAGCAAACAAAAGTACAAATGTTACCACTGACGGAACTTCGGATACTAAATATCCAAGTGTGAAATCGGTAAAAACTTATGTTGATGCTACTGCAGCAAATGTTTCTGCGGCTTTAGCAACTGAAGTTACACGTGCTACAGCAGCCGAAAATACCATTGCAGCTAATTTGGTTACAGAAACAAATAATCGTTCGGCTTCCGATAATACATTAACAACAAACTTAACAGCAGAAACTGTAGCCAGAACTGCAGCTGATGTTACTTTGACGACTGATTTAGCAACAGAAGTAGCAAACAGAATCACTGCTGATTCATTAAAAGAAGATGTAGCAAACAAAAGTACAAATGTTACCACTGACGGAACTTCGGATACGAAATACCCAAGTGTTAAATCAGTTAAGACTTATGTTGATACAGCTACTGCATCGTCTACAACGTCTTTGACAAATGAAATAAATCGTGCTACCGCAGCAGAAAATATTATTGCTGCTAATTTGGTTACAGAAACAAACAATCGTTCAGCTTCCGATAATACATTAACAACAAACTTAACAGCAGAAACTGCAGCCAGAACTGCAGCTGATGGTATCTTGACGACTGATTTAGCAACAGAAGTAGCAAACAGAATCACTGCTGATTTATTAAAAGAAGATGTAGCAAACAAAAGTACAAATGTTATTACTGACGGAACTTCGGATACTAAATATCCAAGTGTGAAATCGGTAAAAACTTATGTTGATGCTACTGCAGCAAATGTTTCTACGGCTTTAGCAACTGAAGTTACACGTGCTACAGCAGCCGAAAATACCATTGCAGCTAATTTGGTTACAGAAACAAATAATCGTTCAGCTTCCGATAATACATTAACAACAAACTTAACAGCAGAAACTGCAGCCAGGACTGCAGCTGATGTTACTTTACAAACAAATATTGCTGCTGTTCAGGCTGATGTGGATGCGAATGAAGCTGCTGTTACTAATGCGTTAAATTTTAAAGCACCATTGGCATCACCAGCTTTAACCGGAACACCTACTGCACCTACAGCAACGGTAGGAACTAATTCGACTCAAATTGCTACTACAGCATTTGTAACTAATGCCATTTCAAGTGTTGTTATAGAAGTAACTGATGAAATTATAGCAACAGCTGCTCAGACTAGTTTTATTTTATCACAAATACCTTCATCAAAAACTATGGTAAAGATGTTTGTGAACGGAATTAGAATAAGTAACTCTGCTTATAGTTGGAGTGGGACTACTTTGACTTATAATCCACTAAATAATGGAGGATATGTTTTATCTGTAGATGATAGAATTCAGTTTGATTATTTTTTTAATTGAAGAAATCTTTTTAAGCATTCAAAATAATTTAAAATGAAAAATATCTATTTATTAATAAGTTTGTTTTTCACATTAATCTGTGTTGCACAGGGTAACTACACTGTCACGAGTTTAAGTGACGATGGTAGTTTAGGAACGTTAAGATATGGAATTCAAAATACTACGGCCAGTACAATTGATTTTGATTCTGGTTTGACAGGAACAGTAACACTTACATCTAATTTACCTGGTATTACCCGAAATATAAGTATTATAGGAAATGGTGTGAATAACTTGACTATGTCGGGTGCTAATTCATATAATATGTTTCAAGTTTCTGGTGGAGCTGTGCTGACAATATCCGGAATTACTTTTACAAATAACGCATCTTCTAATGGTTCTATTTTTAGAGCAGACAATAGTAATTCTTCGGTAATTGCGACTTCAATTAACGTGACAGGTAATAGTAGAAGCTATGCGTTTTATACCAATAATTCTTCAATAATAACCATTTCTAATTCGACTTTTACAAGCAATAGTGGTACATTATTTGGCAGTGATTATGGCTCTACACCTAGTAATACTTCAGATACCGAAACTGATTATTCAAATAGAATAACAGTTACAGGTTCAACTTTTTCTTCTAATACAGGTACTATATTTAGTACTGAAAGGTATGTCAAGATAGATAATTGTATTTTCAGTAATAATACAAGTCAGATAGGTAGTTTTAGAGGAGTGAATCGATATCAGGTATTAAATTCTACTTTTACAAATAATACAGGATGGACTTTATTTTCCTTTTCAAGTTGGATAGGTCAAAATCCTTCTTGGGGTGAAAGCACTTTAGGGACCAATAATACTCTTTTCGAAGGAAATACATTTACAGGAAATACAGGAACGATTATAAATCCGGGGGGGAGTTACAAATATGATAATAAAACAACAATTAAAAATAATGTTTTTACTAATAATGGTACAAATTGGACAGGAAACCCGGCTGTAGTTTCAGGCAATACTTTAGATAACTTTATAACATCGGTTTCACATTCATCAGCAAACAGTACAATAACTGTTGTAATGAATCGCCCTGTTTTTAATACTAATTCCGGAAGCGGCGCATTGGAGGTTAATGATTTCCAATTTTCTTTAAGTGGTGGTAATGCAACTCTAGGTTCTTCAACACCTACAAGTATTTCGGCTAGTGCTAATACTTATATTTTAGGTATAAATACTATAGGAACAATTTATGGAACAGAGACTATTACGGTTAATCCAGCTTTAAATTCTATTTATGATGCTTCTTCAAATATTGCAGGAAGTACACAAAAAAATAATACAGCCAGTTTGAAATTTTTAGATGACGATTTAGATGGGGTGGCTAATTATCAGGATCTGTGCCCAAATACTCAATCTGGTGTGGTTGTAGAACCTGCTAATGGTTGTGATGATGTAACAGCTCCAAGTATCCCTACGGGTTTTAATGTGACTATTGGAACATATAAATTGACATTGAATTGGAATCAAAATACCGATGATACAACAGGATATCTTATATATGGTGGAACAGATCAAAATGCATTAAGCTTAATAACAACAATATCTTCAAAGACTACAACAAGCTATTCTCATAACAACTTAGTAGCTAACACAACCTATTATTACAAAATAATTGCTAAAGATTTAGCAGGAAATCAAAGTCTTTCAAGTGCAATTGTTTCGGGTTCACCCCAAACTCCATTGATTTGGGATGGTCCAAAAATTACTTTTGAGAAAACTAGTGGATCTGATTGGACATTGGAAGCCAACCAAGATTTTCTGACTGAAAGTGTTATTTTAACCAGAAAGAATACTCAGGGATTATTTAACATAGCAAAAGAGAGTGGTTATAATTATTTATCTCCTTCAGATACCGAATGGGCAATGGGAACTACTGCTGATTTTAGTAATTTATATTTTTCTAATTGGCGTGAAGCAATGCAATGGTGCCCTCCATGTCAAGTAAATCAGGATTTTGTGATTCATCTTATAACGGATGATATTTATATTGATGTGAAAATTTTATCTTGGGTAGATAGCAGCGGTGGTGGATTTAGTTATGAAAGAAGCTCGCCAAATCCTTATTCACCAGCTATTTTAGGAGATTTTAATGCACTTTCAAAAACTTTATATGACGGTTCGTTTACTATAACTCCTCCAAGTTCAGACAGTACTGGTGCTTTTACTTATATAAGTAGTGATACAAATGTTGCTACAATAAGTGGTTCGACAGTTACAATAGTAGGACCAGGAGTAACAACGATAACGGCTACCCAAGTAGCGGATGCTACTCATTTAACCAATAGTATAAGTGCTGATTTAACTGTAAATACTGTTGCGGTAGTTACCAAAAATGGTGAAAAAACAAATTCAAATTCAAGTTATGTTAATAAAAATGGAGCTTTAGGAACTGTTAGTGGAGTAAATGCAAATGGAGAATCAAAAGTTACGAAATCTAATTAGGATTTGTTTATTATCCCTCCTTAATAATCTCTCTCACCGCCTGCTCATAATTCCGGATACTTTTAGCCTTTTTTATCTTTTTATGCACTTTGTGCGGATTTGAAAAGATAACCGAAAAGTATTCCCATAAATGGTGCATTTTCAATAAAATGTGTGTGGCTCCTGATAAAGATTCGCTGTAGCCGGCGTATAAGGTGTCGTGAAAATCGCTGAATAATTCCATTTTGTTGGATGGATATTCTGAGCTGTTATTTTTAATCATGCCTGGCAAAAACGGATTGGCAATTAAACCACGACCAATCATCCAATGGTCTATGGTTGGAAAGCGTTCTTGCATTTTATGGAACTGAGCTACTGAAGTTATATCACCATTGTAATACAGCTTTAATTTAGTGTTATCGACACATTGTTGGAAGCCGTCTAAGTTCACGCCTCCATTATACAATTGTTTTCCAATGCGGGCATGAATTGCTACATTTTTGATAGGATATTGTTCTAAAAGTGGTAAAACATTCAGGATTTCGTTGGCATTATCATAGCCTAGACGCATTTTCATTGATACAATAATATCCGACTCGGCATGTACTTTTTCTAAAATACTATTGATTTTTTGGGTTTGGCAAATCAGTCCAGAACCCATTCCTGATTTTGTTACCATCGGATAAGGGCAACCTAAATTCCAATTCAATTCTTTGTATCCTAATTCCTGAACATATTTGGAAACAAATAAAAATTCATCGGCATCATTAGTAATTACCTGTGGAATGACTTCCAGTCCTGTATTATTTTCAGGAAGTAAATCACGTTGATAAGATGATTTAATAATTAATTTTCCGTTCAAACGAATGTAAGGCGAATAAAAAGTGTCGATTCCTCCAAAATATTTATTTTGTGCATTTCTAAAACGAAAATCAGTAAATCCTTGAAGAGGAGAGGAAAGAAGGGTATAGCTCATGAAAATTATAATTGTGCAAATATACTCAATGCAATTAGAACTTTATAAAACAAAAAAAGACTTTCGAATGGAAAGCCTTTTTGATTTTTTTTGAAACATATAAGTCATATAAGTTTTTAATTATTGTTCGAATTTAAGAGCATATAAGAAATGTTTAGAATTATTACACTTTCCCTAAAGCATATAATTGTTCTAATGTTGGCGTGATACTTCCTCCGGCAGGTTCTAAAGTAATTCCAAAAGCTTCGGCTTCAGCCGTGTTGTTGACAGCAAAAAAGCGTTGGTTATTTTCTTTGAATTTATCTAATAATCCGATGCTGGCTGGAGTTAATGGATTCAATTTTAAAGCCCAAACCTGATATACCATTCCTTTTGGTGGTTCCGGTAAGCCGGAAGCATCAACATAAACTGTTTGTGTTTCTTTGTTCCAATAAATTTTTGCCGAAGATTCCGGAGAAACAGTTTGACCACTAAGTGCAATTACCGTATTGTTACTGTCTTTTATTATAGCCAGATTGGTTTCAAGCGCTTTCTTCTCCAATTCAATTTGTTTAAGGTTTGTATCGGTTTTTGTTTTTTCAATAGTGCTGTTTACCAATTGTTGATTGCTTTGTTGCAATTCATTATAGAGAAAACCAATTCCTCCCAGTAAAAGTACCGCCGCAGCCCAACCAATATATTGAGACCAATTTCGCTTCGGAGTAAAGGGGATTACTTCAGGTTGGTTTAAAGCTAATTTTTCTTTAATCTTAGCATAATTTTCAACTGATTGTGAAGGAGAAAAGCTCGAAGAAAGTGCCAGTATTGCCTTTTCGATAGCTATAATTTCAGCTTGAATTTCCGGATGTTTTTTGGCCATATCTGCAACGGCTTCACTTTCAGATTCGGAAAGCGAGCCGTAAACATAAAGTTCTAATATCCCTGATGCTATATATTCTTTCAATTCCATGGTACTATACTTTCAAATAGTTTCTTAAATCATTAATACAGTTTCTGTTGTGCGTTTTCACTGTTCCCAAAGGAATTTCCAGTTCGTCCGCAGCTTCTTGTTGGGTATAGCCTTTAAAAAACAACAAATCAATGATTTGAATACATTTAGGTTTTAATCGTTTGATGAATTCCTGCAAACCAATTCCGTCCACTTTATTCGTCAACTTGTTATTGTCTTCTAATAGATTTACGAAATTTTCAGCCGATAAGTTTTTTTGACTGTTGTTAAAATTTTTAGAACGCAGTCGGTCTATTGCGGTATTTCGGGCAATATTGATGATCCAGGTGTAAAAACGCCCTTTGTTTTCGTTATAACTGTCTAAGTTTTTCCAGATCTTTACAAATACTTCCTGAAGAATATCTTCGGCTTCTTCGGTATTTTTTACTAAAACACTAATTACCGAAAAAAGACTTTTGGCATACATATCATAAAGAACGGTAAACGCTTTTTCGTCTTTTTGATGGATTAAAACTAATAATTCGTCTTGAGTCATTGTTTTGATTTTTGTTTTACAAACATAGATAAACTTATTCAGAATAGTATCGTATTTGTAGAATTTAAGGAAAAAAGTACAAATAATTTGTGTAGAGATTATTATTTGATTTGTGTTAAAATTGTTTTTACAGATTTAACGTTTGTTCAACGGAAATTAGTAAACTGAAAATATGGTAATGAGCCGAATTTGACTACTTTTATAAAAAAATAAATTTTATGAAAAAGCTATTTCTGGCAGTTTGTGGTGTGGCACTTTTTTTAAGTGTAAATGCTCAGGCTCAAAATAAAAAATCAAAAAATGTGGATACGCAAAGTATTTATCAGTTTAAAGTAGAAGATTTATCAGGAGAAACATTTGATTTCTCTAAATTAAAGGGCAAAAAACTTCTGATTGTCAATACGGCTTCTAAATGTGGTTATACGCCACAATACGAACAATTAGAAGCGATTTATAAAGAATACAAAGACAAAGGCTTTACTATTGTTGGTTTCCCTGCGAATAATTTTAACGAACAGGAGCCGGGAACTAATGCCGAAATTGCCAGTTTTTGCAAATTAAATTACGGGGTTACTTTTCCGATGATGGCAAAAATTTCAGTAAAAGGAGATGATATGAGTCCGATATATCAGTTTTTAACACAAAAAGAAAAAAACGGAGTGAAAGATTCGGAAGTAAAATGGAATTTTCAAAAATACCTGATTGACGAAAAAGGTCATTTGGTGGAAGTATATTATTCTAAAACAAAACCGGATGCGCCGGAAATTGTAAACTGGATTAAACAATAATTGATTTTAAATTATATCTAAAAAAGCGATTTTTAACTTAGTTTAGAAATCGCTTTTTTTGTTGAAACCAATAAATCTCATGTAAATAATTTACACTAAAAATATCAGAACTTTGTATCTTTGTTTTCTTTTGAAATAAAAACAATGATTTACCCCAAAAAACCTTTAGCGCAAAGCATTATTCAGATATGTTTAGCCAAAGGAATTACCGATATTGTCATTTCTCCCGGATCCAGAAATGCGCCTTTAACCATAGGTTTTGCCTCCAATCCTGATTTTAATTGTTATAGTATTGCCGACGAACGTTGTGCGGCTTTTTTTGCTTTGGGAATAGCCCAGCAAATTAAGCGTCCGGTGGCGGTAGTATGTACTTCCGGTTCGGCTTTGCTGAATTATTATCCGGCGGTTGCCGAAGCTTTTTACAGTCAGATTCCTTTAATTGTTATTTCGGCTGACAGACCGCAAAGTAAGATTGATATTGGCGACGGCCAAACCATTCGTCAGCAAAATGTTTTTGAAAATCATTCGCTGTATAATGCCAATTTAACCGAAGAAGCTTCTAAGGAAAATGACCATAAAATCAACGATGCAATTGATGCTGCTTTTTACCAAAAAGGGCCGGTACATATCAACGCACCTTTTGAAGAACCTTTGTACGAAACGGTTTCGGAGCTTACTGTTGATGTGATGGTCAATCATTTTGCCAGTTTGAATTCGATGAAAACATTGGAGGATTTAGCACCTTTTGCCAAAATTTGGAATCAATCCGCTAAGAAATTAATCTTAGTAGGTGCCAATGATCCCGATTTAATTTCGAATGAAATAATTCAAACTTTAGCCAAAGACGAATCGGTGGTGGTGATGACCGAAACGACTTCTAATTTGCATTATCCTGATTTTATTTCGAATATTGATACGATTATTACACCGTTTACTGAAAGTGATTTTGAGGATTTTTGTCCGGAAATTTTAATCACTTTTGGAGGAATGATTGTATCGAAACGCATTAAAGCTTTTTTACGCAAATATCAACCTAAAGAGCATTGGCACGTCGATTCTTTACGAGCCTATGATACTTTTGGCGTTTTGACTAAGCATTTTGAGGTGAATCCGAATACTTTTTTTGGAAAATTTTTGCCTTTAACGAAGGAAGTAAAAAGCGATTATTTTGCGAAAGCAGCACAGTTAAAAGCGTTTAGAAAAGAAAAACAACAGCGCTATTTAAGCAAAATTCCATTCTCGGATTTTCTGGTTTTTGATTCGGTTATTAAAAGTTTGCCGAAAGATTCGCAGTTGCAAATTAGTAACAGTTCGGCGATTCGTTATGCGCAATTAATAAAAACAAACCCTTCGATTGAGGTATTTTGTAACCGTGGTACCAGTGGAATTGACGGCAGTACATCAACAGCCATTGGGGCGGCGGTTGCAAGTAAAAAGCCAACGGTATTTATTACCGGCGATGTGAGTTTTTTATACGACAGCAATGCGTTGTGGAATGCTTATATTCCTGAAAATTTTAAAATTATTTTGATAAACAATGGTGGCGGAGGAATTTTCCGGATTTTACCGGGGCATGAAGAAAATATTGTTTTTAATACTTTTTTCGAAACTTCACACCAATTGACAGCGGAACATTTAGCTAAAATGTACGGGCTGAATTACTTTACAGCAACTGATGAAAAAAGTTTAGAAAGTGGTTTGAAACAGTTGTATGCCGAAAATAATAAGGCGGGGATTTTAGAGATTTTTACTCCAACCACCGAAAATGATACTATTTTAAAACAGTTTTTTAAAGAGTTGGTTTAAAAATTGAAATCGCTGACTGATTTTTAACAGTTAGCTGATAGTTTATAGCAATATCGGGAATCTTAAGAATGTTAATTTCTATAGATTTTCGATATTTTTTTGTTTACTTTTTAAAGTACCAGATTGTTTTGTAGTATGAGTTTAAAGTTTTTCTTAAAAAATTAAAGTTAATTTTGTAGTATTTGGCTTGATAATTGTGAGTGTTTTTGTAATTTTTAAGAATATACGTTTTTGGATTAAATGCTGTATTGGGTAATTGGTAGTTATTCTTATTCTTTTTTAGTTCATCATTAAATTAACGTATATGATTAAAGAAGCTATTAGGTACCAAAAACAAGCTTTGTTTTGTTTTCTCTATTTGTTTTTATTCCCGATTTTCATTCAGGCACAGGATTCCAAATCTATTCCGGATATCGAAAAAATCTACATACATACGGACAGAACGACCTATTTTATGGGTGAGGATTTATGGTATAAGGCTTACGTAGTCAGGGCTTCTAATAATTTGCTATTTGATCTAAGCGGGATTTTGTATGTCGAATTGATTTCGCCGGAAGCCAAAATTATTGCCCGCAACAAAACCAAATTAACAATTGGCTTAGGAAATGGTGACTTTCACTTGGCTGATTCTGTTGGAGTGAAACCCGGAAAATACCAATTAAGAGCTTATACGAATTGGAATCGGAATTTTGGAACCGATTTTGTGTTTACCAAAGATATTGAAATCATCGATGTTTTTGAAGCGAAAGAAACGGCCGAAACTTCTGAAAAGGCAATTTTGGAAACTAAAAAAACGAGTAATAAAGTTGACAAACAAAATCCTTATATCGTAACTTTTTTCGCCGAAGGTGGTTCGTTACTGGAAAATGTAGCTAGCGTAGTTGGTTTCAAAGCCGTTGATTTAAACGGAAAACCAATAAAGGTTAAAGGCGAAATTTACGATTCGGATAATGAGTTAGTCAGCACTTTTGAAAGTGTGCACGATGGCATGGGAAAAGCGCAATTGTTACCCATTGAAGGCAAAAACTATTATGTAAAAATAAAAACTGAGAGCGGTTTTGAGTTTATGCAGGATTTGCCAAAACCTTTAAAAAATGGTTACGTTTTAAGTTATCGCAATTTTAAAGGGAGAAACATTTTAACGATTAGTACCAATCCTGAAACTTTAGCCCAAAATCCAAATGCAACATTTAAAATTGTTTGCAAATCCAGAGGTATTTCCTATTTGGAAACTACACAAACATTAACAGAAACAACTTTGTCATTTGAATTACCAAAAGACAAAATTCCGGATGGTATCAGCCAAATTACTTTGTTTGACGCAACTAACAAACCCCAAAGTGAACGCTTGGTTTATTTTGAAAAAGAACATGATTTGGATGTTCAACTTACAACAGATAAAAGTACCTATCAACCTGAAGAAAAAACATTGATTTCAGTTACTTCTAAATCCAAATCAGGAGAAGGAAAATCTGCCAGTTTTTCTTTGAGTGTTACCGATACGAATGGAGTAGAAGAAGATAATTTTAATTCCAATATCTGTTCTTATTTTCTAATGGAATCGGATATAAGAGGAAAAGTACATCATCCGGCTTATTATTTTGATTCCAAAAATCCCAAACGATTGGAATATTTGAATAATTTATTGTTAACCCAAGGCTGGCGGGATTTTGTTTGGAAAACTTTGCCTCAAGTTGATGAAAAGAATTTGTACAAAGCAGAAAAAGGAATCACGATTTCAGGGAGGGTTAAACAAGTTTTTGCTGATAAGCCCTTAGTCAATAACAATTTGACTTTGGCTTTAATGAGTGAAAAAAATAACGGGATTTTCACTACTACTACTACTACTACTACTACTACTACTACTACTACTACTACTACTACTACTACTACTACTACTACTACTACTACTACTACAGATTCTATAGGCCGATTTCAGTTTAAAGATTTGGTGTTTGCTGATGAAGTAAATATGTCTTTGAATAATGTAAATGAAAAAGGAAAATTCAGGGGCAAATTGTTTTGGATTCAATTGAATTGTCTCCAATTTCTGTTAGATTACAAAAAGAGTTATTTCTTTTGCCTGAAGCAAAAAAATCAACTGTTGTTGAGAATGTGTCTAAAAAATATATTGCTTTCGGTGTAAAACCAGAAAATATGCTGAAAGAAGTAGCAGTTAAAGCAAAGAAAAACAAAATTAATCCATTGTATGGAGTACCTGATTATAGTTATGAAGTGGATAAAAAAGAAGCCAATAAATTTTACAATTTTGTTGATTATTTGGAACAAAAATTAAGAGGAGTTTATAATATAAATTATGATAGTATAATAGCAACTGATGCATCAAAGTTATCATTTGTATTATTTATAGACGGTTTTCAAGCTGTCGATGGGAATCAATTACTAGCAGTTTCACCTGATGAAGCTCTTAGAATAGAAGTTGTAAGTGGGGAACATATAAAACAATTATATGGAAATTTACTCTAATTTCTATTTTTACAAGTGCAAAAGATGGGCAACGTAAAAAAATAGTTCCTGTTTATGCAATTAGACAAAAGATAGAAGGTTACTACGCCGCCCGTACTTTTTACTTACCCAATCCCGAAAACCCGAATGCTGATTTAGATAAAAACTCGGCTTTTAGAAACACTATTTACTGGAATCCTTATGTACATCCGGATAAAACAGGAAGTACAAGTGTAGAATTTTATAATTCGAAAGTAGAAACCAAGGTAAAAGTCGCTTTGGAAGGAATAACCAGTAATGGAATTCCTGTGGTGAAACGGCTTTTTTACAGCATTAAAGAATAACTTTTCCTTTTGTGTTAAAAAACAGGATAGTGCAGGTTAGTTAATTGTTCGGAAGTATTTATTTTAGTAAAATTTTCTTACTTGTTTTTTTGTTTTTGAAATAGTTGTTGTTAAAAAGTCAAAAAAACGAGGAAAATAGAGTAGTGTATAAGTTAAAAAGGGTTTAACTAAATTATCTGATTTTTTATGATAAAAACGGTTTTGAGCAATAAAAATTGCTGTTTTCTTTGTTTTTTTTGGTTGGTAGTATCTGTAGGTTTTGCACAGGGACAAGAAGCCAAAAAGCCGCCTACTATTGAAAAGATTTATCTTCACACAGATAGATCAAAGTATTTTACGGGTGAAGATTTGTGGTATAAGGCCTATGACGTTTTGGCTTACAACAACGTGCTGACGGACAACAGTAATATTTTATATGTGGAGTTAATTGCTCCTGATTCCAGAATTATAGCCCGAAATAAAACCAATATTGAAATGGGATTAGGTTACGGCGATTTTCAATTGTCAGATTCACTTGGGGTAAAACCGGGAATGTATCAAATTCGTGCTTATACCAATTGGGATCGAAATTTTGGAGAGGATTTTGTGTTTACCAAAGATATCGAAATCATGGATGCATTTGAGTTGCATTTCAAACCGGAATCATTGGCAAATCGTCCTGCAGGAAGTGCAGCTGCAAATAATTCTTCTAAAAAAGCAGTACCGGAAAAGGCAGTTGCTCAGCAAGGTTTTTCCGTTGATTTTTTTCCTGAAGGAGGTTCGCTTTTAGAAAATGTAGCCAGTATTGTAGGTTTTAAAGCGCTTGATAGTCAGGGAAATCCGGTAATGGTTAAAGGAGAACTTTTTGATTCGGATAACGAATTAGTCACTGGTTTTTTAAGTCCGCATGATGGTATGGGGAAATTACAGCTAATGCCGATAGCCGGAAAAAGTTATTATGCCAAAATTAAAACTTTGGATGGATCCGAAATCCGAGTGGAGTTACCCAAAGCTTTGAAACAGGGGTGTTTACTGAATTTCAGAGCTATTAAAGGAAGAAATATAGTTACTATAAATACTAATGAAGCCACACTGGTTCAAAATCCTAACAGTGAAGTAAGCTTAATTTGTAAATTCAGAGGACTTTCGTATTTGGAAACCACGCAGACTTTGGCAGCAACGAGTTTGTCTTTTGAATTACCAAAAGAGAAAATTCCGGAAGGTATTAGTCAACTTACGTTATACGATAAGGATTTTAAGCCACAAAGCGAGCGTTTGATTTATGTGGAGAAAGACAATGATTTAGAAGTGCAATTAACAGCCGATAAAGAGAATTATCGTTCGAGTGAAAAAACTACGCTTCAGCTGAGTTCTAAATCGAAAACGGGAGAAGCCCGTTCAGCAAGTTTTTCGCTGAGTGTAACCGATATGAATGGAGTTGTGGAAAATAAAGATTATAATTCTAATATTTGTTCTTATTTTTTATTGGAATCGGATATCAGAGGAAAAATAAACAATCCGGCTTATTATTTTGATCCGGCTAATTTAAAGCGATTAGACTATTTGGATAATTTGCTTTTAACTCAGGGATGGCGCGATTTTATGTGGAAAACCATTCCCGGATTTGGTGAAAATTTAAGCTATAAGGCAGAGAAGGGATTTAACATTTCCGGAAGAGTAAAACAACTTTTAGGCGAAAAAGCTAAAGCTAACAGCAGCATGACTTTGGCCTTAATGAACAAAAAACACTTTAATATTTTTGATGCCATAACAGACGAAAACGGAAGATTTAAGTTTGAAAACATGATGTTCTCCGGCAAAACCAATATGTTTTTGAATACCAGAAATGAAAAAGGAAAGTTTAGAGGCGAAATTGTTATGGATACTCTTGAAATGTCGCCAATGCTGGTTTCGTTTAAAAAAGAACCAATGCGCTGGCCGGATGCGAGCCGTATGCTTGCCGAAAATGTGTTTAAAAAATTTAGTTCATTCGGAATTGTCCAAGACAATATTTTGGATGAAGTTCAAATTGTTTCTAAAAAGAAAAACCAACCAAGTAGCTTATTAGGAATGCCTGATTTTACTTATACTGTTGATGAAAATTCGCCAGCGGCCAATACCATATATGATTTGATTCAATATGTTATTCCCGGGGTAATTTCCACCGAAAATTCGGTACGATTTATGCGTTACGAGGATTCGCCACTTTTTATTTTAGATGGTTTTCCGGTATATAACGCTACCGATATCGAGGTGGTACAGCTTATTAATATAGAAAGAATCGAAGCAATAAAAAATGCTTCAATCTTATACGGACAAGAAGGAGCAAATGGAGTAATAGCAATTTATACCAAACCGGGAAGTAAAAACACAGCCGAAAAAGAATTGTTTCATTCCATCAAAAAAGAAATTGAAGGGTATTATATGGCACGTGTTTTTTATACGCCTAATCCGGAAAAACCTAATCCGGAACTGGACGAGAAAGCAGCTGCCAGAAATACCATTTACTGGAATCCTTACGTACATCCGGATAAAACCGGAAACGCAAGTGTGACTTTTGATAATATTGCGATTGATACTAAAGTAAAAGTCAATTTGGAAGGGATTACTGCAGGAGGAATTCCGGTGGTGAAAAAGCTATATTATACGATTACAAAATAGTTAGTTACAGGATGGTTTCTTGCTGTTCTAATTTATTTTAGCGTTTTTAATTTTTTAAAATAACGAATTAATGAATATTTCTATTAGATTATATTATCAGTTTCTATTTATTGCGATTTTCTTTTTGTTTTCTCCGGTAAATATAGTCGCGCAATTTCAAAATATTAAAAACGATACCTTTTGGAATACTCAGGAAGGTCAGCCAATTTATAGTCAGGGCGGAGGAATTTTCAGGTTTAAAGATCCTCAAACAGGGATTGAAAAATACTATTGGTATGGTGTGCATTATGAAGAAGCCGAAAAATACAGAAATAATCCTGTAAAAAAATACGATCACTGCTCTTTTAAATCAGTAACATGTTATAGTTCTACGGATTTGGTGAACTGGACTTTTGAAAGAGATGTTTTAACCAATACATCAGAAACTCCACAATCATGGAGAACATGGGTAGGACGTTTAGGAGTTGCTTATGTTAAGGAAGTCAGTAAGTATGCAATGTTTGTTCAGCACGGTAATCAGGTTTTGGTTACTCTGGCAGATTCTCCTACAGGAGATTTTATCTGGCATCAGAAAATAAATATGGAGCCTATAATTGGAACGTCTAATACCGGTGATCAAACCGTTTTTACGAATGATGATGGGAAATCCTATTTGATTTATTCTTATGGAAAAGGACGTAACAAAATATATGTTTCTGAAATTGGGGTAAAAGACGGGAAAGTCACTATTTTGGATTGTACGCAAATTTTTAAGGGAGAAAGCAGAGAAGGGAACTGTATGTTTAAATACAAAAACAAATACTACATGGCGGCTTCCAATATTTATGGATGGGATTCATCATTTGCATATTATTTAGTTTCTGATGACATTCGCGGACCTTATTTTCCAACAAATGATATGCAAATTATGGAAGGCTGCGAGGAAGATTATGCGCATGTAACACAAACAGGATTTTTTTATACTTTAAAAAGAAATAATACAGAAACCGTATTATATTGTGGTGATCGCTGGGCTGATTTTGCCGGTAATGGTTTGGGGTATAACCAATGGTTTCCGCTTTCGTTTAACGGGGATAAGCCTTATTTTAATTCTTTAAGTTCTTGGAATTTAAATGAAAAAACAGGAGAGTGGTCTGTAGGTACAGATAATAATTATGTCAAAAACGGCAGTTTTGAAGCAGACAGAAATAAAATTCCAAGTGATGTTAAGCCTGTTCAGGAACAATTATTAGGATGGAAAACGGTAGCAATTAAGGGAAATCCGGTTGCGGTAAAGAGTGAAATTTCACCACAACTGAATTATTTTAATACTGAAAAGGATCGTAAAGAAGTTATAGGCGAAAAAAGTCTGAATATTACAGATAAAGTAGATTTCACCAGAGAAATTTCTCAGCAAATCAGTTCATCTCCTTTTGTGACTTTAGAAGACGGTTTGTATATTTTAACGGCAAAAATAAAAAACTCTCAGGGGTTTAAAACTCTAAAAATGTTTGCTAAAAGTGGTGAAAATGCTTTAGAGCATGAAATTGAAAGTGAAAATTCTTCTTGGGAAAGCATTCAAATTGAAAATGTTATCGTAAAAAATGGAAAACTAACTATTGGATTTTATGCTGATGGAACTGCAAATGCATTTTGTTTAGTTGATGATGTGACTTTGGTAAAGCAATAAACGGCCATAGGCAATTAATTTGTACAACACAGATTGAACGGATTAGACAGATTATTACCGTTTTTTAGAGCTTAGTGTTCTTTGCGAAAAACTTTTGCACACTTTGCGGTCAAAATCATCCCGCAAGGTTGTACCTTTGCAGCTCAGAAAAAAGTAGAAAATGCTAAAAATAGGAAAATACAATAATTTAACCATATTGCGTGACACTAAAGTGGGTTTGTTTTTAGGCGATCCGGAAAATGATCCCGAAGGAATTCACGACGTGCTTTTGCCGAATAAATATGTTCCAAACGAATTTGAAATTGGTGAAGAAATCGTGGTTTTTGTTTATTTAGATCACGAACAACGTCCGGTGGCGACCACTTTAGAGCCTTATATTTTATTGAATGAATTTGCTCTTTTGCGTGTGAATTATGTCAATAAAATTGGAGCCTTTATGGATTGGGGGATGGAGAAAGACATTCTGGTTCCGTTTAAGGAACAGGCCCGACCGATGGAAAAAGGAAAGCGCTATTTGGTTTATCTTTATATGGATCCAAAAACCAACCGATTGGTCGCTTCCAGTAAAACCAATCAGTTTTTGAGTAATGAAGAAATTGCGTTGGAAAAAGGAGAGGAAGTTGATTTGATTGTGTCTCATATTACCGAAATCGGGATTAATGTGATTATCAACGAAAAACACAAAGGACTTCTATACAAAGATGAGGTGTACGACGACAGTATCCGTACAGGAGACAGAATGCGAGGTTATATCAAAAACATCCGTCCGGATCATAAGATTGATGTGGCTTTGCAAAAGCAGGGCTATGAATCAGTAGAGCCAAATGCCGAGAAAATTTTGGACGAATTAAGGGCAAGTCGCGGATTTCTAAGATTGAATGATAATTCGCATCCGGAAGATATTAAAACGGTACTCAAAATGAGTAAAAAGACTTTTAAGAAAGCGATTGGTGCTTTGTACAAAGAAAAATTAATCGAAATTAAAGAAGACGGAATTTATCTCGTAAAAGCATAAAAAAAAGAAAGACTAATCCTGATGGTTAGTCTTTCTCTTTTTATAAGCTCTCTTATTTTTGGACAACTTATAATATGTTTTACAATGGGAAACTATTTAGTTTCGCGTTAATCGTTCTTTCTTTATCTTTTTTAACCTCTAAATGTTATTTCGAATCTCATTTGGCATTAAGAACCGTTGGTTTAAAAAGTTTCTTTGGATTTTACCTGTTTATTTTAATGATTTTCATTTCGGTATAGTAATCCAATTAGGTAACCTTTGGTGCTACTTTGAATAAATTCTGATAAAATTTAGTGCTTCCCGTTTGGGCTCTTTTTTTTCGTATTTCATATTTAGTAACGTTTCAAAAAGAGTGATAAAGCTTGTTGTTTGTTTCAATATTCTTCTTTTAAGTTAATAAATCAGTGAAGTACTCGCTGACTAGTTTGTATTGTAAATATTTCCACCAATCCCAGAACTAATCATGTCTAAAATTAATAAAAAAAAGTTTTTAGTAACAGAAAAAAAACGACTAATTGTTGAATTTTAACATTTTAAACGGATTAACGAGAGAAGGATTACTGAGGAAATAAATAAGAGTAAAAGCAGTTAAACCGTCTTTTTTTTAGGCAAAATATAGGATAGTTAGATAAAGTGTAAAAAATGATTTAATTTTACCCTATAATAATTTAAACCCATTAAAATGGATTGGATCACAGCCAAAGAATACGAAGATATCACTTATAAAAAATGCAACGGAGTTGCCAGAATCGCTTTTAACCGACCTGATGTTAGAAATGCTTTTCGTCCTAAAACCACTTCAGAATTATTAGATGCCTTTCACGATGCCCAGGAAGATACTTCCATTGGCGTAGTATTGCTTTCTGCTGAAGGGCCAAGTACCAAAGACGGGGTTTGGTCTTTTTGTAGCGGAGGCGATCAAAAAGCACGCGGTCATCAGGGGTATGTTGGGGAAGATGGTTACCACCGTTTGAATATTTTAGATGTACAACGATTGATTCGTTTTATGCCAAAGGCTGTTATTGCGGTTGTTCCGGGATGGGCTGTTGGTGGCGGACACAGTTTGCACGTAGTTTGCGATATGACCTTAGCCAGTAAAGAACATGCTATTTTTAAACAAACTGATGCCGATGTAACCAGTTTTGACGGAGGTTATGGTTCGGCGTATCTGGCTAAAATGGTTGGACAGAAAAAAGCCCGCGAAATTTTCTTCTTAGGACGTAATTATTCTGCTCAGGAAGCGTTTGAAATGGGTATGGTAAATGCTGTTGTGCCTCATGACGAATTAGAAGCGACTGCTTATGAATGGGCTCAGGAAATTTTGGCTAAATCACCAACATCCATCAAAATGCTGAAATTTGCAATGAATTTGACAGATGATGGAATGGTAGGGCAACAGGTTTTTGCCGGTGAAGCTACCCGATTAGCTTATATGACCGAAGAGGCTAAAGAAGGAAGAAATGCTTTCCTTGAAAAAAGAAAGCCTAACTTTGAAAAGAAATGGTTACCATAATGAATTGTAGATTTCTGATTTTAGATTTTAGAATTGATGTTGAGAAAATTTAAAATCAGAATAAAAAATCTAAAATCTACACTCTAAAATCAAAAATAATAAATAATGAAACACTGGATTGAAGCCGCAAGATTGCGCACCTTACCTTTGTCTGTATCAGGAATTATAGTAGGAAGTATGTATGCTTTGGCACATCCTACCGATGAAATATTAACACCAACAGAAGTATTTAACTGGCGTCTTTTTGGATTTGCGATTCTGACTACTTTAGGATTGCAAATTTTGTCCAATTTTGCCAACGATTACGGCGACGGTATGAAAGGAACTGATAACGAAGACCGCATTGGTCCCAAACGGGCGATTCAAAGCGGTGTGATTACACCGGCAGCTATGAAACGCGCCATAATTATTACTTCGTTTTTAACTTTTCTTTCGGCGATAGCATTGATTTATTATGCTTTTGGCTACCAACATTTATTTTATTCCGTTTTCTATTTGGTCTTAGGGATTTTGGCTATTTTATCGGCTATTCGTTATACGGTAGGAAATACCGCTTATGGTTATCGCGGGTATGGTGATTTGTTTGTGTTCGTGTTTTTCGGATTAGTCAGTACTTTAGGGGTAAATTTCCTGTATTCCAAACAACTCGATTTTGTATTGGTTTTACCGGCAATGGCCATCGGATTTTTGAGTGTTGGTGTTTTGAACCTAAACAATATGCGCGACGAAGCTTCGGATAAAAAAGTAGGTAAGAATACTATTGTTGTAAAAATCGGGGGCGAAAAAGCTAAAAAATACCATTACTTTTTAATCATTGGCGCGATGGTTTTGGTCTTGCTTTTTGCGGTAATTAGCGAATTTAAATTTGATCAATACCTGTTTTTATTAGCTTACATACCTTTGACTAAACATTTAATTACGGTTTCTAAAAATCAGGAACCAAAAGACTTAGATCCGGAATTAAAAAGAGTAGCCTTGAGTACTTTTTTGCTTTGTATTTTGTTGTCGATATGCATGATTTCATTGCTTTCAGACATTTTTGTTAATTTATTTTTAGGAGGAAGATAAAATCTTGGTTTGTGATTTTTAGTTGATTTTTGGTGGTTAAATTATGTTTGTAATTTAAATTTATCTGTGTAAATCTGCTGAATCTGCGTACTAATTAAATATAAGAATTATGAAAATTACCTATTACGGACATGCGGCTTTAGGAATTAAAGTAGGAGGAAAACACCTTATTGTAGATCCTTTTATTTCTGGTAATCCTTTGGCGGAGCATATCGATATTAATGAGTTAAAAGCAGATTATATTTTGCTTACACACGCCCACGGCGACCATATTTTGGACGTAGAAGCCATTGCGAAACGCACCGGAGCAGTTATTGTTTCTAATGCCGAAATTGCGGGTTATTATGCGGCTAAAGGTTTTCAGGCGCACCCGATGAATCACGGCGGAAGTTGGAAATTTGATTTCGGAAAGGTAAAATATGTAACGGCTATTCACTCCAGTTCCTTTCCTGACGGAGCTTACGGTGGAAATCCGGGCGGATTTGTCATCGAAGGCGAACATAAAAACATTTACATTGCCGGAGATACCGCTTTGACGATGGATATGAAGTTGATTCCGTTGCGAACGAAATTAGATTTGGCGATTTTTCCAATCGGAGACAATTTTACGATGGATGTTCAGGATGCTATTTTGGCTTCTGATTTTGTGGAATGTGACAAGGTTTTAGGTTATCATTACGATACTTTTGGTTACATCAAAATTGATCATAAAGAAGCAATTCAGCAATTTTTTGATAAAGGTAAAGACTTGATGCTTTTAGAAATAGGTGATAGCATCGAATTGTAAAATTTAAAAATAATAATTAACCCTTTTGGAGTTTTTAATTCTGAAAGGGTTTTTCAATAAGCTTGAATATTCAGTTAATACCAATCACATCAGTGAAAAAAATAATTTTAGGGCTATTGATTAGTCTTTTTTATCAGGCTGTATCGGCCCAAAAAACGGGTTATTGGGACAAAGAAAGAGCGACTTATAAAGAGATTGTGGTCTCAGCCAGAGACCGTATTGTGGTTGAAACCGATGATTTTCCGGCAGGAACCACCGAATTAATTTACCGTATCACTTTGTTAGATGATAATCAGCAAATGGCGGGTAGTTTGGTTTCGGTATTAAAATCCATTCCGGATCCGTCAGGAATCAGTCAGGGTTCAGCGGGAGCTGTTTTTTTGTTGTCTAAAATTTCAGGGGAAGATAAGTGTAAATACGCCATTTTTTCGAAAAAAGAATTGACTGCTGATTATATTTCAAACGGAGGAACTGCCGATGCCTGTTTGGTTCAAAGTACCGCTTTAAGCAAAGATGCTAAGCGACTTTCGATAGAGAAATCCGGTTGTATTAAAGCTAATACGGCTAAGTTGTTTTTTGGTTTCGAAAGTTCCAATTGGATAATGAAGCAAAAAATTGTGCTGGAAGTTGTGCCTTGGGTAGATGCTAAACTAAGCAGAGGTTGGACTTTGGAAAACCGAAAAAATATCTTTAGTCAGTGTAAAACTTCTGCATTGGCCAGAAAAATGGTAAATTCAGACGATTTTTGCGTTTGCATTGGCGAAAAAATCCAAAAACAATATTCGTATGCGGAATTCCAAAAACTTTTGCCTATGGAGCAAGCAAAGGCATATAAGGATTTTGGAGCGAGTTGCTTTGAAGAAACCGGAATTGCTAAAACCGTTTTTAATGATTTGAGAGTTAAAGCTGCAACAAATATAAAAACGGCGGATTATGGCGCTGCAATAAAAAACTACAACGAAATTGTAATTCAAAAGAAAGCAACTGCTTTAGATTACGCCAATCTGGGTTATGCTTATTTATTGACTAAACAATACGGGAAAGCCATTAAATCGCTAAAAGAAGGCGAAAAAATGGATGATACGGAGTTGTTGGTGAAATTGAATTTAGCGCACGCTTATTTGTTAAATGGCGAATATGCAAAAGCAAAAACAATCTATAAAACGTACCAAAATCAAAATGTAACTGACAAGGTGAGTTGGACTCAAAAAATTAAAGACGATTATCAGGATTTTGCAAAAGCAGGAATTCAAAATCAGGATTTTGATAAAATTTTAAAGTTGAGTAAATGATTTCAAACCATTAAGGGATTAAGAGAATTAAATTTTGGATCGTAATCAATAGAGAATTATTAAAATCTTAGCGAACCTTTGTGAATAACTTAGCGCTCTTTGCGGTAAAACACTTATTCTTTGCGGTAAAAAAAACTTTACGTTAAAAAAATGAAAGCAACCTATCATAAATACATTCTAAATTTCAAGAGACCTTCAGGAACTTCCCGTGGTGTGATGACCGAAAAAGAAACCTGGTTTCTGGTTCTTGAAAAAGATGGAAAAAAAGGAATAGGTGAGTGCGGAATTTTAAGAGGTTTAAGTGTTGATGATCGTTCGGATTATGAAGAAAAACTACAGTGGACTTGCGCGAATATTCATTTGGGTAAAGAAGCACTTTGGGAAGCTTTGGTGGAGTTTCCATCCATACAGTTTGGAGTCGAAATGGCCTTCCTTTCCTTAGAAAGTAAAAATCCTTTTCTATTGTTTCCTTCTGCCTTTACCGAAGGAGAAAAATCAATTGAAATTAACGGCTTGATTTGGATGGGAGAAGCGGCTTTTATGAAGCAGCAAATTGAAGAAAAATTAGCTCAGGGTTTTCGTTGTGTCAAACTTAAAATTGGGGCGATAGATTTCGAAAAAGAACTGGAGTTATTGCGTTTTATTAGAGCTCATTTTACAGCTGAACAAGTTGAAATAAGGGTAGATGCAAACGGTGCCTTTGCTTTAAAAGAAGCTTTATATAAAATCAATCAATTATCTGAATTTGAATTACATAGTATTGAGCAACCAATTCAAAAAAACAACACTGACAGGATGGCAGAGTTGTGCAAAACAACCCCTTTTCCTATTGCGTTAGACGAAGAGTTGATAGGTGTTTTTTCATTCGAAGAAAAAGAACAATTATTGCAAAAAATCAAGCCGCAATACATTATTTTAAAGCCGAGTTTTGTAGGTGGATTTAGAGGTTCTCAGGAATGGATTTCATTAGCTGAAAAATACCAGATTGGCTGGTGGATTACGTCGGCTTTGGAGTCTAATGTTGGTTTAAATGCCATTGCGCAATGGACCTATACTTTGCGAAATCCAATGCCGCAGGGTTTGGGAACCGGAGCGCTTTATACGAATAATTTTGATTGTCCGCTTCAGGTTTCAGCAGGGCAATTGTGGTATCAAAAAGATAAAGATTGGGCGTTTGATTTTGACCAATTATAATTAGAAATCTTAAATTTTAGAGATTAAAAGCGGTTGTGTATTAGTTATTGGATAATACAAATGAGCTTTGAGTGTGGTCAATGTTAGGAATGTTAGCAAGTTGGTGAAGTACGAATTTCTGGTAAGATTCCATATTCAGCATAACTGCTTTTACTGAAAAATCATAATTTCTCTCAATGTGATATACTTCCATTACTTCGGGAGTTTTATTCATTTCTCTGATAAAATTGGCTACATGTATAGTGTCGTGGTTTTTGATAAAAATTGAGATAGATATGTTGACTTTTCATCTGTTTTTTGGGTTAAAGTAATTTAGTGTATTTCTTTGTAAATCAGTGTTTCTTAGTTGTTACAATGTGTTCTAAATTGAGGCAAATGCCATTATCAGCTAATGTTTTTGTGGTAATTTTCCAGTCTTTTAGTAGAATATTTAGATTTTTTTATTGATGGTATCAAGGTTAAGTGATATTTATAGAAAAAGATAAAGTGATATGAATGTTTCAATGTTTTAAAATAGCTTTTTTATAGTTGCTTTTTTGTTTGCAAATTTTCTTTAAAATGCTTAATTTGTAGAGGCTTACGGTATTTAAAATCGTTTTTTTTTTTTTTTGGTAAATTTGAGGAAATAGCAATTAAGATTGTTTTTGAATGAAATTACCGGTGTGTTCATTTTTAAAGATGCTTCTCAAACTATTTTTAATGCCTTAAATCGAATCAGAAAACAACAGTCTGAAAGCTATAATATTACCCAAAAAGCACTTGAACTTTCTATCAGCGAACTGATGAATTGGTTTTTTCTTCTCAATCAAAAAACAAATAGTGATTTAAATCTTAAATGCTATGCCAATATATCACACCTTAGGAAACATCCCTCATAAAAGACACACTGTCTTTGAAAAAGAAAAGGGAGGCTATTATTACGAACAGTTGTTTGGAACTATAGGTTTTGAAGGAATGTCCTCGCTGTTGTATCATGTTCACCGACCAACTATGGTGAAAGCAATGCTTGGTTCAAAATCGATTACTCCAAAAATTGCCGAAAAAACCAATACACTTTCCAGATGTTTTATTGGTTTTAATGTAGCTTCCGAAAAAGATTATTTAAATAGCCGAAAAGCTATTTTGGTTAATCAGGATTGTCAAATTGAGTTAGCAGCTCCGCAATCTTCAATGGATGATTATTTTTATAAAAATGCCGATGAAGACGAACTTTTATTTGTTCATAATGGAAATGGTGTTTTGAAAACGCTATTTGGGAATCTGGAATTTTCTCCGGGGGATTATCTTTTAATTCCAAGAGGTGTCATTTATCAAATTCACTTTGAAACCGCCGATAATCGTTTGTTTATAGTGACTTCACATCGACCAATTTATACGCCAAAACGTTATAGAAATTGTTTTGGTCAATTATTGGAACATGCGCCTTATTGCGAAAGAGATATTCGCAAACCCAAAGATTTGGAAACTCATGACGAGTTGGGTGATTTTACAATTATGGTGAAAAAACAAGGAATGTTGCATGAATACATTTATGCTTCGCATCCCTTTGATGTTGTGGGTTGGGATGGTTACAATTATCCTTATGCCTTTTCAATTCATGATTTTGAGTCAATTACAGGTCGGGTACATCAACCGCCACCGGTGCATCAAACTTTTGAAACAGACGCCTTTGTGGTTTGTTCTTTCTGTCCAAGATTGTATGATTATCATCCGCAGGCTATTCCGGCACCTTATAATCACAGTAATATTGATTCTGACGAAGTTTTGTATTATGTAGATGGTGATTTTATGAGTCGAAATCATATCGAAAAAGGCTATATGAGTTTGCATCCATCCGGAATTCCTCACGGACCACATCCGGGAGCTATGGAGCGTAGTATTGGTCAAAAAGAAACCGCCGAACTGGCTGTAATGGTGGATACTTTCAAACCTTTGATGGTTACTGAATATGCTTATTCGCTGGAATTACCGGATTATTACAAATCCTGGTTGGAATAATTTTAATTAGAAAATAATGGAAATAGAAAAAATATTTAAAGAAGCACAGGATTTTTTACCAATTAATGGAACCGATTATATTGAAATGTATGTGGGTAATGCCCAGCAAGCGGCTTATTTTTATCGTTCGGCTTTTGGTTTTCAGTTAAAAGCTTATTCTGGATTGGAAACTGGAAATAAAACGACTGTGTCTTATGTTTTGGAACAAGATAAAATTAGATTGGTATTGACTTCTTCTTTGGTGAAAGATGGACCAGTCAATACTTTTGTAAACGCTCATGGCGATGGGGTAAAGGTCGTAGCCCTTTGGGTAGATAATGCGACCAAAGCCTGGGAAGAAACAACTTCACGTGGGGCAGAATCTTATTTAGAACCCAAAACGGTTTCGGATGAAAATGGTTCGGTGGTTTTTTCAGGAATTCATACTTATGGAGAAACGGTGCATATTTTTGTAGAACGTTCGGCTTACAAAGGAGTTTTTCTTCCTGGTTTTAAAGCAATTTCCGATGGTTTTAAGACTGAACCTATCGGATTGAAATATGTAGATCATATTGTTGGAAATGTAAAATTGGGCGAAATGAACAAATGGTGCCAATTTTACGAAAAAGTAATGGGTTTTACCCAATTGGTTTCCTTTGATGACAAGGATATTTCTACCGAATATTCGGCTTTGATGAGTAAGGTGATGAGCAATGGAAATGGTAGAATCAAATTTCCAATTAACGAACCGGCTCATGGAAAACGCAAATCGCAAATTGAGGAATACATTGAATTTTACAATGATGCAGGTGTGCAGCATATTGCCGTAGCGACCGATGATATTATTCACACGGTTTCAGAATTAAGACGTCGTGGCGTACAATTCTTGAATGTACCAGCTGTTTATTATGATACGGTAACCGAAAGAGTGGGTGAAATTGACGAAGATATGAAACGTTTGAAAGAACTGAATATTTTGATTGACAGAGACGAAGAAGGTTATTTGTTACAAATTTTCACAAAGCCATTGGTAACGCGGCCAACACTTTTCTTCGAAATTATTCAAAGAAAAGGAGCGCAGTCTTTTGGAAAAGGAAACTTCAAAGCTTTGTTTGAAGCAATCGAAAGAGAACAAGAATTAAGAGGAACTTTATAGAGAAGAAAAATGAATCAACCGAAAAGTTGGATTGAAATCCCTGAAAATTCAGATTTTACATTAGCCAATATTCCATTTGGAGTTTATTCTAAAGGAAAAGGACATTTTGCCGTGGCGACAGCTATTGGAGAATATATTGTGGATTTGGATATGTTGCATAAAGCGGGATATTTTGGTCTTTTGGAATTGCCCAAAAACATTTTCAGTTCTCGGTATTTGAATCCTTTTATTGCTTTAGGAAAAGAAAAAACCAATGCGGTTCGAAAATATATTCAGGAATTATTTACTAAAGGAAGTACTTTAGAAAAAGATAGCAAATCTCTTGTAAATGTGTTACATAAACAACAAGAAGTAAAGATGCTTTTGCCTGTAAAAGTTAGAAACTACACTGATTTTTATTCAAGTAAAGAACATGCTACCAATGTGGGAGTAATGTTTCGTGATCCCGAAAATGCTTTGTTGCCCAATTGGCTTCACATGCCGGTTGGTTATCATGGAAGAGCTTCTTCGATTGTGGTGAGCGAAACTCTTATTCACAGACCAAATGGACAAATCAAAGATCCAGCCAAAGATAAGCCCGATTTTGGACCTTCAAAACGTTTGGATTTTGAATTGGAAATGGCATTTGTAATTGGAAAAGAAACGCAGTTGGGAGATATGGTTTCGGTCAATAAAGCTGAAGAATATATTTTTGGAATGATGTTGTTCAACGATTGGTCGGCACGTGATATCCAAGTTTGGGAATATGTACCTCTGGGGCCTTTTTTGGGGAAAAATTTTGCCTCGTCTGTTTCTCCTTGGATAGTAACTTTGGAAGCTTTGGAACCATACAGAACTAAAGCACCAGAGCAATCGGTTGAAGTTTTGCCTTATCTGAAAGAAAAGCAAAGAACAACTTTTGACATCCAATTGGAAGTAGCTATTGCAACAAAAGAGGCAAAAGAAACGGTTGTTTGTCAATCCAATTTTAAGCATTTGTATTGGACTATGCCGCAGCAATTGGCGCATCATACGATTAATGGCTGTAATATAGAAATAGGCGATATGTATGCGTCTGGAACAATAAGTGGGACAACTCCTGAAAGTTTTGGTTCAATGCTGGAGTTGGCCTGGAAAGGAAGCAAACCGCTTCAATTAGCAGACGGAAGTACAAGAGTATTTATTCAGGATGGCGATAAAGTAATTATGAGAGGACATGCCGGAGAAGGAACACAAAGAGTAGGTTTTGGTTGTGTTCAAACAGAAGTTTTGCCAGCAAAAAATATAGAGATATGAGAGTTTTTAATCCCAAAGAGCTAGCTACCCACGACTTTCATCAAATTTTGTTGGGAACAGTTATACCAAGACCAATTGCCTTGGCGAGTACTGTGGATGCTAATGGGATTGTCAATTTGAGTCCGTTTAGTTTTTTTAATTGTTTTAGTGCCAATCCGCCAATATTGGTGTTTTCTCCGGCGAGGAGAGTTCGAAATAATACCACCAAACATACTTTGGAAAATATTTTAGAAACCAAAGAAGTAGTGATTAATATTGTAAATTATGCGATGGTGGAACAAACTTCTTTGTCCAGTGTCGAATTTGATAAAGGAATAGATGAATTTGTTAAATCGGGATTGACGGCGGTGCAATCAAAGCTTGTTACACCACCAAGGGTAAAAGAATCGCCTGTTTCATTTGAGTGTAAGGTGAAAGAGCTAATTCCGCTTGGAGAGCAGGGAGGAGCAGGACATTTGGTAATTTGCGAAGTTGTTTTGGTGCATGTTGATGACGCAATATTTGATTCCAATAATACAATTTCGCCTAAAAAACTAGATGTAGTTGCCAGATTGGGAGGAGATTGGTATTGTAGAGTCAATGGGCAAAGTTTGTTTAAGGTTTCCAAACCCGGAACGAAGTTAGCGGTTGGTTTTGAGAAACTACCGGAATCCTTGCTTAAAAGTGAAATACTTAACGGAAATCATTTGGCTCGAATGGCTTCGGTGGAAGCAGTTCCAGAATTAACGGATGAAGAATTTGCGGATTGGATAGGGGATTTAGATCAATTTTTAGCCGAAAACGGGCAAATTTCGATTCAATTGCTGCACGAAAAGTTAAAATATTATATCGAAGAAGGTTTTGTAGAACTGGCTTGGAAACTACTGTTGGCAGCAGAAAAAATTACTAAAAATAGAAAGTCATGAATCGTTTAAAACAAGTCTATAGCGCTTATACGGAAGAAGATTTTCAGGTATGGAAACTTTTATTTGATCGACAACTTGCTAATTTGCAGGACAAGGCTTGTGCGGAATATCTACAGGGACTTAAATTATTGCAACCGGTTCTGAATGCTGATGCTATTCCTGAATTTGGCGCACTCAATAAGTTGTTAAAAGAATTATCCGGATGGACTATTGAGGTTGTGCCGGGACTGATTCCTGTGAATGAATTTTTTGAGATGCTCAGTCAAAAGAAGTTTCCTTCTTCAACTTGGTTACGCAAAAGAGATCAGTTGGATTATTTGGAAGAACCGGATATGTTTCATGATATTTTTGGGCATATTCCGCAATTGGTTCATCCGGATTACAGTAATTTTATGCAAAAATTTGGCGAAATAGGCTATAAGAACCATTCGGATAAAGAAAAAGTAATTCGTTTACAGCGATTGTATTGGTTTACAATAGAATTCGGATTAATAGAAACCACATCGGGTGTCCGAATTTATGGCGCAGGAATTACTTCTTCTGAAAAAGAGACCAAACATATTTTTCTTGATAGTATTATTGTGAAAGCATACGATAAAGAAACGATCATGCAAACGGATTATATCATTAGTGATATTCAGAAAGTTTACTTTAAAATTGATTCTTTTTCAAATTTGTATGATTCGTTGCTAACAGAATGTTGATTTTTCGCTAACAGCTATTTCTCATTACATAATTAAACGTACTCCTCCCAATTCAGAAACACGGTAAGAAAATTTATCGCCGGGAGAACCAATGAACATAAAGTTTTTAGGGATGTTCCATTTTTTGGATAATTCGTCAATAATTTCAGGCCCAAAAACACCTTCGAGTTCAATAAATTCTATATCAATTTCGGGATAAGCGCGATCGAGAACTTTTAAATCAATTTTTAGCGGTTCGTTATCTGCATTTTCTAATTTAATATTTACAATTTTTAATTTCTTAGTGGTTTCGTTGTTTTGAACATATTGCATGACTTTGTTCAAAATAGCCACATCGTCTCCTTTGGTAAAAAAAACAAATTCCTGAGAGTGAATTTTGTTGTTGAGTTTGATTAAATATCGATTGCTGAAAATGACCATTTTACGCAAAGGTTTGTAGAAATATTCCAAAGCTTCAATTAAAACCAAAATTAGAAAAGAACGGTTAAGCATAATTCCGATAAAGAGCAGCGCCGGCACTAAATATTTTAAAAAAGTGTAAAAGGAATCCACATTGAGCTCGATATTACCTATAAAAGCTGTAATTACTAAACTTACCGCAACAACCACAGCAAAGCCTCTGGCTTTCTCAGGTCGGGGTAATTTTCGGCGTTTGAATTTTAATAATAAGTTTCCAATGCCAAACAGTCCCATTACCGCCAGAAATGAAAAGGTGTAAACTCCCGCCAGTACTACAATGTTGCCTTCGGTTACCACTAAGACCGAAACACAAAGCAAAAGAAAGCTGATAATAATGCGGTAATGGGAACCTCTTTTATTTTGTTTTAAAAAGTAGTTAGGCAAAATTCGATCTAAAGTCATTCGGTTTAACAATCCGGAAACTCCGACAAAAGAAGTTAAAACCGCTCCGCAAAGCACCAAAACGGCATCAATTGAAATCAGATGAGCCAACCAGGAACCGCCAGTAGTATGTCCTAAATAAGCCAGAAGCGACTCTTTGTGAGCGCCAACTTCGGTAAGCGGGATAATACAAATAATAAGCAAAGCCAAAATTGGATTGAAAAAACTAACAATACCCCACATGTTGCGCAGTGTTTTTGGGAAAACACCCTGTTGTTGTTCTTCGACAAAATTAGCCGAACTCTCAAAACCCGAAATCCCTAACATGGCTGCTGCAAAACCTAAGAAAAGCGCATGCGGAATCCCGTCGGAACTAATAGGAAGTTTCCAGTTGAAATGAAAAGTATCTAATCCGTTTTGGGTTAAAAACCAAACAGAGGCTAAAACCAGCAAACTTAAAGTAGCTAAATGAGTAATGAAAATAATAACAGCCACAAAAGCCGATTCGCCAATTCCTAAAATAGCCAGATAAGTAAAGGCAAGCAATACAACAATAGTAGCAATGTGTACATTAACAATAGGGAAAACACTATGAAGGTAATGCATGCCTTCGGTGGCTGAAATCACCGCGGTGGCCATGTAAGACAGCACTGTGAGCGTAGCCGCCAGTGAAGCCATTTTTTTAGAAGAAGTGTTCAGGAGTACGTTATAAGCGCCTCCGTTAAGGGGAATTGCACCTACCACTTCGCCATAAATTTTTCGAAATAAAAAAAGTACTACGGCAACAATTAGCAAAGAAACCCAGGCATATTGTCCGGCATACATAATTGTTAAGGCAGATACATAAAGGCAGGAAGAACTAATATCGTTTCCGCAGATGGCGGTAGCTTGTAGTTCATTTAGTTTTTTGTGTACGGTTTCACTCATGTGATTTGCATTTTTGGAGTAGATATTTTAAAGATAACGAAATGATTGTGGTTTTGCAATAAATTTCAACTATTCAGGCTGTATAAAAGCTGTTTTTCTTGAGAGCCAAGTGCTTAATGCGGCGAATTTTTGCTAAATAATAAACCCCGCTTAAGTATTTTTAAGCGGGGTCAGTTTTATGAAATTTTATTAAAAGGAAAGTAAGTCCGTGCTAAAAATGGATTACAAACCTAAATTAGGCAAGACAAACGATTTGGTATTAGGATGCAATCGAATCCATAAGCCCGGATTGGCATTTAATTGTTGCAGGGCTTCCTCTTTATTGGAGCTTAAAGTAGTGTTCAATACCTTAGCATAAGTTTTAACTTTAGCTGGAGCTGAATCGGCATCGACTACTGATTGCACAATTTTTTTGGCTTGTAAAATAGCCGCCGGTCCTAAAGTGAGAATATATTCGGCAGAGCGGCATTCTTTTTCATCGCTTTCGTTTGCCAAACTTCCGCCGGCTTTAAACTTGCTGATGTGGTGTTCCAAAATACTGCTCGAAATCGGGATGATACCTGCAATATGTTGTGGTTGCGCCCCCGAAAAAGGTTTGATATAGGCCAGGTGAGAGGCTTGGTTTTCTTCCGGACCATGACCAATAAAAAAGATGTCCAAACCACCTAAGTCTTCCAGTTTTGATAAATAAGCTATCAATGCCGACTCTATATCCTGAGTATCGGTTTGCATTGGAGTAAAGCTTTTTATTTTTTTGAAAAAAGCCTCGCCTAAAATGCGCTCAAAATCCCGAACAAAACTAAAACTATTCGCCATTCCCAAAGGTGCCAGCGCGTCCTGAGTAAATACATTTAGCCTGCCCAGTAATTGATCCTGTTCAGATGATTGGGCTAATTCTCCCAGTAAGCGGTGAAGTTCCTGAGCGCCTCGGCCTCCCAAAAGCGCAATATTAATATCACCTTCTTTAGATTGTGCTGTGTTGTACAGTTCCTGTAACATGGCTTGTCCTACTTCGGCTTCACTGCCAAGAACCGTAGGTTTTAGGCCGTAATCTGTAACATTAAATTCCTGTTCGCTTTTTTGAGACAACCATATATTTTCGTTGTCAACATCTCTCGTAAATTTGGAGTGAGTATTATTCATGTTGTTATTTTTTATACTTAATTGTGTTCTTGTGAAAACAATTATTTCGGGAACGAAAATAGGAATAATAAATGGGAATTCATCAGACTTGTAAATTACTGGCTAAGGCACAAAGTCCCATTTTGAGTACCACGATTACCTTGAAACGCCTAAAACAACGTGGTTATCAATCCTTAACGGATGTTTATATCGAACTTAATCCATCATTTTACGAACCGCCGAGTACGTGACCCGTACGC
>NZ_NASZ01000013.1 GCF_014596575.1 Flavobacterium pokkalii | reverse complement strand
CCCTTTTTGAATGTATTTTTTATGAACATCTAAAGTATAAATTGTAGAAATACTGTTTACTTTTCCAGCTAAAGAAGCCACGATAGCTGCTGTTAAAGCTGCAACCGAAAGTCCCTTTAAACCTGTTGGCAAGAATGTTAACATCGCTGAGTAAGCTCCGTCTTTTCCACCTACTAATTGTGGTAAATGACCTCCTTGGTACAACACATAAGCCGCAATACCAGGTAACATTACAATTACAGGCATTAATAATTTCAATAAACCAGCGAATAAAATTCCTGTACGGGCTGTTTGTAAATCAGCTCCCAAAGCTCTTTGTGTGATGTATTGGTTACATCCCCAATAGTTCAGATTGATAATCCAAATACCTGCCAAATAAGAAAGAACTCCAGGGAATGTCAAATATTTGTCAATTTCTAATTGCGTAGAAGTCGCTGTTGGACGTGGAATAATCATTTTGAAATGCTCCGGAGCTTCCTGCATCAAAACATTGAATCCGGCAATGGCATCTTTTCCAACACCAAAATATTCTCCCACAGTAGTCAAAGCAATATAAGAAGTTACTAAACCTCCAATAATCAATACGGCAACCTGAATAACGTCGGTATAAGCTACCACTTTCATACCTCCCAAAGAGATAATCAAAGCAAAAACAGCCAATCCTAACATAATCAAATGAAGATAATCTCCTCCTGCTAATCCGTTAATAGCAACGGCTCCTAAGTATAAAATAGACGTTAAGTTTACAAAAACATACAAGAACAACCAGAAAACTGCCATAATCAAAGCCGTCGTTTCGTTGTAACGAGTGGTTAAGAATTGTGGCATGGTGTAAATTTTGTTTTTCAAATAAACAGGAATAAACCAAATCGCAATAATAATTAGGGCGATAGCGGCAACCCATTCGTAAGCAGCAACTGCAATACCTAAGAAGAATCCTTCCCCACTCATCCCGATAAACTGCTCGGCAGAAATGTTAGAAGCAATAAGTGAAGCACCAATAGCCCACCAGGTCAATGTTCCTTCGGCTAAGAAATACGCCTTAGCATCGTGTTCGTTTTGTTCACGCTTGCGGTAAATGATGTATCCGTAGATGGATACTATTAAAAAGTAGATTATAAATACTGCATAATCTGCAAATTCGAGACTTGAGCTCATAAATTATTATTTAAAATTATTAATAGGTTATTACTTATTCAAAGCTATTTTAGCTTCTAATTTTTTGTTCCCATTTCCAGGCACTTTCCATGGCTTGTTCTAAAGTAGACTGAGTCTTCCAGCCCAATACGTCATTGGCTTTTGTGGTATCGGCATACGCCAAAGTCACATCACCTTCTCTTCTGTCAACAATTCGGTAAGCCAGTTTTTGACCGCTTACTTTTTCGAAAGCGTTGATTACTTCTAAAACAGAACTTCCTACACCTGTTCCAAGGTTAAAAGTTTCTACTTTGTCCTGATTCTTTTTATTCAATAAACGTTGCAAAGCCACAACGTGCGCCTTAGCCAAATCAACTACATGAATATAATCACGAATACAAGTTCCATCCGGAGTTGGGTAATCATTGCCGTAAACTAATAATTCTTTACGCAATCCAATTCCTGTTTGGGTAATGAATGGCACTAAATTTTGTGGAATTCCTAAAGGCAATTCGCCAATTTCAGCAGAAGGATGTGCCCCAATTGGGTTAAAATAACGCAATAAAATAGCATTGATTCCACTTACTTTAGCCACATCGGTAATGATTTCTTCGCCAATTTGTTTGGTATTTCCATAAGGAGACATCGCTGGCTGCACTTCTGAACCTTCATTGATAGGCATTGTTTTGGCCTGACCATAGACTGTACAGGAAGAGCTGAAAATAAAATTAGCATTTTCCTTTTTCTCCAATTCCTGCAAAATATACACAAGGGCATTGATGTTGTTTTCGTAATACAACAATGGATTCCCTACGCTTTCGCCAACAGCCTTAGAAGCTGCAAAATGAATTACTCCATTTACATCAGCATGTTTTTTGAAAAAATCCTGAACTGCTGCTTTTTCTCTTAAATCCAGTTTTTCAAAAAGTGGTTTTTTCCCTGTAATCGCCTCAATTCCTTTTAAAACATCTTCAGATGAATTGGATAAATTATCAATCACAACCACCTCAAAACCTTCATTTTGCAATTCGACTACCGTATGTGAACCTATGAAACCTAAACCTCCCGTAACTAGTATTTTCATAATTTTTTTTATTTTAATAAATAGCCTCGAAACTATTTTTGTTTGTAATGCACCTCAGATAAATTTCGCAACATTTCAGCACTTTTCTCCGGAGTAATATCTCTTTGCGATTCTCCCATCATTTCATAACCTACCATGAATTTTTTCACTGAAGCCGAACGCAACAATGGTGGATAGAAATGCATGTGGAATTGCCATTCCGGATGCTCCTCACCGTCTGTTGGTGCCTGATGAATTCCTGATGAATACGGGAATGAAGTTTCGAAAAGATTATCATACTTTGTTGTTAGTTTTTTCAAAACTTCGGCAAAAGCAGCTACCTCATCCTCTGTAAAATCAGTGATTTTAGTAATATGACGTTTACTGATAATCATGGTTTCAAAAGGCCAGATAGCCCAAAAAGGAACAATCGCAGCAAAATGATCATTCTCAACTACCACACGCTCTTTTACTTTTAATTCTTCGTTTAGATAATCCTGCAACAAATTCGTTCCATTTTTATCAAAATAAGCTTTTAAACTATTCTGTGTTTTTTGAACCTGTGTTGGCAACGAAGACTGCGCCCAGATTTGTCCGTGTGGATGCGGATTGCTACATCCCATTACGCTTCCTTTATTTTCAAAAATCTGTACGTGATTGATATAATCAATGTTACCCAAATCAGTATATTCTCTTTGCCAAGTTTTAATAATATTTACAATACCATCTACTTCCATTTCAGGCAAAGTCAAATCGTGTCTTGGCGAAAAGCAAACTACTCTTGAAATTCCTCTTTCCGGTTGTGCTTTAAAGAAACTACCTTCGGCATTTCCGTCAAAAGCAATCGCTTCCTGTTTTAAAGCCGCAAAGTCATTTTCGAAAACAAAACTACTTTCGTAAGGCGGATTTACTTCGCCATTAGCGCGAACATTTCCGGCACATAAATAACATTCCGGATCATACTCAGGTAATGCTACCGTATTTATAGCTTCTTTTTGTCCTTGCCAAGGTCTTTTAGCTCTGTGTGGTGAAACTAAAACCCATTCGTTTATTAAAGGGTTATATCTTCTATGCGGATCTTCATTAATATCAAACTGTCTCATAGTCATTATTTAGTGTATAGTGATGTTCCGTTACTTACTTTCACGTCATAAATTTTCAATTCGATTCCGAAAGCTTCGGTATATAATTTTGAGAATTTATCTTTAATTTCCTGTTCGTGTCCTTTTTTAACTAAGTTGATGGCACAACCTCCGAAACCACCTCCCATTAATCGGGAACCAATAACTGCAGCTTCTTCTTTAGCTAAATCCACTAACAAATCAAGCTCTTCGCAGCTTACTTCGTAATCTTTAGATAAACCGTCGTGTGTAGCAAACATCAATTCGCCTAAGAATTCAATATTTCCATTATCCAAAGCTTCACAAGCCTGAATCACACGGTTGATTTCTTTTACCACAAAAAGAGAACGTCTGAAAACATCATGACTCATTTTATCTTTCAAGTCAATAATAGTTTGCTCTGTACAATCTCTGAAACTTTTGATCTCCGGAAAATTCGCTTTTACAATAGCAATTCCTTCTTCACATTGTTGTCTTCTTTCATTATAAGCCGAAGTCATTAGCGAATGTTTCACATTCGAATCAAACAAAATCAACGAATAATCAGCAAAATTAGCATCGTGATAAGTATATTCTAAAGTACGGCAATCAATCTTGATCACTTTGTCTTCCTGTCCCATAACGCTGGAAAACTGATCCATAATTCCGCATTTAATTCCCACCCAATGTTCTGATTTTTGCCCTAACAAAGCAATATCGATAGGTTTGATATTCAAATTAAACAAATCGTTCATCCCGAATAAGAAACCACATTCTAAAGCCGCCGATGAAGACAATCCGGAACCAACAGGAATATTACTGCTGAAAACACAGTTTACGCCTTCAAACTGGAATCCGTTTATTTTTAACTGGTTGATAATTCCTCTGATGTAGTTTGTCCATTCGTTTTTGTCTAAACTTACCTCAGCCGTAACATCAATTTCGAACTCATCATTCAGGTCTAAAGCTACTACTCTAGAAGTATTGCTATTGTTTTTTGCAAAAGCAAAGCAAATAATCTTATCGATAGCCGCGGGCAAAACATAACCGTCATTATAATCAATATGTTCTCCAATAATATTAATCCTTCCCGGAGAAAGCACTATTTTATCTGGCTCATTACCAAAGATTTCTTTAAAAGAAGCCGCCGTTTTGTTAATTAAAATATCATTCATTAGTTAAAAATTGGTATAGTGTTACTATTATTTTGATAAAAACTCATTACAGAGCTTCAAATTTATAAGTAGTTTTTTGAGTGTAAACATCTCCTTTTTTCAAAACAGCATTTGGAAAATTAGCATGATTTGGAGCGTCAGGGAAATTTTGAGTTTCAAAACAAATTCCGCTTAAAGCGTGGTAACTTGCATTTTCTTTTCCTTTTAAATCAGGACCGCAATTTCCGCCCACATAAATATGAACTCCCGGCTGATCGGTATAAACGTCCATTTTTAAATTCGTTTTTGGACTAAACAGCGTGGCTTTCACTTCGTCATTGTTTTCAACTACAAAAGTGTTATCGATATTTTGAGGACATTTTTTAGCTGTTCGGTAATCAAAAACCGTATTAGCCACCTCCAGAATATTCCCAGTTGGAATACAATCTTCTCTGGTTTCTACCACTTTTTGAGCTTGTACAACCAAATCCTGATTCGAAACATCTGATTGATGTCCGTCCAAATTAAAATAACTATGATGCGTTAAGTTGATAACCGTATCTTCGGTAGTTGTTGCTTTGTATTCCAAAATCAATTCGTTTTCCTCAGATAAAGTATAAGTCAAACTTACCGAAAGTTCGCCCGGATAATTTTCCTCATTAGCCGCACTCACATAACTCAATGTAATGGATGGATTTTCTCCTGTATTTACGGCATCTACATTCCAGATTTTTTGACTAAAGTTGTCAATTCCGCCGTGCAGCGAATTAACACCGTTATTGATAGCTAATTGATAGGTTTTCCCGTTTAATTCAAATTTTCCTTCACTAATTCTGCCTGCATAACGCCCTACAGTAGCTCCCAAATAAGGTTTACCCTCTAATTGAAAAGATTTTTCGTAGCCTTCCACCGTATCAAATCCTAAAACTACATCGATTAATTGATTATTTTTGGTCGGTACTTTTAAGGAAGTCAATGTAGCTCCAAAAGGAATTACTTTAGCTACTGCTCCTTTTGCATTAGTTAATTCGTAAAATTCAGAAGAATTATTTTCAGATATAGACATAAATATGGTTTATTTATTTTTATTGGTTGAGAACGCAAAAATAGAAATAAACCGCATTAAACTATACCACTACCTACCAGTTTTTAAAATTAGCCACTAGATAAAAAATTAACTTTTAGTTAAAGTTCACCAACTTAGTTGTCCCATCAGTAAACTTAATAACCACTCCGGAATGATTAGTTTCAATTCTTTTCACCGGAAGCAATTCTTTCTTGCTCCATTTTTCACCAGATTTCTTCCAAAGCATTAAAGTCGCATAAATATTCAATCCTTTATCTTTAGAAGCAGCATTTGTAACAAGATTAATTACAGAACTTTCATTGCTTTCCGGATGCAAACCTTGCGCTTTAATCACTTCGGCGTTTTCCCATCCCAGAAGAGGAATCATCGCCAATTGGTATTTACCATTATCGATAATAGTTACATCGTAATCTTTTATTTTTCTCTTCTCAACCCGAATTTCCTTATCCAATTTAGGCAAAGCATAATGCCCCAAACGCATACTAACAGCCTTATCCGAATTATTCTGATCCACTCTCAAAATACCGCTTGCCAAAGGAATATCGGCCAGATTAAATTTGATATTTTCATCTGTTTCTAAAACTACATCGCGGTAATAGATTTCGTTTTCAAACTTTTTAAAAGTGTATAATCTAAAGACTTCCCAATTATTTTCTTTGTTTTTAATAACATAATTCATCGCCACTTCTCCATTGACACCATCTGCCTGCCAGGGAAAAGCACTGCTATATGACAAACGATTATAATTTTCGGTAGAACGGAATTTTTGCCAGTCGTTTTTCACCTTTTCATGGCACCAGGCTCTCACTTCCGAAGCGCCTATATTGGGATAATCGGTAATTAAAATATTGGAATCTCCCTGATATTTATTATACACTTTGTTTTTTTGGAACTTATCATCCCAATCCCCATTATTTTCTTTAGCCGTCCAAAAAGGATTGTTATCCGGAACCAACAAACCTAAAAAAGCTTTTCCCATCCAATATACACTTCCCCGACAACTATAAATTTGAACTGCGGGTTCGAAAGCCCCATAAAAACCTAAAGTAGGAACGTTGTCTTTCATAAAATCGGGGTGGGTAAAAAATTGCTTAATCACTCCGGAAGAAATTCTGCGCATCCAACCATAGTTAGTATTTCCGTCATTTTGAAATCCCATCAATGGAAAAGGAATAATCGCACCGGTCCTGTAACTGATACTTCTGCCCCACATAATCATTTCGCCGTTTTTGCTGAAAAGATTAGGATAATTGGACTTTAAATCACTGAAATTTTGTTCAAACTGAGCAGCAATCTCCGGATAATGCTTATTCCCAAAATATTCCGACCAAATCATCCCATACATCTGAAAAGCCCACATACTGTAATAATCGTAGGCCGGACTATCATTGTACCACCCATTTCCTCTGTAAGCTTTCAGGGATTTTTGTAAATATTCTACAAGTAATTTCTCATTCACAGCATAGCCCTGCTCTTTGAAAAAACTAAGCACAAAAATGTTAAAGAATTTCCAGTTGGAATCCACAGTAGGACCATCTCCAAAACTCAACATCGTTTTAGCCAATTTATCTTTTTCATCCTGCGGCAGCGGATTCCATAAAACTTCCGGATTGGTGAGCATTGAAACTGCCAATGCCCCAAATTCGACTAATTTTTGACTAGGCCCTCCATTTTTAGAGCGCGGTTCAATATAAGAAGCACTTTCGGGGTCTGTTAATTTTGTTATTTGATGTCTGTAATAATCAGCTACTTTTATATTATGGATGACCAAATCAGGGTTCTCTTTTAACAAAGGCGAAGCCACAAACAAGGTTCTGCAAAGCCCTTCTAATTTCTCTGTTGGAACCTGACTTTCATTTACCGGATAACTTTTTCCTTCCTGTTTAGGAAATTGCATCGGATCGTCTAACGAATGCACATAACTAAAACCACCTTCGAGCAAATACATGGCCGCATCTTTCCAATGCTGTTTCGTCATTCCGGTATAAGGACTCAGCTTATAATCAGGATTTATTATTTGAAAAACCTCATTATCTCCCTCTTTTTGTTGTGCTAACAATGTCAGATTGCACAAGATTGCTAACAACAAAAATGTTTTTAATTTATTCATATTTTGAAAATTTGTTCAGGCTTAAAAATCTATCTAACTGATTTAATTTTGATTTTCCCTTTAGTCAAAGCAGGCGAACTAACCTCTATTGTAATTTCACCCTTATCTTTCGTACTTTTTATGATAACCAAAACCTTACCTTTCCATGCTTTTCTGGTATTAGAAATATATAAATCAGTATCTTTTAAATTAGCGTTATCAACTCCCGCAATCACTCCTGGCCCAGATATTTTAAAGTTAAGTTGGTTCTCTGCATTTGGATTCAAAATTCCGTCAACATCCGTAAGTTCAACACTTATATACGATAAATCCTGACCGTCAGCTACTATTTCTTTTCTATCGGCAGTTAATTTGATTTTTGCAGCCGACTTAGCTGTTTTTAATGTTGTTATTTCTACTTCCTTATTATTTTCTAATCCAACGGCTTTTAATTCTCCGGCATTATAAGGAATTGTAAAAGTCGCTTTAAACTCTTGTTGTTGAGTTGTTTCTTTTTCGCCAACAACTTTACCATTCAGATACAGCCTTACTTTAGGATATTTCGAATATACCTCCACTTCAACATTTTTCCCTTCGTGACCCGGCCAGGTCCAGCTTTCCCAAGTAGGCCAAACCGCCCAGGAAGTCAGTTTAATTTGTCCGATATCCGGATTAGGTTCACGAACAGCCATATACAATTTCTCCGTATTATTATATAACATGCTTCGGTAATGAGAAATAGGTTTTCGCCATCCTGTTAAATCCACATCACCACAATAAGCACCATGCCAGGGATATAAATTTCCTTCCCAATGCTCTCCCGCCGGTTCTCCCGGATACACATAACGACCAATACCGGATTCGCCCAAATAATCCATTGCTGTCCACACAAAATCACCAATGATATAATTGTGTTTTTGAACCAGATTCCAATTGGCAAAAGCATCTTTTGGATAGGATTCTGTTTGTACAATTATTCTAGAAGGAACTCTTGCATGATCGGATTCGGCATGATACAATTGATAATTATAACCCGCCACATCGTGAACTGCCATTAACGGATCAAAAACAGCCCAACCTTGGTTCCAAGATGTCATTGCCGAAGTTACCGGACGGCTTGGATCAATAGCACGAACTGCATTAGCCAACATTTTTGCCGTTTCAACCGCTTCCGGTTTTGTCCTTTCGATAATTTCGTTACCAATGCTCCACATAATAATTGACGGATGATTTCTGTCACGCAACACCATCGATTCTACATCATGTTTCCACCATTTGTCAAAAAGAGTTGAATAATCATGAGGTGTTTTTGATTCTTTCCATCCGTCAAAAGCTTCGTCAATGACCATCATTCCTAATCGGTCGCAGGCATCCAGAAAAGCTTCCGACGGTGGATTATGTGAAGTTCTCAACGCATTGAATCCCCCTTTCTTCATCAATTCTACTTTTCTAATTTCGGCACGATCATAAGCCGCAGCACCCAAAGCGCCATTATCATGATGCACACAACCTCCGTTCAATAATACTTTTTTACCATTTAATACAAATCCTTTTTCAGCAGAAAATTCGATTGTTCTGATTCCGAATTGTTTTGTAACAACATCAACTGGCAAATCACCATCCTTAATTTTTCCGGCTTTCATAATTTTTATTTCTGCTTGATAAAGATCTGGAGTTTCCGGTGACCACAATATTGGGTTCTCAATTACTATATTTTGTACAATTTCTTTTTCTTCACCAGCTTTTAAATCAATCCCAACGCCATTACCGGTACTCATCGAAATAGTATTAGAACCATTTACTTTTTTTATAGAAATCGTTGTTGAAACAGTCATAATTTGCAACTTTTCTGTTTCATTTTTTACCATAGTCTTAACCTGAACCGTCGCTTTTTCATTAGTCACTTTAGGAGTCGTTATTATCACTCCCCATTGTTTGATGTGAACTGGATTTCGAATCTTTAACCAAACATGCCGATAAATACCTGAACCACTATACCATCTGCTGTTTTTTTGCTGCGAATTATCTACTTTAACCGCAATGGTATTTTTTTGTCCAAATTTTAAATAAGAAGTCAAATCATATTCGAAAGAAGTATAACCATAAGGCTGTATTCCTACTGATTTTCCATTGACAAAAACCTCGGCATTCATATAAACGCCTTCAAAATAAATAGCTATTTTTTGGTCTTTCCATTGTACAGGCACGGAAAATGTTTTTCTGTACCAAGCAGTTCCCATTGGATAAAATCCTCCATCTCCTCCGCTTGGATTATTCTTTTCTGATTTCCCCTCAATGCTCCAATCGTGTGGTAAATCTAATTTCCTCCATTTGGTATCATCAAAATTCACCGAACTATTCGCAGCTGAATCTCCTAAAGCAAATTTCCAATCACCATCAAAATTTTGTTTTCTTTCAATATCAGACTTTTTGTTCGTTTGAGCTGAAATACAATTTACTGTTAAAAAGCTAAGTAAAAATAAATACGCTACAAATTGTATATCTTTCATCTTTGTTTTTAATATAATTAGTTTACTTATAAAAGCATGAAAATCAAAGCTATTTAATAAATTAAGTTTTTAATAGCCGTTACTACCGGTTTTTTAAACAAGACCACCAGATAAAAAACAAAACACAAATGATAACTTCATTTATGCTTTGAATAAACACAACTAATCTACACCTTTATTAAAATCAGTTACTCGGCAATCCATCAGCTTTCATACCCTGCAAGATTAAAGCATTCATTATATAAAGAAAATCGCTACCATCATCCTCCCATGAGCCGTTAATTCCATAAGGCCAAAAATGCATACCGTCTCCTTTTACAAAAGCATTGGAATCATTTGTCATCATCTGTAAAATTTCATTAGTCCGTCTTCCCTGCCATTTCCCATTCTGCATCAATTCAGTGTATTTACTATGCTGTCCAATTCCCACAGTATGTGCCATTTCATGCATAGCGGTACCCGCTTTTTGATAAGCCGCATTAGCTCCCATATTAATCCAGCCGTTAAAATTGGCATCAGCTGTGGGAGTTCCCGGTGAATAATTTACCGTAACATGTTTTACAATTGAAGTAAAATTATTGTAATAAGCTGTTGCCAAATCAAATGCCGTTTTGATACGACTTACAGTAGCAGCATCTGCTCCATTTTGATTAAATGAATAGGTAAAATTTCCTTTTTTAATTGTGCTGATTACAATTTCTGCACCATACAAAACTTTCGAGGGGGTTATCACATAAGGCCTTACATAATACACCGTTTCAGGCATCAAATTAGAAATGCGCTGATTAAATTTATTCTCAACTTTATTTCTGGCTATTTTATTTGTTGCCACAGTTGGTTTTGTAACAGTTCCATAAACCAATCCCACTTCTTGAACTTTCAAATTTCCTGATTCTTTTAATTCTACATCAAGGAAAAGATCATGGGCTCCAGCAATTTTTATCTCACCAATAACTAAAAACAATGAAACTGATTCTACATCATTTACCGATTCTTCTATAAAAGCTGTTTCGAATGGACTAGCAGAAGAACAAATAAGCAATAGCGCAATCATTAATGATTTAAAATGAATTGTATTCAATGAAAATTTCATAATTTATTATTTTAATTTATCTGGTTAAAAACTTCCAAATTCCATTTGTCAAACCATTCCAAAACCGGTTTTTCTTTATTAAATTTTATGGGCAACCACACATAAGTTCCATCAATAGGATTATCCGGTTTCCAACGGTCAGCCATAAAAATAAATTGTTCTTTTTTTCCCTGAATCGGCAAAATAAAAGTACTCTGAGAATAAAAAGTAAGTGAAGCATCTTTTCCTACACAAGGATTCCCTAAAACTTCCCAAGGTCCCCAAATCGATTTTGACTTAAAAGAACGGGCAGCATTAGGATCCCAACCTGTGCAACCGGAAGTTATCATATAATAAATTCCGTCTTTTTTAAAAATAGCAGGAGCCTCGTTATGACCGGCCGGTTCAATGCGATTCCATTTTTCGGAAAAATCTGTATAATCATCCGTAAGTTCGGAAATATGTAAGGTTAAATTCTCTTCAGCTGAATGTATCAAATAGGCTTTTTGATCCTCATCAACATACAACGTCATATCTCTTGACATCTGACCTTTATCATAATCCCTTCGAACAAACATTCCGTTTTTGACTGCTGTTATCCATTCCGGACTCCAGGGTGTTAAATTACTTTCAGCTGATGAAGTAATTTTAAATTCATCTTTAAAACCAATTGGCCAGACTCCTTTATTAGGCCGGAATGATTTTATAAATTGAAAAGGTCCTTTTGGATTATCGCTTATGGCCACGGCTGCTCGGGCGGCATCATAACCCTGACCTTTTAATTCCAGATGAAACCACATTACATACTTGCCCGTTTTTTTATTGTAAACAACCTTTGGGCGTTCAATGACACAGCCTTTAGTAATTTCAGAATTAGGATTTTCTTCAACTTTTAAAACAATACCTTCATTATTCCAATTGTATAAATCTTTGGAAGAATAACAACTTACTCCTTTCAAGGCTGTATTCCCTCCTCTTCCGGCAGTTTTAAACTCTCCATACCAATAATAAACTCCGTGCATAAATACTATTCCGCCACCATGAGCATTAATAGGCATTCCATCGGTATCTTTCCATCCTTTTCCGGGAACGAAAGCGTTATACTGACTAAAAACTGCTGTCGTAATTAGACTAAAAAAGAGTGCTATTGTATAACTTAATTTCATCTTATTATTTCTTTTGATAAACTCTTACATAATCGACAACATATTTTGACGGGAAACTGGCTCTAGAAAAACTCCCGCCCTGATCTCCGCCCACAGCCAAATTCAGCAATAAATAATGTGGTTGTTTAAAAGGAAAAACTTTATGATTTTTTCCTTGCATCGTTCCTGTAACCGATGTTTCATTAAGCAATTGATTATCAACATACAAATTGATTGAATTGGCGTCCCAATCCATTCTCCAAACATGGAATTCGTTAGCCCAATTGACTTTTTTAAAATCACTCAGCAAATGACTTGTACTATCCCACTGTGTGTCTTTTTTATCCGACTTCCAGGCTACATTGGCTAAAATTTTTCCTCTGTAATATTCCATAATATCAATCTCTCCATTTTCCGGCCAATTTCCCTTTACTCCCAAAGTCCAGAATGCCGGCCACATCCCTTTGGCAACGGGTATTTTAGCCCGCATTTCAAACCGACCATATTGCCAGGAATGTTTATCCCTGGTAATTAAACAGGAAGAAGTTACTTTTATGGAATCTCTTTTTTTAGTCCAATCCGGATGATTTTTAGAAATAAAATTAGGATTGACTTTGTGTTCCTTTTTAGCTTCAATAATCAAAAAACCGTTTTTGCAATAAGCATTTTCTTTTTGATACCATTGTTTTTCATGATTGCGTACAAAACCAGTTTCATAACTCCAGTTTTTTTCATCCGGAACACCATCAACCGAAAACTCATCACTCCAAACCAACTTGTACTCCTTTTCAGCAAAAGTTCTCTCAGACTTTGTAACAAAACCAAATACCACAATGGAAACAACCCCTAAAACCAAAAAATTAAATTTCATATTGAACACTATTAATTTCAATCCAATTACAAATCTAAAATAACAGCCAGCGTCAGGAGGGGGTAATTATAACAATAAAGAAGGGGTAAATTAATATAACTTAGTAAAATGAAAGGTTCTTATATAATTTACTCATAAAAAACAAAAAAATAGCGCGATAGCTTTAAACTATCGCACTATTTTTATAAGCCTACACAACTAAATTAATTAGTTATTTTTTTTATACAACCGAACAGATAAAAAATGTCCATATCTCTCCTGACCCTGAGTCAACGAAATACCCAAAGAAACTTGCTGAGTTTGATTTACAACAAAGGTAAACTCGGCTGCGTCTGGTGACATAGTATTTACTATCTTCTTAAAGCCTAAAGTAGCAGCATTAGTTTCTAGAGCTCCGCCTTCAGAATCGGCTAAACTTGTACCTGAAGTAGCCGTTATATAAACATAATCAGAAGTTGACCAACCACTATTAAGACCGCTTCCTCCTGCCAAAAGATCGGTTTTAAAAACATAGGTTCCCGGTTCTAAAGTTACTGTTTGATAAATCTTCCCATTAGTAATATTAGGAGCTCCCCAGCCAGACTCAAGATTAATTGTACCAGGAGGGTTACCACAACAGCCGCCGTCCCAGCCGCCATAACCATTGTGATTTTTACACGCTGCATTGGTAGTCCAATCAGCTAAAATACCCCATCTACCACCATCTGTCGATGAAGTTAAAAATGGACGTGTATTGTTTTTAATCATATAACTAAGATCAATAACCTGTGGGTATTTAGAAACAAATTCAGTATAAAATGTATCAATTGCTGTTAGAGTTGGCAGAAATAATGAACGTTGACTAAACTGAGTTCCAATTTTATAATTTGGTATCACTAACTGGGTTTGATCAACAGGAACAGTCACTGTATGTTCTAAATTTGATCCATCAGTATAAACAATCTCAGTAGCAAAAGCCCCCGTAGTTAAATCCATTGAAGCAAAATTAATCGTAAGAGACAAATCACTGGATAAACTACTGCTAACAATCTTTCTGTCAGTTAAACTTGCCTGATATCGTGTTCCATATGTCTGAGCAGTAATATACTGAGAAACGGAACCATTACCTTTAGCATCAAAAGTCTTTACATCAAAATTATAGATGTTCTCCGGCAAACTTTCAATAACAGAAGAAACCTCATCGATTCCTGAAGTTCTATTTATCGGTATTACAACTGAATCCTTTTTAGCATTCCAATAAACCCTCAACTGAGAAACCTTAGGATCCGAAATAATAAGTCCTTCAATTTTTATTCTGTCTCTACCCGAGAAAATCTTTAATGAATCTATTTTACCCGTATAGGAGATGGCTCCACCTTCTGTAAATTTCAAATAATCATCTGCATTACTGGCACATGAGTGTATTAGCACAATTAAAGCTGTAGCAAAAGCTGTTACTAAAATATTCCTTAAATTTTTCATTGTTTTTTATTTAATATTAAAAATTAGGATTACCATATACATGTACCTCTGAAACAGCCATAAATTTACCACCAATCCAGTTCTCTAAACATTCTATTCTAAGATAACGAACAGCAGGCTTGTCTAAAGCAATTTCATAATCGGCACCATCTTTAGCGGCTAAAAGATCGTCGTTATTTTCCTGCCCATAAGGTAAGCCGGAAGGTTTTTTAATTTCATATTCGCCCATTAAAGTCCAATTGCTATCAAGTGTACCATCATTTAAGGTATTACTGCCCCATATTCTAAATTTTTTCATAGCCCCTAAATAGTAATACATTCTTTGACCGTTAATAGGCTCAGAAAAATTCCAAATTCTCAAACGACTTAATTTAGTTGTTTTTCCAACATCAAAAGTCACTAAATGATTGCCAACATCAATAGTTCTATCGGTGAAATAAGAACCCCAATATTCCAGAAACTGACCATCGAATAAGTTGGAAATTGGATAAGCATTATTTATTGTTTTTGCATCATTAGCCAGCTTGACTCCAACATAACCTGATTTAGGCATTAACTGCTCAAAAAGTGGCTTAATAGTAGTAACTAAAGTATCGGTATAATTCAACCAACGGTCTCTAACCACAATTGCAAATTCCTGATCAACTGACTCAAAACCTCTTAAACTTTGTTTTACTTCATCTACTGATGTATAGATACTAGTACGAAGAGGTACCCAATCGCCCTGAATATTTTTTTGCATCACTAAAATACCTATTTCTTCTTTGGTAGGATTATCAGCAGTAATACGAATTCCTCCAAAATCAGGCTGTGCAATTAATGAATCATAAACATCAAAAATAGGTGCTTTGGTTGGTGCTACTGTTACAACAACCGGTTTAGATTCTGTTTCACTTCTGTTAACCGCATAAATTTTAACCTCAGTTGTAGATTGTCCCGCAAAACCTTCTAAAAGCAATGAGTTAGTATAATAGGAAGCTTTTACTTCCATCGGAGTTCCATTTTCTAAAGTATATCGGGCAACTACATACAACAAATCGTCGTCTGACGGCAAAGTATAGGTCAGTTTTGCTTTTCCCGGCAAATTCTGTACTGCAACATTAGTTACTTCAGCCGGAGGATTCGAATTATGCTCTAAAGGCTGAGGCCCCTGATCTTCTGCACAAGACACAAAGATTATAATTAGAGACAAAACAAGAATCCTTATGGATGATTTTATAATTCGTTTCATAATTTTCTTTTTTTATAGTTATTACCAACCCGGATTTTGAACCAGATTAGGATTTTGAATAAGTGTTGTTTCGTCTATAGGCCAAAAATAATCTCTGGGAGCAACAAAACGTTGTTGACTTAAAGTTACTATTTGATAATAACTAGCCTCTGTAACACCAAAAACATTCCAACCTTTTACAGGCTCATTAAATTCCTGAGTTGCTGTTTTCCAACGCCTTATATCCCAGTAATTCTTTCCTTCGAAAGCCATTTCAATACTACGCTCTCTGTGAATAATTTCACGCAAACCATCTTTGGTAGTATATTTAGCCGGATTATTAGAAAAATTAGTCCAGGAATCAACAACACCATTTAGTCCGGCACGGGCACGAATAGCATCCACATATTTCAATATCTCAGTTGTTGCAGCAGTTCCTTCGGCTTCATTAAGTGCTTCGGCATACATTAAATACAAATCCGCTAAACGCAATTCAGGCCAGGCATAATCTTTATACATTGTTCCGCCTCCAAAGGTTTGTTCCCAATTAATAAGTTTTTTAATATAATAACCCGTTACATTAAAATCAAAAGCATCTGAACTACCCGCATAATCCTGATATTTAGCTCGTATAACCTCTTTAGTTTCATCAGAACCACTGGATGATTTATAGAAAATAGCACCATCAAAACCTAAATCGGCATAAAAACGAGGCTCTCTGTTAAAGTTTATAACAGAAGTACGGTAGCCTTCTTTAATATTAAATTTATCGGCAGCAGTTGCCTCTTTTAACTCAGTAATATCACCAAACGTTAAGGTTTTATCTTCCTCTATAGGCACTCCGTTTTTAGTATAAAAATTCATTGCAGACTCTAAAGTAGGCGAAAATATTTTTCTTGCCTGAGAATGATTAACGGTACTGGCTAAAGGCATCATACAAAGACGTTGCAATTCATAAGTACGGCTATTAGGGTTTGCCCATATCAGCTCATCATTCCAACGTTCCGTTACTGCCTGAGTAATATCAAGTTTTGTTTTTGCAGTTTGAGAAATAGTAAACCCAACGTCATTCTTATAGAATATTTTATGTCCATTAGCTTCTGCTACATCAATAGCTTCCTTAGCAGCATCAGAGGCTCTTTTCCATTTAGTAGCATCATACACAAGATTGAACAAGGGTGTCCCGTCTTTAGCAGTAAGCCCTGCCATATCAGCATTCCCATTAAACAACGGACTTGCAGCCATTAATAACAGTTCGGCTTTTATACCTAAAGCTGCTGGTCTTGTAATTCTACCCAACTCATTTTGAGTATCTGTGATTAGAGGAGGCAATCCAACCGCAGCCTCATCCAGCAAACTCACTAAATAATCAACTGTTGAATCAATAGGCTCTCTTGCTACCTGAATTTGATCGTTTGATGCGTCAACAGGAAGGTTTACACGAATAACAGGAATTGGTCCGTACATACGCATCAAATAATAATGGTAATAAGCTTTTAGAAATTTAGCTTCGGCTAACCATCTTAAACGTTCTCCTTCTGAAAGATCGGGCACTTTAGTTCTGTCTTCAACATTTTCAAGAAAAACGTTACAATGCCTGATACCATCATAAAGCGGATAACGGTCTGAAGGACCAGCAGCCTGATAACGACCTTCCCAGGCATTCATATAAGGATCAGCTTTTCTTTGGGTGCCCGTTGCAATATTAAATGCATAACTGGTAACAGATGCACGATTAGCGGAAACCCAGGTTTCATCTCCTGCTAACATACCTATGTTATATACCCCATCTCCATTTTTTGGAATATAAGCATAACAGGTAAACAAATACTTCTCAGCTTCATTTCTTAACTTAAAAGCATTTTCCAATGTACTAACATTATCCGGAACTACATCCAAAAAACTATTATCACAAGATTCTAATCCTAAGGAACAAAGCACTACCATTGATACTCCAAAAACTTTTTGAAGTTTCTGGAAACTTTTATTTACTATACTATTTTTAGTTTTCATACTTCTTTCTTTTTAAAAATCAACTTTTAGTCCCAAATTATAAACAGATTGGATTGGGTATCCTAAACCACTACCGCCCATCTCTGGATCCCATAATTTAAACTTGCTCCAAACAGCAAGGTTATTTCCACTGAAATAAAATCTTAATCCCTTAACCCCTATTTTAGAGATAAATTCATCCGGAGCATTATATCCAAATTCGATTGATTTTAATCTTAAAAAAGCACCATTTCGCATCCACCAGGTTGACACCTGATTATTATTCTCAACAAAAGTATTACTCAACCTTGGCCAGAAAGCATATAAATCTCTATTGTCTTCAGACCAGTGATCTTTAGCTACAACATCTAACAAATTATTTTGATAAGAACCATTTAATACAAATGGAGCTATGTTTTCAGGATTTATAAAGAAAGATGTACGAGCTACTCCCTGAAAGAAAATACTAAAATCAAATTTTTTATAACCTACTGTTCCTCCAAACCCATAGACAATTTCCGGAGTAGTTGGGTTCCCAATAGGTACCATATCTGCAGCTGTAATTTGACCATCTCCATTAACATCACGATATTTAATATCTCCTCCTGAATAATCTCCAAATTGAACTGGTGAATTATCCACCTCATTTTGATCTACAAATAAACGCTCAGCAATATATCCATAGGTTTGATTAAAATTTTGACCTATTCTGGAACGATAAGCCATTTCTTCAGGATATTTAATCTCGTCATAAACTAAAAGTTTATTTGTTGCATAAGTAAAATTCCCTCTTAATTGTGTGTACCAATTGTTATTGAATTGTTTATTGTAAGTAACTGACATATCTAAACCTTTACTTTCAACTTCACCAAAATTAGCAACCGGAACTGCTGTCAATCCCATCGTTGCACCCACATAACTTCTTGTTTGAAGAATATTAGAACGATTTTGTTTATAAATATCTACTACAAACTTTAAAGAGTTATATAATTCTAAATCCAAACCTAAATTGATTTGCTTCGATTCTTCCCAACCTATACTATTATTGGCATAACGCCCAACATAAACTCCTGGTTTATAATAGCCGTATTGTTCCCCAAAAGCAGCACCATAGTTACCGTCTCCGATAGTTACATTTGACAAATAAAAGAAACGTTGATTCACATCACCAATCTGGTCGTTACCTACTAAACCATAAGTAGTACGAATTTTAAAATTGGTAACTACATCCTTAATTGGTTCCCAAAATTTCTCATTAGAAATATTATAAGCTAAACCGAATGAAGGGAAGAAACCATAACGATTTCCTTGAGCAAAACGTTCCGATCCATTGTAACCAAAATTAAACTCGGCTAAGTATCTATTATCAAAACCATAAGTAAAACGCCCTGAAACCCCTTGATTTCTAGCCGGCAAAGACCCCTCTACAGAACCTGCATTACCTTGCTCATAACTTGACAACAAATTTGTCAACATCCCTGTTACTGCATGTTTTTCATTGAAAGTCCTATTATAATTAATCGTTGTTTGAAGATAAATACGGGAATCTAAATTTTTATTACCCTGTGCATATCCTAAAAACTCTGTTCCTACAATATTTGGATCAGTAGTTACTGAACCAGGTCCTCCATCATTTAATACACTTAACTCTAGTTCACCTGTTACAGGGCTGATATAAGACTGATAATAAAACGGATTATACTGTCTGGCAACATCAAAATAAGAATACCTTCTTACATATCCCATAGCATTAGCGCTAAGACCGGGAGTTATGGCTTTTAAATCCTGTTGCAATTCAACCTGAGTCTGTACTGTTGAAGCCTTAGATACCTGATACCCACGAACCATTTCGGCATATGGATTAATTAAGATTGAACCTGTAGTTCCTCCTGACAAAGCTCCTCCAAATAAAGGATGTTCAATAAATGGCAAATAACTGGAAGGATACACCTTAGCGAATGCAACCGGGTTAGACCACATAGTCAAATTAAAAATACGGGCTCCTCCTCCTACAGGCCCGTTGTAATCATCAAACTGACCATATAGACGAATAATTGCTTTTGTAGTAGGTGTCAATGTCATGTCTACATTTGACCTTAAAGAATAATTTCTTAATTTAATATTAGAATTGAAATTATTCAGTCCATCAACTTTTAACACCCCATTATCAATGTTATAAGTTCCCGCTACATAATACCTCGCTTTTTGTCCACCTCCGCTTACACTCAAATTGTAACCTTGATTGATAGTATAATCTTTAATTAATTCATCTATCCAATTATTACTTGGATACAAATACGGATCGTCTCCGGCTGCTGTTCGATCAATTTTGTTTTGATTATATATATCTCCAAGCAAAGGATTACGCGTTCTTACCGCTTCATTTGCTAATTTCATATAGGTGATATTGTCAGCAAAATTGAAATTTTTAGTATTAGTAGACATTCTTGTCTCTGTCCTAAAATTGAATTTCGTGATACCATCTTTACCCATTTTGGTAGTAATCAACACAACCCCATTAGCTCCACGAGCACCGTAAACCGCAGCTGCTGCTGCATCTTTCAGTACTGAAAAACTATCAATATCATCGGGCTGTAATCTTGCCATATCGGTAGTACTTGATTCAATACCATCAATCAAAATCAATGGATTTGAAGCTCCGGAACCAAAGGTTCCTAAACCACGAATAAAGAAATTTGCATTATCACGTCCTGGTTCACCGCTTCGTTGGTAAGCAACCATACCTGCAATTCTTCCTGCTAACATATTAGTTAGGTTACTGGTAGGTCCTTTTAATTCTTTAGGATTAATCGTAGTTATAGAACTCACCATACTGGCTTTTTTCTGAGTTCCGAAACCTACAACAACTACTTCTTTTAGTCCTTCCGAACTTGGTTTTATATTGATTTCAAAAACTGATTTGTTTTGGATTAAAACTTCTGTTGACTCATAACCAACAAAAGAAACAACAAGTATCTTATCTCCTTCGTTAATTTTTAAAGTAAATTTTCCATCAAAATCTGTCATAGCAGAGTTCTTTTCCCCTTTTACAAAAACACTTGCTCCGGGCAATGGCATCCCATTTTCATCAGTTACCTGCCCACTTATAGTTCTTTGCTGTTGTTGAACTATTTCCAGTTTTGTTGTACTTCTACTAACATTAGAAACATGTGCATGAATCTGAGACAAAGAAAGAAATACAGATAATACTGTAAATTTCTTTTTTAAATCAAATTCTAAAACACAATATGTCTTCTTCTTTATTCCAATAAAGTTTGTCATGTGTGGTTTTTAATTTTTTGGTTAGTTAAATTGCTCTTATCTACTACTAACTAATTCAATTAGTGATTACAGATAATTTTTGTTTTTCTTAGAGACTTATTCCATAGATTAATAATTTTAGGTTAGTATATATTTTATGCTGAAAAATTTTCTAATAATTAATTAAAAAATAAATGTTTTTTAAACACTTATTTAAAAAAACGTAGCTATCCCTGATATTTTTTCAACAACAGGGAGTTACCTATAATTAAGTAATATTTAAAAACCATCCTAAATATTATTTCCCCGATTTATTTTGTTAAATGTTTTTTTTATACTTATCAAAAAAGGCGTACGCTTCTACTATTTATTTCAATTAATGAAGCTGAACATTATTAAGTAAAGATTTAAAATAAAACTCCCCTTACTCTTCTTTCAAAACCAATTCAGCAAATATTAACATATTATTCACATTACAAATCTAACAGAAGAGCAAATTCTACTAAGGGGGTAAATTAGCATTTACAAGGGGGTGAATTGGAATTTCAAACAAAAAACCCATTATTTTTTTACATTCAATAAAAAAATATTAAATAAAATCAATAATACCTATATTAATAACATGATTTTTACCACAATATAAACCAAAAAAAATATTAATGTTTTTTAAAAGCAAAACAGATATTTCTATTTTAACACAACTTTACAAGTTAATAAAGCTCTGTTAACAACAAAAAAGCAACATCCTTCATTTGATTTAAGTAAAAAAAACCGACTCAAGTTCTCACAAGAGTCGGTTTTAAAATATTGTCAGACTTATTTTTTAACAATATTCTTTACTGTAATTATATCTCCATTTGTAATTTTTAACAAATAATTCCCTGAAGGCAATCCTTCTAAAGACATAGCTGCTGAACTATTTTTCATATCCTGAGATCTCAACTTTACCCCCAGAACATTATATAATTCTAATTTAGCTCCCTTATGTAATTCGCTAAGACCAATATTTAATTCACTTACAGCCGGATTTGGATAAACTGTTACATTTTGATCTTCATTAGCAATTAAAGACTTATCGGCACTATTATTTCTGCGCGCTGAAGTTACAGTACAAGCCCCCAACTTATCACCATGATTTAAATGTGTTTGAACCGCACTAGAACTCACACAAATTTCCTGCCCGTTATGACAAACCATCACTTTATCACCTGAATTACCACACTGTACATTAACTTCATTAATCTCAATAGAAGCTGTGGTTTGACAACCTTTCGCATCCGTTACAGTTACCGTATAAGTCCCAGCAACTGATACCGATATACTTTGTGTATTTTGATTGTTATCCCAAGCATAAGTATATGGAGCTGTTCCACCAAAAGGAGTAGCTACCAGCTTAAGAGTTTGTGATCCGTAACCAACATAAATAGTATTACTCTCATCAACAATGGCATTAAGTGCATACACGTCAGGAATCGTCGCCTCTAATTGAACTGGATTAGTATCATCGCAATCATCATTGTTTAAAACATAACCTTCTGATTCCTCATTTTGAGGTAACAAAACTATTGTACTTGACCCCAAACCATCACGATCCTCATCTACATAAAATTTCTTATTAACTGTTAATTGTTGTTTAGCAGTAGCTGCCTGAGCATAGACATCGTTCCCGGCTTGTGAAGCAGTAATCTCAGCATAACCAGCACTTACAATATGAATTTGCCCATTAACAACAGTTGCTACTGCTTCATTAGAACTGCTATAAACAACAGCAAGACCTGAAGTAGCTGTGGCAGGAGAAAAATCAGCATCCCCCATTTCTTTTTGAGCAATAGAGTTTAAAATAATATTTTGACTCATTTTAGCACTTTCAACAATCTCTGCCACGCTTAATGCTCTGTTATAAATCTTAAACTCATCCAAAGAAGCATTTAAAAATGGATCCGCAGGCCATTGTGATTTAATCAAATAATTAGCCGTGGTTTTTCCAAGTCCCGAAGGCTTAAGCATAACTGTACCACTGGCTATTTCTACCCCATCGGCATAAATTTTACAAATATCTCCACTTTGAACTAAAGCCAGATATACCCATTGGTTCACTGGCAAGGTATAAGTTCCTAACACTTCAGCTGAACTTCCTCCGTAAGAAATTTTATACCTGATTTTATTTCCCCCATAATAAGGTATGAAAGCCATCCAACTTGACGTATCATAGCCAAAATCGAATATTCGGGTATTATTTGTTAATGCTTTTGTATTAACCCAGGTAGCAATAGTAAAATCATTCAGTCCTTCCATAATACCATCTTTAAGTTGAATATAAGAAGTTGAAGAGCCATCAAAATCAACTCCTGTTCCTGCCTTAGCGTTAGTCCAAGTTACTGTTTCAGCTAAAGTTCCATCAAAATTGCCCCACTGATCATGAGCATTTAAACCGGTATTTTCGCTAAAATCATAATAAGCATGTTGTCCCAAATTAGGTCTTGAAACAATTACATCTGATTCTTCCCCTTCTCCTTTTTCATTAAACGCAACAATCTTATAATAATAAGTAGTCCCGTTTAAAGCCGTTCCATCAATATAATTTTCCGAATCTGCTGTTCCAATAGTTGTAAACGGCCCGGATTCAGAAGTAGCACGTTTTACATAAAACTGGGCATCATACATTTTGTCCCATTCTAATTTCACATTAGCATCACCGGAAGCCAAAACAAAATTTGAAACTTTATCAGGAATAACAAAGTCCGGTGTATTTATAAGAAGTGAAGCCGACTTAGCGCTTTCTCCTCCGGAATTTAAAGCCGTTACAGCATAATAGTATGGCGTATTTTTAGTCAATCCTGTATCCTGAAAACTGGTTGCAGTTAGATAAGGAGCAATTACTTCATAAGTTCCATCGACACTAGTTGCTCTCATAACGTTATAAGACTCAGCTCTGTCAACAGCCGGCCAACTTAAATTGATAATTGAAGTAGCTATTGCTTCTCCGGTTAAACCAATAGGAGCATCCGGAGTAACTGCCTGAGTAAACGTAATTACATTTGAATAAGCTGTTTCGGCATTATCTTTACCTATTACTTTCATTCTGTATTCCGCCTTAGAATGCACTGTATCATTAATGCTAAGAGTACCATAATTATCAGAATCGTAAAACACAGAAAAATCCACCTCCCCTTCTAATCTTCGCTCTAAAACATACTTATTAACCAAATCCTGATTAATCCCAGTCCAGTTAATTGAAATGTTTTTATAATCCGATAACATTTTATAACTTAAGGTTTCCGCCAAAGGTTTCCATACACTTACAAACTCTCTGGCTGGAGTATAGGCTTTCTTAGAAGCATTTTTAGCATAATATTCACCCGCAGGCGTTAAAACAGTATACGAACTTGCCGATGTTGAAATTACCGGTGCTGTTTGCAACCAGGCATAAGTAGCCCAGTTAGGGTTTCTGGTTTTAAAAGCATCGTCAATAGTTACATACATTGCTCGGGCATCCTGTACCCAATTATATATTGAATAACGCTCCACATAATCAGCACTTTCCAACACATTTAATACCGCTACTAAATCATTTTTATGTTTGGCTGCATTAGCATCGGTAAGCATCGTAGGCGCATCAGGAAAAGAATTTCCTGTCCAATTGGCTCCTATATTCCACTCTGTAATCCAAATTGGTCTTTTATACTTATTATAAATATATAATAAATCATTTGCCCATTGTGTGGCCGTTTTATACCAATAACAGTGAAGTACCACATAATCTACACGATAATTGCGTTTTTCTGCCTCGGTCATGAAACTGGCCATCCAAGGATTAAAAGGATCAGAAGTAACCGGTGAACCTAATCGTAAACCCGATTGCATCAATCCAGGCCAACCACCAATAGCCTGATCAACGGTCATATTGGACTGATCCGGACGATCAGGTTCATTGTAACCTAAAAAATGAGTATAACCTTCTTTAGTATTTGCAGGTCCAAAATCCGGCCAATAAAGCGTTTGACGAATAGGCACGTATTCGATATTAGGCGATGTAGTACCCCCCGTATTCCAATTATAATACCAGGAAATATTAGAAGCTTCCTGTGCTTCCTGACCTCCTCCGGCCAATCCTTTTTTAGTAACCTCATTCCATCTCATCGTTCTGATAAAAGAAACCGTACCGTTTAAATAAGCAGGTAAAACCGGCACTAACAAATCCTGACTTTCCGCTATATAAACCCTGCTATAACCTGTTCCGTTAGAATTGGATGCAAAAGTTGCCATATAGCCTTTCTTTAACTTGAACGATTTTATATTGTTATCAAACGAACCCAAATTAGTATAAGGAGTAACTATCTTATATGTTTTGCTGTCTCCACCATAATTTTCTCCCGAAAACACTTCCAAAGGCTCATAATCTGCTGAATGAGGAACAACTACCGTTCCGTTTCCATAAGTTGTAACAAATACATTCGCATTGTTACTAACAGGAGTCCCATCTATGGATAGTAAGCTTAAATACGAACTAATAACTTCGGATGGTCTGACATTTTCAAAATACACACGGGCATCGGTGGAATTCAAATCTACCGTTGAATTAATCAACGGATTGTATGCATTATTTAAATACAATGAAGCCGATGATTTTAAAACCATTTTTGTTTTAGACAATGCGCCAACATTTAAGTTTGTTGTAGCTTCTAAACTTTGCGATGAAGAATCTGTAATCTTTTCAGGAGCATAGGCAGCATTTTCATAAGTCACAGAACTCACGACCATATCTACAGCCCCAACAGCGTAATTTTTCCCAATTACAATCTTTGAAACTTGTTCTAATGCTACTTTTAAATCTCCTATTCCAAAAAGAGCCTTATCGCCAGTTATAGTAACATAATAAGTCCCTGCATTTTGAGACTGGAAAGACAAATCGCCTTTTCTTAGTTTATTGATAGCTCCTGAAGTAAAAATTTTCGAAGCAAGAACAGCTCCCGTAGCATCTGTGATGGTTACTTTCATTTTATCATTAGGAGCTCCATTTGAAATGTAATCATAAATCCATGAAAACTGATAATCCCTGGAAGCTTCTAACTGTACCGGAAAAGAATAGTTTGAATTTTCAACAGTAGTATTATCCCATCTTATATACATTAATCTTCCTAAATAAATAGCCCCATCTGTTTCAAAAGTATGTCCCGAAGTTACATCCATATACCTCACACCACTTGTGGAATTGGCAGTATTAAAAATAGTAGGATCACTTGAATTAAGCCAACCATAATCGGATGGTTTTCCAACGTTATTTTCGGCCAAACCGGCCCAGTTATTGATTAAATTAGTTGATTTAAGTTTGAGATTAGCAATAGCGAAAAGAGCATAATCACCCGTTATAGTCAAATAATAAGTTCCTTCTACCTGAGACACAAAGGTAAAATCACCTTTTCTTAATTTATTGGCACTACCGGTAACAAATGTTTTTGAAGTTATTGCACCCGTACCATTAGCAGCAGCTGAAATGGAAACATTCATTTTAACACCAGCAGAAGCATTAGATATATATTCATACAACCATGAAAATTCATACTGCAAGCCTTTTTCCAGTTTTATTGGGTAACTGTAAGTAGATGAAGAATAGGCGCTACCATCCCAACGGATATACATTATACGCCCTTTATAAACTGTACCATCTGACTCATAAGTATGTCCCGAAGTAACATCTATATATCTGACACCACTTGTGGAATTAGCAGTATTCCAAGGCAGACTGGTATAGGTATTAGCCCAGCCATAATCAGTAGGCTTTCCCGAATTATTCCCAACAATTCCAGCCCATTTTCCCAATAAATTATCCGTTCCGTATACAATTGGTTGAGTACCCACATTAGGATCCGTTACAAGATCAAGTGTTTTGGATGTTAAATAATATCCATCCTGATAAATATGAGCTACTCCGTCTTTTACGGCATATCTAAAGGTCTGTTCTTGTCCGTTATCAACCGAAGTACTCAGATTACTAATTAAAGGCAAATTGGTTGTATTATTAAAAGTAGTTTTGTCTAATGATGTTCTTACTCCAAGCCCCGAAGCATTTTTTAGCTCTACATCCAAACCTCTTCCCTGAGCTGCATTTATTTTGGCTTTGACCTCTAAGGTAAATTCATTTGGATTAGACAACGGAAATAATAGAACATCTGAATTTGTACTATCATTAAAAGTTTTTGTACCGCTCAAAGTCGAAGAAAGACTTGTTTTGACTGGTAAATTAGGAATTTGTGCATAAATTTTAAATGCACTTGATAATAAGAATAATATAAAAAAGTATTGGTTTTTCATATAATATTTTTTTTTAATTCATCTTTAAACCTTCTGCTTGCTTACATCCCAGCAATTCAAAAAAAAATTCCAAAGTATTACATACCACAATAAAACACTCAAAAACAACAACATAAAACTTTTCTCTCTTCATTCATGTAATATATAGGCGCAAGAATAGAGAAGAAAACACAAATGTGCTTTCTTCTCATTTAATCCCTACAAAAAATTATTAACTTATGTATTCTGAAACGAAGTCCTCTCTTCTATTTTATTTTTATAACTAAAAAGAAGAACAATTTTGTAATCAACACTATTGTTTAATAGACTTATATACCTTATCGATTTTATTTTTTTGTTATTTTTTTAATCGATTAAGTAAAATTTAAAATTAAAACAATAGTTGTACATCAACTGGTAGGGTGAAATTATTATTCTGTTTTATCTTCATCAGCAACAGCATCTTCCCAGTTTTCCCAAACTTTAACATTCGCATCATAACCATCATAACCAAAGTTTTGACTTAATTTCCCTTTAATATTTGCTGTTATAGCGCTATTAGGAATAGGCCAAAACGCATTACGTTTGTCCATTGTATATTTTTTTGTACCATTAGGCACCACAATCCCATTAGGATATTTGTTATAAAGTGTATAGTGCACTATTCGTTGCCACCAGTAACTACCTCCTGCATTATCAGTCCCCGCTTGTTTATCCCAATTACTTAAACTATAGGTATTCCCCCATTCATCAGGTTTCCCACTTATAGCTAAACAGTGAGAAACTCGCTTTAACTCCACATTTCTCCATTCTTCCAGATAGAGTTCTCTCCCTCTTTCAGCACAAATATCACCAATAGTCACAGTACTATACAATTGAGAAGCACCAGCTCTTTGACGAATCACATTTACATCCTGAGTAGCCCCTACAACATTCCCTTGATAAAAACGTGCTTCAGCACGTAATAAATACGTTTCAGCCAAACGGTACAAATACATATGAGCTACACTTCCGGTAGTAGCACCCTGAAAATCAGTCGAACTTGGATTCGCTTCCTGTACAACATCATGCAAATAAATTTTATACAAAGGAAAATCAAAATAATCGCGAATGGTGTCTTTTGCTAACAAGGTTGTCCCTTCTTTTATTCTAAAATTTTGACCAAAATAAGTAGACGACTTATCATTATATTTTAAATTTTCCATATTTACCCAATTCCCCACGGTACTGTTATGTCTCAAATCCTGCTTATCTTCAACACCATTTACTACCCACATAGGAACTTGTGAATAATAAGAAGCACTAATGGTAGCAATACCTCGTCCAAATGCCTTATTATAATCATACAACGGATTGTAATTAGCATTATTAGAAGCAATACGCAAACCTGCCTGTTTACCATCCGGAGTTCTTAGATTCCCTGAAGCCCAAAGCGGTCCAAAAATACGCATTGAAGCAAAGCCTAAAAACGACTGCGCTCCGCTATTAGGCATAATCATAATAGCCTCTTTATTAGCAGCAATAACTTTATTTTGAGGTCTATGTAAATCCCAAATTACATTTCTGGTAATAGGCCATGTCTCAGGTTTACCTCCCGGATCAAAAGTTCCAAAAGAATTCTGCATCAATGAATAACCTGATTGATTAATTAAGATATCCGCTTGCGCCTCGGCTTCTGCAAATCTACCAGATGCTAAATAGCATTTGATTAACAACTGACGACATGCCCCCTTATTAACCAATCCATAATATGGTAATGCTGATTGTTCCGGAACCCATTCTACCGCTTTTTCCATGTCGGCTGTTATCATTTCAATGATAGCCTCCTTTTTAGTAGAATAATAATTTTGCTTTGGAACTGATAAAATTTTAGTAATTAAAGGAATATCTCCAAACTGATATACCAGATTTAAATAACGGTAAGCCCTATGAAAATAAGCTTGTCCTATATACTTATTCTTAACTGCTTCTGACAAATTCTGAACTTTATCTATATATGTTAATACAGTATTAGCATATTTAATTCCATTATAGCCTTCATCCCAATAATAACCTAAATAAATTCCGTCATTGGTTCCTGTAGCAAAAGAACCAGTAGGAACAATAATATTCGCATAATCTGCAGCTGTTGTACTGGCATCCGTTTTTCCATATTTAGCCATATCAGAAAAAACATACTCTGTGCCAATTGGGACACTATTATTTGCATAATTATAGTGAATATAATTCCCTCTTAAAGCTCTGTCTGCAATAGCTAAAGTAGCTTGTAAACCAGACTCCGTAGAGAAAGTGGTTCCTGGTTCATAAAAAGAAAGTGGATCGGGTTCCAAAAAATCTTTGGAACATGAAGTTAACAAAGTTCCCAAAACAACCAAAGGAACTAGTTTCGTTATTTTATTTTTTATATATTGATTCATGACGATAAATTATTAAAGCGTTAAGTTAAAACCTAAATTAAACATTCGCGTAGCTAAACCTCCTGTTTCGGGATCTCCAAAATACTTCCAGTTCTTATCAGCTGACCAAGTGGCTACATTACGAATAGAACCATAAATTTTTACAGTTTTCATTTTTAAACGATCTGTAAACTCTTTAGGAAATGTATAGGCTATAGAAATTTGATCTAAACGAATAAAACTTCGGTTATACAATTTGTTAGTTCCAGCCCCAGCTGGCCCTCTGGCATCCAAACGCGCCCAATCATTAGTCGGATTATCAATTGTCCAATAAGGATTTACAAATGGATTATAATTATTGGTATATAAACTTCCTGAATTATAATTATTCATATAATTCCCATCCAATGATTTGTGTCCCATGTAAGAATACATATTAATAGCTACATCCCAATTTTTATAAATCTTGAATTCATTTCTTAATGACCAGTTAATAGGAGGAGCAGTCTGACCTAAGAAAACTTTATCTTTATCATTATAAGTAGGTTTGCCATTCACATCATCAGCTGTATAATTATTAGCTACTTTCGGGTCACCAGGACGTTGCCCATAAACAGCAGCTTCTGCAGCTTCATCTTTTTGCCAAATTCCAATAACCTGATAATCCCAAATTTCAGAAATAGATTTACCTATAAACCACCCGTTACTTTTATCATCTGATTCTTTTTGTCCAATAACATTCCCTTCTTCATCCAATATAGCTTCCATATTTCCGTACAATTTTTTTATTTTATTTTTATTGTATGAAAACGCAGCTGTTGTACGCCATTCAAAATTTGGTTGATTAATATTAGTTGAACTAATGCTCAACTCCAAACCTTTATTCTCAACTTCTCCAAGATTGGTAGCTATAGATCCAAAACCTGAAAAACCAGGTAAACGTTGACTCATAATCATATCATGAGTAGCTGACTTATATATGTCAATAGCTCCTGTTATTCTATCATTTAAGAATCCAAAATCTAATCCAATATTATTCGATGTTGTTTTCTCCCATTGTAAATTAGGATTTGCTAATCTATCTATTGCTAAATATTTAACATCAACTATATTCCCTGAAGAATCAACATATCCCATTGTTGCTCCTGTTCCTGAGCCTAAATTAGCTAAAGAAATATAAGGATCAGCTAATGATCTATTTCCATTTTTACCCCATGACAAACGTAATTTCCCACTACTCATTGCTCCCCATTTGAACCAATTTTCTTTAGTAAAATTCCAAGCTACGGCCACAGAAGGAAAAGTAGCATAGGGATTAGAAGCCCCAAAAGCTGAATATCCATCACGACGAACTGTACCGGTAATCATATAACGATTATCAAAAGAATAAAACAATCTTGCCATTAAAGCATCTGCTGTTTGATGGGTATCAGAAGTTGAAAACGAACTATTAGCAAGAGTTGCATTAGATGTATTATGGAATCCCAATGCATCTGAAGGTTGAATATTACGGGCATTTATTTCATCAAACCAGGAACGACGTTCCTCAACCTCCTGCACAAAAGTAGCTATAACATGATGTTTTTTATTAAATGTATAATCCCAAGTAATGTTATTATTCATATTCCAATCAAAATTTTTACCATTATCCCTATCTACTCCAATATTAGCTGGATTCAAACCAACATTTCCGGCTGATTGAAAAAAACGGTTATGATAAAACTGATAACGTGGCGAAATGTTGAAAGAATAGGTTACTCCCAATGGCAAACTTACTTTAGCATTAAAAATGGTATTGAAAATAGTATAACCACGTTCTAATTCCTGAAATTGACGATCATAATAATAATTATAACCTCCAATTGTGGAACCCATTGGCTGTCTTTCATAATTACCGTTTTCATCTTTAAAAACTGAATAAGGACTATTACGCATCATATTGGCGTCCCAATAATTCGTACCGGTACCTACGCTAATATCACCATCAGTACGATCCTGAAAATTGACATTCCCACCAAATTCAAGCCAATCAGTAACTTTACCATTAAGTTTCATATTAGCACGAACTGCCGAATAATCATTCCCTTTTATAGCCCCTTCTGCATCTAAATATCCTAAAGACATATAGTAATTTACCTTATCACTTGCCCCAGAAATATTTACATTATAATCACGATTAATACCGGTTCTAAACGTACTATCATACCAATCATGAGTTTTTCCTGCAACAAAATTATCTAACAACAGTCCATTTTGAATACCTAAACGAAGTCCCCAAACTTCAGCTAAACTTTTACCCTGAGTTTGAGATGTTGGCTGATAAGCTAACCATTGTTCCTGAGTAATTCCATATTTACTCAAATCATTCGGATTAGAAAAATACCCCACTTGACCTGCCTGAGCGGCAACATAAGCTTCATATTGACCTGTTGCAGAATTAACACCATACGTTTTAGCAGTCTCCCAATCTTCACGGTATTTATTATAGCCTTCTGGTGAATACACATCCCGATAAGCACTTTTAGTGTTTGCCGTAATATTAGAAGTAACACTAATAAGAGTCTTACCTGATTTTCCTTTTTTAGTTGTAATAATGATAACTCCTGCCGCAGCCTTAGATCCATAAACGGCAGTAGCTGAAGCATCTTTTAAAATATCGATTTGACCAATATCCTGAGGATTAATTTCAGAAAGTTCTCCATAAAACTGCATCCCATCCAAAATAATTAAGGGGGAATTATGTCCTCCACCTGTATACACCGATGTTTGACCACGAACCTGTAAAGATCCTCCTCCTTTCGCATCAGAAGAATATCCTACTTGTAGTCCAGGAACTCCTCTCAGGACATCCTGAACTGTTTGCGGATTTTGATTGGCCAAATTATCCGGTTTCACCTGAACTACCGAGCCTGTTAAATCGGTTTTCTTCATTTTTCCGTAACCCACTACCACAACCTCTTCTAATGAAGCGGCATCATTTTGTAATTTAACATTAATTGTACTTTTATCTTTTACAGCGACTTCCATTGTTTGATAACCTATAAAAGAAATGGACAAAACAGAATTTGATTCTACCTTCAAAGTAAACCTACCATCAAAATCGGTCACTGTACTTATCTTAGTTCCTTTTATCAATACTGTAGCTCCGGGAAGAGGCATCCCGTTTTCGTCATTAACCTGACCGCTAATACTTTTTTGTTGTTGTACCGTTTGAATTTCATTTCCATTTCCATAATCAATTGTGTATGCCTGTACCTGAGATAAAGAAGCTAAAACACAAAACAACGTCAGCTTTTTTCTCAAATCAAATCTTGATACTCGATTAGGAAATTTTCCAATCCTGATAAAATTTGTCATGTTTGGTTGTAATTTTTGGTTAATTAATAATTTGTTAGTTTGCAAACTGTCGTAATATTCAATAAAAAATAAGCTTAAAGTTTTATTTAAATTTTCTTTAAGAAATTCTTATTCGGTATTAACAAATAATTCACATTACAAATCTATTGGAACAGCTAAAAACAAAAGGGGGGAATTTCAAGATTAAAACAGGGACAAATCAGTAATAAACGAATAAAACAGACCTATTTTTACATACCTATCAAAAAATTAATACAAAAAAAATATTATAAATAATTAATAAGCTTCTTCAACAAGAAACAAAAAAACTCCAAAACCAACTAATAAAAAAATCGATCTCACTTCAAATAAAGCGAGACCGATTTTTTTGGTTCTAAAAAGCTAATTCAATTAATTTACAAATCTGCACATCTCAGAAGCGGCTAATAAAAAAGCACCAACTCCAAAATCAGCCGTAGAATTTTTATCAAGCAATCACTTTTTCATAAATTAAGTTACAAATTAATTACACTAAATATTCTTATTTTTTTATTAATTCAATCCCTTTAAGAATATATTGATCCTCAGTGAAATTTGAAGTGGTTTCTTTAACATAGTGATCTATTTTCAATCCTTTTCTTTGAACTCCTGTTCCATCTGGATAAAATGCCCCCATAGTAGTGAATCGAAATTCTGTCCCATCAGGTAGTTTAAAAATGGCAATATTCATTACAGAACCAGCTGTGTTTTCACCTACAGTTATACAAGTAGGAGATGCTTGAATAGCCATTCCAATATACTCAGCCTTACTTTGAGTGGTATGATCTACTAATAAAACAATCTTTTTATTATAGTATTTTGAGTTTTTACCACCACTTTTAAAAGGATCTATGATAATACTAATTGAAGGCTTACTAAAGCTTGCCAATGAAGGTCTATTTCCTAATGGCGATAGAACCTTAATAAATTCTTCCCTATCTGGATAAGTGTATTTTGTAATATCATCTCCTGAAATATTTTTAGGATAATTTCTTAAATCTATTATAATTCCATTTGTGTTAGAAAATGCTTCAAAAGCTTTTGTAATATCTTCTTTAGAAATTGTTTTTAAATTTATATAGCCAATATTATCATCAATAAGTTGCCATTCCTTTTCAATTTGGAAAAATGGTAAAGAGGAATAGTCCTTGTCAGTAAATGTTTTATAAAGATGAATATATTTTGTCGTGATATAATTTTCTCTTTTTATTTTCACCTTAATACTATCTTTGGTATTTCGCATTAGCCATCTGTTGGCCCACTTTTTTAAATAAGAATCATTTGAAGAAGAAAACTTTGCCCCTATCTTTTGCTTCTGAAATGATTTAATGTCCATACCATTAACTTCCACTATCAAATCCCCTAATTTCAAATCATCTTTTTTTCCTAATTTATTTAATATGCCAGTAATTACTAAAGTGTCATTGACAATCTTGATTTCAAATGGCGGCTTAAATTTTAATAGAGAATCTGAAACCGGTTTGGCAAAATAATAGGAATGAGAATCATTTAGAGATACAATTAATTTAGTTTTTGCCAGCTCGTACTCAAGATTTGTCTTGGCGTTTGAAAAATCATCCACAAAATATTCTAACTGACTAAACCAGTTTTTGTCCATCAAATATTTATTTACATAATAATATTGGATGACGTTCCAAAAACTGAATAACTCTAATAGCCTATGACTTTTTATTTTATAGTCAAATGCTTTAAATCCTTTCTCATTTTCGAAAGTCGGGATTCCACTTTTTGAAGTGTAATAGCTACCTATACTTGTATTGTTTTCTAATTTTTTTAACTTGATATAAAGTTCTTTATTGCCCGAATACTGTTCTATCCACTTATAATCAAAATTTTTTGTGAATACATTATCCATATTAGTATCAGTCTTTATTTTGCTTTCTTCGACTGATACAACAAAATTTAATAAAAAAGAATCAAGATTTGTTTGTGTCTGTACTCCTTCTAGCTTGTCAACATTTTCAACGAAAATTTCGTCCCAATTGTAATTTCCTTTGCTTACTTCAGAATGATGGTACTTTAGAAGTCCCCATACCAAACCAAATTGTTTGTATTTTTCGACGTTACTAAGCACCGTTTTCTCATGAGATATCATTTGAAAAATATCAAAAAAACAAAATATAATTACTAAGATTAATTTTCTATTCATAAAAATGTATTTTTTAAAATTTAAAACAATCTAAACTCAATAGAGTTGATTATTAAAAACAGTAGATAAAATGATAATTTTCAAATCATAAACTTTATTTCACAAAACGATACATCTCTGATGCTGCTAATAAAAAAGCACCAACTCCAAAATCAGCCGTAGAATTTTTATCGACTACTTGACCCGGAATGGCTTTTTCGCCAATAGGCTGCACATAACCCAAAGCTCCATTTTCCTGAAGCGCAAAGTGTGTTAAATAATTCCATGATTTTTCAACCACAGGCAAATAAGTCATTTTATCTAAAATTCCATTGTTAATTCCCCACAAATAGCCGTAAGTAAAAAAGGCTGTTCCACTGGTTTCCGGTCCTGGCGCATGTTCCGGATCTAAAATACTTCGGGTCCAATAACCCTCTTTTTGTTGGGCAGCGGCTAAAGATTTAGCCATAGCTTTAAATCGGTTAATATATTCCTCTCTATGTTTTGCGTTTTTTGGCAAATCGGGAATAATTTTAGCATAAGCCGCAAAAATCCATCCGTCTCCTCGTGCCCAAAAATCCTTCTTCCCATTCGCACTTTTATGTTTTGGATAAATATACTTTGCATCTCTGAAATACAACTTCGCCTCATCATCATACATAATAGAATTAGCATAAGTCAAATACTCATGCAATTTCTCCAAATACAATTCGTTTCCGGTTACTTTATACAACTTCGTCATCACCGGCATTACCATATACAAGCCATCTACCCACCACCAATAATCGTTGGCCGCAGTACTCATCTGATATTCCATTACTTCGCGCGCGCGGGCAATTTTAGAAGCATCCTTTTTTCCGGTGAAATTGTATAAATCAATATAAGTTTGAAAACAAATTTGCCAATCGCCAAACAACACATGTTTATCATTTTCTCCATAATTGTACTTCCACTCTGCTTTATTAGTCGATTTAGCACCCATCCATTGATTCTTTTCAGCCCAAGCCAAAGAATAATCCAAGTATTTTTTGTTTTTGGTTACTTTATAGGCTTCCATATTCCCGGTATGATAAGCCGCCACATTCCAAAACGCATTCCCTAAATCCGGGTGATTATTTTGCCAATGACCGTTTACTTTATCAATAATCGCAATCACTTCTTTTTTAGTTTCTTTTATGGCAGTTTTCTGTTGCACAGCACCACTTTTGCAACTAGCCGTCAGCAAAAATATCGCCATTAATGTTATGAAAAATGAGTTCTTTAAATTCATCATTATAATTTATTTAGTTTAGTGTTAATTATTTAGAGGCATGATCGATTGGAATACTTATCCCTGACCAAATTTTCTTTTGGGTCCAAGGTTGGTAGTCATCTGTCCAAAAGGAATCAGTAGTTGGCAAACCCAAAACCAAAAAAGCTTCCGAACACAAATACAAACTTCCGGTTGAGATATAGCCTTCCCCAATATTAGGCTGATGTCCAAACAAGCCTATTTGAAGCCAACCCTTCTTATCAAAAGTTTCCGGAGCATTTATCTGACGATAAATCATAGCATATAAAGCCGAACGAACCTGTGCAGGTGTAATTTCTTTAGGCAATTCTTTCCAAAGTGCAATTTGAGACAACAACTGAAAAGCTCCGAAACGATAGGCTAATGATCTTCCAATTGGCGGATAAGTTCCATCAGCTGAAATCAATCGCTCCTGAATAGCGGCATAACGTTTTGCTCTATTTAGCTCTTTTAGATAGGTGTCTTTATAAGCAGCCTCTTTTTCAACTAATGTTTTATAAATATCCAGCTGCATTGGATGAATCACAAAACTATTGTAGTAATCCCAGTGAAAATCAGGTCCATCACCATAAGTACCGTCGCCTAAATACCATTTTTTATGCTCTTCTAAACCGTAACTCAATCGTTTTTGATCTTCTTCTTTATCAAATTTTGCTATTGCTGTTTCAACCATACTGGCAAAAAGCAACCAATTAGAATGATAAGGCTCTATTACCCTGGAAGACTTCAATGCCTTGATTACATTTTCTTTAGTTACTTTATCTAGCGGTTCCCAAAGTTGTTTGGGTGCACGAAGTAAAGCCTGAGCAAAAAAAGCAGCATCTACTAAAGGCTGTTTATCTTTAACAAAATTCATAAAATCGGGAGAAGCAGGATTGGTCGCATTATGAATACATTTTTGAGCCAAAACAATGTATTTTGTTCTTAATTTCCCTTCAGGAGTTTCATCCGGACCAAGCTCTAGCCAAGGTGCCATTCCCGACAACAAGCGCCCAAAAGCTTCTAAATAAGTCACATGTTTTCTATCGTCCCAAGCCCCGGGTGATCTTTCTACCGGCATTTGCTGTCTTAACTGATTATTACTCAAAGCCACCAAAACAGGATCTCCAATTTTCACTAATGAAGACACAAAAAATTTACGAACTTTTTCAGGAGCATCTTTTTCTATCTTTTTAGACTGCGAAAACAAATATTGCCCGGATAGACCAAGAATTACCAAAAGAACTTTAATGAAATATTTTCTCATTTTTAAAATTTTATAAATTACTTAAGTTGTAGATTTCCAGAAACTTTCATTCAATAGATATTTATGATCCTTCACATTCTGATATTTTTTTCGAAAATCGGATGGATTCATATCATAAAACTGTTGAAATTGTTTTCTAAAATACTTTATATCTCCAAAACCAGCCATCGAAGCCGCCTGATTAATCTGCAAATCGGTTGTAATTAACAGCGTAGCCACTTTACGCAATCGCACATTTCGGGTAAATTCAGAAACAGATTTTCCGGTAATTTTTTTAATTTTTTTATACACCAAAGAATGACTCATTCCTAATTCAACAGCTAAATCTTGAACATTAAAATTTTCTACATCCAAATTAGCATCAATAACTTCTACAATTTTATCTATCAGCACTTTATCTTCATCCGACAACTTCGGACTTGCAACATTTTTTGTCACCGAATTCAAAAGATAATTTTGCTCACTGTCCCGACGGGTAAGAATTCCGTTAATTCGGGCTAACAGATACTCATTATCAAATGGTTTCGTTATATAATCATCTGCTCCTACTTCGGCTCCCTTCAGCTTCACCTCTTCCGAAGTTCCTCCGGTAAGCAATATTATCGGAATATGTTTTAACTCATCATCTTCCTTAATATGCTTACAAAAAGCGACTCCACTCATTTCAGCCATTACTACATCTGAAACAATTAAATCCGGTTGAACTTTTCTAATAATACTTAATGCCATTTCCGCACTTTCGGCAGCAGTTACCCTATATTTAGGAGCAAGAATACGTTTCAGGTAATTTCGTATCTCAGGATTATCATCAACAACCAAAATACTTTTTACATTTTTAACCAAATCACCGCCAATTTCAACTTCTTCTATAACTTCCGGAAGCTGCTCCCGAATTACATTATCTTCTAAGGCTTCTTCTAAAAACGATGTTCTGCCATTTAAATCTTCTCTTATTTCAACTTCTCCAAAATGCTCTTTCCCTAACAATAACCGCATTTCAAAAACAGTTCCTCCTCCTGCATTATCATAACAATGAACATCACCATGATGCTGATTGATAAATTGTTTTACTAAATAAAGTCCAATTCCAAATCCTTTGCGCTTGTTTTTAATATTCTTATTGGATTGATAAAACAGATTGAAAATTTTCTCCTTATCTTCATTCGAAACCCCTTCACCATTATCTACAACACTAATACTAATTTTGTTCTCAACAGTTCGAATATTAACTGCCACAGCGCCATTTTCTTTCTCAGTAAACTTTAAGGCATTAGAAATTAAATTAAACAATGCCATTTCTATTTTTTCTCTATCGATGTAAACAAAAAGGTTTTCTTCAGAAAAACTAAAACTATACGCTATCTTTTTAGTCTTAGCATGATGCACAAAACAATTGAACACTTCTTTACATAATTCAACAATATCAACCTTAGCAATTTTAAGTTTCCCTGTTTCCGTTTCGGTTTTTCTAAAAAGCAATAATTGATCTACTAAACTCAGTAATCTTCGGGAATTACTATAAACCATCTCAATTGCTCCGGGATCAATTTTTGGTTCATTGCCATAAATAATATCTTTCAACGGATTGATAATCATTGTCAATGGCGAACGGAATTCATGAGAAATATTTGTGAAAAAAGTAAGTTTCTTTTCGTTTAATTCTTTTTCCTGTCTGGCTAAATTTTGCGAAAGCTGTACTTCATACTTTAACTGCGCCTGTTTTCTTTGATATTTATCTATGAGATAAATAACTCCCGCAACAACTAACACATAAAACAAATAAGCCCAAGTACTTCGGTACCAAGGTGGCAATATTGTAATAGGCAAAGAAATCGTTTTTGCATTCCAAATTCCTTCGGCATTCGTTGATTTAATTTTCAAAACATACTCTCCTTCGGTTAATCTCGAATAATTAGCACTTCGAATATTATCCACATAATGCCATTGTGAATCCCAACCTTCCAAAAAATAGGCATACGATATTTTTTCAGGCAAACTGTATTCTAAAGCAGCGTAATCGATATTCAACATCGACTCATCATAAGGCAATTTTAACTGATTAATTCCAAAAACGCTTAATCCGGATTGATGATATATCTTATTATTCACTTTGATGGAGGTAACAATCAGTTTTGGAAAAGCATGAATCTGGCTGTTGGTTTTTGTATTAATAATATTAAAACCTTTAATTCCGCCAAAAACAATTTCTCTTGAAGATAATTTTAAAGCAGCATTGTAATTAAACTGATTGCTTTGCAAACCATCGGCATCATGATAACTCGTAATTTTTTTGTTGGTCGCATTGTAAACAAAAATACCATTGTAGGTACTACACCAATAAGTGTGTTTGTTCTCCGGAACTATATTTAGAATCGAATTATTAGGAACTCCATTCTTTTGGGTCAAAAAATCAGATTGAAAAGTTTTAGGATTAAACAACATCAAACCTCCTCCTTCAGTCCCTACAATCATTTGGGAAGCAGAAACGGAAACAATGGAACGAACCGGATATTTTACATCAACAACCTTCTTAGTCAAAGTCTTGGGATTAAGCCGAATCAGTTGTGTAAAAGTTCCCAACCAAAGATTCCCCTGTTGATCTTCGGACATCGAAATAATCCCGCTAATTTTAGCATCGACATAATCAAACTGATCAAGCACTTCATTATACCGATACAATCCTTCTTCATCTGGTGAAGCAGCCCACAAAACGGCTCCCCGACTACGAAATAAAACCCAAATATTCTTTTGAACAATATTATAAGTAAGATTAAAAAGCTGATATCTTTTAAAAGTACGATTTTGCGAATTAAAAAGACATACCCCTCCTCCATACGAACCAAACCAGGTTCCTTTATCTGTTTTTACAATTGAAGCTACAAAATTATTCGCTAATGAATTAGGGTTAGAAGCGTTATAAGAATAATTAGTAAACACATTATTTTTCCTATCCCATAAACTGGCCCCACCTCCATCTGTTCCAATCCAAATATGATCATTATCTTGTTCACATAACGATAAAATAAAATCGCTCGGCAGGGTATTGCTTAGTTTGTCATTTCTGGAAATTGTAAGAAAAGGACTTTTTGCACTCTCTATTTTATTAACACCTCCCCTTAAAGTTCCTATCCAAACCCGGTTTTCAGAATCCAGACACAATGACGAAATCGCATTACTGTTTAATTTTTCGGCATTCAAACTGGAACTCAACGACGAAAAAGTATCTGAAGTAAAATTATATTTCACCACACCATTCCCATTCGTTGCTATCCAAAGTTCCTTTGCATCCGGTTTATACATGAAAGCCGAAATAGGAAACTGAATTTCCGGATTATAATAAAACTTATGCGTTCTATCGACTGTATTATACTTTAATAAACCACCATCAATAGCCACCCAAATATTCGAAAAACCATCATAAAAAACTGTAGTTCCACTTAAAACTCCCGAAAAAACAGGCGTTAATTTATTAGCATCAGGAGCCATCATAACCAAACCCGTACCCTGAACAAAACACCACATTTTTCCGGAACGATCAAAATCAAAACCTTGCACATGGTATTCCCATATTAATTTACCTTCAGTATAAAGAGGAATCCGATCAATTTTCCCACCTTTTCCTAAACAATGCATCAAGCCTTTACCTGCTGTCGCAATATAAATTCTGGATTTATAATCTTTTATCTGATTAATCGCAACATCAATTAATTCTCTTTTAGTCGTTTTAGGATTTTCGCAATATCGGGTACTGAAACTATTCGTTAAATAACTATAAACACTTATTCCCTGCTTAGTTCCTATCCAAATCTCATTTTGGGTTCCGCAAATACTTACAACCCGATTATTTATAAGCGAATTGGAGTCATTAGGCTCATTTCTAAAATTTAAAAAATCATAACCATCAAAACGACTAATTCCATCATAAGTACCAAACCACATTAACCCACGTTTGTCTTTATAAACGGAAGTAACCGCATTATTAGCCAATCCGTTTTCAATCCCAATATAATCAATATCATATTTTTCCTGATGATATCCGGAAACCGCTATTCCGCCAACAACTTGTGCCTTGACTGGAAAAACTACTAAAAGCAATAAAACAAACAGGATATTTCTCAAAACACAATATAGCATTAAGGTTAATTACATTTCTTTTTAATCCAACTCTTTCACTAATCTCTTTTCATCACAAAAAAAACAAGCTTAAATTTCTAAAATTAGAAAAACCTATGAAAAAACATCATAGGTTCCCTAAAAAACACACCAAAAAACAATTAACTTATTCTTCCAACGAAATAATATAAGAATAACTATATTTTTTATCCAGTAAGCGATACTGCTCATGCGGCAAAGCTCCCCAACTATCATCACCTCCTACTCCTCTTTGCTTATAATCCAAATGCAAGTAAACTGCTTCTTTGGAATCTAAATCTAAATCCGAAGGATGACGCTGATTTTTATGTTTCCCCGGATCTAAATCTTCTGTAGAAACATTCAAAGCACTAAAACCAAGCGGTTGGTCCCCTTCTATTTTCAGACCTTGCCCGTTAACATTTTTTAAAGTTAACCAACGAACATCCGTCTTATAACCTGACTCCTGAGGACGAATATAAGTTCTGGTAAATTGATTAATCACTTTATCTGAATAAGTTCCAACAAATGAAGCCGAATTTCTGTCGGAATAATTTTCCCAAGGTCCTCTTCCATAATAAGTCAAATTATCATATGCTCCATTTAATTTTAAACGCATCCCAAAACGTGGTAATTCCGGCAAATCCTTTCCTGTCATATCTACAGAAGCCGTTATTTTAACAGCTCCGTTATTTTGAATCACATAATTTACAGTATAAGGAACATCGGCTTCAACTAATTGAGAAACCACCTTAATAGACAATCTATCCACTGATTTTTTACCCAAAACAACGCTTAAAACTTTTGGTTCTTGAGAAGCCTCTTTCCAAATAACCAACTTATTTTGCATTCCATTCCCAAAATCATTATCGGTTGGCGCTCGCCAGAAATAAGGACTTGGAAAACTAGAAACCACAGTATTATCAGTATCCTTTAAAGCATATTTTACAAACGCTCCTTTTTTCAAATCAAACGCTCCGAAAATTTTGTCTGTTTCAAATGTCAGCAGATTATTTTTCACTACATACTTTAATTTCGATTTTGCGGCTACCGTTGTCTCTTTTTCAAAATAATTTCCATTTCCTATTTTAAATTGTTCTCTGGCAAACTCATGCCCTTTGGTTACCAAAGGCGAATCGTTTTTAGAAAAAGCAAATACATTTAAATAATACTCCGAATGGGTATCTGGCAAACTAAAATCAAGATTTACTTTTTTGCTTTCTTCCGGATTAACATCTAGCGTAAACTCTCCGGACTGAATCTTTAATCCATTTTTAATCAATTCCCATTTAAAATTATAATCAGCAAGATTCGTGAAATTAAAATGATTGCTTACAACTAATTGCTTTCCATTTTCCAATTGAAATTGGATGTTTTGATACACCTTTTTCACCTCTGACAATCCCGGATGCGGAATTCTGTTAGCCGAAACCAAGCCGTTAGCACAAAAATTCTCATCGTTTTGTAATTTTGCTCCGCCTAAGTCGCCACCGTAAGCCCAAAAAGTAATTCCTTTTTCATTTTGAGTTTTTAATCCCTGATCGACCCAATCCCAAATAAAACCGCCTTGCATGTGTTTGCTACTCCCAATAATATCCCAATACTCCTGAAAATTTCCGTTGCTATTCCCCATCGCATGCGAGTATTCACACATGATGTATGGACGGCTTTTCTCCGCAGCAGCATAGTCTTTCATACTTTTAATTCCCGGATACATCGGACAAACAATATCGGTATTCTTATTCTCACCCGCCTGCTCAAACTGAACCATTCGGGTTGTATCATTTTTTTTCAACCAATCGTAAGCTTCATAAAAAACGGGGCCATTACCACATTCATTTCCTAAAGACCAAATGATTATTGACGGGTGATTTTTATCGACTGCAAACATTCTTTTGATACGATCCAAATGTGCCGAAGCCCATTCCGGCAAATAAGCAGGATGTTTTTTCTGATCAAACCAATTTTGCCATTCGGCTCCCATCCCGTGTGTTTCAATATTTGCTTCATCTACTACATAAAAACCATATTCATCACATAAATCATAAAATTCTGTATCGTGTGGATAATGACACATTCTGATAGCATTGATATTATGCGTTTTCATAAGTTGAAGATCTTTTAACATCAATTCTTTGTTAGGCACATGCCCATTCACATCATCATGCTCATGGATATTCACTCCTTTTACCAAAACCGCTTTACCATTTACTAATAACTGAGCATTTTTAATTTCGACCTTTCTAAAACCCGTTTTTTGAGAAAGAGCCTCTAACATTTTGCCTTTATTATCTAATAACGAAATCGTATAACGGTATAAAATTGGCTTTTCGGCATTCCATTGTTTTACCTTTTCAATAGTTTTTGCAAAACTGATTTTCGTGTCTTTTACCGTTGCTTTTTTACTTTCTGAAAAAACAAGCTTTCCTTCATTATCAAACAAATCAACTTTGACAATCGGATTTTTAATTTTAGTATTCGCAAATGACTTTAATACCACATCCAAATTAAAAATTCCATTTTGATATTGAGAATCCAATTCACTTTGTACCGTATAATCCCAAATAGTAGTCTTAGGCATCGCCTGTAAATACACATCTCGCTCGATTCCGCTTAATCGCCAAAAATCCTGATCTTCTAAATAACTTCCATCATGCCAGCGAAAAACCTGTACAGCAATTAAATTTTCTCCTTTCTTTAAAAAAGAAGTAACATTAAATTCTGCCGGAGTTTTAGAAGCTTTGGTCATACCCACTTCTTTTCCGTTCAAATAAACTCTTGCATAACCGGAAATCGAAGCAAAATGAAGTATAATTTCTTTATCATTCCAGGAATCAGCAACAGTAAAAGTGCGTCTGTATGTTGCCACCGGATTATAATCTCCTCCTATAAAAGGTGGATTTTTAGGAAACGGATACGTAATATTAGTATAAATAGGAATATCAAAACCCTGAATTTCCCAGTTTGAAGGCACTTTAATATTTTCCCACTGACTATCGTTCAAATTTTCGGCATAAAAATCCAGCGGTCTTTGTGTTGGATTTTTTACAATATTAAACTTCCAATTTCCATTCAAATTTTGATACAAAGAAGATTGTTTTGGATTTCCTGTTTTTAACTCTGCTTCATTCCCAAACAACAAAAAAGAACTTCTCCCGGATTCTTTTCCTCTGTCTAAAATCTGAGGATTTTCCCATTCATTAATTTGGGCAAAATTAATTTGCATACTTAAAAATAAAGCAAACGCAGCAACAATACTCTTCATATAAATCTTTTGTAGTTTAATTATTAATTCAGAAATGTTTTTCCACAAAACTTAAATCTAATTCCCCCGGCACATCTAATTTATTTATGACACCAGAACTAACAACTCTGATTATAAGAAACAACAAAATCTGAATTACAAATTTAGATAAGCCCACAAAAGACAAGAGGGGGTATAACCGCACAATAAAAGGGGTAATTTGATAAAAACTGCCAAAAAACCATAATTATTCAAGTTTTCAACAACCTTTTTATTGTTTTAAACAAAAAAGAAGAAAAGTCTAAAAACAAAAAAAGCCTCTTCGAAAGAAGAGGCTTTTGTACCCAGGACCGGGATCGAACCGGTACTCCTAAGAACTGGTGTTTGAGACCAGCGCGTCTACCAATTCCGCCACCTGGGCTCAGGACGTGAATAATAAATTATTCATTGGTATTTAAGAAAACTTCACTCTGTTTAAGATTTCATTTCCTTAAGACGGTGCAAATGTAAAAAATATTATTAAAGTTTCTAATAAATTTTCTGAAAATTTTACTTTCACAGTCAAATTAATTTTCTAATTTTGCAGCTCGATAAAACAACATATACTAACACACTCCATCCGAGGTACTTATATACATTCTAAACTTTTAAACAAAGTAAAACGGGATTGTATCGAGCACAACGGAATAAAAAACAAATTAAATGTCACAAAGAGAACCAGAAGCTAAAATTTTTGCTTGTTCAAAAAGTGTCTATCTAGCTGAAAAAATTTCCGAAGCATACGGAATTCCGCTAGGGAAGGTTTCTTTATCCCATTATAGTGATGGCGAATTCCAACCATCATTTGAAGAATCAATCAGAGGTTTACGTGTTTTTCTAATTTGCTCTACATTCCCTGATTCAGAGAATTTAATGGAGTTGTTATTGATGATTGACGCTGCAAAACGTGCTTCAGCAAGACACATTACTGCTGTTATGCCTTACTTTGGTTGGGCCAGACAAGACAGAAAAGACAAACCAAGAGTTCCAATTGGAGCAAAATTGATTGCTAAAATGCTAGAAGCAGCCGGAGCAACAAGGATTATGACTATGGATTTACACGCTGATCAAATCCAAGGATTCTTTGAAAAACCAGTTGATCATCTTTTTGCATCAACAATATTCCTTCCTTATGTAGAAAGCTTAAAGTTAGAAAACCTAACTATTGCTTCTCCTGATATGGGTGGTTCTAAAAGAGCTTATGCTTACTCTAAATTCTTAGAATCTGACGTTGTTATTTGTTACAAACAAAGAAAACAAGCTAACGTTATTGACACCATGGAATTGATTGGTGAAGTTAAAGGACGCAACGTTATCTTAGTAGACGACATGATTGATACCGGAGGAACTTTAGCAAAAGCTGCCGATTTAATGATTGAGAGAGGAGCTTTAAGTGTTAGAGCCATCTGTACTCACGCAATTCTTTCCGGATCAGCATACGAAAGAATTGAAGAGTCAAAATTAAGCGAATTAATCGTTACCGATTCTATTCCATTAAAGAGAGAATCTAAGAAAATTAAAGTGGTAAGTTGCGCTCCACTTTTTGCAGAAGTAATGCACATGGTACAAAACAACAATTCCATCAGCGGAAAGTTTATCATGTAGTCATTGCGAGTTCCGATAGCTATCAGAACAAAGCAATCTCACTATAAAAAGCACTAAAATATAGTGCTCAAAAAAAAGAGTATTAATAACTATAAATATTTAAAATGAAATCGATTACAATTAAAGGATCAGAAAGAGAAAGCGTGGGCAAAGTTGCTACTAAAGCCTTACGTAATGCTGGAGCGGTTCCTTGCGTGTTATACGGAGGAGATCAACCAGTTCATTTTTCAGCAGAAGAAAAAGCATTCAAAAACTTGGTTTACACTCCAAACGCTCACACAGTTGTGATTGACCTTGGAAACGGTAAGTCTTTCAATGCTATTTTACAAGATATCCAGGTTCACCCGGTATCTGACAAAATTTTACACATTGACTTCTTCCAATTATTCGACAACAAAGAAGTAACTGTAGAAGTTCCTGTAAAAATCACTGGTAACTCTAAAGGAGTTATGGCAGGTGGAGATTTACGTATCACAAACCGTAAATTAAAAGTAAAAGCTTTACCAGCAAATCTTCCAGATTATGTTGTTGCTGATATTACTCCACTTGAAATGGGTAACAAACTTTATATCACTAAAGTTCCTTCTGAAAACTTCAAAATCATGCACCCGGACAACACAGTAATCTGTCAGGTGAAGATGTCTCGTGCGGCTATGAAAGCAGCTCAAGAAGCAGCAAAAGCAGCAAAAGCACCAGCAAAAGGAAAGAAAAAATAATTTTTTTTCAATCATACACCAAAAGCATCAATCGAAAGATTGGTGCTTTTTTTTTGAAACAAATGTCAATAACAAAAATCAATTGCAATTGTAATGCAAAAAACAAACCATACCACATACATTAAGTTGATTATTGAAATTGACATTGACCGCTGTAATTGAAATTTATACTTATTTTTGCAACATGAAAAATTGGTTGAATAACCTCTTTACAAAATCAAAAACAGAGGAGAACACAGATTATATGAAGAAATTTCTAATTGTAGGACTTGGTAACATTGGAGCCGAATATGTAAATACCCGTCACAATATCGGATTTAAAGTATTAGATTATTTAGCCAAAAAAGAAAACCTCGATTTCCAAACCGTAAAATTAGGCTCATTAGCAGAATACAAATTTAAAGGAAGAAGCTTTTTTCTATTAAAACCTAACACCTACATGAACCTTAGCGGAAAAGCAGTTCAATATTGGATGGAAAAAGAGAAAATTCCTTTAGAAAATCTATTTGTAATAACTGACGATTTGAATTTACCTTTTGGAACTATCCGCATCAAACCCAAAGGAAGCGATGGCGGCCACAACGGATTAAAAAACATCAATCTGGTATTAAACAGCAATCAATATACGCGTTTCCGTTTTGGAATCAGCGACGAATTCAAAAAAGGAAAGCAAGTAGATTATGTCCTTGGCGAATGGAACGATGCCGAAAACAATGCGCTTCCGGAACGTTTAGAAATCGCCTCTGAAGCCATTAAATCTTTTGGAACAGCAGGCTTGGAAAACACGATGACAACTTTCAATGGAAAATAAAAATGGCAGGATAATTTTCCTGCCATTTTTATTTTAACAACTATTACTTAATAATAATTTTAGCCCTTTTTTCTACACTTCCGTCTTTTAAAACAACAAAGTAAATCCCCGATTGCAAATAATCCGACAACTCTATATTCTTGTCAAAACCTCCCGTATTGGCGTATCGTTGTTCAAAAACTTTTGTCCCTGAAAGATCAAAAACAAAAATATCAATATCATTAGCAGAAGTACTAATGTATTTTACATTGAAATTCCCGTCATATTTTTCCGAACTCACTATTATCTCCTTACTTATATCTTCATAAGGAACTAAAGTAAAGCTCTGTGTACATATTTCAACTGAAGCCGAATTAATAGTTCCGGTATCCGTCAAATAAATATCTCTGTAACGCAAAGTCCAGTTCCCCTGAGGATTCTCCCCATTAAAATCACTCAAAACCCCTAAAGCTTTAACCGTTTGCAAAGCTGCATTTCCACAGGACAAATCAGCTCCGGCATCATCATACTTTAACAACAAACTTCCACTACCAGTCCCGCAACTGTTATAAAACAACTTAACAACAGTTCCCTGAGGACTTACCAATTCCATCTGTACATCCGAAAAATAATCATGTGAAAAATCAATATTAAAATTCACATCCGAGATTAAAGCCGTAGTAGCCGGAACCGTAATGGTTTTAGTCCTGAAATTTGCTTGTTCCGGGATAGACAAAGGCGTCTCAGGCAAAGCATACGTTTGACAATCAGATGTCACTGTATAACCTATTGCAAAAGTTTTGCTATTAACTGCATAAAAAATATTATCAACAGGCTCGATTAATATTCTGCAAAGTTGCGAAGATACATTTGGAACAGTTATTTTCTCCGAACCGTCATTATCCACCGCTGAAGCCAAAGTAACCGGAAAGGTTTCTCCATTATCAGTCGAAAGTTTAATATTTACCTTCGCAGCTCCCGGCAAAACATTTGCTCCATTAACATTCCATGTAATCGTTTGTTCTGTTCCTTGAAACCAACTTAAATCATCAATATTTTGAGAGGTAATTTCGAAAGGTCCGGCATTTGCATTTACTGTTACGACCATTTCGTCTGATAAGGTTTGAGCCAAACCTTCCGCTCCATTATCTCTAGCCGTTAAAACAAAATGTAAAGTTCTACTCACGTCCGAGACCGACTCCCATTTCCCTCTCAATCTTCCCGCCAAAACATTATCAAAGCCTGGCATATATCGAACAGCACTACTCTCTGGGGGAAGCGATCGAAAAAGCGGCCCGTTCGTTTTAGTACTTACAGCCAAACTTAAATCGCCACTGGCCGAAGTAGCCGGATCATTTTCTTCCCATGTATAAGTCACTGCTTCCGAAGCACCTCCTGTTCCTTTCAACACAAAGGCAGTTCCTTTAGGAATCGTATAATCTGCTCCGGCATTCACTGTGGGTGCAGCCGTACTAATTGTAGTTACCACAGGACAACTTTTGGTTGCCAGCTTATCTTGAATTTGAGCAATACTGATAAAAGAAAAATAATCATCCGAATGCTGCTCTACGTCATAATCGGTTGTAATTCCGGCATAACCCATAATCGTAGAACCACTTCCCGGCTCTACACTCGCCACCGTTCCTTCAATATCATAAGAAAACGTATGATTGGCACCTAATTGATGTCCCATTTCGTGAGCTACAAAATCAATATCAAAAGTATCTCCCTCCGGCTTATCACTAGATGGCGATGTATAACCACTTCCTTTTCCCGCATCACACACACAACCAATACAACCCGCATTTCCACCACCTCCGGAAGCACCAAACAAATGCCCAATATCATAATTAGCATTTCCAATTACAGAAGTCAAATTATTCTGCAACTGCATTCCCCAAGTTCCTTCAACTGTAGAAGTCCCCACACCTGCTTCAGCGTCATCATAAGGATCAGTAACAGCATTGGTATAAACAATCTGACTATTATTAGCAATCAAAATTAATTTTACCGCCAAATCCCGATTATAAATTCCATTTACTCTGGTCATCGTAGCATTCATCCCCGCCAAAGCTCCATCTACAGTTCCTCCAAAATATTCCGCATATTCACCCGTACAAGACAAAGCCAAACGCAGGGTTCGGAACTTTTTATCACTGGATACTATTTTAGCACTCTGACTGCTAATTTTTTGACTTAAATTGACTGCATCAGCCGTAGTACAACTAAAAAGAAAACGCTCTTTTAACTTACTTTTAGAATTATAAACGACATATAAATTGGCCGATTCAGCATCTTTTTCAATAAATTCTACCTGACTGTTTTTTCGGGTAATCATCGTTTGAATTCCCAACGGAGACATACTGAAATTGACCACTGCAGTAGCATCGGTAAGTCCAACGCCGGAATAAGAGCGAATCTCGGGATATTTAGCCTGCAATTCGGGATCAAAATTAGAATCTTCACGCACTGAAAACCGTTCTAAAACACCATTCGCATTAGGAATAGTAATCTCTAAACGAGCCACTGATTGCTTTTTGTCCTGAATTGGTTTCAGCCTTGTTTGCAAAACTTCCTCATTCAATTGAAACAAAACTGCCTTTGAAATTCCCTTTCCACTTAGCAATTTTTCCGAAACCTGAGCCTTTGAAGAATCCATTCGCTTCCAAGGTTCTTTATCCTGAGCACGAACCACTGAAAAACACAACAAAAGAATTACAAACAGACTATTTATCCTCATGACCAGTTTATTTTTTACATTTCAAAAATAAAGCATTTCCACCAAAATATATTCAACAAATTAGGAATTAACCCTAGAAAATCAATTCATTAATTCAACACACACAAACTTTTGTATGAATCATCTAAAAACCGACAAAAAAATAGAATCGGCTTGCGCTTAAATTTAATTCAGATAGTCTAAATTTGCACTACTATAAAATAATTGCTTTGAAGATTTTTCATTCTATAAAAGATTTCAGTTCTCCTAAAAAAACTATCCTGACCTTAGGCACTTTTGACGGAGTTCATATTGGACATAAAAAAATACTTGAAAAAGTAATTCAAAACACCCTTGACGAAAAATACGAAAGTCTGGTGTTGACTTTTTTTCCGCATCCAAGAATGATTTTACAGGAACGTTCAGAAATCAAATTACTCAATACGATTACTGAAAAAATCAATCTTCTGGAACAATTAGGAATTCAAAATCTGGTAATCCATCCTTTTGACGAGAGTTTTTCCAGACTGACAGCCGAAGATTTTGTAAAAAAAGTATTGGTTGATCAATTTAAAATTCACAAAATTATTATTGGCTACGACCATCGTTTTGGAAGAAACCGCACCGCCGATATTCACAATCTGATTGAATTTGGCGAAAAATACGGCTTTGAAGTCGAACAAATTTCTGCACAGGAAATCAACGATATTTCGGTAAGTTCGACTAAAATCAGAAATGCTATTCAGGAAGGCAATATGTATCTGGCCAACAAGTATCTGGGTTACGATTATTTCCTGACCGGAACGGTTATCAAAGGCAAACAACTGGGACGAACGATTGGTTTTCCCACAGCCAACCTCAACATTGAGGAAGATTACAAACTAATTCCTCAAAAAGGTGTTTATATTGTGAGTAGTCAACTCAACGGTGAAAAAGTTTTTGGAATGATGAATATCGGACTCAATCCTACCGTGGGTGGTGAAAAACTGTCGGTAGAAATTCATTATTTAAATTTTAACGCCGATTTATACAACCAACAAGTCAGTGTTTCTATCCTGAAACGCATTCGTGGCGAAGAAAAATTTGATTCTGTAGATTTATTAAAAGCACAAATTGAGAAAGACAAAATTCAGACCCTTTCTTACCTGGAAAATCTTTAGAATTAATAAAAAACAACTACTTTTTTTACAATAACTCCTGTATTTTACGTAAATTTGATAGACAATACCCTGTTTATCAAACTATTATTTTTTAACCCTAAAAAATTAAGCGTATGAAACTCTCAAAAGAATTTTACAATGGAGTTATTATTTTTATAGGTATTGCTCTTTACTTTTTGTTGATGGAGGCGCTTCACCTTTCTAATGTTTACTTCTTGCGATTATTCAACATTGTTTTTGTTTATTATGGTGTAAACAAAACCCTGAAATCTAATTTTGCAGCAGGCAAAACTAATTTTGCAGACAACGCCATTTCGGCATTACTAACTGCATTATTTGGTGTATTTTTAAGTATTTCAGGCTTAGTTGCCTATATCTACGCCAAAGGAGGAGACGACTACATTAAAACCTTATCGGATACATTATTATTCGTAGGAAGCCCTTCCGTAATGACCTATAACATTTCTTTACTTTTTGAAGGAATTGTATCGGCGGTAATTGTTACTTTCTCACTGATGTTATTTTGGAAAAAGAAATATCCTTCAGACTAGAAAAAACAAAGTACAGCATCTCTAAAACCAACCATTTTTTTTTAAAATTAAACCATTAATCTTAATCCTGCCAAAATGAAACCACCTAAAGAAATCACTAACGGATTTATCATCTTCATTGCCATTGCTATTTACTTTTTACTCATGGAAGCATTAGGCTTAGCACATTTATTTTATTTACGATTTTTAAACATTATTTTTGTTTTTTACGGAGTTAACCGAACCATTCAGATGAACCTCATCGAAGGAAAGAAAAAATTTGTTTCAAATGCCGTATCAGCACTATACACCTCCGTAGTTAGTGTTTTTTTGAGCATCATCGCACTGGTCATTTACAGCTATTTACAGGGTGGCGATGCCTTTGTACAGTCATTATCAGAAACCTTCCTTTTTGGCGGAAATCCGTCTATTGACATGTACTCCATTTCATTATTGTTTGAAGGACTTGCCTCATCGGTAATTGTAACCTTAATGCTAATGCTGTATTGGAACAATCGATTTTCAACTGATTAAAAAATCAACTTCTTTCTAATCCATCCTTTTTAAAGCGATTGTATTGTCATTTTGAACAATTTGACTACTTTTGAGCCATCAAAAAAAACAGTACAATGAGTATTACAAAACACAATTGGACAAAAGAAGAAATTATCGCTATATATAATAAACCTATGATGGATTTGCTTTTTGAAGCAGCTTCAATTCATAGAGAACACCACGATCCAAATGTGGTTCAGGTTTCTACTTTATTATCTATCAAAACAGGAGGTTGTCCGGAAGATTGTGGGTATTGCCCTCAGGCAGCACGTTACCACACTAAGGTTGAAGGAAATGATTTAATGTCGGTAAGTCAGGTAAAAGCGCAGGCTTTGCGTGCTAAAGAAAGTGGTTCTTCCCGTGTATGTATGGGAGCAGCCTGGAGAAACGTTAAAGACGGACCTGAATTTGATCAGGTTTTAGAAATGGTGCGTACTATTAACAAACTAGACATGGAAGTGTGCTGTACTTTAGGTATGCTTACTGAAAACCAAGCGCAACGCTTAGCCGAAGCCGGATTGTACGCCTACAACCACAACCTAGATACTTCTGAAGAATATTATAAAGAAGTGATTTCAACGAGAGGATTTGAAGATCGCTTGGAAACTATTGAAAACGTTCGTAAAACCAATGTTACGGTTTGTAGCGGAGGAATCATCGGAATGGGAGAAAGTATTGAAGACCGCGCTGGAATGTTAGTGGCTCTTTCTACCTTAAATCCGCAACCGGAATCTGTGCCAATCAATGCCTTAGTTGCCGTGGAAGGGACACCGTTAGAAGAAGAAAAACCAGTAGAAATCTGGGAAATGATTCGTATGGTGGCTACTACCCGTATCGTGATGCCGGAAACTCAGGTACGTCTTTCAGCAGGAAGAACAAATATGAGTCGTGAAGGTCAGGCGATGTGTTTCTTTGCCGGCGCCAATTCGATTTTTGCAGGAGACAAACTTTTAACTACTCCAAATCCGGATGTTAATGAAGACATGAAAATGTTTGAAATGCTTGGTTTAAATCCACAAAAACCATTTACAAAAATCTCTCAGCCAAAAACAGTTGAAGCCGAAGATTCTCAATTTGCTTCCTTAGGCGAAAAACCAAAATGGTCACGCCCGGGACACGTAATTGAACGAAATATTGAAGCTTCTGTCAAAGAAAAATAATAACAACAAAAAAATCCATTAGGTATTTCTAATGGATTTTTTTCTTTAATAAATTATTTTCCGGTTTACTTTTTTACCATTTTCTAATTCAAGCTGCACAATTAAAGCCGCATGATTGACAAACAAATTCCTAACTGCTGTACTATTAGCATTAATAACAGAATTAGAATAAACTAAGCGTCCTGAAAAATCATAAACAGCAACGGTATTTATTAATGAATCAGCACTATTAATGGTAATCGTTTTGTCTTTTACAGCAATCACTACTCCCGCAACTTCCGTATCAACTGTATCTTCTTCCACCGCATTTTTATCCTGATAAAACAATAGAAAACGGTCGTTAAAAATTCCTTTTTCAGTGGTAAAAACGTAAGGTTCTTTCAAATCGTGCCATACATTCAGCATTTTATCTTCTAAAAATACTTTTTGCGAAGCCAACTTCCCATCAGCATGGTCGATACTAATTTGAAATTCACCCACAATAGCCGTTTTATAACCTAAAACAATGCTATCTTTTTTCTGAAAAGGCAAAGCTCTTCCCTGAATAGAAAAATTTGCCCCTTGGTTAACAGTATAAAAATCTACATACTGATTTCCGTCATAACTTACACCATCAAAACTTCCTTCATATCCGTTAGTCGCGCCAGTCACATAACCAATTAAAGTCTGCTTAAAAGCGCCCTGAGCATTGGATAAATTCAGCCAAAGTCGGTTTTTCTCTAATGCTTTAGCTGATTTTGCAGTAGTTGCCAATTTAAAAAACTGCGAATTGTCAATCACCACATCATCAATAAGTCGCATACTATTATTAAAAACAATTTCTCCTCCCTTAGTTGTGGGCGCAAAAAAGCCCTGTCCAGAGGCTATTTTCCCTGTCGGTTCACTTAAATTATTATTATCATTTGGATCATTTTCATCATCATCTACAACAGCCGCATGGGTTGCTACACCTCCGGTACGATTATAGGCAGCATAATCACTACTTGTATAATTGTAAATTGCAGGGTCATTCCCCGGAAAAGTACCAACATTGTCACTTGGTGGCGAATTATGCGTCCAAAAATAAAGTGTTCCTTCTAAAACTCTGTCCTCTGCATCAAGCTCTAAATCCGAATTTAGATTCAAAAACGCATCGGCATCAATGGCTGACGGATAGGGATTTCCGAGAAGATACACTTTATTCCCTTCTAAAGTTTTAGTAATTTCTCCATTATTTGGCGGCCCTTCAAACTTAGGATTATAATCAATGGTCGCAGCGGTAATACTAAAAGTTTGAGGTGCGCGGATAATATAACCTTCTCCCGGCTCCATAATCTTATTTCCATTATAATGAATCACCCAACCTGTATTAGGGTTGTAACTATAATATTTATCCGCTAAAGTAGTTGGCGAAAGCTTTTTTAATGTCTGCCCTTCAACAGGAGAAGACCAATAGGTAAAATCATACCGCTTTACAGGTTTCGTATATCTTTTGTAAATTATTTCACCTGAATTCTCACTGTCATCATTAATCTGAACCAAACTGGCATTGTTCTCAAAAGTTAAAGAACCTCCATCCTCCACCACTAATTCATTGCGAAGTTTCATATACCGTCCTGATTTTATTTCCACATCAGCTCCTGAGTTCACCTCACAGGAACAGGCTTCAATACTTTCATCTTCATCATAATCGGATTCGAAAACGACTTTTTCTTCAATAGTAGGCACTCCAGAATCCCAGGAACCGTTCCATGTTCTTACAACAACCGAAGATTCCATCGCAATAGTAGCTATTTCCGAGATGCAGCCGGAAGGATATTTTGCAGTTATACTATAATCACCAATAGGCACCAAAGTAAAAACCCCACTGGTATTTGAATAATCAATTCCGTCCCGGCTATAACTAATACCGGCAGCCGGAGCAGGACTCGTTACCGTGATTGTTCCTGTATTTACTAAACAAGTAGGCTGCAAGGTAACAGATGCCGTTGGAGCCGGAATATTTAAATTGACTGCCAATGTACTCGCAGTCGAATTGCCACATTCATTAACCGCTACCACACTTATATTGGCAGCAGCAGTACCAACAGTAACTGTAATCGAATTCGAATTTTGTCCCGAAGTAATAGCCCATCCTGAAGCCGTATCGACAGTCCAATTGTATGACGAAGCATTAGCAACAGTTGCTATGCTATAAGTCTGTGAAGTATTTCCAGCACATTGACTATTATAACCACTTATCGTTCCCGGTTGAGCAGGCACAGTATTCACAGTCAAATCAACATATTGATTACTAATATCCGTAAAACAATCGACAGAAGTTAATCTTTTAACCGTTATTCTGCTTGTTCCTGCCGCTGTTAATCCTGTGGCTGTAAAAGTTCCCGTTCCGGCTGTTTCGACTACCATAGTTGCGGTAAGTCCAGTAGCCACAGGCGCACTTCTGTCGTAAGTTACCGTATAAGTCCCAACCGGTAATCCAGCAGCTGAAGAAGTTAACGTAATTAAAGTAGTTCCAAAAGTAGTACATGCACTTGCAGCAGAAACACCAGAAACACTGTACGTTGGACAGGTATACGTTACTTTTATTTGACCATTTCCTCCGTTTCCTCCTACTACATTTCCAAGCAAACTCGCCAAAATTACACCGCCACCGCCACCACCGCCGGGAGCCACTCCATTATTTCCTGAACCAGCTAATAAAGAGCCAACACCTCCATTACCACCACTTCCTGTCCCACTTGCATCACTAATACCACCAGATCCGGCATACGGCAACAATAAAAGACTATACCCTCCTACTCCTCCATTACCTCCGGAACCTGCGCCACCACCACCACTTCCACTTCCTAACCCCACAAGAACATTATTAGCAGTAGTCCCATTTCCTCCGGAAAAACCTCCTACTCCACCTATTCCTCCTTTTCCAAAAATCCCCAAACTAACACTTAAAGACGTTCCGCCACCTCCTTCACCTCCAGCAGCCGAAACAGAACCAAAAGTAGTAGTACCACCATTCTGTCCATTTGTTGAAGAATAAGTTCCACCTGCACCACCAGCACCCACGGTGTATGGTATTCTTACATTGTTCTTATCCGTACCAACTATAAAATTGGTGTTTTTTTCAAAAGCTCCTCCGCCTCCGCCTCCACCAGCACCACTTAACACATTCGCACCACCACCACCGCCACCGGCTCCCCAGCATTGAACAGACAAACTAGTAACACCAGCCGGCACTTCTAATGTACCTGACGAAGTCAATGTTTTAGTCGTTTGACTAAATAAAAAAAAGGATTGAAAAAGACAAAGAAACAATAGCAAACCAGTATGTACGGGCTTTTGTAGCAAGGATTGGAAAGTAAAAAAATTTGGACGCATACCCTTCAATTAAAAAAATAGACAAACCGCCGAATACCTTATATTCGGTTGAGAGCGACTTTTTTGGGGGTAAAAAAATCCGTACTAAAAGTAGGTAAAAAATCGATTAAGTGTAGTTTTTTACTGTTAAAATACAGTTATGATTCGAAAAAATTATTGTTCTCAATACAAACAATCGCTAAACCAATAGCTTATAAAATTTTCTAAACCAAAAAAATCCCGATTACAAACTACAATCGGGATTTTTAAAACTATTTCTTAATTGACTAATAAATCACTTTTCGACTCAAACTTGTCCCATCCGACAAAACTATGGTAACCACCAAAACCTGATGGCTGGAAATTAATTGTTGAATCACTAATTCATTCGAATCAACATTATCTTTTTGATACAAGATTCCACCTGAAACATCATAGATAACAACTGTTTTTAAAGCTCCAACTGTCGAATTCACAGTAATTACTCCATCCTTAACTGAGGCTAGAACTTCATTACTTAATTCCTCTGATACAACCGGAGCAGCAACTTCCTCTACCGCATTTTTATCTACATAACGCAATATAAAACGATTATTAAAGACTCCTTTTGCTGTTGTAAAAGTATATGCTCCTTTTCTTAAATCATGAAGCACATTTAGTGTTTTATCCTCTAAAAACACATTCTGAGTTTCTAAAACACCATCGGCATGATCAATACTTATTTGAAAATCACCCGCAATTGTTGATTTATACCCTAAAGCTATACTATCCTGTTTTACAAAAGGCAAAGCTCTACCCTGAATAGCCAAATTTACCGCATTATTCACACTATAAAAATCAACAAATTGGTTTCCATCATAAGTCACACCATCAAAACCTGCATCATAATTATTAGTAGCTCCGTCAATATAACCTATTAACATTTGCTTGTAAGCACCATCTTTATTAGTTAAATTCAACCAAATACGGCTTTTTTTAATTTCGACCTCGGCTTTAGTAGTTGTTTTAGAAGTGCTTCCCAATTTATAAAACTGTGAATTATCATAATTAGGTTGTCCTTCAGTATATCTCATCGCATTATTAAATAGTACTGTTCCTCCAGTTGTACTTGATGGTGCAAAAAAACTTTGACCTGCTGCTATTTTTCCAGAAACACCAACACCTCCTGTTTTATTATAAACAAAATAATCATTGGCAGTGTAATTATAAATAGCATCTCCTTCGATATTTTTACTTGGCGATGTATTATGAGTCCAAAAATAAAGTGTCCCTTCCAATGAAGCTGAATTTGCAGCAATAAACTTATCTGCATCAACGGCCGATGGATAAGGATTCCCTACAAGGTTTACCAAATTAGGGAGCACAGCATAAGAAACTAATCCATTATTAGGCACCCCAACAAACTCAGGAGCTGTATCAACAGCCGGCACAGTAATACTAAATGTTTGCGGCGCTCTAATAATATACCCACGTCCCTTTTCCATTATAGCAGCTCCATTATATTCTATTTTCCATCCCGAAGTTGGATTATAACTGTAATATTTATCGTAAAGTGTATTGGGAGATAAAGCCTTTAGAGTTTGTCCCGCAACAGGTGATGACCAATAGGTAAAATCATAGCGTTTTACAAAGCCAGTATGACGATGGTAATTGATATTTCCAGAGTTTACAGCAGCATCATTCATTTGAACTAAACTAGCATCGTTCTCGAAAATCAATTTTGCATTTGACTGAACTTCAACCCCATTTTCAATTTTCAATGTACGCCCTGATTTTATGGTAACTGTTGTTGAACCCGTAACCTGGCAGGAACAACCTTCGATATCAACATCATTTGCATTGGTGTAATCTGAAGCAAAAACTAATCTTTGATTAATTGTAGGTGTCCCATCCGACCAGGAACCGGTTGACCAGGTATTAGTAACCGGAGCAATAATAACAACAGTCACTGTACCAGAAACACAACTTCCATTATCAATTGCAAAATAATAAGTTCCCGGCAAAAGCCCTGAAATTGTTTGTGTCCCACCTCCTGTAATTGCATAAGTATCTTCTTTGTATCCTGTTTGAACAATAGTCCCTGATGAAGGCAACCCACTCAAAGGCACACTACCTGTTGGTCTTGTACAAGTTGGATTCGTTGGGGTACCTGCTATTGGAGTCGTTGGAAGAGGATTAACAACAATCGTTCCTGTAGCACTAACATTTCCACATCCTCCTGTTAAAGGGATATTATAATTAAAAGTCCCTGATTCAGTAGAAACTCCAGTGATAGTAATTGTGTTAGAAGCCCAAGAAGCTGTAACTCCTGCCGGCAAATTACTGGCTACACCTATTCCTGTTGCTCCGGTAGTAGTATGCGTAACATTAGTCATAGTAGCATTAGCGCATAATATTGGACTTGATGAGGCTTCACTTACTGTATTATTATCATTCACAGTTACAGTTGCAGAAGTACAAGAAGTTGTATTACAAGTTCCTTCATATCTAACAAAATAAGTAGTCGTTGAAGTTGGCGAAACATTTATACTACTTCCAGCTCCAACTAAAGTCCCTCCACAAGAACCAGAATACCATTTGGCCACAGCCCCTGTTCCCGCTGTCCCTCCACTCAAAGTCAAAATTGTAGAATCTCCACTACAAATAGTCGTTGTTCCAGTGATACTTGTTGGCGCAACAGAATTACTATTCACAGTTACCGTTGCACTACCAGAAAGTGTGTTCGAACAATTGGGTGTGCTTTGATAAACCACACTAACTAAATTATAAACAAAATCACCTGCTGATGCTGTTGAAACCGCTACATTTGTCGAACTATTTCCTCCTCCTACAACATTTACCGTTTGATTTGTTCCTCCATTTATGTTATAAGTTATGGTTATAGCAACTGTTTGAGGATTCGTAAATGTAATATTTGGAGACGAAGCACCAACACAAACACTTGTTGTACCACTTACAGTAGCAGTAGGTATTGGACGAACAATTAAATTTGCTCCGGGATTTGCAAAACCACTCGTTCTGACACAAGTTGCATTCGAAATAGAAACTAAAGTATAACCCGTATTCGATGTGGGATTATCCCCAGGAGTAAAGCTATAAGGTGCTGCAGATGGAATTGAAACAGTATATTGAACAGAAGTGTCATCGTTTTTATAAGTAATACTATAAGGTGTCGAAAAAGTAGCATCTTCAGCATCAAAAGTCAGTTCCGGACTACCACCGGCACAAATAGTAGTTGCCGAAAAACCATTCGTTATATTATTAGGCAAGCTATTAACGGTTAGCACACCCGTTGCATTAACGCTTCCACATCCACCTGTTAAAGGGATACTATAATTAAAAGTACCCGTTTGCGTAGGTGTACCGCTGATAGTAATGGTATTTGACGACCATGATGCCGTAACTCCTGTTGGTAATCCTATAGCTGAACCTATCCCGGTAGCACCGGTAGTTGTATGAGTAATATTAGGCATTGCTGTATTAAAACATAATGCTGAAGTTAACGAGGCTGTACTTACTGTATTATTAGCTGTAACAGTAATAGTAGCTATTGAACTATTAGCAGCACTACATGTCCCATTAACTACAACAGCTCTATAATAAGTAGTTGCCCCTAAATTAGTAACTGTTAAAGTCGTAGTTGTATTAGCAATATCTGTTACTGAGGATGAAAAGCTGCTCGAATTTGAGGATTGCCATTTAACAACAGATCCGGTGTAACCGTTTAATGTTAAAGTTGAATTATTAGTTCCTGCACACACAGAAGTACTTCCCGCAATACTCCCTCCTACACTTGCTGGATTGACTGTTATTGTAACAGCTGAAGTATATTGAGAATAAAATGTTTGCCCATTAATTACAGAAACAGTTCTTCTTCTATAACTAGTAGTCGTATTTAAAACCGGAGGAGAATAAGTTTCTGATGTTGCCCCCCCAATCGCAACATAATTACCACTGGCATTCGTTTGCCATTCATACGTTTTTATTCCGGCTCCTGTAGCCGCTGTAGTTGATGTTAAACTATTTGGAACAAAACCACTGCAGATAGTTTGCGAACTTCCAATTTCTCCGGCACTTACAATATTAATACCTCCGGCAGTCTCTACTTGATCAAATGAATACAAAGCACCTCCACCTGTACAAACAGCATAGTTAGTTGTACCTACATGAATCTCTGTGTTATTACTACAAACTCCGTTATCCGAGGTATCCAAACTATTTGAACCATTTTGAAGATATAAAGCAGCATCTTGAGGTAATGTAATTATAGATTTTTTGTTAAAAAAAATCCTTCCTGAAGGAGACGTAACAACAATTAATAATGAATTTATACTAATATTACTATCAGAAGGGATTTCAATTTCTCCCGAGACTGTTACACTTTTAGCATTAACCGAAGAAACATTAAGCACAACTGTTTTTCCTGACGGGATTACAACATCATCAGTACTCGTAGGAACTGTTCCTAAAGACCAGTTTGAAGCTGTATTCCAATTACCACCAGTTGAACCAGTATAGGTGTTTGTAGCTGCAAACACTACCACTTGGAACAAAAACAAAACAGATGCTAAAACTACTTTTTTACAAAAAGTATTTAATATAGAAAACAAAAAGCTATTAAAAGTAAAATTCAATCTCATAAAAAACGCTTTAGATTTGGGAGCATACAAGTCTTTAAAACTTTAATCCTCAACTGATAAAAACAGTAATTATGAGGCAAGATTAATTGTATTTTTTTATTCGAAAAAGTAAAAACGTTGATGTACTTATTTTCTCGTTGAAGTACATTTTTCTTCTCAAACCTCTTTATTCATAAGGCTTTAACAAGCGAAATTTCATATCTAAGACCGTAATTTCTAATTTGGTTTTTCCACAGAAAAACAGCTATTTCACAGACAAAAACATACTTTTTACCGAAAACAAGTATCTTTATGACGAATAATTAAAATAATAATGAAAGACGTTTTTTCCATTAAAGAAGCCGTTCAAAAAATCGAACATTACTGCGCCTATCAGGAACGTTGCCATGAAGAAGTAATTCAAAAATTACGAAGCATGAAAATGAATTCGGAAGAAATTGACCAAATTATCAGTCAATTGATTAGCGATAATTTCCTTAACGAAGAACGTTTTGCCTGTAGTTTTGCCCGAGGAAAACACCGCATCAAACATTGGGGAAAAATCCGAATTACTAATGAATTAAAATTCAGAGGGATCAATCAAACACTAATTAATACCGCTTTAAAAGAAATCAGCCCCGAAGAATACTACGAAACTTTCGAGACTTTAGCCAATAGAAATTGGGAATCCATTCGCGAAACAAATGCACTTAAAAAAAGAAAGAAGTTCTGCGATTTTATGCTTCGCAAAGGTTTCGAAAGCAATCTTGTTTATGAGAAAGTCAGGGAATTAGAAAACAGTATTCAGTGATCAGTAGCAGTATTCAGAGAGCAAAACCAGCTTAAATTTTGCCCTCTGTAAATGATTTTATGGCAATCCCGAAACTATCTGGATGCATTTTGTTATAATCTTTGCGGAACTTAGCGAAAAAACTTTGTGCCCTTTGTGGTTAAAACCAATTTACAAACTCAACAAAACACTCACCGCGTTTCCACCAAAACCAACTGCATTTACCAATACTTTTCGAATAGGCTTTGTTTGTGTTTGCGCTTTCGCAAAAGGAACTCCCACAAACTGATTGTGTCGCAGCATCAAAACGGCCAATTCCACACTCAATATGCCCGAAGCACCAAAGGTGTGCCCGATTTTCCATTTATTAGTAGTCAGTAACGGCAGCTTTTCTCCGAAAATTTTCTGAATGGCTTTATATTCAGTTAAATCTCCGGCCTTAGTTCCCGGAGCGTGCATTACAATCGCATCTACCTCTTCAGGATTTATATTTTGCAAAGCCATTTTCATCGATTTTTGAAAACAAATCGCTTCTGCCGAAATCGAAATATTATGTTCCAAAATTTCGGTAGCGTAGCCAACACCTTCCACAAAAGCCAGAGCATTGTCCTTTTTCCCCAGCTCTAAACAGGCAACTGCTGCTCCTTCACCCAAAATCATCGAATTGAGTTTTTTATCCAAATTCAGTGCTTGATTAGGATAGGCTTCTTCGCTATGCGAATAAATCTTTAAGGCCCGCATTTGTCCAATAGTAAAATCAGTTAGAGGAGCTTCACTGCCTCCTACCAAAAATTTATCAGCCATCCCAGAACGCAACCAAGCCACAGCATTCAATAAAGAATGCAAAGCTGTTGAACAGGTTATAGAGTGCGAAATTTGTGGCCCCGTACATTGCAAATCGTGCCCCACCCAGGATGAAATATTTCCCAAAGTAGTCGTTGGAGAAGCCAAAGTATGTGCTTTTCCGGTTTCCAAATATTCTTTATAATGATTTTCGAATAATTCGGTTGCGCCTCGTGAAGAACCAATATTAATTCCGAAAACCGAATTTTTATCCCATCCGGCTTGAGCAACTGCCTCACGCGAAGCTGCCATTGCGTACAAAACCGATTTATCCAAAGTCTTGTATTTCACATCCGAATGCTGTAATTCGGCAACTATTTTTTGAGAGGTTTCATCCAATTCCGCCACCCATGTTTCCTGATTGTCCAACTTTTTTTTAGAAAAACTATGTTCCGGACTAAGGTATTTTTCCCAAATGGTTTTAGAACTATTTCCTAATGGAGAAATGGAGGCTAGACCTGTAATTGATATAATTTGTGACAAGACTTTTTTGTTTTATTGCACGAAGATTCACAAAGAATTTTCGCAGAGACACACAAAATCAATAAAATAATTTAGCGGAACTTTAAACTTCCTTTGTGAATCTTTGCTGAAATTTTTTTTGACAAATTTAAACTATTTCTAGTGCTTTTTCGACTACTTCGTATATTTTATCCAATTGCTCATCGCTGATGATATATGGAGGCAGGATATAAACGATATTCCCTACCGGACGCAGAATAACACCATTTTCGATAAAGAAATTATAGAGCTTAGTACGCATTGTTCCATAATAGGTTTCTTCATTTTCTTTCTTTATTTCTAAGGCGAAAATAGTACCTAAAACTCGGGTCGTCGTAACCTTTGGATGCTTTTTAATATATTCCTGAAAATCCAAATGCTTTTGATTGATGCGAACCAAATTAGCTTGCATTTCAGGAGTTTGCAACAATTCAAAACTGGCTAAAGCAGCTGCACAACCTGTAGGATTGGCGGTAAAAGTATGTCCGTGAAACAAGGCTTTATTGATATCTTCATCATAAAAAGCCTCAAATATTTCCTGAGTAAAAGTGGTAATTGCCATCGGGATGGTTCCTCCAGTCAATGCCTTGGACAAACACATCATATCTGGAATTTCAGCGCAATAATCCATTGCGAAGGTTTTTCCGGTCTTACCAAAACCCGTCATTACTTCATCGGCAATAGTCAACACATTATTTTCTCGACAAATTTTTATAAGCTCATCCAAAGTTTCTGGCTCATACATCACCATTCCAGCGGCGCCTTGTACCAAAGGTTCAAAAATAAATCCGGCACAATTATTTTCTGAAATGACTCTTCTTAAAGTATCAAAACTAAGTTGTTCCTTTCCTTTTATTGGAACCGGAATACGTACCACATCAATAAACATCCCCTGAAAAGCCTGTGTATAAAAGGAAATTCCGCTGGCAGCCATTGCCGCAAAAGTATCACCGTGAAAGGCATCTTCAAAGGCAATAATCGTGGTTCGTTTTTCCCCTTTGTTATAAAAAAATTGCAAAGCTACTTTGATTGCTACTTCCACTGAAGTCGAGCCATTATCAGAAAAAAATATTTTTTGCTGATTTTCTGGCAATAATTTCATCAATTTCTCAGCAACCTGAATAGCTGGCTCATGGGTGAAACCACCAAATAGCACATGTTCTAAGGTTGTAAGTTGTTTGTATATTTTATCGGCAATAAATTTATTGGAATGCCCAAAAGGATTCACCCACCAGGATGCTATTGCATCAATATATTGTTTGTTATTTTCATCCCAAAGCAAAGCGCCTTCCCCTCTGGTTATTGCAATTGGAGTTTGAGCGGTTTTGTGCTGGGTATAAGGATGCCAAAGGTATTGGCTGTCTTTTTCTGTTAAAGTCATGTTTTAAGAATATAGAAAATAGAGATTAGAATAAAGACTAAACGCTATAATTTTGAACAAAGATAAGAAAGTCTATTCTCTTTGTTCTACCCTCTATTCTCTGTTATAAATTCAATAATTTCTCACGAAACAAATCGGCATACTCCCGAATTACATTTTGATCAAAATAAGGTTCTTCGTCAATTCTGCCAATACAGTTTAATCCTGTTTTATTCAAAATAATAGATTCAGAAGATTCATTTTCTTTACCATTAAAAAGAATTCCTGCAATGGCAGTATTTCTGGCTTTTAAAGCTTCAATAGTTAGCAATGTATGATTGATACTTCCTAAATAATGTCGGGAAACAACAATCACCTTATAATCGGGTTTTATCAAATCAACTACACAATCGGTATCATTTAGCGGAACAAAAATTCCTCCTGCACCTTCCACCACAAGATGATTAGCTGTAACTGGTTCGATAATTTTTTCCAAATCAATAATTACATTATCCAATTCGGCTGCCAAATGTGGACTCGCCGGTGTATTTAAAGCATAACTGTTTGGATGGATTACTGTCTTATCATTTGATAAATATCCCTTTATTTTATGACTGTCAGAAGTCTCTAAATCGCCCGCCTGAATAGGTTTCCAATAATCTGCTTCTAAGGATTCCGTTATTATTGCTGAAGCAATCGTTTTACCTACATCGGTACCAATTCCTGTTATAAATAATTTCATGTATGTTTAGCCACGGATAATACGGATAGTACGGATTATCACTGATTTTTTAAATTTATTTTTCTATCATTTGTATATATAAACCTTTTAAATTCTGGTTCTTCCCCGAAATTTAATAATAAGCCAACTTCAATTTCTGTAGCTTTTAAATAATTCATTGTTTGTGCCACGTGAACATTCATAAGTAATTCGCAAGCCTTAAGTTTATAACTTTATTTTCAACTAACAAATCTGCAACGTATTCCCCAACAAGCTGTTGTTTAAAATAAACTTTGATTTGCTTTTGTGCTTCAACCTTGTAACCCCTTGCAATCAATTCAAAATACATCGCATTCTGATACACTTTTTCGAGAAAACCTGAACCGAGTTCATTATAAACCTCATAATAAACTTTTAAAATTGAATCCGTTATAGATTTATGCAAAAGGTCTACCATATTTCATCTGTGTAAATCAGTTATATCCGTATTATCCGTGGCTAAAAAACAAAAGTACTCAACAAAGTTAAAACTTCAGTAATGGCTTCTTTAGAATTAAAAGCATGCAAACAAAAACGCAAACGCTCTTGTCCTTCTGGAACTGTTGGTGAAAGTATCGGTTTCACATCAAATCCTTTTTCCTGAAGCTTATTAGCAATCGATTTTACCTTATCATTCCCTGGAATAATCGCACTTTGAATTGCTGACTTAGATCTAACAAAAAGCGGTTTTAAACCCAACAAATTCTTTTGCTGATTAAAATGAACGATATTTTCTCTCAACAAATGAACATCATTTTGTTCGGTTTCCAATTGCTGATACGCAACTAAAATTGTCGCAACTGAATGAGGCGAAAGCCCTGTGGTATATATAAAAGAACGAGCAAAATTGACCAAATATGCTCTTAATTCCTCACTCCCTACAACTGCTGCACCATGACATCCCAATCCTTTTCCAAAGGTCACAATTCTAGCAAAAACCTTGTTTTGTAGAGCAAACTGCTGCACCAATCCAGATCCATTAATACCAAAAACCCCCAAAGCATGCGCCTCATCAACCACAACATAACAACCATACTTTTCGGAAACTGCAAGCAATTCTTCAATATTTGGGCAATCACCATCCATTGAAAAAACAGATTCAGTAACAATGTAAACAGTTGTGAGTTGCACTTCAGCTTCATTTGGTATAATTTCGTTACCATTAGACCGTAAAATAAGTCTTTCTAAGTCTTCAAAATCATTGTGCTTAAACTTATATGATTTAGCATTTGATAGCTGAATACCGTCACGAATGGAAGCATGACAAAGTTCGTCATAAAGTATCAAATCTCCTTTTTGCGGCACCGAACTAAAAAACCCAACATTAGCATCATATCCCGAATTAAAAATCAATGCCGCCTCCGATTGATGGAATTGAGCAATATAGTTTTCTGCTTCTTGATATATTTGATGATTTCCAGATATTAAACGTGAACCTGTGGCGCCATTTTGGGTACAATTATTCGCTAATAAATACTGATGCGCAGCATTAAAAATCGCCTCTGATTTTGAAAAACCAAGATAATCATTGGAAGCAAAATCGATTAAACCATTAGGTTTTGGCAACTGCCGCAAGGCATTGTTTTTTATTCTAGCCTCTAACTTTGCTTTAAGATTGTTGGGTAATTTTTTCATAAAAACAAAAGTAAAAAAAAACGCCAAGCAATGCTTGACGTTTTTATATTAACCTTGATTGTCTTAGTCGGCTAAAACAATTACTTTATTGTCTTTCATTTCAATAGTTCCTGAAGAAATAGCCAACGTATAGTTTTGATCATTTACTTTAGTAAACAATGCTGCTGTTTCTTTGTTGAACTTAAAACTAGGAGCTGTAATTTTTACAGTTCCTTTTTGAAGTAAGGAAACTATTGGAGCGTGATTGTTTAATATCTGAAAACTACCATCCACACCCGGCAAAGTGATTGATGTGATTTCTCCTTTAAACAAAGATGCTTCTGGTGATACTATTTCTAAAATCATATTTTTTGAGTTAGAAGTTAGAAGTTAGAAGTTAGAAGTCTGAAAACTGCCAACTGAAAACTGCTTACTGATTTTACGCTTCCGCTAACATTTTTTCCCCAGCTTCGATAGCTTCTTCGATAGTCCCTTTAAGGTTGAATGCTGATTCTGGCAAGTGATCCAATTCACCGTCAATAATCATATTAAATCCTTTGATAGTATCTTTGATATCAACTAATACTCCTGGGATACCTGTAAACTGCTCTGCTACGTGGAATGGCTGAGACAAGAAACGTTGAACACGACGTGCTCTAGATACCGCTAATTTATCTTCTTCAGACAACTCTTCCATACCTAAGATGGCGATGATATCTTGTAATTGCTTGTATTTTTGAAGAATCTCTTTTACTCTTTGAGCACAGTTGTAGTGATCGTCACCCAAGATATGTGGAGTTAAAATACGAGAAGTAGAATCTAGTGGATCTACCGCTGGGTAAATACCCAACTCAGCAATTTTACGAGACAATACCGTTGTAGCATCTAAGTGCGCGAAAGTTGTAGCTGGCGCAGGGTCAGTTAAGTCATCCGCAGGTACGTAAACCGCTTGTACAGATGTAATAGATCCTTTGTTTGTAGAAGTAATACGCTCTTGCATCGCACCCATTTCAGTTGCCAATGTTGGTTGGTAACCTACCGCAGATGGCATACGTCCTAAAAGAGCAGATACTTCAGAACCTGCTTGTGTAAAACGGAAGATGTTATCAACGAAGAATAATACATCTTTTCCTTGGTCTGATCCAGCTCCATCACGGAAATACTCAGCAATAGATAATCCAGAAAGTGCTACACGAGCACGAGCTCCTGGTGGCTCATTCATTTGTCCGAAAACGAAAGTAGCCTTAGACTCTCTCATTCCTGGCAAATCTACTTTAGACAAATCCCATCCTCCATTTTCCATAGAGTGCATGAATTCCTCACCGTATTTAATAATTCCTGACTCCAACATCTCACGAAGCAAGTCATTTCCTTCACGTGTTCTTTCACCTACTCCAGCGAATACTGAAAGACCACCGTGACCTTTTGCAATATTGTTAATCAACTCCTGAATCAATACTGTTTTACCTACTCCGGCACCACCGAACAATCCAATTTTACCTCCTTTTGCATAAGGCTCAATCAAATCGATTACTTTAATACCTGTAAATAAAACTTCAGAAGATGTAGATAAATCTTCAAATTTAGGAGCCTGACGGTGGATTGACATTCCGTTCTCACCTGTTTTAGGTAATTCTGGTAAACCATCGATAGCATCCCCAACAACGTTAAATAAACGTCCGTAAACATCTGCTCCAATCGGCATTTGAATAGGATTTCCTGTTCCTATTACTTCATAACCTCTGCTCAAACCATCTGTTGAATCCATCGAAATGGTACGAACAGTATTTTCACCAATGTGAGATTGTACTTCTAGGATTAATTTAGTACCATCTTTTTTTACGATTTCTAATGAATCATAAATTTTTGGAAGTTCAACATCCTTACCGTTGAAAACAACGTCAACTACCGGGCCAATGATTTGGGCAACTTTTCCTATTACTCTAGACATTACTTATGTATTTATTAAACAGCTATTTAGGTTTATGAAATACACACCTTTAAAATTTACTGTTTAGGTGTTTTTTCAGAGCGCAAAGATAATTTTTTAAAATAAAAAATCAACAATTTTATTTAAAAAACATAAAAAAATAAAACCATCCCTAAAAACCGCTTTAAAAACCGCTTCTGAAAGCCATATTACCTTAAAACAATCAGATATGATTTTGGAACAATTATCAATTTTTTCAAAAAATATAGAAATTTGGTTTTTCCAAACCCTCCAAAAACTACGGATTTACCGTCCAGGAAACAAAATACTGCTGCCCGATTAATCCCGCTCCTAAAACCTGCATATACTCTTTTCCTCCAATATTAGAAGCCGCAACTTTTAAAGTCGATTTAAGTGAAGGGATTCTGTAATTCATTTGAGCATCGACAACCGTAGCCGATTTTACCATACCATCAATCATTGAAGATTCCCACTTATAATCAGAATTCCATCGACCGCTGATGTTAAATCCAAAATTTTTAAATAATTCTTCATTGCCTAAAGAAATTTTCGCTCTATGTTTCGGTGTATTAAAGCCAGCTTCAAAACTTGGATCTTTTGCCTGATCAAAATCAAACTCAGCATAATTGTAATTCATTCCTAATTCGAAATTTTTATAAACTTTTCGCGAAAGCCCAACACCCAATCCAAATGATTTAATTTCTACATTCGTATTGGTATACAACTGATAAATGCGATAATTACCATTTGCCAAAGCGTGTAAAGACTGCACTTCAGGATTTGTACCATAAGTAGGCGCTCCGGAAGCAAAATCAAAAGTATTAGACGCCTTACCATACAAAGGCGCAACAGCATTTACATTTCCTATAAAATTATTATAAATGTTATAATAAGCACTAACATCAATTATCACCTCTTTAACCCTAGAACGATAACCCAATTCAAATGCCTTCACTTCTTCTGGCTTCACATAATTAATGGCTGTTTTTCGCAATAATGCAGCAGCTCCGGGTTTATTTCCGGGATTAGCAGCAGCAAAAGCTTCAAAAGCCTGCACCGAACTTGCGGTATACGAATTATTATAAGCCTCATTTCCCGTCATAATAGCCGAAGTCCCACCGGCGTAAGACTGCCCGGCAGCTGTACTAACCGGTAATGTTTCCGAATATCTAGATAAATTATCCGGAGCTGAACCAATTAAAACTGCATTTCCAATATTAAAACCTATATATTGATCCTGCGTTGTCGGGTTTCTAAAACCGGTTTGAAACGAAGCTCTGAAATTATGCTGTTTATTTTCACCAGCTGCGTAAACCAATGAAAGTCTTGGCGAAAAATTCCCATCAAAATTTTGCGATTTATCATAACGTATGGAACCTGTAAATTTCAAACGCTCCTCCATAAACTTTTTCATCAATTGTGTATAAGCGCCGTACTCATTATAATGAATTGGCCCATTGTCGTCCGTATAAATTCTTCCGTGAGAATTCAACTGATATTCTCTAAACGAACCTCCAATTTGAATTTCAGCAAATTGGATTAAATCTTTAAAATTATAATTTGCATCCGAATGATAAATTTTAGAATTATCTACTAATCTCGAGCCCGTCAAAACATCCGGTTCAGCAATAACACTATTAAAAGCCGCTTTAAAAGCCGCAGTTCCCGGCATCAATCTACCTACATCAGCCTGAGCTCTCGCATAAACATGTGCGCCGGCAGCATTATTATACAAAGGACTCGCCGGATTCCCATAAACCCCGGCATAATTTGCTGCATAAGTCCCAAACCAGGTTTCATCCGATTTCCATGCTCTGTTTACATTAATCCCTGTAAAAAGCATATCATAGGAATTCCCTCCATCTTCAGAAGTGGTATACCCTCTTAGAAAAAAGTTCTTCCCTTTGAATTCTAATTTATGTTGTTGCATAAAAAAGTTATTCAAATAATAACGATTCGCTCCCTGATAAACGGCATTCCCAAAACCAAACTTACTCAACCAGATAATTTCAAAATTCTCATTCCCAAAAGGTCTGAAATGAAGTGCCAAATCAATTTTAGTGTTACTGGCTTTATTATCGGTTAAATCGACTTCGTTATATCCGGTTCTCGACACATTTTCCTTAGGCAAATATTCCGCAAAACTATCCGGCAAACCTGTCATTGCCCAGGCACCGCTCGTAATCATTTTTTGTCCTACATTATAAATATTGGTACTCACCTCATCACCATAAACATTCGTTCCATCATAATTAGGGCTTGTTCTATCTCTTCCATCCACAAATCTATCTCTATAATCTGTCGCATACCAATCTGTACCTCTCATGTAAGCAAAATTAGCTTTGGCAGCAAAATGTTTATCAAAGGCATGCGCCATTCGAATCCCATAATCTACAAAATCATTAGTTCTGGCCGCTTTTTGACTCGTTTGTCCGTATTTTGCATAAGCGGTAATTCCCTGATAATTAAACGGACTCTTGCTATTCATAAACAGAATTCCGTTAAATGCATTCGCCCCATACAAAGCCGAAGAAGCTCCAGGTAACAATTCGACACTTTGCACATCGATTTCAGAAATACCAACCATATTTCCCAGAACAAAATTCAATAAAGGAGAAGAATTATCCATGCCATCCACCAATTGCATAAAACGAGTATTAGCTACCGTAGCAAAACCACGGGTATTAATCGATTTAAAAGTCAAACTACTGGTATTCATTTGTACTTCTTTCAGATTTTCCAAACCGTCATAAAAAGTTGCCGAAGCCGTTTTCTTCACATCCGAAATCCCCATTCTTTCAATAGTAACCGGCGATTCAAAAATCCGTTCCGGAGTTCTGGAAGCCGAAACTACAATTTCATCCAACACATTTTGCTCTTCTTCAAGAAAAATCCCGATCAACTGTTTTTTAGAAGTTATCGTAATTTTTTTGGTTTTAAAACCTACACTACTTACCTCAAGTTCATAAGGAAAACGCAAAGACGTACTTAAAAGAAACTTTCCATCGCTGTCAGTTACTGTCGCAGCAGTTTCACCAACAACACGAATATTAGCACCTACAACTGGCAAATTGTTCTTTTCAACAATTGAACCTTCAACTGTATTTTGAGCAAAATTTACGCTACAAAAAAACAGAAACGAGAAAAATAGATAAGCTTTCATAATTGGTTAAGTTTATGATTTGGACTACTAAAATAATACTAATTTTAACAAAATAATAATATAAAGCCCTCTTTTTAAAAATTCAACCAAAAAAACCAACTTCCATTATCAAATTACCAATTCAACACCATTGATAACCTGCTTGTTTACCTAAAATTACAAACAAAAAAAAGCGAGACTTTCATCCCGCTTTTCTAAAAAATATGTTTTTATATAAACTATTCTACCGTTACTGATTTAGCCAGGTTACGTGGTTGATCTACATTACAATCTCTGTAAACTGCAATATAATAAGACAATAACTGCAATGGAATTGTTGTAATCAAAGGCGACAACGCATCCGAAGTTTCCGGAATTTCTATGATATAATCGGCTAATTCCCTAACCTGAGTATCTCCTTTAGTTACCACAGCAATAATTTTTCCGCTTCTGGATTTAATTTCCTGAATATTACTTACAATTTTATCATAATGCCCTTGTTTCGGTGCAATAATAACCACCGGCATCTGCTCATCAATCAAAGCAATCGGCCCGTGTTTCATTTCCGCAGCCGGATAACCTTCTGCATGAATATAAGAGATCTCTTTTAATTTTAAAGCTCCTTCTAAAGCAACCGGGAAATTATAACCACGTCCTAGATACAAACAATTTGGCGCATCTTTGAAAGCAGCTGCAATTTCTTTGGCTCTATCGATAGTCCCCAAAGCTTCTTTTACTTTCTCAGGGATCAATTCTAACTCCAACAAATACCTGTGGAAATCAGAATGCGACAACGTTCCTTTGGCTTTTGCCAAACGCAGTGCCAACATGGTCAATACTGTAATTTGAGTAGTAAAAGCCTTTGTTGAAGCCACTCCAATTTCAGGTCCGGCATGCGTATAAGCTCCTGCGTGAGACTCTCTGGAAATCGAAGAACCAACTACATTACAAACTCCGAAAACAAAAGCACCTTGCTCTTTAGCCAACTTAATAGCCGCCATAGTATCGGCAGTTTCACCTGATTGCGAAATTGCAATAACCACGTCCGTACTCTTAATAATTGGATTTCTATATCTAAATTCAGAAGCATATTCTACTTCTACCGAAATTCTTGCAAATTCCTCGATAATATATTCTGCTACCAAACCGGCATGCCAGGAAGTTCCGCAGGCAACAACGATAATTCTGTCGGCATTCAGGAATTTCTCTAAATGATCTTCCACTCCTGACATCTGAATAATCCCTTTATCAGCATGCAAACGTCCTCTATAAGTATCTTTAATAACACTTGGTTGTTCGTAGATTTCTTTTAGCATAAAATGATCGAAACCTCCTTTTTCAATTTGCTCCAAATTCATCTGAAGCTCCTGAATATAAGGATCCACCAAACTATCATCTTTAATTTTTCTGATTTTGATTGGCTTTTTCAAACTAATATTAGCCATTTCTCCATCTTCCAAATAAACCGCATTAGAAGTATATTCAATAAAAGGCGAAGCATCCGAAGCAATAAAATACTCTTCTTCTCCAACTCCGATTGCCAAAGGACTTCCCAAACGAGCCGCCACAATTTCATCCGGATTTTTAGTATCAAAAACAGCAATCGCATAAGCACCAACCACCTGATTTAATGCCAATTGAACCGCTTTTCCTAATTTTATTTTTTCTTTCTTCTGAACTTCTTCAATCAAATTGACCAATACTTCGGTATCCGTATCCGAATGAAAAACATAACCACGCTTGATTAACTCTTCTTTTAAAGGAGCATAATTCTCTATAATTCCGTTGTGAACAATAGCTAATTCACCGGAATTAGAAAGATGCGGATGCGAGTTCACGTCATTCGGAACCCCATGAGTTGCCCATCGGGTGTGTCCAATTCCAATTGTTCCGTTGGTACTAATTTGTTTTGCAGCTAATTCTTCCAGACTGGCTACCTTTCCTTTGGTTTTACAAACTTTAATCGAACCATCATAAACCATTACTCCGGCACTATCATAGCCACGATACTCCAGTCTTTTCAAACCTTTGATAACAATAGGATAAGCCTCTCTATGACCTATATAACCAACTATTCCACACATATAATTCTATTAATTCGGTTTTGTGTAATATATTTCTAATTTTAATCTTTTATCATCCGGAACAGAAGAGTTTCCACCGTGCAGCACCACTCCCATCGGACTCATCACCGAAGCCTGAGGCACTTTAGACAATACTGTTCCGCTTGGCGTCCCATCCGGTAAGACTACTGATGTACGCAACTTATTCATGGCACTGTTATTAATATCTTCAGTAACTACCACTCCTAATTTCACATTGGTGGAATCAGCATTTCTTATTAAGTTTTTAATATGATTCGTAATTCTGATTTTATAAGTGTAATCGCTTGTTTTCGTTTTATCTAACAATCCACTGTAAATCAACAATCCGTTTTTAGCATTTGTTCCGGTTGTTCCATCATACAAATAATCCAAAACCGTAGTCGCATTCGTCAAGTCATACAAATAAACTCTGCTTGGTATTCTATTTGTTCCCATCGCCGTATGATCCATATGAAAAACTAAATTAGCTTCATTCACTAACTTTTTCTTTCCAGTTACAGGATCTTTACGTCTTAATTCGTCCAATTGATCCGGAACTCCATTAGCAACGGAAACTTCATTCCCGTTTTCATCATAACTTAAAACATCCGCCTTATCAAAAAGATCTAAAACAGCCATTGCCCCTTCTCCTCCTTTTAAATACAACTTTTCATCTCCCGAAGTCGTATTCGGATTGTTAACAACGGTTTCATAAGTTGTATTATTACTATTTGATAACAAATTTACAGTATTACCAGTCAAATTAAGGACAATAGATTTAAGAACTCTTTTAACCTTATCAACATTATTACCACTCTCGTCTTTTTCAGTATAATGGTAATCTTCTTTATAATTAATAGTAACCGTACCTGTTTTAAAATTCATCATAGCCAAACGCCCTGGATAAGAAGCATTCTTTTCTACCTTAAAATACAATCCTCTAAAATAATTTTTAAAAACATCATTAGTAACCAATACACCAGATGCTGCCGCATCAATAATTCTTGTTTGAAAATAACTTTTATTCAAAGCCAATTGCATAGCAGGAGCTGTACGCGTTGTCGTTTTTGTTTCTACACCATCTGTTGTAGTTGTGGTAGTTTTTCTTATTTCATTTCCATCAAAGAAAAATTCCTCATTTTGAGAAACTATACTATCATTCAACAATGTCGATTTTTTCAAGCCATCAAAGTCACTTCCTTGATTAGAATAATATTTTTGCGCCTCTAAAAAACCCGTTGCAGGATCTAAATCTCTCATAAAATAACCACTCTCATAGATACTTAATTTTATTTTCCCTGTTTCTGGACCATAAATAGAATCCAAAATATAAGTATTATCTCCTTCAACCTCATTCACTGCGTTGTAATCAATATGACTAAAATAAGGAATTGACAAAACTACATTATCAACCAAAGGATTCAGACTCATATCTATTGTTGGATTAGGAGAATTCAAAACGACCTGAGTCACAAAACTTGCCGTAGTAGTCCCAAAAACAGCGTCTTCATAAACACCTAAAGCATTAACCGGCAAATTACTGGACTGTACTGCCCCGACTTTTTGATTATATGAAAGCACATTATAACTTTCGCTTTCCAAACCAAAATGTTCATCGCCAATTAAATCGCCCCCAATGGAGTTATAGTCTTTATCACAGGATGCCAGAAAAACAATAGTTACAAATAATAGAATGATCTTAAAAAAAGAAGAAGTATTACGCATATTAAATACCTAAAAATTGAGGGTTAAAGCATTTCTTTATAAAAATTGCTGTACGCGTCAGCGAAAGCATCTTTAGGGACGTAAGGTAAAAAAGGTTTACCGGAAGTTTCAATAAATTTTGTTAAACTTGAACTAAGATTTGATGAAGCCACAATTACCGCATCTGAGTGCATTACGGTAGCTTTAATAATATTCTCATAATCAGGAGTCGAAAGCATATCAACCGCTTCCTGAGGCACACCATCCATTTTAACTTTATTAATCATTTCAACATCCAAAGTCCCGTCAAAAGACTGACCATAAACCGAAGTCACAATCTTTGTATCCGAAAACAAAGCTTCATTTTTATAAAAATGCTTCATATACACTGGTAACATCGCTGCCATCCAACCGTGAACGTGAATAATATCAGGAACCCAGTTTAATTTTTTTACCGTTTCAACGACACCTTTTGCAAAAAAGATAGCCCGCTCGTCATTATCCGGATATAATTTTCCGTCTTCATCAGCAAATGTGGCTTTTCTTTTAAAATATTCGTCATTATCAATAAAATATACCTGAATTCTTTCTTTTGGAATAGATGCTACCTTAATAATCAATGGCATATCTAAGTCATTTACTACCAAATTCATTCCGGAAAGACGAATAACTTCGTGTAATTGATGTCTTCTTTCATTAATATTACCATATCTCGGCATAAAAATTCGAATTTGCCCCCCCTGATCATTGACCATTTTAGGCACATCATAAGACATTAAAGAAACCTCATTTTCAGCCAAATACGGCACCACTTCAGATGATACATATAATATCCTCTTATCTTTCATATTGTAATTTAGTTAGTTATGTTGGTAATAAAAACCATGCAAAATTACAAAATTTTATGCAGTTATTAACTAATATATTATGTTTGCACTCAATTTTAATAAAACGATCATGCCTATTTTCTATGGAAAAGCAACTTTGACCGAATTTTTAAATTCTGTTAAAACGTCAAATTCCACTATTGGTTTTGTTCCTACAATGGGTGCCTTACATCAGGGACACCTTTCCTTAATGCAACAATCACTAACAGAAAACCAACATACTGTAGTGAGTATTTTTGTCAATCCTACTCAGTTTAACAATCCGGAAGACCTGGAAAAATACCCAAGAACTCTGGAAGCAGACACTCAAAAAATAGCTTCTTTAGACCCAAACATTATTGTTTATGCACCATCTGTCGAAGATATTTACGAAGGCAATGTCACTTCACAGGATTTTGATTTTGACGGATTGGAAAACCAAATGGAAGGCAAGTTCAGACCCGGACATTTTAACGGTGTAGGAACTATTGTAAAACGTCTATTTGAAATTGTAACTCCAACAAATGCTTATTTTGGAGAAAAAGATTTTCAGCAATTACAAATTGTCAAAAAAATGGTTCACAAAAACCATTTGAAAGTCAATATCATCGGTTGTCCTATTTTTAGAGAAGCTAACGGACTCGCCATGAGCTCCCGAAACGAGCGTCTTTCGGCAACCGAAAGAGAACAGGCAGCTGTGATTTATAAAATACTGACAGCAGCCAAAGAAAAATTCAAAACCCAAAACTGCGAGGAAGTAAAACAATGGGTTGAAAAAACTTTCAAAACAAACGAAATGTTTGATTTAGAATACTTTGAAATCGCCAACGAAGAAACACTGACCCCTTGTGAAGCAAAATTAAAAGATAAAAATTATCGCGCATTTATTGCCGTATTTGTTAATAATATTCGTTTAATTGATACCATTTCATTAAAATAATTTACTTTTGCACCATGCAAATTCAAGTTTTAAAATCGAAAATTCATCGGGTAAAAGTAACAGGAGCCGATTTAAATTATATTGGCAGTATTACCATCGATGAAACCTTATTAGAAGCCTCTAATATCATTGAAGGAGAAAAAGTTTCTATTGTTAACATCAACAACGGAGAACGTTTTGACACTTATGCCATAAAAGGAGAAAGAAATTCCGGCGAAATCACACTTAACGGTCCGGCAGCCAGAAAAGTACAGAGAGATGACATTATCATCATTATTTCGTATGCTTCGATGGACTTTGAAGAAGCCAAAACTTTCAAACCATGGATTATTTTTCCAAATGAAAAAAACAATTCATTAACATAAATGAAAATTCAAAAAAATTAATTTCGAAGCGTTTCCAAAAGAAACGCTTCTTGTTTTTATAGTCTTTATTTTACTTTCATCAAAAATTAGTATCTTGCTGTACCGATTGCATTCCAACCTAAATCTCCAAATTATGAAGCAAGCTCTACTTTTATTCTTTCTTACGATTTCATTATTTGCACAACAAAAAACCGAATTAATCAAATCGACCAAACTGGCTGAAACCCGTGAAATTCTCGTGAGCCTCCCTCCTTCTTACGAAACAAACCCTGCCAAAAGATATCCCGTTTTATTATTATTGGACGGTGATTATTTGATGAATCCGTTTCAGGGCGCACTGGATTATGGTGAATACTGGGACGATTTGCCGGAAATTATCATCATCGGCATCAAACAAAAAAGCAGCCGCATGAGCGATTGCGGCATCGATGAAGTTGAAGGAATGCCAACCAAAAGATCGGCAGCATTTTATAATTTTATTGGAGAAGAACTAATGCCTTTTGTCGAAAAAAAATACCGCACAGCTCCTTTCCGAATCATTGCCGGACACGACACCACTGCCGGATTTTTAAATTTCTTTTTGTACAAAGAAAATCCGTTTTTCAACGCTTATATTTCCTTAAGTCCGGAACTCGCCCCTGGAATGGGCAATCAGATTACCACCACTTTGACCAATACCAAAAAAAATCTGTTTTACTATCAGTCTTCTGCTGACGGCGATATTAAACAATTACGGCAACCCATTGAAGAATTGGACAGCAATATCAAAGCGGCGGCAGCCAACAACCCTTTAATCAATTACCAATACGACAAATTCAACAATGCTTCGCATTATTCGTTAGTTCTATTTTCCATTCCAAACGCTTTGTATCAGATTTTCGATAGCTACAAACCAATTTCTTCAACCGAATTCACCGAAAAAATCGCTATTTTGCCTTCAGGATACGTGGATTATTTGACTAAAAAATACGACAACACTACAGAAAAACTAGGCTTACAGGTTCCTATCCGAATTAATGATTTCAAAGCCATCGAAGCTGCTATTTTAAAAAACAAAGCCTACGACGAATTGGAAAAACTAGCACAATTAGCCAATAAAAATTATCCAAAAACCATGCTTGCCGATTACGAATTGGGGTTGATGTATGAAAAAACAGGCGATGCTAAAAGAGCCGCCCAAAAATACCAACGTGCTTCTCAATTAGAAGAAATTGGCAATTTGACCAAAGAAATGATGTACAACAAGTACGATGATATGAAAAGTTTAACCGTTAAATAATAATGTCGAAAGTTAAAACCTCTTTTTTCTGCCAGAGTTGCGGAACTTCTTATGCCAAATGGCAAGGGCAATGCAACGCCTGCAAAGAATGGAATACCATTGCCGAAGAAATCATTCAAAAACAAGACAAGGTAGCCTGGAAAAGCGAACCAACACCCGCTAACAGAGCGCCAAAACCTTTAAAAATTACCGAAATCGATTCGACCCAGGAAATTCGAATGGATACTACAGATGCCGAATTGAATCGGGTATTGGGTGGCGGAATTGTTCCCGGCTCTCTGACACTTTTAGGCGGTGAACCCGGAATTGGAAAAAGTACCCTTTTACTCCAAATTTCCTTAAAACTACCTTATAAAACCCTATATGTTTCGGGTGAGGAAAGTCAGAAACAAATAAAAATGCGCGCGGAAAGGATTACGCCAAGCAACGATAATTGCTACATTCTGACAGAAACCAAAACCCAAAATATCTTCAAACAAATTGAAACCATTGAACCCGAAATCGTCATTATCGATTCGATTCAAACCCTGCATACCGATTATATTGAATCGACAGCGGGAAGCATTTCGCAAATCAGAGAAACTACTGCCGAACTGATTAAGTTTGCCAAAGAAACTAACATTCCGGTCATTCTTATTGGTCACATTACCAAAGACGGAAATATTGCCGGTCCAAAGATTTTGGAACACATGGTTGATACCGTTTTGCAATTTGAAGGCGATCGAAATCACATTTACCGAATCCTTCGTTCGTTAAAAAATCGTTTTGGTTCTACTTCCGAAATTGGTATTTACGAAATGCTGGGCAGCGGATTACGTGAAGTTTCGAATCCCTCCGAAATATTGATTTCACACAAAGACGAAGAATTATCCGGAACGGCCATTGCCACCACTCTCGAAGGCATGCGCCCGTTGATGATAGAAATTCAATCTTTAGTGAGTACAGCAGTTTACGGAACACCGCAACGCAGCACCACGGGTTACAATGCCAAAAGACTGAACATGATTCTTGCTGTTTTAGAAAAAAGAGCCGGATTCAGACTCGGTGCGAAAGACGTTTTCCTGAATGTAACGGGAGGAATTTCAGTTGATGATCCGGCAATTGATTTGGCTGTCGTAGCTGCAATTTTATCTTCCAATGAAGACATTCCGGTGGACAAAGGTTTTTGTTTTGCCGGTGAAGTTGGACTTTCAGGAGAAATACGCCCCGTGAACCGTGTCGATCAGCGCATTCAGGAAGCCGAAAAACTGGGATTCTCAACCATTTTTGTTTCGAAATACAATAAAATTGCCTTAAAAAATACAGGGATTAAAATTGAACTAGTCGCCAAAATTGAAGATGTAGCCAGTATGCTATTTGGGTAAATTATTTGAAAATACAAACTCGACAGATTTTTAAATATCTGTCGAGTTTGATTAAATTCTTAAATCCCAATCCAATCTTTAATAGCCGTATTATAACTCCTTCCAGAAGTAATACTGGTCTTTCTATTGTTATTCAACGTAATCACAAAACGACTATTAAAGTACTTTTGAACTTCCTGCACCAGATTTTTATTTAAAATTACGGCACGATGTACCCGTATAAATTCCTGTGGCAATTTCGATTCTAATTGAGATAAGGATTGCTCAATCAAATGGTTTTCTTTGTTGGTATAAACCGTAACATATTTTTCATCGGCTTCAAAATGAGTAACCTCATCCAATTTTATAAAAATAAGTTTTTCCCCTTTTTTGATGGTTATAGAAGTCATCTTTTTTTCTTCTTTTTGCTCATAAAAAGCCTTCAAAACCGACATAATATCAGATGAAGAAAGATTCGTTTTCAAACTACTCAATTTCTCAACCGTTTGTTGCAAACGCTCCAAGCGAACCGGTTTCAACAAATAATCAATACTATTGGTTTCAAAAGCTTTCAAAGAATATTGATCGAAAGCAGTACAAAAAATCACAATGGGAATTTTCTCCAAACGCTCCAATAATTCAAAACCGTTCAATCCTGGCATTTCAATATCCAGAAAGATTACATCCGGCTTGAATTTATTGATTTTCTCAACGGCTTCAATTCCATTTTTAGCTTCGTCTAACACCCTAAAAGTCTCCGGAAAATGCTCCAGTAATTTTTGTAAACGAGCTCTTGCAGGCGGTTCGTCATCTATAATCAAAGAGGAATACGCTTGACTTTTCATTATAAAATAGCATTTATACGAATTATAATTTCTTTTTGAGGTTCATTGTGCCAACTCATTTCAGCTTTTTCTGCATAGCTAAATTTCAGCAAATCATAAACTGTTTGTAATCCATGACCACTGACTAATCCTTCCGGAAAATTGGGACCGTTATCTTGTACTGAAATCAAAATACCATTATCTTTCTTACTTACTTTCAGCAATATTTTTCCATGTCCTTCAATTTTAGAAATTCCGTGTTTGATGGCATTTTCTACCAAAGGCTGCAATATAAACCTTGGAATTTCTATAGTTAACAATTCAGCATCAACATCAATACTAAAATCTAATCGGTCGCCAAAACGGATTTGTTCAATTTCCAAATAATTTTGAACCAAACTTAACTCATCACCCAAGGTATTTACTTTTGCCCCTTTTCGATTGATGCTATGCCTGAACAAATCCGACAAGGACAAAGCCATTTTTTCGGTTTTATCTGCATCAATATGTGCTAAACCGGCTATTGAATTTAACGCATTATACAAAAAATGCGGATTGATTTGTGATTGCAATGTTTTGAACTCAGCTTCTGCTTTGGCTTCCCTCAAACGACTTAATTCAACGTCTTTTTCTTTAACCAAAGATGCTGAAAAATGATTCAAATACAACAACAATCCCCTACCAATTGCCAATGCAGCTGAGAAAAAAACATAAGGCAAAATAAATTCAAAAAATCCTTCTCTATCTGATTCTAAAAATATTAAAGTAAGTGGTGCTATAAAAGAAATAAATGTAAAAATTACTTTGATAATCAATTGATAGCTAAAACTTTCGTTTCTTTTTAAACTAATTTTTTCTAATCCCCATAACACAAAGGAAATTAACAGAGCAAATAAAATCGGAGCCACCAAGAGCGAGAAAAGTGCATTCCACCAACTAACAAAAACTCTAAAATCTGTCATCAATTTATGAAAATTACTAAAACTTATAAAAGCCATTAGTATAATGAAAATTGAAAATAAGTAATTAAGATAATTATACCTAAATTTTCTGTTTTGAAAAAAGCTAAACATTAAAATAAAAACAATAATACCTTCACCAATAATAATTCCCCAAACCTTAAATTCATGCATTTTTTTATTGGTAAAACTACTGGCATAACGCCAAGGATAATTGGCATACATATAGGTTTCAAATTGCTCTATAAAGTCATCTGAATAAAGTTTTTGCAATAAAAATTTATCACTATCTGTAAATTTTGAATTTTCCGGATTGTCTCGTGCAGACCTAAAAACACTATTGACATTCTCTTTCCCATAGACGACAGGAATAAAATTAGCATCTTGAATATAACAAAGCGACCTTAATAATTCATATTGAATGTATGTTTTTCTTTCATTATAAGATATCTCTTTATTGATGTCAAAAGAAATAGAAATCGGCTTATAAATATTTTGTGATTTTGAATCAAAAACTTCTCTTGTTATTGTCCCAATTTCATTTGGCAATCGATAATCTATATTTCTTTCAGAATCTACCTTAGGAGGCATAAGGTACCATATGTGTTTTTCAGATTCAAGTCTATTGTCAACTCCTGAACTTTTGTAAAAACCCAACTCAGTTGTTGATCTTAATAAATCCCATAAAGAGATTCCCTTGTATTTTTCGTTATAACCATTACGAAAAGCAATATCAACAGATACTCCGGTAAAATTATCAAAGTAATCAATGGTTTTATTTGGAATAACCGTTCGTAATTCCCGAATAATTTCGTTTACAATCAGGCTATCTTGTTTTGAAGCATATTTTAGCGATATAAGTATTGGCCCTTCACGCTTATATACTATTTCAGTTTCTCCATCAAACAATCGATCTTTTACATATTCCCAATTTTTATTGTATTGATTGGGATTTTTACTTTTATCGTTTGCTATATTTATATTTAAAGATGTGTCATTTTTAGAAACAAAAATAGAACTTGTAACTACCAAAATGAGAATTAATGCGATTAGTTTTTTCATAGTTATTTGGTTGGTTTAATTATTTTAGGCAAATGAACTAAACCAAGTCATTTGAAAAAACATTTTTCCGACGAACTGCATTTTTGAAGATTGAACTACTAATTCCAAACCATATCATTTAACCATATCATTTAACCCTATCTTTTACAACGGCACTTTCGAAGTCGGGCGTTGCTTCCACTTTAAGAGGTTTCACAAATCTGGCTTTAGGAACTACAACCGGAACCGTATCCCGAACCACTCTCGGACTCGGACGGATTGTTTTTTTAATCGCTATGGCATCGTTCAATACAAAAGGTGTTGGCATCATCCAATCGGCTCTTTTGCGAAGGTGAAACATTGGATTTTGCAACAAATCAAAGGAACTTTCCAACAAAGTCATATCCATAACGGTTGCCGCATTGATATTAAACTCTAAAACCAAAGGATCATTGTTCACCACATAATAACTCAACAACCGCTTTCCTTCTCTTTCGTAAATTTTTCCTTTTTGTTCTAAATGAGAAACCCCATTCGCTTTGATATTGTACAAATCCATTTTCTCATTGGCAAAAATATCATAGCGATTCACTTTCCGATTGGGGGAAATTCGAATCTTCAAATAACGTTGATTATCGGCAATGCTATCGGTTAAAAAATCAATTGCAGGTTGCGGAATATTCTTCAAAGGCGCTTTGGCAGCAAAGGTAAATCCGGAATCGTATTTACTAAAAAGTGGAATCGCTTCAAGCCCCTTGGGTTTTTGCGGATTTTCACCCAAATAGTTTTTTGTCCAAACATCTAAATTTTTATCATACGTCAGCCATTGTGCAGCATTAGCATCGGCGTCAAACAGATAAACCAAACTATTCGATTTGGCTTTTCCTTTTTCATAATCCGATTCGGAATTTGCTTTGATAAAAAATCCAATCGCAACTAAAAGAAACAAAACCGACCAGCTTCCTTTTTGAACAAAATTCCCAAAAACCGGCAACAGCAAGCCAAAACAAAGCACCGTAAGTATGGCACTTCCGTACAGAATTTTCAATCCCAATCCAACTGGAAACATTTCGATAAAAGGAGCAATAATTAACAAAGCCGGGATACAAAAAATCAGGTTAAGTATCGGACTGTATTTTTGGGTAAGAATATAAAATCCGAATGTAAAAATTCCGAAATAAACCGGAATAATTAAAAAACCAGCGCCTTTTAAGCCAAAGGCAATTCCGAAATTTAAAAGTAACCACACCAATAATGGCGCTACAAAATCATTGGCGCTGATTTTATTTGGAGCAAAAAAGCGATAAAATACAAAGCAAACCGCCAGACTTAACAACACAAAAGCCGCAATGTAATCATGTCCGTTATAAGTAAAACCATTAAGTAAATCCTGGTATTGCGGATAAATTTGCAACACTAATTTCCAACCTAAAAAGGTAATCAAACCGGAAGCAAATAATGAACCCAAAAACGGAACAAAACCCGAAAGCATTTTTGGGACAGTCAAAATTCTTTTGGCAATTCCTAAAAAGATAAAAAACAAAAACAACACAAAAGCAATCAACAACATTGGAATCACCCAACTGAAAGGGTAATTGATAAAACCAAAGGGAATGGAAAAATAAACATCGTCATCGGCTGTATTCAGACTATCCAAATTGGCATTCGAAAAATAATGCAATAAAGGCATCAAATAAGAACCCTGATGCACTAAGGAATTGATATCTAAATGTTGCACATCATCCTGCGCCGTATGATAATTATAATGTCCGTCAATAAACGCAAAATTAAAACCGGGAATTCCGCCCTGTTCTCTGAAAGCCGTCAAATCGGTATCATTAGGCAGCATTTTGTAAATACTGTACATCAAAGAATTAGATACTGTAAAATTCGGATTCGCTTCCGCAAAATGTTTCACCATCGCCGCATTTCCATCTGTGGTTTCCATCAGCATATAACTAGGTCCGGAAGTTCCCCGGGCTTCAAAATTCAGCGCCAATCCTACTTCTTTAGCCCATTGATGCTGGGTTACAAAAAGAGCCGCTCCGTTCAAACCTAATTCTTCTGCATCGGAAAACAGAATGATAATATCGTTTTTATGAGGGGTTTTGGCATACAAAAAAGCGCGCACACTTTCTAAAATAGTAGCTACTCCGGTGGCATCATCACTGGTTCCTTTGGAAGCCGAATGCGGTGCACTGTCATAATGGGAAAGCAATAACAAAGCTTTTCCATTTTCACTTCCCTTTAATCTGGCAATAACATTATGTGACTTGGTTAGATTTCCCCATTCTGTCAAAGTATAACCATCCTGATAACTGACTTCGAGACCTAATTTAGTCAATTCGTATCGTAAATAATTAGCCACCTGATTGTGATAATTGGAGCCCACATAATGTGGCTGCTGACTGATTTTTTTTATGTGTACCAAAGCTCTTTTGGTCGAAAACTCAGCAAGTGGCTTCGTATCATTAACGGTCCATCGTGGCATGATGCTGAGATAAACGAAAGCGAGAACGGCCGAAAAAAACAGCACATAAACTATGGATGAGAGATCTTTTTTCATTTTAAGCAGATTGGGATTTTTTTAGTTGTCTTTTTTGACAAGGATATACATATCATTTTCTAATAACATATAACCCTGATCATACAGAAAATAGTATGTATTTCCTGTTTTTGTTTTTAAAATGTTGGTAAAAAAATCAAAATCGAAACCTTTACTTAATAATTTGGTCCGACTTGTTTTTGATTTTCCGTCCGTGTTCAGTTCGCTGAGAATGCGATAATTTTTGCGCAATTTATTATTAATGTTACGCATAATATTATTGCTGTCTTTATTCATCTTGTTATTATAGGCATTGCGACAACCATCGCTGCAAAACTTTTTGTCTTCGCGACCTATAATTTTTTCACCACATTCTAAACAGTTTTTCATAACTAACTTTTTAGTTTTTTGATTCGGTACAAATCATGACGACGGTCCTTCATTATGTTAACACTTCCGTGTTCATGTAATTCTTTGAGTAAATCTAAATCGACATCCACAATTAAGGTCATTTCGGTATTCGGAGTTGTTTCGGCCTTAATTCCATTACTTGGAAAGGCAAAATCAGACGGGGTAAACACAGCCGATTGCGCAAATTGAATATCCATATTATTTACTTTTGGTAAATTCCCTACGCAGCCGGCAATAGCCACATAACATTCATTTTCTATGGCTCTGGCCTGCGCACAATGTTTCACTCTGGTGAAGGCATTTTGCGTATCGGTCAGGAAAGGAACAAACAAAATATTCATCCCTTCATCGGCCATTAATCGGGAAAGTTCCGGAAATTCGACATCGTAACAAATGATAACTCCAATTTTTCCACAATCGGTATCAAAGGTTTGAATGGAATTTCCTCCTGTTATCCCCCAATGAAATACTTCATTTGGTGTAATATGAATTTTGGTATAGGTTTCGTAGGTTCCATCTCTTCTGCATAAAAAACCACTGTTGTAAAGCACTCCGTCAACCAAAGTAGGCATGCTTCCTGTGATAATATTTATGTTATACGAAATGGCCAATTCCTGAAATCTTTTTCGAATAGGTTCCGAATATTTAGCTAATTCTCTTATAGCATCAGCCTCGGACAAATGATTATAATCGGCCATTAACGGCGCAATAAACAATTCCGGAAAAACAGCAAAATCGCTTCCGTAACCCGAAACGGCATCGATGAAAAACTCGGCTTGTTCAAACAATGCTTCCAAATTGTTCAGCGAACGCATTTGCCATTGTATCAATCCTAATCGGATAACACTTTTAGTCGTATTAATAATCTGTGGACTTTCATCATAATAAATGTTATTCCATTCTAAGAGAACCGCAAATTGCTTGGATTTTCGGTCACCTTCCAAATAATTGCGCATCACGCGCATCACATGAAACTCATTACTCAATTGAAACGACAACACCGGATCGTGAATTTCTTTGCGTTTTACTTTATCAATATAAGCTTTTGGCGTCAGCTCGTTAGCATATTTCCCGTAGTTTGGAATTCGTCCTGCAAAAACGATGGATTTTAAATTCAGCTGTTCGCAAATTTCTTTTCGGGCATCATACAATCGGCGTCCTAAACGCAAACCGCGGTATTTTGGCACCACAAAAACATCAATTCCGTACAAGACTTCCCCCTTTGAAGTATGGGTCGAAAAAGTATAATCTCCGGTAATTTTAGCATAATCATGGTTTTGATCTACCAAATCTTCCGGCACAATAAGTGATAAAGCAGCTCCCACCACAATATCATCTACTAAAATAACCAATTGTCCTTCGGGGAATATTTTGAGTAATTTTTTAATATCCGATTCTCTCCAATAATCGTCAACCATTTCAGGATAGGATTCAATCATTGACGCTTTTAAATCTTTATAATCCTGAATTTTCAGATTGCGTAACTCGACTTTATTAATTTCTGATTTCATAAAATATCTTGATTTACTGCAAGATACAAAAAAATATCCGTTTACAAACGTTTACAAATATTTACAACCGAAAGTAAGTAGCTAATAACCGAATAAAGCCTGACAACCGATGCAACTTTGTACTGTCGAAAAGAAACAACATTGCCAATTTCAATGACAATAGCAATAAAAAAATATTAACAATTAAATTTTACACGCCATGAATGCATTAAGAAACAAAGTACAGTTGATCGGTCATTTAGGAAATGAACCAGAAATTAAAAATTTTGAAGGAGGAAAAAAATTAGTCAATTTTACCTTAGCCACCAATGAAGTTTACAAAAATGACAAAGGAGAAAAAGTGGAAGAAACACAATGGCATCGTTTAGTAGCCTGGGGAAAAACCGCTGAAATCATTGAAAAATATGTAACCAAAGGCAGAGAAATTGCCATTGAAGGCAAACTAACGCATCGCAGTTATGAAGACAAAAACGGTGAAAAACGCTATGTAACGGAAGTGGTGGTTTCTGATTTACTTTTGCTAGGAAAACCATGAGTTAAATGGATTTTTAACCGCTAAGTTCGCTAAGTTTTTACGCAAAGCTCACTGAATTATTTACCGCAGATTAACAGATTTTTCGATTTGAATTTGCGGTTTTTAATTTTAAAATTAACAGCAAAGGATGCATTTTTTTACGCAAAGCAAAAACAAAAGAAAGAGTTCTTAAATAAACTTAATGTCTTAATGGTTTCTTTTAAAAACTTTGCGGACTTTGCGAAAAACTTTGTGTTCTTTGCGGTTAAGTAAGGATTTAGATAAAACAGAAAACCCATCTCATTTTTAAAACGAGATGGGTTTTAATATTTTTTATTAATCCTGTATCACTTTTTCAGGACTGGACATTAGGCTACTTTTTGAATCAAATCGTACATTGGGCAACGTTTACAACGCTTACTTTCCGATTTTTTGAACTTTTCACAACAGGAAGATTTACAATTTTCTACCTTCTTAATAACAACAAGAGCTTCTTTTTTCTTTTTGTCTTTCTTCTTCTTTTTCTTGTCTTTTTCCTTTTCTTTTTTGCCCATCTTGCTAGCAGTTTAAAACTGAAGCAAATATAAATCAAAAAATATTATTTTTATATATTCTAAATAAACTTTAACTTTTTTATTTCGGATTGATTGCAACCGAACTCGTTACCGAGATTTGCTGAATATCGCGATCAAATAAATACAAACCTCCTTTGTCATCCCCAATCAGGTTGATTTTATCCAAAATGGTTTTTGCGGTAGCTTCTTCTTCAATTTGTTCCGAAACGTACCATTGCAGGAAGTTGTGCGTTGCATAATCTTTTTCAGAAAACGTAATATGCACCAATTCGTTAATCGAATTCGACACAAAAACTTCATGTTCGTACAAAGCTTCAAACATTTCTTTAAAAGTGGTATAAGTCGTTTTTGGCGCTTTCAAATCGGTAACCTGAGCATGTCCGCCACGCTCGTTTACATATTTAATCAATTTAAGCATATGAGCACGTTCTTCATCGGACTGTGCATACATAAATTGTGAAATCCCTTCCAATCCATGCACTTCAGCCCAGCAAGCCATTGACAAATAGGTTTGAGAAGATTCGGCTTCAATTCGAATTTGATTATTTAAGGCAGTTTCTATATTTTTTGATAACATATATTCAGTATTTTTAAAATTAGACTTTGAGTAAAGTTAAAGAAAATAAAGCAATTCTCCATAAACCAAATTGTAACTCATTTGATAAAGAACAAAAATCACCTAAAGCAACCTGATTAAGAAATAATTTTCAAAACCTCCTTTATATTTTCAAAAGCACTAAAATTTTCATGTTTGATTTCATGGTCAATTTTCTCGTGAGCCCATGTAGTATGAAACGGAACGTGAGCCGCATGACCGCCAATATTTAAAACCGGCAAAACATCCGATTTTAAAGAATTCCCAATCATATAAAATTCAGCAGGTTTAATTTCCAAACGCTTTATCAAATCCAGATAATCCTGCTCCTGCTTGTCGGACATCACTTCAATATGATGAAAATATTTCCCTAAACCGGAATTATGCAGTTTTCTTCTTTGATCTAACAAATCACCTTTAGTCGCCACAACCAGTTTGTACTTACCGTATAAAGCTTCCAAAGTTTCTTCCACTCCATCCAAAAGCACAATAGGTTTTTCTAATAATTCTTTACCGTACTGAATAATTTTTTCAATTACACTCACAGGAATCGTATTATCCGAAATCGTCATCGCGGCCTCAATCATTGAAAGAATATAGGCTTTGATTCCGTATCCGTAAATTTTCAAATTGGCAATTTCAATTCGGAAAAGTTCCTGAGAAAGCCCCTGATGCGACAGATAATCACTCATTAATTCACAAAACTTCTCTTCAGTTTCCAGAAAATAAGTTTCATTTACAAACAGCGTATCATCGGCATCAAAAGCTATAACTTTAAAAGACATAATTTTATGATTTTATCAAAACAGATTTATTGTAAAAAGTAATTCGGATACCTAAAAGTAAAAAAACAGCACCCAAAATCCTATCCCAACTCATAGTTTCTCCTAAAAAAAACCAAGCCAGAAAAGTGGCCAGCACTGCCTGTCCTAACAAACTCAGCGAAACACGGGTAGCTCGTAAATGTTGTGTAGCATAACTTATCAGCAACCAGGCCATTAATTGACAAACGGCTCCCTGAACAAATAAAACTAACCAGGCGGTATTAGAAAAACCAGCAAAATTTTCTCTGGAAAAGCCACAAACAATAGCCAAAAATATACTGGACGATATTAAAACAATACTCAAAAAGGAAAGTACATCTGCTTTTTCCAATATATTTTTACTTATCAAAATATAAGTTGCATATAACATTCCTGACAGCAAAGCCAATACAAAAGCTAAATCAAAATTGAGTTCACTAAAAGTTTCAAACCCTACCAAAACAATCATTCCCAAAAGCGCAACAGCCGTTCCTAGCCAAAAATTGACCCCAGACTTATTTTTCAAAAAAAAGAAAGAACCAATTCCTACCCAAACCGGAGAGAGATTCGCCAACAAAGTCGCCTGAGTGGCACTCGATTTTTGAATGGCGATGTTCCAAATGGCTATGTCGGTGGCGAAAATAATTCCGCAAACACAGGAAAGTAACAATAATTCGGTTGAAGGCAATCGGAATTTCTTTGAAAGAAAAACATACGGTAACAATAAAAGAGCCGCAATAAACATACGATAAAACGCCGAAATCAGCCCACCGGTTAAATGCAGTCGCACCAAAATTGGAAAAATGGAAATACAGACAATACCAGCAAATAAAGCAAATTGAGGTTTGTTAATTTTCATTGTCTAAAGAAAATAATTTTGCTTAAAAAGTAGCTTATCTGTTTATAAAAGCAAAAGCTTTGAAGTTATTTTTAACCGCAAATTCGCAAATTACCTTTTAAAACTTTAAAATAAAATTTGCGAATTTGCGGTATTCAATTAATTAATAGTCTCGCCGTTCATCACACCTTCAGCATCCGGATTAACAAAAACCAGTTTGCCTTCAGCATTATTAGTCATCAAAATCATTCCCTGACTTTCTACACCACGTAAAGCTCTTGGAGCCAAATTAACTAGAACAGTAACTCTTTTTCCAACAATATCTTCGGGCTTGAAACTCTCGGCGATTCCCGAAACAATTGTACGAACATCAATTCCGGTATCTACTTTCAAGACCAATAACTTATTCGCTTTTGGCATTTTTTCGGCTTCAATAATGGTTCCAACACGAAGATCCATTTTTGCAAAATCCTCATATTGAATCAAATCTTTTTGAGGCTCCGCCTTTTTATTTTCTGCCTGATTGGCTGTTTTTGTAGCTTCCAATTTATCTATTTGTTTTTGAATGGCTTCGTCTTCAATTTTAGCAAATAATAATTCTGCTTGCCCAATTTGGTGTCCTGCTGCTAATAAATCAGTTGATTCAGAAATTGACTTCCAACTCATCTCGACTGCGCTCGATGTGACATTCAAAATCCGTTTCAATTTAGTCGCAGTAAACGGTAAGAAAGGCTCACAAAGCGAGCTCAAAGCAGCAGCGATTTGTAAAGCCACATACATTTGCGTTTGCACACGCTCCGGATTGTCTTTAATCACTTTCCAAGGCTCTTCATCAGCTAAATATTTATTTCCTAAACGAGCTGCATTCATCATTTCGCCCAAAGCTTCACGGAAACGATATCTTTCCAGTGAACTTGAAATCACCTCCGGATACGCCTGTAGTTCGGCTAAAGTTTGCTCGTCTACTTCAGTAAATTCGTTAGGTGCAGGAACAATTCCATTGTAATATTTATTGGTCAACACCACCACACGGTTGATGAAATTACCAAAAATTGCGACCAATTCATTGTTATTTCTGGCTTGGAAATCTTTCCAGGTAAAATCATTGTCTTTTGTCTCCGGTGCATTAGAAGTTAAGGCATAACGCAACACATCCTGTTGATCTGGGAATTCTTCCAAATATTCGTGTAACCAAACCGCCCAGTTTTTAGAAGTCGATAATTTGTTTCCTTCTAAATTCAGGAACTCATTAGCCGGAACATTGTCGGGTAAAATAAAACTTCCCTCCGCTTTCAACATCGCTGGAAAAATTACGCAGTGAAAAACAATATTGTCTTTCCCAATAAAGTGAACCAACTTGGTGTTTTCATTTTTCCAATACGGCTCCCAATCTTTTCCTTCTCTGGCTGCCCATTCTTTGGTAGAAGAAATATAACCAATAGGCGCATCAAACCACACATATAATTTTTTCCCTTCAGCACCTTCAACCGGAACATCAATTCCCCAATCCAAGTCACGGGTTACCGCACGAGGCTCCAAACCGCCATCAATCCAAGATTTTACTTGTCCGTAAACATTTGGTTTCCAGTCGTTTTTATGTCCTTCCAAAATCCATTCTCTCAAGAAAGCATCATATCTGTCTAAAGGCAAAAACCAGTGTTTTGTTGATTTCGACACAGGTGTTTCACCAGTAATAGTCGATTTTGGGTTAATCAAATCGGTAGCGTTCAAAGTCGAACCACATTTTTCACATTGGTCGCCATAGGCTTCTTCGTTACCACATTTAGGACAAGTTCCTGTCACAAAACGGTCAGCCAAAAACTGATTCGCTTTGGCATCATACAATTGTTCGGTTACCTCTTCGATAAAATCACCATTGTCATATAATTTCTTAAAGAAATCCGAAGCCGTTTCATGGTGAACAGGCAAGGAAGTTCTGGAATAATTATCAAATGCAATTCCAAAATCAGAAAAAGATTTACGGATAATTCCATCGTATTTGTCAATTACTTCCTGCGGAGTAATGCCTTCTTTTTTGGCTTTCATAGAAATGGCAACCCCGTGTTCGTCGCTTCCGCAAACAAACAAAACATCTCTTCCCTGCAAACGCAAATAACGCGAATAAATGTCCGCAGGAACATAAACACCCGCCAAATGCCCAATATGAATAGGTCCGTTTGTATATGGCAAAGCAGCCGTAATCGTATATCTTTCTGGATTTTGTAGCATAATTCAATTTTATAGAGCGCAAAAATAAGGAATCCAATTGAAAATCGTACGGATTTTATTTGGAGCATTTTCCTGCTCTTCGCTTTATCTTTTCTTGCTTAAAGAAAGCAAGAAAAGGATGTTGCTGCGATCAGGGCTAGGGATTTGAGTTTTTCACAATATTTGATATTCAAAAGTAAAAGTAATCTCATTTATTAGATTATTTTCTTAATTTTAAAAACATTATTAAGTTTCTTTTAGATTTATTAAAGCAATGAGTTACGATTTATATTTATACAAGCACAAAAATAGTGGCTTAACAGAAGACTTATTTTCAGAATATTTAACCAAAAATCTAAAACACAACATTAGTGATAATCCTCATCAATGGATTTATGAAAATCCAGAAACAGGTGTATGCTTTTGGTTTGATTGGAACGAACCAAACACCGAGGAAGCAGATATTCAACTTTTCGACAAATTTGATGACTTTATAAATCTAAATTTCAACTTTGGAATAAATTTTTTCAGAGCCAATTTTTTTGGCATGGAAACTTTTCCAATACTTGAAAAAATTCTTGAAGAAAATAATTTATGGGTACTTAATCCACAAGATGACAAAAACACAGATTTTCCTGAAAAATTCGAACCCAATTATTTAAAAAACCAATGGATTAATCATAATGAGCAAGTAATTAGAGAGCATTATGAAGAAATGAATTTTGAATATTATCCATTGGATAAATCAAACTTTATATGGAGATATTTGAGTAATAGAGAAAAACTTCAAAATAACTTAATTGAGGATATTTTTATTCCTAGTTATTTTATGATAAAGGGCAATACAGATGGAAAACTTTATACTGGTTGTGTATGGCCCGAACACATTCCAATCATTCTACCTCCTGTTGATTTAGTAATAATAAAAAAGACAATAAAATCTTTTTTTAAAACTAAAGAAGAGAGCGGAATAATATTATATCAAGCTATAATGAATAAATTTGAAAAATATTTTGAGCCTTTTGAAAATGAAATTTCGAATTTAAAAGTTTTAAGACCCGAAAAAGCAAAATTAATTTCTGCTGAGTTTAATAAATTACCTCTAATAGAAATTAAAAAATTTGGGGTTGGAGTAAGTTTTGACCGTTTTGTAAACATTCCTCCATTTGACGAAATTACATGATTCAATATTATTACATTAACCCGTTGGGTGAAATTATTAAAAACGTCTGTTCGAGTGTTTTTTGTGTAGTGAAACGAAACAAAAAATGTATCGAGAACAGTTTTTAATGCAATTTTTCTTGTTCTCGATACGATTTTCTACCGAAAATCACTTGAACTGACGAAAAATCACCATCAAAAACTAATTTCACCCAACGGATTACATTAATATAAATTCAAAAACCTTTTCTTTAATTTCAAATATTAAACCATGCCCAAAGGACCTGAAAAAGACGGTAAAAACAAAGCTTTACACACCAAATTGCTCAATCGAAAAAAAACTAAATTGCAGGAAGAGAAAGCAGCAAGAGCCATTCGTTTGAAAGCTATAGTAACTAAAATGAATCAGCAAAAGGACAACAACAATTCTTCTGCTGTTGAATAAATTTGCGGTTAAACAAAATAGCAGCTTCAAAAAAATCAGTAGCAATCCGTGTAATCTGTGGCAAAAAAACCGAAATTTGCAGTCCATTCTTAAAACAAACTCATGGAATTTGGAAGTATTTTAATCTCAGAAAACGCGGCTAACAGCGAAAATCCTCAAGACATTATCAATTCCAACATTTCGATTGTCAACCTGATGCGCGAAGAAAAAATCGACGATGAAAACATTCACGAAGATGCCTTAATGAGTTACTATCTGGATTATTATCATTCTTTATGTATTCAGGGCAATTTTGCTCAGTTTGTGTACAATTCCGGATGGAATAAGGAATTAAACGAGCTTATTGAAGAAGGTCTCCAAATTATTGGAGCTGAAAAACACCTGGAACTTTTCCAAGAACAAAGTAAAAAATTGCGTTTAATGAGTAGTGTCAAATTGGCCAAATTCCTGAAAGGAAAATTAGAAGGTGTAAATCCTTTAAGAGATGCTCTAAACACCGGAACTGCTTTTAATCCGGAAGTTTTAGGTGATGAAAACCTTGTGACATTGAACGCTAATTTCTTAAAAAACCATCCAGACACTCAAATCCTTCCGGTAGAAGCTATTTTTGAACTTTTGGAAGATTATTTGGAACGCGAAATCAAAAGAAGCTAAAACTATTTAAAGCAATTTACTCAAAATTAGTTACTTGTTTTTTAGTTTACTCCCAAAATAAATTTATTTTTGTAGGTATAACTTGTATAACTTTATACTAAAAAGCACTAGAATTAATTTATGGAGCTATTTTACCAATTTTCGAAATTATTTGTATTAGACATTCGCAATACAATGGGAATTTTGTTTTGGGGAAATTTCATATTAGCTATTCTTGTTTTTACTTTTCGGTTTACCTTCATGAGTAAACAATCGCATAATCAATTACTGGTTTTTGGTTGTTCTAAGATTTTACTAGCATTTGCCTGGCTAGCCTTTTTTTTGCGAGTGGATACTGTTTCCTACAACCCAATAAAGTTTATCGTTACTAATACTTTGGTTTTTTCTGGCTATTATTTAGAATCAGTAGCCATGCTAATGATTGTAAAAAACCAATCTAAAAAATCATTTCAAAACCAATTTATTCTTTTTGTTACAACACTTTTAAGCTTTTATATTGCTGTTGCTATGAAAGCTCCTGCCAATATCCGTGTTTCTTTAGCATCGGTTAATATATTTTTACTGCTTATTGTTCCCACAACACTTTTTTTATTGGAATCCAATGGCAGTACATTCAGAAGAATTCTTGGTTTTAACTATATTATCTTATTGGTAACACTTATTTTCAGAATCTTTTATCCTTTATTTAAAACTTCTACCAGTCTATATTCAACAGATTACACACAAAAAATCATCTTTTTAATTATATTTCTGATGATGACGATAAGCGGAGTGGGTTATTTGCTTTTGTTACAGGAAAAAAAGGAAAATCAAATCAAAAAATTACTGGACGACAAAAACACTTTCTTTTCCATCATTGCCCACGATTTAAGAGGCCCTTTTAACGGAATTATAGGATTGTCCGAACTATTATTAGAAAAAGACAATCAATTAAACCAGGAAGAAACCAACGAATTTATTGAACTCATTCATCAATCATCCAAAAATACTTTTTCGTTACTAGACAATCTGCTAACCTGGTCGCAATCGCAAACCGGAAATCTGGAATTCAATCCTAAAAACCTGGAAATAAAAACCATTACTAACAAAAGTATCAATTTATTAGCCAATATTGCTAAGAATAAAAATATCACCTTAAATACTGCAATTGATACCGACCAGTATCTTTTTGCCGATAAAAACATGCTCGAAACAGTCTTTAGAAATTTAATTTCCAATGCTATTAAATTCACCCCAAACAATGGAGAAGTGAGTCTTTCGATGCAAAAAGAAAACCGTCAGTTTGTATTTTCAGTACAGGACAACGGCATTGGGATTGCCCCGGAAAAAATCAAAACGCTTTTTAACATCAACCACAGACAAACCACTTCGGGAACCAATAACGAAACCGGAACCGGACTGGGATTGATGCTTTGCAAAGATTTTGTCGAAAAACACGGCGGTCAAATTTGGGTTAAAAGCCATCCCGGCAAAGGAAGTACTTTTATTTTCAGCATTCCAGACAGCCATAAATTGTAGTTTTTCAAAAAACAAAACAGCCCGCTCTGATTCCACATTCTTAGTATCAATGGCAACATTGTAAAGACTTCAACTCTTTTTTACACATTTGTTAGCCTACAATCCAAACTTTGTCGTGTTACTAATAAACATTTCCTTAAATTTGCTTCCGTTATTAGAAAATTTATAGTTATAAAAATCCAACTATGTTACAAATTGCATTTATTAGAGAGAATCAGGAAAAAGTAATCCAGGCTTTGGCCAAAAGAAATTTGGATGCCAAAACCATTGTGGAAGAAGTGGTCGAACTTGATGAGCGTCGTCGTGCTACGCAAGTAGAATTAGACAACATCTTAGCTGAATCTAATAAATTATCCAAGGACATAGGCGAATTAATGAAAGCCGGCGAAAAAGCCAAAGCCACCATCTTGAAAGAAAAAACAGTTAGCAACAAAGAAAAAAGCAAACAACTGGCCGAAACTGCCGATGCTATTGCTGCCGAGCTTACTGAAAAACTATATACTTTACCAAACCTTCCGGCAGATATTGTTCCAGAAGGAAAATCAGCCGATGACAACCTGAATGTTTTTCAGGCAGGTGAAATCCCTGTTTTGCACGATGACGCGCAACCGCACTGGGAATTGGTAAAAAAATACGACATCATTGATTTTGAATTAGGAAATAAAATTACAGGTGCTGGTTTCCCGGTTTACAAAGGAAAAGGAGCGCGTTTACAACGTGCGTTAATCAATTATTTCTTAGACAAAAATACAGCTGCAGGTTATAATGAGGTTCAGGTACCACACTTGGTAAACGAAGCTTCAGGATATGGAACAGGACAATTACCTGACAAAGAAGGACAAATGTACCATGCAACCGTGGATAATTTATATTTAATCCCAACGGCTGAAGTTCCGGTAACCAACTTGTTCAGAGATGTTATTTTAAGCGAAAATGACTTACCTGTTTTAACTACGGCTTACACACCTTGTTTCCGTCGTGAGGCTGGTTCTTACGGAGCGCACGTAAGAGGACTAAACCGTTTACATCAATTTGACAAAGTTGAAATTGTACGCATCGAGCATCCTGAAAAATCTTATGAGGCTTTAGACGGCATGGTAGAACACGTAAAAGGAATTTTAGATGAATTGAAATTACCATATAGAATTTTGCGCCTTTGCGGTGGTGATATGGGATTCACCTCAGCATTGACCTATGATTTCGAAGTATTTTCAACCGCACAAGACCGCTGGTTAGAAATTTCTTCGGTTTCTAACTTTGAAACTTTTCAAGCGAATCGTTTGAAATTGCGTTTCAAAGACAAAGAAGGTAAAAATCAATTGGCTCACACCCTAAACGGAAGTTCTTTGGCTTTGCCTAGAGTTTTAGCAGGAATTATAGAAAACTACCAAACTCCGGAAGGAATCGTAATCCCAGAGGTTTTACGCCCTTACTGTGGTTTTGATATTATCAATTAATTCTGTTGAACCAGAATTAACCTTAATAAACCATTAAGAAATTAAGAAACATTAAGCTTAATAACCTTAATTTCTTAATGGTTTAAAAAAGAGAAATCTTAATATTTTAATTTCAAACCATTACTCGGTTATGAAAAAGCTCTTTCTTTATATCACTTTGTTATTCTCGCTGTTTGCGGTTGGTCAAAACGAACAATTAGCGGAGTATTACTACGACAAAGGCGATTTTGAAAAAGCTAAAATCAGCTATGAGGAATTGCTAGAAAACATTCCCCAAAACACCCAATATTTCCTGAGAACCATTGATTGTTACCAGCAATTACAACAATTTGATCTGGCTGAAAAAGCCATTCAAGCCCGATTGACTAAATACAATCAGGGTAGTCTTTTAGTCGAATTAGGCTATAATTACCAATTGCAAAAAAACGACATTAAAGCAAAGAATTTTTACGAACAAGCCATAGAACGCATTCGCAAAAACCCGAATGAAGTATACGGAATTGCCAATTCTTTTGAACGAAAAGTTCAATTAGAATTTGCCTTAAAAGCCTATCAAACGGCCACTGAAATACAACCCAATTTTAACTTTAATTACCAACAAGGGCTGATTTACGGACAACTGGGCAATTTCGACAAAATGATTAGTACTTTTTTGGACGAAGCTTATACGAATCCTCATAACTCGATTATAATTCAAAATCAATTATCGCGTTTCATGACCGATGAAGCCGACAATTCCTTTAGCGATGCTTTGCGAAAAGCCTTGATTCTAAAAGTGCAAAAAAGTCAGGATTTATTTTGGAACCGTTATTTAAGTTGGTTTTATGTGCAACAAAAAGAATTCTCAAAAGCATTCATTCAGGAAAAAGCCATATACAAGCGCAATCCGGAATCACTGACCGGCATTTTAAACTTAGCTAATTTGGCTATTGAAGAAGAAAATCAGGAAGTGGCCGGAGAAATTCTGAATTTCATCCTTGAAAACACTAAAGATTTAGGACTACTGGTTCAGGCGCACACCTATTTGATACAAATCAAAATCGACAAAGCCACCGACAAAGATTACGCCGCTATCAACGGCGAAATAGAAGCTTTGCTGAAAGAATTTGAAATATCTCCTTTTACCTTATCTTTGCAGCTGATTCAGGCGCATTTTGTGACTTTTCATTTAAAAAAACCGGAGCAGGGAAAAGAAATTGTAAAAAGAGCTTTGGATTTGCAATTGAACAGCTACGAAGTGGCAAAAGCCAAAATGGAACTGGCTGATATTTTCCTTTTCGAAGAAAAATTCAATCAGGCGTTGTTGTATTATTCGCAAATAGAAATGGATTTAAAGAATGATGCCGTAGCGCACGAAGCCAGTTTAAAAGCGGCCAAAACGAGTTATTTCAAAGGAGATTTTGACTGGGCTTTAAAGCAATTTAAAGAATTAAAATCGGCTAACACGCAGTTGATAGCCAATGATGCGCTGGAATATTTTTTATTGATCAATGACAACACCGTTGCCGATTCGACACAAACGGCTTTAAAAGCCTTTGCCAAAGGCGATTATTTGTTATATCAAAACCGAAATACCGAAGCTATCACACAATTTCAGTTGATTTTAAAAACATTTAAAAATCAGGACTCGAGGGCTATGCCCGAACAGGCGAAGCAAATCGAAGCAGTAACCCAGTTACGATTGGGGAAAGTTTACGAAAAAACCGGAGAATTTAATTTGGCTTTAAGCCAATATCAGGCAATTATAGAAAATCACAGTGACGGAATTTACATAGACGAAGCTTTGTTTTTTTCGGCGGAGATTTACAATAAAAAATTAAACGACGCCGGAAAAGCCAAATCACTGTACGAAAAGATTATTTTTAATCATCAGGACAGCATTTATTTTGTAGAAGCCAGAAAAAAATTCCGGGAATTAAGAGGCGATAAAAACTTATAAAAGTTTAATCGGTTAATCGTTGATTCGATTAAGCGGTTAAACAAATCAACGATTAAACAATAGAGAATGATAATTTACAACGTAACAACTAATATACACGAAAGCGTTCACGACCAATGGATGATTTGGATGCAACACAAACACATTCCGGAAATGCTGGCAACGGGAAAATTTACTAATGCCAAACTGGTTCGTGTTTTAGTTGAAGAAGAAATGGGCGGAGTTACTTATTCGGCTCAGTTTACTACCGACAGTCTGGCTACTTTAGAAAAATTCTATCAGGAGAATGAGGCTGTTTTTCAAGCAGAAGGACAAAAACTTTTTGGCGAAAAAATGCTCACTTTCAAGACCGAACTACAGCTAATTTCAGAACACTAATCTAGTATTCAGAAAGCAGTTTCTTTCTGTTTTCGTATAAAAAAGCAACAAACATGGATAAAGTAAAAGCCAAAAAACACCTCGGACAACATTTCTTAAAAGACGAAAGTATAGCAAAAGACATTGCCGATACTTTGAGTTTACAAGGATATGATGATGTACTGGAAATAGGTCCGGGAATGGGTGTTTTGACTAAATATGTATTAGACAAACCTATTAACACCTATGTAATTGAAATTGACACCGAATCGGTAGACTATTTAAATGCCCATTATCCAAAATTACACGGAAAAATCATTTCTAAAGATTTCCTGAAATACAATATCAACGAGGTTTTTGAAAACAAACAATTTGCTATTATTGGTAACTTCCCCTATAATATTTCGAGCCAAATCGTTTTCAGAGTCTTGGATTTGAAGGAACAAATTCCGGAATTCTCAGGCATGTTTCAAAAAGAAGTTGCCGAACGTATTTGCGAGAAAAAAGGAAGCAAAACTTACGGAATTTTATCCGTTTTAGCTCAGGCATTTTATGATACCGAATATCTATTTACCGTTAGCGAACATGTTTTTAATCCGCCGCCAAAAGTAAAATCTGGAGTAATGCGCATGCGCAGAAAAGAAAATTTTAGTTTGCCTTGTGGCGAAAAATTATTCTTTACGGTAGTTAAAACGGCTTTTCAACAACGCCGCAAAACTTTACGTAACAGTTTAAAAACGCTGAATTTATCGGATAATTTAAGAGAAGATAGTATCTTTGACCTCCGTCCGGAGCAATTGGATGTTGCACAATTTATCGAACTTACTCAAAAAATAGAAGCCGATGGAATTTAAAATCAGTAAAGACTTAATTCTCGAACTAAAACAGCACATTGCAAACAATCGTGACAAGGAACTGGAATCCTTGCTGAATGACATGCACCATGCTGATATAGCCGAGGTTTTGGACGAACTTGATTTTGACGAAGCTACCTATATTTTTAAAGTATTAGACAGCGAACAAACCGCAGAAATTCTTCTGGAACTGGAAGATGATTTGCGTGAAAATATATTAAGCCGTCTTTCTCCAAAGGAAATTGCCGAAGAGCTGGACGAGCTGGACACTAATGATGCGGCCGATATTATCGCCGAACTTTCTCAGGACATCAAAGCCGAGGTAATCTCGGAACTTCAGGACGTGGAACACGCCAAGGACATTGTGGACTTGTTGCGTTACGACGAGAATACGGCCGGAGGTTTGATGGGAAAAGAGTTGGTAAAAGTAAACGAAAACTGGAATGTTTTGACCTGCGTGAAAGAAATGCGCATTCAGGCCGAAAATGTTTCCAGAGTACATTCGATTTATGTGGTAGATGATGAAAACCGCTTAAAAGGCCGACTTTCACTAAAAGACTTATTAACTACTTCAACTAAAACCCACATTAGTGATGTTTATATCCGAAAATTAAACTGGGTAAAAGTTGACGATAAAGATGTGGAAGTAGCCCGTATCATGCAAAAATACGACTTAGAGGCCATTCCGGTTGTAGACGAATTAGGTCGTCTCGTAGGACGTATTACCATCGATGACATCGTAGACGTGATTAAAGAGGAAGCTGAGAAAGATTACCAGTTAGCAGCGGGTATTACGCAGGACGTAGAGACTAATGACAGCGTTTTAGAATTAACCAAAGCGCGTTTGCCTTGGCTTCTTATCGGAATGGTCATCGAATTGATTGCTTCGATAGTCTTAAAAGGAAACGAAGATGCTTTCAGACAGTACGAAACCTTAATTATTTTTGTACCGCTACTTTCGGCAACCGCCGGAAACATTGGAGTTCAGGCATCGGCAATCGTAGTTCAGGGATTGGCCAATGGTTCGCTGAAAGAATTTAGCCGTGTGTATTTTAGCAAAGAAGTCTCGGTAGCGATGATTTCGGGAACGATTATTTCCCTGCTTTTGCTAGGTTATCATTCGGCTATGTACCAACAATATTTAGTTGGTCTGGCGATTTCCATTTCGATGTTGGTAGTAATTTTATTTGCTGCTACCTTAGGAACATTAGTTCCGCTTTTTCTACACAAAAACAAAATTGATCCTGCTATTGCAACAGGACCCTTTATAACTACTGCCAATGACATTTTCGGGATTATCCTTTATTTTGCAGTAGCCAAAATGATTTTAGGAATTTAAACAAATTATTTAATGAAAGTACATATCATCGGAGGTGGTAACTTAGGTGCTGCCATCGCTCTGGGAATGGCTAAAAATGCCAGCGAACACCAAATTACAGTTACCAGAAGAAATACCGCCAACATTCTTTATTTGGAAAAATTAGGCGTTACCGTTTCTTCAGATAACAAACACAATATTCAGGAAGCGGATGTTATTATTTTAACTATCAAACCGTATCAGGTAGATACCGTTTTAGCTGAAATTTTACCTGTAATTTCCAATAAAACTATCGCTTCGGCTGTAACGGGACTTTCCACGGAAACTTTACAGAAAAAAATTGGCGAAGACCATCAGGCTATTCGTATCATGCCAAATATTGCCGCACAGTATGCCGCATCAGCAACCTGTATTACTTTCAATGAAAAACACGCTGCTGAAGGTCAGAAATTAGTAACTATTTTTCAGGAATTAGGAACTGCACCGGTTATTGATGAAAAATTAATGGATGCTGCAACGGTTTTAGCTGCCAGCGGAACTGCTTTTGCTTTGCGCTACATCAGAGCTTCAATGCAGGCAGGAATCGAAATTGGGTTTGACTGGAAAACGGCTTTGGCAATCTCCGCACAAACCGTTAAAGGAGCTGCCGAAATGGTGATGGAAGAACAAATCCATCCGGAACAGTTAATTGACCGTGTAACAACGCCCCAGGGATGTACGATTACCGGACTAAGCGAAATGGAATCACACGGATTTAGTTCGTCATTAATCCGCGGAATTAAAGCCGCAGTTAAGAAAATTAAAGATATTTAATTTTTAAGAAAAAAAATAAAAAAGGACCAATTGTAAATTTAGACTGCCCCCAAAAGTTTAGACAAATTTATAATTAATTTTGATAATAATGAGCTCGATATTGTATCGGGCTCATTCCTTTTAAATTCAGCTTTAT
>NZ_NASZ01000012.1 GCF_014596575.1 Flavobacterium pokkalii | reverse complement strand
CGATTGGCATTAGTGGCAACCGGACAGTTGATACTTGGTGCCTGATTGTCGCTAACTGTTACGGTAAAACTACAGTTTACAACAGTATTTACTCCGTCAGAAGCCGACCATGTCACAGTAGTAACCCCTTTGTTAAATACTACACCGGCAAGAGAAGTTCCGCTTCCGGTCGTAGCTCCGCTTAGAGAGTAAGTTAAAGAAGTTACCGCACAATTATCAGTAGCAGTAGCATTAAATTCGGTTCCTACAGCGGTATAAGTACAAAGCGCAGCATTGGTATTTCGATTGGCATTAGTGGCAACCGGACAGTTGATAATTGGTGCCTGAGTATCTTCAATGGTAACTAAATTAGTAACAGTATTAGAAAAGTTAATTCCGCTAATGTCTGTGGAAACTGTAAATGATATTAAATAATTTCCGAATATAGTTGGAGTGAGTGATGCTAAGGCAATATCGGAATTATTTGATAAGGTTCCGTTGGCAATTGTAATGGGATCTCCATTTGGATCTGTAGCAGTCCATTGATAGTCTACAGTACTGCCGGCCGCTCCTTCATAATGTCCTTCCAAAGTTATAGGTTGGTCTTTACAACTTGTAGTGTTAGAAGGAGGTAAATTTATAACTGCATTTATTGTTCCTCCTGAAGTTGCTATCTCCCCAAAGGTTACATAATCACTGGAACCTGTTGTTTTACAAACGGCATATACATTATTACCTATTAAAATTTCGTCATTATGTGTACAATTTCCGCCAATTGTCCCTCCGTTTTTTATTTCAATATACGGACTAGGGTTGGGAGAAGCTCTTAGTGGCAGATTTAAACTTATTTGTGGGCCATTAAAATTCAATACACCGCCATCTATAAATAAATGTAATGTTGAAAGTGTAATATTAAAAGGGGATGGAGGATTTAAATCCAATGTACCTTTAACAATTACGCTACCCATTTCTGCTGTTGTCAGATTTGAAGTAATGGAAATAGTGTTTACACTAGAAATGGTTACCGAATAAGTACCTGTACTTTGACCAGGATAAACACCGGCTGCTGTCCATGAACTACCGTTATAGAATTCCCATGACGAAGCTGATTCCCAATTTCCGTTTGCAATTGATCTAAAATCACCAGTATTTTGAGCGAAAATTTGAACGAAAGAAAAAAAAAGGTATAGAATGAATAAGTATTTTTGTTTCATAAGTTTAGTGATTTAGATTCAAAAAATAACTTTCAATTATTTTACAAGGCTCATATTTTATTTGTTTTTTGAGCCGAAATATTTTTAGATAGAGACTACTAATTAAATGCTCTGTTCTTAGGAAAAGTCGAATGTTTTTAGAGTTTAAAAACTCAAAAACAGCAAGGATCATTTGTTTGGAAATTACCTTTTTGGTAACAGTGGTAAAATTAAAGAATAGCCATGTTTTATTATACTTTAATCGATGAGGTGTAGGATAACTCGATTAAGTACAGAAATTTAGAAGTCAGTAGATTTGAAAGTATTGTTTTACTTTATTTGAGTTGAAAAAAGAGATTTTTAATACTTAATGAATTGTTGGTTAATTTCAAATGAAGAGTTGAATGAAATTATTTTTTGAAGTAAAAATTTTCAGTTATCTGTATTTTTTTAACAGTCGTTTCGGGAAGTTTTTAGAGAAGATAGTTTTGCCTGAATCGGTAATCATCATAAAATAGTAATCCGGAAATTGATTTAAAAATGGAATAGCAGCTTTTTTGCCCAAAACCATAGCCGAAGTACTAAAACCGTTAGCAGTTTCAGCATTGGGACCAAAAACAGTAACACTGCACAGTCCGGTTGAAGGATATCCGGTTGCCGGATTAATAATGTGCGAATAGCGTTTGCCGTTCAAAACAACAAATTTTTCGTAAGAACCCGACGTGGTAACGGCTCCTTGTTTTAAAGGCATTGTAGCCAGAATTTTGTCGGGATGAAAAGGATTTGTAATACCAATGTTCCAGGGTTTTTCGTTAATTTGCGTTCCCCAAACGCTCATATCGCCGGAGGCATTTATAATACCCGAATGAATTCCTTTAGCGAGCATCATTTCCTGGCATTTATTAGTGGCATAGCCTTCACCCAAAGCGCCAAAACCAATTTTCATTCTTTTTAATTTCAGGAAAATTGTCGAATGAATGCTGTCAAGAATTATATTTTTATAGCCCACTTTTGCAACCGATTTTTTGATAGCTTCCGCAGAAGGCATTTCGGTCATGGAACCGTCAAATTTCCAGATTCTGTCCATCGCAGCAAAGCTAATATCGAATGCTCCATTGGTAATTTCAGAAAGCTGCAAAGCTCTTCGGGTCAATTCGAAGACTTCTTTATCCACTTTTACCGGACGGATTCCTGCATTTTGATTGACTTCAGAAACCTGAGAAGTCGGTTTCCAGTCGGAAATCAGATTTTCAATCCGGCTGATTTCTGTAATTATTTCATCGATATTTTCTTCGGCGGTAAGGGAATCTTTTGCAACAATACTAATATCGAAGCGTCCGCCCATCAGTAAGGTGGTTCTTTTTCGTAAAATTTGAGACTGACAAGTGAAACTAATTAATAAGCTTAAAAAGAAAATTATATTAAGGTGTTTGTTTGTCATTCGAAAATTTGGAAAGAATTGCTTAGTAACAATCGGTTAAAAGTTGTCCTTGTGTTTTGTAGTAACTAAGTGGTTTGTGGTTTATGGAAAGACAAATTTGGTCTAAAACTTTTTCAACGTCAAATTGCATGGCCAATGCACCGCAAATCATGATGATACCTCCATTTTTTAATAATTCAGCAAAGAAATTAGCGTCCATCTGAATCAAATCCATCACATAATGTTTGTCTGCTTCACGTGAGTAAGCCAAATGGAAATTTTTCAATTGTTGTTTTTGCATCATAGCTAAAGCAAAATCCTGATACTGTTTTGTGATTTCGGTTTTTTGGCGAAAGCCGGAATACAAATGGATTTCGGTTTTTTTCTTGTTTTGTTCAATCATTCCCAAAAAAGGAGCAATTCCGGTTCCGTTAGAAATCAGTGCGACTTTTGTCGCTTTTTTAGGCAAATGAAACGCATGATTGTTGATTATTTGTGTTTTGATAACATCACCCGCTTTTAAATTGTATAAAAATCCGGAACCCAAACCATTGGGGTGTAATTTTATTGCCAGTTGAATGTTACCATTATGTTTTCCAATAGAATACAAACGTTCCTGATTGTCATTGGCAGGATAAATGGCTAATAAATCGCCGGAAGTAAATTGGCTTCGCATTCCAGCCCTTAGAGTCAATAAAAAAGTCTGTTCGTTTTCATAAACCGTGGTTTTGTCCAAAACCATCAATTGTTGCAAACCTTTTGGAATATGATTGTAAACCGATGGAGTAGTGCTGAGCGCGATTTCGGTTTTAGCGCTCCACAATTTTACCCAGTTTACAAATTCCTCAGCCGATTTATCATTCACGGTTTGTAATTCTAAAAAGCGATGAGCCCATTTTTGTTTTTCTAAAAGCGAATCGATTGTTCGGGCAAAACCGCAAAAATCCGGATAGGATTTGGAACCAAAACCAATTACTGAATAATTTACAGTATTTGTTTGTGGAAATTTGGCTAAAAGCGATTCAAATTTATTGGCATTCGAAGGGGCATCGCCCAAACCGTAAGTCGAGCTAAAAATCAATAAATGTTCGGCTTTTGCAAAGTTTTTATAATCGTTGAGTTGTGCCATAAAAGCTTTTTCGCCTTGTTCGTTGAGTTGTTTCAAAATGGCATTGGCAAAACGGAGCGAACTTCCGTTTTCGGACCCCACTAGCAAAATATATTTACTTTCTTCGGCTTTGAATTTGTTTTTTATGCGGCTGGCTCTTCTTTTGAAAGTCATCGCAAAACCCGAATAGATGAAAAACAAAATGTTTAAAGAAGCTAATCCGAGTACAAAAGCCCAAAAAGAATTGGCTCTTCCGGTGTGTAAATCCAAACTTAATTCCGTCAACATTTTTGTAGTCGGGAATAATTCTTCCGAAATTATAGTATTCGAATATTGTTCTACTTCTATTTTTCGGTCTTTTAATTCGAAAGTGTAATAATCCTCTGGATCATCCGAAAAAGGAAATTCTATTTTTGTGATTTCAGCAAAAGAAGTTTTTTTGAAATCAAAAGATTTTTGTTGTGGTTTCGAATTTTCTGTTTCAGTTTTATTTTCATTTTCAAAAAGATGAAAACGTTCCATAGACAAATAAGTCCCGGAAAGAGCCAAAATTAAAATAGGAATCAAAGCCAGTCTTCCTAAAACCACATGATAATATTGAGCAAAATATTCTTTGATGATTTTAGAGAAAAAATTACGGATTCCTTTTTGTCTTTTGAGAACCAAAACAAAACCGGAAATGGAAATAAGCAACAATAAAAAGGCGTTAATTCCAATAAAAAGACGTCCGGTTTCATGCAGAAACAGTGAACGATGCAAACTGGTAATCCAGTTAATAAAATCGCTTTTTTTTTCGGGTTTACCAATTATTTTTCCGTTTGTTGGATTGATGTATGCATTAACATCGTTCCCGTCCTTATCTATAGCCTGTAAAGTAACAGACTGATTGTGGTCGATACTAATTTCGGTTATTTCCGGATATGTTTTTTTTAGAATTGGCAAAGTTGCTGCCAATGTTATATCATTGAAATTAGTTACCCGATGAGACGGAATTTTCTCCTGAATAGCATCTACTGCGAGGATAGTTCCTGTTGTCGCAGCCAGAAATAAAAATGCAGCAGAAAATACCGCCAAAGTAAGGTGGGCGTATCGCCAAACGGAAAGCGTCATTTAGATAATTTAGGATTATAGTTTACTGAATCTTACATAACGGATATAACCTTTTCCTTCCGTTTTATCGGCTAAAGCCGCAGTAGTAAGAGGCATTTCTAAATCGGAAACATGGTATTTTTGGTCTTCCACTGCCGATTCAAAACGCAATTTATATCCGCTGTTGATTTTAGAATCCTCAATTTCGATAGTCGTAATGCTTCGGTCTCCTCCGGTTACTGAAGCTCCGGTAATAGCACTGATATTAGAAGGTTTTTTAGAATAAAATTTATGCCATTCTTTTAAGGTTTTGTACCATTTTTTATCGTCCCCCATAACGTAAAGTGTTTTTTCATAAGCACCTTTGGGATTGATTAATGAAACCACTACATAAGCGCCTTCGCCCATGTAATTAGACATTTGCAACATGCATTTGTATTTGCTGCTTTGAGCGAAAGACTGGAAAGAAATAAGGCAGATAAAAGCACTCAAAAGCGCTGTCTTAAAAATTGAATTCATGGTATTATTTTAAAATTTCGATGGAAATATTGTTTTTAGATAAGGTTTCGTTTTCTTTGGCTAAGTCATAAGCACTTTCGTCAAAATCGGTTTTGATATCTTTTTTGGCACCATTGGACAATAAATAGTTTAAAATGTTGTCGTTTTTTGCAATCATAGCCGCTTTGTGCAAAGCAGTTAAACCGTCTTTGTTTTTGGCGTTGATATCGATATTAACGGCGGCTAATTTTTTCAGCAAAGTTATATCATTTTTCAGCACAGCAAAATGATATAAAGTACTTCCGTCTTGTTGAGGCTGAGAAAGATTCAGTCCATTTTGTTGCAACAGCATTAATTTTTCTGTAAAAGGATCTTCTTTTGCAGCCGTTTCGCCTTGTGGTCCGCGTGCATTCATTTCACGACCTCCCATTTGTGGGCGATAGGATTGAATAAGGTAATAACCCAAGTTATTTCCGTCTTTGTCCGTCACATTGATATCTGCTTTTTGTTTTAACAAAAGTTCCACAGCTTTCGGACTTCCGTTTTGAACAGCTAATGATAATGCCGATTCTCCTTTGGCATTTTTAGCATTGATATCTTTGGCTTTTGGTAATAATAATTCTAAAGCTTCCGTGTCTCTACTCGAAGCAGCGTTCATTAAAGCGGTGTTGCCATCGTTATCCGCTTTATTTGCATCCACTCCTTTACTTAAAAAATAATTGATAATCTCCGTTTGATTGGATTTTCGAACCAAATTATGTAAAACCGTTTCACCCTCTTTTGAAACCGCTTTAGGATTCAGTTTCAATTCGTCTATTAAATATTTGTACACGTCTAATGTATTTGCTTCACGACGAGAACCCTGTGAGGCGATAAGTAGTGCATTGTCGGTATATTTTACTCCTTTTTGTACCAATGTTTTTAAAAGTTCGATGTTTCCTGTTCGGGCGGCATAATCAAATGCGGTTGCTCCGTTGGCATCGGTGTCTTTCAAAGAAAGCCCTTTGGAAATAAAATAATTGGTTAATGTCAAATCTTTATCATTTGGGATTGCCAATAATAAAAGAGTTGTATTGTCTTTGTATTTTTTCTTTGGGTCTAAGCCGGCTTTAAAAAAGGCTTCGTAAACGGCTGTGTTTTTTTGACCACTATTTGCTGTAAAAGTAATCGGAGTTGTACCATGACTGTCTTCCAGATTGATGTTAGATCCTTTGGCTATTAAGTAATTTACAACTTCAGCATTTCCTTTATTGGCGGCCCAATGCAGGTAAATACGATTGTCATGCGTTGGTTTATTAACGGTATTGCCGGGTTGATCTAATAAAAATTTAATTGTTTCCGTTGGCGCATCGCTGTTTATAGCATAAACCACAGCATCAAAGGCATTTCGAGTACTTTCGGAAGGATTATTTCCTTTGTCAATTTCTGCTTTTACTGCATTAACATCTGGAGCAGATTTCCAGAAATTTTGTTCTAAAAGCGTGTTTTTTTGTTGGGCTGTAGCCAAAAAAGTAGTAGCCAGCGCAAGGGAAGCAAATAGATTTTTCTTCATTATTTGGACATTTTATCGATTAGATAATTATTAATTGTTTAGGTTTAATTTAATTTTCTATTTAGAATAAATAAAAATAAGCAAAAGTAAAAATTAAAAGAGAATATTTGTTCCTGAAAGAAAGATTTTTTTTAAATTTTTTATTCTTTTCGAATAGGGAACAAATATTATAAAAAAAAACGTCCTGATTTTGTGGTCAGAACGTTTTTGCGATTTTACGTTAATTATCAATTATTGAATAATTATTTTTTTAGTGAATTCACCTCGGGTTGTTTCAACTTTTACGATATAAACACCCATTTTTGTTTTCTTGATATGCACCTGAATATTTGATTGATCTCGGTTTTCCTGAATTTTCCAGTTTTCAATTTCAATTCCGGAATCATCATAAAGGCGAACTTTAGTAACGCTGCAATCTTCAATATGATTATTGATATTGATGAGATTTGTTTTTTGAATATGAATAATGTCAATTTTATTAGCTTTCAATTGTTCTTCCGCCAGTTTGTCTTCTTCCTCTGTTGTTTTGGAAAAACGTAAAGCAAATCGGCTGTTGTTAGTTCCTGCCGCTACATTGATTTCAAAAGGAGTGCTTCTGATATCATTGTAAGTGTTGGTGGTGGCATCGTAAATATAAACGCCTTGACTGCTGTCGAAATTTTCAATATCATCAATCATGAATTTGATAGTTCCTTCGGCATCTGTTTTAATGCCAATCGGGTAGGAGGCATATTTGTTAAAAGAACCCACACCCTGAATGACAAATTGGTCTTCACCGATTAAGAAATACATATCATTTGGAATGTTGTCAAGGTTGTAGGAATCATAACCAAAATCCATTTGGTCAGTGGCTTTTTCATCCATAAAACCTAATAAAATTTGACGATGATAATCATTTCGGGAGTTAAAGCCTAAACGGATTTTTTTGTGATTTTCATTTACCACTTCATCGTTCTTATTGTTTTGCCACAATTGTTTGGTTTGAGTTGTAATTTTATACATCACGTTCGAATTTGCAGCATCGTCTTCTTTATGGAAACTTCTTTGATTGTTGTTGTAAGTAATAGTTCCGCCTCCGTCAGGTTTTCCAATGATAAAGAATGCCTGACCAACAGGAATAAAACGATTAGGAATTCCGCGGGAAGGAGTACCTAATTTACTGATATAGTCCACATTGGTGGAAGAAGGTGCTACCCCTCCGGTAAGGTTTCGGGTGGCATAACCTCCTTGGTAATCCCTTAAAATATGTGTGTTATTAGTGGCATAATGTTCCCAATAATAAATAGTTCCATTCATGGAATTCGCATTATCATTGATGAAAGCTTCACTATCTAAAGAAGACGGATACGGATTTCCGGCTAACAATAATTGATTGGCGGAAACCGTGTTGGATGTAATCGCTCCATTGTTTGGTTTTCCAACAAAAGTATAGTTTTGTGTACTGCTTGCAGCTCCGCTTCCTTTCATGGTGTAACCCTGTCCGACTCTTATAGGAGAATTTTCGTTGAATTGTACCCAATTTGCATAAGCATTGGCATAATTATCAAATTTGAAAAGCCAATATCGGGCAAGACTAATAGGAGTTGTTGGCGAACCATTATAACCGCCAATCCATTTGATATTTTGTGGCGTAGTGGTGGTGCCGTCTTTCATAACGCCACCTACTGTATAGGTTACATTGTTGGTTGTGGTATTTATGGTTCCAACAGGAGAACTCCAATAATTATAATTGTACAAATTGGATTGTCCTTGTTGGTCTCGTTCTAGAGAACCAGAACTGTTTACGTCTAAATCGCTGTCGAGAGTTTGAATTAATTGTGATTTTCCAACCAAATCAATTTTTCCGTCTAATTTTAAATAGCTCGAAATTTCAATTTTAGAATCATTGTTGGCACTAATAGTATTGCTGTTTACTAATAATCCTAAAACCGTTTTATTTCCAGTTGAACTAATATTGTGGGATGTTTTTACAATATTCCAGTCGATAGGAGTCGAATTGTCAATTCCTAGGCTATATGGAGGGTCCCAAACTTCATAATTAGTCCAGGTTTCATCCGTTTCCCAGGCTCCATTTGCTCCGGATGTATAGGGAATTGGCGCAGTGTCCGGTTCCGGAAGATAAATTCCTTTGAGTTTTCCGTTATTATTGTTTCCTGATTGGTCAACCAAATAGCCATTGCTGATGTCGTCGCTATTGTTCATTTGATAATAACCTGAGAGATTACTCCAGTTTATACCGCTGATATTTTTGGGTACAATTACTCCTTTTACATTATTGCTGCCATCATTTTCAATTTCCTGATTCATCATACGACGAATTTGATCTTCGTTTAAAGCTGTATTCCATAAGCGAAGTTCGTCTATCCATCCGTTAAAATAATTATATGGAACATCTGTATTTTGACTCATTGCTCCAATAATGAAATCCACACTGTTAGTTGACGGATTGGAACCGGCTGTCGTTTTTTCTAAAATACCATCAATGTATAAATTGTAATTCGTTCCGTCAAAAATCAGGGCAACATGGTACCATCTGTCCGTATCGATACTGTTTGTGGTTGTAACAGCGTTGTTGTTCCAATAAAAAGCTACTTTGTTGTTTACAATTCTTAAATCATAACCATCCGTAGCTGTTGGACTAAGATGTTTGGAAAGAATAGTTTGGGTGTTGCTGTTAGCAGCATTGGATTTAATCCAACATTCGATACTGAAATTACCGCTGTCGAGATTGAATTTGTTTTTGAAATTAATATTGTCATCGACTCCGTCAAAATTTACCACATTACAAAGTTCAAAAGTAACTAAAGCATCATCGGTAGCGCCACAATTGGTTGTCCAGCGAAGGGTGTAAGTTCCAATGTTTGGACTGTAGAAAGTAGATGCAGGACTGCTGTTGTCAGAGAAAATTTCTCCTCCACCAGCAGGACCGCTCACGATAGACCAGGTTCCTGTACTTCCGGATTTAGCGTTTAGTGTTACTGTTTCTCCGCCACAATAGGTGTTTTGGTCGGCTCCAGCCAAACTTGACCAACAGGAACTGGCATCGATAGCCACTTTTATCGAACCATCAATAGGTAATTGACAGCTGCTGTCGTCATATCCCTGAAAGAAATAATTAGTAAAAGAAGAACCCGAAGTAGCTCCGGTTCCGGTAATTGTTCCTGTTTCCAGAGAAACTTCAGGATTACATCCGGCACTTAACAGAATGTCGCAATCAGTAGTTACAACTAAGTCAAAACTTAAATCGGCATAGATGTATTCCGGATGTCCGGCAGTAATAGGTAGGGTTCCTAAATCCCAGATAATTGAATTAGTAGCTGAGTCATAATGAGGAACATTGCTAGTCGTAAATCCGTTATGGGTATGATAGCTAATATTCGTTCCGGTGCCAAAAATAGCTGTTGAAGGAATTGGAATAGAAACAATGGTGTTGTTAGTAGCTTCTGTGCCTTCGTTCGTAATATTTAGCGAATAATTAATGGTTTGTCCCGGTAAAGCATTTAAAACCGTAGGATTGGTAACATTATTAATAGAATTAACGCTAATTAAACCTTGAGGATCTGGTACGTAGGAGTCCACAGACATGGCAAAGCCAAAGATCGAAAATTTATCTAAACTGGAACCATATTTGAAATTAGTCGAAGTTTGACCATTAGCTATATTAGCATTTCCTGTATTTGGAATGTTGAACATACTTAAGTCGATTCCGGTATTGTTTTGTAAGTTTGGGTTTCTGGTATTTCCTCCGGTTAAAATGGAAGAGTTGTAGAAATTATTTGTTGTATTTCCGGAATGTGATAAACTTACATAGGTTGTAGTATTAAGTTGTTGGACTTGTAAATAGTCCCCGGTTTTTGCAACGTCACCTTCACTGGCCATAACTCCCAGTTTCATATTTACCTGACCGGCATTTACCGCCACGAAACCTGAAATCGGGATATCACCCACAAATGATCCATTTTCATTGGCATATCCATCAAAAAGCGTGACTGCTCTACTGTTCATCAATGGGTTTTCGTAAATAACAACAATTCCCCAACCACCGGAATATCCGGGTGTAGGGCCTGTTCCTGTTTTTAGGGCTATATCTGCTACAGTGTAGGTTCCTAATCCGTAAGTTTTTACATAGTCTGTTATTTCTTTGTATCCAACATAAATTCCGTCATCACCGGAACCCGGATACCAAATATCAGATGAGCTGGCGGTTATTGTCGTATAGGAAGCTGCTCCCGGTCCTTTTAATGAAACTACTTTTTTATCGTAATTTTTTGTACTTGTAGTGTAAGCGGGTATTGTACCAGAGACATTTACATAGGCTGATGAATAGGTTTGTGTATCTGGGGTATTTAAGTTAGTTGCTGTGTTTCTTATTAACTTATTGATAGTTAGGCTTACAGTTCCGTCTGTTATTACGTAAGGTGTTGATAATGTAGCAGTCGCAGTTGATCCTGAAACTACAATGCTGACTGGGTAACTTGTAGAAGAACCGCCATTTACAGAGAGGGTAACTGTCGATGAATTGGTATATTCAAATACATAGCTGTTCCCATTTCCTGAAAAAGTATAAGAAGGGTATTTATTTCCACCTCCACTAACGGACGCAGTTGTCATATTGTAGTTTGTATTTGCGATACTTTGATTATGAATAACGGTTAGGTTATTGTTTATAGCTTGTGTCCCGTTTTGTGTTTGCTTAGAAACTGTAAAAGTATCTGAATCATCCGATTTTCCGGTCCAATACAATCCAGCGAATAAAATGGTTGAGCATGCTGGGGTTGCGCCATTTTCTGTAGAAAGTTGTAAATCGGCAGAAGAGGAGTTCCAGGTGTTGGAATCTCCATCTATATCCACGTAAATCATTTCGCCGTCATTGTCGGTTGTATTTCCGTAGGTCTTCAGCGTCAGGTTAGTGTTTCCTAACATAGTAAAATCACCTTTTATATTATAAATGGTCTTTGTGGGTGTTGCTGAAGCTGTTCTCTGAGTAAAAGACTTTCTTACTTGAGCTACTGTTTTAGTTGATAAAACAGGGATTAATAATATCAATAAAAGAAGCAGTATGTATATGTTTCTTTTGCTAGAGTAGTTTTTTTTCATAGTCGTATGGCAGATTTGGGGTTGCTATATTTTATTAAAATAATTTTCTAAAAGTAGAGGGCTAATTCTTCGAAGGTAAAATTACTACATTTTTTTAAAAACTATCGATTAAGTGTAAAAAAAGATCGATTAAATGCGTTTTTTGTGTAAAAAGTAGGATTAAGATTTCTTTTTTTTTAGGGTTATTTAGAGTGATGTTGTCTTTGAGTTTAATAGTTGGAAATGAGCGATTTACTTTTTTCTTGGATTTGTGGTTTGCTTATGAGAGTTAAAATATGATTTTGCAGTAATTAGGTGAGTAAAATGACTTTTAAAACAGGGGAGTTTTGCTAAGTGTTTTTGAAAGAGGAGTTTATGTTTTTCAGGTGTACTTTTGAAAAAAAATGAAGACTTAAATCCCCAGATGAAAGATTGTTTTTAGGGAAGTATTTTTCAATAAAAAAGCCTTAAACAATTGATGTTTAAGGCTTTGTTTTCGTAGCGAAGACGGGAGTTGAACCCGTGACCTCAGGGTTATGAAAAGTGGATTATTTTTATAATATACATTACTTATCTTATATGCGAATTATTGAAATATTTAAATACTTTGGTATTCGACTTTTTTTTGAGTATTCCTCACTCTTTTTCCTCACTCTTTTATCTCAAAATTTAGAAATTACTAATCGAGGTAGGTATTATTAATAGTGACATATATCTAATGTTTAATCAGATATTTAAAGGTTATTCTCTGTTTGTATAATTTGTGTATACAATTTGTGTGTTTATGAATAATATTTGTAAAGCTACATAGGTTAAACTTCCATTAGAAGGCACTGTTTTAATGATAAAATTGGGACCTTGACGGTACAGCATTCAAACCTCTTTTTGCAAGATTTGAAAAGACTTTCAGTAAAAAAGGAATGCTTTATCGGGACTTTTAACTTAATTAAACTTTTTTAATAAATTACTTAAGCCACATTCATTATTACTGTATTTAATTTTAGGAATCTGAGTCTAATAGTTTAGTTTTCTATTTGACTTTTTTATAATTTATTTAGATCGTCCTCCTATTTTGAATAAATTATAAATCTTTCTGATTGTTCTTTAAAACAGAATGCTGAATAATTAAAAGTATTTTTTTTCTTATAAAAAAATAGATTTTTAGATAAAAAATAATAATATTTGTACCATTAACCAAGTGGTTTTCTAGGTTATAGTTTATATTTTCATTGTTTTACTTAATAACATGAATAAAAAAGTGGTCGAAGATATTCAGTTTAGGATTATAAAAGATGCAAGTGGAGAAAATGTTTCTTTGGATAATATGTCGATAAAAGCGACAAATTCATTAATAGAAATATTAACTGCATTAAGAAATATTGCTCAATATGAAAGTAGACCCGATTTGACTATTGGTGTTAAACGAGGAAGTGCATGTGCATCTATTAATGGAAATGAAGGATTACAAGTTGTTCGAGATGGATTTTTAAAGGTTTTCAATAATGATTCTGAGAGAAACAATATATATGTCCACAATATGCAAATCATCAAGGATCAAATTACAAATTCAGAATTAGATTTTGAAGTTAGTTTCTTGGAAGATGGAGAAAGAATTCCAGTAATAGAACTTTTTGGTCAAAAATTTAGAAAAAAAAGAGAACGTCGAGAAGTTGAAAATAATTTCAATATTGAATTTTTTGAAGCCGAACTAATGGAAAGTGGAGGGAATAGGCCTAATTTTCATGTAAAAAGAGCTGGTCATTCATTTAAAATAAAGTGTGAAAGAGCTGATGCAATTAAAATTAGCCCTTTTTTGTATAAGACTGTGAAATTTTCCGCTTGGGCAAAGATGAATTCTAACCATAAAATGGAATATACATTATGTGATATTTATAACGCTAATGAAAGAGATTTTTACAATGAGTTTAAAGAATTTTTTAAAGAGCAAAATAGATTGGAAGGGACAGCCCCACTAAAGAGAATTCACTATAAGTTGAAAGATTTTTATTCAAATGAACAATTTAAAGAATCTAGAAAATTTCTTAAATTATATTGTAATGATTTAGCAGATATAAATGATTTGACTACTATTTTGATTATTTCAAAGGCTTTTAAGCATCATAATGATCTTAAAGATTTGTTGAAGAATATTGAAGATATTATTGTTTCTAAAACAAAAAAACGATTAGTATAGTGCAGGTTAATTTAAATACAATTGGGGAAGAACTATTACGATTATGTGATAGTGAAATACACGAGGATTTTATTTCAATCTGTGTACAAGTTGATGAGTTGGGACAAGCTACTCATAGTGGTATTATAATTTGCTATGATGAAAAACTTTACTATTTTCATTTTACAGGAATAGTACATTTTGTAGAGCTGGATATAGATAATATACCTAATGACTTATATATAAAAAAAATAACAATATTTGGGGATGGCATAGTACTATCATTTTTGGCCTACTGTGAAATTTTAAAAGATGAGGTCTCCCCAAGTTTTGGATTTGTTTTTCAAGAGTCATTTTATAATCCCGATGGTTCATATTATTCTGAAAACAATTTGCCTGATATTACTACATGTGTTGGTTTTTGCATAAATGTTATTAGAGGGCGCTTATATAAAAATAATAAGTATTTAGAGATTGATGATTGGGACAACAGCACAATTGATAGTTTGCAACAGGATTTTCAGTATTGGATTGAGAGTATACAAGTACAATTAGATCAAATTGCTACCGTTTCAAATAATGGTATATTACAAGAAATTAGAGATTCTCATTTGAAAAGGATTAGACCATCAGAATTAACTAGTTCAGCTTTTTTTGATACATTACCAATAAGAAAAGAAAATATAGATTTTGTTAATCCTACTACAGAGAGCCAATTATTTTTGAAACATGTTGTAGGTTAAATTGAAGTATAAAGGAGAAGAAAAGCAGTCTTAAAAGACTGCTTTTTTAGTAAATAGTTTTAGATTAAGTGATTAATATTTTTGTTAGAATAGTCAGATATTAATTTTTTCAAATAAAAATGAATCTGGACTAGAAATCCATTCGTTACTTTTTTCAAAATAAGATACTGGATCATAAATTATTAAAGGGGTGTAAGAAGTATCTGTAATCTTAGTAGCATCGATTAAATATAAATGATAATTTTTTGATTTAATTTTTGCTGTTTGAATTTCGTTTGAAGACCAATGAAAATGAGGTTTTCCTTTAAATGTTTTTACTTCAATAAATCGATCTAAAGAGTTAGAGTAATCATCGTTAAATGAAATAATGTCATAACCCGCAGTTACATCCATAAGTGAAATACGTTTAATTTTATTTGTATCGTTCCTAGATGAAAGACGTTGAGTTTCATAATTGATTACGAACAGTTCTCCAGTTTCTCCAAGCGACCTTTGCTCCTCTAGCTTTTTTAAAAGTTCAGCTTCAGTTATTTTTCTTTTTACCTTATTTTCACTGATGATATAATTTATGAGTAAATCACCAATATAAAAATTACCTTCATTAGATTTCTCTATTATACTAAGAGATATTAATAAATTACGGTAGCAAGCATATTTGTATTTTATATTAAAACGTGGTAATACATATTTATCAATTTGACTTTCATATTTTATTTCAGAAAGAGATATTACATTTTCTTTTATTAAGAAATCTAAAAGAGTTTTAGAAAACCAATCTTGATAACTGTATAAGTCAAAATTTAAATTTTTTATTTCTGGATTACACAATTGAATTTTATCACTTTCTAAATAAACAATATTAAGTTGTTCAAATAGTAATAGCGTAAAATCTATATTTAAGTTTATTTTTCCCTTATGATGCAGACGTAAATTTGTTAAGGAATTAATTGAAGAAACTCCAGCAATTAAATTTTTCCAAATAAAATAAAGACCATTTAAGTCAGCAATTTCACTACAGGTTTCTATTTTTTCGTTTAACATAATCAAAAATTATTGCTTTAATATCCTCATCACCTTCATCCCCAATATTATCAAATAATGGTATAGGAGCCGATTCGATTAATGAAATCATTCTTTCTTCTTTTATCTGTAATCGAGTATTTATGGTTTCCTCAATAGTGTCTTTTGAAAGTAAATAATAGTAATTCGTATTGACCCCTTCTGGTAAACCATACCTGTGAATCCTATCTTTTGATTGGATGAAATGAGCACAATTAAATGAACGTTCTACATATATAGCGTTATGACAAACTTTATGTAATGAAATTGATTCTGCAACAGCAAATGGATTTGCAATTATTACTTTGAAACTACTTTGAGGGTTATGGAATTCATTTATAATAGCTTCACGTGTTAAATTGTAATTTTCATCATTAGGAGTCATACCGTCAGTTGCGACTGGGGTTGCTCCATATAACGTCCGACTTTCAATGCCAATTGAACGAAAATAGATTTCAAGATGTTCGATCGTTTTGATAAATATAGCCCAAATTATTACTTTTCCATTTGCTTGGATGATTTGGTTAACTAACTCCCCACATTTTTCAAATTTTGATGGAATTTCGTCTGTGTAGTATCTCATAACATCGTTCATAATATGTGAATCCTCGTTTGAAATACCAGAAAAATCTTCGCCATTTTCTTCTCCAAATTTAATTAATGGATCACGTAGTAAGGCTGGATTAGAAGCTACCTGCTGAAGTCTTATCAATTTTGCTTTAACTAATGATGAATGTAAATTAGAGTGAGATTTATTGACTTCATCAACAAAACGTTTTTCAATAAAATCATATATACGTTGTTGAGATTCTTTCATTAGAATCAAGATAGGAGGATGTTCAATAGGTTCAGGGATATTTAAATCCTGCTTTTTTATACGTATATAAAAAGGGTCTATATTAGACATTAGGTGTGGTATTCTATTATCACTGAAAGTGTTACTCATATCACGTAATTGGCCAATATTGTATTTTGTAACGTTTCTCTTAGGCCAAATAAAATTAAAAAGATTGTATAAATCTTCATAACCATTTGGAACAGGTGTACCAGTAAGTACTATTCGTGATGAACATAAAGGAGCAAGTTCCATAATTGTTGAAGATATGATACCGCCGTTTGTGTTTTTAATTTTATGAGCTTCGTCAAGTACAACCATAACCTTGTAGTTTGATAAAAAATATTTTAAAGAATCTTTTACAGACAAAACAGAAGCATAGCTAATGAGAGTTATTTCAGCAGGAATTCCATAGAAATATTGTTTCTTATTTTCAGAAGAAATTGCACCGTTGATTCGTTTACTATCTGGTTTATATCCAAAGCATTCTTGAAATTCCAGTTCCCAAGGTGAGAATGAACTTAAGGGACCAATGATTATTATTTTATCAACCTTTTTTGGATTATCTGGATTTAGATTCTTTAGATAAGTATATGCACCATAAACGATGCTTGTTTTTCCCGCTCCAGGAACAGAAAAGTTACAACCGCTTTGAGAAAATGCTAAATGATAAGCTGATAATAGTTGTAGAGGATAGAGTCTCCTTTTAGGCAAATGATCAATTAATGCATTTGTGAATTCTTCGAAATCATCTTTTATGCAATTGTTAGCTTTGATATTCTGTGCTTTTTCACTAAATTCTTCGAATTGAGATTCTCTTTCCAAGTATTGTTGAATATCAGAGCTAATTTGAGTATCATATTTCACCTCTGCACCAATATATTTAGCTGCGAGTCCTAAAAGTTCAGCGACACGTTCAATTGGCTCATCTGATTCAATATAAAGAGAATTTGATTCTAAAGTATAAATTAATTTAGTACGTAGAAGCATTTTTGAACGTCTGTTCCTCATTAGCTCCTGAACTGAACCGGTTACTAAATATTTTGAATTATCACATGATGATATTTTTAACTGCATAATTTTTCATTTAATACTTTTGAAATGTCTTCAGTGATTTTCGTTAAAGTATTAATCTTTGTAAGTAATTCAGATTTTTTATTACTTTGAGATACACTATTAAGATCGATTGCAGCAAGAGCATTAATTGCTTTTTTAATTAATTCCTCGGGCTTTTCCTTAGATTTTTTATTTTCAATGATGTTTTTGCTATCATTGAAAGCAGACATTAATCCCTCACGCATTTCATCCTTCCATTTCTTATCACGTTGATTTAGTAATCTATAAATATCTGCTTCGTTACCAGCTTTTTTTAAAACATCTTCGAGTTCTTCTTCTTCTTCACAATCTTGAATTAAATTATTATATGCGTCTGTGAACGTATTCCAAGTTTCCTCGTCATTAAGAAAATTATGGTTAGAAGTTGAAGCAATTGCTCTAAAATCAAAATCACCTTTTTCTTCAAGTCTAATAAAATCAAAACTAATATTTCGCAAATCAGTTTCAACTTCATCCAATTGATCCGTTTGAATCCAATTTATTTTTCCGCTTTGTACTTTCTTAATGGCTGTATTTAATTTTAAAAAATCATCCTCACATCCTCTAGGCAAACGTGTATAAATTCCATCATAGCCATATGTTTCGAGATAATCATCGATAAGTTCCATGATATCCAAGTTTAGATTTACATCTTTTGCGGAATCAAATCCCATATATTCTGCAATTTGGTCTAATGTAAATTTTTTTACATGCATATCCCGAGTGTGTAAATATTTTTCTATAGGATTGTAATCTACCTTACTATCAGCACCCATTTGAAATGATGTTTCTAAACGGAGTATTTCTTTTTCATTAGCATCTTCTGGAAGAATTCTTGCCAAAAAATAAGAACATTTATCCTTTGTAGTTTGATCATAATCTGACTCTTTCGCAATTCTTCTTAAAAGAGAAGCTCGTCTGTTGCCATCTACAATTATACCGTCCATAGTAATGATTCCAGGCTCTAATTGTCCATTTTCAGCTAAATCTTTTAATGTTTTTTTATTACGTTGTTCGTTTGAATCAAATAGGAATTTAGCAATCCTTTGAGAATCATTTTCGTTATTTACATCTAATGATCCATATTCTCTTTTATATGATTTTACCAAACTGCTAATTCGACCATTTTCAACATTATAAGCAAGAAATTCTATAGGTATTTTATAAACATTAAATTCTCGAATTTCTCCTTGATATTTCAATTTGGTACCTGTAGCTACAGGTGTTCCGTCTTTAATTTCTTTAATCTTGATTTTTCTTTCTTGTGTGGTCATGTTAGTTAATATTAAAGAATTCTTGAATAATAATTTTTAAACTGTCAATTGTTTTTAAATTAAGAAAAAAATCGCAGTCACGATAAACTTTTTTAAAATCTGAATTTCTCGCAATCCAACCAGCCCCATCTAAAATATTTACAACTCTTGTGTTTTGATTTGCTTGCGCATCTTGAACAATGAGTCTGATTGTATCGTTGTAATAATCAGTTTGCTTTGAACTAGTTGTTAAATAGAAGCTAGAATTTATAATGATTTGTTTGCCTTGAAATGAAATTAAATTCAACTGTTTGTTTAAAAAGCCAGGTATATCCATCTTTTTATATTCTAAACCAAATCCTGATACAATTTTTAATATTTTTTCATCAAGTTTTTTCTGATATAAATCACGGTATTTACTATTGTAATTAGTAGTGACTTTGTCTTTTATTAAATTCCTGATGTAATCATCATTATTCAATCTTTCAATTGTATTGTCATCAATTCTAAAATCATAAAGTATGAACTGGGGTATAATGGCTGAGAATTTTGGGCTAACATAACCAGAGGAAAATAATTCGCAATATTCCTCCATCATACTTGGATTACTTATTAATTCTGTTCTAAGTTTTGAATTTGACCATTCGGATTCAAATGTGTAACCTTGATTTAGTCTAATCCAAGAAACGACTCTTCTAAATTTTTCATTACTGATTCCTAAAAGAGTAATGATTTTATCTATTGATTCTTTATCGCTTTTGATAAATAATTTTAAACCAGACAAAGTGCCAATACCTCTAAGTTTTTCTTTTAAAAGTTTTACTTCAGATGTAAGGTAATTTTCAAAATAAGCTTCTATTGTACTGTCACACAAAAACATTGTTGTAGTTTTAAGTGCTTCTTTATAAAGTAATTTTTCCATACCTATTTCTTGTTAATTAGAGATAATAATCTTTTTGCAACTTCTTTAACTACAGGAACACAAACTGAATTTCCTAATAAATCATAACCTAATCTAATTGATTTAGAATCTTTTTGAAATTCATCCAAAGAATAATCGTTAGGGTATCCAAATAATCCTAAACCTTCTTTAAGTGTAAGATTTCGTATACCGTTACCATCAACAACCCCAATTGCATTCATATCCATAGCTACCATTGTAGGAGCTTGATTGTAAATGTCCAAAAAGTGGCTAATAGGGAAGGATAATTTTCCAGTTACTATATTATAACCTTTTGGTAGCGTAGTGTCTGGAATTCTTTCGGAATAAGAAGTCTCATTTATTACTGTAACAACTTTCTTTTTAGGATGTTCAAGGACAAGGTAGTTTTTGTTAATAAGATCATCTAATAATTCTTGAAGATTTTCATTAGGGAAAAATGATTCAATTTGTTTTTTTGTTAGAGGCATTCCATCCATCCATTCAATACCGATTTCTGAAGCCCATGATTTATGCCTACGTTGTTTAAAAAGTAGATTTAATAATTGTTTTTGTTCAGAAGAAACAGTTCCTTTATATTCAAAATCCCAGCTATGGATATTTAGATTTCCTCCTCTTTTGTCTTTTAGAAATTTTCCATTTAAGTCCTCAGGAGTAAAATGTTTTAATAGCTTTTGTGTGAATTTATTATCGAGACAAGGTTGTCCAAATTCTAAATAGTCTCTTACGATTGATTTTGGTTTTGGAGAAAAATGTAAATTTAATTCACCATATTTTTTCTTGCAGCCAACAATAAAAACTCTCTTTCGAATTTGTGCAACCCCAAAATCAGATGCATCTAGCATTGCAAATTCTACATTAAAATTAAGTTTTTCCCTAAGGATATTAAGTATTACAGTTAACGTACGTCCAATTTTGTCAGATCGTTCTTTTTTGTCATGAACTATTAAACCTTCAACATTTTCTAGTATAAAACCATCTATATTTTTAAAATGATATTCTAAAATTCGTTCGATTTCGAAAAAAAGAGTCCCTCTTGTTTCTGTGAATCCTCTTTGTTTTCCTGCATAGCTAAATGCTTGACAAGGAAATCCTCCAAGTAATATATTAAACTTAGGTATGTCACTTTCTTTGATTTTTGTTATATCTCTTGATACAATGTTTTCATTTGGGAAGTTTCTATTTAGCGCCTTTATAGCACTGTCTTTAATTTCTGAAGTAAATACGCATTCGGTTTGGTAACCTAATTCTTTTGCTGCCTGTTCAAATCCTAGTCTAATTCCACCTAGACCAGCAAACAAATCAATAAATTTATATTTTGGCATTTATTTTATAATAATTTAAACCAAGTAATTGATAAAAGGTTAATTTAATAATTTAATCGAAACTCTTATTTAATTGCAATTTCAAAATCCAAAATAACAATGAAATTTTAGTAAGTAGTAGATAGTACAATTCGGTCTTCCATTTTTGATTTTGATAATGTTGTACTACTCACTTGTATAATTGTGGGCAAGTTGTTCCAGAGTATAGACTTTTTTTTACGTATCATCCTAATAGTTTTACCTAATATTATACAATTTAATAAAAAATAATCTTTCGTAAGTAATTTTATATTGATGATTTATGCGTATAATTAATGAAATAGATAATTATTCAAAAGTATAAAAAACAACTAGTTTATGTGTAATAGATTGAACAAATTATAAACATATTCGTTCAATTGGAAATGGTGATCAATTTTCCATAGTGTCAGTTTTAAAATTTTATTTTATATTATTTCTTATTTCTGCTGTCGGATTACAGATGATATCTATATGTTCAACGTTTTCAAATTAATTTAAACGCTTTTCCCATTAGTTCCTGTTCGCTTTTTGGAATGCCTATTTTAGAGGCTAAATCTTTCCATTGATTCACGACTGTTGTTACCTCATGAATGATAGTATCCATTTGAGAGTTATTTAGCCTAAAATATTCACCTACACTTTTGCCTAGTTCAAAATCAAGAGCATTATTGTCCATATCTATATTTAGTGCTAAGCCGTCTTTGTCAATTGAAGGGTTGAGATCGTAAGCTGGGGAGAGTATCCAACCATCCTTTGTTAATATAAAACCATGGTTGCGTAAATGATCATCGGTATTGGAAATTGCAATGTTAAAAATGATTCTGCGCCAGAGTTGGTGTAGGTTGGCTTCTACATTTGTTCCATAGTTGCTAATAAATTCTGCCAAATCAAGATAACTAGCCGGATTGTCACGAATCGTATCTTCATTATTTCCAGTCATAGTCATAGCTGAGGCAAAATGTATGCGTTCGCCGTTTTCGCGATCAAATCGTTTGGTAAAAAAAGTATTATAATTGCCTGTAATCTTTTGGATTCGGCTTTCAGCCATTGTAATACCAGCTTGTAAAGCGAGTTGGTAGGCCAGAAATTCCCAAGCGGCTTTGTCTGTTGTATCGGTTTTGGAAGGGAATTTGGCAATCCAAAGACTTTTGTCGGTATCGAGTATGTTGGCTTTTGGTCTGGCGCCTCCTAATGAAGAGCCTGGAGCCATAAGTACTGTCAGCCATTTTTTTACTTCATCATTATGATCGTCATTTTCAAAACTATTAGCTGCGTTTTGCAATTCGCGAATTGAAGACCAAGGCGGTGTTGGAGTGGTTTGGTTGTTGTCTAGAAAATCTCCATTAGGATCGGTTTTAAAGCGTAAAGCTCCCATACGGCTTTCATCATATACACCTAATAGAAAATCAATATCGTAAAGTGTAGGTGTTTTTTCTCCACTTTCTTTGGCGATTTGTGCGGCTCGACGTTTCATCAATGTACGTCCCCAAGTATCAGGCATACTGTCGAGAAAAATTCCAAAGTTTTCCTTTTGGTTGGGATATTGCGGACCACTGAATAATTGAATATCGGGATCTAAAAGAAATTGATTTCCCGATTTTAACCAATGTTTATCGTACTCAAAACTAAAAGTTTTTTTTCCTTTTGCTTGTTGAGCTGATAGAATACCTATTAATTTAGGTTCTGACATGCCCTTCCAGTGTGCATAAACGTATATGTCGGTTTTATTTTGAGCCATTTATTATTTTAAAAGTTCTAAATCTTGTAATTTTTTTCCAAGTTCATCATCTGCAGCCAATTTGAGAAAATCGTTTTGCAGGCCTAAAACACGGAGTACATTGAAATATGATCCCAACGCAACTTTTGGATTTCCTTTTTCAATTTGATATAGTGTTGTGCGGACAATATCAGCTCTTTCAGCAACTTGTGTTGTCGTTAATTTTCGTCTTTTTCTAGCCAATTTTATGTTTTCGCCCATGTGCTCCAAGATTTTAAAATGTTTTGGAAATATGGATTGTTTTTTACTACTCATAACAAATAATGTTTATTATTATGTACAAAAATAATGTTTTTGTTCACAATAACAAACATTTGTTGTCGTTTGTTTATCGTCAGTTTTAAATAAAAGCTACTTGTACAAAAAATAGAGTTAGTAACAGGTAGATAATTTTTATGTCAACGATACTAAAGTAGTAATATGTTTTAGATTACTATTTTTTAATATTTAAAAAAAACCAAAAAAAGCAAAGCAAGTTAAGTTCCGGTTCTGAAATAAACAAGGCCAAGCCTTTCAGGTTGTGCCAAGTCTTGTTCTATTCATAACCTCCACATGATTGAAAGCTTTCTTTTTTCTCTTTTTCTTTTGTTAAGTAAATTAATTTTCTTTTGAATTTTAAAATACAATTTTTGAGATATTCATAGCTGGAATGAATTTACAATTTTCTTCTTCTGGTTCTTTTTTTCTGCTTTAATTCTTTAGGCGTATAACTATTATCAACGAATTCACCTTTTAGTAATGCATCTAAAAAGTTATTAATAAGTGTAGGGTTAAAAGTAGTTTGCGAATTCATTTCTGTTTTTAGTCTTTCAAGATTTTCGTATAGGTTAAAATGTTTTTGAGAAGTCTTGCATGATTCGCAACGTTCTTGAATTGCTTTAGCACTATATTCTTTTCCCAGGCTACTTCCGTTAAAAACGCATTGCGTTCTATGGTCAACATAGGTGATTCCATATAGCTGTCCCTCTTTACTTTTTCTAAAAACTACATGGATTCCATCTTTTTGAAGTTTAAGAGCTAATTGTTCAGGAGAATAGATTTTCTTGTCAAAGAAAGCAAGATTGATTGCATTCTTCAATTGACTCTTTTGAGACTGCTTGTTTATGTCATTTGTTTTGAATTTTTCTTCCAGAAATTTTAAAGTGGGCTTATTATAAAAATCGCTGGCTTTGATAGGAACTCCAATAGGTTTAGAATTCTTATCGAGAATCTTATAAAGCAATCCTTTGTTTTTAAAAACTCTGGAATCTTCAGTACCTCTGTCAGCATGAACATTGTACATGTTTAAAATGGCATTGAGTTCCGGAAGACTGGAATATTTGTATTCGTTTAAGACCTTATTTAAAACGCCGTTTATTGCTTTTTTAGATTCCGCTTTTCCATATTCTATCTTGCGAGAATCAATCGGCTGTAGAGTAACATGTTGTTTATTTTTTCTATCCTCAGCTTTTACAAGACCAAAGTGTTTTTCGATTTCTTTTCGGGCAGGTTCTGATTTTCTAATGCCTAAAAGATGCAAATCAATTCGCTTTCCATCCCTTTGAATGTTATTTGTCACTACATGGAGATGCGGATGTCCGGCATCGAAATGTTGGTATACTAAATAAGGTTGTTTTCCAAAACCGATTTTCTCCATATAAGTGTCTGCTATTTCAATTAATTTTTCTTTGGAATGCTTTTCCGAAGGATCAAAATTGAGCGAAATATGTACAGTATTTCGCTTGGCATTTTCATTAAGTTCAGCCAGTTTTAAAAATCGATTTAACTTCAAATTAAAACTTAAATTTTCCAATTTTAATGGATAATTTACAGCATGAATACACTGCGCTTTTTCAGCCTTAACTTTGTTTTCGTTATAATTCAAAATAGAGTGAATTGAGTTTCCGGTTTTTATGATTGCAACCATCGTTCTGCTATTTTTTGAGTGTGTTTTCCAATGAAATCTATTTTGTCAAAAAGTATTTCTCGATGCTGCTCAAACGAAATATATTGCGCCTTAAAATCAGTAATTGTTTTTGCTGAATTTATCTTTTTAGCAATCTGATTTATGTTATTTCCAATAGCCCGAAGTTCAGTAGTTAATACAATGGTTTCTTCCATTAAATCATCTAAAGATTGATTGCGGTAGGTGCTTATAATTGGTTTGTTGAATAAGTGTTTTCTAATGTAATTACTTAACTTTCGGCAGCAGCTAGCCTTAAATTTTGCTTCAATTTTTGCATACTCTTGTTCTGTCAGACGCAGTGTTATCCTGCGAGTTCTGTTTAAATTTCCTCTTTCCATCATCTATCATTTTCATTATTTTTCAAACTCTTCGCTTTTAAGTGTCTCCACCGCCGAGTTCCGAGGCAATACGTGGCAAGATAGGCGGTTGTCAGACAACCGTTCATCTTGCCAGACTCAGGAACGTGGCAGTCTTTCAGCTTTTTAAAGTCAGATACTAAGGTAAAATAGCTTTCAGAAATGAGCAATCCTGCTCAAATTTTGATTAGGATGTTTTAAATTCAAAAAAGACGGAAATCGGGAAAATGGATTATGACAACAGGAACTTATCATAAATAATTTTTTTCCAAAACAAAAAGGAAAAAAAGAAAGCGGTTCTTCAATTGAATATTTGGCAATGGAAGTGCTATAAGTCCCGAAGGGTGACAGGCTTCGTTTAGAAGCTTGTCATTATGCGCACTTCTTTGTCAAATGTTCAATACTTTGGCTGGCTTTTTTCTCCTTTGGAATGGAATCGGAAAACCTATCAATATTCTGAAAGAGTCTTCTGTTTTTAATGTCTTTTGAAAGGGTACACTTCCACAAAATCCAATTAAAAATGAAGAGCAGAAGAAGTGTACTTTTTCAAGCAATATTTTGTTTTTCAATCCACAAAATTCTGAGGATTTCTCCGAAGGTTTTTGGGGATGTCTGAAAGAGAAAAAGCAGTCTGAAGTTTTATTTTTTTGGAGTGCTTATTAAAGAAATTGTATCGTTTAAATTGTTTGTAGAAATAAATTCTAAAACATAATTTTCAGCATCCTTTTTTTGTTCCGGTGAAGTAGCAAAAGTGTTGAGATAAAAATCTTTATTTTCATCTTCAATATGAATAATTTCGGTGTAACCTTTAGTAATTAAAGTTCCTTTTAATTTTAAAACTTTAAGCTCATTTACCCTGTCAATTTCCTTTTTTACTCTAAGTTTTATAATCTTATCCATTTTGGTTTTTAAAGTGTTTTTACAACAAATAAAATACTTCTAACTACAAAGAGACTCGTTTTACGAGTCTCTTTGTTGGAATTAATATATATTATGAAATCTTATTTATTTAATAATTTTTCCAGCCTAGCCATCATTTCATCTTTCTCTCTCAACATTCGCTCGTACAAAGCTATTTTTTCATCATATAATTGTACAATTTTGTCAACTGGATTGAATGTGCAACTATAATTTAATGATGAAGAATTATCATGATAAGTATTTCCTATAATATTGAATACAATTTCATCACTATAGTTTTTTATTGCTTCAGTTGATACACCTAATACTTCAGCAATAGCTTTTAATTTATCTTCATCAACAGTCTCACTTCCTTCAATATTTGAAACAGATTGTTGACTTATGCCGATAGCTTGCGCAAGTGCTTCCTGCTTCATACCTCTAAGCTCTCTAATACGGCTAATATTTCTACCGATATGTTTTGTTTTTGTTGCTGTGTTCATGTCTCAAAGATATTTAAAATTTCTAAAAAGAAAAGTCTCTTGGTAATTTACAAGCCAGCTTTTGTAAGATACAATTCCGATTAGTTCGGTACGGTACAATCTATTACTTACTTGCTGTGTATAAAACAAAAATACAATTTTTCAGACAGCTATTAATTAAAAAAAGTAAAATTATGAAAGCTTTAGCAAAACTATCCTTTCCTGAACTCGAAAACGGGTACTTGGAAAATATACTCAGACAATTGGTGAATCAGTATAATATTATTCAGATGTTTTTTAGCAAAAGTACATCTTCTTCATGTTCACATCTTATTATTCATGTTGAAAAAAATTCAGATGCGATAAAACTTCAATTGAACAAGTGGGTGAATAAGGTTAAAAGGAATTGGGATATCGATGTTTATTTTATTTACTCTTCCAGACTTCACCATCTGTATTTTTTAGCTTATCCATTTATCGAATACTACTGTCGCCAAACGTGTATTATTTACCAAAATAGTAAATCAGAAAACTTACTTGTCATTAAACGGAATTGGAAGAAATACAAAAAGAAATTCAATATATACCAAGACCGTTTTTATCACGATCATGATTTGCATCACTCAGAAATTAAAAAAATCATTTCAGAAGGTATTTCAAACACTGTTTTTACTTCTTATTCCAGATTGATTGAATATGACTTAGATTATTTGGAAGAGTTATATGCTGGATATAAATCCGAGAATCTGAGTTTGGATGAAAGAATCACTAATCTGATAGATTACATTCCGGAAATTCAAAAGTATTTTGTAAAAGACAGTCCTAGTAAATATTACCTTACGCAATTCTTTGAAAGAGCAAAAGAAGCTTCTGCTGACGATGATGCTCTGTATGAAAACGAAATGTATGAGGCTGTGGGTGTCGCTGAACAAAATCTCTTTAATCTTATTGGAGAACGTTTTTCTGAATTGAAGAAGCTAATCAAAAAAGGATACTCAAAAGAGCAACGAACTGTAAATCAAATTGAAGAAAAACCCAAAAATCTAATTCTTGACTCAGCAATACAAACGATAATAAAATCAATTGATGCCGAAGAGATTTTTTTGTATCACCAAATTACTTACGGAGAATTTACTACTTATTATCTCCTGCTTATAGCAAATGGAATAAGTAATGAGAAATTACACTCCATTAACCAGTCATTACAAAGTAAAATGGGCGATTGCTATGATTTTGTTTTATTAGCGCATAGCAGAAGCTGGATACAAAATCATCTCTATTGGTATCAAAGTTTCTTTACAGTTGTTGTTAAAGAAAGTAATATGATTTATTCTTCCAGTAAATACCATGCGGAAATTCATTGGGAAGTTCCTCATGAAGATCATTATGCTGATTTACATTTTCATTACAGAACAGTGAAGGATACAGCTACGCAGTTTTTGATAATAGTTAATAATGAAGAGCAAAACTATCAAGGTTTAGAATACTTGTTTACTCTGTTTTTTCAGTCTTTCTGCCGATCCTACATTTATATAAAAACCTATTACATTCCTAATTATGTTTCCAATGAGACATTATGGAAAATGTGTTTGTATGCTGATTCCGATATTTACAAATACAATTATCTGATAGAAAATTTCTGGACGGATTTCTTTCCGTTTTTAGAAAAACACATGATGCTAGAGCATAAATTATCAAAGCTTAAAACACAACAAGTAACTCAAATGAAAGAGATTGTTGAGAAATTGAATGCTGAATTAGATACTACAATTAACAAAGCTAAACTATTGAAAGAAGTTGAATTTGATTAATCAACGATTGTCCATAAAGACAAATTAAAACCATTTTCAAAGTAATTATCCTATACAAATTTTGATTAGGGTAAATTCATTTATACGATTTATCTTTATAAGATAAATGATTGTTGGATGATAAAAAGACCAGTGATGGTCTTTTTCTAATGGAAAGGACTCAAGTATGGAAGAAGAATTAATGAATGGAAAAAGTAAAATTAGAACTCAAAAATCATTGAATGAGTTTGAGATTGAATTACAACCTTCTGAAGTGAAGAAAGGATTATTTAGTAAAGAAGTGGTGGATAGCGAGGATAAACAAGAAAAACTAAACAGTTTGTCAATTCTAACAATTTCAGAAGTTGCCGCTAAACTAAAACTTGTAAATAATGCAACTGCTAAAAGATGGCTAGAAAGAAAAGGTGTTTTAATTCATAAATTTTCAAAACAAAATATTGTTTATGAAATTGAAGTTATCTGTGAAATTGACAAGCCTTTTGTGAAATCTTTAAAATTGAAGTATCCATCCAAATGGAAAAAAATATATAGAAATCTGGTTAAAGATGAGAATGCGTATGACCTTATGGTTTTACAATTAGATGGAGAGTTTGATTTCAAGCCAACCACTAAAGTGAAAAGAAATGTAGAGGATGAGAAATTATATAATGACTTAATGAGATGAATAAGTTAGTATTGCCCAAGAATAAATATAAAGGGATTAAGATTTATTGTAAAGAATGTAAAGTAGATAATCCTAAATGTAAACATTTTGAAAGGTTTTCATATAAAGTAAGAGTTCATGTACCAGGAACTCAAAGAAGTGTCAAGTCAAAAATATTGAAATCAAAAGTCTATAGCGAAGCTGTAATCGAAGCGATTAATTTTGAAAAACATTTAAAAGAGACTAATTACCAAACAATAGTTGTTGATTCGACACAAGGAAATGACTATTCGGTTGTTGATTCAGTAATAAAATATAATCATTATCTAAATGGTGATAGTGAGTATGCTCAGTTTAAAAAGAATATTACTGATGAACACCGTAAGGAATTAATACGATTTTGTAAATATTTTGTAAAGACGTTAAAAAAAAATAAAAACATTGAGACTACCAGAATTATAGATGTGAGTAGACAAGATGTATCAAATTTTTATACTTGGGCTGAAAACCATTATAGCCCCAAAACTTTTAACAAATGTATGAATGGAGTCAAAGGTTTTTTTGATTTTCTAATCGATATTGAAGAAATTGAAATGAAAAATCCTTTTCGAAAATATTCACGGAAGCAGGTAGGGAAATCAAATATTGATACAGTTACCAGGGAAGAGTTTAGTGCAATTTTGAAAGCAGTTGATACTTATAGTCCTTTTATGGTTTTAGGAGGTAGAGGAGAGCGAAAAAACATGTTTAAGTCGTATTTGAAAGATGGATTTAGATTGTTTTTGTTAACAGGGGGAAGGCGAGAGGAAATTGTTGATTTGCGTTGGAGTGATATATATGTGTCTGTTAGTGGCGTTAAATTTTTTAGAATTCAAAACTTAAAAGTAGAAAGAAGTCGAAATATTGATGGGTTGTATAAATACATTCCAATAAACTCTGATTTGTTTGACTTATTGGTGGAGATGGGATATGATGAAAAAAAACAATCTGAGAATTATATATTATTACCTGATAGAAAAGTTCAAAGCAAAACAATTATGGATGCGCTTTCAAAATCTTTTACTCATTATAAAAATGGAGCTGGTATAAAAAAGGATATAAGTTTGAAGAGTTTAAGGAAAACATATATTTCGTGGGTACATCAAGTAATGCAAAAAGAAACAGGGCTATTAACTTCGCATTCGACTGAAAAAGTGTTGGAATCATATTATATAGACCCCCAAATTTTATCAGTAGTGGAAAAAGGGGCTATCGAAATAAAAATATTTGGGAATGATTCCTCACTCTAATTCCTCACTTTTTATATTTAGGTCTAGCTTTTTTTGAAATAAAACCCCAATAAAAAACCCTTAAACAGTTGATGTTTAAGGGTTTGTTTTCGTAGCGAAGACGGGAGTTGAACCCGTGACCTCAGGGTTATGAATCCTGCGCTCTAACCAACTGAGCTACCTCGCCAATTACTCAGGTATTTTCTGTTCCTGATTGCGGGTGCAAAGATAGGAATAAAAATAAATCGTGCAAGTAAAAAATGAAGAAAAAAAATATTTTTCAAAACGTTTTTTTTTAGACATTATATTCTATATATTCGAAAAAAAATAAATTGACCTTTATGGATGTTAAAGTACGTTACGAAATTGAGTTTCCTATAAATTCTTCCCCACAATTATTGTATCAATATATTTCTACTCCTTCCGGTTTGTCGGAATGGTTTGCTGATGATGTAAATTCCAGAGGAGAATTTTTTACTTTTATATGGAATGATTCTGAAGAAAAAGCCAGATTAGCTTCTAAAAAATCAGGAGAAAAAGTAAAGTTTAAATGGGTGGATTCGGCTAATAAAGATACCGATTATTTTTTTGAATTGCATATTTTGGAAGATGAGTTGACCAAAGATGTTTCTCTAATGATTATTGATTTTGCTGAAGAAGACGAAATTGATGAGGCTAAACAATTATGGGAAAACCAAATTTCAGATTTAAAACATCTCTTAGGTTCTGTGTAGTAAAATCTATTTTTTAAAGCTTATATTTGCCCTGAACAAAATTCAGGGCTTTTTTTATGATTAATTTCAACGGAACTTTAGTAACTCAGGAATCAAATATATTAACGCAAAACAGAGGTTTTTTGTATGGAGATGCTGTTTTTGAAACAGTAAAAATTGTAAATTCTCAGGTGTTGTATTTAGAAGATCATTATTTTAGATTAATGGCTTCGATGCGTGTGGTTCGGATGGAGATTCCGATGGATTTTACAATGGAATATTTTGAGGAACAAATTCTTTCGTTAACTAATAAATTGGGAATTTCTGCTGCGGCTCGTACTCGTGTTACGGTTTTTAGAAATGACGGAGGTTATTATTTGCCAATAGATAAAACGGTTTCCTTTTTAGTTCATGCCACAGCTTTGGATTCGACTTTGTATGTAATTGACGAAGAAGAATATGAGGTTGACTTGTTTAAAGATTTTTATGTGACCAAGCAGTTGTTGTCTTCTATAAAATCCACCAATCGATTGCTGAATGTTACGGCTAGTATTTTTGCCAGTGAAAATGGACTTGATAATTGTTTGTTGTTGAATGATAGTAAAAATGTGGTGGAGGCTATTCAGGGGAATATTTTTATGCTTGTGGGGAATAAGTTGGTAACTCCGCCTGTTTCAGAAGGTTGTGTGAATGGTGTGCTGCGTAAACAGCTTTTGAAATTAGCAAAAACAATCGAAGGTGTTGAAGTGGCTGAAGAAGTGATTTCTCCGTTTGATCTTCAAAAAGCGGATGAATTGTTTATTACCAATGTTATAAAAGGAATTCAGCCGATAACTAAATACAGAAAAAAAACTTTTAAAACAGATTTGTCTCAAAAGTTAGTTTCTAAATTAAACGAGGTTGTTAGTGTAACTCTTAGTTAAGATAGGGGTTTTCAGGAGCGTTCGACCAAATTAAGTAGTCGCCTCCTAATTCCAAAATTTGTTCTTTCCAGAAATGAGCAGATGATTTTCCTATAATTTTATTTTTATAGCTGTTAGAGGTTATAATCCAGGAATTATTGTCCATTTCGTTCTGCAATTGGCTTTCAGACCAGCCGGTGTAGCCCAAAAAGAAACGAATGTTGTTTTTGTTTATTTTTCCGCTGTTTATAAGTGATTTAGTAGATTCAAAATCACCGCCCCAGTATATTCCGTTGGAAATTTCAATGCTGTTGGGGATTAAATCCGGAACATTGTGAATAAAATACAGATTGTCCTGTTCTACCGGACCTCCGTTGTATATTTTTAAACGGGAATTAATTTCCGGAATTAAGTCTTGAATGGTGTATTTCAACGGTTTATTGATGATAAAACCAACTGATCCGTCTTTGTCATGATCAGCTAGTAAAATCACAGATCGATTGAATGATAAATCTCCAATTATTGAAGGTTCAGCAATAAGTAATTGTCCTTTTATTAATGGTTCTGAAATCATGACTTGGTGTGTTTATTAATTAAATTTAAGAAAAAAAATTAAAAAAATCCAAACATAATCGGTAAAATGCATAAAAAAACCCTCAATTGAGGGTTTTTTATATTGACTAGGTTTTAGAAACAAATCCTTAGTTAACAGCTCCTTCTAATTCAGCTCCAGCTTTAAATTTTACAACATTTTTAGCTGCGATTTGAATTGTTTTTCCAGTTTGAGGATTTCTTCCGTCTCTGGCAGCTCTTGAAGAAACTGACCAAGATCCGAATCCTACAAGAGAAACTTTTCCACCTTTTTTCAAAGTGTCACCTACATTACCTAAAAAAGACTCTAAAGCTAATTTTGCAGCTGCTTTAGTAATTCCTGCGTCAGCAGCGATAGCATCGATTAATTCTGATTTGTTCATAATAAGAGTTATTAATTGTTGGTTAAAAATAAATTGTTACTACAACAAATTTAGCAGTAAATACAGACCTCACAAGTGTTTTGACGGATTTTACCTTGTTTTGTTAATAACTTGTTTTTTTTGTTCATAACATAGTGCGTTTTGACGATTTTTTAGCTCTTTTAGCCTGTTTTTATTGAGCTTAAAGCGCTTTTGCTTCCTCCGAAAAAGAGATTCCGTTGAGTAATTCGGCGGTTGTCATTTTCTTTTTTCCCGGAAATTGTAAACTTAATATTTGAATAAAACCCTCTTTTACGGCAATTTTTAATTCTTTTTTAGAGCTAATAATTGTTCCGGTAGTATAGTTGTGAGAGTCTTTAATTATTTTGGAATCATAAATCTTTACGTTCCATTCCTGATTTTTGTCGGTAAAAAAACACCAGGAAGCCGGATAAGGACTTAATCCTCTTATTAGATTGTTAATTTCCGTAGCCGATTTATTCCAGTCAATCTTACAGTTTTCTTTGTTGAGTTTATAGGCTGTTTTAATATCTGCATCATCAGTTTGTATCGTTGTTTTAACTTCTCCTTTTTCAATTAAGGCTAAGGTGTCAATTACGGTGCTACTTCCAATATTCATTAATCGGTCATGAAGTTGTCCGGCATTTTCATTCGGATCAATTTCGGTTTCTTTACTCATGATCATCGCGCCGGTGTCTATTTTGTCATCAATAAAAAAAGTAGTAACTCCGGTTTTAGATTCTCCGTTAATAATAGCCCAGTTAATGGGGGCGGCTCCTCTGTAATTAGGTAGCAGTGAAGCGTGCAGGTTGAAAGTGCCTAGTTTTGGCATTTCCCAAACTGCTTTAGGCAACATTCTAAAGGCAACCACTACTTGTAAATTGGCATTAAGCGCTTTCAATTCGGCAAGAAAAGATTCGTCTTTTAAGTTAGTTGGTTGAAGTAAATTTAAATTGTTCGCTAAAGCGTATTCTTTAACGGCTGAATATTTTATTTTTTGTCCGCGACCCGCAGGTTTGTCGGCTGCGGTGATAACAGCAGCTATTTCGTAGTTGTTTTTTAAAATACTGTCAAGGATTCCTACTGCAAAATCAGGAGTTCCCATGAATACAATTCGTAATTTTTCCATTATTGTTTCAGGCTATATTTATTGTTTGGTTTTATCAGAATGTTTTCAGATTCTAATAATTCTTGTAATGCAAAGATAACATCGTTTGAAGGATTATCGAGTTTAAGTTGGATTTCTCTGGAACTTAAATCAGCTGTTTCGAGTAATTCAAGTATTTTTTTTGAAAGAGAACTGTTGGTTTCTTTTTTCTTTTTTTGTTGAATACAATAAGAACAAATGCCGCAATTAGTAACTTGTTTTTCTCCAAAATAAGCTAAGAGCAGCTGACTTTTGCAGCGATCATCTGTTTTTATATAATGTAAAACCGCTTCAAACTGTTCTTTTTTTAACTGATTTTGGTTTTCAAGATATTTTGAAACGCGGTTAATTGTTCTGTCGTCTTCGCGAATTTCATTAAAAATTAAAGTCGTGTCATTATTTTTGGAATGATACGCTACAATTTGTTTTTCTTGTAGTTTTTCTAAAACAGTGACCACTTCGGCTTCTGTATGATTGGATTTTTTAGCGATAAACGGAAGATTCAGCTTGATTTGGGTATCGTAAATTCCGGGATAGGCTCTTAAAATTGCCAAAATAATTTCTTCGTCATTTGGATTCAGGCTGATGTAGCGAATAACTTCTTTAGAAGAAATAATAAATTGCAGACTTATTTTTTCTGAAAATTCCTGTGATAAACTAATAATTCCCTGACGGTCCAAAAACTGAATGGCATTGAAAGTTTTTAAAACCGGAAATTGGTAGCGAAGACAAAATTGGTTCAGATTAAAGGAAAATTGTTCGTTGATGCCTTCGCCGTAAGCAATTTGAAAATAGTTGCAAATTTTGATAAAAACCTCTTTCAAGAATTTTTTATCCGGTAAAATATTTAAAAATTGATTCTCGGTTTGAGCAATATCCGACGGGCTGCTGAGTAAAATAGCAAAAGCTTTTTCGTTATTTCTTCCGGCGCGACCCGCTTCCTGATAGTAATTTTCAAGATTGTCGGGCAGTTGAATGTGGATGACGGTTTTAACATTGGCTTTGTCAATTCCCATTCCAAAAGCATTCGTGGCTACCATAACCTGAACTTCTTCGTTCATCCAGCGTTCCATGTTTTTGGTTTTCTCCTTGGTAGGCAAGCCTCCGTGGTAAAAAGTAGCTTTGAAACCCAGTGAATTGAGTTGTGCTGCAGTATCAGTGCAGGCTCTTCGGTTTCGGACGTAAATGATTGAAGGCTGTGTGTTTTTCTTTAAAATTTGTTGAATTCTGAAAAGTTTATCCTCGATTTCAAAAATCATATAAGCAATGTTTTTTCTTTCGAATGATTTTTCAAAACATTGCGGATTTTTCAGTCCTAGTTCCTGAATAATATCAGTCTTTACTCTGGGAGTGGCTGTGGCAGTTAATGCCAGAAATGGAGTTTTAGGAAATAATTCTTTTAGTTGTGCAATTTTTAAATAAGCCGGACGAAAATCGTGTCCCCATTGCGAAACGCAATGCGCTTCGTCAATAGCAATTAAATTAATCGGCAGATTTTTAATGCGTTCCAAAATCCAGTCCGATTGCAGCCGTTCCGGGGAAAGATACAGGAATTTGTAATTTCCGTATTGGCAATTGTCTAAAAGGTCAATAATTTCGTCTGATTTAATTCCGCCGGTAAGCGCAATGGCTTTGATGTCGCGTTTTTGTAAATTGGCAACCTGATCTTTCATTAATGCGATTAAAGGCGAAATGACTAAGCAAATTCCTTTTTGCATCAGTGCCGGAATTTGGAAACAGATGGATTTTCCGCCGCCGGTAGGCATGAGTGCAAAAGTATCCTTTCCGTTTAAAACCGAATTGATAATTTCTTCCTGTGGAGTTCTAAAACTGCTGTGATTCCAGTATTTTTGTAGGATTTGTAAAGCTTCAGACATGCAATTGCAAAAATATTAATTCGTTTTTTGAATGCTAAAAATTAAATAGCAGCCTATTTTTTCGGGGCTAAAAAACAGAATTTAAAGCAAACTTACTCAAACTAATTTAGAAATTTTAAAATAAGAGGAATCAAAATCACGAATTTGCTAAAAATCATATTGGAGAATTTATATTTTAGAATTGAAACCGTATATTTGCTTTATTTTTTAAAGACAAGATGGATAAGAAAACGGAGGAATTTTTCGATAGATTAAAAGCCGAATTAGAAAAAAGTAATACCTGGCCGGCGATATATTTGTTTAAATTTATTGTACCAACAGACAACGAGAAAATTAAACAGGTGGAACAGGCTTTTGACGGTATGGGAGCGGTTATTAAAACTACGCAGTCTAAAACCGGAAAGTTTACCAGCGTTTCCATTGATGTTCAGATGGAAAGTCCTCAGGCAGTTATTGATAAGTATCTTGAAGTGTCCGTTATTGAGGGAATTATTTCGTTGTAATTTTGTTAGAAAAAGACCGTCTAAGGGTTTTTTCTGCAAAAGTTTTAAATCAATCCAAAAATATGAATCAGAAATATATAAAAGAAAATGCGAATGATGTGGTGCATCATTTAGAGTATAATGCCGAGCGTCCGCATTTGATTATTCCTGAGTATGGACGTCATTTGCAAAAACTGATTGACCAGGCTACCGAAATTGAAGATGCTGAAACCAGAAATAAAGCAGCCAAATATATCATTCAGGTTATGGGGAGTTTAAATCCGCATTTGAGAGATGTTCCTGATTTTCAGCATAAACTTTGGGATCAGCTTTTTATCATGTCTGATTTTAAATTGGATGTCGAATCACCGTATCCAATTCCTTCCAGAGAGGTTTTGCAACTTAAACCGGAAGTTTTAAAATATCCTCAAAATTTCCCAAAATACCGTTATTACGGAAACAATATCAAATATATGATTGATGTTGCTAATAAATGGGAAGAAGGCGAGATGAAAAGTGCTTTGGTAAAAGTAATTGCCAATCACATGAAAAAGTCTTATTTGAGCTGGAACAAAGATACGGTGAAAGATGATGTGATTTTTGAACATCTTTACGAGTTGTCAGGGGGAAAATTGAATTTATTACAAAGTTCAGAAGAGCTTATTAATACAACTGATTTGTTGCGTACTAATAAGAGAATGTCTAATAAAGTTTCTTCTCAGGGGCAGTCTAATAAAAATCAGAATAATAAAAATAATAAAGGACAGGGAAAACAAAAGTCTTTTCAAAAAAATAACAATCAAAAAAATCAATAAAGTTGCTAGGTCTTTTTTGAAGAAAAACTTAGAATCTCAGTAACTCAGAAAAACTAAAAAAAGAATATGGGAATTTTTAAAATTGAAGGAGGAATCCGTTTAAAAGGAGAAATTACTCCACAAGGCGCAAAAAATGAAGCCTTACAGATTTTGTGTGCTGTACTTTTAACTCCAGAAAAAGTAACCATTAACAATATTCCCGATATTATTGATATCAATAAACTGATTACCCTTTTAGGTAATTTAGGTGTAAAAATAACTAAGAACGGTTCCGGTTCTTATACTTTCCAAGCGGATGAAGTAAATGTGGGGTACCTTGAAACAGAAGCTTTCAAAAAAGAAGGTGGTGCTTTAAGAGGTTCGATTATGATTGTAGGGCCACTTTTGGCACGTTTTGGTAAAGGTTATATTCCAAAACCGGGAGGAGATAAAATAGGAAGAAGAAGATTAGATACTCACTTTGAAGGTTTTATCAATTTAGGTGCAAAATTCCGTTACAACCGCGAAGATCATTTTTACGGAGTAGAATCGCCGGAAGAAGGTCTTCAAGGAACCGATATGCTTTTAGACGAAGCTTCGGTAACCGGAACAGCTAATATTGTAATGGCAGCTGTTTTAGCAAAAGGAAAAACAACGGTTTATAATGCTGCCTGCGAACCTTATTTGCAACAGCTTTGTAAAATGTTGAATTCTATGGGAGCCAAAATTACTGGTGTTGGTTCGAATTTATTAACTATTGAAGGAGTTGAGCAATTAGGCGGTTGCGAACATCGTATTCTTCCGGATATGATTGAAATTGGTTCCTGGATTGGTCTTGCTGCCATGACCAGAAGTGAAATTACCATCAAAAATGTTAGCTGGGAAAATTTAGGATTAATTCCGAATACTTTTAGAAAATTAGGAATCACCTTAGAGCGTCGTGGTGATGATATTTATATTCCAACTCATGAAAATGGGTATGAAGTAAAAACCGACATCGATGGATCTATTCTTACCATTGCCGATGCACCTTGGCCGGGCTTTACTCCGGATTTGTTGAGTATTGTTTTGGTAGTGGCTACTCAGGCTAAAGGAGATGTGTTGATTCACCAAAAAATGTTTGAAAGCAGATTGTTCTTTGTAGATAAATTAATTGATATGGGAGCCAAAATTATGTTGTGTGATCCACACAGAGCGGTGGTAATCGGGCATGATTTTAAATCGACATTAAAAGCAACTACCATGTCTTCGCCTGATATTCGTGCGGGAATTTCTTTATTGATTGCAGCGCTTTCTGCCAAAGGAACCAGTACAATTCAGAATATCGAACAAATTGACCGCGGTTATGAGCGTATCGATGAACGATTAAGAGCTATTGGAGCTAAAATTGTTCGTGTTGAATAAATAATATGAGTAAACAACAACAAGCAGCCGTAGAGGCAACTTACTTTAGTATAATAGGAAATACCTGCTTAGCAATTATAAAAGGCTTAGCAGGTTTTTTTGGCAATTCTTATGCCTTAATTGCTGACGGAATAGAATCTACTACTGATATTTTTGCTTCGCTTTTAGTTTTGTTTGGAATAAAATATTCTAACCGACCAGCAGATGAAAATCATCCGTATGGACATGGACGTGCTGAGCCTTTGATTACTTTTTTGGTGGTTGGTTTTTTAATCACTTCGGCTACTGTTATTGCTTATGAAAGTATCGCTAATATTCAGGCGCCACATGATTTGCCTAAATCATGGACTTTGTTTGTGTTAGGTGCCATTATTATTTGGAAAGAGTATTCTTTTCAGAAAGTAATGAAGCGAAGTATTGAAACCAATAGTTCTTCTTTAAAGGCCGATGCCTGGCATCATCGTAGTGACGCTATTACTTCGGTGGCTGCTTTTATAGGTATTTCTATTGCTTTAATTTTAGGTAAAGGTTATGAGTCGGCTGATGATTGGGCGGCACTTTTTGCTTCCTGTTTTATTTTTTACAATAGTTACTTGATTTTTCGTCCTGCTTTGGGCGAAATTATGGATGAACATTTGTACGATGATTTAATCGAGCATATCCGAATAGTAGCTTTAAATGTTGATGGAATTATTGCTACAGAAAAATGTTTTATCAGGAAATCAGGGATGAAATACCATGTAGATTTGCATGCAGTTGTTGATGCTCAAATTACGGTCAAAAGAGGGCATCAGCTGGCGCATATTCTTAAAGATACGTTGCGAAAAGAAATTCCGGAGTTGGGTCATGTTTTGATTCATATAGAACCGGATGATGAGTAGTTTGTAGTGACAAATAATCAAAAAAAACTTCCTAAGATTAAGCTTTTAGGAAGTTTTTTTTGATAATTATATTAAAGAGTATTCGGTGGCTTTGTTGGAAAGTTCCATCAGGTTTTTGACTTTTAACTTTTTCATCAGGTTAAAACGGTGTACTTCGGCGGTACGTTTACTGATCTCCAGAGCTTCGGCAATTTCTTTATTTCCTTTTCCGGACAATAATAAAGTAAGGATTTCTTTTTCTCTTTTGGTAATTGTTAAATCTTCAGCCAGAGTCGGTTTAGGTTCTAAAGAAGCCGTTGTATTCGTTAATTGATTAATTAAAATAGAGGAGATGTCTCCGGTGAAATATTTTCCTCCGTTGGCTACAGCATGCAGTGCTTTCAAAAATTCTTCTTTGCTGGAACCTTTTAATAAGTAACCGTCGGCACCTGCTTTAATTGATTTTAAAACATATTCTTCCGATTCGTGCATCGATAGTACAATGATTTTTACGGGATTATTTTGATTGCGTAATTTTTCAACCACTTCAATTCCTGTGTGATGTGGCATTCTGATATCAACAATTAATAAGTCAGGGTTAGTAGTTGCAACCACTTCTAAAGCCTCTTGTCCATCAGTTGCTTCTCCAACTACAACAATGTTTTTTTCGCTTTCTAAAAGTGATTTGATACCATCTCTTACAAAAAAATGATCATCAGCAAGGACAACTCGAATGGTTTGATTCATAACTTACTTATTTTTAAGAATATAAAATTTACGTATTTAGTCAAAAGTAGTGCAATATACGTATTTTTTACGTATTTTTTCTAGTGTTATATCGGAATATTGAAAGTAATTCGGGTTCCTTCTCCGGGAATAGAGTTGATAAATACTCTTCCGTTGATGTATTGCACGCGTTCTTTCATGAATAATAAGCCCATTCCGGACTCGCTATTGCGCTTTTTTTCTACAGTATTAATGTCAAATCCTTTTCCGTTGTCATCTATGGTAATACTAAGTATTTTGTTACTGTGGGAAAGTTGCACAATAATATGTGACGAGTCGGCATATTTTATAGCATTGTTTATCGCTTCCTGAGTTAAACGGTAAATGTTGATTTCGATTAATGAATCCAGTCTTTGATCAAAATCGGTTTTGTTGTAAAACTGAACATTTTTACCGGTTAATTTGGCTAATTCCAAAGTTAGTTTGGCTATCGAGGAAACAATTCCATGATCGCTCAATTCGGGCGGCATCAGGTTGAATGTGGCGGTACGGACTCCTTTGATAATATCAAGCGAAAGTTTTTTTAGATATTCGATTTTCTGAGCCGATTTTTCTTTGTCATCCAAATTAATACTTTCCAGACTAAACTTCAATCCGGTAAGCATTTGTCCGATTCCATCATGAATTTCGCGTGCAATTCGGTTTTGTTCGTTTTCCTGGTTTTCAACAATTTTGCTTGAAATAATTTTTTGCTGATTTACCTTTTCAATGATGTTTTCTCTGTTAAGGCGTTCTACTTCCAGCTCGGCATTTTTACGAACGGTAATATTAAAACAAATCACTAGTAATTCGGATTCTTCTTTGCGAATGCGAACCGGAATCATAGACATGTCTAGCCATAGTTTGTTGCCGTATCTATCGGTGGTGTTGAGTTCGCCCTGCCAGCCGCTTCTTTGTTTGTCGGCAATAATGCGGTCGATTTCCAGTTGCTCTTTTTCTACGGCTGTAAGTGCTTTTGCAAAGCTTTTGTCGGAATCAAAAGAAGGGTTGTATTGCAATAATTTGGCGAATTTTTCCCCCATGTGAATGATTTTTCCCTGCGGACTGATGCGGCAATACAATAACGTATTTTCCATCGCAAAATTCAGCGACTTCAATTCTTTTACTGAATTTTCTTTGATGATACTAATAGCTTCGGTGTCGCGTGCCAGTTTGATAGCTCTTTTTTCTGAAATTAATAATTTAGAAATTAAGAGTTCAATTTTTTTATTAGTAGGCTTAAAAATATAAAGGAATTCTAAAAGCAAAACCAATAAAGTAAAGCTTAAAATGCCGTATTCAATGTTGCGTTGGCGGGTTACTTTTTCTAAGGCTTCGTGTTCATATTGCCCTACAATAACATTCATTTTGTCTAAAAATACAGCAACATTGTCCAAAATAGTTTTTACTTCAGCCTGATTTGTATTCTCGTTACGATTGCGGATGCTGTTGTTTAAATAGTTTCGGGTGGCCTTGTCAATGTTGAGGACATTCGGTTTAATGTCTTTGAATAAAGCTAAAAGCATCTGACTTTTTTCGCTGGGAAAATGAAGACTGTCGTTTCCTTTTTCTAAAGCCAAATGGGTTGATTTCCAAAGTTTCAGTGTTTTTCGGATGTTGGAAATTGCAGCTTCTTTATTCGAATCAATACTGGAAGAATTCAGGATAAGAATTTCTTTGGCTAATTTTTGACTCAGCATACGTTGTTTTCCCGAGATATTTATCAGTCGGGAATCATTAAGCTGGCTGCTAATGTTATGCTGAATGAGCAACTGACTCAAAAGAATCGTAATGGCAATAGTAATTAAAGCAAACAGATACATTTGCTTTAATTTTTTAAAATTTAGATTTTCAGAAAACGCTTTGGCTTCTTTTATCATACTAATGTTTAATTACAATCCCAGCGCGTCTTTTATTAATTGTAGATTTTCAGGGCTGTAGCTGATTTGTAAAGCCGCCTGATGTCCTTTGTCGGACATTTTGTTCCATGTCTTAAGGATAATGTTTTTAAGTTTTTCGGTGTCGTGTTTTTCGACAAAAGGAGCTAAATAGTATTCCAGAAAAACTAAACAAATAACATCTTCTAATAGTTGGGTTTCTTCGTCTTTTTTAAGTAGTTTTTTTTCGATTAAGAAAGAAACTCTGGCGATAAAATCCTCGTCATAACCTGCTTTTTCCAGAATGGTTGCGGTAGTTTTGGCGTGGAATTTTTTTAACTCTTCGCGCCATTTTAAGTAACCTACACGATCCATTGGGTAGGATTCGCGGGCTATTTTCCATCGGCAAATGTGTTGTGCTTTAGCCGCGATTTGGACTGCTTCGGAAGCATTAGGATAAAAATCCATAAGTTTTGCATACATTCTATCAGAGTATAATAGTTCTTTTGGAAAACTTACGGATTCGTGTATTTCTGTGTTTGGATCTTGTGCGTTTTCGGCATCAATCCATTCGATGGCTTTTTGAAATTTTGAGGCTGTCATTTGTCGTATTTGTTTAATACTTCAAAGATACATATTTAATTTAATCAATAAAGCCAACAAATACCTCGTCGCCTACTATTTTTACAGGGTAAGTGGCAATTGAGTAATCTTCTCCGCTCAAACAGGACCCATCAACCAATGAAAAGGTTTTTTTGTGCATTGGGCAGGCAATTTTTGGAGTTTCTTCGGCTGAACCAAGCATTCCTCTTGAAAGTAACATTTCCATTTTGTGAGGGCAGGCATTTTGGCAGGCATACCAGGTATTTCGGCGGGTAAAGTTAAATACGGCAATTTGTTTGTTTTTGTATTTAATACAACCACCTCGGTTAGTTGGGAAATCTTCAACGGTTCCTGCTTTAAACCAAATTTTTACATCTTCCGGTAGTACTGTTTTATATTCGCTTAAGATATTTTCCATGGTGTTATTTTTTTATTTTATGTACCTATCCTCAGTGTAAATTATAATTGTGTTGTGAGTTTTGTGTAATACTTACAATGAGCAACAAAGAGGATAGGGAACATAGAAGTTGATATTTTAATTCTTTTGATTTGATAATTACCAGGCTTTTGGCATTTTTTGATCTCTTAACGGTACAAATTCGATGTTGTCATCTTTTTCGTCACTGTTAACAAAATGGCTGAAACGTTTTAATAATCTTGGTTTTTCTAATACTTGTTTCCATTCGCATTCGTAAGTGCCAACCAGTTTTTCCATTTCTTTTTCCAAAGTTTCACAAAGACCTAAGCTGTCTTCGATAATCACTTCTTTTAAGTAATCCATTCCGCCTTCCAGTTTTTCTAACCAGGTTGCTGTTCTTACTAATGGTCCAGCTGTTCGGATGTAGTACATTAAGAAACGATCTAAATATTTGATTACGGTTTCACGATCAATTTGTTCCGCCAAAAGTACCGCGTGTTTCGGATTGGCTCCTCCGTTTCCACAGATGTATAAATTCCATCCGCCTTCTACGGCAATTACTCCAAAATCTTTTCCTCTGGCTTCGGCACATTCACGAATACAAGCCGAAACTCCTCCTTTTAATTTGTGCGGAGAACGGATTCCTTTGTAGCGGTTTTCCAATTCAATGGCAAATCCGGCGCTGTCGTCCATTCCGTAACGACACCAGGCGTTTCCTACGCAGCTTTTTACCGCTCTTAATGATTTTCCGTAAGCGTGACCACTTTCAAAACCGTTTTCGATTAGGATTTTCCAAATTTGAGGTAAATCACTTAAATGAGCTCCGAATAAATCTACACGTTGTGCTCCGGTAATTTTGGTATATAAGTCGAATTGTTTCGCAACTTCACCAATAACGATAAGCTTTTCAGGAGTAATTTCTCCACCGGCTACCCTTGGTACAACCGAATAAGTTCCGTTACGTTGAATGTTAGCTAAGAATCGGTCGTTAGTGTCCTGAGTGGTTACGTGTTTGTTAGCTGTGTCGTTATAAATACTGGAGAAAATTGAAGCGACAACAGGTTTACAAATTTCACAACCGTCTCCGGAACCATGATGGTCAATTACATCAAAGAAATTAGTGTGTTTGTTAATTTTAACTAAGTCAAATAATTCCTGACGGGTGTAAGCAAAGTGTTCGCAAATTACATCTTTTACTTCTTTACCCATACTGATTTGGGTTTCTTTTACCAAATCAATAACCATTGGTTTACATCCTCCGCAACCTGTTCCGGCTTTGGTACATTTAATAACATCGGATAATGAATCGCAACCTTCTTCTGTGATGGATTTGCAGATAGTTCCTTTGGTTACATTTTCACAAGAACAGATAACTGCGGTATCCGGTAAATCCATTACGCTTCCTAATGAAGTGCTTTCGCCGCCTCTTGCTCCTAAAATAAGGTCTTCAGGATTTTTAGGAATAGCCATTCCGTTAATGTAAATTTGATATAAGCTATTATAATCGCTGGAATCACCTACCAAGATTCCTCCTAATAATTTTTTTCCGTCTTTAGAAATGTTGATTCTTTTGTAAATTCCGGTTAATTTGTTTTCGTAAACAATTGGAGTGCCGTCTTGGTGTTCGATAAAAGGATCTCCGAAACTGGCTACTTCAACTCCAATTAGTTTTAATTGAGTGGACATGTCGATAGACTCTCTCATGGTTTTTTCGCCTTGCATAATTTGCTCGGCAGCCACATCGGCCATTTCGTAACCAGGAGCCACTAATCCGTAAATCATGTGATTGTATAGTGCTACTTCTCCGATAGCGAAGATATTTGGGTCAGAAGTTTGCATTTTGTTGTTCACTACAATTCCGCCGCGAACACCTACTTCAAGACCTGCGCTTCTTCCTAGTTCGTCTCTTGGTTTAATACCGGCCGAAATAACCAGCATATCTACTTTTAGTAATTCTTCTTCTTCAAACATCATTCCGGTAATGGCATTATCACCATCAATGAATTGCGTTGATTTACTTAAGTGAATTTTGATGTTTAATTCTTCAATTTTAGAGCGAAGCATGTTGCTGGCACCTTTGTCTAATTGTCTTGGCATTAAACGCGGAGCAAATTCTACTACGTGAGGATTTAGTCCTAAATCGCGAACTGCTTTTGCAGCCTCAAGACCTAATAATCCACCGCCTAATACAGCTGCTTCGGTAGCGCCATTCTTTTTTATTTTTGAAGCATAAGCCATGATGGCGTCAAGGTCTTCAATGGTTCTGTAAACAAAAACACCTTCTTTTTCTACCCCTTCAATTGGTGGTACAAAAGCAGACGAACCTGTCGCTAAAACTAAATAATCGTAAGAATGGATTTTATCCAAATGTGTTGTAATTGTCTTGTTTTCTTTGTTGATGTCAATTACTAATTCGGAAGTGTTTAGTGTGATATTATTTTCTTCGTACCATGTTGCTGTTGACATGGATAAATCTTCAGCTGTTTTTCCTGCAAAATATTCGCTTAGGTGAACGCGATCATAAGCGCGTCTTGGCTCTTCTCCAAATACGGTAATTTGATATTTTTCCTGTCCTTGTTTCGAAATAAATTTTTCACAAAATTTGAAACCTACCATGCCGTTTCCGACTACAATTATTTTAATCATAATATCATTATTAAGTATTACGAAGCAAATATACGTATAAATACTTATTTTAAATACTTAATTTTTATTTTTTTGAGTGGATTTGAGAAATTATGAAAAGGAAGAAGATAAAATATAGATTGTGTAAAAAAACGGCATCTGATTTTTTTATTTTTAATCAAAAGATAAGTTTGAGGTGTTTTTTTGAGCTTGTGTTTTCTTTTTTTAGGTAATAAATCAGTGTTGTGCTGTTTTTTTTAGGGGGTAATACTAAAAAAGCATCAAAACTTTAAAATGGTTTCGATGCTTTTGTTTTAAAAAAATGGTTGATTGTGTTAAGTAGTATTACTTAATTTTTCGTAAAATATTGTTTTTGAAACCAAAAAGCCAAATTTACTAGAGCTATCAAAGCGGGAACTTCGACTAAAGGGCCAATTACGCCTGCAAATGCCTGTCCGCTATTGATACCAAAAACACCAATGGCTACCGCAATAGCTAATTCAAAATTATTTCCAGTGGCAGTAAAGGCAATGGCAGTGCTTTTAGAATAATCTGCGCCAAAATATTTGCCAATAAAAAAACTAACAACAAACATGATGGTAAAGTAAATAACAAGAGGAATGGCTATTCGAACAACATCCATCGGAATTTGAACAATCAAGGCGCCTTTCAGGCTGAACATTATAATAATAGTGAATAATAATGCAATTAGAGTGATAGGAGAAATAATAGGTACGTATTTCTTTTGAAACCATTCTTCTCCTTTGACGTAAATCAAAAGATATCTGCTGATAATGCCTAAAGCAAAAGGAATTCCTAAATAGATACCTACGCTTTCGGCTATTTGAGCAATACTAATGTTGACTTCAAAACCTTTGTATCCAAAATAAGGAGGAAGTATGGTGATGAAAATATAAGCATATAGACTATATAAAAGTACCTGAAAAATACTGTTTAAGGCAATGAGTCCGGCGGCATATTCGCGGTTTCCGTCGGCAAGATCGTTCCAAACAACTACCATGGCAATACATCGGGCTAATCCAATTAAAATTACACCAATCATGTATTCCGGATAGTCATTCAGAAAGGTTAGCGCTAAAAAGAACATCAGAACTGGTCCGATAATCCAATTTAATAATAAGGAAGCGCTTAAAACTTTGGTGTTTTTAAATACGGAGCTCATTTGTTCGTATTTTACTTTGGCTAAAGGCGGATACATCATTAATATAAGTCCTATGGCTAAGGGAATATTGGTTGTTCCGCTTGAAAAGGAATTGATAAAACCACTGCTTGATGGAATAAAATTACCGATGGTAACTCCTAAAACCATAGCGGCGAATATCCAAAGTGTTAAATAGCGATCCAGAAAACTGAGCTGTTTTCGATGAACGGTGGGTGTGCAATTATTGGCTGACATATTTATTTTTGAATTTGAGCAAAGACATAGAATAATTCGGTGGCAATCTGAAGGCTTCTTTCTTCGTATTTTTCAGCTTGTTGTGCTGTATTGTCAAAGGCCTTTGGGTCTTCGTAAGTTATGGGGATACGTTTTTCGGCTCCGGCAATAAACGGGCAACCCTGGTCAGCGCTGGAGCAGGTTAAGATTGCTGCAAATTCGGATTGCGGATTAAAACTGTTGTCGAAAGTTTTTGAAAAACCGATAATCGGATGTGTGTTTTCGTTGTGTTTTATACTGTAAACGGGATTGTTTCCCTGTGAGATGGTTTCAATTTGAAAACCTTGTTTGCTTAAAGTTTGAGCGGCCATTGGAAAAAGAGCTGTAGCTTCTGTTCCTCCGGAATAGCAAAAAGTATTTTTAATGCTGTAAAAAGCAGCCGCAGTCTGCGCCCAAACCTGAGATAAATGACTTCTTCTGGAATTGTGTGTGCAGATAAAATTAAGCCTTATTTCCTGTTGGTTTGTGACTTTTAACTGGATGTAGTCAATTAATGGTTGTAAAATAATTTTGCGTTCGGCTGTTATACTTTCGAAATTTAGCTGCTGTATTGTTTTTTCGATTTCGGGAAATAATCTTGTTTGTGTCAGGTTCATTTTAATGTGATTTAGTGTTTTGTAATTTAGCAACAACCTCCACCCGGAGTACAGCAGCTGTTTTGTGACTGGATGTCAGAAAGTTTGATTCTTGGTTTAGCAGCCGGGATTCCGCATTGGTCTTCGGCTAAGCAGGCTGTTTTTTTGTTTAACAAAAGAAAATCTTTTCCGTTAAATCCTAAGTCATATTTTCCAATGGTTTCTGATTGGTATTCTACTTCAATTTCGAAATCGCCAATTCCCAGTGTCTTTTCGGATAATGCGATAATGTCTAAAAGTTTTTTTGGTTTTAAACGATGGTCAAAGTCGTTAGCATTCCACAATTGAAAATTGACAACTTTTTCGTTACGAACAGTACCGCCACAATCAATAAAGTTTTTGGTGATGAGTCCAATTTCGGTTACGTGGAAGTGTTCCGGAACCGGAGTTCCGTTTTCTAATACAAAAGCAACATTTTCGATGTTGTTTAAAACGGTTTTGATTTCTGAGAGTTTCATGATTTTGTGTTTTTAAATTAGCAACATTGATTTTTTTGATTTTCCAAATGTTTATCGACGTACTGGAAAAAGTTTTTTATTTTGTTAAAACCATTTTCATCCAGACAATAACAAATAGCGTTTCCTTCAAAACTTCCTTTGATTAAACCGGCATTTTTTAGTTCTTTCAGATGTTGAGAAACCGTTGGTTGCGCCAGAGGTAGTTCATTTACAATGTCTCCGCAAATACAACTGTTAACTTTGATAAGATGTTGGATAATGGCTATACGCGCCGGATGACCAATTGCTTTAGCCAGTGTTGCCAGTTCATTTTGTTCGTCTGTAAAATGGATTGTTTTAGTTGTTCCCATTGTTATATGTTTATATTGCAATATTACGATAATAAATTGAAAATAAGTGTTTAATTTTATATAAAAAAATAAGCCTCTTAGGAAAATTTTCTGAGAGACTTGTTATTTAATTATTTGATTTTTATATCATTGCTTTAGGGATAGCGTGGTAACCAATAGATTTTACTGCTTTTTCTATATCTTCAATACTGATGACTTTGTTGGTGAAAACAGTAAATTCTTTCGGAAAAATGGAATTGTTAATTTGTACATCGTTTATACCGTCTATTTTTAAGAGTTTGCTTTTGATTTCAATTAATTCAGTTTCTTCAATAGCATTGGTGCCAAAAGTTTTTCCGTGTTCACCAGGTATGATGTTTTCGTTCAATAAGCTCATAATGTGTACATTTTAAATTGATATTAATTGTGATAGCAATAGCTTTTCTACGTTAAATTTAAGCATTTATCTTGTATTTTGTCGTAAAAGAAGTCTCAATTTTTTGTGAATTTTGAGCTAATGTTGTTAGTTTGATCTATTGGTTATGAAATTATTTTTTAGAAAATATAAAAGCCACAACGGTGAAGTTGTGGCTTTTAAGTAATGTATAGGTTTTGTTTTTATTTAGTCGTTGTAAACGTTAGAACCGTGTTCGTGGATGTCTAGTCCGTCGATTTCTTCTTCTTTAGTTACTCTTAAACCGATTGCTTTTTTAAGGATGAATAGAACTACAAATGAAGCAGCCATAGCCCATGCACCAATAGCAACAACACCGGTGATTTGAACTCCTAGTTTTGCAAATCCACCTCCGTAAAGTAATCCTCCGTCAGTAGCAAATACCCCTACTAGGATTGTTCCTAAAGCTCCACATACACCGTGTACTGAAACAGCTCCAACTGGATCGTCAATTTTAAGTTTTTTGTCGATGAATTCGATTGAGAAAACTACAGCAATACCACAGATTAATCCAATCCAGAAAGCACCCATTGGACTTACAGCAGCACAACCAGCAGTTACACCTACTAAACCAGCTAAAACACCATTTAATGTCATAGAGATATCTGGTTTTTTGTAGATAATCCAAGTCACAAACATTGCAGCTAAAGCTCCAATTGCTCCTGCTAAGTTAGTTGTGATGAAGATTCCGGCTACAGCTACAGCGTTATCTCCAGAGATAGCTAATTGAGAACCTGGGTTGAATCCGAACCATCCCATCCATAAGATAAACACTCCTAAAGCTCCTAACATAATGTTGTGTCCGGGAATCGCGTTTGAAGTTCCATCCGCGTTATATTTTCCAATTCTAGGTCCTACCATTGCGGCAGCAACTAATGAAGCCCATCCTCCTACAGAGTGTACTACAGTTGAACCGGCAAAATCAGTGAAGCCCATTCCGGCTAACCATCCACCGCCATTCCATACCCAGCTTCCTGAGATAGGATAGATTACTAATGTCATTAATAATGAGAAAAATAAATAGGTAGTGAATTTTGTTCTTTCAGCGATAGCTCCAGAAACGATTGTTGCAGCAGTTGCAGCAAATACCGTTTGGAAAAATAAACTGTGCATGTCAGCAGCTGAGTCAAATAATAAGCTTGGTGTTCCGATGAAACCTCCAATTGAATCTCCGTACATTAAAGAGTATCCTATCACCCAGAAAGCAATACTGCCAATACAAAAATCCATTAAGTTTTTCATGATAATATTTCCAGTGTTTTTTGATCTGGTGAAACCAGCTTCTACTAAAGTAAAACCAGCTTGCATGAAAAATACTAAAATTCCGCAGATCAATACCCACATTAAGTCTAATACAGCATTCGTATCCATAATATATGTTTTATAAGTTAATTATTGTTTTTAAGTGTTTTTTTAGTTTACAGCGTCTGTCCCTTTTTCTTTAGTTCTGATACGGTACGTTTCAATGATGTCAGAAACGAAGATTTTTCCATCTCCTACCATTCCTGTTCCGGCTGCATTTAAAATTGCGTCAACAGTTCTTTCTAAAAAAGGATCAGAAACTACTATTGAAATATATCTTCTTTGAATGTCTGTAGTGCTATAAGTGATTCCTCTGTATACGTGTCCTTCTTTTTCGTTACCAACTCCAGTAACATCCCAATAGGTAAAAAAGTTAACCTCGATTTGGTGCAAAGCTTTTTTTACTTCTTCAAATCTTGATTTGCGTATCACTGCTTCGATTTTTTTCATAATAAATGGGTTTTAAATTGATTTATAGTAAAAGTTTTGTATGTTATTCGGTTTTTAAAGATTTCTAATTGGATTACGGAATCGTTTGGTTATGATTCTTAAAGTTTTTTTGTTTTTTCATTTCCAAGATTATTATTGTTATTAAAATTTAGCTTCTTTAAGTCTTTAATCTTATTTTAAAAATTAAAGATTCTTAATAATTTCTTATTTTGTTATTGATAATGGCGAATTTATTAACTTTTGCTTTAAAAAAGATAAAGATTTAGCATTATTTACTCAAAAAGTCGAATAATTGTTAATTACCGAAAATCGAATTCGATTATATGGATTATTATTAATTTGAGCTCTTTAATTTTGATTAATTCATAATTTAATTTTTAGTATACCTATTAAAAAACAGGGGGTGTTGTGTGTTTTTTAGGTTTTATTTTTGATTTTTATTTGATTTTTATTTGATTTATTTGGTTTTGGTGTCAAAAATATAGGGGTGTTTGGTTTTTTGTTGTGTTTTTTATTGTGGTGAATTGCTTGAAGATTGAACCTTTGTTTGGAAAATGTAGATTTTGATTTGAAATGGCTGAAGTTTGGGCTTTGTTAGTTCTTTTTTGGAGGAATTGAAATACTTGAAGAACCGTTTAGTGGATAATTTTGAATAAAAGGGAATTTCTAAATACCGCTTTTAGGATTAGCTAATTTTAGAAAAGAAAAGGGAAGAATGGAGTACAAAAGAAAAACCCTTTTAGGAGAACCTAAAAGGGTTTGTTAAGTATTGTTTAGAAAAGTAAAAACTACAGTTTTGGCATATTGGTCGCAAGGGTTTCAATAAACTTTCCAATAGGACCTTTTACCATCATCGCCATCATGGGATTGAAGCTACCTTCAAAATCCAGTTTGACATTGCAGGAATTTGTAGCAACACTTTCAATATTTGTGATAAGTGTAAATGGAACTTTATCACTTGCTGCGCCAAATACAATTTTGTTAGGAGCTGTTTTCTCTTTGAGTTTTAATTGGATTTCAGGCATTCCTTTTAAACCAAAAAGAAAAGAATCTTCTCCGATAACTTCAAACTTAGCAATGTTTTCAGGCATTAATTTTTCGAAATTTTTCATATCGGTCAATAAATCGAACAATTCCTGAGCCGATTTTTCAACACTTACCTTTGGACTTTCTAAGTTCATGTTATCTTTTTTGATTAATCTTTATACTGCTTGTCCCCAAGTAGAAGGAGTTATACTCCATTCTCTTAAAGTACTTTCTTCTTTTTCTGTAATGTATTTTTTAGCTACGGCAAGATTTAGAAGATTTTGGTAGTTGCTCAAAGTGTATAAATCCAGTTTGGCTTTTTTAAAGTTTTCTTCGGCAACATCAAATCCATAAGTAAAAATAGCGGCCATACCTTTAATATTAGCGCCGGCAGCTTTTAAAGCTTCTACAGCCATCAAACTACTGTTTCCGGTACTGATTAAATCTTCAACAACAACTACATTTTGTCCTTTTTGAAGAAAACCTTCCACTTGATTTTGGCGACCGTGTTTTTTTGCTTCCGGACGCACATAAACAAATGGCAATCCCATGCTTTCGGCAACAAGCATTCCTATTCCGATAGCTCCGGTTGCTACTCCGGCAATAACATCTGGTTTCCCAAATTGTTTCTCAATATTTTTTGCAAATTCATCTCTCACATAATTTCTTATGGCAGGAAATGAAAGTATTAGACGGTTATCACAATATATAGGTGATTTCCATCCGGAAGCCCATGTAAAAGAATTTTCAGGATTCAATTTAATTGCATTTATTTGTAAAAGCAATTCGGCTGTTTTTTCGGCTGTATCTTTATTAAAAATCATAGTACAAATGTATAAAGTTTTTGTGAACGACAAACCACTTTTTTTGACAAATAAAATCTCCAAAGAGACCGATTTTCAGTTGTTTTTGTTGGAAAGTATTGATATAAAGCAAATTATAGTTAAAATTTTTCAAAATAAAATTCAAAAGGCCTATCTCTATCATCCTGATGAGAAGGAGATTATGAAAACTTTGAAAGCTAAAATTCCTGTAAATAAAGCAGGTGGCGGATTGGTTTATAATAAAAAAGGAGAGGTGCTGTTTATTTTTAGAAACGGGAAGTGGGATTTGCCAAAAGGAGGTGTCGAAAAAAAGGAAGAAATTGAGCAAACGGCTATTCGCGAAGTAGAAGAAGAAACCGGAGTAACGAATTTGAAAATTACCAACAAACTCCAAAAAACGTATCATATTTTTAAACGAAACGGAGTTTATAAGTTGAAAATTACCCATTGGTTTGAAATGCAAACCGATTTTGAAGGAACGCCTCAGGGACAATTAGAAGAAGGAATTGAAAAAGTAGCCTGGATTCCTCCTAATGGAATTTCGGAAGTTTTAAAAAATTCCTACGAAAACATCAAATTGTTATTTGAAGAAGAGAATATTATTCGTAGTTAGAAAGCAGTTTGCAGAAGGCAGTCGGCAGAACGCAAAAAGAAAACAGATTTCAGATTAGAAGTTTATATTTCTAATCTGATTTTTTTTACAGATAGTTTGCATTCCGCATTTTGCCAATTGCTTTCTGAATTCTGCCTTTTGACGACTGAAAACTGCGGACTAAAACATTACCTTTGCTGCATGAAAAATCATCATCCTAAAAATATACTTTCTAATTTGGGTTTCGAAAACCTGAATGAAATGCAACAAACAGCTCATGATGTTATCTTAAATGATGCGAATGTGTTGTTATTGTCGCCTACAGGTTCCGGAAAAACACTGGCTTTCTTATTACCAATATTGGAAATGCTTCAGCCCGAAATCCTTTCGGTACAATGTTTAATCATAGTTCCTTCGCGAGAATTGGGTTTGCAAATTGAACAGGTTTGGAAAAAAATGGGAACGGCTTACAAGGTAAATGTATGTTACGGAGGGCATTCGATGGAGACAGAAATTAAGAATTTAAGTAATCCACCGGCTGTTTTAATTGGAACTCCTGGGCGAATTGCCGATCATATTGAAAGAGGAACTTTCCGTTTGGATAAAATTCAAACTTTAATTTTGGACGAATTTGACAAGTCACTCCAATTGGGTTTTCATGAGCAAATGTCTTTTGTCATTGGCAAATTAGCAAAGGTAAATAAGCGGATTCTGGTTTCAGCAACTTCTGATATTGAGATTCCAAAATATACCCGCGTGGTGAATCCAATAGTTTTGGATTTTATTCCGGAAACCGAAGCTGCGTCTAATCTTTCTACGAAACTGGTTGTTTCCAAAGAGAAAGATAAATTAAATACCTTGTTTCAGTTGCTTTGTTCGTTGCAATCCGAATCGGCAATTATTTTTTGCAACCACCGTGATGCTGCCGAACGGATTAGTGATTCTTTGAACGAAAAAGGAATTTATTCGACCTATTATCATGGCGGAATGGATCAGGAAGAACGCGAACGGGCTTTGATTCAGTTCAGAAACGGAAGTATGAGCTATTTGGTAACCACTGATTTGGCTGCCCGCGGCCTTGATATTCCCGAAATGAATCACGTAATTCATTATCATTTGCCATTAAAAGAAGATGAATTTACCCATAGAAATGGGCGTACGGCGCGTATGACGGCTACCGGAACGGCTTATATTATTGCACACGAATCGGAGAAAAAAATGGATTATGTGGATTATGAAAATCTGGAGATTTTTTCCGTTGAAAATGCAAAATCCCTACCGAAGCCACCGCGATTTCAAACCATTTATATTAGTGGCGGAAAAAAGAATAAGTTGAACAAGGTGGATATTGTAGGCTTCTTTTCTCAAAAAGGAAAATTGGAAAAATCGGATTTGGGGTTAATTGAAGTAAAAGATTTTGTTTCGTTTGCCGCTGTAAAATTTTCAAAAGTCAAAGATTTATTATATCGTCTTAAGGGCGAAAAAATGAAAGGCAAGAAATTTAAAATTCAGGTGGCTCGTAATGTGATTAAGAAAGTTACTGAGTAGTTTTCAGTCGGCAGAAAGCAGGAGGCAGAATTTAGACTACAGGCAATAAAAAAAGCAGATTTTCAGTAAAATATATTATCTGAAATCTGCTTTCTAATTTTTATGTTTAAACTTGAGTACTGCGTTCTGCTGACTAAATTTTCTTCACGTATTGTGTAATGATTACTATCATTTGGCCATCCACTTTTCCTTCAATATATTCGGCGTTTTCATGGTCTAAGCGAATGTTTCTCACGGCTGTTCCCTGTTTGGCAATCATGCTGGAACCTTTTACTTTTAAGTCTTTGATTAAAACGACTGAATCTCCGTGTTCCAAAATTACTCCGTTGCTGTCACGGTGAATGATTTTGTTTTCATCGTCTTCACCTTCTCCGGTTGCTTTGGCCCATTCAAGAACTTCGTCTTCCAGATACATCATGTCCAGTAATTCCTGAGGCCAGCCAGCCGAACGCAAACGACTTAACATTCTCCAGGCTACCACCTGAACAGCAGTGTGCTCGCTCCACATGCTGTCGTTTAAGCATCTCCAGTGGTTTAAATCTTCATTTCCCGGATTTTCGATTTGGTCTTTACAAGTAGGACAAACGAAAATAGCTTCGTCAATTCCGCCTTTTTTGGTTGGAAGTACCTCGTACACTTTTAAGTTTTCTGTGGCACCACAAAGTTCACATTTTCCTCCGCTGCGTTTATTTAATTCTCTGTCTAAGCTCATTTTTTATTTTTTTGGCGAATGTACAGTTATTGAGTACTTTTTGCAAGTTTTGTCTCTAGTAATTAGTTCTTAGTCCCTAGTCCTTAGTTCTGCCTTCTGATTACTGAACACTGAAAACTATTTCACTCTAACCGCTTTAGGAACTAATAATTCATATTCCCCACCATGACGCAATACATCGCGCACAATGCTGGAACTGATATAAGAAGTACTGGCAGCTGTTAATAAGAATACCGTTTCTATTTTGGATAAATGTCTGTTGGTGTGGGCAATGGCTTTTTCGAATTCGAAATCGGCGGGATTACGCAAACCACGCAGAATGAAATTAGCACCAATCCTTTTGCATAAATCAATCGTTAAGCCTTCATAAGTAATCACCGAAATTTTAGGTTCGTTTTTGAAAGTTTCTTCAATAAAGCGTTTTCTTTCTTCGAGTGGAAACATGTATTTTTTTTCAGCATTAACCCCAATAGCAATAACGATTTCATCAAAAAGAGGAATTCCTCTTTTGATAATATCTTCATGACCTAAGGTAATAGGATCAAAAGATCCCGGAAATATGGCTTTTCTCATTTTTTTGAGTTACTAAGATTCTGGAAGGCTAAGGTACAAAGTTTTTTAGAAGTTATTTTTTGTAATACCATCTGTTTAGTTTATGAATAATTTTTTGTAGGGTAATTTTTGTATATTTGAAAAAGTAAATTAAAATTTTATTGTTTAATTTTTTAAAAAGTATAATAAATATGACGAAGAGATACCCTTCTAAAGTTTCATTTGGTTTACTGATTTTTATTTTTCTATCCTTTTTTGGACAGCTAATTTTTAATTTGATAAATGGACAATTCGATGAGAAACTGTTGAAAGTAGGGATAATGTTATTAGTTGTTTTTATTTTTATTTTACATCTGTTTTTTAAAACCGAATATATTGTTAGCAATGGTCAACTTGATGTAAAATGTGGCTTTTTTTCATATGGACCAATTTCAATTGAAGAAATAAAGGAAATATCAAAAACAAGAAGTATAATTTCATCACCTGCACCTTCATTTGATCGAATTGAAATTAAATACGGAAAATTTGATTCAATAATAATTTCTCCTAAAGACAAGTTCGGTTTTGCGGAAGAATTAGTAAAATTGAATCCTAAAATTAAAAATAATCTAGTTAAAAAATAGCAGCTCTTTATGAGATTGCTTCGTTCCGATAGCTATCGGAACGAAGCAATAACAAAAATGAGGAGAAAATATTTTCTAATCAAAACAATAAAAACACAAAAGCCACTATCTAAGTGGCTTTTGTGTTTATTTAATTTCTAAACAGGCTATTTCAGTATAGCTGTCTGATTGGATGAATTCCTCAATTATTCGTTTTCTTGAATTAATAATTTCAGCCAGAAAGTCTGTCTTTGTATTGCCAAAACGAAACCAAATTATTTTAGGAGGATGCCCTTTGAAATTTGATAAATCAAAAAAATCTGCATCGAATGTTATAATGGTGTATTGATTCTTTTTGGCAAATTCCCAAATTTCTATATCGGAGTAATTTTCAATTCCAAGTTGTCTGACTTGTTTTGCTTCGGGAAAATTAATTTCAATTTTGGAAATAATTCTAAAAGAAATATTTTGATCGAATAATAATTTCACGATGCAATTTGAATTTTGTGTTCCCTATCGGCGGCATAGGAAAGACAGGCTCTAATTTGGTTTTCGTTAAGTTCCGGAAAATCTTCAATAATATCTTCAAAAGACATTCCGTTTGCTAACCAATTTAAAACATCAAAAACGGTAATTCTGGTACCGATGATTGAGGGTTTTCCAAATCGGGTTTCAGAATTTATGGTGATATATTGTTTGTAATCAATCATATTGCATTGTTTTTTACAAAGTTAATGAAATAATTAGTTCGTTGACCAGATTTAAAGATTCTGTATTGATGCTAAAATAAAAAGCCACAGCTTTAAAAGATTAATCCGTACTAATCCTTTAAATCTGTGGCTAAAAATATTAAGCTAGTGCCAATTCAATAGCATTAGTAAATAAATCAGTCAAAGTGATTCCTGCTGCAGCTGCCTGTTGCGGAATCAAACTTTCGGTGGTTAATCCCGGAATGGTGTTCATCTCCAGCATATGTGGCTCTTCGTTCACAATAATAAATTCAGAACGAGAGAAACCTTTCATTTTCAATACTTCGTAAGCACGCTTAGCAACAGCGCCTACTTTTTGAGTCATTTCGTCTGAAAGTCGGGCAGGAGTGATTTCCTGAGATTTTCCCTGGTATTTGGCCTCATAATCAAAGAAATCATTTTCAGAAACGATTTCGGTAATTGGCAATACGATAATTTCTCCTTTGTAGTTGATAACACCTACCGAAACTTCTGTTCCGTCCAGGAAGCTTTCAATGATGATTTCGTTGTCTTCTTTGTAAGCGGTTTCGATGGCGACAGGCAATTCGGCTTCGGTTTTTACCTTTGAAATTCCGAAACTGGATCCTGCTTTGTTTGGTTTTACAAAACAAGGCAAACCTACTTTGTTGATGATTTCGTCAATTTTTATTTCGTCTCCCTGATTTAAATAATAAGAAATTGCTGTTTTGATTCCATAAGGTTTTAAAACCGAAAGTAAATCTCTTTTATTGAAAGTCAAAGCAGCTTGGTAATAATCGCAGGATGTTTGCGGAATGCCTAATAATTCAAAATAAGCCTGCATTAATCCGTCTTCGCCCGGAGTTCCGTGGATGGCGTTGAAAACACAGTCAAAACTTGTTTTTTTTCCATCAACAGTAACCGAAAAGTCGTTCTTGTCAATTGGGAATTCGTTATCGGCATCGTCTACATAAACCCATTTTTCTTTGAAAATATGGATGCGATAACCTTTGTATTTGGTTTGATCTAAAAATTTGTAAACTACGTTACCGCTAATAAGTGATATCTTGTACTCACTGGAATAGCCGCCCATGATGATGGCAATGTTTTTCATTTAGTTTCGTTTGTATGATAAATATCGATTTTTTTAGCCCCGATAGCTATCGGGAAAGCTCCTAATCTTGGCTATGGCTGAGGTTAAGGCGCATAAAACAAAATTATCATTTTTTTTGAAACGAAATAGCTTTATCTTTGACACCTATAAAAATTATTCTATGAGTTTACGTAAATACTTAACAAGTCGCGTTTTTTTTACACAAGTCTTTTTGGCCGCTTTAATTATTGCCGTTTTAGGTTATCTTTTTATGCATTGGTTGACTTTTACCACCGATCACGGACATGAAATTACGGTTCCGGATTTAAGAAAATTAACCGAAGAACAAGTGGAAGAGAAATTGGACGAATTGGACTTAGACTATGTTTTGTTGGACAGCGTAGATTACCGAAGTGATTATCCAAAATTTAGTGTGGTACAGCAGGATCCTTTACCGGGCGAAAAAGTAAAAGAAGGCCGTAAAGTATATATTAAAATTAACAGTTCCGGTTTTTCATCGGTGAAAGTGCCTGATTTGATTGAGAAAACGTATCGTGAAGCAGTACCCACTTTAAGAGCTTTAGGACTGGAAGAAGGAACAATTACGTATATTCCAAATCTTGGAAAAGATATGGTTTTGGAAATGCGTTACAAAGGAAGAAATATAAAACCGGGCGACCGTGTTTTGAAATCCTCTAAAATTGATTTAGTTTTAGGAGACGGAAAAGCGAGTTATGAAGAAGATATTGTAACCGATACGATTGCCAACCCAACAGAAGAATTGCCGAATGAACAATAATATTGAGTCGATTGAATTAGAGGAAGACGAATTATTTGAACATTATAAGTTTGAAGTTCCTAAAGGGCAGGCCTTTTTAAGAATTGACAAATATTTGATGGGATTGATTCCTAATGCTACCCGAAATAAAATACAAAATGCGGCTACCGAAGGGAATATATATGTCAATAATGTGCAGGTAAAATCCAATTATAAGGTCAAGCCTTTTGATATTATTACTATAATGTTGACACATCCACCTTTTGAAAACCATGTGTTGCCAGAGGATATTCCGTTGAATATTGTTTATGAAGACGAAGCATTGCTTTTAATCAATAAAGAACCAGGGTTGGTGGTGCATCCTGGGCATGGAAATTACACAGGGACTTTGGTAAATGCCTTGGCTTTTCATTTTGAAAATTTACCTATGAACAGCAGTGAGCGTCCTGGATTGGTTCATCGAATTGATAAGGATACTTCGGGCTTGTTGGTTATTGCTAAAACTGAGGCGGCTATGACCCATTTGGCCAAACAATTTGAAGCCAAAACTACTGAAAGAGAATACGTAGCCCTAGTTTGGGGAAATGTCAAAGAAGACAGTGGAACGATTGAAGGAAATTTGGCCCGTCATTTGAAAGACCGAATGCAAATGGCAGTTTTTGACGATCCCGAGATTGGAAAACCAGCGATAACCCATTATAAGGTTTTGGAGCGTTTTGGTTATGTAACTTTAGTTTCTTGTATATTGGAAACAGGAAGAACACACCAAATTAGAGCCCACATGAAACACATCGGACACCCTTTGTTTAATGATGAGCGTTACGGAGGACATTTGATTCTAAAAGGGACTACTTTTACCAAATACAAGCAGTTTATAGATAATTGTTTTAAAGCTTTGCCAAGACAGGCTTTGCATGCTAAAACACTTGGTTTTGTGCACCCAAACACCGGTGAAATGATGCGTTTTGATACGGAACTTCCGGATGATTTTAAGGAATGTATCGAAAAATGGCGCAATTATTCGAAGTCTCATCAAGCTGAAGAAGAGGAGTAATTTTCTTCGTTTATAAAGAACTAAAAATCCCGTTTTGAAATTTCAAAACGGGATTTTTGTGATTTGATTTGGTGTAAATTATTTCCGGATGATTATTTTATCCACGGAAATATAGTTTCCGCTACTTCCAAATTCCGTTCCATCTTTTTTGTACCAATTACCGTGTTTGCCTAAAACGGTTACTATAAATTTATAGTTTCCTTTTTTTAATATAGGACTTAAATATTTTAAAGAAGATTCCGGGTATTTGCAATACATTTCAATCATTTGAGAATGAATGGTTTTCCCTGTTTCGTCTTCAATTTCAATTTGTGCATAGCCACCATTTGGACGTGCGACTCCGAACAAACCAATTTGTATTCCTTTGAAATCAATTGAAAAAGTAGCGCCTTTTTCATCAGAAGATTTGTCTGAAAAGGAATCATTTGAAGAGTTTTGTGTTTTCCAAAGTCCGGAATAGTGAATTTTTTTGTTATCAGAATTAGGGATAATTTTTCCTTTTAATTTTGATTCCGACCATTGTCCGGTTACAAGATTGATTTGCCATTTTTGTTTGTAATCAGGTAGCCTAATTGTTTTCCCGGAAACCATAAGGGGTTGCCAAACATAAGTGGCTGCCGATTTTTGATGTGGAAAAGCCCAACGGTCTCCTGCAAATAAATAAGAGCTGTCTTTGCTGCCTACAATTGGCAAGACAAAAGTAGATTGAGAATTCCAAGTTAAGGAGTCTTTTGGGGCAAAATTGCCATGTGATTCCCAAGGTCCTTTTAAGGATGTTGCTGTAAAATAATAATTATCGTTACGTTCCCAAGACGTTAGTCCTGAACCCATCCAAAAGTAAATATTGTCTTTTTTAAATATTACTGGCGCTTCACAATGAGAAGTCATATCTTTTACAAGCTGTTTAGTGACACTTTTATAATCATCACTTAGTTTATATAGATTTCCAGAATGTGTAATGATGTATCCGCTTCCGTCCTCATCCTGAAAAACACCCATGTCCCATTTTTTTATAGGTTCACCATTAAACAAAATTGGTCCTTGAAAAGTATATTCTCCATTAATTGTTTTTGAAGTTGCATAGCCTACACATTGGTCTTTGTATTTCAAATCGTCAGTATGCATATACATGATAAACTCGCCGGTTTTAGGGCATTTCAAGACTTTTGGTCTTTCGCCAATACGATGGGAACCCAATTTCCCAGATTTCTGAACCGGAAGTGCTATTTTTTCAAATTTCCAATTGTATAAATCTTCAGAGGAATAACAGCTAAAACCAGTAAAGTCAATTACATCATCGCTTTTATATTCTCCAAAAAGATAATATCTGTTATTCTCTTTTGTGATTCCTGCACCATGAGCACTCACCGTATTTCCATTTTGGTCAAACCAGGGAATTCCGGAATAAATGGCGTCTATTTTGTTTTTTTGGCCCCACGCCAAAATTGAAATAATTAAAAAAGATATTGTGAAGAACATCTTTTTATCGTCTTTTAAAAGCATCAGATAAATTGAATTAAGAAATTATTTTACTGTAAAATTCAAAACATTTTCTTGAATGAATTTTTCTTTTCCTTCTACTTTTTCGGCAGTTACATTTTTTAGCGAAATGTTACGAATAGGTAATTCTTTTTCGCCCAAAATTCGAGAAATAAATTTTACGTCTTTTGCTTTTACATTTTTCAGATAAACATTAGCTATTGGTGTTAATTTGCGCTCAATAGTTGGAACTAAATCTCTCCATTGGTACAATACATCGGTTTCGATTCCTAGGATTCCTAAGTCAATTTTACCCGAAGTAACATTTTGAATATAGATATTGTTCACATATCCGCCGCGGCGTTCATTAGTTTTGATAAACAAAAGATGATTGAGTTTGGCTCCGTCAATTACATTACATTTTTCAACAAAAACATTTTCTATTCCACCGGATAATTCACTTCCAAGGGCTACCAATTGATGTCCGTTTTTTACAGTCAGATTTCGGATAATAATGTTTTTTGAGGGTGTTTTTAAACGCCAGGCATCCTGATTTCGTCCTGATTTAATCGAAATTGCATCATCGCCTTGATCCAAAATACAGTTTTCAATCAGTACATTTTGTGACATTTCGGGGTCAATTCCGTCGTTGTTGTGACCATGGGCATAGACTTTGATTCCTCTTATCACAATATTTTTTGAAAGATAGGGATGAACCGTCCAAAAAGGACTATTGGTAATGGTAATGTTTTCCATCAAAATGTTTTCGCAACGATTAAACTGAACAAATTGCGGACGGAAATTGGCTGTTCCGTTTACCATTTGGCGCTCTTCTACGGGTTTGTAATAAGAAGCCATCATGTATAAATTTTTTAAATTTTCCATGTGTTCTTTAGGTCGGGAAAACCATTTTTTCCACACATCCATTTTTGCTTTTATTTCTCCTTCACCTGTAAGTGCAACATTTTTACATTGGTAAGCATAAATCAAAGGCGAATAATTATAGCATTCCATTCCTTCCCAAGTGGTGTGAACAGCAGGTAAATAATCATTTGGATCCTCAGAAAAAAGCAATAAAGCTCCTTTATTTAGGTGTAGATTGACATTACTTTTTAAATGTACTTTTCCGGTAAGCCATTCACCTTCGGGGATAATTACATTTCCACCGCCTTGTTTATTAGCCTCGTCGATGGCTTTAGCTATAGCTTGGCTTGTTTTTATTTTATCACCTTTTAGGGCTCCAAAATCGGAGATAATAAAATTGGGGCATTTGCTAAAATCCGGCATGTTAATTTTAGTGGTGCCAAAGGGTGCTTTTACTTTTATTCGCTTAATTGCTACTTTAGAAGAATCAGTTTTAAAAGAAAAAAGACAAAGTATTAAGGTACTGTAAATAAAAAAATTTTTCATCCGGGAGTTTTAGGTTAATTATGCTGTGAATAAAATGGTTGCTGTTCAATTCTAATTCCGTTTTTTGTGGAAAAACACAAAAATATAAAAGCATTTTTCTAAAAGTATCCTGTTATAAAACCAGACACCCTGCCTAAATTATTCTAAGCAGGGTGTTTTTTGGGTTTGTAATTTAATTTAAGAAGCGGGTTCTAAATGCGTACTGATGGCAATTCTGTTCCAGGCATTGATGGTAATCACCGCCATGATAATTTGAGCAATTTGCTTTTGATCGAAAAATTGTTCCGCTTTTGCATAGGTTTCTTCAGATAAACCTTTGTTAGTAATTAAGGTGATTTCTTCTGTAATAGCCAGAATTACTTTTTCTTCTTCTGTGAATAACTGGGTTTCACGCCAGGCGTTTAAAAGAAAAATGCGTTGGGTGGTTTCTCCGTATTTAAGCGCGTCTTTAGTGTGCATGTCTATACAAAAAGCGCATCCATTGATTTGAGAAGTACGAATTTTAATGAGTTCTTTCTGGATTTTAGACAATTGTGTTGTAGCTAAATAACCTTCTAAAGCATACATTGCTTTGAAAGCTTGTGGTTCTGTTTCGTTAATGTTTACTCGCATAATTGTTGTTTTATATTTTGAACAAAGCAAAGTTCAGCATTAAGAAACAGTAAAAACTTAAACTGGTTTAAGAACGCTTCTTTTTTCTGATTTCGCTTAAATATTCCGGTGAAAAACCGAGGAATGAAGCTATCAGATATTGAGGGATACGCTGGACAAATTCGGGGTGATTTTTACAAAGATGCTCGTAAAATTCTTCTTTCGTAAAGTCATATAAATATTTTATTCTCATTTGCGAAGCAGCATAAGCGCGTTGATAGATAAATCTGAAATAACGTTCCATTTTAGGGAATTGTTCGAGTAATTTTTCCTGAGCATTACGGTCTAAAACCAAAATTTCCGAGTTTTCTACGGCTTGGATGTAAAACGAAGTAGCTAATCCGTGTTCGAAAGCTATATTATCTGTAATCCACCAATTTTCAATAGCAAATTCGGTGGTTTGTTCGACTCCTTTATCATTGATGAAAAATTTTCTCAAGCAACCTTTTGATACAAAAAAATGTTGTTTACAGATGTTGCCTTCCAAAAGCAGATTCTCTTTTTTATTCACTTTAATTATTTTGAAATAATGCTTCATTGCATTGAAATCTTCATCGCTGATTAAAGTGAATTTACAGATATGTTTTTTTAAAACTTCATGCATGATAAATTCAGTTTTTTAGTGTTAAATTTAAAAGATGTTTGCTTCAATCACAAAGATAGGAAAGCTGTTTTTGATGTGTATTCTAATTGTTAACGAATACTCGATAGTTGAAAAGTTAAAGTTGTTTTTTTTACATTTGTTTTAATAAATAAGCGCTGTTGTTATTAATTTGTATTATTGTATCGATTAAAGAAGTGTAAAATTGAGTTTTTTTAATTTTGGCTAATTTGAAGATTATTTAGAGTATGAACAAATTAGCAACAGTATTCATAAAAAGCATCCTGATTTAAGGGCTTATTTTTGTTAAAATTAGTATAAAATATTTGAAAGAAATTCGGTATATTTAATATCATAAAAATTGGGGCTTATGAGTGAGTATAAGGATGAATCAAATCTCGATTATCGGGATTTAGTCACTAAGATAAAAGAACAGGAGCAACAAATAGAAGTATTACAAAAAGATTTAGATACCAAAAATGATTTTTTAAATGAAATAAGAAACACTACTCAAACTTCTTCCGTTTTAATTTATTCTCTGACTATTAATGCTAAAGGCGATTTTTATTTTCCTTACATTAATAATCAGGATGATGCTATTTTTGGCTTGAATTTAAAAGAATTGAAAGATACTACTGAGATTTTGGATCATATTCATTCAGATGATCGTTTGACTCTTGTAAATAATCTTCGTCATACACTAAATAGTTTGACACCGGTACAATTAGAATACCGCTATTTTCATCCCGAAAAAGGCTGTGTTTGGCATGAAATCAATGCTGTTCCGGCTATAAATAAAGATGGAAGTATCAGTATTCATGGTATGATTACCGATATTACTTCACGAATACAGGCCGAACAAAAAATGAAGCGTGCTAAACGCTTGTATCTTTTTATAAGCAGAATTAATCAGATTATTGTTCGTTCTCAAAATCAAAATCAGCTTTTTAGCGAAGTTTGTTCCGCTGCGGTTGTTGAAGGTAAATTCAAAATGGCCTGGATTGGGACTATAGATTTTACTACTAATTCAGTCAGTCCGGTAAGTTTTGCCGGGGAAGACAATGGTTATTTGAATATTTTAAGGACAGTTAGTTTACAACTGGATCAAAAAGGAGGAAGAGGACCGGCAGCAACAGCACTGCGGCAGCAACGTTATTACATTTGTAATGCTATTGCCGACGATCCGATTATGGAACCCTGGAGAGCGGAAGCTTTAAAAAGAGGTTTTCAGTCGTTGATGGCTATTCCCATTAAGAAATTTGATATAACAGTAGGTGTTTTTGTGATTTATGCCGCCGAGAAAAATTATTTTGATGAAGAAGAAATCGGTTTATTGAAAAAAGCAACCGCCGATGTGACTTTTGCGTTGGAATTATTCGAAAAAGAAGCGCGAAGAAAACAGGCAGAAGAAGCCGTTGCCGATAGTGAAAAAAGATTTCATACCTTAACGGAAGTCTCTCCGGTGGGGATTTTCAGAACCGATTTAACCGGAGCAACAACCTATGTTAATCAGCGTTGGACTGAAATTGTAGGGCTTGATTTTAATGAGTCTCTGGGGAATGGCTGGTATTTTGCAATTCATCCGGATGATCGCGTGAAATTTTATGAAGAATGGGGAAAAGTAATCAATAAAAGAATTCGATCTATCTTGGAATACCGTTTTGTTAAAGAGGATGGCAGTGTGGTTTGGGTAATTGGTCAGGCAACTCCTGAAACCAATTCTGAGAATCAAATTGTTGGGTTTGTGGGAACCATTACTGATATTACCGAAAGAAAACGGGCCGAAGACAAATTTGTTCAAACCAATAAAAAGATGGAGGCCATTATTGAAGCCATTCCAGATATGATGTTTGAGATTGATTTGTCAGGGAAAATTTTTAATTATCATTCGTCGGATAATGATTTGTTATTAGTGCCGCCTTCGGTATTTATAGGGAAAAATTTAGTGGAAGTTTTACCTCCCGAAGCAGCATCGGTTTGTCTTTTGGCATTAAAAGAAGCTAATAATAAAGGAATTTCAAGAGGAAAGCAATACAGTTTGATTTTTCCCGATGGAGAAGAACATTGGTTTGAATTATCAATTGCCCCAATGAAAGAAGGACAAGCTTTCGAAAGTCATTTTATTGTAATTTCCAGAAATATTACCGAACAAAAGAAAACCGAAGAAGATTTACATAGAAATAAAGAAAGATACCGCGGATTACTCGATAATCTGGAAGCCGGAATTGTGGTTCATGATGCAGCAGGAACTATTATGATGTGCAATAGCCAATCGGCTAAATTGTTAGGTTATAGCGCGGAAAAATTGATTTCGAGTAAATCAGACAGCTTGAAATGGAATTTTGTTAATGAGGATTTTACTCCTATGAAAAAAGAGGATTATCCTGTAAATCAAATTATTCAGACTAAAAAACCACTTAAGAATTTTCCTTTAGGTATTGAAAGAAAATCAGATGAAACGGTTGTTTGGGTTTTGGTCAGTGGATTTCCGATGCTGGACAATCAGGGAAATATTCAGGAAGTAGTGATTAGTTTTATTGATGTTTCTGAGCAAAAAGAAATGAATCTTGAAATTCAAAAATCGAAGGAAATTGCCGAAACTGCTAATAAATCTAAAACCGAATTTCTGGCCAATATGAGTCATGAAATCAGAACACCTTTAAATGGGATTATCGGTTTTACGTCGTTGTTGATGGAGTCTCAATTAGATAGAAAACAGGAGGAATATACCCGTACTATTAATGAATCAGCGGCAACACTGATGGATATTGTAAATGATATTTTGGATTTTTCCAAAATTGAAGCCGGAAAATTAGATTTGAAAATTGAGGAGATTGATCTTTTTGCCTTAATCAATCAGGTGATTTCTCTGTTTAAATACCAGGCAAGTCAAAAGCAAATTGGTTTAGAATTGCATATCGATACTAATGTGCCACAATTCCTTTTTGCCGATCCGTTGCGACTGAAACAAATTATTATCAATTTGGTAGGAAACGCGATTAAGTTTACTCAAAGAGGAAAAGTAGAGTTAAATGTTCAGGCGGTTTCTTCGTCTGAAGAAGATTTTGTGTCTCTTACTTTTTCGGTAAAAGATACCGGAATAGGAATTAAAGAGCAAAATCAGATAAAAATATTTCATTCATTTGTTCAGGAAGATACCTCTACGAGTCGTCAGTTTGGAGGAACCGGGCTCGGATTAGCCATTTCCAATAAGCTTTTGGCATTGATGGACTCCAAATTAGAATTAGAAAGTACTTACGGTCAGGGGAGTAAATTTTATTTTGCAATTGATTTGAAGAAATCTCAAAACCAACATCTTTCTCCATTAAAAATGAATGAAAAAGCAGTGATGAAAAATAGTTTAGGAGCTAAAAAAGTACTGATTGTAGAAGATAATGCCATCAATATGTTGTTAGCCAAAACTTTGGTAAAAAAAATAATTCCGGATAGTCTCATTGTTGAAGCCACCGACGGAGATGAAGCCGTGGTGCAGTATAAAAAAGAACAGCCGGATATTATTTTGATGGACATTCAAATGCCGAACAAAAATGGTTTTGAAGCGACTTATGAAATTCGAAAAATAGAACAGGGAAGTTTGACTCCAATTATAGCTTTAACCGCGGGAATTTTTGTCGAAGAAAAAGAAGAATGCTTAAAATCCGGGATGAATGATTATATCACTAAGCCGATTAGTGTTGATGATTTAGAGTCGATTATGATAAAATGGCTTACCGATTAATTGGTTTTTTTGTAACTCCATATCGCTAAAAAATTAATTACAACCGCATAAAATGCAATGATACAAAAGGGCTCGGTAATATCCGAAAGCCGGGCTCCTTTAAGCATTACCATTCGGATGATTTCAACAAAATAACGTATTGGATTAAATAAGGTGATTTTTTGAGCCCAGTCCGGCATACTTTCAATAGGGGTAAATAAACCACTCATCAGGATGAAAATAACCATGAAAAACCAGGCAATAAACATGGCCTGTTGTTGGGTTTCAGTGTAATTAGAAATAAACAAGCCAATGCCAAGTACCACCAACAAATAAACAGAAGTAAAGAAATAAATTAGTCCTACATTGCCCAAAATAGGAATATCGAAAACAATTTTAGCAATAGCTAAACCAATAGTCAAGATTAGTAAACCCAATATCCAAAACGGAAATAATTTACCAATGATGAATTGGTGTTTTTGAATTGGAGTAACATTAATTTGTTCCAAAGTGCCGATTTCTTTTTCCCGAACAATATTCATCGAAGAAAGAAATAAAGTAATCATTGTTACCAGTAAAACCAAAATTCCCGGAACCATCAGGGTTTTATAGTTCAGCGTATTGTTGTACCAAAAGGAAGGAATGCTGATAATATTTTCCGAAGGAACAAAGTTTGCATCTTGATATTGAAAAAGCTCACTTCGTATTTTTTGATTAAAGCTATTGATAATTTGCGAAATATATACATTTTCAACACCGGCGGCGGCTCCGTCAATCGCGTTGATGCTGATGGATAAATTTGTCTTTGTATCTTTTAAAAGATTACGCTCAAAATGATTCGGAATTTCCAAAATCACATCGGTTTTTCCTTTTTGCATTTGCAGATTCGCTTCTTTTTTCGAAGAGAAATTTTCAAAGCCAATGAAATAATCCGATGCCTGAAATTTTGAAATTAATTCTCTGGAAGCTGTAGAACGATCGTTGTCAATGTATGAAAACCGAATGTTTTTGACCTCAAAACTAGCCGCACTGGATAAAATAAGGAGTTGCATAAAAGGCATGACAAAAAGGATTGGCAACATGGTTTTGTTCCTGAAAATCTGTCTGAATTCTTTTTGTATGATGAATAATATTGTTTTCAAAATCGTCAGTCTTAAAATTATTCCAATCTGATTTTATAGTTTTTGATACTCAAAAGAATAAAAAACAAAGTCATTCCAATCAGAATTAAAGTTTCTTTCCAAATAATTGCAATACCCGCGCCTTTAAGCATAATGGCTTTAATAATAATGATAAACCATTTGGCAGGGATAATATTACTGATAATTTGCAATGGCAATGGCATGCTCGAAATGGGGAAAATAAATCCCGACAAGATAATAATAGGCAACATGAGTCCCATTAGCGATAGCATCATGGCGGTTTGTTGCGATTGGGCAACGGTAGAAATGAGAATTCCAAGTGACAAAGCCGTGATGATAAATAAAATACTTTCAAAAGCTAACAAAAAAACACTACCCTGAATCGGCATTCCAAAAACAAAAACGCCCAAAATAACAATGACAGTAGCATTGATGATGGAGAGAAAAATATACGGAAATACTTTACCTAAAATTACCTGTAACGGATTTAATGGCGACACGAGTAAAACTTCCATCGTACCGAGTTCTTTTTCTCTGGTGATGGAAATAGAAGTCATCATAGCCGAAACCAGCATCAAAATAACTGTCATTACGCCTGGAACAAAGGTAAAAACGCCTTTGAGTTCCGGATTGTAATACAGTTGGGTTTGTGTGTCAATTTGGTAATTTTCGGTTTTGATTTTATTGTTTCCCTGAATGTGATTTTGCAAAATAGCATTAATGTAATTCGTAATGGTATTGGCGGTATTCGGGTCGGTGGCATCGGTAATAATTTGAACTTTTGCCTGTTTTTGCGCGTGCAGATTTTTGATAAAATGATTTTCAAAAAGTAGTACGGCTTTGATTTTTCCTTTTTCAAAAATAGCTTTGATTTGGTTTTCGCTGCTTATTTGTTGTTCGATATGGAAATATTTGGAAGCACTTATTTTGTTGATGATTTTCTCGGTTTCTTTGTCTTTTGATTTGTCTAAAATGGCAATTTTTACATTGTTGATTTCATTGGTAATGGCAAAACCAAAGAGCATAATTTGAGCAATAGGCATTCCAAAAAGAATAAACATCGAGCGTTTATCTCTGAAAATATGGTAAAATTCTTTTTGTATAAAACCCAAAAATCTTTTCATAATTATTCGATATTTCGTGCCAATTGCAAAAAAACTTCGTTCATAGAAGTTACGTTATATTGTTGTTTTAAATTTTTGGGAGTATCTAAAGCTTCGATTTTGCCTTCCACCATTATCGAAACGCGATCGCAATATTCGGCTTCGTCCATATAATGTGTGGTCACAAAAATGGTAGTTCCTTTATCGGCCTGTGCATAAATCATTTCCCAGAATTGTCTTCGCGTAATAGGATCTACGCCGCCGGTGGGTTCGTCGAGAAAAACTATTTTGGGTTCGTGCAACAATGCCACCGAGAAAGAAAGTTTTTGTTTCCAGCCCAGTGGAAGCGCTCCCACAAGTTTGTTTATTTCGTTTTCAAGTCCCAATTCGCTAACTAACTGAGCGGTTTTTTCTTTGATTTTATTCCGACTCAAACCATAAATGCCTCCAAAAAAAGTAATATTTTCTTTGATGGTTAAATCGTCATACATGGAGAATTTCTGACTCATGTAGCCAATGTTTTTTTTGACCATTTCGGCATTGTGTTTCACATCAAAACCAGCCACTAAAGATTCGCCCGAAGTAGGTTTGGAAATCCCGATAAGCATTTTTATTGCGGTGGTTTTACCGGCGCCATTGGCACCCAAAAAACCAAAAATTTCGCCTTTGTAAACATCAAAAGAAATGTTGTTTACAGCCGTAAAATGACCAAACTGCTTGCTGAGGTTTTGTACCGATATGATTTTTTCCTGATTCACAATTTATTGATTTAGCATAGTAAAATCCATAAAAACATCTTCGATGCTGGTTTTGGCAACAGCAATATCAATTTCGCTGTGAAGCTGTTCTTTGAGATATTTTTCTAATTCAGTTGGATTAAAATCGCTGTTTTGGTCAATATAATGTACATGTTCGCCAAAGGCAAAAGCACTGTAATGACTTGGGTATTTTTTTAAATCCAAAATCAACTGATGTGTGTTTTTGGTTCTGACCTTGTATATTGTTTTGTCGTAATGGGAAACAATGTTTTGCGGACTGTCAATTTTTAAAATTTGTCCTTTTTGAATAAGCGCAATCCGGTCGCATAAAGCAGCTTCGTCCATGTAAGGTGTCGAAACCAGAATGGTGATTCCTTTTTTTTGCAGGCGTTTCAGCATTTCCCAGAATTCTTTCCTGGAAACCGGATCCACTCCGGTAGTGGGTTCGTCCAGAAATAAAACTTTTGGTTTATGAATCAAAGCACAACATAAAGCCAGTTTTTGTTTCATTCCGCCTGAAAGGGCGCCTGCTCTCCGGTCTTTGAAAGGTTCAATCTGAATGTAGATTTCTTTGATTAAATCGTAGTTTTCTTCGAGTGTTGTTCCGAAAATAGTCGCGAAAAAGTTGAGGTTTTCGGTAATGGTTAAATCCTGATACAGGGAGAATTTGCCGGGCATGTAACCAATGTTTTTTCGGATTTCTTTATAATCTTTTACCACATCATATCCTGCAACACTTGCATTTCCGGTGTCGGCAAGTAAAACGGTTGTTAAAATTCTGAAAAGCGTTGTTTTTCCGGCTCCGTCAGGTCCAATGAGTCCAAATAATTCCCCTTCCTTTACTTCAAAAGAAATATCGGAAACCGCCAAAGTTTTTTGGTAAGATTTTGAAATATTTTCGACCTGAATACTCATTTTTCAATAACAATTAAAATGGCAATAACAAACTAAAACGATAAACCACAAACTATCAACTTAGTGAATCCACATTTCAGCCGGCATACCAATTTTCAAGGCTCCATCGTTTTTTACGGTAATTTTTACGGCATAAACCAAATTAACACGTTCTTCTTTAGTTTGGATAATTTTTGGAGTGAATTCAGCTGAAGATGATATCCAGGAAACCGTTCCTTCGTAATTTTTCATTTCGTTTTCGGTATCGATTTTAACCGTCACTTTTTGCCCAATTTTTAGCTGTGGCAATTGGGTTTCGCTTACATAAACACGCAAAGTCATTTCGGAAATATCGGCAATTTTGTACAATGGTTTTCCAAAAGCGGTAATTTCGTTTGGCTCGGCATATTTGGCTAAAACGGTTCCTTTGACAGGATTGATAATCTTTGATTTTTCAATTTGATCCTCAATTTTTTTAATTTGAACAGCAATCGATTTGGCTTCATTGTCAATTGGAGCGTTTTGTGTTTTGGTGCTGTTCATTTGTTGTTTCAAAACATTGACTTTCCCATTGACTTCGTCCAATTGACGCTGCGTGGCAGCCGCTTCGGCAAACATATTTTGAATTCTTTTTTGTTCAATTAAAGCGGTTTTTAACTGTTCCTGCAATACATTGTTTTGCGATAAGACATTTTCAGATTTAGAAGCAATGGTTTTTTGCGATGCAATTAATTGCATTTTGCTCAAATAGAGTTGGGTAGTGTCAATTAAACCAATGGGAGTATTCGCTTCCAGTTGATTTCCTTCTTCGACATTAAAAGAAAGTAATTTTCCATTGGCTTCTGCCGAAATAGTAATTTCTGTAGCTTCAAAATTGCCGTAACCATCGGCTTTTTCGTTGTCTTTGTTGCAGGAAATGAATCCGATTAAGATAATAAGTGTTGCTATATTTTTCATGTTATTTTCTTTAGTTTCCCTGAATGATATTGTAATTGGCGATAGCCAAAAGCAATTGGATTTTGTGTAATTTTTGATTGGTTTGTGCTTCGTAAAAATGGGTAAATTCCACAATGTAATCCGAAAGTGTGATGGCCCCGTATTTTAGCTGCGCTTCGGTAGCTTTTAAAACAGAATTTCTTAATTCAATAATTTCATTATCCTGTGCGCTGATGGTTTCCAATTTTTGAATTTCTTTTTCCAACTCCTGGGATTGTAGCTGATTGTTTAGCAAAAAGTTTTCTTTTTCGGTCGCAATCATGTCTTTTGAAACTGTAAGTATTTCCTTTTCTGTTTTCGATTTGTTCCAGTCAAAAACATTCCAATTGGCTTTTAATCCTACGATGTAAAAAGTTTGAAATGAATTGTCCAGCATATTCAGTCCCGGATTTCCATAACCAGCCTGGCCAAAAGCTTTGAGTTTAGGAAGATTATTTTTGGAAATGACTTCTTTTGAAATATCCATTTGTTCGTTTTGAATCTCGTATAGTTTTAGTTCAGGTCGGTTGTTGGACAGGTTTAAATTCCGGTTTAAAACAGGTTTGTTTAAAATGATATTTTCTTCAAAAGTTGTATTGGTTAAAAGCGCAAGACTTTCTAAAGCTTTATTTTTATCAAATTTGATTTCGCTAAGTTGCTGTTGGATTTTTAAATTTTCAGCTTCCAACATTTTTTGATAAGAGGGAAGGAGCGCACCAAATTTTACTCCGGATTTTACCTCGTTAATTTTTGACTGTAATTGTTTTTGTTTTGCCAGCAGAATTTCTTTTTGTTCCTGTAACAGAAAAACGGAGAAATACAGTTGGTTAATTTTTAATTTCAATTGGTACAAAGAAACGGCAACTTGTTGTTGTTGCAACTTGTTTTGAGTTTCTTTCATTTTGGTATTCATCTCATGCAATCCGCCGTTGTAGATAATCTGGTTTACATCCAGTGTGGCGCGATATTGATCTTTATTCAGTGGATTGATTGTTGCATTCGGAATTTTTATGGGAACCTGAGTTACCTCCGATTGATAAGTAGCCTGAGCATTCAAATCAATTTTTGGAAGATAGTCTTTGTCCATATTTTGGATTTCCAGTTGCGATTTTCTTGCCAATAAATCATTTTGTTTCGCCAAAGGATAGTTTTTATCTGCCAGTTTGTAGCAATCTTCCAGAGATAATTGTTGCTGAGCTAACGCTAAGAACGGAAATAAGAATAGCAATAAGATTTTGATGGTTCTCATTTTTTTATCGAATTTATAATGTCTTGTGCAATAATCGTTTTACGTTCTTCCATCATTTGGTTAAACTCAGAATCATTGATGCGAAGAATACCCTTAACCATGGTTTGTGCTGCAAATGGGAAAACAGTCATCGAAAAAATATTTAACAATAATTGTTTTGGATCGAGTGGTTTGATAATTCCCTGCTGAATTTCCTGTTCAATTTGAGTAATTAAAACAGCAGGATGAGGTCGGTTTTCGTGATTTAAAATCGACATTACAAACTCCGGATTGTTGTTCATTTCCTGAATGATAAATTGGGGCAAAAAAGGATTTTGAATTACAAAGTCAATGTATTCCTGAGTAAACTGGTGGATTTTTTCAAAAACTGTCTTTTCCGAATTAAAAATAGTATTGATTTGCGGTGCGAGTTGGCTAAAAGCTTTCATAAAAACCGCCTGAAACAATTGTTGTTTGTTTTTAAAACAATAATGCAGCATGGCTTTGTTAATGCCGGCTTCATCTGCAATTTCCTGCATGCGGGCACCGGCAAAACCTTTCTTTTGAAAAACAATTCGGGCAGCATTAAATATTTTTTCTTCAGTTGTCATTTTTGCTTTTTAACTATTTGGTTTAACCATTTGGTTAACAAAGGTAGAAAAAAAAGTAATCGAAATTACTTTTTCTCTTTTTTAATGAATGAACTGCTTTATAATCCGCCAATTAAAGCGCCGTAAAGAGTAGCGTTCAAAGGTCTGGAAGTAATGACGCAAGTCCCCGTGATGCAGCCTACATATTTATAATACAAGTAGCCTGCGACAGCACCAATAAGTACTCCGATGAGGGTTACTATGAATGTTTTTTTGTTCATTATATTTTTTTTGATAAAATGGTATTTACAATGGTGCTTTTATCTAATACTCCCGATTGTCTCCACAATTGTTGTCCTTTTTGGAACAAAATCATTGTTGGAACGCCGCGAACCTGATATTGAGCTGCAATTTGCTGGTTTTTGTCCACATCAATTTTTATAATCGAAATTTGATCTCCCAGTTGGTCTTTTACATCTTTTAAAATAGGACTTAACATTTTGCAGGGACCACACCAGGTAGCAAAAAAGTCAACCAAAATTGGTTTTTCAGATTGTATGAGTTCGTTAAAATTATTGTTCATTGTTGGTTTTGTTTTTAGGAATTGAACATTCGTTTAAGCTGCAACCTGTATTAAAAATAGCCTGAAACAGAAAAAAGGCAGCCATTACTCCAAAAAGAATTTCGCGGTATTGAAAAGCCTGTTGTAAGGAAAATAATCCGAATAGCAGGCGAATGATACGCATAATGTGCCAGTTGGAAAATAATAATTGTTTCATGCTTTTATAGGTTGGATTTTATATTTTTCATCATGAGAAACTATTTTTTGAAGTTGCTGTAAAGGAATTTCCTCTTGGCTAACGATTAGAATTTCTTCGAAATTGGTACTCATACTTACATTTAGAACTCCGGAAAGAGCTGCTATTTTATACAAAACATTTTCCATACAACCGCTACAGGTAATCCCTTCAAAGGTATAAAGTTGTACCGTAACCGCATTATTTTTTTGGAATTCAAAAAACAATTCTGTGTCTTTTCTTGGTGCCGCCGAATCCAGAGCTACTTCTAATTTTTCAAAATGAAATCCAGCTTTAAAAAGCATTTCGTATTCTTTTTGGTTACCACCAAAAGGGGGATTCACATCAAAATCACGATTAAAAAGTAAGCCAGCTAAAATTCCGTTACGAGCTAAAAGTTGGTGCATTTTCCAAACATATTTTTGACGCATAAAAGGAGGTAGCGCACAAAAGAAAGTTTGTTCAATAATAACATCGTATTCACCTTTGTGTTCAAAAAAGTCTCCCAGAATAATTTTTATATTTGCATTATTGGCAAATTTTTCCTGTAACAGCGCAACTAATGTTGGTGCAATATCAATAATGGTAATATTGGTAAAACCTTTAGCTAATAGGTATATGGCCTCATAGGTATTTCCGCATCCCGGAATCAGGATGCGGCTGTTTTTATTTTCTAAAGAATCAATAAAATTTTTGATGGGAGGTGCAATTTCACCTAAATCCCATCCGGTGGCTTTGGACTTGTATTGTGCGTCCCAGTAGTTTTGATCCAGCGGGCTTTCGCAGCTTACGGTGCAGCATTGTTCTTTATTTGCAATCATTTTAATGACTTATTTTCTTTTTGTTTGTATTAATTCCCCAAGGAGTATACATTGGGCAAAAATTGATAGAAACAGTAATTAACAGGATTGCTGCCATTGCTAAGAAGAAGATACCTAAATTTCCTGTAACAACATTCGTAAAATATAATGTCGCAAATGTAATAGCGATAATCACACGGATTGTCTTGTCTGTTTTTCCCATATTATGTTTCATGATTTCTACAATTTAAGGGTTATTAATGCAATCGTATTATTATATAAATTTACGGATAAATCTGTTTAAAATCAAGTAGTTATAATTTTAAAGTTTTGCTTTGACACACAAAATCCGTTTTAGGAACAGTCGTTTTTGCAATAGCATTAAAACCGCCTTCTACTTCGGTAAAGTTTCTAAAACCTCTTGCCTGAAGAATTGATGCTGCAATCATGCTGCGGTATCCACCTGCACAATGAATATAGAAAGCTTCCTGCGGATTGATGTCTTTAATCCAATCGTTTATGTAGGCTAGTGGCTTTGAATATGCTTCTTCGATATGTTCGGCAGCATATTCACTTTCTTTACGAACATCAACAATTTTGCTTTCGCCAATTTTTATTTCTTTGGCAAATGCTTCAGCGGTAATACGATGAATGCTATCGATTTCTTTTCCGGCATTTTTCCAGGCTTCAAATCCGCCTTCTAAATGTCCCAAAATATTATCAAAACCTACGCGACTTAATCGGGTAACAGCTTCTTCTTCCTGATCAATTTCGGTAACCAAAATAATTGGTTGTCGTACATCGGCAATTAAAGCGCCCACCCACGGAGCAAAATCACCTTCGATTCCGATGTTGATGGATTGCGGAATAAATCCTTTGGCAAAAACACCATTTTTTCGGGTATCTAAAATCAAGGCACCGCTTTCGTCAGCAACGGCTTCAAAGTCAGCAGCAGGAATTCCAACCATTCCTTGATTTAGCACTTTTTCAAAACTCTCATAACCTTGTTTGTTCATGGCAACGTTCATCCCAAAATAAGCCGGAGGAGGCAATAATCCATCGGTTACTTCTTTGATGAATTCAGCTTCTGTCATATTGGCTCTTAAAGCGTAATTAGTAGCTTTTTGATTTCCAATAGTCGAAACAGTTTCTTTACTCATGTTTTTTCCGCAGGCACTTCCGGCACCATGAGCAGGATATACAATAACGTCATCCGGCAAAGTCATGATTTTATCTCTTAACGAATGATATAAAGTAGCCGCTAATTGTTCCTGTGTCATGTGAGCTGCTTTTTGTGCCAAATCCGGACGTCCTACATCGCCAATAAACAAAGTATCTCCCGAGAAGATAGCATGTTCTTTGCCGTTTTTGTCAAGTAATAAAAAAGTAGCACTTTCCATGGTGTGTCCCGGAGTGTGTAAAACTTTAATCGTTACATTTCCAATTTTGAATTCCTGTCCGTCAGTGGCAATGATGGCGTCAAATTCCGGTTGAGCTGTCGGTCCGTAAACAATTGGAGCTTCGGTTGCTTTACTCAAATCCACATGTCCTGAAACGAAATCAGCGTGGAAGTGGGTTTCGAAAATGTATTTTAGTTTTACTTTATCACGTTTCAAACGGTCTAAATAAGGTTGTACTTCACGCAGTGGGTCAATAATAGCAGCTTCGCCATTAGAAGTAATATAGTAAGCACCTTGTGCTAAACATCCGGTATATATTTGTTCTATTTTCATAAAATGATTTTTTTAATTTGATGTAACAAAGATAAAGCATAGTAAAAGCGCAGGAAGTGACTAAAGTTACATTATGGGGATTAATTGTATATTTTGTCAAAAAATCAAAAAGTAAATTAAAAAGTCTTTCTCAATAAGGCTTTTCAAGGCATTTGAGTTAAATTTGTGCTATCAAAAAAACTTCGTATGGAAGAAATGCTCTTTTATGACCGAATGCAATTTGCATTTACCATCACCTTTCATTATTTGTTTCCACAATTGACAATGGGACTTTCGTTGATTGTTGTTTATTTCAAATGGAAATTTCTCAAAACCAATGATCCGCATTACAACAAAGCTACTCATTTTTGGATGCGAATATTTGCGCTCAATTTTGCGATGGGAGTAGTAACAGGAATTCCGATGGAATTTCAATTTGGAACCAATTGGGCTAAATTTTCCGAACTTACTGGAGGAATTATAGGGCAAACTTTAGCCATGGAAGGAATGTTTTCCTTTTTTCTGGAATCGTCTTTTTTAGGAATGTTTTTATTTGGAGAAAAAATACTGGGACATCGTTGGCATTTTGTAACCGGATTATTGATTTGTTTAGGTTCCTGGGCCAGCGGATTTTTGATTATTGCGACGCATTCCTGGATGCAAAATCCTGTAGGTTATGAAGTCTTGGAAAACGGAAAATTTGTGCTGAATAATTTCCAGGATTTGTTTACTAATGTGTGGTTGTGGCCTTCGTATTTGCACAATCAGGCGGCTTCACTGGTTACAAGTTCTTTTGTGGTAGCCGGAATTGGGGCGTTTTATATTTTGTGGAATAAAAATGTGTCTTACGGGAAATTGTTTTTGAAAACCGGAGTTGTTTTTGGATTGATTTCGAGTGTTATTGTGGCGATGCCAACAGGCGATTTGTTGGCTAAAAATGTGGTAAAACACCAGCCGGTGACTTTTGCAGCGATGGAAGGAATTTTTCATACGGAGAAAAAAGGTGCTGAAATTGTTCTTATTGGGCAACCGGACGTCAAAGACAAAAAACTGGATAATAAGATTGCGGTTCCTAATGTGTTGAGTTTTTTAACTTACGGAAACTGGGATACCGAAGTAAAAGGTTTAGATCAGTTTGCAGAAGACAGGCATCCAACGAATATTTCAGGATTGTATTATGCGTATCACATTATGGTAGGTTTAGGAACACTTTTTATTGGGGTAATGGTATTAGCTGCTTTTCAATTGACACGAAAACAATTGTTTCAAACCAAATGGTTGTTGTGGTCTTTTCTGTTTTTAATGCCATTCCCTTATATTGCTAATACTACCGGTTGGTACACCGCTGAGTTAGGAAGGCAACCTTGGTTAGTATATGATTTATTACGAACTGCTGACGGGGCTTCGCCAACGGTTTCATCTGGAAATACCTTATTTACGCTGATGGGATTTGTTGGTTTGTATGCTTTGTTGGGAATGTTGTTTGCAATTTTAGTTGGAAAAATTATTTATCACGGTCCTGAACCGGTAAAAAAATAAAGTATGGAATTCTTTTGGTATATAGTGTTAATAGGCATTTTGGCAACTTATTTAGTGTTGGATGGTTACGATTTTGGTGCGGGAATCATTCATTTGTTTTTTGCCAAAACAGAAAAAGACAAAAAAGCAATTACCAATGCGATTGGCCCATTTTGGGATGCCAATGAGGTGTGGTTGATTGCCGGAGGAGGAGTGTTGTTTTATGCATTTCCAACTTTGTATGCCGCCTCTTTTAGTGGTTTTTATCTTCCTTTGATGATGATTTTGTGGTTGCTTATTTTTAGAGCAGTCGGGTTAGAGTTGCGTGGACAAATCCATAACAGAATGTGGGAAGCGGTTTGGGACAAAGCATTTGGAATTGCGAGTTTATTGTTGGCCTTGTTTTTCGGAATGGCATTAGGTAATGTAGTTCGCGGGGTAAATTTAGGAATGGTTGTTAATGGCGTTTCAACTCAGGAGCCGCATTTTTTCTTCCTGCCACTGTGGAATCCCACTTTTAGTCCGGTAGCCAATGAACTGGGGATTATCGATTGGTTTACCCTTTTCCTTGGTGTGGTAAGCGTGGTGGCTTTGATGATTCATGGTGCTAATTGGATTATTTTTAAAACCAATTCGTCTTTGAATAATCAATTAAAAGCCTTGGTTTATAAGTTGAATTTTGTGTTGTTGGTGTTGGTAATTGTTTCGTTATCTGTTTGGCATATTATAGAGAAAGAACCATTTCATAACTTTTTGGAAAATCCAATACTTTTTATTTTTCCATTAATCACTTTTGTGGGCTTGTTTGGGCTTTTTAAAGTGAAAACTTTTAAAAATGACGGAACCGGATTTTTGTTTTCCAGTCTTTTTTTGGTTGGCGGATTTACTTCGACTACGGCTTCTATTTTTCCGGAAGTTTTGCCTTCAACTAATAAGGTGAATCCTTCTTTGACGATCTATAATGTAGCCAATGGAGATTATGCTTTGTCAGTGGGCGTGTATTGGTTTGCGGTAGCTTTACTTTTGGTTGTTGGTTATTTTACCATTCAATACAAAGTTTTCAAAGGTAAAATGGATGAGGTAGGTTACGGAGAACATTAATTTGCTGAAAGAATAAATATAAAAAAGAGCCAATTTAACAAAAGTAAAGTTGGCTCTTTTTGCAATTATTAGGGTTTGTGTATAAAAAGTTTTATTGTTAAAGCAGTACTTCTTTAATGATGATATAAATTCCCATTACCAATACAAACCATCCAAAAATAGGTTTTAGTTTGTTGCCGTCTATTTTTTTAGAAAGTAAAACCCCCAGAAACATTCCGAAGAAAGCCATTGCCGAAATGCTAAGTAAAAGTTTGTAATCAATAGGAGTGTTCAGGTATAAATCGCCGGCAAAGCCTATAGCCGAGTTGATAAAAATAATTAATAACGAAGTTCCTACGGCTTGTTTCATTGGTAAATTAGCAAAAAACAATAAAGCCGGAATAATTAGGAATCCGCCTCCGGCACCCAGAAATCCGGTTACAATTCCAACCAGAAAACCGATAATGGCAAGTTGGGTAAAATTGGTTTTATAGATAGCTTCTTCGGTTTTATTCTTTTTTATCATCGAAATTGATGCACTAATCATCAGAATTGCAAAAACAATCATGATCAGTAGATTTTTTGAAACCGCATAAGAAGCTATGGTGAAAAGCGTATTGGCAATTTTGGGAAAAATTACTTCCCGGATGATTAAAATAGCAAAAATGGAAGGAATAGCAAAATAAAGCGCCGTTTTTAGTTTTAAATTTCCCAGTTTGTAATGGCTGTAACCGCCGTAAAGCGCAGTTGTACCCACAATAAACAAAGAATAACTGGTTGCCAGTTCCGGATCGACTTTAAAGAGGTAAACCAAAATAGGAATGGTAAGGATGGAACCTCCGCCGCCTATTAAACCTAAAGAAATTCCAATGACAATTGATGCTAAGTAACCGATATATTCCATGTTTTAAATTTTTTACAAAGGTTGGAAGTATTTCGGGTAGCTACAGTAACATTTGTCACATGGACTATTTTTTTATATCATGAGTTCAATTTGGTTGCGGTGTAAGCGAACCAGACCTCGTTGTTCCATCTTTTTTAGTAAACGGGAAATAACTTCTCTGGAGGTGTTGAGTTCTAAGGCAATTTCCTGATGCGATAAGTTTATTTCTTTGCAACCACAGGCTTTAGCATGACGTTTTAAATAAAATTCCAAACGCTCGTCCATAGCTCTGAAAGCAATATTATCGACTACTTCTAATACTTCTTCAAATCTTGTTCGGTAAGTATAAATCACAAATTCGTACCAGCTGCGGTGGTTCATCATCCATTTATCCATTAAAGTCAACGGAATAGTTACAGCTTCGACATCTTCAACTACTTTAGCGGTTATCTGGCTGGTTTGATTTTTTGAAGAACAAATTAAAGAAATCGCACAGGCCTGTCCGGGTTCAAGATAATAGAGTAAAAATTCTTCACCATCATCGCCTTCACGATATATTTTTAATTGTCCTTTTAAGATTAAAATGGTGTTTTTAATGTATTGCCCGGTGCGCATAACAATATCTCCCGATTTGAAGGTTTGAAAACTGCAATGGGCTTCAATTTCCTCAATGAGATCATTAGAGAAATTTGGGAAATTTTTTTTTAAGGAGATCGTTGTTTCTGACATGGTGTTTTTTAAAAGGCTATATCTTGTTAAAATATTATTTTTTTGATAAAATAATAAGACTTTGGTAAAAGTAATTAAAAAAAGAGATAGTTATTGTTGCTTTTGTTAAGAATTTGAGGATTGATTTGGAGAAGTCGGATTACAGATATTTTATTTATGATGATAATATTGAGGTAATTTTTAACAAAATAGTAGGGGATTTTAAGTTTTGTTGATGATTACAATCTCACTAAAACGTTTTCTTTAAATTATTCGCTAAATCAAATTAGAGAGGGCTTTTTTTTGCAAAAACATCGTAATTTTACAAAAAACACAACAGTATTATGAATTTAACACAAGAAGAATGGGTTGAGCAACTTGAACAAGATGACAACGCAGTAATTTTAGACGTAAGAACAGAGGACGAATGTGATGAAGGAATTATTCCTAACGCCATCAATATTGATATTCATAAAGGACAGGAATTTATTTCAGAAATTGAACAATTAGATAAAAGTAAAAATTACTATGTCTATTGTCGTTCGGGAGCCAGAAGTGCTAAGGCTTGTGAAATTATGAATGAATTAGGAATTGAAAATGCCTATAACTTACTGGGGGGTATGTTAGACTGGGACGGTGAGGTAGTGGCTCCTTAAATCACTAATACATTTTACACTAACTAAAACATTAGAATTGATGAATTCGATACCAGAAGAATTTAAGATAAAAACATTATTACATCAGGATACCTATTTGGTAAACGGCGAATTGAAAAAATGGACAGGAAAAACGACTGAAGTTTATTCGACCATTTCATCAACCGAAGAATATGCCCCTACTTTATTAGGAACTATTCCGTTTATGGGAGAGGCTGAAGCCAAAGAAGTTGTTGAGTCGGCAAGCAATGCTTTTAATAACGGTCAGGGTTTGTGGCCTACCATGAAAGTTGCCGATCGTATTAAATGTATGGAAGATTTCGTGTCAAAAATGAAAACTACCCGTGAGGAAGTAGTGAAATTGTTGATGTGGGAAATCGGGAAATCATTAGGTGATTCTCAAAAAGAATTCGACAGAACGGTGGATTATATTTATGATACCATCGAACATTACAAACAATTAGACCGAAGTAATGCTCATTTTACCAAAAGTCAGGGTGTAAATGCGATGATTCGCAGAGGACCAATTGGAGTGGTTTTATGTTTAGGACCTTACAATTATCCTTTGAATGAAACTTTTTCATTGTTGATTCCTGCTTTGATTATGGGGAATCCGGTGATTTTCAAGCCTGCTAAAAATGGTGTGCTGTTAATTTCGCCATTATTAGAAGCTTTCCAATCCAGTTTCCCAAAAGGAGCCATCAATATCGTTTACGGTAGAGGTAGAGAAATTGCTTCTCCAATAATGAAATCCGGAAAAATCGATATTTTAGCATTAATTGGTAACAGTAAATCAGCAATTGCTTTACAGGATCAACATCCAAACAAAAACAGATTGCGTTTGGTATTAGGATTAGAAGCTAAGAATCCAGCGATTATTTTACCGGATGCCGATTTAGATTTAGCTATTTCTGAATGTATAACAGGAACATTGTCTTTCAACGGGCAACGTTGTACGGCTTTGAAAGTATTGTATGTTCACGAATCTATTGCTGAGGAATTCAATAAAAGATTCTCTAAAGCGGTTGATGAATTGATTTTTGGAAATCCATGGGACAAATCAGTTTCTTTGACTCCGCTGCCTGAAGTTGAAAAACCGGCTTATATTCAAGGTTTGATTGATGACGCTACCAGTAAAGGAGCTTCGATAATCAATGCTAAAGGAGGTCAGGTTTCAGAAAATTATATTTTTCCGGCAGTTTTATTCCCGGTAAATAAAGAAATGCGTGTGTATCACGAAGAGCAATTTGGACCGGTAGTACCTGTGATGACTTTCAAAGATATTCAGGAACCATTGAATGATATGGCGGAATCAAACTACGGACAACAGGTAAGTTTATTTGGTAAAGACAGTAAAACATTAGCTCCGCTTATTGATGCTTTAGTGAATTTAGTGTGCAGAGTAAACTTAAACAGTTCTTGCCAACGTGGACCGGACGTGTATCCGTTTACAGGACGTAAAGATTCAGCAGTGGGAACCTTAAGTGTTTTCGATGCTTTGCGTTCTTTCTCAATCAGAACTTTTGTAGCGTCTAAGGACAATGCTTACAATAACGAAATATTACAGGAATTATTGAATAGTAAAGAATCTAACTTTATTAATACCGATTATATCTTGTAATACTTAACTAAAAACAAAACTAAAAACGAAAAAACCGTTCCAATTTTGGAACGGTTTTTTTATGGATAAAAATGTTTTTTTTTAGAGATTTAAAACGAAGTTATTTCGTGTTTTGGCATCGTATTTTTCTTTGTCGAACATATAAAGATAAGATCCTTTTCTGGAGGAAAGCATGTCTTTTTCGTTTAACTTTATTAAAATGTCCAGCGAATTAATTTTGCTGATGAAATTTCTTTTGTCTAATTCTTTGTCCAGAATCGCTTCATATAATTCTAATAATTGGCGCATGGTGAATTTTTCCGGTAAAAGTTCAAAACCAACGGGTTTTGTGGAAGTTCTGTAGCGCAATCTTCTTATTCCGTGAGAAACCATTTCGTCGTGGTCAAAAATTAATTTAGGCATGTTAGAGATGCTAAACCATTCTGCGCCGTGGTCTTTAGTCAATTCGGTGTTGTGGTTTTCAATGTTAATTAGGGCAAAATAAGCTACGGAAACGGTACGTTCTACAGGGTCGCGGTCAATTTCGCTGTAAGCATAAAATTGTTCCATGTAAATATTGTGAAGTCCCGTGTAATGGTTAAGTACCCTTGTGGCAGCGTCGTTTAAGGATTCTTCTTTTTTAAGAAATCCTCCCATTAAAGACCATTTTCCTTTTTCAGGCTCAAAATCTCTTTTGATTAAAAGAATTTTTAAACCTTCGTTGTCAAAACCAAATATGATACAATCGACAGAAACTAATACTTTGTCTTCGGCGCTATAACTGTTTAACATCTTAGTTGTTTATTTTTTGGGGTAAAGATACTCACTTCCGAATAAAGAATCCTAATTAATTAGTGTTGGAGAAACACTTCGTATGTTTTTTGAATTATCTGAAGGTTAAAAATAGATATAAGCCTGCTTTTTCTCCCAATGAATCGCGTAATATCGAAAAAGCTTTGGTGATATGCGCTTCCACCGATTTGATGGAGATATTTTTGTATTCCGCAATTTCAATATTAGTAAGTCCTTCTTCTTTACTAAGTAAAAAAACCTCTTTGCATTTAGGCGGAAGTTTTTGAATTTCCTGTTTTACTATTTTGATAATTCGTTCCAACGAATGTTCATCTTCCGATTCTACAATTGTAATTACGGCATCAATATATTTTTTCTCTAATGGATACAGTGATTTTTGATTTCGATACTGATCGATAAATTCATTGTAAACAGATCTATATAGAAAGTTGATAATTGAAAAATCATCTTTTAGATTGTTCCGTTTGTTCCAAATGCGCATAAAAACATTTTGTACAATATCTTCAGATAAATCATGATCGTGAGTAAAACTATAGGCGTACACACATAATTTATGGTGATAGGTATTTACTAAATAGTTATAAGCTTTCGGGTCACCAATTTTAAGCGCCTGAATTAATTCGGAGTTGTCTGTAAATAGCGCTTTCATTGGTGGTATTGTGATTTATCAGCTGAATTTTTGTGCAATGTAAAAAAAAATACAAAAAAAATTATCAAAAAAGTTAGGGTAGTGTAAAAATCACACGTATTAATAAAAAACAGAATGCAATGAAAATACCCAAAATAGATCATATAGTAGTAAAATTTCTGACTAAACAAGCTACGGCAGCTGAATTAACTGAATTAGAAAATTGGTTAACAGTTTCTGGAAATCAAGAGGTTTTTGAAGAATTTGTTAAAATTAATTATGCTATTGAATATAATATTCAAGAATTTGATTCAAATAAAATTAAGGCAAAGATAACAGAAGCTCTTGTAAAAGAAAGAAAAGAAAAACAAAGTAAAAAGTTGCGAAGAATCATTTATTATTCAGCTGCAGCTATAGTAGTGGGAGTAGCAGTAATATTTAGTTTTTGGCAAACTCCGGAAGAACCAAAAGTAGTAGTTAATAATAGAATTGAGGTAGGTACTGATAAAGCAATACTTACTTTGGAGGATGGTACTTCAGTTGTTTTGAATGAGGAGAAAAAATATGAAAAAGATAATTTGGTAAGCAACGGAAAGGAATTAGTTTGTAAAAATGCTAATGGTTCACCCTCAGAAGTAGCCTATAATTATCTAACTATTCCGAGAGGCGGACAATTTAAAATGAAATTATCTGATGGAACTCAAGTTTGGTTAAACTCAGAATCAAAATTGAAATTTCCGGTTGCTTTTACCGAAGGTAGTTTACGTCAGGTGGAATTGATTTATGGAGAAGCGTTCTTTGTGGTTTCTCCGAGTACTGAACATAAAGGTGCAAAATTTAAAGTTTTGAATAAAAATCAGGAAGTAGAGGTTTTAGGAACGGAGTTTAACATCAAAGCATATGAAGATGAGGAAAATGTTTATACTACTTTGGTGGAAGGAAAAGTAACTGTAAGTAATCCAAAAATTAAGAAATATTTAGTTCCAAATCAACAGTCGATTTTAAATCTTAAAAATGGCGATTTGGTCATAAATCCAATTGAAGCCTATAATGAAATTTTGTGGACTAAAGGGATTTTTAGTTTTAAAGGGAAAAACTTAAAAGAAATTATGACCGTAATGTCTCGCTGGTATGATGTTGACGTAGTGTTTCAAAAAGCAGCTATGGAGAAAATAAAATTCAACGGAGTTCTAAGTAAAAATGATGATATAAAAGAAATACTAACCATAATTAAGAAAACCAATTTTATAAATGACTATGAGATAAAAGAAAGAAAAATTACTATCAAATAAAAAAAGGGGAATAAAGTAATACCTGGACAGTACGCTACTTTATCCCCTAAGAGACTTATTAATTAATAAAAATTAACCAATAAATACCAAATGTATGAAAATTGAAATTACTAACCATTTTTTCTTTTTGAAAAGAAAATTTTTACTAACCAGTATGAAAGCATTTATATTGTTTTTTTGTACGACTGCATTTAGTTTTACTACGGGCAAGGTTTTTACCCAGAATGTGAAAATTACTGTCGATAAAGATAAAACCGTAACAATTGATGAAGTCTTTGACTTGCTGAGGCAGCAAACCGATTTTGTATTTATTTACCAAGAGGATATGTTTAAAGATGTTCCTAAAGTAAAACTTAAAAAAGGGACAATTAATGCAAATAAATTACTCACCGAAAGTCTTTCTGATGAAAATTTCAGTTATGAAATTATTGGAAAAAATAAAATTGTAATAACTAAAATTAAGACAGAGGTAAAGGTTCAACAGAAAAAAAAGGTTTCAGGAACAATAACTGATGCTAATGGAGCAGTACTTCCCGGGGTAAATATTTTGGTCAAAGGAACTACTAATGGTGTTCAGTCTGATTTTGACGGGAAATTTGCTATAGATGTAGACGGACCAAATTCGGTACTGGTGATTTCTTATATTGGGTTTGTAAATCAGGAAATTGTAGTGGGTAGTCAAACCAATATTACAGTTAAACTTTTAGAAGATTACGCCAAGTTAGAAGAAGTTGTTGTAGTGGGGTATGGAACTCAAAAAAAATCAGATTTAACAGGTTCTGTAGCCGTGGTAAATGTAGAAAGTGCCAAAAAAGCAGTGACTTATGATGTTGCTAAAATGCTTCAAGGTCAGGCACCGGGTGTTAGTGTGCAATCTTCGGGAGAACCGGGAGGATTTGTAAATATTAAAATTAGAGGAGTGAATTCTTTTAGCAATAACAATCCATTATTTGTTATAGACGGAGTAATTGTAGATTCACCATTTGATTTTGCACCTGGCGATATTGAATCGATGCAGGTTTTAAAAGATGCTTCTTCAGCTGCTATTTATGGGGTTCGTGGAGCAAATGGAGTAGTTATTATTACTACCAAAAAAGGAAAAACAGGAGCGATGGAGATTAAATATAAATCGCTTTATGGAGTTCAAAATGTAGCCAAAGAATGGTCAGTAACCGATAGAGTGGGGTATCAAAATATTACTTCGGCTGCTGAAAGGAATGATGGTTTGAGTATTGCTCCGGGAAATGATCCTACAAGTCCTTTTTACATCAACAATGTCAATACCAATTGGCAAAGAGAAGCCTATGGAACAGGTACTATTCAAAATCATTCACTTACATTCAATGGTGGTGCAGAATTTTTAGGTTATAATTTGAATGTGGATTACTTTAAAAATACTTCTTATTTAGAGACACCACAAGATTATGAAAGGTATTCGATGAATTTGAATTTGCATGGAAAAAAAGGAAAATTCAAATACGGCTCAAAAATAGCTTATACCGAATCAGATAAAGAAAATTTTAACAGCTGGGTAGGAGAATCGGCTATTCAGGCTTTAGTTACCGCTATTCCTACTATGCCAGTGTATGATGATCATTGGATAGGAGGATACGGAGGAACTTATAGTGATACTCAAAAAGCAATTTCGCTTAATGTTATAGGATATAATAATTTAATTTCTAATACAGGAAAAAGAAATCATTTTATTGGAGACATCTGGGGAGAATTGGAAATTGTTAAAGGATTAAAATATAAACTGGATGTTAGTTATGATAAATTACATTGGTTTGACCGAAAGTATACTCCGGAATTTGAATTAGGCTGGTATTATAGAGTGCCAAGCGACAGAGCAACACTTAACATTGCTACAGGGAACCAAACTAAAACCTTTGTAAATAACATTCTTACTTATAATCTAAGTTTAGGAAAACATAATATTGATGCTTTAGTTGGATCAATTGATGAAAGAAATGAGCATTACAACCATTTTTCTTCAGGTGTTGGTTACGATGCTACTGATATTAAAAAATTACAATTTGCAGATAATACAAATACCAATGAATACGAATATACTATTACCGGGAAATCCTATATCAGCAGATTGAATTATGGATATGATGATCGATATTTATTAACCGCTAACTTTAGACAGGATAAAACTTCTCTATTCAGTCAAAAATACAATTCGGCTAATTTCTATTCTTTTTCAGGAGCCTGGAAATTGAGCAATGAAAAATTCATTCATTTACCGGAAGTGATTAGTAATGTTAAATTAAGAGGAGGTTATGGAATTATAGGAAACAATACTATTCCGCAATATTTCTTTGCTACTACGATGAACAGTTTTGCCAGCTATGATTTCAATGACGAATTGGCTCCTGGTTCAACAGTTGTGAACGCCTTAGATCCAAATGTACATTGGGAAGAAACTAAAACTGCCAATGTCGCTCTTGAAGTTGGAATGTTTAATAATGATTTACAGTTTACGGCAGAATACTTTCATAAAAAATCAAATGATTTATTGATTAGAGTTCCGTTGCCTTTTTCTTCAGGAGCTTTCCCCGCAGACGTTACTACCAATGCAGGTGCTGTAGAAAACAGAGGATTTGAATTCTCATTAATTTATAATAATAACAAAAATGAATTCAAATACAGCATAGCGGCCAATATAGGTACTTTAAAAAACAAAGTAACACAAATTGGTTTTTCTGAAAGCGGAAACCCTATACCGGGTCTTGCCGCTATGACAGAAGTAGGAAGGTCGATAGGTGAAATTTATGCTTATGAAACAGATGGTATATTTCAGTCTCAGGCTGAAATTGATGCAGCACCTTCACAAACAAATGTGGAAGTAGGGGACATGAAATTTAAAGATCAATTAACAGTAGATACTGATGGAGATGGCGTCTTGGATGCAGCAGATGGTGTTATAAATGATAGAGACAGAGTGTTTCAGGGAGTTACGATCCCTAAATACAACTATGGTATCAATTTGAGTGCATCGTACAAAAACTGGAATGCTACTATGTTTTGGCAGGGAAGTGGTGGAAACAAAGTATTTAATGGTTTGTACCGTGACTTAATGGTTGGGAAATATGGAAATCATCATACCGATATGTTAGATTATTGGACTCCAACAAACACTGATACCAATGTCCCAAGACCAACAATAGAGGACGGTAACGGAAACAGCCGAGATTCGAATCGTTTTATAGAAAGTGGTAATTATATCAAATTACAAACTGCTGAGATTAGTTATAATATACCATTAGGTAAGACTAGTTTTGTTAAAAATGCAAGAGTATATGCTAATGGACAAAACTTATGGATTATTTCTAAATACAGAGGCTATGACCCTGATTTCATGAGTGACGGATTGTTCTCAAGAGGATATGACGGAGGTTCTTTCCCTAATCCAAGAACAGTTTCTTTGGGTATTGAAGTAAGTTTCTAATAGCTGTAAATTAATTTAAAACGAATCAAAATGAAATATAAAATATATAATTATTTAGCCGGAATCTTTTCGATGGCAATAATAACAACTAGTTGTGTAAACGATGAAGATTTAATACAGGTTGATCCAAATAATAAAGCAGTAGATTCTTTTTGGAAAACGGATAGTGATGCTTTATTAGGGGTAAATGCGGCCTATGGAAGTTTATTGACAGACGGAACCTATATGAGAAGTACCCCATTATTGTTAGATTTAAAAGGGGATGATTGTAGAAGTAATAGTCCATGGCCAGCAATGGCTAATGTAGGTAAGTTTAATTCTAATGTTAGTGACGCAGCAATTTATGGTTGGGCTTATGAAACCTATTATCAGGGTATTTTTAGAGCCAATCAGGTTTTAGCTAATGTTCCTGGAATTAATTTTGAAAATGCTGCATTAAAAGACAGAATCTTAGGGCAAGCTTATTTCTTGAGAGGATTGTATTTGTTTCATGCGGTAAATATGTTTAAAAATGTTCCAGTTCCCACTCAATTAGCTGCTATTTATCCTCAAAAAACGGAAGCTGAAGGCTGGGCTCAGGTGATTACTGATTTTAAAATGGCTGCAGACTTACTACCGGTTTCTTATGATAATGTAAGTGGTTTAGATGTTGGTCAAAAAGGACGTGCTACTAAAGGTGCTGCATTGGGGTATTTGGGAAAAGCTTATTTGTTTACTAAAGATTTCACAAATGCACGCGATACTTTTAAAGAAGTAATTGATTTAGGGGTTTATTCATTGGTGTCTAATTACAGAGATAATTTTACGGAAACCAATGAGAACAATTCAGAATCTATATTTGAAGTGCAATTTAGTAGAGAAGCAGGTGGAGTTGACCTAGGTTGGGGAGGTGCTCCTGCTTCCGGTTGGGGAAAAACTTCGGCCAGAGCAATTACTTATGGTCCTAGAGATTTTGGATTTACGGATGTGCAACCTACCTGGACCTTATTTAATGAATATCAAATTGAAAAAACTACTGCTAATACGATCGATCCACGTTTAGATGCTACTATGTTTTATAATAAACCCGGAGGAATGCAATTATACGGAGTAGATTTTGCTACAAAGTACGCTTCTAATACAGCTGATTTGAACGATTTGTTTTGTAGAAAATATCAAAATTCTGATGGACAAAAAGTAAATGAGTTTGATTGGCGTTCTGGTATTAATGAACGTTTAATGCGCTATGCTGATGTTTTATTGATGTATGCAGAATGTTTAAATGAAACAGGAGATACTCCGGGAGCTTATACATATATACAAATTGTTAGAAGCCGCGTAGGTTTACCAAATTTAGCAACAGTGAAACCAAATATGACTCAAGCACAAATGAGAGATCAAATAGGTCATGAAAGATTCTTAGAATTTCCTTTGGAAGGCCATCGTTTTGATGACATTCGTCGTTGGGGATGGTTGCAGGATGAAGCAAAATTAGCTTGGCTAAAATCAAGAGATGCAGAGTTTAATTCTTATGCACCTGGAAGAGAGTTTTTCCCAATTCCACAATTAGAAAGAGATAATAATCCGGGTACAATTCAAAACGATAGTTATTAATTTTTTTCATAGTTAGTATTTGTAAAACACCATAATGGTCCCTTTTTTAGGAATTAACCATTATGGTGTTATAATCTTATTGAAGTTTGAAAGTAAGATTGAAACTAAAATTTATCCAGTTGATGAAATTTTTAGTGTAAAGAGTTTTATGAAAAACTACTAAATGATAAAGGAAAGTAATGTGGAAAGAAAATTTAAAAATGAAAGTATGAAAGATTTAAAATCAATTCTAAGATTAAAAAAATATTTGACGGTTATAGGTTTAGTAGTATTGGTAACAGCTTGTTCGAGTGGCGATGATGCAACAACTTCGGATCCGGTAGATCCTCCTGTAGTTGTTGTGCCTCCTGCCACATTTAAGGGGCCAACTTATGCTGATAATTACTCATCAATTGCATCTTGGAATACAAGATTGCAGTGGAATTTGGCTAATGTTCACGATCCCTCTATAGAAAAGTCGGGTGACTATTATTATATGTATCAAACCGATGCTTCATACGGAAATGCTCATGACGGACATGGACATTTTTTTTACCGTCGTTCTAAAGATTTGGTTAATTGGGAATTTATGGGGTCTACTATGACTACAGCTCCAGCATGGGTCAAAGATTCTTTAAATAATAAAAGAGCTCGAATGAATCCGGCATTGCCGCCTATTGATAATCCAAATTATGGTTATTGGGCTCCATGTGTGCGTAAAGTGGGGAATAAATACCGTATGTATTATAGTATTGTGGTAGATAATCCTATTGTAGGAACTAGTTTTGATACGTCATGGTCAGAAAGGGCTTTTATAGGTTTAGCAGAAACAGATGATTTGGCTTCTAATGTATGGACAGATAAAGGTATGGTCGTATGTTCTGAACCGGATGGAGTAAAATCATATTCTTATACTGGTGACAGAAATTGGGAAAACGCCTATTTTAAATACAATGCTATCGACCCTAGTTTTATTGAAACACCAGAAGGTGAGCAATATTTGATTTATGGATCTTGGCATTCTGGTATTGCGATAGTTAAATTAGATCCAACAACTGGTAAACCGTATCAATTGAAAACCTTAGCAGATTATGGTACTCGAATTGCAACCCGAAATGCTTCCAGTCGTTGGCAGGCTTCGGAAGGCGCTGAAATCATTTATAATCCGGATACCCAATATTATTATTTGTTTATGGCTTATGATGAACTTTCTGTTGCCTACAATACCCGTGTGGCACGTTCCAGAACAATTACAGGTCCTTATTATGGAATTAATGGGGCTAATGTAACTAACGGTGCTGATTGTTGGCCTATGTTAACACACCCTTATAGTTTTAATAATCATACCGGATGGGTGGGGATTTCTCATTGTGCTATTTTTCAAAATCCGGATACCAAACAATGGTATTATTCCTCTCAGGGTCGCTTACCTGTAGGAGTGTCTGGAATTGCAGTTTCTAATGCTATTATGATGGGGCATGTAAGAGCTATTAAATGGACAGAAGACGGATGGCCGGTAATAGATCCGGAGCGTTATGCCGCTGTTCCTGAAACTACAATTACTGATGCTTCTTTTATTGGAACCTGGGAGCAAATCACGATGAATTATCAATTCCAAACAATTCAAAAATCAGTTACAATTAATTTAACTGCCGACAAAAAGGTAAGTGGTGCTATAACTGGTACTTGGTCTTATGATAGTGTTAATAAAACCTTGACAGTTAATGGGATAAAATGTAAAGTAAGTGACGCCTGGGATTGGGAATCTTCAACCAGAAAAGTAACAATAACTTATTCCGGACTAACTGCTGACGGTAGACCTGTTTGGGGTAAAAAAGTAAATTAAAGAGCATGAACCCTTTCCATTTAAGAAAGGGTTTTTGTTAAAATACAAGCGGGACTTATTTTTAGTTTGTTTTAATCCTTTTATTTTATCTATATTTACAAATGTTAAACGTACACTTATAACCAATCAAAAATGTTAATCAGAATGAAAAAAAATCTGTTCTTATTGTTGGCTTTTACTTTTTGTGGCCAACTTGCTTTTTCTCAAAAAGAAACCACAACGCTGAGTATAAACAAAGCGGAAAAACCTGTTACTATTAATAAAAATATTTATGGTCACTTTGCAGAGCATTTAGGGAGATGTATCTACGGAGGTTTTTTTGTGGGAGATACTTCTAAAATTCCAAATACTAATGGAGTTCGAAATGATATTATTGCGGCTTTGAAAGAATTAAAAATTCCAAATTTAAGATGGCCAGGCGGCTGTTTTGCGGATACTTATCACTGGAAAGATGGAATTGGTCCAAAAGAAAATCGTCCAACGATTGTTAATCAATGGTGGGGAGGCGTAACGGAAGATAACAGTTTTGGAACCCATGATTTTTTAAATTTATGTGAAGTTCTGGGAGCTGAACCGTATTTAGCTGGTAATATTGGAAGCGGAACCGTTCAGGAATTGGCGGACTGGGTTCAATATGTAAACTTTGGCGGGAAAAGCCCAATGAGTGACTTGCGTATCAAAAACGGTAGAAAAGAACCTTGGAAAGTAAAATTCTGGGGAGTAGGAAACGAAGCCTGGGGATGTGGTGGAAATATGACTGCAGAATATTATTCTGGTGAGTATCGCAAATATGCCACTTTTATGTCAGATTGGGAAAATACAGGTGGAATTACTCGTATTGCATCCGGATCAAATGGTGCCGATTATAATTGGACAGAAGTTTTGATGAAAAATATTCCAACGAACATGTTAGGCGGACTTGGAGTACACCATTATGCTGTAATTAATTGGAACAAAAAAGGAGATGCTGTCGATTATACCGAAGATCAATATTTTGAAACCATGAAATCGGCTTTGAAAATGGAAGAATTGGTTACCAAACATGCTGCCATTATGGACAAATATGATCCTGCTAAAAAAGTTACAATGGCAGTTGACGAATGGGGTGGCTGGTATGAAGTTGAAAAAGGAACCAATCCTGGATTTTTGTACCAACAAAATACCATGCGTGATGCGATGATTGCAGGTACAACCTTGAATACTTTTAACAATCATGCCGACAGAGTGCGCATGGCCAATTTAGCACAGTGTGTGAATGTTTTACAAGCAGTGATTTTGACCGATAAGGCCAAAATGATTTTGACGCCTACCTATCATGTTATGAAAATGTATCGTGTACATCAGGATGCCGAATTGTTGCCGGTTGATTTCAAATCTCCTGAATATACTTTTGGAGGTAAAACACTTCCTGCAGTTTCTGCTTCGGCTTCTAAAGATAAAAGCGGGTTGGTACATATTTCATTGGTAAATATCGATTCTAAAAAAGATAATAAAATCGAAATAGATTTAGCTTCTTTAGGATTGAAAAACGTTACAGGAACAATTTTGACTTCTAAAAAATTACAGGATTACAATTCGTTTGATAAACCAAATGCTATTGAGCCTAAAGAATTCAAAGGATTTAAAAATGCAAAAGGAAAGTTAGAAATTACTATTCCAGCGTTTTCAGTTGTTGTTTTAGAAGCTAAATAAGAGTGATGAAAATAAAAACAATAGTATATAGTTTAGGTCTTTTATCGGCAGTTGTTTCCTGTAAAACAGCTGCTGTAAAAGATACAGTAACGAGTACAAATCAGCAATTGCTGAAAATGAATAACCCAATTATTACGGATAAATATACTGCGGACCCGGCTGCTTTGGTTTATAAAGACAAGGTATATTTATACACGGGACATGATGTGCCGGAAAAAGGAGTGCAATCCTATAGAATGAACGATTGGTTAGTTTATTCTACTACTGATATGGTGCATTGGCAGGAGCATCCGGTTCCGTTAAAGACTTCGGATTTTGCCTGGGCAAAAGGAGATGCCTGGGCTGGACAGGTGATTGAAAGAAATGGAAAATTCTATTGGTATGTGGCTATTACACATGGTACAATCCATGGAAAAGCTATTGGGATTGCTGTTTCTGACAGCCCAACCGGCCCTTTTAAAGATGCTTTGGGGAAAGCATTAATTACGAATGATATGACCACCAAAACCAACATTAGTTGGGATGATATTGATCCTACTGTTTGGATTGACGACGATGGTCAGGCGTATTTATTTTGGGGAAATACTGTGTGTAATTATGTGAAATTGAAAGAAAACATGATTGAAATGGATGGCCCGATGCAAACCATTGATTTACCTAATTTCACTGAAGCACCTTGGATTCATAAAAAAAATGGATGGTATTATTTATCCTATGCGTACCAGTTTCCTGAAAAAATTGCCTATGCCATGAGTAAATCAATCAATGGTCCTTGGCAATATAAAGGAATTTTAAACGAAGTGGCTGGTAATTCGAATACCAATCATCAGTCGATTATTGATTTCAAAGGCAAGTCTTATTTTATTTATCATAATGGCGTTATCCCAACAGAAGGAGGAAGTTTCAGACGTTCGGTTTGTGTAGATCGTTTGTATTATAACCCCGACGGAACTATGAAACGTGTGGTAATGACATCAGAAGGAATTACTCAGTAGACAGTTTGCAGAAATCAGATTTCAGAATGCGGTAGAAATAAATCAAAAAAATATGAAATTATATTCCAAAACAAAGTCATTATTCTTTTTTCTAACTGTTCTAATTGGTTTATCGTCATTGGCACAAAGTATTTCTGTACATGATCCTGTAATGATAAAAGAAAAGGATACCTATTATCTGTTTTGTACTGGAAAAGGAATAAAATGTTTAAGTTCAACCGATTTGAAAAATTGGAAATCAGAACCAGTAGTTTTTCCTGAAAAACCAATTTGGACAGATAAGGTAGTTCCAGAATTTGGAAATCATATTTGGGCTCCGGATATTATTTTTCATAATAACCAATACTATTTGTATTATTCGATTTCAGCTTTTGGGAAAAACACCTCGGCAATAGGAGTTGCTACCAATAGTACATTAAATGTAAATGATGCGAATTATAAATGGGTAGACCATGGTATTGTGGTGCAATCTTATCCCAACAGAGATGAATGGAATGCCATTGATCCGAATGTGATTATTGATGAAAATAATACGCCTTGGTTGTCTTTTGGTTCATTTTGGGACGGAATAAAAATGGTGAAATTGAATTCTGATTTGCTATCTATTGCCCAACCTCAGGAATGGTATTCCGTTGCAAATCGAAAAAATACAGTTCATTCTGGTGAAACATCTGCTATTGAAGCTCCTTTTATTTTTAAGAAAAATGGCTATTATTATTTATTTACCTCTTGGGATTTATGCTGTAAAGGCAAAGAAAGTACCTATAAAATTGCAGTGGGAAGATCCAAAACTGTAACAGGTCCCTATAAAGACAAAGAAGGAAAATTATTGAGCCAAGGAGGAGGAAGCATACTTGTAAAAGGAGATCAAGATTACTATGGAGTTGGACACAATAGTGCCTATACTTTTGATGGAGTAGATTATTTGGTATTTCATGGGTATAACGCTATGGAAAATGGAAAATCTACTTTGTTAATCAAAGAAATGAAATGGGATTCCGATTTCTGGCCTTATTTATAAAACCAGCCATTTTTAATAAAGTCAATAAGTGCTTAAGGTAGAATTTCCTAATTCCTTTCAAATAATTTTAATTCAAACAAAGTATACGATGCAAATAAAAAAAATAAAAAAACTAGCATTATATGCTCTTGTTTTGGTAAGTGTCGCTTCCTTTACGGATAAAAAATCGCAAAATGATAAGTCAAAAGAAGAAATGGCTATTAGTACAAAAACGGGTTTATCCAACAAACCGATTGTATTGCAAAGAGCAGATCCATTTATCTATAAGCATACCGATGGCTATTACTATTTTACGGGGTCAATACCTACTTATGATGCCATAGAGTTAAGGCGTGCCAAATCTATTGATGAACTTCAAAATGCCGAAACTTTTAGAGTTTGGGAAAAACATAAAAGTGGACCAATGAGTCGACATGTCTGGGCGCCGGAAATTCATTATTTGGATGGAAATTGGTACGTGTATTTTGCAGCAAGCGAAGAAGAAGATATTTGGAAGTTAAGACCTTATGTTTTACAGTGTACAGGTCCGGATCCGTTGCATGACAAATGGATTGAGTTGGGACAAATGCAGGCAGCTGATGCAGATCCAAAAAGCTTTACCGATTTTTCTTTGGACGGTACTGTGTTTGAACATAGAGGCAAACGCTATTTCTGTTGGGCAGAAAAAACAGGAGGTCAATTTGCAGCTTCTAATTTGTACTTAGCCGAAATGGAATCACCAATAAAACTAAAAACAGTTCAATTTATGCTAACCACTCCGGATTATGATTGGGAGCGTATTGGTTTTTGGGTGAATGAAGGTCCGGCGGTAATTAAAAATAAAGGAAAAATTTTCATTACTTTTTCGGCAAGCGCTACAGGAGCATGTTACGCTATGGGGATGATGGAGGCAGATGAAAATTCAGATTTACTCGATAGAAATTCATGGAAAAAATCAAGATATCCGGTATTAAAAACGGATGAAGCAAAAGGGATTTATGGTCCGGGACATAACTCTTTTACTGTTGATGAAAACGGAGAACCTTTAGTAATATATCACGCAAGAGATTATGAAAAAGCGATTGGTGATCCAAAAGTAGTACCTGCAAGTGATAAAAGACCGTTGAAAGAGATCATCGCAGATCCTTTATACGATCCTAATCGCCATGCAAGAATGATGAAATTGAAATTTGATAATAACGGAAGACCAATATTCCAATTTAATTAAAAGGCTAAGGGATAATTTATTCTATAAAATTAAATACATGAAAAATAATTTAATAAAAAAAAGTGCTGTTTTCGGATTATTGTTAAGCAGTTTTTTAGCAACCGCTCAAAAAACGAATCTAACTGTAGATTTAACAAAATCAGTGGCAAAAATTCAGCCTACAATGTACGGTGTCTTTTTTGAAGACATCAATTTTGCTGCCGATGGTGGTTTGTATGCCGAAATGGTGAAAAATCGCTCTTTTGAATTTAATGTTCCATTGATGGGATGGTCACAACCCAACAGTAGTACCCAATCAATGAATAAAGATTCTGGAATTGCATTGCCAATGCAGGCTTCTGCAGACAGATTAAATGATGATTTTTGTCGAGTTACCATCAATAATGACAAAGTTTATCAAATAATTAATGAAGGTTTCAGAGGCATGGGAATTAAGAAAGATGCCAAATATAATCTTTCATTAAAAGCAGCTAATCATGATAATGCCATCAAAAAGATAATCATCCAATTTATAGATGCTAATAAAAATGTTTTAGGAGAAACAATGATTGTTCCTTCGTCGTCAGATTGGAAAGACTATTCGGCTCAGCTTACAGCAACAGCTGCAGAAGCTAAGGCACAGTTGAAAATCAGTTTTGAAGGTACAGGGATTATCGATCTAGACATGATTTCACTTTTTCCTGAAGAAACTTGGAAAAACAGAAAAAATGGTCTTCGAAAAGATATCGTTCAATTATTGTATGATTTAAAACCGGGATTTATTCGTTTTCCGGGAGGGTGTATTGTGGAAGGAATGACTTTGGATAACCGTTATCAATGGAAAAAAACGGTAGGGCCAATTGAAGATCGTGAAACCATGATTAATCGTTGGAATGTGGAGTTTAAGCAGAAACAAGCTCCGGATTATTTCCAATCCTTTGGTTTAGGGTTTTTCGAATATTTCCAACTTTCAGAAGATTTAGGCGCTCAGCCATTGCCAATTTTAAGTTGTGGAATTGCCTGTCAGTACAACTCTGGTGAATTGGTGCCAATGGAAGAATTAGATCCTTATGTTCAGGATGCATTGGATTTAATTGAATTCGCCAATGGTGCTGTAACTACCAAATGGGGAAAATTACGTGCCGATATGGGACATCCTAATCCTTTTAACCTGAAATTTATTGGGGTAGGAAACGAACAGTGGGGACCACAATATATTGAAAGGTATAAAGTTTTTGCAAAAGCTATAAAATCTAAGTACCCTAACATAACTATTGTTTCAGGAGCAGGACCTTCGCCTGACGGAGCAATGTTTGATTACGGATGGGAGGAATTGAAAAAAATGAATGCCGAAATCGTAGACGAGCATTATTACAAAAATCCAGAATGGTTTAAAGAAAATGCGGCACGTTATGATAAGTATGATAGAAAAGGGCCTAAGGTTTTTGCAGGAGAATATGCAGCACATCCTAAAGGAGTTGAAGATGGTTTTAAGGAAAATAACTGGTTAGCAGCGCTTTCTGAATCAGCTTTTATGACAGGTTTAGAGCGTAATGCCGATGTGGTTCATTTGACTTCTTATGCGCCTTTGATGGCTCATGTGGAAGCTTATCAATGGGCTCCGGATATGATTTGGTTTGATAATCTGAATTCCTACGGAACAGCCAATTATTATGTACAGAAAATGTATTCTAATAATAAAGGAACCGATGTGTTGTCAATTACTCAGGACGGAAAAGCCCTGACGGGTCAAAATGATTTGTATGCTACGGCAGCCAAAGATGTGAAGCAAAAGGAACTGATTGTAAAATTGGTAAATACTTCAGCTAAAGCTCAGGAACTTACTATTAATTTGTCCGGAAAAGGAGTGAAGTCCAAAGGAGAAATGATAATATTAACTCACGACAATTTGGAGGATTATAATACTTTGGCTGAGCCAACAAAAATCAGTCCTGTTGAAAAAGAATATAAAGTAAGTGGAAAAAAAGCAGAGGTAAATATGCCGGCTAATTCATTTGTAGTTTTAAAATTAAAATTGAAATAGTAGAAAATTTTACGGCTGATTTTAGTCAAATTGTATTTTAACTAAAATTATAGAAAATTTAATAAAAAACATTAAGTGTAAGTGATACACTTAATGTTTTTTATTATATATTTGTAGCCATATTTTAAATAGTGAAGATGAAAAATTATGTAATTGGTTTGGATTACGGCTCGGATTCTGTTCGTGCTGTATTAATTGATACCGAAAACGGGCATGAACTAGCCTCAGACGTTTGTCATTACAAAAGATGGAAAAACAATGAATATTGTAATCCGTCAATTAATCAATTCCGTCAACATCCTTTGGATCATATCGAAGGATTGGAATCAACAATTAAATCAGTTGTTGCTCAGGCAAATGTTAATCCGTCAGAAATAAAAAGTATCTGCATCGATACTACAGGTTCTTCTCCGATCCCTGTAACTGCCGATGGTACTCCATTATCTTTAACCAAAGAATTTGAGCACAATCCAAATGCGATGATGATTTTGTGGAAAGATCATACCGCGATCAACGAAGCTAACGAAATCAATGAATTAGCTGCTTCCTGGGGTGGTGAGGATTTCACTAAATACGAAGGAGGAATTTATTCTTCGGAGTGGTTTTGGGCAAAAATTCTACACATTGTTCGTGAAGACGAAGCGGTGAAAAATGCAGCTCACTCTTGGATGGAGCACTGCGATTACATGACTTTCATGTTAATTGATGATAAAGATTTAGCTACTTTTAAAAGAAGTCGTTGTGCAGCAGGACATAAAGCCATGTGGCACGAAGACTGGAACGGTTTACCACCGGAAGAATTCCTGACAAAATTAGATCCTTATTTGGCTCAATTGAGAGGGAAATTATACAATGAAACTTATACTTCTGATTTAGTTGCCGGAAAATTAAACCAGGAATGGGCAACAAGATTAGGTTTAACTACCGATACGATTATTGCTGTTGGAACTTTTGATGCACATTCAGGAGCTGTAGGTGCTAAAATTGATGAGCATGCATTAGTTCGTGTAATGGGAACTTCAACTTGTGATATTATTGTGGCTTCTCATGAAGCTGTAGGAAGTAAAACGGTAAAAGGAATTTGCGGACAGGTTGATGGTTCTGTAATTCCGGGATACATCGGTTTGGAAGCAGGACAATCTGCTTTTGGAGATGTTTTGGCTTGGTTCAAAGATACTTTGTCATGGCCGTTGAATAATTTAGTGTACAATTCAGCTATTTTATCTGATGAGCAAAAAGCCCAATTAAAAGATGAGGTTGAATCTAATTTCATCAAAACTTTAACCGAACAAGCCGAAGCAATTCCGTTGTCAGAAAGTATTCCAACTGCTTTGGATTGGGTAAATGGTCGTAGAACTCCGGATGCTAATCAAGGATTGAAAAGCGCAATGACGAATCTTTCTTTAGGAACTAAAGCGCCGCATATTTTCAAAGCCTTAATCAATTCAATTTGTTTTGGATCTAAGAAAATTGTAGATCGTTTTGAAGAAGAAGGTGTTCGTATTGATAGTGTTATTGGAATTGGCGGTGTAGCTAGAAAATCACCATTTATCATGCAAACATTGGCTAATGTGTTGAATAAGCCAATTAAAGTTTGTGCTTCTGATCAGGCACCGGCTTTAGGAGCTGCTATTTATGCTGCGGTCGCTGCCGGAATTTATCCAAATGTAATAGAAGCGGCTAAAAAAATGGGAAGTGATTTTGAAAGTGAATATTTCCCTCAGGCTGATCAAATTGAAAAATACCAGGAATTGATGGATTCGTACTCTGTATTGAGTCAATTCGTAGAAAGTATAACAAAATAATAAAAGAGTATGTCAAAATACCAAGCGTTAAAACAAGAATGTTACGAAGCTAATATGCAACTAAATGAATTAAATTTAGTGGTGTATACTTTTGGAAATGTAAGTGCTGTTGATAGAGAGAATGGAGTTTTTGCTATTAAACCTAGTGGAGTACCTTACGAAGAATTAAAAGCGGAAGATATCGTAATTGTTGATTTTGATAATAATATTATCGAAGGAGACAAACGTCCTTCTTCTGATACTAAAACTCATGCTTATTTGTACAAACATTGGCCAAATGTCGGAGGAATTGCACATACGCACGCTACTTATTCAGTGGCTTGGGCTCAGGCTCAAAGAGATATTCCAATTTTTGGAACTACTCATGCTGACCACTTAACAGCTGATATTCCATGTGCTGCTCCAATGGCTGATCATCTTATCGAAGGAAACTACGAGCACAATACAGGAATCCAAATTTTGGATTGTTTCAAAGAAAAAAATCTTTCTTACGAAGAAGTAGAAATGGTTTTACTAGGAAATCACGGTCCGTTTGCTTGGGGTAAAAATGCAGCAAAAGCGGTTTACAACTCTAAAGTGTTAGAAGTTTGCGCTGAAATGGCTTATTTGACTTTGCAAATTAATCCAGCTGCTCCAAGATTGAAAGATTCTTTAATTAAAAAACATTACGATCGTAAGCATGGAAAAGATGCTTATTACGGACAGTAAATTTTGATTTCAAAAAACACATAAATAAACGATTAAACAATAAATATAAAATGATAGATATTTCAAAAAAAGAAGTTTGGTTTGTAGTAGGTAGTCAAAACTTATATGGTGAAGAAACTTTAAAGCAAGTAGCGGTTCACTCTCAAGCAATTGCTAAAGGAATCGATGCTTCATCTCACGTTCCAGTAAAAGTGGTTTATAAGTCAGTAGCAAAATCTCCTAGCGAGATTACTGATATTTGCTTGGAAGCAAATACAAACAAAAACTGTATTGGTGTTATCGCTTGGATGCACACTTTTTCACCAGCTAAAATGTGGATCAATGGTTTAAGTATCCTTAAAAAACCATTATGTCACTTACATACACAATACAATGCTGAAATTCCATGGGCTTCTATCGATATGGATTTTATGAACTTGAACCAATCAGCTCACGGAGACAGAGAGTTTGGTTACATCATGTCAAGAATGCGTAAAAAACGTAAAGTGGTTGTAGGTCACTGGGAAGATGTACGTGTTCAACAAAAATTAGGGAACTGGACAAGAGTAGCTTTAGGTTGGGACGAAATGCAAAACTTGAAAGTAGCGCGTTTTGGAGACAACATGCGTGAAGTTGCTGTAACTTGTGGAGATAAAGTTGAGGCTCAAATTCGTTTTGGTGTTTCTGTAAATGGTTATGACTCTTCTGATATTGTTAATAAAATGAAACTGGTTACTGATGCGCAAGTAGATGCTTTAGTAGCGGTTTATGAAGAATCATACAATTTGGCTCCAAAATTGCAAAAAGGTGGAGAGCAAAGACAATCATTATTAGATGCTGCTAAAATCGAATTAGGTTTAAGAGCTTTCTTAGAAGAAGGTGGTTTTGGTGCTTTCACTGATACTTTCGAGAACTTAGGAGAATTAAAACAATTACCTGGAATCGCAACTCAGCGTTTAATGGCTGATGGTTACGGTTTTGGTGGAGAAGGTGACTGGAAAACGGCTGCTATGGTTCGCGTTTTAAAAGTAATGAACATTGGTCTTGAAGGAGGAACTTCTTTCATGGAAGATTATACGTATCACTTTACACCTGAGAAATCGTATGTTTTAGGTTCTCACATGTTGGAAATCTGTCCTTCGATTACTGACGGAAAACCTTCTTGCGAAATTCACCCATTAGGAATTGGTGGAAAAGAAGATCCTGTTCGTTTAGTATTCAATTCACCTGCAGGTGATGCAATCAATGTTTCATTGGTAGATATGGGAACTCGTTTCCGTTTAATCGTTAACGAAGTAACTGCTGTAAAACCAATGGCTGATTTACCAAAATTACCAGTTGCACGTGTACTTTGGGATTGTAAACCAAACTTGGATATCGCTGCTACGGCTTGGATTTTAGCAGGTGGTGCTCACCATACAGTTTACAGCCAGGCAGTTACTACTGAGTTTATGGAAGATTTTGCTGATATTGCAGGAATCGAATTAGTAGTAATCGATAACGATACTAAGATTCGTTCTTTCAAAGAAACTTTGAATGCAAATGAAGCTTACTACCATTTATTTCAAACGGGATTGTAATCTTAGTTAGTAACTAAAATAATAAAGTCATAAAGTTGAAAGGAAATTCTTTTTAGCTTTATGACTTCTTCTATTAACCAATAAAATAAAAAATATGAATTTATTAAGAAGTTGTGTCTTAAGTTTAGTAGTTGCTACTACAGTGGGACTTTCTGTTCAATGTAAAGGGGATAAGAAAGAAAACCAAGAGCAAAATGTTGCTGAAAAAGATAGTGTAACCATTGAAAAATCAGAGTACGGTACTACGACCAAAGGAGAAAAGATTGAAAGCTATAAGCTGAAAAATCAAAAAGGGATGGAAGTAGATATTATGACCTATGGTGGAATTATTACTTCTCTAAAAGTGCCAAACAAAGCAGGTGTTTCTGAAGATGTGGTGCTTGGGTTTAATAATTTCGAACAATACACTAAAGATAATCCGTTTTTTGGAGCGTTAATTGGAAGATACGGAAATCGTATTGGTAAAGCTAAATTTTCTTTAGATGGAGTGGAATACAAATTGGCTGCTAATGACGGTCCTAATAGTTTACATGGTGGACCAATGGGTTTTCATAAAGCAATCTGGACAGCTGTTGAAGCTAAAGGTGGAGCTGATGGTGTTTTAAAGTTAAAATATGTTTCAAAAGATATGGAAGAAGGTTTTCCTGGAAACTTAACAGTTTTTGTAACTTATACTTTAAAGTCTGATAATACTTTAGAAGTAGATTATGAAGCTACTACAGATAAAAAAACAGTGGTGAACTTGACTCAACATTCTTATTTCAATCTTTCAGGTGATTTTACAAAAACGATTTTGGATAACGTTGTGACTATTGATGCTGATAAATTAGTTCCGGTTGATGAAACTTTGATACCTACTGGTAAGTTGGATGATGTTGCAAATACACCATTTGATTTCAGAACGCCAAAAGCGATTGGTAAAGATATTGAAACTGCAAACGAGCAGCTAAAAAGAGGAAAAGGTTATGATCACTGTTGGGTGTTGAACAATCAGGATAAAGGTTTCCGTTTTGCGGCCTCAGTTTATGAACCAACAAGCGGAAGAGTGATGGAAGTCTTTACTGATGAGCCGGGTATTCAATTGTACACAGGAAACTTTTTAGATGGTACTTTGCCAACAAGAGACGGAAAAACCTATGCACACAGAACAGGTCTTTGTTTGGAAACGGAGCATTATCCGGATTCTCCTAATCAAAAAGCTTTCCCAACTACGGTTTTAAATCCTGGAGAAAACTATAAAACCAAAACTACTTTCAAGTTTTCTACTAAATAAGATATAGTAGTTTTTAATTCTTATAACCCGTCCCAATTGTTCGAGACGGGTTTTTTGTTTTTATTTGGAGCTGTTTCCTGCTATTCGCTATAGCTCCAGCGCCGAACCCCGGCGCAGGAGGCTGCCGCTACTATCAGGGCTAGGGTAAGAGTTTAAAATGAGGTTTCTACTTATATTATAGTATGAATTTTTGCTTTCTTGATTTTTTCTTTGTGCCTTATGTGGTAAAATTAATTTTATATAGTGAATAACCTTAGTATACTTCGTGCTTTCTTTGCGTTCTTTGTGTTTAAAACGATTTTAATCCTTCCAAATTCCTACAAATAAAAAAAACTTCAAAATAGAAAAGCTTTGTTATCAGGTTATTAAAAAATAGTTAGCAAAATAGTTAGTAAAAGGTGTTGTGTAATTGAATAAAGGTGTTACTTTTGCACCCGCAACAGCGAAAACGTTCTGATAGACATACTGAAAAACGAAAGAGGAATTAAGAAGAAATTTTTAAAAATAAAGTTTGGAAGTTGGATAAAAAATGTTTTACATTTGCAGCCCGCAAGAGCGCAAGTTATTTGAGATATTGAGTGAG
>NZ_NASZ01000011.1 GCF_014596575.1 Flavobacterium pokkalii | reverse complement strand
GCGGGGCTCACCTCTTCCCATCCCGAACAGAGAAGTTAAGCCCGCCTGCGCAGATGGTACTGCATCTTGTGGGAGAGTATGTCGTCGCCTTTCTTTAGTAAAGCCTGTCTTTTTTTAAGACAGGCTTTCTTTTTTATTATTGGTACGACTTGTTCGGCTAAAGCCTCGGTTCGTCGCTTTTAGCTTCGCTCCGTTCGGGCTAATGCCCTCGGGTCTTTGAAAACCCTATCCAATTCGGATAGGGTTTTTGTTTTATATAGGATTTTGTAAAGCAGAATATTAGCTAAGTTGTTTGTTGGGATATTGACAGTTTTTGTTTAATGGACATTTCTGGCATTGGGGAAGTGGTCTACAAATTTCTCTTCCTAACAATGAGAGAGCCATTCCAATATTATTCCATATTTCCCTTGGCAATTCTTGCATTAACAATTGTTCTGCTTTGATACCATCTTTTGTAGGTTTAATAATTCCGATTCTTGGAGCAACCCGAAGTACATGTAAATCAGTCATTATTCCTTCAAAAGGAATGTTGAATTCTTTTAAAATAACACCGGCAGATTTACGTCCGATGCCTTTTATGTTAAGTAACTCTTTTAATGTGAGAGGAATTTTAGAATCTTCTTTAATAATTTTTGCAGCATTAATTATCCAAATTGCTTTGTTTTGGTGGTGTTTTACTTTGTTGATGTATGCTGTTATCTGATTTTCGTCTGTTTTTGTCAGGCTTTCGATATTTGGGAATTTGTAAAAGAAATTTGGAGCAATTTTGTTGATATTTTCATCTGAATCCTGAGCTGATAAAATTACCATTATAAATAATTGGTATAAATTTTTGTAGGCTAATGGATGTTTTTGATGACTGTATTTTTCTAAAATTGGACTCAAATTTTCTTTCCAATCGGTTGTTTGGTTAAATAAATTCATATCCAAATTTAATAATTTATTGTTTTTAAGATTTTTTTCTTCTCAAATTGTTATCAAATCATTAGCTTTTTATTAAGTAGATATTTTTTAGAATTATAATTATATAATTTTAAGTGTCAAATTCTGTGAAAATAATGATGGGGATATAGGATTTTTTCTAAATTATTAATTTAAATGTGTTTTTAAAAATTCAGTCTTTTTGTAGGTTTAGAGCTTAAAAAAAATGTCATTTATAGCCTAATATTTTTTTGAAATTCCTTTAATTGTTTTAATTTTTCACTATATTTAGAAAATACTTCATGGCAATATTTGCAATGAATAGCAGCAGTTTTATGTTGATTTGTTTGTAAATTAACGTAACTTTTTTTGAAAACATTTTTTTAACCCAAAATAAACAAAAATCAATAAATGGAAATATTTCATATTAGTGCGGAGTGTTATCCGGTAGCTAAGGTTGGTGGATTGGCTGACGTAGTTGGGGCATTGCCAAAATATCAGAGTAAGGCAGGTCATGAATTGAGAGTTGTAATGCCTTGTTATGAGACCAAATTTAGAAGTGAAAATGATTTTGAATGTGTGCATTGGGGGACTGTTAAATTGGGGGATTTTAATTTTCCTTTTAGCGTTCTTAAAGAAAAGACGGATAAATTAGGTTTTGAGTTATATCTAATGGAAATTCCGGAACTTTTTGACAGAGCCAATGTTTATGGGTATGAAGATGATATTGAACGTTTTGTTAGTTTTCAAATTGCAACTTTAGACTGGATTATTGGAAGAGCTTCTATGCCTGACGTTATTAATTGTCACGATCATCATACAGGCTTAATTCCGTTTATGATGCAATACTGCCATAAATATCATAAGTTATTGAGTACACCTGCAATGATTACCATTCATAATGGTTTATATCAAGGGCAGTTTAGTTTTGATAAGTTGCATTATTTGCCGGAATTTGATTTGAATCATGTTAAAATACTGGAGTGGAATCATTGTATCAATTCATTGGCTGTTGGAGTAAAATGTGCTGCAGCTGTTACAACTGTTTCTCCTAGTTATTTGGATGAAATTAATTATTCGGCAAATGGTTTAGAGTCGCTTTTTAATCTCGTGCGTTATAAATCGAAAGGAATTTTGAATGGAATTGATACTCAGGTTTGGGATCCAGCTAAGGATAAAATGTTAGAGAAAAACTATTCTATTCAAAATTTTGAAAAAGGAAAACAACAAAATAAAGAGATACTTTGTACACTTTTTAATTTGGATCCAACAAAACCTTTGTTTAGTTTCATTGGAAGGTTGTGGGATGAAAAAGGAGGTGATTTGTTGCCTCAGGCTTCGGCTTTAGCACTTTCAGAAAATTTTAAAAATATAAACATATTGATTTTAGGCTCAGGTAGTTCGCAAATTGAAAACCAATTAAATAGTTTGTTGGCTGATTATAAAGGTAATTACAACACTTTTATAGGTTATAATGAAGAGTTGGCGCATTTAATTTATGCCGGAGCTGATTTTTTATTAATGCCTTCCAGAGTAGAGCCTTGTGGATTAAATCAAATGTATTCTTTACGTTACGGAACTATTCCTATTGTGAGGAGAACAGGAGGGTTGCAGGATACTGTAATTGATTTTGGAGATGATGGAAACGGAATTTGTCATGATCAGGCATCCGTGGGAGATATTTGTTATTCCATTCAAAGGGCAGTTAGTTTGTATGAAGATAAAGAGCATTTAAATAAAATTAGAAAATTAGGAATGAGTATTGACCATTCCTGGGAAAAAGCCAGTATGGAATATATAGATATGTACAACTTAATACTTAACAAAATATGAAGGCAAAAAGAAAAAACGTTATAGCTATTATCTTAGGAGGAGGGCAAGGATCAAGGCTGTATCCATTGACAGAAAGCAGATCAAAGCCAGCTGTACCAGTTGGAGGAAAATACAGATTAGTTGATATTCCTATATCAAATTGTATGAATTCGGACATTTATAGGATGTTTGTACTGACACAATTTAATTCTGCTTCCCTGAATGCACATATTAAGAATACATATGTTTTTAGTGCTTTTAGCCAGGCTTTTGTAGATATTTTAGCTGCTGAACAAACACCTGATAATCCAACTTGGTTTCAGGGTACAGCAGATGCAGTACGACAATGTATGCCTCATTTTTTGAATCATGATTTTGATTATGCCTTAATTTTATCAGGGGATCAATTGTATCAGATGGATTTTAACGATATGCTTGAAGAACATATCAAAAATCAAGCTGATATTACAATTGCAACTTTACCTGTTAATGCTAAGGATGCTCCTGAATTTGGTATTTTGAAAACAAACAGTGAAAGTTGTATTGAGTCTTTTATTGAAAAACCAGCAAAAGAATTATTGCCGGATTGGGTTTCAGATGTTAGTGAACAAATGAAAGCTGAAGGAAAAAATTATCTGGCTTCAATGGGTATTTATGTTTTTAATAAAAAGCTTTTGGTGGATTTAATGGCTAATCCTGATACCAAAGATTTTGGAAAAGAAATTATTCCTCAGGCAGTTGGAAAACAAAAAATCCTGAGTTATCAATATGAAGGATATTGGACAGATATTGGAAATATTGATTCTTTCTTTGAAGCAAATATTGGTTTAACCGAAGATGTTCCAAAATTCAATTTGTTTGATGATGTGAATAAAATTTATACCCGACCAAGATTATTGCCTCCTTCCAAATTTAAAAATGCAATGGTTGATAAATCTTTAATTTCGGAAGGTTGTATTATTAATGCTAAAGAAATTGTTCATTCCGTAATTGGAGTTCGTGCCCGAGTGGGAAAAGATACTGTCATTAAAAATACTTATGTGATGGGAAATGATTTCTATCAAAGTATTGAAGATATGGAGGAAGATACTAAAAACAATAAAATTCTGGTTGGAATAGGTGAAGGCTGTTTTATAAATAATGCCTTAGTAGATAAAAATTGCCGTATAGGAAACAATGTTTATATCAATGGGGGTAATCATTTAGAAAATACTACCAATGAGTTATATGCTGTAAAAGAAGGAATTGTAGTTATTAAAAAAGGTGTGACTTTGCCGGATAATTTCAAGATTGAATAAGTTAATTAACTGTTTTTATTTATCAATATTCTATTTTGTAAAATTTAGAATAATACCAATACGACTATGAGTAAAGTTATTTCGCATTCCCTTTTTACTGATTTTGATATTAACTTATTCAAAGCTGGAAAACATTTTAGATTATATGAAAAGTTAGGAGCTCATTTAATAGAATTAAATGGAGTTCAGGGTGTTTATTTTGCTGTTTGGGCTCCTACGGCTCATTCAGTTTCTGTGGTAGGTGATTTTAATTACTGGACGCAAGGAGAACACGAACTTTATGTGCGTTGGGATTCTTCAGGTATATGGGAAGGATTTATACCTAATATTGAAAAAGGAACAAATTACAAATACAAAATATTATCAAATATTGAAGGTGTTATCACTGAAAAAGCCGATCCGTTTGCTTTTTATTGTGAAAAACCGCCGCATACTGCTTCGGTAATTTGGGATCTTGATTATAAGTGGGATGATTCCAAGTGGATGAAAAACCGAAAAGAACATAATGCACTTGATAAGCCTTATTCTGTTTACGAAGTTCATTTGGGTTCCTGGAAGCGTGGAGAGGGAAATCAATTTTTGAGTTATCATGATTTAGCCGAAGATTTAGTAAGCTATGTTAAAGAGATGGGTTTTACTCATGTTGAGTTCATGCCGGTTATGGAATATCCTTATGATCCTTCATGGGGGTATCAATTAGTTGGCTATTTTGCACCAACTTCCCGTTTTGGAGATCCGCAGGGATTTATGCATTTGGTTGATAAATTACATCAGGCGGGTATCGGAGTTATTCTGGACTGGGTACCGTCACATTTTCCGGATGATTCTCACGGATTAGGCTATTTTGACGGTTCGCATTTGTATGAACATCCGGATCGCAGAAAAGGTTATCATCCTGATTGGAAAAGTTTGGTGTTTAATTACGGAAGAAATGAAGTTTGTTCGTTTTTAATTAGTAATGCCTTATTTTGGTTGCATCATTATCATATTGATGGTTTAAGAGTAGATGCTGTTGCTTCGATGCTTTATTTGGATTATTCAAGAAATGATGGCGAATGGGAACCAAATATCTTTGGAGGAAGAGAAAATTTAGAAACCATTAGTTTTTTAAAAGAATTCAATGAAGTAGTTTATGCTAACTATGAAGGAGTTCAGACAATTGCTGAAGAGAGCACTTCGTTCCCGATGGTTTCCAGACCAACAGATGTTGGAGGTTTAGGTTTTGGAATGAAATGGATGATGGGATGGATGCATGATACTTTAAAATATTTCCAAAGAGCAACAGTTTATCGAAAATACCATCAAAATGATTTAACTTTTTCGATGACGTATGCTTTTACCGAGAATTTTATGTTGCCTTTATCTCATGATGAAGTGGTTTATGGAAAAAAATCCATTGCCGACAGAATGCCCGGAGACGAATGGCAAAGATTTGCCAATTTACGACTTCTTTATGGTTACATGTTTACGCATCCGGGAACAAATTTATTGTTTATGGGAGGTGAATTTGGTCAAATGGCTGAGTGGAATTTTCAGGAAAGTTTAGATTGGCATTTGTTGCAATATCCTGTACACAATGGAGTTCAGCAATATATTAAGGATTTGAATGCTTTGTATAAATCGGAACCTGCCTTATACGAAAAACAATTTAGTCATGAAGGATTTGAGTGGATTAATTATTCTGACCATCAAAACGCGGTGCTTTCCTATATTAGAAAAGGAAATGATCCAAAAGACGATTTAGTTGTAGTTTGTAATTTTACACAAATGGTTCGCAAAAATTACAGAATCGGAGTTCCAAGAAAAGGAAAACTAAAAGAAATTTTCAATAGCGATTTAGAAAGGTATCAGGGAAGCAATGTGTTGAATACTTCCCAATTAAAAGTGGAATCTTCGCCTTATGATGGCAGAGATTATTCGGTTGAATTGTTAGTGCCGCCATTGAGTGTGACGGTTTTTAAAATTTTATAATCTTTTTTTAATACACTTAAAAAGAGGTTGATAAGAAAAAGTAATTAAAATTGTAAAGAAGTATTAATTTTGAAGTTAATACTTCTTTTTTTTGAAAAATACTCAACTATAACGTTTTCGTGAATATAAATACTATTGTTTATTTATAAAAAAGATTTTTCGTAAGTTTGAGAGAGAGCGTAATATTAATCAAAAGGCATAGAGATGATTACAAATACTGAATTAGAATACAAAGGGGATTTATATCCGTCAAAAATAGTTTCATATACACTTGATGTCGATTCGGTCTATTTTTATACTGAGAATAATGTGATTTTAAAACTGACCGTTTTAAGAGATAGTTTAATTCGTTTTCGTTTCACTACGAAAGGTTATTTTAGCAACGATTTCTCTTATGCCATAGACAAAAGTCATTCTCATGGATACAACCATTTAGAAGTAATTGAAGAAAAGAATTATTACCAAATTACAACCAATAAGATTGTATGTAAAATTCAAAAAGCTGATTTGAGAGCTTCTATTTACGATTTAAAAGGAAATGTAATTCTGGAAGATGAATTAGGTTTTCATTGGGAAGAATGCTACGAATTTGGAGGAAATATTGTAAAAATGAGTAAATCTTCCCGTGACGGAGAGTGTTTTTACGGATTAGGTGATAAAGCCACTCAATTGAATCTTAAAGGGAAAAGGGTTGAAAATTTTGCAACAGATCAATATGCCTTTCAAAAAGAACAGGAACCTTTGTATAAAGTAGTTCCTTTTTATATAGGTTTACATCACAAACAGGCTTACGGGATTTTCTTTGACAATACCTTTCAATCTTTTTTTGATTTTTGCCACGAAAGAAGAAATGTAACCAGTTTTTGGGCTCATGGTGGCGAAATGAATTATTATTTCTTTTATGGTCCTAATATGCAGGATGTGGTAACTTCCTATACGGATTTGACCGGCAAACCCGAATTGCCGCCATTGTGGGCTTTGGGTTACCATCAGTGTAAGTGGAGTTATTATCCGGAAAGTAATGTAAAAGAAGTTGCTGCCAAATTTAGAGAATTGCAAATTCCATGTGATGCGATCTATCTGGATATTGATTATATGGAAGGGTTTAGGTGTTTTACCTGGAACAAAGAATATTTTCCAGACCCTAAACGAATGGTTTCTGAATTAGCCGAAGATGGTTTTAAAACTATTGTGATTATCGATCCAGGGATAAAAATTGACAAAGATTATTGGGTTTATAAAGAAGCTTTAGCCAAAGATTATTTTTGCAAAAGAGCTGATGGTCCTTACATGAAAGGAAAAGTTTGGCCGGGAGAATGTAATTTTCCTGATTTTACAAATCCGGAAGTAAGAGAATGGTGGGCGGGATTATTTAAAGAATTAATTTCGGACATTGGAGTTAAAGGCGTTTGGAATGATATGAATGAGCCAGCTGTTATGGAAGTTCCTAATAAAACATTCCCAAATGATGTTCGTCATGATTATGATGGAAATCCTTGTAGCCATAGAAAAGCACATAACATTTACGGAACGCAAATGGCAAGAGCGACTTATCATGGTGTGAAGCGCTTTGCATATCCAAAAAGACCCTTTATTATTACAAGATCGGCTTATTCAGGAGCGCAGCGTTATACTTCATCGTGGACAGGGGATAATGTGGCTAGCTGGGAACATCTTTGGATTGCTAATATTCAAGTGCAAAGAATGTCAATCTCAGGTATGGGCTTTACCGGATCAGACATTGGTGGTTTTGCCGAGCAACCTACCGGAGAATTGTATGCCCGTTGGATACAATTAGGTGTTTTTCATCCTTTCTGCAGAACGCATTCGTCAGGGGATCATGGAAATCAGGAACCTTGGGCTTTTGATGAAGAAGTGATTGATATTACCCGAAAATTTGTTAGTCTTCGTTATCAATTATTACCGTATTTATACACCATGTTCTGGCAATATATTGAAGAAGGAACTCCTATGTTAAAACCATTGGTGTATTTTGATCAGGAAGATATTCAAACGCATTACCGAAATGACGAATTTATTTTTGGAAATCAAATTTTAGTTTGTCCAATTTTAGAGCCAAATGCATTGGGAAGAAGAATGTATATTCCTCGCGGACAATGGTATAATTACTGGAATAATACTTTAGTAAAAGGAGGGAAAGAAATGTGGGTAGATACTAAATTTGATGAAATTCCCGTTTTTGTAAAAGCAGGTGCGATTATTCCAAAATATCCGGTGCAGCAATATGTAGGCGAAGTAGAGTTTGACGAATTGACTTTGGATATTTATTATAAGGAAGGAAAAGAAAAATCGGTGGTTTATGAAGACGGACAGGATGGTTATGATTATAAAAAAGGAAGATTCAGCTTTTTGTCTTTTCAAATGACAGGAAAGGAAAAAGAAGTCAATATTCAGTTGCACAAAGAAGGGAAATATGATACCAATTATACCAAATTTAAAATCAACTTTATAGGCTTGCCTTTTGATATTAAAATTGTAGAAATTGACAACGAAGAAATTGCTTTTGATGCTAAAAGTTTTAAAGAAAATCAGTATTTAATTGTGCCTAAGGATTTTAATGTTTTGCATATTATTGGATAATAATTGTATTTTTGTTAGTAAAATAAAACTATCATGAAAAAGAATTTAGTATTTGTAGGGATTGCAACTTTAGGTTTGATTTATTCTTGTGCTACAAACCCGTTGACAGGAAAAAAAACGTTGAATTTTGTTTCTAATAGCGAATTGTTTCCTTCTTCTTTTCAGCAGTATGGAACTTTTTTGAAGGAAAACAAAGTAATTTCCGGTACAGCTGATGCTAAAAAAGTAGAAACGGTTGGTATTAAAATCAAAACTGCTGCTGAGCGTTATTTAGCTTCTTTGGGACAGAATGATTATTTGAAAGATTACCAATGGGAATACAAATTAGTGGATAGTAAGGAAGTAAATGCCTGGTGTATGCCCGGTGGGAAAATTGTGGTATATTCCGGAATTTTGCCAATTACTAAAAACGATGCGGGATTAGCGACAGTAATGGGACATGAAGTTTCGCACGCATTAGCCAACCATGGAGCGCAACGTATGAGTGCTTCCCAGTTGCAAACTTTAGGTGCGGCGGGTGTTGCTGCAGCAACCGGAAGTATGAGTGCTGAGAAACAACAAATGTGGCAACAATATTATGGAATTGGATCAAATGTAGGTGGTATGCTTCCTTTTAGCAGAAGCCATGAAACTGAAGCCGATAAAATAGGTTTGATATTAATGGCAATTGCGGGATATAATCCGGAAGAAGCAATTAGTTTTTGGACCCGAATGTCAGCTAATTCAGGAGGTCAGGCGCCGGCTGAGTTGTTAAGTACGCACCCTTCAGATGCTACCCGAATTGCGAATCTAAAAGCAATGGTTCCTGAAGCCAAAGCTGTTGCAGCTAAGTTTGGTGTAGTTTTTAAATAAGATAATCTGGAAAAAAGTTACAGGCCAATTCGTTTGAATTGGCTTTTTTTATGTTTGTTGGGATTATTTTTTGAAGTTTTAGTTAAAACCATTTTTAAATAATAAATTCGTCAAAAAAAAAAAATCAGAATCATGAGTCACTTAAAAAAAGGAGATAAGAAGTTGTTGAACGCCTGGGCATTTTATGATTGGGCTAATTCGGTTTATCCGTTAGTTATTACATCAGCCATTTTTCCCATTTTTTATGAAGCCTTATTTTTAAAAACAGGACATTATATAACGGTCTTGGGTTTTAGCGTGAAAAATTCGGCCTTAATTAGTTTTGTTACGGCGTTAGCCTTTTTAAAAGTGGCTTTTTTATCGCCTCTTTTATCCGGAATCGCTGATTATGTAGGAAACAAAAAGTTTTTCATGAAGTTTTTCTGCTATATGGGCGCTTTGTCCTGTATGGCTTTGTATTGGTTTGATTTGGGAAATATCTATTCTAGTTTGCTTTTTTATTTTTTAGGATTAATAGGTTTCTGGGGAAGTTTGGTTTTTTATAATTCCTATTTGCCGGATATTGCTTTTGAAGAACAGCAGGATGCAATTAGTGCTAAAGGGTATTCTTTAGGCTACATTGGCAGTGTGATTCTTTTACTTGTAAATTTGGCAATGGTAATGAAACCGGAATTGTTCAATATTACCGATGATGCCGAAGAACCTTCGGCCATGAAAGCGATGCGCTATTCCTTTGTGATGGTTGGTGTTTGGTGGATTTTATTTAGTCAATATACTTATTTTTATTTGCCAAAAGGATGTAGAGATTCTCAACAAAAAGTAACCAAATCTATTGTTTTCAACGGATTTAAAGAGCTTAAAAAAGTTTGGTTTTTATTGGAAGATAATGTACGTCTAAAAAAATATTTAAGCAGTTTTTTTGTTTACAGTATGGCGGTACAAACAGTAATGCTTGTGGCGACTTATTTTGGTTCTCAGGAGATTAGTTGGGAATCCAAAGAACAAAGCACTGTTGGGTTGATTATCTGTATTTTATTGATTCAGATAATTGCTGTTATTGGAGCTTTTACTACTTCAAAAGCTTCAGCAAAGTTTGGAAATATACCTGTTTTGTTATTTATAAACAGTATTTGGGTTGTTTTATGTATTGCGGCTTATTTTATAAAATTACCGATACATTTTTACATCATGGCCGCTTTGGTGGGTTTGGTTATGGGAGGAATTCAGTCTTTGTCCAGATCAACCTATTCTAAATTTTTACCGGAAACAGAAGACACTGCTTCTTTTTTTAGTTTTTATGATGTAGCTGAGAAAATAGGAATTGTTATTGGAATGCTGGTATATGGTATTATTGATCAAATAACAGGAAGTCCAAGATTCGCTATTGTGTTTTTAGCTGTTTTCTTTATTCTTGGAGTAGTTTTGTTAAGAAAAGTACCTAAAAAATAGTAGGAAAAATAAAATAAAAAATTATATTTGGAGTTGTAAAAAGCCCCAATTATGAAAATAGCCCAATTTAAACCTCAGTTTTTTGTATTGTTTCTGGCAACCTTGTTTGTTTCCTGTGTTTATGAACCGGTTGACGGTACAGTTGAGCCCGATCCGGGTTCCGGAGGAAATACTTCCGGTATATTTAAAGCCGATTTTAATAATAATACCTGGACAGCTGCTGAAACTCAGGTTGTGATTTCGGGAAATTTTATTGAAATTTCTGCGATTAAATCCAATGGAGAAGGTTTTGCTTTTCAAATTGAGGCAAATGAAACCGGTACTTATGCTGCTAATGTCAATATTGTAGCTTATTCACCAGCTGGTTCAGAATATGGATATTGGAGTTTAAATGATGATAATCCGGACGAAAACACAGGTTCAATTACGATTACAAAAATCGATACCGAAAAGAAAACTATTTCAGGAACTTTTCAGTTTAAAGGGTATTGGTCGGATCCAGATACTCCAAGAGCTGCAATAGAATTTAAAAACGGAGTGTTTACTGATTTACCTTATATTACAGAAGAAGAAACAAATGATAGTTTTTCGGCAAAAGTAGGAGGAACCAATTTTGTAAGTACCGATATTCTTGCTTTTGAGATTAACTCTGGAGCCGATGATTGGATTACTATCGGAGCTTCTGATACTAATATGAATGAGATCTCAATTAGTGTTAGAACTGGTTTAGCTGCCGGTACTACTTATCCAATTACCGTAAATAGACTGACAGATGATGTTCAGGCTTCATATGAAGATGAAAATGGGGAGCATGAAGCTGTTTCGGGAAGCGTAAAGATTATTTCGATTACAGAAGACAGAATTCAAGGAACATTTTCATTTACGACTAATGGAACGCCATCAATCAATGTAACTGAAGGCAGCTTTGATGTCGCTTATTAATTAAAAATCTAATTTTTTTAGGAATTGCCCTCAAAAAGTAGTTTGCTTTTTCAGGGCAATTTGCTTTTTAAGTGTGTTTTTATGGCACAAAGATTGTTTTATAATGGATGCATAATACTGTTAATAATGATTATTGTTTGATTTTCAGTAATGTAACAGTGTGTTAATACTAACTTTGTTGTTAAGTAATCAATAAATTTAATGACAAAAAGACTTAAATTTTACTATGTCAAAACATAAAATACTTACACTTGACAATTTGTCACAACAAGAATTCGATTCAGAAGCAGAATTAATACCATTATTAACTCCGGAAGATGAAGAAGAAATGAATAAAGAACAATTACCGGAATCTTTACCTATTCTTCCTTTGCGAAATATGGTGTTGTTTCCTGGTGTTGTAATTCCTATTACTGCGGGTCGTGATAAGTCGATAAAATTAATCGATGATGCGAATGCCGATGGCAAAATTATAGGTGTTGTTGCCCAAAAAAATGAAGATATTGAAGATCCTACTAAAGAGGATATCAATTCTATCGGTACAGTTGCACGTATTTTAAGAGTGCTTAAAATGCCTGATGGAACCACTACAGTTATTTTGCAAGGGAAAAAGCGTTTTGAAATCGAATCGATTACATCGGAAGAGCCTTATCTTTCGGCAATTATTAAGGATTTTTCAGAAGACAGACCTGAAAGCGATGATTCTGAATTTGTAGCTATTTTAGATTCTATCAAAGAATTGGCTATTCAAATTATAAAAGTGAGTCCTAATATTCCGAGTGAAGCTACCTTTGCAATTAAAAACATTGAAAGTCAATCGTTTCTAATCAATTTTGTGACTTCTAACATGAATTTATCTGTTAAAGAAAAGCAAGATTTGTTAGCAATCAATAATTTAAAAGACAGAGCTTTAGAAACTTTAAAATATATGAATGTCGAGTTGCAGAAATTGGAACTTAAAAACGATATTCAGTCTAAAGTTCGTTTTGATTTAGATCAGCAACAAAGAGAATATTTCCTGCACCAACAGATGAAAACAATTCAGGAAGAATTGGGTGGTTCGACTCAGGAGGAGGAAATGGACGAAATGTTAGTAAAGTCTAAAACTAAAAAATGGGACGAAAAAACGCAGCAGATTTTTGAAAAAGAACTGACTAAAATGCGTCGTATGAATCCGCAGGCTCCTGATTACAGCATTCAAAGAAATTACTTAGAATTGCTGTTGGATTTGCCTTGGAATGAATTTTCTAAAGATAATTTTGATTTAAAAAATGCTCAAAAAATTCTGGATAGAGATCATTTTGGATTAGATGAAGTAAAGAAAAGAATGATTGAGCACTTGGCTGTTTTGAAGTTAAGAAACGACATGAAATCGCCAATTATTTGTTTGACAGGGCCTCCGGGAGTGGGAAAAACTTCTATTGGACGTTCGGTTGCTGAAGCTTTAGGTCGAGAATATGTGCGTATTTCTTTGGGTGGATTACGCGATGAAGCAGAAATTCGCGGTCACAGAAAAACCTATATCGGAGCGATGCCGGGAAGAATTATTCAGTGTTTGAAAAAAGCAGGAACTTCTAATCCGGTTTTTGTTTTAGACGAAATTGATAAATTATCGAATAGTAATCACGGAGATCCGTCATCTGCTTTGTTAGAGGTTTTAGATCCGGAGCAAAACAGTGCTTTCTATGATAATTTTGTAGAATTAGGTTATGATTTGTCTAAGGTGATGTTTATCGCTACTTCAAATAATATGGGCGCTATCCAGCCTGCTTTACGTGACAGAATGGAAATCATCAAAATGTCCGGTTATACCATCGAAGAAAAGGTTGAAATCGCTAAGCAGCATTTATTTCCGCGTCAGTTAAAAGAGCATGGCTTGACTTCGAAAGATTTGACCATTGGTAAAAAACAATTGGAAAAAATTATTGAAGGCTATACCCGTGAATCAGGTGTTCGTGGTTTAGAAGCTAAAATTGCTCAGGTGATTCGTAATGCGGCTAAATCAGTAGCAATGGAGGAAGAGTATAATAAGAAAGTTACCGATGAAGATATTGTAAAAGTACTTGGTGTTCCCCGTTTGGAGCGTGATAAATACGAAAACAATGATGTTGCCGGAGTAGTTACGGGATTAGCCTGGACGAGTGTAGGAGGGGATATTTTGTTTATTGAATCTTTGCTTTCGCCGGGAAAAGGAAGTATGAGTATTACCGGAAATTTAGGTAATGTGATGAAAGAATCGGCAACGATTGCTTTAGAATATATCAAAGCCAATGCAGAGCAATTAGGTTTAAAACCGGAAATATTGACTAAATACAATATTCATTTACATGTACCGGAAGGAGCAACGCCTAAAGACGGGCCAAGTGCCGGAATTGCGATGTTGACTTCTTTGGTTTCTTTGTTTACACAAAAAAGAGTAAAGAAACACATTGCGATGACAGGTGAAATTACGCTGAGAGGAAAAGTGTTGCCGGTAGGTGGAATTAAAGAAAAAATTCTGGCTGCTAAAAGAGCTAATATCAAAGAAATTATTTTATGTCACGAAAATAAAAGTGATGTAGATGAAATTAAACCGGAATATTTAAGCGGTGTTACTTTTCATTATGTAAAAGAAATGAGCGAAGTTTTGGCTATTGCTATTACCGATCAAAAAGTAAAACACGCTAAAAAATTGTAAAATACAGCTTTTAACAAGTCTTGTAAATAAAATTTACCGCAAATTCGCAAATGATTATAAAGTAAAATAATTTGCAAATTTGCGGTTTTTCGTATTATTTAGGAATCAAATCGCAATACCAAAAACCGTAATCATAGGCGGTTGAATCATCAGAATCGCAGGCGGTATTTGAGGATTCTTGTTTGGGTTTTTCGTATTTTCGATAAACGATTTCGCCGGTTTCAAATTCAATTGTTTTTTGAAAAATTGGTCCGTCGAAACAAAAAGTGTGAAATTCTCCGTTTTCTCCGCATACATCCACGTTTTCCGGTAAATCATCAATAAATTGTTGGTCAATGATTCTGCCTACGAAACTTTGGTCTAAATAACGCTCATTTACACAAACAACGATTGTTTTAAAACCTAAAGCAATAAATTCCTGTATCAAATCTTTAGTTGGGATTTTCCAAATTGGGAAAACTGCTTCGAATCCAATTGTAGTCAATTTGTCTTCGCGATATTGGCGTAAATCTTCCAGAAAAATATCTCCAAAAACCGAATGGATAATGCCTTTTTCTTTTAGTTTTTCTAACGTTTGCTGCATCACATTTTCGTAAACTTCCATAGAAGGCATTTCTGGAATTTGCATTATTTCCAATGGAATTCCGATGCTTTTGGCTTGTTGTTCCAATAATTCAACCCGAACACCATGCATGGAAATTCGCTGAAATTGCTGATTGACACTGGTTAACAGGTATTCAATTTTAAAATCGGGATTTTGAAGGATTTTGTATAAGGCTAAAGCAGAATCTTTTCCGCTGCTCCAATTAAAAAGGGCTTTTTTCAAGGTGATTTTATTAAAACTTTATGAGGTAAACATACAAAAATACTTCGATTTGTTGGTGAAACCTTTGTAACTTTGGAAATCTGCTATAATTATTTTTTTGATGAAATACCTTTTTCTTTTTCTTTCCACCTTTGTTTTTGCCCAACAAACTAAAAATATCGATTTTACTTCTGTTACTGCCTGTTTACAATTAAATACTGATGAAAAATCGATTTCAGGAAATGTAAATTATTTTTTTACAGTTTTAAATCCGGTGGATACTTTGAAAATTGATGCTCAAAATATGCGGTTTTCTAATGTAGAATTGAATCATAAAAATATTTCGTTTATCAATTCCGGAAAACAGCTTTTGATTGTTTTTCCTTTTCAAAAAGGTAAAAACCAAATTAGTTTTGAGTACAAGGCAACACCAAAACAAACGCTGTATTTTGTGAATTCTGAAAAAGATGCCGATTTGCAAATTTGGACGCAGGGGCAGGGTAAATATACCAGTCATTGGTTTCCAAGTTTTGATGATGTAAATGAAAAAGTGATTTTTAATCTTGAAGTTTTGTTTAAATCAGACTATCAGGTAGTTAGTAATGGTATTTTAAAGCAAAAAAGCAATATTGGAAATATCACTAAATGGACTTATGAAATGGAAAAACCAATGAGTTCTTATTTGTTAATGTTAGCTATTGGGAAGTTTGAAAAACAGCAACTATTAAGTAAAAGTAAAATTCCTTTAGAATTATATTTTGAACCAAAAGATAAACCGCGTTTTGAGCCAACGTATCGTTATTCCAAACGGATTTTTGATTTTTTAGAAAAGGAAATTGGAGTAAAATATCCTTGGAAAGTTTATAAACAAGTGCCGGTTCGGGATTTTTTGTATGCCGGAATGGAAAATACTTCCGCGACTTTATTTGCAACCCGCTATGTGGTGGATTCTATTGGTTTTGTAGATCGAAGTTATACCAATGTTGATGCGCATGAATTGGCACATCAGTGGTTTGGCGATTTGGTTACGGCTCACAGTGGTAAACATCATTGGCTGCAGGAAGGTTTTGCAACTTATTATGCGTTGTTAGCTGAAAAATCTATTTACGGAGAAGATTATTTTTACTCTAAAATGTATGAATCTATTCAGCAAATAAAATATGCTTCAAGAACGGACACCATTCCGATTTTGAGTGATAAAGCGAGTTCAATGACTTATTATCAAAAAGGAGCCTGGGCTTTGTTTGTGTTGCATCAGGAAATTGGTGATAGAAAATTCAAAAAACTGGTAAAAAATTATCTGAAAAAATATGCTTTTAAAACGGTAACTACCGAAGATTTTTTAGCAGAAGTTAGAAAAGTAAGTAGTTTTGATACGGATTTATTTTCTAAAGAATGGCTTGAATCAACTGCTATTAATACATCTAAAGTCAATAAGTTACTTTATAAAAATAAAATCACCAAGTTAATGCTGGAAGTAGATAAACGAAAGTCTGAATCTTTAGCAACCAAACAAGGTTTTTTTAAAATGATTCTCATGTCGGATGCTCATTATCTTTTAAAAGAGATGGTGGTTGATCAACTTAGAAATGAAAGTTTTGAAGCAAAAAGAGAATTATTGGAATTAGCTTTAAATAGTAAAAAGCTGCAAGTTCGTCAGGCGGTTGCTTATAATTTGCCAAAAATTCCGGAAGCATTCCGGATGGAGTACGAAAGTTTGTTGGAAGATGATTCGTATCAAACTCAGGAAATTGCTTTGTTATATTTGTGGCGTAATTTTCCTAAACAGCGTTTGGAATATTTGGAGAAATCTAAGAATTGGATTGGCTTCAACGATTTTAATTTGCGCACTTTATGGCTGTCTTTGGTTTTAATGACTCCTGAATACGTTTGTGACAAACAGGCTGTAATTAACGAGTTAATTGATTATTCATCTGAAAAATATGAAGCCACAACCCGACAAAATGCATTGGAAAAACTTATTGGTTTTAAAATTATCAACGACACTGTCTTGATTAATTTGGTTAAAGCCACTACGCATCATATGTGGCAATTTTCAAAATTTGGACGTGACAACATTCGAATATTATTGAAAAATCAGGAATACAGGACAGCTTTTATTCGAATTTTACCTAATTTGAGCGAGAAAGAACAATTTCAACTGAATCGACTATTAAATTAAAATATTTATGCGGGCATTGGTTATTTCCGGAGGAGGAAGCAAAGGCGCTTTTGCGGGCGGCGTGGCACAATTTCTATTGGAAAATAAAAAAGTAAAATACGATTTGTTTATTGGAACTTCTACCGGAAGTTTGCTGATTCCTCATTTGGCATTGGGAAATATCGACAAGATACATCGTATTTATACCAATGTGAACATGGGTAAAATATTTAATATTAATCCGTTTGTCGTTAAAAAAAAGAATGGTGTTGATGTGGTAAGCATCAATCACTTTAATGTGTTGTTGCAGTTTTTTAAAGGGAAAAGAACTTTTGGCGAAAGCAAAAAACTACGTTCGTACATCAAGAAAAATTTACCAATAGAGGAATTTAATCAATTGAAAGCTCAGGAAACGGATGTGGTGGTTACAGTAACGAATCTGACGAATAATCAGGCAGAATACAAGTCGATTAAAGACTGTACGTATGACGAATTTTGCGACTGGATTTGGATTTCGAGTAACTATATTCCGTTTATGAGTATTGTAAATATCAAAGGGAAAGATTATGCCGACGGCGGATTTTCCAGCTTGGTTCCAATCCAGGAAGCTATTAATCGCGGGGCAACTGAGGTGGATGTTGTTGTTTTAGAAACGGAAAAATCAACACCCAGAGTTGCTATAGGAAAAAATCCTTTTTCATTACTGATTGATTTGTTTCAAATAGAATTAGATCAAATTGAAAAACATGATATTCTGATCGGAACCTTATCGGCATCGCATAATAATGTGAAACTGAATATGTATTACACTCCGATTGATTTGACCAATAACGCTTTGATTTTTAATAAAGTAAAAATGTCGCAATGGTGGGAGGAAGGTTTTCAGTATGCCAAGAAAAAAAGCGAAGCTTTGGAATTGAAAAGCAGTTTACCATAATTCGGCAACTTCATTTTTTATAAAAGCCAAAGCGGTATTATTAGGAGCATTTTTTTCTAATAATTCACTGATTACAAAAGTTCTCAATTCGTCGGCATTGTGTACTTTTTCATTTTTTGCTGCGGCGCGAATCATTTGAATAATCGCATTTTTAGCGGTTAAAATAACAGCCCAGCATTGGTCGGAAATATAAATTTGTTGGGCAATATTGTGTTCAAATTCCTGTTCGATATGTGCAATAATGTAATTTTCGTAATCATTTTTGTTGTCAGAAATCGGATTGATTCGCACTATCAATTGCGAAGGATTAATGCGTTCCATAAACAAAGCCATTCTTTCGTAAGCCTGTAAACGCAAGGGTAAAGCAATTTTTTGGTTGTCTCTTTGAATCAGCCAACGTCTGGTTTTTTGTTGATCTTTAAAATGAGCCTGAAATAAAAAATAGGCAACTCCGCCGGTAACGAGCGAAGGAATAGTGTAAGCCAGTATTTCGATGATGTTTGTAGAATTCATTGGTGTAAATTTTGAAAGCAAAAATATACTTTTGTTGGGAATTAGAATGAATCATTGCTACTATAATTAATTCTTAAATACTTATTTTTGCATAAACAGATTAAAATAATGCAACAATATATTTCTCAACTTAACGAAGCGCAACGCGAACCGGTATTGCAAAAAGATGGTCCAATGATTATTATTGCCGGTGCCGGTTCGGGAAAAACCCGTGTGCTAACCATAAGAATTGCTTATTTGATGTATCAGGGTATTGATGCATTCAATATTTTATCGCTTACGTTTACCAATAAAGCGGCTCGTGAGATGAAAAATCGTATTGCTGACATTGTGGGAGCGAGCGAGGCAAAGAATCTTTGGATGGGAACTTTTCACTCTATTTTTGCTAAAATTTTGCGTTCGGAAGCAGATAAATTAGGTTATCCGTCCAATTTTACGATTTACGATTCTCAGGATTCGCTTCGTGCAATTTCGGGAATTATCAAAGAAATGCAATTGGATAAGGATATTTATAAACCCAAACAAATTTTGGGACGAATCTCTACTTTCAAAAACAGTTTGATTACCGTAAAAGCCTATTTTAATAATCCGGATTTGCAGGAAGCTGATGCGATGGCAAAAAGACCCCGAATGGGCGAAATTTACCGAAATTATGTGGATCGTTGTTTTAAATCCGGAGCGATGGATTTTGATGATTTGTTGTTGAAAACTAACGAATTACTGACTCGTTTTCCGGATGTTTTGGCCAAATATCAAAACCGTTTTCGATATATTTTGGTGGATGAGTATCAGGATACGAATCATTCTCAATATTTGATTGTTCGGGCTTTGTCGGATAAATTTCAGAATATTTGTGTGGTAGGTGATGATGCGCAGAGTATTTATGCGTTTCGTGGGGCAAACATCAATAATATTTTAAATTTCCAAAAAGATTATCAAGGGGTAAAAACTTTCCGTTTGGAGCAAAATTACCGTTCGACCCGTAATATCGTGGAAGCGGCTAATACGGTGATGGATCACAACAAAACGAAGTTGGACAAAGTAGTTTGGACAGCCAATGATTTTGGTCCGAAAATAAAAATACACCGTAGTTTAACGGATGCTGAAGAAGGTCGTTTTGTGGCCAGTACCATTTTTGAACAAAAAATGCAACATCAGCTAAACAACGGACACTTTGCTATTTTGTATCGAACCAATGCGCAATCCCGTGCCATGGAAGATGCTTTGCGAAAGAGAGATATTCCGTATCGTATTTACGGAGGTTTGTCGTTTTATCAAAGAAAAGAAATCAAAGATGTGTTGTGCTACTTACGTTTGGTAATCAATCCAAAAGACGAAGAAGCATTGGTGCGTGTTATTAATTATCCGGCACGTGGAATTGGAGATACTACTATTGAGAAATTAACCGTTGCGGCGAATCATTATAAAAGATCTATTTATGAGGTGATGCAGCATATTGATAAAATTGATCTGAAATTAAATGCGGGAACCCGACAAAAATTGCAGGATTTTGTGACTATGATTCAGAGCTTTCAGGTTTTGAATGAAACACATGATGCTTTTTATCTAACGGATCATGTGTCTAAAAAAACCGGATTAGTTCAGGAATTGAAAAAAGATGCTACACCGGAAGGGATGGCTCGAATTCAAAATATCGAAGAATTGTTAAACGGTATCAAAGACTTTACCGAAGGACAAAAAGAGGTCGATGGAGCAAGAGGTTCGTTAGCTGAATTTTTAGAAGATGTGGCTTTGGCTACCGATTTAGATAAAGATACCAGTGATGAAGATCGCGTGGCTTTGATGACGATTCACCTGGCAAAAGGATTGGAATTTCCTCATGTTTTTGTGGTAGGTATGGAAGAAGATTTGTTTCCTTCGGCGATGAGTATGAGTACGCGTTCCGAATTGGAAGAAGAACGTCGATTATTTTATGTGGCGCTCACCAGAGCCGAACATCAGGCTTATTTGACTTATGCGCAGTCACGTTATCGCTGGGGAAAACTGACGGATAGCGAACCGTCTCGTTTTATTGAAGAAATTGACGGACAATATTTGGAATATTTAACGCCTGCCGAAACAAATTATCGTTTTAAACCGATGATTGACAAAGATATTTTTGGAGATGTAGATAAATCTAAATTACGTTTGGCAAAACCGGTGAGTTCAACTCCGCCAAAATACATTACGGATAATCAGCCTAAACCGGAAGCAGCCATTCGAAAATTAAAACCGGTTTCTTCTCAGGCGCCTTCGGGAGCGGCAAATTTGTTTGATAATAAATTAATTGCAGGTAATATTGTCATGCACGAGCGTTTTGGCCGCGGACAGGTATTGAATTTAGAAGGAGTTGGTGCCGATAAAAAAGCGGAAATTAAGTTTGAAGTGGGTGGAATCAAAAAGCTTTTGCTGCGATTTGCTAAGTTAGATGTTATTGGGTAAAAAAGAAGAATACAGTAAGCAGTATTCAGATTTCAGAAAATTTGGTGTAACTATTAAATGTTAGATAATTTTCGTAACTTCATTACTACTAAAATTTAAATTAAATGGCAGAGTTCATTAAAATATACGAAGACAAACCTTCCGAGGCTGCGATTGCTAAAGTGGTTAAGGTTTTAAAAGATGGTGGTTTGGTAATTTATCCAACAGATACTGTTTATGGTTTAGGTTGCGATATTACTAATTCAAGGGCATTGGAGCGTATTGCAAAAATTAAAGGCGTAAAATTGGAAAAAGCGAAGTTTTCTTTTATTTGTCACGACTTGAGTAATCTTTCAGATTATGTGAAGCAAATTGATACTTCAACTTTTAAGATTTTAAAGAGAGCCTTACCAGGACCATATACTTTTATTTTGCCGGGAAATAATAATTTGCCGAGAGAATTTAAAAAGAAAACGACTGTAGGTATTCGTGTGCCAAACAATAATATTACGTTGGAAATTGTGCGTCAATTAGGGAATCCAATTGTAACGATGTCTATTCGTGACGAAGATGATGTGGTGGAATATACCACTGATCCGGAATTGATTTTTGAAAAATGGCAGAATTTGGTTGATATGGTCATCGATGGTGGTTACGGTGATAATGTGGCTTCCACGATTATCGATTTATCAGGTCACGAACCGGAAGTAATTCGTGAAGGAAAAGGAGATTTGGATATTTTGTAGGAGTTGGAAGCTAGAAGCTGGGAGTTTAAAGAATGAATAAATAGATTAGTGAAATTAGAGATTAATTTTCGAGAATAAGGTATAAAAAAAACGTCCCAAATTTGGGACGTTTTTTTATGTTGAAATTAAACACAGATTATTTTTGTTTTTTCATTTCTTTTTCAACCATATCATAGAATTGGTCAATTTTAGGTAATACTAAGATACGAGTTCTTCTGTTTTTTGCTCTGTTCTCAGCAGAAGTATTTGGTACTAAAGGCACATAAGAACTTCTACCTGCAGCAACTAATTGTTCAGGTTTAACACCTAATTCGTTTGTCAACACACGGATGATAGAAGTAGAACGTTTCACACTTAAATCCCAGTTGTCTAACAAGATTCCGTTTCCAATGTAAGGAACGTTATCAGTATGACCTTCAACCATACATTCAAAATCAGGTTTGTCGTTAACTACTTTTGCTACTTTTGCTAAAACACTCTTAGCTCTGTCAGTTACATTGTAGCTTCCTGTTTTAAATAACATTTTGTCAGAAATAGAGATGTAAACCACTCCTTTTTCAACATTGATTTCGATATCCGGATCGTTCAATCCTACTACGCTTTTTAAGCTCGTAACCACTGCAAGAGTAACGCTGTCTTTTTTGTTAAGTGCATCCTGCATTCTGTTGATTTTTAAATCTTTTTCTTTGATAGATTCTAAAGCTTTTTCAATGTTTTCAGCCCCTTTTGCAGTCAAAATGGTCATTTCTTTAGAAGTGGTAATCAAAGTTTGATTGTGTTCTTTCAAACCTTCAACGCGAGCTGCAAGACCAGCTTTTTCTTCTAAACATGAATTTAACTTGATAGTAGCAGTGTTTAATAAATCTTGAGTTTCTTTATTTTTAGCTTCTAAAGCAGCGTATTTCTTTTTAGAAACACAAGACGTCAAAAGAGCCAATACCGAAAGGGCGACAACAACTTTTTTCATAAATTTTTAATAGTTTTAGAGTTTTTACAAATTTAGTTTTTAATGTTTAAAAATTAAATATAAATTAATGTTAATTTTATTTAACAAAGACCTTGCCATTGTTTATGTAGTAATTAACAACGATACTTTTAACAGAATAGTATTCTTTTGATTGAAAAAAGCCTCTTTTTCTGTAAGTTTTTGAAAATAAGCGATAAAAAGAAAAGTGTGCTTTTAAAATGGCGGTGAAATGACTTAGTTTTCCCTGCAAAAGAAAATGTATTCCTGCTATACCATCGAGAATTAATCGGATAAATAAGGTTGAAAATAAATTTTCTTTAGGCAAATTTTTAACAAGCATTAGTAAGGAATTTCTAAAATTCAAATACGTTTTTTTAGGATTTCCTTGTTGTAAGGTGGCTCCACCAACATGATAAACAGTCGAATTCGGATTGTATTTAATGGTATATCCGGCATTTTTGGTTCGCCAGCACAAATCGATTTCTTCCTGATGCGCAAAAAAATCAGCATCAAATCCTTTTAATTCATGATAAACCTTACTTCTGATAAAAAAACAGGCACCTGAAGCCCAACTGATTTCACAGCTGTCATTATATTGACCATTATCTTTTTCAATAGTTTCAAAAATTCGTCCTCTACAGTAGGGATAACCATATTTATCAATAAATCCTCCTGCTGCTCCGGCATATTCAAAATAAGCTTTGTTTTTGAAATCTAATAATTTAGGTTGGACGATAGCTGTTTGGGGTTCTTTTTCAAACATTTCTATAATTGGATCCAACCAATTTTCGGTCACTTCTATATCTGAATTCACTAAGGCGTAAATTTCAGCATCAATGTGTTGCAACGCTTCGTTATATCCTTTGGCAAAACCATAATTACCATCATTTTCAACAATTTTTACAGTTGGAAAATGTTCTTTAACATATGAAACGGAATGGTCTGTTGAAGCATTATCAGCAACGTATATTTCGGCTTCGGGTGAATACTGAACGACAGAAGGTAAAAATTGTTCTAATAATTTTACTCCGTTCCAATTAAGGATTACAACGGCTATTTTTTTCAAAATATATTATGATTTTATAAGTTTATAATCAGGTAATTCCGGTTGAAAATGGTATCTTTCATTTTCATAATCCATTTGACAAAAATAATGATTCAATCCGTTGCTAACCATTAAAAAACTGGATTTCATCGTCATGTTGTAACGGGCAATCTGGTCAAAAGCGCTCTGAGTAATTTTGACTTCCGGCGCTTTACATTCCACTAAAATATGAATAGAACCATCAGGATTAAAAACAACTACATCGTATCTTTTTCGTAATCCGTTGACCAATAATACTTTTTCAACGTTGATGAGGGATTTTGGATATTGTTTTTCTTCCAATAAAAAACGCACTACATGTTGGCGTACCCATTCTTCAGGAGTAAGAATGATGAATTTTTTCCTGATTTCATCAAAAATTGCCGTTTTATTTTCGCTATTTTTGAAACGAAATGAATAAGTAGGGAAATTAAGTTTTTGCATGAAGCAAATATAATTTGAAAATTAGACAATTTGAAAATTAGTTTAGCTAATGAATTCATAAAAACTGTCTACTGCTACTGAATACTGAATACTAGAATAATGGACGAAGTTGTAAAAATTGTCAATGATATTAAAGCAGGGAATATTAAGCCTATTTATTTTTTAATGGGTGAAGAACCTTATTATATTGATAAGCTTTCGGAATATATCGAAGAAAATGTGTTGTCGGAAGACGAGAAAGGGTTTAATCAAACGGTGATGTATGGTCGCGACGTTTCGGTTGACGATATTGTTTCGACCGCTAAACGTTACCCAATGATGGCCGAACGCCAGGTGGTGATTGTAAAGGAAGCTCAGGATTTGACAAAAACCATTGATAAGTTAGAATCCTATGCCGAAAATCCGATGGCATCGACTGTTTTGGTGTTTTGTTACAAATACAAAACATTAGATAAACGAAAAAAAGTAACTAAGAATATTGCTAAAACCGGCTTGATTTACGAAAGTAAAAAGTTATACGAAAATCAGGTAGGCGACTGGATTAAACGTGTTTTGTCCGGAAAAAAATATGCGATAGAACCTAAAGCTTCGGCAATGTTAGTAGAGTTTTTAGGAACCGATTTGAGTAAAATTAATAACGAGTTGGAAAAATTGCAAATTATTTTGCCGAAAGGCAGCACCATTACTCCAAAAGACATTGAGGAAAACATCGGTTTCAGTAAAGATTTTAATGTTTTTGAGTTACGAAAAGCCATTGGTGAGCGCAATCAGTTAAAAGCTTATACCATTGCTGAAAATTTTGCCAGTAATCCTAAAGAAAATCCAATGGTGGTGACAACCAGTCTGGTTTTTGGTTTCTTTGTTCAACTGTTAAAATATCACGGCTTAAAGGATAAAAACCCAAAAAACGTTGCGGCAGTTTTGGGCGTAAATCCGTTTTTTTTGAAAGAATATGATTTGGCTATTCGTAATTATCCGATGCGAAAAGTAAGTCAGATTGTGGCGGCATTGCGGGAAATTGATGTAAAAAGCAAAGGTGTAGGAGCAAATGCCTTATCAAATGCGGATTTATTAAAAGAAATGCTTTATCATATTTTTAATTAGCCATTTAAATTATCGATATTTGCAGTTCTAAAAACGAATTAAAATACCACAAGAACTAATGGGAATGAATAAGAATACGATCCTGGGATGGGCTACTTTTATTATGATTGTAATGGGATTAATTTTAATTGCACTAGGTATCTTTAAATACAGAGATGTTTCCGGAATTGGATTTGCTGCAGTAGGAATTGGATTTTTTGCAATTGCCTGGGTATTTAGCTCACTTAAAGGAAGGGTTTAACTATATCAAATAAAAAAAAGAAAACAGCTGTTGCCAAAAAGGTGACAGCTGTTTTTTTTTTGTGGCTTAATTCGATAGTTTTACGGCTTAATTTATTTATTGGTTTTAATTATTTACTTTAAATTAACTTTTGATGTTTTTTTACGGAATTGTCTTAACTTAATAGTCATTATTTCAATAAAGTCAGTTAACCTCAGCGTGGATTTTAGAATATAGTTTTGTCATAAATAAAAATATAAAAACTATGAAATTTAATTACCTAAAAAAAGCAGGGGTTTTGTCTTTGTTAAGTTTAGCTGTTATCAGCTGTCAGAATGATGAAAATGATTCAAAAAAAACAAATGCAGATATTGATTTTTCCAATGCTTCAGTAGAGCCAGCTTTGGTTGTGGCTAAAGAAGGTTTTGAAGATTTGAATATTACTGCAATGATAAGTAGTACAGATGTATTATCTGGTTCCCCAAGTTTCGTTTACGGAGCACAACCTGATGGAGCTGGGTTTATGAAAGATCCTAATGGTGATGGTTACATAATGATAACTAACCACGAAATCTTACAATCTGTTTCCAGAGTTTATTTTGATAAAACTTTAAAAGCAGTAAAAGGAGAGTATATCGTTGATGGAATTGGTGGTATGACTAGATTGTGTTCGGCTACATTAGCTACTCCAGCTCTTAATGGTTTTGGACCTTTGTTTTTAACTGCCGGAGAAAGTGGTGAAGAAAGTATGGTTCACGGTATTGATCCACTAGGTTTAGCAACAGATAAGAGCAGAAAAGACAGAGTTTTACCTGCACTTGGAAAAGCTAGTATGGAAAATGCTGTTCCATTGACTAAAGATGCTTTTCCTGGTAAAACAGTTATTTTAATTGGTGAAGATCAATCTTACGGAACTTCTCATGCTAGTGCTGGACAAGTAATTATGTATGTAAGTAATACAGTTGGTGATTTAAACAATGGTAAATTATATGCTTTAAAAAGAAACGATGGAAATCAGGTTGAAACTACTATGGGTGTAGGTACTTCATTTGATGTTTCATTTGTAGAAATTCCTAATGCTAAAAATTTAACAGGTGCTGAAATTAACACAACAGTAAACAGTTTAGGAGCAATTCGTTTTTCCAGAGTGGAAGACGTAGATTACCGTAAAGGTTCAGCTAAAAATAACCGTGAAATTTATTTTACAGCTACTGGACAAGCTACAAGCAATGCTCCTGTAGATGGATATACTATGTGGGGAAGAGTTTATAAATTAAACTTAGATGCTAAAGATCCTTTGAAAGGAAAATTAGAATTAGTTGTTGAAGGAGATTCTACTCCGGGAACAGGAATCATCAATCCGGATAACCTTTGTGTAACTGAAAATTATGTTTACATTCAGGAAGATGGAGATTCTTATTATACTGCCGCAAAACACGATTCTTATATCTGGCAATATAATATCGCTACAAAGGTAAATAAACCTTGGTTAACAATGAACCACAAACGTGATGATGCAATTTGGAATGCTACTTATAACCAAACAGGTGTAATGAAATTTGGAAGCTGGGAATATGGTGCGATGGAAGATATCTCAGATGTTATTGGGGTTCCAAATACATTTTTAGTGAATATCCACCCTCATACTTGGCAAAAAGATGCTTTCCAATATGCTGATGGAAGTAAAGTAAATACGAATAAAGAAGGTGGTCAGACTGTGATCATTAGAAATGTTCAAAGATAATATTTGATTAATGAATATAGAAAAAACAGCCCTTTTTACAGGGTTGTTTTTTTGTTTTATTTACCCTAAAGAAGAAAATGAAATTGAATACCAATAATTGGATAAAAGCCAGATTACTTGTTTTAAGCTTAGCATTTATTGTGCTGCTTACCTCATGCGAAAAAAAATATACCGACTTAACAATTCAGGAAGAATTGATTTCGAATATCCAAAAACTAAATCAAAAAGTTGTAGATTTTGAAAATGTTGCTGAAAAAAGTAATGATGAAAAAAAAATACAATTAGCCTTCAATCAGGCTCGTTTGGAATATAAAAAAATAGAGTGGGCAGTAGAATATTTTACTCCTGATCCGGCTCGGTTTATTAACGGACCCGCATTGGACGAATTAGAAGTCGCCGAAAATACCTTTTTCCCTCCTAATGGTTTTCAGGTCATTGAAGAACTTATTTATCCGAATTATTCAATTGAAAATAAAGAGGAATTAGTTCGAAAAATTAAGATTCTAAATGGAAATTTAAAGCAAATTGAGCAACATTTCAGTGCTATTAGTATTTCTAATTCGCATATTATGGATGCTTCAAAAATGGAAGTAAATCGGATTTTAGCATTAGGAATTACTGGTTTTGATTCACCAATAGCTTTTCAATCTGTTCCGGAAGCAGCAGTGAGTTTGACATCTTTGAAAACATTAATTTCAAAAATGAAATTCAATAATCCGCAATCTATTAAGTGTGAAAAAGAAATAACAAACTTGATTAATAAAGCAGCTGAATTTTGTTTAAAAAATACTGATTTTAAGACTTTTGACAGGGTTTATTTCATTAAAAACTTTCTTAATCCAATTAGTAAATACTTAGTTGCTTTTCAAAAAATTAATAAAATAGAAAAAAGTAACAGGAATAGCGTTGTTAACCCAGAAGCAACATCAATATTTGATAAAAAAGCCTTTAATGTAAATGCTTTTATTCCTTCGGAAGAATATCAATTTTCAACTGAAAAAGCAGAATTAGGGAAGCAATTGTTTTATGATAATTCACTTTCAAATAGTAATACGCGTAGCTGTTCGAGCTGTCATAATCCAGAAAAAGCTTTTACAGATGGCTTGAAAACTAATCAATCACTAAGCGGAAATCTTTTAAGCAGAAATACACCAACACTAACCTATGCTTCTTTGCAAAATGCTCAATTTTGGGATATGCGACAATTGGATTTGGAAAAACAAAGTTTAGATGTAATTCAGAATAAAGATGAAATGCATGGTAGTATTTCTAAAGCAATTGTTGTTTTAAATTCAGATAAAAAGTATCAGCAGTTATTTAAAAATGCCTTTCCAAAATCAAAGAAGATAGAAGAATGGCAAGTTCAAAATGCTTTGGCTAGTTATATTCGTTCTTTAAATGCCTTTGATAGTAAATTTGACAGCTATATGAGAGGGGAATCTAATGATTATACGGCAGAAGAAAAATTAGGATTTAATCTTTTTGCTGGAAAAGCTAAATGTGCCACTTGTCATTTTATTCCTTTATTTAATGGAACTGTTCCGCCTAATTTTCAAAAAACAGAACAGGAAGTGATAGGAACTCCTGCTGATAAAAATGGAAAGAAAATCAGTCCGGATTTAGGAAGGTATATTCAATATCAAATGCCTCAGTTAAAAAATGCTTTTAAAACGCCTTCTTTGCGAAATATTGCAGTTACAGCACCTTATATGCACAATGGTGTTTTTACAACCTTAGAAGAAGTAGTAGATTTTTATAACAAAGGCGGAGGAATTGGTCTAGGTTTAAATGTAGAAAATCAAACGTTGCCTTCGGATAACTTAGAATTATCTCCTAAAGAAATGAAAGCTTTGGTAACCTTTATGAAAACCTTGTCAGATAAAGAATATCAGTTGAAATAGTAATAAAAAATTTAAAACTGAATGTTTTTCAATTTATTTATTATTTCTGCAATAATCCTATATTTGTATTCTTTTTAAAATTAAAAACACAATACAAATGTCAGACGATAAGAAAGTAATATTTTCAATGTCAAAAGTGAGTAAGACTTACTCAAGCAGCAACAAGCAAGTGTTGAAAGATATCTATTTAAGTTTCTTCTACGGAGCTAAAATTGGTATTTTAGGTTTGAATGGTTCTGGTAAATCATCACTTTTAAAAATCATTGCAGGAGTTGATAAAAATTATCAGGGAGATGTAGTTTTTGCTCCTAATTATACTGTTGGTTATTTAGAGCAGGAACCAGAATTAAATGATTCTAAAACCGTTTTAGAAGTGGTTCAGGAAGGTGTTGCTGAAACAATGGCAGTATTAGATGAGTATAATAAAATCAATGATTTATTTGGTTTGGAAGAGAATTATTCAGATCCGGACAAAATGGATAAATTGATGGAGCGTCAGGCTGTTTTACAGGATAAAATTGATGCTTTAGGAGCTTGGGAAATTGATACCAAATTAGAAATTGCCATGGATGCGTTGCGTACTCCGGATGGTGATACTCCAATAAAAAACCTTTCAGGAGGAGAGCGTCGTCGTGTTGCTTTATGTCGTCTGTTGTTAAAACAACCGGATGTATTGCTTTTGGATGAGCCTACCAACCACTTGGATGCAGAATCTGTACTTTGGTTAGAGCAACATTTGGCACAATATGCTGGAACTGTAATTGCTGTAACGCACGACCGTTATTTCCTTGATAATGTGGCAGGATGGATTTTGGAATTGGATAGAGGAGAGGGTATTCCATGGAAAGGAAATTATTCATCATGGTTAGACCAAAAATCAAAACGTTTAGAGCAAGAGGAAAAAGTAGCTTCTAAAAGAAGAAAAACTTTAGAGCGTGAGTTGGAATGGGTACGTCAGGGAGCTAAAGGCCGTCAGACGAAACAAAAAGCACGTTTACAGAACTATGATAAATTATTAAACGAAGATCAAAAACAATTAGATGAGAAATTAGAAATTTACATTCCTAATGGTCCTCGTTTAGGAACTAATGTAATTGAAGCTAAAAATGTAGCTAAAGCATTTGGTGATAAATTATTATATGATAATTTGAATTTCACCTTACCACAGGCTGGAATTGTGGGAGTTATTGGTCCGAATGGTGCTGGTAAATCGACTATTTTCAGAATGATTATGGGTGAACAACAAACAGACAGCGGAGAGTTTACAGTGGGGGATACTGTTAAAATCGCTTATGTAGATCAATCGCACTCTAATATTGATCCTGAAAAATCGATTTGGGAAAACTTCTGTGACGGACAGGAATTAATCATGATGGGAGGGCGTCAGGTAAATTCACGTGCTTATTTAAGTCGTTTTAACTTTGGCGGAAGTGACCAAAACAAAAAAGTTTCGATGCTTTCCGGTGGTGAGCGTAACCGTTTGCACTTAGCAATGACTTTGAAAGAAGAAGGAAACGTTTTGTTACTGGATGAGCCTACGAATGATTTAGATGTGAATACGCTTCGTGCCTTAGAAGAAGGTTTGGAGAATTTTGCAGGTTGTGCGGTGGTAATCTCTCACGACAGATGGTTCTTAGATAGAATTTGTACACATATCTTAGCTTTTGAAGGAGATTCTGAAGTGTATTTCTTCGAAGGAAGTTTTACGGAATATGAAGAAAACAAAAAGAAACGTTTGGGTGGTGATTTAACTCCAAAACGTATTAAGTATAGAAAATTGATTAGATAAATTAATAAATTTCAAATTTAAAATCCCAAATTCCAATTGAACAGATTGAGATTTGGGATTTTTTCTTTTGTGAACTTTGCGTAAAACTTGGTGTTCTTTGTGGTTGAAACCAAGTTTGAAAAACTATGAATTACTAAACTGTAAATTACTTAGGTTTTTATAAATTCCGTTTTCTAAATTGATTAATTCTGCATGCGTTCCTTGTTCGCTAATTACCCCATTATCAATCACTAATATTTGGTCAGCGGAACGAATAGTTGAAAGGCGGTGCGCAATAATAATACTGGTTCTTCCTTCCATTAAAACTTCCAAAGCTTCCTGAACTAATTTTTCACTTTCACTATCTAACGAAGAAGTGGCTTCGTCCAAAATTAAAATACTTGGGTTTTTCAATAAAGCACGGGCAATGGCAATACGTTGTCTTTGTCCTCCCGAAAGTTTGATTCCTCTCTCACCAACAATCGTGTCCATTTTTTCAGGGAAACTTTCAATGAAGTTTAAAGCGTTGGCTTGTTGCGCAGCCAAAGTAATTTCTTCATCGGTAGCATTTGGTTTACCATAAGCTATATTTTCTTTGATTGTTCCACCAAACAAAATGACATCTTGAGGCACAATACTCATATTCCCACGTAGATTTTCTAAATCGTAATCATAGATGTTTTTGTTATCAATTTGGATTGTTCCTTTGTCTATATCATAAAAGCGTAACAACAAAGAAGCAATAGTAGATTTTCCAGCTCCACTTGGGCCCACAACGGCTATTTTTTGTCCGGAACCGGCAGTGAAATTAACGTCTTTTAAAACCTGAATTTCTTTTCGGGAAGGATAGCTAAAGGCTACATTTTGAAAACTAACATCTCCTTTTATTTTTTTGATGTTAGGAATATGCGCTTCGGCGTTAATTTTTTCGGGTTTTTCATCCAATAATTCAAATACACGTTCGGTAGCACCAATTGCTTTTTGGACCTGAGCATATAATTCGGCAATTCCACCCGAAGAAGCACCTACATAACTGGAATATAAAATAAAGGTAAAAAGTTCACCAACGGTTATTTCGCCCGCAATACTTAATTGGACACCATACCAAACAACAGCTACAATAGTTCCAAACAAACAAATGATAATAAAAGAAGCAAAATAACCTCTTAATTGTCCGCCTTTAATGGCAACTTTGACAACTTCTTTGATTTTTGTTCTGTAGCGGGCAATTTCGTACCATTCATTGGCAAAAGCTTTTACAATGCTAATTCCCTGCATGGTTTCTTCAACCACCACCTGACTTTCAGCAACCTGATCCTGGACTTTTTTGGAATATTTTCGAATATAACGGCCAAAAAGAACCGCAGCAACTCCAACCAAAGGAACTATAGAAATCATCATCACCGTCAATTTGATGTTGATACTGGCCAACATTACAAAACTTCCGATAATCAATATAAACTGACGTAAAAATTCGGCTATTGTTGTAGTTAAAGTATCCTGAATCTGAGTAATGTCATTACTGATTCGGCTATTTAGTTCTCCAACTCTTTTTTGAGAAAAGAAAGTCATAGGAAGTTTGACCAAATTGGTGTATAAGGCTAAACGAACATTTGCCAAGGTGTTTTCTGTAAAATTGACAAATAAGGACAATCTGAAAAATGAAAAAACCGATTGTAATATCAAAACCAATCCCAATCCTAAAGCAATTTGGTTGGCTAATCCGGCGTCTTTTTTGTTGACACAATCGACTAACATTCCCATGAATTTTGGAAAAGCTAGAGCGGTAACACTGGTTAATAATAAAAACAGGAGTCCTACATAGAATTTCCAACTGTTATTGCCGGCATATTTGAAAATTATTTTGGCTTTGTTGAGTGAAGTTGCAGTAATTTTTGATTTAGGTAAATCATTTTCTTTGAATCTTGCCATTTAATTTGAAATTAGAATACAAAAATACTACTATCAGCGAGTGAATGCAAAAAAAAGTACGGTTGAAGATATTGCTTAATCATCTGTTTTTGAATGTTAAAGAAAATAAGTTTAAATTTTTATTAATTTATTTTTCATTTTTGCTTGGAAATACAAAATCTAACTGTATTTTTGCAGTCGCAATCAGGAAATGATAGCACTAAGGGTGATTAGCTCAGCTGGTTCAGAGCACCTCGTTTACACCGAGGGGGTCGGGGGTTCGAACCCCTCATTACCCACAAATCGAAAGATTTATTTTTAAAATAGGGCGATTAGCTCAGCTGGTTCAGAGCACCTCGTTTACACCGAGGGGGTCGGGGGTTCGAACCCCTCATCGCCCACTAAAATTTAAAAAACCTCTAAAGTGATAGATTTTAGAGGTTTTTTTATGGTTCGAAAATTATTTTGATATTTTCTCAAAACACATAATTTATTGATTTTATGCATTTTATTGATTCGAACTTTGTAAGGTTATAATATGAAAAAGAATAATTTGCTCAACCTTTTATAAAATCGCATTTTTGATAATTAGTGAGATTGCTTATTCTGGCATACGAAATTTAATAATCAAGGACGAGATAATTGTTAATCCTCCAATGATTATAATTGCATATTTGACTCCAAATAAATCCGCTACAACACCTGAAATAATTGCACCAAAAGCATAGCCTAAATCCCTCCAAAGTCTGAATGTTCCAATGCTTTCAGCTCGTTGCTTTGGGCTTGTAGCCTGTGCAATAGTTGATAAGAAAGTAGGATAAACTAATGCTGTTCCTAATCCTAAAATAACTAAGATAAGTGCCAGAATATAAAAATCATTATTAAATGGAATAAGCAATATAGCTATCCCTTGTAGAAACATGCCCCAAAAAAGCATGGCTTTTTTGGAATAGTAGTCAGACATTTTACCTGTAAAAAGTTGACTGATTCCCCAAACGGTTGGATAAATTGCTGTCAAGACTCCTATATTAGAATTATTGAAATTAAGTGATAATAATAAGATTGGAAGTAGTCCCCAAGTCATACCGTCATTCAAATTATTCACAAGACCTGCTTGGGTAACAGAGCTTAATGTTTTGTTTTTAATTGTTGTTTCTATGAAAATATTTTTAAGAGGTGTGGTGTTATCTGTAATACTTTCTTTATGAACAAAAGCGCTTGTATCCTTTACCCAAAGTGCTGTAAGTATAAATCCAACAATAGAAATAAATATTCCTATGAAAAATGGATAAGGAGTTATTCCATATTTTTCTGCAATAAAACCGGTTAAGTAGGCAACAATTCCAACAGCAAAATAACCTGCAAACTCGTTTAATCCCATTGCAAATCCTCGGTCTTTTTCTCCTACAAGATCAATTTTCATTACTACAGTACTGCTCCAAGTGAGTCCCTGACTAACACCTAAAAGTACATTGGCAAAAATGACCCAAATCCAGTTTTGCGCATAAATCAATATAAAAGGAATCGGAATTGCAAATAGCCAGCCTAATAAAAGTAATTTTTTACGTCCAAATCTATTTGCAAGTCGTCCAGTGTAATAATTCGCAACTGCTTTTGTAATTCCAAATGCGGTAATAAATGAAAGTATTGCTGCCTTTGATGCTATTCCAAATTGTAATTCAGCATATTGAGGAAAAATAGTTCTTTCCATTCCTACCATTCCGCCTACAAAAGCATTTACAATTACCAAAATAGTAAACTGCTTCCAGTTTTCTTTGAGTCCAATTTTTATGTTTTCTACCATTATTTATACTGTTCACTAAATATACAAATGTCATTAATAAATTATTCTTTTTTAGTATCAAAAGTCACTAATAGATAATTGATTAATGCACTTCATTTATTACAAACCTTCCTTAATCCTAAATATAATATCGTTCTAAAATATTTTGAAATTACGAGAAATGATAACTCACAAAGCAGACTTTACAGAAACACAATCAATTATACGTTCATCTATAATTTCAAGAATATGACTTCTGTACCAAAAAGGAAATTAAAATATTTATTTTTTGATAAACAAACCAGCAAAAAACTTTTATATGTAAATTCGCATTATGAAACTCTTCGTTACAATATTATCCTTTGTTGTGCTACTGCTTTCAACGGTACCATGTTCAACCTATAGCAGTCACGATCATTGTACTACAGAAAAAAACTGTAGTGAAGAATCACAACAATGCGGAAACGAATGTAATGGAAAGTGTTCTCCATTTTATACTTGTGGCAGCTGTATGGGTTTTACAAATGATTTAACTATTACCTTTTTGACTGATAACCACTTTGTTATTTTAAATGAGATTTCACAGCCTGTTTGGTACAATCAGAATGCCGTTTCTTATTTTATTTCTAATATTTGGCAACCACCTAAAAAAGCTTAGTTTATTTTAAAAGCCTTATATATCAGTACAAAACAAAATTGTACTGATGATGTTTTATATAATACTAAGAAATCAAAATGATTAAATACTTTATATGTCTTGCAGTGCTGTTTAGTTTCAGCCTCACTCAAGCACAAAATACAATCAAAATTGCTGTAATGAACAGCCAAAATAGAGAAGCTGTTATTGGTGCTTCGGCTACAATTGAAAATACTCCTTATAGTTCAGTAACAAATGCAGATGGAATTATTACTTTCGAAAATGTTCCAGATGGGAATTATAATTTAATTATTGCTGCTGAATATTTCGAAACCCACAAAGAAACCATAAAAGTTCCTTTTTCTGTTCCTGTTTTAGAAATCACTATAAAAAGTGCTGCAGAGGAGATGGAAGAAATTGTTGTCAACACAACACGAGGAACAAGGACTATAAGCAACATCCCAACTAGAGTTGAATTTATTGCAGGCGAAGAATTAGAAGAAAAAGCCAATATGAAACCTGGTGATATTCGAATGATGCTAAACGAAAGTACAGGAATACAGACACAGCAGACTTCAGCAACTTCTGGAAATTCTTCGATAAGAATTCAGGGACTTGATGGAAGATATACTCAGATTTTGAAGGATGGTTTTCCGGTTTACTCAGGAGCTTCAAGCGGACTAGGATTATTACAGACACCACCATTGGATTTAAAACAGGTTGAAATTATTAAAGGTTCTGCTTCTACACTTTACGGTGGTGGTGCCATTGCTGGTCTTGTCAATCTGGTTTCGAAAACTCCGACGGAAGAAAGAGAGCTACGTTTTATGCTGAACGGAACTTCTGCAATGGGATTAGATCTTAACGGATTTTATGCTCAAAAATTCAAAAAGTTTGGTGTAACCGTTTTTGCTTCGCATGATAGAAATGCTCCCTATGATCCTGCAGACATTAAGCTAACGGCTATTCCTAAGTTTCAGCGTTTTAATTTTAATCCAAAATTATTTTTTGATTTAAACGAAGATACTAAAGTTAATTTTGGAGTAAATACTGTTTTTGAAGACAGGATAGGAGGTAATATTGATTATATTAAAGATAAAACTGCGCATTCGGGGAGTTATTTCGAAAAAAATAAAACACAGAGAATCAGTACACAATTTGCACTTTCACATAATTTCAATGAAAAAGCTTCGCTGACTTTTAAGAACAGCTTGAATAATTTCAGCCGAGACATTACAATCCCTGATTATTTCTTTGAAGGATTGCAAAACAGTACTTTTACCGAAATTACCTATTTATACAACGGCAATATATCACAATGGGTTTCGGGAGCAAATCTTTATACCGATGAATTTACTGAGCGTTCAGAAACTACTTTTCCATTAAGAAATTACAAGCAAATTACTTATGGTGCTTTTGTACAAAATACAGTAAAAGCAAAAGAATGGCTGGATATCGAAACCGGACTTCGTGGCGATTATGTTAAAGATTACGGTTTTTCATTATTACCCAGAGTTTCGTTATTATTTAAAGTAAATCCTAAACTTACTTCTCGTCTTGGAGGCGGATTAGGGTATAAAACTCCAACCATTTTTACAGAAGAAAGTGAACGCATTCAATACCAAAATGTACTACCCATCAACAGCGATTTTAACAAATTGGAAAAAAGTTACGGCTTAAATTTTGATCTAAATTATAAAATATATTTAACTGATGATATTTCATTATCTATAAATCAATTGTTCTTTTATACCAAAGTTGATAATCCTCTTATACTGACACCTTTTACAACTGAGCAATACCAGTTTGTAAATAGCAACGGCTATTTGGATACAAAAGGTGCTGAAACGAATATAAAATTAGGATATGAAGATTTCAAACTATTTATAGGTTATACTTTTACAGATGCTGCAATTGACCAAAACGGCGTGAAATCTCAAAATCCACTTACTGCTAAGCACCGATTAAATAATGTGCTGATGTATGAAGTAGAAGATAAATGGAAAGCTGGATTAGAGGCCTATTACTATAGTCCGCAAAAATTAAACGATGGAACCACTGGACGTGATTACTGGATTTTTGGTTTTATGTTGGAGAAACTTTGGGAGAATTTTTCAATTTATGCCAACTTCGAAAACTTTACAGATACCAGACAAACCAAATTTGGCAGCATTTATACAGGAACTATAAACAATCCTGTTTTTAAAGATATTTTCGCTCCCTTAGACGGATTTGTGGTAAACGCGGGAATCAAAATCAAAATTTAATTGGATTAGAATTCAAACTAGTTTTTTTCATTTTAATAATCATTCTGTTTTGAAATTTTCTTCAAATCTTGTAGAAAATGGTTCGAAAATAGGTTCGTATCGCCCACCAAGAAACTCCTTAAGCAATTAAGGAGTTTTTTGTTTTAAATTCAAATTTAACTTAGCATTAGTATTTCCTTGAGGATAAAACATTGAAACAATGATTATTTTTGTCATTTCTAATTTATATTCTAGTTCATGGTTTCAAAAACACTTTCTCAAGTTAAAATATCCGTTTTAGATTTAGCAATAGTCAGAGATGGCGGAAATCCATCTGATACTTTTAAAAACAGTTTGGATTTGGCACAAAAAGCTGAAAAATGGGGATATGAACGTTTTTGGCTGGCTGAACATCATAATATGCAAGGCGTGGCGAGTAGTGCTACGGTAGTTTTGATTGGTCATATTGCTTCAGGAACTTCCACTATAAGAGTAGGTTCAGGAGGAATTATGCTTCCTAATCATGCTCCGCTTGTTGTGGCGGAACAATTTGGAACTTTGGCTACGCTTTTCCCGAATCGGATTGATTTAGGATTGGGTCGTGCTCCGGGAACAGACCAGTTTACGGCTGCGGCTTTAAAAAGAGACGAACACGCTGCGATGGAATTTCCGGCTAATGTGGAAGAATTACAATTATATTTCTCGGAAGGAAATAAAAACGGAAGAGTGCGTGCGATTCCCGGAGAAGGATTAGATATTCCAATTTGGATTTTAGGTTCGAGTACTGATAGTGCTTATTTAGCAGCTTCTTTGGGCTTGCCTTATGCATTTGCGAGTCATTTTGCCCCGGCACAATTATATAAAGCTTTGACTATCTACAGAAATAATTTTAAACCTTCAGATAAGCTCAAAAAGCCTTACGTGATTGCCTGTGTGAATGTTATTGCCGGAGATACCGATTATGAAGCACAAAAATTGGCAACTTCCTTTAAGCGCTTATTTTGGGGAATAATTACAGGTAAAAGAGAGCAGTTGAAACCGCCGGTAAAACCAGAAGATGATTTTAGAGACGCAATGGAAGAAGCCGCTTTACAGCAAATGACCCAATATACTTTTATAGGTGGGCCGGAAAAAATTAAAGACGATTTGAATCGTTTTATTGAATTTGCACAAATAGACGAGTTAATGGTTTCGAGTGCGATTTACGAACACGAAGCTCGATTGCGCTCTTTTGAAATTCTGAGTAAATTACACAAAGAAAAATAATTTTAATTCAGAGTCAAAGCTCCCAGAATTTCTTCCGACATAAACGGTCCTCCCGGATATTTGGCCGTATAATCCAGATTCAGCCATATTTGATTGCGCTCGTCAATATGATAATGCAATTGTTTGCCGTAACTTTCCTTTGGAAACAATTTGTTTTTAATTAAAAAGTTTACAGTTTCCAGATCGTTCATACTTCCGATTAAAATTTCGGGATAAATGTGTCCTTTCGTATGAATTAATCTGGGAGTTCCTCCAATGGCGCGAACGCAGGCCGCCATTAAAATAGAATGGTCGTCACAATCACCGGATAAGAATTGCAAAGATTCGCTGGCGGTAGCTATATAATCGCCGTCTTTTGGGTCGCTCACATAATTCCAACGACTGTTAATTTCTTTAAAAACAGCAAAACACTGAATAATAGTTCGGTAATCTGAATAGCCTTTAACATCCTTAAAATGTTTATTGACAGCCATTACCGCAAAATTTCGAACTTTTGGATTTTGATATTCAATAGCATTTTGAATTTCCGACTTATTAGGAAAAGGCAATAATTTTGAAATGATAATGTCCTGCGGAAAAGGATTGTCGGACATGGTATAAATCATCGAATCGTAATCTTCAAAAACGCTTTGAAAACCATAATTCCCAGATAATGTACCATATAAAAGAACTAAAATATAAACCGCAATACAAATTATTATGATGGTTCTAAGCAAGCGCAATATTAATTGAATGCCAATGATGATAAAAAGGAATAATAAAAAGCGGTCTAAATTAAACGGCCAGTTAAATTCAATTAAGTTTTGATGCGCAATAATAAATGCCGGAATACTAATCAAAATGTTTAAAACAAAGATAATCACATCATCCCAAGGCTTCTTGACCTGAAGTTTTTGTTTTATATTTTGAAAAGTAAGTTGCTTAAAATTTATCATGCGAGTTTAAAATGGTAAAACTATACGGTTTTAACAATTTCATCAAATGTACCTATTTTATCAATAATTTTAAGTTCCAGTAATTGATTTTGAATTTTGTTTAACATTTCTTCAGATAATTGGTTTTGAGACCAATCGGTTAACGAAAGCCATTCCTGAATATCAACTGTTTTTTGATGGTATTTTTTAGCTAAAATAATATCAATTTCCGGAAGCGATTTGAAAGAAGCTGTTTTTTTATTGATAATACTCAAAATAGCATGAATAGTTTCGGGTTCTTTTTCTAAAATTTCGTTTCGAACTGCAATTACAAAACAAGGCCAGGGAGTAGGGCAGTCGGCAATTTTTCTAAAAGTTCCGTTATCAACCAAAGGTTTGGTCATAAAACGTTCCCACATGAAATAATCGGCTGTTCCTTCTGTTAGTGCTTTTACAGCACCATCGATGGTATTTACAATTTCAAATTGTAACTTGGCAGTTTTCCAATTTTGATTATTAGCATTTACATACGCCATTAATTGCGAACCGGAACCTAATCTGGAAATAGCGGCTTTAGTATTTTCTAAATCAGAAAGGCTTTGGAATTTGGATTGAGCGCCCACATGAATTCCCCAAATCAAAGGCGAATCAACATATACCTGAACAATTTTTGACGGATTGCCACCCACAATATCTTTGACAATTCCTTCAGAAAGAATCACCGCAATATCGGTTTCTCCGTCGCGTAACATTTGGCACATTTTTCCGGTTCCTTCCGGTACGTCAGTCCATTGTAAATCGATATTTTGAGTTTCGAATTCTTTGTTTTCCAAACATAAATGCCAAGGCAAATTAAAGTGTTCCGGAACTCCTGCTATTTTTATTGTTTTCATGTTGCTTTATTTTCTAATTCATACCAAATGCATTTAATTCCCTCAGAATCAAATTCATTTTTTTGCTGCATACCAATTTTTTCAAGTATCCTACGCGAACCCATATTTTCAATATGCGCTGAAGCATAAATAGTTTTAATTTTCAATGTTTTAAAACCATAATCAAGCCAGGCTTTTGCAGATTCATACCCAAATCCATATCCCCAATAATCTTCTATAAATCTAAATCCTATTTCGTAGAAATTGATATGATTATTTTCAAATTCTGTAATAAATTTAATCCCGCACCAACCTATAAATTCATTTGTTTCTTTGAGGATGACCGCATATCTACCAATTCCATTTTCTACATATTGTTTTCTGATAAAATCAATATATTTTTGACTTTCTTCAATTGAAACAACAGGTTTGTTACCAAGAAATTCATGAACATTTGGATTTGAATCCAAAAGAAACATTCCTTCATCATCAGTAGGAAGTAATTCTCTAAGAATTAAACGCTTGGTTTCTATGGTTATATTCATTATTTATTCTTAAATGTGATATTACAATTCTGAAACCATCAGGATCCAGAATCATTTTTCCGTTGTCCTTCCAGTAAGGATTTTTAGGAATAACAAAGTTAATATTGTTGTTTTTAATTGATGTGATTAAATGGTTGTATTCCTCAGTTGTCTCCGGATAAAAAACGATGCAATCGTCTTCATAGAAATGGTGATTTACTAATTCGTCAGATTCTGTAAATTCTAAATGCCAGTTGAGATTTGATTTTCCTAAAAAGCATCCGTTATAATTACAATGATTTTCAAAACTTCCTAATAATTCTAATCCTAGAATTTGAGTATAAAATTCTGTTATGAGTTGTAAATTATTAGTATGTCTTGCGATTCTTAATATCATTTTAAATTTTTTTATCCTACAGCTTCAATTCGTTCTAAATTATTCAATTCTTACTATTTTGTCTAGGGTATAACAAATCAATTTATCTATAGTTTCATAAGGTTTGTTACTAAAGGTTCCATTGGCACGATTGGCAATAATAGCATTCAAAGAAATAGCCTGATGGCCTAAAAGTGCCGAAAGTCCGTAGATAGCGGCGGTTTCCATTTCGAGATTGGTAATTGGAATGCCTTTGTATTCGAACTGATCCATTTTTTGATTCAAAGCGGCATCCTGAATATTGAGTCTTAAAACTCTGCCTTGCGGCCCGTAAAATCCTCCAGCAGTAGCTGTAAATCCCTTGTAAATTTCTGCTGAATCAAATTTCTTTGCTAAAATTTCACTGGAACGGATGACATAAGGTTTTCCTTTTTGCAAATCCCAATTAGTTTGTTGGATAAAAGCAGTTTCGATTTCGGTGTTTGAAACTGAATTAATTTGGTAGGAGCGAAGCATGTTATCTAAACCAATAGCAAACTGACTCATTACAAAGCTATCCACGGGAATATTTTGTTGCAGTGAACCCGAAGTCCCAATTCGGATAATATTTAAAGAAGTTAATATCTCTTTTGGTTTTCGGGTTTCAAAATCGATATTGACTAAAGCGTCTAATTCGTTTAAAACAATATCAATATTATCCGGCCCAATTCCGGTAGAAATGACACTAATTCTTTTGCCTTTATAAACACCGGTTTGGGTTTTAAATTCTCTTTTTTGAATGCTGAATTCGATAGAGTCAAAATAAGCAGTGACTTTCTCCACCCGATCCGGATCGCCCACAAAAATAATATCCTGAGCAATATTTTCAGGTTTAAGATTGAGATGGTAAATACTTCCGTCGGGATTGAGAATTAATTCTGATGCTGCTATCATTTTTTTTGTTTCTGAGTAACTAAATTACTGAGTTTTTAAGTTTATGTTTAAGTAGATAACTAAACACTGAGACTGAATACTGCTACTGAACACTAATTTATCAGCCTCCAACACGTTTGGTTTTAAAGCCTTTTTCCTGTAAAATCTTCATAATTTTATCACGATAATCCCCTTGAATAATGATGGCTCCGTCCTTAAAACTTCCACCTACACTTAGTTTGGTTTTAATTTCTTTCGCAAGAATTTTAAAATCTTCGTCATCGCCTTCGTAACCTTCGATGATAGTAGTGGGTTTCCCTTTTCTTTTTTCAAATTTACAAATCATCGGTTCTTTTTGAACAAATAATTCATGTGCAGTTTCTTCAGTTTCTTCCGGTTCGTTGCTGGGAACATGATCCGGAAATAAGTTTTTTAATTGGTCTTGTAAGTCCATTTGTATTGTTTATTTGGAACACAGATTTTAGAAATATTAAAAATTTATTAAATCATGGTTCTTGTTTTTTGTAATGTTTTTTATATTCATTCGTAAAAATCTTTCGAATAAATTGTGGGTCTTTTCCAAAGTTTAATAATAAGCCTACTTCACAATCAGTTGCTTTTAAATAGTTTAAAAGTTGACATTCATGTGTGTCAGTCATATATTCAACGCATTTGAGTTCAATTATTACTGAATGATTAACTATGATATCAGGTATATATTCTCCAACAATTTCATTTTTGTAAAATACATTTAGTTTTTTCTGACTTTTGATTTCAAATCCTCTTGATTTTAATTCAATTATCATTGAATTATGATAAACTTTTTCTAAAAATCCATAACCTAGTTCATTATAAACATTATAAAAAACACCTATTATCGTCTTAGTTAAATCGGAATGAGGAAATGTTTTTATCATAATTTCTGCTTTTATTTAGAAAATTAGAATCAAATAAATTAATAAAATTTCTTAAATCAGCGTTCCAAAACTTATTTTTTTATCAATCCCAAATCAACCAAACGCTCGTATAGAAAATCACCGGCTGTAATATCTTCGTAAAGTTTTGGATTATTTTCATCAATACAGTTTTCTAAACAATTTAGAGACATATCGCTCACAGGATGCATAAAAAACGGAATTGAAAACCGGGATGTTCCCCATAATTCTCTTGGCGGATTGACCACCTGATGAATGGTTGATTTCAATTTGTTATTAGTATGTCGGGAAAGCATGTCTCCAACATTGATAACCAGTTCGTCATCGTCGGCAATGGCATCAATCCAGTCGCCATTGTGGTTTTGAACCTGAAGTCCTTTGCCTTGAGCTCCCATTAAAAGCGTAATCAAATTGATGTCACCATGTGCGGCAGCTCTAATTGCATTTTCCGGTTCAGAAGTGATAGGAGGGTAGTGAATCGGTCTTAAGATAGAATTTCCTTCTTTAGCATAATTGTCAAAATAGAATTCGTTCAAACCTAAATGCAATGCCAAAGCTCTCAAAACATAGATTCCCGTTTTTTCCAGCATTTGATAAGCTTCTTTTCCTACGGTATTAAAACGCGGTAATTCTTCTACGACGATATTCTCAGGGTATTCTGCTGCGTATTTTGAATTTTGATCTACATATTGACCAAAATGCCAAAACTCTTTTAAATCGCCTTCTTTGCGTCCCTTAGCGTGTTCTTTTCCAAAAGAAACATAACCTCTTTGTCCGCCGTTCTCCGGAAACTCATATTTTTTTTTGTTTTCTAATGGTAAATTAAAAAACTGTTTAATTTCATTGTATAATTCGGTTACTAATTGCTGGTTTAAAAAATGCCCTTTTAAGGCTACAAAACCAATGTCTTCAAAAGCACTTCCGATTTCACTAACAAATTTATCTTTTCGACCCGAATCATTTGAAAGGAAATCACGTAAATCAACACTAGGGATATTTTGCATGAAATAATTATTTTAGGATAAGAATTTGAAACTGATTTTTTCTTTGGTTTACAAATGTATTTAATAATTGTTTCAATAAGAATTTTAGAAATAAAAATCATTTCCGGAATAGTGCAAAAAAAAAACGCTTCAATTTCTTGAAGCGTTTTTGTGGGAAGAGCAGGATTCGAACCTGCGAAGGTTTCCCAACGGATTTACAGTCCGTCCTCGTTGGCCGCTTGAGTATCTTCCCATGCTTTAAAGCGGCGCCTTGCTGTTGCTTAGCGGTTGCAAATATAGGAACACTTTTGATGTTTGCAAACATTTTTTGCAGTTAATTTCAATGTTTTTTCAATCTTTTTTTTAAAGTGTTGGTCTTGAATAAAATAAAAAAATCTCCACGAGGGAGATTTTTTATTATTAAGCTTAAAAAAGATTTATTTTGCTAGAAGTTCTTCGATTTTAGTTCGAAGTTCAGCGCCTCTCAAGTCTCTTGCAACCACTTTTCCGGAAGCATCTAAGATAAAAGTAGCAGGTATAGCTTCTACTTTATATTGAGCGGCGATTGGTTCTTCCCAACCTTTTAGGTTAGAAACCTGATTCCAGGTTAATTTGTCTTTAGCAATGGCTTCTTTCCATTTGCTTGCATCCTGATCTAAAGATACTCCTATAATATTAAGTCCTTTAGAATGGAATTCTTTATAAATTGCCACTACATTAGGATTTTCTCTTCTGCAGGGACCACACCAGGAAGCCCAAAAATCAACAATTGTAACTTTTCCTAAACTCTGTTTAAGAGAGATTACTTTGCCTTCCGGATTAGGTGCAGAAAACTCAGGTGCTCTTCAGTTAGCGGCTGGTGCAGCAGGTGCAGCCGGAGCTCCCGGTACAGAAGAATTGATTGCAGTAAGTCTTTCTTTGATAGCTTTACCAGGTTTTGTGTTTTTCAATTCTTCGTCAAAACTGTTGTAGATTTTTTCTGCTTTCTTAAGGTCAGCACTTGGATCTGCAAGCATACTTTGGATAATTAAAGCACTGATAAGTGATTTTGGGTGAGTTTCAGAATAACTAATGTATTTAGTTTTTGATTTTTCACCTACTTCTTGTTGTAATTTTTGATATTCAGCCATTAAACTATTGATTGTAGCTGTATCTTTAGTTTGTTGTGCCTGATTCATTTTTAAAGTGTTGTTCTTTTGGAAATCCATTAATTTCTTTTGAACTACTTTCATTTCGTCGTTAAATTTCACATACTCGTCATTGTTGTAAGTACCTGAAATTTTAGAATTTTGAATACTGTCTTTATCAATTTCAATGTTGATTTCACCTGTTTCAAGAATGAAAGGAACTGGTTGCTGAATTGTTTCTAATTGTAATATGTAGAAAGAAGGTTCAGTAACTTTTCCTGTAATTTCAAATTTTCCGTTTTCAACTTTTACAGTATCAATATTGATTAATCCTCCCATTCCGCTTGGATCCTGAGTTTTAAGGATAATTGTTTTTCCGTTTTCGATTCCTTTAGCAGTTCCTGTGATGATGTATTCACCTTTACCAACTTTACTGCAAGAAAATAATACAGCAGAGGCAGAAAGCAATAAAAATAATTTTTTCATTGTTAATTAGTTAAATTAGTTAAGTGTGCAAAAGTATTTAAATTTATATAACAGCAATAATTTAAATCGCTAAATTTTTGTTATAATTACTATTGTCACCACTTAGTTGCGAATGATTTTAAATAGCCGTTAAAACAATAACTGAATCCTAATTTCAAAGCCTAAGTGTTGCTGATTTGTTTATCTGAAAAGGCTGTTCTATTTTTGAAGAAAAAATGAGAAATTGGTTTTATGAGACCTTTAAAAGAAAAGTTATTGATAAAAGATGCCACTATAAATAAAGTGCAATTTGATAAAGAATGGTTTTTTAGTTTTGAAGATATGGCGTTTTATTTAAAAGAAGATTTATCAGAAGTAGAATTTATTCATTTACCTATGTTGATTGACGGAGTAGAGGAAATTGTGAAATGCTGTACTTTTGAAGATATTCTCAGAGGAAGAAAAGAATTATAAAAAAATAAAACAGGCTGTCATAAAAGGCAGCCTGTTTTGTTATCGGTTATTGAGTTTGGCTTTTTCTTTAATAATATCGCCAATTTTTCGGTTTTCGATTTTACTTTCCAGCCAGGAAATAATGTCGAGATAAAGAAAGGCTCTTTTTTCGTAGGTGTTTTGTTCTAATTCCACAAAACGCTCTTTCATTTTTACAAATTCCTTTTTGATGTCTGTTGGATAAATCGAATTTAGGTTTTTCAGAAATCGGATGATTTCTTTTTGTACTTCATGCAAATCGTTCATTTTAATTAAAAACTTATAGGTGTTTTTTAACTGGCTTTCCAGATAGTAATCTTTCCCAAGTTCGTAATGTGCAATTAAACATAAAATGCGGGCGAAACACATCAGGTCTTCGCGCATACTTAAATTCTTGTTGTTAATGATTTTTTCTAAATAGAAAATAGATTCATTGTACTTTTCGTTACCAAAATAAATACTGGCAAATTTGTAAAAAAACAACATTTCATGATGTTCGTCTAAATGCTCGTTGTGTATTTTTAATTTGTTTAGGATTTCAGGAATTAAATATTCGCTTTCGGCAAAAGTCCCCTGCATTATATGGTAATTTAATTTATTGTTATAAACATATAAAAAGGATAACGAGGCAATATTGTCGTTAATCGGGAAACGTTCATCTTTAATGGTTTCTTCAAGCAGGTTTAAGTATTCTTTAAACTTTGTCTGGTACTTTAACATATATAAAGATTCCAATAAATAATGGTTCCCTTTTAGGAAAAATACCGGATTCAGGTAAATCATATTAGAATTATCATAAAAAAGAGTTACCCATTTTGAAGCAAATTTGTAGCTGGCCAAAAAGTCCTGAACTAAAAAACTACGCCATAGATTGGCATTGTAAAACCAATATTTTTCTCTGAAACCAAACTTATTTTCGTCCAGTTTTGAAATGTGTTTATTGAAATAATCATCGATATACTGATACTCTTCATCACTTTTTACATAACCTGTTTTAAGCATGATGCCATACAATTGCAGTGATAAATTGGATAACTTACTCGAAATCGTATTTTGGTAATTCAGTTCTTTAGCCTGAATAACTAATTCGTCAGCTCTTCCCTGAATGCTTCGGGTGATATATTGGGATTCGATTAGTTTTTCAAATTCTACAATTTCATAAGCCATTAATTTTTCGTCATTTTCAATAGCTTGTGATTTGGTTTTGTCGAGAATTTTTAAACTTTGTTTGTATAATCCTTTGTTGTATAATATGGTAGCAAAATCAATTTGCTCTCTCAGTTGGTAACGGATATTCTGGCTGGGAATATTTAGTCGGATACTAACTAGAATTTGTTTATACAAATACGATTTTAAATTGGATAATTGTACCTTCTTGATGACGCCACTTTTTAGAATAAGTTTTTCGTCATAACTCTCCGATTTGTCTAAAATATTAAATAATTCAATAAATTTTGTATTCGAACTGGTCTCTAAACGACTGGCAAAAATCTTAAATTGGCGCTTTTCAGATTTAGATAAGGACTTTATCAGAACGAATAAAAAATCTTTTTGATGGTTAGCCATTGTAAAATAAATAGATTTAAATAATTGATTATCAATTGATTAACTTGCCTTTGTTGGGCTTATAAGCAGTATATTCAATTAAAATGAATTTTCGGTTCAAAGTAAAGAATATATTTTTGTTATCAAGATGTGAAATTACATTAAATAAATGAATATGAATAGAGAGAAAGTCCAAATTTTTGATACCACTTTACGAGACGGAGAACAGGTCCCAGGATGTAAATTAGATACCAAACAAAAACTTGTTATCGCAGAACGCTTAGATAACATGGGGGTTGATATCATTGAAGCAGGTTTCCCTATTTCTAGTCCCGGAGATTTTTTATCTGTTACTGAAATAAGTAAGGTTGTTAAAAATGCTACCGTTTGTGGTCTTACCAGAGCCGTTAAAAAAGATATTGACGTTGCTGCTGAAGCTTTAAAACTTGCTAAGAAACCACGTATTCACACCGGTATCGGAACGTCTGATTCTCATATTATACATAAGTTAAATACCACCAGAGAAGATATTATTGAGCGCGCTAAAGCAGCTGTTGCTCATGCAAAATCTTATGTTGAAGACGTAGAGTTTTACGCAGAAGATGCAGGTAGAACTGACAATGCTTTCTTGGCACAGGTTTGTGAAGAAGTGATAAAATCAGGAGCTACGGTACTTAATATTCCGGACACTACAGGTTATTGTTTGCCTGAAGAATACGGAGCAAAAATTAAATACCTTAAAGAAAATGTAAAAGGTATTGATAATGTTACTATTTCCTGTCACTGTCATAACGATTTGGGAATGGCTACAGCCAATTCTATTTCGGGAGCAATAAACGGTGCCAGACAAATCGAATGTACAATTAATGGTATTGGTGAAAGAGCCGGAAACACTGCACTTGAAGAAGTGGTAATGATTTTTAAACAACATCCGGATTTGAATTTGTATACTGATATTGATACGAAGCAATTAAACGAGATGAGTCGTTTAGTTTCTGAAAGTATGGGGATGATGGTGCAGCCAAATAAAGCTATTGTAGGAGCAAATGCTTTTGCGCACAGTTCCGGAATTCATCAGGATGGTGTGATTAAAAACAGAGCTACGTATGAAATTATTGATCCTGCTGATGTAGGAGTTAACGAATCTTCAATTGTTTTAACAGCAAGAAGTGGTAGAGCAGCTTTAGCATATCGTGCTAAAAAAGTAGGTTACGAATTAACAAAAACACAGTTAGATGTAGTTTATGTTGAGTTTTTGAAATTTGCTGATATGAAAAAAGAGGTTTTAGATGACGATATTCATTTGATTATTGCCGCTTCTAAAATTGAAGGAGATTTGATTAAACGATAATCAAGACAAATCTTTTTATAATTGTATTTTTGCAGCTTTTTAATAAAATAAACTCATGAACTTAAAAATAGCTGTGTTGCCGGGTGATGGAATTGGTCCTGAAGTAATCTTGCAGGCTAAGAAAGCATTGTATGCGGTCGGAGTGGTTTATGAGCATGATTTTATTTTTGAAGAAGCACTCATTGGAGCTGTTGCTATAGATAAAACCGGCACCTCACTTCCTGAGCAAACTTTAAATCTTTGTTTGAATACTGATGCGGTTTTGTTTGGTGCAATTGGAGATCCTAAATATGATTCTGATTCAACACTAAAAAATCGTCCGGAAGATGGTTTGCTTAAATTAAGAAAAGGTTTGGGGCTTTATGCAAATATCAGACCGTTAAAGCCTTTTAAGGGATTACTGGATGTTTCCCCTCTAAAAAGGGAAATAGTGGAAGGGGTTGATTTTGTAATTTATCGCGAACTTACAGCAGGAATTTATTTCGGAGAAAAAAAGTTGAATGAATCAGAAACAATTGCCTCTGATTTATGTGAATATACAGAAGAAGAAATTACGAGAATTGCGCATTTGGCTTTTCAGTCAGCTCAAAAAAGAAGAAAGAAATTAACCTTGGTCGATATGGCTAATGTTTTGGAAACTTCCCGTTTGTGGCGAAAAGTAGTTACTAAAATCAGTGCCGATTATCCGGAAGTGAGTTTGGATTATCTTTTGGCTGATAATGCAGCAAAGCAAATAATTTCGAATCCCAAACAATTTGATGTGGTTTTAACCAGCAATTTATTTGGGGACCTTTTATCTGATGAAGCCAGTGTAATAACTGGATCAATAGGAGTGTTAGCCTCTGCTTCATTAGGAGAAAAAAACGCGTTATTTGAACCGGTTCACGGTTCTTATCCGCATGCAAAAGGAAGAAATATAGCGAATCCTTTTGCAGCAATACTATCGGCAGCGATGTTGTTAGATTATTTTGGTTTAAACGAAGAGGCTAAAAAAATTTATGAAGGGGTAGAAAAAGCAATAGAATACAATGTTGTTACCTTAGATTTAAATCCGGATTCAAAATTTGGAACAAATGAAATTGGAGAGTTTATTTCTAATTTTATTTTAAATAAAGATGATTTGATGTATTTTAATAATGATAATGTACATTTAGGTCAGTCAACGATAGTATAAAAGTATGTTTTGATAAATAATTGAGATTAATGATAAGAAATTAATAAAATTTTATTTTTTATTTTTTTAAATATAAAGGTTTTTATACTTTTGCTACATCAAAAAAAGAAAATGAAAAATTCAATTGTAATAGTTTCTGTCGTTAGTGTCGTTGTTGTTTCAACAAACGCATAAGGGAAGCTATTAATATAATTGGAAAACAATATTATATAACTCCCATAAATTGGGAGTTTTTTTTTGAATTATATTTTTTAAATATAAAAAGCATCAGGATGGAATTGAATAAATACAGCAAAACGATTACTCAGGATCAAACACAGCCTGCAGCACAAGCAATGTTGTACGGAATTGGTTTGACTGAAGAAGATTTAAAAAAAGCTCAGGTGGGGATTGTAAGCATGGGGTACGAAGGAAACACCTGCAACATGCACCTGAATGATTTGGCTAAAGACGTAAAACAAGGGGTTTGGGATGCGGATTTAGTTGGATTAATATTCAATACTATCGGAGTAAGTGATGGTATTTCAAACGGAACAGACGGAATGCGTTTTTCATTAGTATCTCGTGATGTTATTGCAGATTCTATAGAAACCGTAATGGGAGCGCAATGGTACGATAGTATGATTGCTATTCCTGGATGTGATAAAAATATGCCGGGTGCAGTAATTGCAATGGGAAGGGTGAATCGTCCTGCTATTATGGTTTACGGAGGTACTATTCACTCCGGAAAATGGAAAGGAGAATCATTAAATATCGTTTCTGCTTTTGAGGCATTAGGTAAAAAATTAAATAATACCATTACTCCTGAAGATTTTAAAGGAGTAATTCAAAATTCCTGTCCGGGAGCCGGAGCTTGTGGAGGAATGTATACAGCTAATACTATGGCTTCGGCAATTGAAGCTCTAGGGATGAGTTTACCTTACAGCTCTTCTAATCCAGCATTAAGTCCTGAAAAAAGACAGGAATGTGCTGAAGCCGGAAAAGCTATCAGAGTACTTCTTGAAAAAGACATCAAGCCAAGAGATATTATGACTCGTAAGGCGTTTGAAAATGCCATTACGATAGTAGCTGTTTTAGGTGGTTCTACTAATGCGGTAATGCACTTAATTGCAATGGCGCATTCGGTAGATGTTGAAATCACTTTAGATGATTTTCAGGCTATCAACGATAAAACACCGGTTTTGGCTGATTTAAAGCCAAGCGGAAAATACATGATGGAAGATTTACACGCAGTAGGAGGAGTTCCGGCTGTGATGAAATATCTGCTAAAAGAAGGTTATCTTCACGGTGATTGTTTAACAGTAACCGGAAAAACTTTAGCCGAAAATTTAGCTTCAGTTCCGGATTTACAAGATGGTCAGGAAGTAGTTTATGAAATTCATAAAGCATTAAAACCTACCGGTAATATTCAGGTTTTATACGGAAATCTGGCTTCAGAAGGTTGTGTGGCAAAAATCAGCGGTAAAGAAGGAGAATTTTTCGAAGGTACTGCAGTGGTTTTTGAAAGTGAATTTGAAGTAATTCCGGGAATAGCCAAAGGAATGGTCAAACCAGGTAATGTCGTCGTCATCCGGTATTGTGGACCAAAAGGTGGTCCGGGAATGCCGGAAATGCTAAAACCGACATCGGCAATTATAGGAGCCGGTTTAGGAAACAGTGTAGCATTGATTACAGACGGTAGATTTTCCGGAGGTTCACATGGCTTCGTGGTTGGTCACGTTACACCGGAGGCGTATGACGGAGGAGCAATTGCCTTAGTTCAAAATGGAGATGTAATTACAATTGATGCAGTAAAAAATACCATTGATTTGAAAATCTCTGAAGAAGAATTTGCAAAAAGAAAAGCCAATTGGGTTCAGCCGCCTTTAAAAGCCTCAAAAGGAGTTTTGTTAAAATATGCAAAATCAGTTTCAAGCGCCTCAAAAGGTTGCGTAACCGATAAATAACAGACAATTTCAGTTTTTAAAATTGTCAAAAATATAAAATAAATAAAAATGAAAATATCAGGAGCAGAAGCAGTTATCAGATGCTTATTAGCCGAAGGAGTAGATTTGGTTTATGGTTATCCAGGTGGAGCTATTATGCCGGTTTACGATGAATTATATAAATTTCAAGATCAATTACACCACGTATTAGTACGTCACGAACAAGGTGCAGCTCACGCCGCTCAGGGATTTGCCAGAGCAACAGGAAAAGTAGGGGTTGCTATCGCGACTTCAGGACCTGGTGCAACCAACTTAGTTACAGGTATTGCTGATGCTCAGATTGACTCTACACCAATGGTATGTATTACCGGACAAGTAGGGAAACATTTATTGGGTTCTGATGCTTTTCAGGAAACAGATATTATCGGGATTTCGACTCCGGTAACCAAATGGAATTATCAAATTACTGAAGCTGATGAAATTCCTGAAATCATGGCTAAAGCATTTTATATTGCCCGTTCAGGACGTCCTGGGCCGGTATTAGTTGACATTACTAAAAATGCTCAGTTTGATACTTTAGATTTTAGTTACAAAAAATGTACTGATATCAGAAGTTACCACCCAAAACCGGTTTTAAAAATCGAAAAGGTACAGGAAGCAGCTGAAATTATCAATAAAGCTAAAAAACCGATGATTGTTTTTGGTCAGGGAGTTATTTTAAGTAAAGCTGAAGAAGAATTAAAAGCTTTTATAGAAAAATCAGGGATTCCTGCCGCTTGGACTATTTTAGGTTTATCGGCATTGCCAACTGATCACGAATTGAATGTAGGAATGGTAGGAATGCACGGAAATTACGGTCCTAATATTTTAACTAATGAATGCGATGTTTTAATTGCACTGGGAATGCGTTTTGATGACCGTGTAACAGGTAATCTAAATACGTATGCTAAGCAGGCTAAAATTGTTCATTTTGAAATTGATCCGGCTGAAGTTGATAAAAACGTAAAAACAGATGTAGCTGTACTAGCTGATTTAAAAGAAGCATTAACAGCTTTATTGCCTTTAATTGAGAAGAATTCGCATGAGGAATGGCATAATGAATTCAAAAAGAAATACGATATTGAATTAGAAGCCGTAATCAATGAAGAGCTGGATCCGTCTGAAGGAAAAGGAATTTCGATGGGAGAAACTATCGAAATGATTAATAAACATTCTAATGGAGATGCTATTATGGTTTCTGACGTAGGGCAACATCAAATGTTTACCTGTCGTTATGCTAAATTCAATCAAACGAAAAGTAATGTAACTTCCGGTGGTTTAGGAACTATGGGATTTGCTTTGCCGGCAGCTATTGGAGCTAAAATGGGAAGACCGGATCGTGAAGTAGTTGCTATTATTGGTGACGGAGGTTTCCAAATGAATATTCAGGAGTTAGGAACTATTCATCAAACTCAGGTTCCTGTAAAAATTGTTGTTTTAAACAACGAATTCCTTGGAATGGTAAGACAATGGCAGGAATTATTCTTTGATTACAGATATGCTTCTACCGTGATGACTAATCCAAACTTCTGCGCGATTGCTGAAGGATATTACATCAAAGCCCGCAAAGTAACCAAAAGAGAGGAACTGGACGAGGCTATTGCAGAAATGTTAGCATCAAAAGATTCTTATTTCCTTGAAGTTATGGTTGAGAAAGAAAACAATGTATTCCCAATGATTCCAACAGGAGCTTCGGTTTCTGACATTAGATTAAGTTAATATTATGGAAGAAAATAAAACATTTACCATTTCTGTTTATACAGAAAACAACGTGGGCTTACTAAACAGAATATCTGTGATATTCCTGAAACGCCACATCAATATATTGAGTTTAAATGTATCCGAATCGGAAATTGAAAACGTTTCGAGATTTGTAATTGTAGTAGATACTACTGAAAAATGGGTACGCAATATTGTAGGTCAAATTGAAAAACAAATTGAAGTTATCAAAGCTTTTTATCATGTAGATGAAGAAACGATTTTCTTAGAAAATGCTTTGTTCAAAATTGCTTCCAATTTATTATTTGACGAAAGGCAAATTCAAAACATTATCAAAGAAAGTAATTCTGAAATTGTTACAGTTTCAAGAGACTTTTTTGTAATATCAAAAGCAGGAAGACGTTCGGAAATTGAAGAATTGTATGCTAAGTTAAAACCTTACGGAATCATGCAGTTTGTACGTTCAGGAAGAATTTCGGTTTCAAAAGAAAAAATGGAAGTTACAAGTTTATTATTAGAAGAATTAAAATCATAAATTAAATATTAAAAAATGGCAAATTATTTCAATTCATTACCACTTAGGTTACAATTAGAACAATTAGGCGTTTGCGAATTCATGGATCAATCCGAATTTGCTAACGGGATCGAAGCTTTAAAAGGTAAAAAAGTAGTTATCGTAGGTTGTGGTGCTCAAGGTTTAAACCAAGGTTTGAACATGAGAGATTCAGGTTTAGATATTTCTTACGCTTTGCGTGCGGAAGCTATTGCGCAAAAAAGAGCTTCATTCATGAACGCTGCTGATAATGGTTTCAATGTGGGAACTTATGAAGAATTAATTCCAACTGCTGATTTAGTATGTAACCTTACTCCGGATAAACAACACACGGCTGTAGTTACTGCAATTATGCCATTAATGAAACAAGGAGCTACTTTAGCTTACTCTCATGGTTTTAATATTGTTGAAGAAGGAATGCAAATTCGTAAAGACTTAACAGTTATTATGTGTGCTCCTAAATGTCCGGGTTCTGAAGTACGTGAAGAGTACAAAAGAGGATTTGGTGTGCCTACATTAATCGCTGTTCACCCTGAGAATGATCCAAACGGTTTTGGTTTAGATCAGGCAAAAGCTTACGCTGTTGCAACAGGAGGTCACAGAGCAGGAGTTTTACGTTCTTCTTTCGTAGCGGAAGTAAAATCAGATTTAATGGGTGAGCAAACTATCCTTTGTGGATTGTTACAAACAGGTTCTATCTTATGTTTTGACAAAATGGTTGCTGAAGGTGTTGAGCCAGGATATGCTTCTAAATTAATCCAATACGGATGGGAAACAATCACTGAAGGATTGAAATATGGTGGTATCACTAACATGATGGACAGATTGTCTAATCCAGCTAAAATTGCTGCTTTCAACGCTGCTGAAGAATTAAAAGACATCATGCGTCCATTATTCCAAAAACATATGGATGATATTATCTCTGGTCACTTCTCTAAAACTATGATGGAAGACTGGGCTAATGACGATAAAAACTTATTGACTTGGAGAGCAGCTACAGCTGAAACTAATTTCGAGAAAACTCCGGCAGGAGATGTTGAAATTTCTGAGCAAGAGTACTATGATAACGGTACTTTAATGGTTGCTATGGTTAAAGCTGGTGTAGAATTAGCTTTCGAAGCAATGACTGATTCTGGAATTATTGAAGAGTCTGCTTACTACGAGTCATTACACGAAACACCACTTATTGCTAACACTATTGCAAGAAAGAAATTGTTCGAAATGAACCGTGTAATCTCTGATACTGCTGAGTACGGATGTTATTTATTCGACCACGCTTGTAAACCATTAATCGCTGAGTACGTTAAAAATGCACCATCTAACTTGGTAGGGCGTCCATTTAATGACGGAAGCAACGGAGTAGATAACAAAGAATTAATCGATGTAAACTACATCATCCGTAACCACCCGGTTGAAGAAGTAGGAGCTTGGTTAAGAGAGTCTATGACAGCTATGAAAAAAATTGTATAATTACAATTTGTTAATTATAGAAAAGGCGGAGTAGTTTACTTCGCCTTTTTTTATGTCTTTTTATGAACTGATTTTGTACATACTTATTCATGTTTGTAGTAAAAATTTATTCTCTATTATTGAATAAATAGCTTTATCTGCAAAACTAGTTGTAAAATTAATTAACTTAATGTGTTGTTTTTCAGTGTTTCATGTTGTTGTTAATAAAGTTGTATTCGGAGATAATTTTAATGAATTTATTTTAAACTTAAATTGAAAAAAAAATGACAAAAAGCAATTTACTTCGAATGGATAATGTGGGGATTGTTGTGGAATCGCTGGATAATGTAATTCCTTTTTTTCTGGAACTCGGTTTGGAGTTGGAAGGAAGAGCCATAATTAAGGGAGAATGGGCTGGTCGTGTTACCGGACTGGGTAATCAAACTGTTGAAATTGCTATGATGGTAACACCGGATGGTAACAGCCGCTTGGAATTGTCTCAGTTTATTTCTCCAAAAGTTATCGAAGACCATCGTACCGCTCCGGTAAATGCCTTAGGTTATTTACGTGTCATGTTTGCCGTTAGTGACATAGAGGATACTTTAGAAAGACTTTATAAACACGGTGCGCAACTTGTTGATGATGTTGTCCGGTATCAGGATGCTTACAGACTTTGCTATATTCGAGGTCCAGAAGGGATTTTAATAGGGATTGCTCAGGCTCTTAAATAAAGTGATTGTGATGAATTTTAAACCTTCAAATAATTCATTTTTTAATCTTAAAATGCATTTGCAGACTTTTTTCTCTACTAAAGCAACGAACTTGAAGAGAATCTTTATGAATTCTAATCTTTTTTGATGCAAATAAGCTAATGATTCTTTAAAAGCGCTAAAAGTACACTTAAAAAAATAAAGAACTTAAATAGTAACGAATTATCCTCTGACTGAAAATGTTACCTTAACGAGTACATAAAACACAGTATTATCTGCTTATTGTTATTTTCGCAAAAAAGCCTGAAAGAAGACCATTTTTCAATAATTTGCATTTTTATTAAGATTGATTTTCGTTATTTTGATTAAATTGCACCGATTAATGAATTATTTTTTTTCCGGAATAGAAGGAGATTTAATATATTTATCAAAAATATAAAAAGGGATGAGTTACTATAAAGTTGATAATTTAGAACAATACTTTAAACACTATAATAAGTCAATCAGAGAACCCAGAAAATTTTGGGGAAAAATAGCCGAGGAAAACTTTACCTGGTACCAACCATGGGACAAAGTAGTCGAATTTAATATGGCAGAAGCTGACGTACAATGGTATGCCGGAGCCAAGTTAAATATTACTAAAAACTGTATTGACAGACATCTGAATAAAAGAGGGGAGAAAACCGCTATTATTTTCGAACCGAACAATCCGGAAGAAGAAGCTTTACACATTAGCTATAACGAATTGCATCAAAGAGTGTGTAAAATGGCTAACGTTTTACGCGAACAAGGCGTTAAAAAAGGCGACCGTGTTTGCATTTATTTGCCAATGATTCCGGAATTAGCAGTGTCAATTTTAGCCTGTGCCCGAATTGGAGCGATACATTCAGTAGTTTTTGCAGGATTTTCATCCAAAGCCTTGGCTACGAGAATTAACGACAGTGAAAGTAAAATGGTAATTACTTCAGATGGTGGTTATCGCGGAAATAAAACAATTGAATTAAAAGAAATTGTTGACGAAGCCTTAGAGCAGTGCGAATCAGTAAGTACGGTGATGGTGGTAAAAAGAACCAACAGTGCCGTAAATATGAAAGAAGGCAGAGATATTTGGTTGCAACCATTATTGGATGAAGCTTCTGATAACTGTGTAGCCGAAATTATGGACGCCGAAGATCCGTTGTTTATTTTATATACTTCAGGTTCTACCGGAAAACCAAAAGGAATGGTACATACCACAGCTGGTTATATGGTTTTTACGGCTTATACTTTTAAAAATGTATTTAGCTACGAAGAAAATGATGTACATTGGTGTACTGCCGATATTGGCTGGATTACCGGACATTCATATATTCTTTACGGACCTTTATTAAATGGAGCGACTACGGTAATTTTTGAAGGTGTTCCTTCTTACCCAGATTTCAGTCGTTTTTGGGAAGTAATCGAAAAACACAGTGTAAGTCAGTTTTATACTGCGCCAACAGCTATCAGAGCCTTGGCAAAAGAAAAATTAGAATACGTTCAAAAATTCCCTTTCAAAAGTTTAAAAGTAATCGGTTCGGTAGGAGAACCAATTAACGAAGAAGCTTGGCACTGGTTTAACGATCACGTAGGAGGTAAAAGATGTCCTGTGGTTGATACCTGGTGGCAAACGGAAACCGGAGGAATTATGATTTCACCATTGGCGTTTATTACACCTACAAAACCAACTTATGCTACGTTTCCATTACCGGGAATTCAAGCGGTTTTAATGGATGAAAAAAGAAACGAAATCGAAGGCAATCAGGTAGTGGGTAGTTTGTGTATCAAATTTCCATGGCCGGGAATGGCAAGAACGATTTGGAACGATCATCAACGTTATAAAGACACTTATTTTTCTCAATATCCAGGGAAATATTTTACCGGTGACGGCGCATTACGAGATGAAGTAGGTTATTACCGAATCACAGGTCGAGTAGATGATGTAATTATTGTTTCAGGACATAATTTAGGAACTGCCCCTATTGAAGATGCCATCAACGAGCATCCTGCAGTTGCTGAAAGTGCTGTTGTAGGTTTCCCTCATGATGTGAAAGGAAATGCTTTATACGGATATGTGATTTTGAAAGAAACCGGAGAAGTCCGAAATAAAGAAAATTTATTTATCGAAATCAATCAGTATATTTCTGACCACGTGGGACCAATCGCTAAAATTGACAAAATTCAATTTGTTTCAGGTTTACCAAAAACCCGTTCCGGAAAAATTATGCGACGTATTCTTAGAAAAATTGCCGAAGGTAATTTTACAGATTACGGAGATACAAGTACCTTATTAAATCCGGAAATTATTGAAGTAATTCAAGACGGAAAAATCTAATACAAACAAAAAGCGGCTTCAATTTTTAAGCCGCTTTTTTTATTTTAACCCTAATTTGTGTTTTAATTTTAAGAAGAGCAGAGCAATTTTATATGCTTTTTCCGTTACGGATTCGCCTTCTGGTTTTTGAATTTTGTAATAATCGGAAAGTTCGTCCAGTGAAAAACCTTTATCTTCAGGAATTTCATGTAGTTTTCGGTGCATTATAGCAATATCCAACGCCTCATTACGCAGTTTTCCGCATTCCAGTCGCTCTAATGTAGCATTAATCATCGCCATGTCTTTTTCAATTTGGTGACCTACAATAATTCCGTTTCCTAAATATTCCACAAAAGTTTTTAAAGCTTCGGGCTCTGATAATTTTAAAAGTCTGCTTTCAATAATATATTCGTTAGACAAATGATTGTCATGCAAAAAGCGATATTGCAACAAAATAGTTTCAAAACTGTCTTTGATGGAAATGGCATCATTTTCCACCGCAAAAGCACTAATATAAGTAATCACGTCTTTTTCGAGTGAATCGCCAGTGGATTCCGTAGCCAGAATAACATAGCGTTTAGAATTTTTTGAAAATTTCGCTAAATATTCTTTCCAGAATTCAGGGTGATCTTTATTGATATGTTTTAACCAGTCCAGCATAAATTATGAAAATTGGGTAAGTTGAAAAGTGTCTTTGATTAATTCTTCTAATTCTTTCATCGGAATCAGGGCATTTTTAAGTTTTTCTCTGTCAATTTTTGACAGTTCTTCTAAGTTAATATATTGCCCCGAATTTTCATTTTTCAATCCTTCTAAAGTCCTTATTTTCGTTAAAAACAAATAAGCTTCGGCACAATTCAAATAAACTTCCGAGTGTTTAGGATCGGCAATAGCTAATTGTTTGAATCGGGTATAAGTATTATTTATCCCTTTAATATCGTGACTCAAAATCAATAGTCGGGCACTGTCAATAAGAGGCATTAAAGCACGGGTTTTAATGTCAAATTTGTCTTTGTTAACGCCTTCTTCTTCCACAATGAATTTTTTGAAAAAACTTAGCGGAGAATTTTTTCGCAAAGCATCATTTCCTAAGAAATCAAAAAATAATGAGTTGTTGTTAGCATTTTCAAAAACAATATTATTGATAGCCGATTCTATTTTTTGCTCCCCGATAACTAATTCGTAATCAAAGAAAATACTACTCAAGTTGTCTGTATTTTCTCTTGTAGCATTCATCCAGTTGTTGTATTGTTTAATCCAGTCACTCAAGGATTTACACCACAACATGTTGCTAGCCATGTGTCCGAAAGGACAAAGCTCATATCCAATTTTTTCAAGAGTCTCAGTGGTCTTTTTTCCTAATTTTAAGAAATAATCTTTGACTTCAATATATTTATTTTGGGGAACATCTTCAAAAACCAAAATACTATCCTGATCAGTCAGTAAAAGTTGTTCTTTTCGTCCCTGACTCCCAATACTCAGCCAGGCATAACGGGCAGGAGGGGAGCCTAATTCTAAAATGGATAATTCGACAGCACGCTTTAAAATTGCAAAATTAATTTCGCTGGAAATATTGGTAATATGCGTTAAAGGAATATTTTTTTGAATAGAAGACTGAATCAAATTTGTCAGACGATGACGAATTTCTTTCAATTCATTAGACGATAAGGAACGCTTAATTTCTTTGATTAAAACACCAGGGTTACTAGCCTGAGCAGCAATCAAATCGTGTTCGGAAATTACACCCTTAATAGTTGATTTATCAGTACCGTCAATAGTTACGCATAGATGAGTAACATTGTTTTTCAGCATTAATAATTGAGCTTCAGCCAAAGAAACATTTTCTAGAACCGTAACTACAGGCGAAGACATAATATTGCTAACCGGAGTATTAATCGGGTAGCGGCCGGTTGCAATTTTAGAAGCCAAATCAGCATGAGTGACAATTCCAATTGGACCGTTTTTTTCAAAAATAATGACGTTATTTTTTAAGGATTCGGCCATTAATTGGGCAACTTCCTGAGCCGTATTGTCTGAAGTAGCCAAAAGTGGCGTCGTATTATAAGCTAAAGTTTGAAAAAACTGTGCTTCCGATTGTTTTTCGGAATAAAATCCGTCCGAAACTAAATTACCTTTTGAAGAACGGTCTTCAGGTAAATTGCTGGCAAAATTTTCTAATAAAAAATTTAAGACCTCAGAATTATTCGCGAGCAAAGGTTTGAAAACAGCAATTGGAATGGCGTAAACTAAACTTTCTTCACGGGCTTTAGCCGTTACTTTATAATTATTTTTGGCAAAAAATGGTCGTAAACCAAAAATATTTCCTTCATGGCATTTGTCTATAATATTTTCTTCGGCATCTACAATTACCGAAATATTAATCACGCCCGAAGCCACTACATAAAAGCTATCATGCAGCGAATCATTGATTTTAAATAAAGTTTGTTTTTTTTCTAAATTAACTACGCGAATATTATTAGCAATTTCAGTCAATTCATCAGTGGTCAACTGATTAAACGGCGCGTAATTTTTTAAAAAATCGGCAATTTGTCCGGTAATTATATTCATGAGATTTTTCTAAAATATAGCAGTAAAATTAATAAATAAAAGAGTTAAAATAAATTTGTTTTGGTCTAAAATAGTTGTTTTACAAAAATGTTTTATGTAGTATTTTGTGTGTATTATTTGTAACGCTATTTGTCTAAAATAATTTTAATAAAATGTGAGTGTAGAAGGTTTTCAAGAATTTACTAAATTTTCTATTTTACATAATATAAATTATAGTTCAAGTTTAAATAGCTTGAGAATCCAAGTTTTCGGTTGTTTTTTCTCTTTTTTTGATTCTTTCATCCATATATGTTTCATAAACTTTATTATATCGCAACAAATAAATTAAACCTTCAGCTTTTGTTGCTAAATATTCAGTTTCATTATTTTTAGTTTTATTTTTTGAAACTGTAAAAACTGAATCAAAGAAATTTCTACTTTATTTTCTTATTTTTATAAGTAGAAATTTTAAAAAAAATATTGTGAGCTTAGAAATAATAATCGTTTTAGTTATCATGGTATTGGCGCTGTATTTATTCGTAACCGAAAAATTTGGTATCGATACAGTGTCTGTTATTGTTATGATTCTATTAATGGTTAGCGGTATTTTGACTCCTCAGGAAGGTTTTGCGGGCTTTACTAATCCGGCAACAATCACCGTAACAGCAATGTTTGCCATAAGTGCAGCCGTTTATAAATCAGGTGCATTAAGCAGAGTTGTTATTTTACTTAATCTTATTGGTAGAAAAAGTTATTTGCTAACTATGGTGAGTCTTATGCTTATTTCAGGAACACTTTCTGCTTTTATGAATGATACAGCTGTTGTGGCTATTTTATTACCGGTAACGCTAGATGTAGCCAAAAAAACCGGAATTAATCCGTCAAAATTATTAATGCCTTTGTCTTTCGGGGCTTTGCTTGGTGGAATTTGTACGCTCATTGGAACTTCTACTAATATTTTGGTAAGTGGTATTGCTCAAAATGAAGGTCTTAAGCCTATTGCTATGTTTGAAATGGCACCGGCCGGATTGTGTTTTTTAGCTGTTGGAATCGCTTATATGACTTTTTTCGGCAGTTGGCTACTTCCAAATCGAAAAGAAGAAAATTCTCTCGCCAAAGAATACGGAATCAGTCAGTATGTAACTGAAATTATTTTATTACCTGAAGCAAAATCTGTTGGTGGCACCATAAAAAAATCACCATTAGTCAAGCTTATAGATATTAATATTATTCAGGTAATTCGAAACGAAAAAGCATTAGTTCCTTTTCCGGGACTGGTTTTGCAGGCTTATGATGTGCTTAAAATAAGTTGTGATATTGAAAAGCTTAAAAGCTTATTGGACTATGAAGGCATTAAATTGAAAGCGGATAAAAAGATTGAAGATGAAGATTTGCTCAAAGATGATCTTATTTTAGTAGAAGCTCTTATTCCGAGTGGTTCTAAGATGGAGAATCTTACGGTAAAAGAATACAATTTTCGTCAACGTTTTGAAGAAGCCAATGTTTTGGCAATTAGGCATCGTGATGAAATCCTTTATGATAGTTTTAGTAAAGTTGAATTAAAAGCCGGAGATGTTTTGCTTATTACGGCTTTTAAAGAAGAGATGATAGAATTGAAAAAAAGTGATGATCTAGTAATTATTTCGGAAACAGATCATCGTCCTTTTGATTTAAAAAAAATGCTCTACATTGTTTCAATTGTTGCTGCTGTTGTTGCTTCGGCAGCGCTTCATATTGCTCCTATTGTACTCACGGCAACTGTAGGAGTTGCTGTTTTAATTGCGCTGAAATTTTTAAAAACCGAAGAAGCTTATCAGTCCATTAACTGGAAAGTTGTATTTATGTTGGCCGGAATTTTGTCACTTGGAACCGCTTTGGAAAAAACAGGCACGGCAACATTATTGGCATCAGGATTAGTAAAAACACTCGGAACATTTGGTCCTCAGGTGCTTTTATCGGTTTTTTTCGGTTTAACCTTTCTTTCTACCAATTTTATGTCTAACAATGCAACAGCAGCAATACTTACTCCTATAGCTATCAAAACCGCACTTGAATTAGGTATTGATTCGCGACCTTTTATAATGGCAGTCGCCTTTGCTGCTTCACTAAGTTTTATGACTCCAATGGGTTATCAGACTAACACGATGATTTATGCTCCCGGAAATTACCGATTCAAAGATTATTTAGTTGTAGGAACTCCGCTGAATATTATTTTATGGATTTTGGCAACCTTAATTATTCCTTACTTCTTCCCTTTTTAGCGGATTCATATTTTCTTTCAAAAAAACAAAAAAAACCGATACAAACTGATGCTTATATCGGTTTTATGATTGAAAAAATATTTTTTATTTCGCGGTTTTATAAGTTGTTTTTCCGTACCAGGCTACTACAGCTAAGCAAATTAGCGGTAAAATAAACGAAAAATTTACTTCAGGGATAAATCCGAAAAGTTTAATATCCGAGAATCCCGAACCACCCCAGTCTAAAATACTTCCTTGCAAAACAGGCATTAAAGCTCCTCCTACAATGGCCATAACCAATCCGGCAGAACCAATTTTAGCTTCGTCGCCCATATCTTTTAAGGCAATTCCGTAAATCGTTGGGAACATAATCGACATAAAAACAGAGATACAAATCAGTGAAATTAATCCCGGCATTCCTTGTAATACAATGGCTCCGGCTGCACAAATCACACCTCCGATTCCAAATACCATCAATATTTTAGAAGGATTCGTGTTTTTCATAATAGCTGTTCCAATCCATCTTCCTAATAAAAACAAAAGCATTGCAGCAATATTATAATAGGTTGCTGTGAGTTCTAAACCAAAAGTTTTGTTGATGTTATCGACATATTGAAAAATAAATGTCCAGCACATAATTTGTGCTCCCACATAAAAAGCCTGGGCAACAACACCGTATTTGTAATTTTTATTGGCAAATAATTTTTTGAAAGATTCACTAATAGACATCTTGTCTTCGTGTGGTGTTTTGGGCATTTTGGTGAAACAAATAACAATTAAAATTGCCAAAACAAAAAGTCCTAATCCAATATAAGGAATACTGATAACACCTAAGTCATTTTCTCTGATAGCGGCTAATTCAGTTGATGTTAAAGCTTTGAAAGCTTCAGGGGAATAATCATCAGACTTAATTTCTTTAATCACTAAAAACTGCGCCATCACTAATCCTGTAATTGCACCAACAGGATTAAACGCCTGTGCAAAATTCAATCGTTGTGTGGCTGTTTTTTTATGACCTAAAAAAAGAATCAACGGATTCGATGTTGTTTCTAAAAAAGCTAATCCACAGGTGATAATCCATAACGAAAAAAGGAAAAAAGTATAACTTTGATAGTGAGCCGCCGGATAAAATAAAAATGCACCAGTGGCATATAAAAGAAGTCCTAAAATAATTCCGGATTTGTAACTGTATTTTCTAATGAACAAAGCTGCCGGCAAAGCCATAAAAAAATAGCCAAAATAAAAAGCAAACTGAACTAAGGAAGCCTGCATATTCGACAATTCGGGCATTACTTTTTTAAAGGTCGAAACCATTGGCGTGGTTAAATCATTGGCAATTCCCCAAAGCGCAAATAAGGTCGTGATGATAACAAATTGTAAAGCGTATTCTTTGCTCACCACTGCTATTTTTTTTACGGTAGAATGTTTCTTTTCGGTGGTATCCAGCGGGCTAATCCCAATTAATTCCTGAACGTGATTTTCATCAGCGATGACGGTTGTTTTTTCAAGTGACATCATGTTGTTGGTTTTTAGGTTATTGGTTAAAATGTTTTTCAGAATTTCTTTTTTGTTGTTCAAAACCATCTAAAAAATCTTTGATTTCCACAGTTGAAATCACTGGATTTGCTCCTTCGTGCTGTGCTACAATTGCTCCGATTGCACTGGCAAAATTGATGGCATCCTGTGGATTATTTCCGCTAAGTAATTGCGTGATTAAGGCTGCTAAAAAGGAATCTCCCGAACCTACGGTGTCAACCACATTTACTTTGAATCCGGAATTGCGGTAGAATTTTTTGTTATAATACAAAATAGCACCATGAGCTCCCAAGGTCACACAAACGGTATCGGTATTGGTTTTTTCGGCAATAAAAATGATATTTTGCTCTAATGATTTAATTTCAGAACCCAAGCCTTCGCAGATTTCGTAAAGTTCCTCATCATTAAATTTGATAAAATCAGCAGCATACAACAAATCCAGAATGTTTTTCTTAGTATAATGTGGCACACGCAGATTGACATCGAAAATTTTGTATTTGGCCACAGCCAATAATTCGGCTAAAGTATTTTTGGAAACAGCATCTCTGCAGGATAAACTTCCGTAAACTAAAAAATCGGCATTTTCAACAATAGTGGTATTTATCGAAGAATTTTCGATTTTATCCCAAGCTGACGGATAATGAATATCGTATGAAGCGTTGCCTTTTTCATTCAAAATTACATTTACAATTCCCGTTGGATAATTGTTTTTTACAGCAACTCCATCAGTACTAATTCCTAAATTGTTTAGATAAGTTGTTAATTTTTCACCATTAGCATCATCCCCTACTGCGCTAATCATCGCCACTTCTCCACCAAGAGCTTTTAGTCTGGTGGCAACATTAAGCGGAGCTCCGCCAATTTTTTTATGCTCCAGAAATACATCAAAAAGGATTTCTCCAAAACAAACTGCTTTCAATTTTGTCTCCATAGTTTCTTATTTTGTGTGTGATAAAGTATTGTGTAAATTGTTTTTATAATGTTTATTAACCATATCTTTCATAAATTTCAGACTTCCTTTGGCTAAATCTTCCGAATTATGTTTAGAAGGTCTCCATAGAGATGTTGGCCCGATTAATTCGCTAATTTGAGAGGAAAAATTCTCTAAAACCAACGGCCCCTGATAATTAATTTCGGCTAAAGCTTTGAAAAAATCATCCCAATGCACGTTTCCTTCTCCGGTCATTCCTCTGTCAGATTCGGTAATATGAATGTGTTTTAGATTTTTACCGGCATGAATCACCGGATTGTAAAAATTATTCTCCTCGATATTCATGTGAAAAGTATCCAGATGTAATCCTAAATTTGGATTTCCAATGCTTTCAATAGTATCTAAAACTTCAACTACCGAAGTATAAACGTAGCTTTCATAGCGGTTTATAGGTTCAATAGCTATTGTGATATTTTGTTTAGAAGCATAATTGGTTATTTCGCTTAAGACCTGCTTAACAATTATTTTTTCATCTTTTGTACAAGGATTTCCTGTAAATGTTCCAATTGCCGAATGCAGTACACCTCCTAAAAAATCACCATCCATTTCGGCAACTTTATCAATTGCTTTTTTGATGGTTTCGGTCGCTTTTTCCGGGTAAAAAGGAATGTGGCAATCTTTAGGTAAATTAAAACCACAACGTCCCAGAATTCCCTGTTCTTCCAATTGCTTTTTGACTTTTTTTGCATCAAAATCTAAAGAATATGGTAAATTGATTTCGAGCATATCAAAACCATATTCGGCGGTTTTTTGGATAGCAAAAGCTCCTCCTTCGGCAGTCCAGAAAGGTATAAATGATAAAATTGAAGTTCCAAAAACAGGCATATTGTATGTTTCTTTTAATTAAAAAATAGATTTAAGTTTTATTATTTAACTATTAAGTAATGAGTTGTTTACGTTTTAAAAAAGCCACCATTCGGTTTTAACTCCAATGTAAGATCCCCAGCGCTTTTGATTAATTTGTAAAAAAGGAGAATAATTATGGTCTCGGGCATAATCATTGTATCGGGTAACGGTAGCCACTAAGCGAATATGAGGACGGCTCCAGGGATCTCTATTCCCTAATGGCGCGATGGTAGGTGCTAATGAAAATTTCCACATACTGGCTTCAGGATTGTCGCCGTCTTTTCTAACGGCATAATGTACTTCCTGAATTAAATGGAACCAATTGGTCACATAAAAAAAGTTGCGTACACCTACGACAAAATCGGTTTTTTGATTATAAAGTTGGTTTCCGTTAAAATATTCGTCGGTATTGCTGCTTGCCGAGCCACCTTTGCTTTTGGTAAAAACACCGTAACCATTGATGCTGAATTTGTTGGATAAATTCAACAGAAAATGTTCTACGGCGGTAAACGAATACGCATTAGTGTATTTTCCGTTTTCATCCGGTGCGCCGTAAGTAGCCCAGGTAAATGTGTTTCCGTTATCTCCTCCATTGGCAATTCCAGTACCGAAACGGGCAGAAATTTGGTTAAAGGAACCCGGTTTAACCGTTTTAAAAGGGTTGCTGTATTTGATTCCTGCAACCCAACCTTTATCAGAGGGGAAATTTTTAGAGGCTTCACCCGAATTTTTAGAAACATAGTGAAACTCTCCTAAAAGTTTAATTACGGCTTTATTTTGCAAATGAATACTTTGTTCTCCAATCCAAACCATACGTTGGCGAATAGCCGGATTTGTTGCTCCTGCTACTGTAATTTGGTAATTATAAGGATAAACATTGGTGGAATCGGCAGATGCAGGCATTAACATCGTTAACTCGGTATTTTTATATTTTACCCCAAATCCTTGTGACGAATGGTCGTCAAAATAAAAATAATCGCTAATGTGAATGTCATTATACCTGCGAAAACGGGAACCCGCCCAAGCTAACCATTTGCTTCCCAGAATATTAGTTGCTTCTACATAAGCTTCCGGTAGAATAAAAGTCAGTCCGTTATTAGAGCGACTGCTAACATTGCCAACAAATTGTCCGTTAGCCGAATACATCCCTAATCGCACCTGAAAAGTAACATTAGTACTGTCGCCACCAATTTTTTTAGGTGTAAAATGAATCGCCGGCAATAAATCGATGTAATCCGTTTGTTCCATACGACCTCCTAAAGACCCCTGTCCCGAAAGATTTAAAGGTTTCCACATATTCCCTTCTCCGTTTGGCGAAAGCCCTACTCCAATTCGACCTGTAGTTCCGAGTGAAAAATTAGAATTAGTTATCACCACTTGTGCATTCATTTTCATCATCATACTACATACAACCATCATCCAAAAAATGTTTTTAACCACATCAGGATAACCTAATTTACTAATTTTTTCCATGCTTCTTTTTTGGTTTTAGAATGAAAATTTATTAAACGTCATTTTGACTATTATTTTTCAAATGTATAATTTTATTTTTATATCAAACAAAAAAACAGGCAATTTTTTTGATATTTTGTAATATTATAAAACATATATTACAGATATAGTATATATAACTATTGAAATAATTATAAATTCTAAGTTAATTATTATAGCGTTTTTTAGACGTTTATTTGTAAAAATAAAGAAGTATACGAAAGCTGTTATTAAAAATTAATCGTTAAATTTGTACAATTACTAAACTGATTTATATCTGATACGAATGAGTACCACTTTAAATATCCAGACCGAAATAATCCCTAATATCTCTGTTGACTGTGTTATTTTTGGATTTGACAAGAACAGCAAATCCTTAAATGTTTTACTTATTGAACGATTTTTAAAATTAGAAGATTCAGAAGTTCCTGCGGTGAATGATTATGTTTTGAGAGGATTTCACACTTTTGAAAATGAAACTATTGACGATACGGCTAATCGGGTTTTGAAAGAATTGACCGGTTTAGAGCATTTATATAAAAAACAATTCAAGGTTTTTGGTGATCCGAATCGTTTGAAGAATGAAAAAGATATTATTTGGGCTCAAAACGAGCATTTCAACCGAAGAACCATCACAATCGCTTATTATGTATTGTTACCTACAGATGCTTTTCAGTTGGAAAACAATCCTTATAAACCCAAATGGTTTCCGGTGAATCAATTGCCTGAACTGGGTTTTGATCATCAAAAAATTATCAATGAAGCTTATGCTGACTTGAAAGAAAAAGTATTGTACAAACCGATTGTTTTTGAATTGTTGGCGGATAAATTTACCATAAAAGAATTACAGGATACTTTTGAAGCCATCTTGGGCGTGGAAATTGACAACAGAAATTTCAGAAGAAAATTAATTACCAAAAAATACATCATTGCGCTGGATGAAAAACAAACAGGTGTTTCTAAAAAACCATCTCAATTGTATATGTTCAGTAAAGATGTGTATCAAAAAATATACAAAGAGAGTTATTTGATTAATATTTAAATTTTTTTTAGCCGTAGATTTTACTGATTTAATAGTCATTGCGAGCGATAGCGTGGCAATCACACTTAGTAATTCCAGAAAGCTTAGGCAATGCTTTATGTAAGTAACTTGATGAGATTCCTCCTTCGTCGGAATGACAAGATTGAAGTTGAAGCTACTATAAAAATGTTTTTTTGCATAAAGAAAAACCACCTAGTTTGTCATTCCGACGAAGGAGGAATCTCATTCAATAATTCTACAAAGTAATTATTTTATTTAATCATCTTTGTGGACACGGAAAGAATTTCCGCGCTATCCTTTAGATTTGTTCTTCCAGTTAAAAAAAGCTTTAAATAGACAATTTAACGAGATACCTCTTTCATCAGGATTTCAAGATTTTTGTACTACTGTTATTTTGCTATACTTCCTCAAAAGAAGATTTTTAGTAAAAAAAGACCATAAAAAAACCGATACAATTTGCATCGGTTTTGATATTCCTGGCAGAAAATTATTTTGCAACATCTTCTGTTTTTATTTTTTTATCCGGACGGATAATCATTCGCAGAGAATTGTCTTTGGCGAAATAAGCAATCATCCAGTTGTAGAATGTTTTTACTTTATTTCGATATGTAATCAACGAAATAAGGTGAATAAATAACCAAATCATCCAGGCAAATGTACCTTTGAAATGCATTTTTGGTTTTGGTAAATCAACCACCGCTTTTGCTTTTCCAATGATAGCCATCGATCCTTTATCAACATATTTAAAAGGAACCAAAGCTTTTTGTTGCATAGCATTTTTAAAGTTTTTAGCCAAATTCACCCCTTGTTGAATAGCAACCTGAGCCACTTGCGGATGTCCGCCAGGGAAAGCTTCATCGTTAAATTGAATACAGGTGTCGCCAATAGCAAAAATGTTAGCCGTTCCTTCAATTTTATTAAAGGCATCCGTTTTTAAACGTTTTCCACGTCCGTAAGAATCAGCAGGAAGTCCTTTAAATTCGCGCGCTGTAACTCCGGCAGCCCAAATTAAGTTTTTCGTTTGAATAGTTTCTCCGTTGGCAAAATGAACAGTGTCATCTACATAATCCACTACGTTATTATTCAGTTTTACTACTACACCTAAATCGGTAATAGCTTTGTAAGTATCTTCCTGAGACTGCTTGCTCATAGGTGTCAACAATGCCGGAGCACCATCCACCAAATAAATATTACTGGCAGTAGTTTCCAGTTCAGGATATTCTTTTAAAAGAATATTTTTACGCATTTCGGCAAACATTCCTGAAATTTCAACTCCTGTAGGCCCTCCACCGGCAACTACAATTGTTAGTAATTTTCGACGTTTACGAATATCTTTAGTAATCGCTGCTTTTTCCAGATTTTTTAAAAGCGTATTACGCATTACGATGGCATCGTTCAGGGTTTTCATTGGAATGGCATTCTTTTTTACATTTTCCATTCCAAAATAACTCGTCTCTGCTCCTGTTGCAAAAACCAATTGATCGTATTTTAATTCGCCGTTACTAAGAATCACTTTGTTTTCAGCAGGAACCACTTCGATTAATTCGCCTAAACGAAATTGAAGATTCTTTTTTCCTGCGAAAAATTTTCTAAATGGATAACTGATACTTGATGGCTCTAAATAGGCAGTTGCTACCTGATAAATAAGTGGTGGGAAAAAATTGTAGTTATTTTTATCAACCAAAGTAACATGTACTCCATCCTGATTCAATAGTTCTTTTGCCAGATTCATTCCTGCAAAACCGCCTCCGATAATTACGATTTCCATGATTTTTACAATTTTAAAATGACATCTTTTGTTCGTTGTCAAAAGATGCTTTGTTTGTTTTTAGTTCTTTCGTTTTTGTTTTTTTTCTGGTTTTTCTGTTGGCTGGTTTTTGTTATTCAACAAATGGTGCGCTAGTATTTTTTCAATCAGTTCATCTTTGGTTAAATGATGAAAGACCGTTTTAATTTTTGTTTTTAGTTCGGCATCAAGCTCATGATTGGGCTTGGTTTTAAAAATTTGTTTCGCCCAAAGCAAAGTGTTATTATCTTCAATGCTTGACGTTGAAGGTTTTGCAAAAACTTTAAACTGAATTCCTAATTCCTGTTCAAAATCAGCAATTTCTATTTCTTCTTCCGGCTGAATAACAGTTAACGCTAATCCTCTGGCTCCTGCCCTTGCCGTTCTACCGCTACGGTGAACATAATTTTCATAGGTATCCGGCAAATGATAATGAACCACATAAGCAATGTCTTTGACGTCGATTCCTCTGGCAGCTAAATCGGTTGCGACTAATATTTTGATATGTCCTTCGCGAAATTGTTCCATAATTCGGTCACGAATTCCCTGTGTCAGACTTCCGTGTAAAGCGCCTGAAGAAAAACGATTAATGGCTAAATTTTTAGCCAGTTTGTTTACTGCTGCTTTGGTTTTGCAGAAAATAATACCACGTTCGCCTTCTCTGGAATTCAAAAAATGCATTAAAAATTCCAGTTTTTCAATCGGATCGACTACAATATACTGATGGTCAATTCCCGGATTAGTCAGGGTTTCTGTTTCGGCACTTATTTGCACAACATTTTTATGCAAATAATTTTGAATCAATTGCTTGATGGTACCGGGCATTGTTGCTGAAAATAAATATGTACGGTGTTTTTTAGGCAGTTCAGCGACAATTTCGTCTAAACTTTCTTTTAAAACACTTACCATTTCATCGGCTTCATCCAGTACTAAAAATTGAGTTTCTTTTAAACTTAAGGCTTTTCGTTGCAATAAATCAATCAAACGCCCCGGAGTCGCCACTAAAATATGTGTAGGCTGACTCAATCTTTCGATTTGTGGTTTAATTGGAATTCCGCCACAAGTAGCAGCTATTGAAATTTCCGGTGTTTTTTGGGCAAAAGCCTCTAAATTTTTAAAAACCTGATGTCCTAATTCTCTGGTTGGAACTAAAATTACAGCCTGAATTACCGGTTTAGAACTATCAATGAGTTGCAAAATAGGTAATCCAAAAGCAGCTGTTTTTCCTGTTCCCGTTTTAGCCAATCCCACCAAATCATTTTCATTTGCTAAAAGCAAAGGAATCGCCTGTTCCTGAATAGCTGTAGGCGTCACAATATTCAAATCGTTTAAAGATTGAAGTAAAGTGGCTGAAATTCCTAAATCTGAGAATCTTTTGGACATTAGTTTGTTTTGTTTTTAATGATTAATCTTCGTCTTCATCAGGTTCGTTCATGATCTTTTCACGATACTTTTTCCCGATTAACAAAGTCAATTTTTGTTTGTAATCATCCACCAGCCATTCGCGGTAGTTTTTACTACACTGACTTAAACATTTGGCATAACGCTTAATTCGGCATTCAATATCATCGTCTAATTCTTTAGACAATAACTTGGCTTCCTGCAAAGTTTCGGTGTTATAGACACACATGATTGCATGTTGATCCAGAGATTTATCCAAAACCACTTTAGAACGTAAATTTTGTTTGATAGCTAATTTATGTTCTTCATCTACATCAAAAGTTACGTCTTCGGTATTAGGAAACTTAGCTCTCAATTCAGGTGGCATGCTGTATTTAAAATACATCTCGATTTCGGCATCGTCACGTAAATTTTCCAAATAAAATTCAGGTGATTTAAAAATGTGTTGCCAGTTAACCGGCTCGCTCCACAAACCAAAACGAGCAGCATTATTTCCTAAGTCGATAACGGTAAATTCATCTTTATGAGGTAATTTTCGCGAACCACGACCAATCATTTGGAAATACAACGTCAAGGATTTCGTAGCACGATTTAAAATAATCGTTTCTACCGTTGGTTCGTCAAAACCGGTTGTTAAGATTCCAACCGAAGTTAAAATAGCATCTTTCGTATGCTTAAACCAATGTAAAATTTCCTTTCTTTCCTCGTTACTGCTGGTGTTATCCAGGTGACGAATTTCATAACCCGCTTCTCTGAAAGTATCATATACATACAACGAAGTATTGATACCATTATTAAAAATTAAGGTTTTCTTTCCTAAAGATCTTTCGGTATAAGCATGCAGTAATTTTTCCTGCATTAGGGTATTGGTATATAAATCATCCGAAGATTTTACGGTATAATCTCCATTGATTCCTACTTTTAATGAAGTCAAACCTACATCATAGCTGTAAGTAGTGGCGCGTGCCAAAAAGCCTTTATCTATTAATGAACCAATGGTGTCTCCAACGATTAATTCGTCATAACTTTGATTCATTGGTAATTTTATATTAGAACTTAACGGAGTTGCCGTTACTCCTAATATAAAAGCATTCGCAAAAGAATTTAATAATTTTCTAAACGAATTATAGTGCGCTTCGTCAATAATAACTAAACCAATATTGTCTAATATCAGTTTTTCGTCATTAATACGGTTTTTTAAAGTTTCGACCATCGCCACGAAGCAGGAAAACTCGTCCTGATCCGGCAAATCTTTAACTTTAGAATTGATAATTTTATTTTTAACCCCAAAACCTTTCAACATTTTAGAAGTTTGTTTGCACAGCTCAATTCGGTGAGTTAGTACCACAACTTTCTTATTGTGCTTGGACAGGTAACGGCGAACTATTTCTGAGAATATTACGGTTTTTCCACCTCCGGTAGGCAGTTGGTATAATAAATGGTGTTTTTCAGGTCCGTTATCAATACGCTCAAAAATCGCGTCGATATCCCCCTGCTGGTAAGCATAAAGTTCTTTTTTTTCTTCCTTTTCTATTTCTATCGTACTTTCGAACATTTGTTTTTGTTGAATTTTTGCAAAAATACGGTTAAAAAACAGTTATCTTGTTATATTTAATTTAAATTATTAACTCAATTTGAAATAATTTGATTTACAAGCCTCTCAATCGTTAATTTGCGCTATAATCTGCAAAAAATCTTTCTTATTTTTCCATTTTTGCTCGATTGTTTCCTGAAATATTGCATTCAAACGGCTTCTAAATTCACTCAAAATGCCATTTTTAATTAAAAATTGAACTGCCTGATCAAAAGAATTGAGCATACTTTTATAAAAAGCTTCCTGTTTAATGGAGTTTTCTGCCGAAAAAGTCTGCGCAATTTCAATATTGTAGAGCATTATATCAGCAATAACAAAAGGATCTACGCCAAGAGTTGTAAAATGTTTGATGAACTTTTGGGCTACTGAACGACGCATTTTAGCTTTTTTAGTTTTTCCCATCGGAAAATATTCGTTGGAAATTTTGAGCTTGGCTTCCTGCAAACGTTTTTCTTCTTTTGGATTAAAAACAAAGTCGTAATATTCTTTTACAACCGCAAATTTTTCATAAAGTTCCATCAGTTGTTCCTGAAGTTGGTCTTTGTCTAATTCGCCTAAATACTTTTTTAAATCCCTTTTGCTCATTATAAAAATTTTATGATTGCAAATGTAAATTACTTTAGTGGTTAATAGCCATAAAACAAATGTTATTACTTACTTTTGACTATAAAATAAATCACTTATGCTTAAAACTTTTAAAATAACTGCCATCCTTGAAGGGATATCTTATTTGGTACTTTTTACCAATATGCTTTTTATAAAGCCTAATAATTTTGAACTTTACCATAGTTTGCTGTTTCCAATTGGCATGTCACATGGGGTATTGTTTATTGGTTATATTATTTTGGCTTTTTTATTAAAAACACCACAAAATTGGAATGTAAAAGATTTTGGAATCATATTGATTGCTTCCTTATTACCTTTTGGAACTTTTTATGTTGAAAAGAAATATTGTTAATTGAATAGATTTTGCAACAGATTAATTGTTTTTAATTTTAATCTGTTGCAATTATTACAATCTGTTTTTAACAAATTCTATTTCTGTTTTTCCATGTGCTTTAGGTTTGCCGTCTGGTCCTAAATTAACCATTACTGCTTTGTCAATTGTAATAATGGTTTCTCTTGTCATCATATTTCGTACTTCACATTCTAAGGTAATTGAAGTAGTTCCAAAATGAACCACATCAATTCCTATTTCAATAATATCACCTTCTTTAGCAGAACTGGTAAAATTTATTTCGGAGAAATATTTAGTTACCACTTTTGAATTCTCAAATTGAATAATTGAATATAATGCTAACTCTTCGTCAATCCATGATAAAAGTTTTCCTCCAAATAAGGTTCTATTTGGATTCAAGTCTTCGGGCTTAACCCATTTTCTGGTATGAAATCTCATAACTTTGTTAATTACTTACATTAAAAGAATGCTTTCTTGTTGAATATTTTTTCTAAATTTAAGAAAAAGATAAGTCATGAGCCAAAGAGATCGTTTTTTAAGAGAGTTTAGAGGTGAACCCATAGGAAGTGTTAGTAACCAATCTTCAGCAGATGAAATTTTTCAAAATGAAGTCCTACGACCAATATTAAAGCTTCAAAATGATTTATTTATCGCTTCATTTCATAATTACATCAGTAAATACAAGCGTGATTTTTATTCGTTAAGCGTTGAAAAGAAATTATTTATCATTGAAAATGCAATTCAAAAAGACATCAAATTTCGAAATGTTTTGAAAGGAATGGTAATAGCTTTATTTACGGTAGATGAATATTCGCAATACATTAAAAATTCGTCGAGTCTGAACAAACGCATGATGAACATACTTATTGAAAGATTAAAGAATCAGGTTCAGCTATTTGAAAAAAGTATAGCCGAATAACTTTAAAAAGCGAAATCAAACAAAGTTTTTAAACTTTTTAAAACTGTTTTACCCTCCCCTTTTCTAACCATCCGTTTCAGAACTACGCTGTTGTGGACTACTATTTACAAAAATATACAGAAGTCTTTTTTAGGTATTTACAGAATGTTAAATAATTGGTTTCAAAAAGTATTTTTTGAAGCTCAAAAATGAATTATCTGCAACAACTTTAAGGCAAGTATTATGTTTTTGTTAAAAGTAAAATACTACATTCTATTTATGAATTTAGTATCGTTTATTTCCTTATAATTGTTAAAAGCAAAGTTATGAAAGAAAACTATTTGAAGTGGTATTCTCCTCATTTGAGCAGAGATACCGAGATGCTCGTTTTTGGACATGCGGGCTATCCGGTGGTTTTATTTCCTACTTCTATGGGGAGTTTTTATGAAAACAAAGACCGCGGATTAATCGAATCGGCAGGCTGGTATTTAGAACAGGGATTAATCCAGATTTATTGTCCGGACAGTATTGATAAAAACAGTTTTTATAACAAAAATATTCATCCGATACACCGTATTGAAAATCACAATTGGTATGACAAAATGATTTGTCATGAAATAGTTGAAAAAATCCGATTCAATACCCCAACTGGAAAAGTGGTGATGGCTGGTTGCAGTTTTGGAGGTTATCATGCTACAAATTTTGCTTTCAGGCATCCGGGTTATGTGAGTCATTTGTTTAGTATGAGCGGTATTTTTTCTATCAAAAATTATCTGGATGGTTTTTATAATGATACTGTTTTTTATCACAGTCCCGATGATTATTTACACGGACTCAATGATTATGAATTATGGAATATGGACATCGCTTTGGGAACTTCCAATTGGGATATTTGTCTGGACGCCAATTTAAAAATGAGTAAAATTTTAGCAACAAAAAAAATGGAACACTGGCTGGATATTCGACAAAATCAACCACACGACTGGCCTTTGTGGAAAGAAATGTTTCCGCATTATTTGTCCCGAATTCAATTTAGCTAAACAAATTAACCAATAACTTCGATTATAAAGTATTAAAGAAAAAAACATGAAAAAGATTGGAATTCTTTTTGGAATGGAAGACACCTTTCCACAGGCATTTATTGACAGAGTGAATTCAAAAAACGTTGACGGAATTATTGCTGAGGCGGTTTCTATAGATAAAGTGGTTCAAAATAAAGGCGGCGAATATGCTGTAATCATCGACCGGATTTCTCAGGATGTCCCTTTTTACCGAGCCTTTCTTAAAAATGCCGCTTTAACGGGAACTAATGTGATTAATAATCCTTTCTGGTGGAGTGCTGATGATAAATTTTTCAATAATGCTCTGGCAGATACTCTTGGCGTACCGTTGCCTAACACGGTAATTCTTCCGTCAGCAGAACATCCTACGGATACGAATGCTAATTCCTTTAGAAATTTAAAATATCCGTTAGACTGGGAAGGAATTTTCGATTACGTAAAATTTCCGGCTTATATGAAACCCTATGCCGGTGGTGGCTGGAAGAATGTATATCGACTGGAAAACAAGGATGAATTTTGGCAAAAACACAAAGAAACCGGACAATTAGTAATGCTGCTTCAGGAAGAAATTGTTTTTACCGAATATTTCCGTGTCTATTGTCTGGGATGTAAGGCGGTTAAAATTATGCAATACGAACCCCGTAACGAACCGCATTTGCGTTATGTTCACAACGGTCCTCCGGTAAACAAAAAACTTTTGGCAACTATTAAGGATTACACTATTCGACTTTGTAAAGGTCTGGGATATGATTTTAATACGGTCGAGTTTGCCGTTCGAGATGGAATTCCCTACGCCATCGATTTTGGAAATCCCGCTCCCGATGCCGATGTTAATTCTGTTGGAGAAGAAAATTTTGAATGGGTAGTTGAAGAAGCTGCTAAAATGGCAATCGCAGCGGCAAAAAAACAAAAACCGGGAAAAATTAATCTGACCTGGGGAACTTTTATGCAGGAGGCTGTTGCAGCCAAATAAGGAAATTGAGAAAAGAAAGAGAATGAAAAAACTACCTGTTTTTACACTGGGTATTGAAGAGGAATACCAAATTATCGATCCGGAAACCAGAGATTTGCGCTCGCATTTATCTAAAATTGTTGACGGAGCAAAAATATTATTAAACGAACAAGTAAAGGCCGAAATGCACCAATCGGTGGTGGAAGTTGGTACCAATATTTGTAAAAATGTAAAAGAAGCCGAGTGCGAGATAAAATTTTTAAGGACTAAAATAGTCGAACTCGCCGACAAACAAGGACTCATTGTTGGCGGAGCCGGAACACACCCTTTTTCAAAATGGCAGGATCAGGAAATCACTGATGACCCACGTTATCACAACATCATTAACGAATTGCAGGATGCTGCCCGTTCCAATTTAATTTTTGGGATGCATTGTCACGTAGGAATTGAAAGTCGGGAAATTGGGTTGAAATTAATCAATCAGGCTTGTTATTTCCTGCCACATATTTTTGCATTATCAACCAATTCTCCTTTTTGGGAAGGAAGACAAACCGGATATAAATCTTTCAGAACAAAAGTTTTTGATAAATTTCCACGCACGGGATTGCCGGAATATTTTGATTCTGTTGCTTCTTATGACAATTTTTTGGAAACTTTGGTAAAAACTAATTGTATTGATAATCCAAAGAAAATCTGGTGGGATTTACGCCTGCACCCTTTTTATAACACGATTGAATTTCGAATTTGTGATATGGCACTTACAGTCAAAGAAACTATGAGTATTGTTTCGGTAATTCAGGCTATTGTTGCTAAATTATATCGTTTAAATACTCAGAATTTAAAATTCAACACCTATCGTTTGGCTTTGATTAAGGAAAATAAATTCAGAGCTGCCCGATATGGAATTGAAGGCAATTTGATTGATTTTGGTTTGCAAAAAGAAGTAGAAACGAAATTGCTGGTTTTAGAATTATTGGATTTTATTGATGACGTGGTAGATGAATTGGGTAGTAGAGAACACGTTAATTATGTACATGAAATTTTGAAAAACGGTACCGGTGCCGATAAGCAGTTAGCTGTTTTTAAAGAAACAAATGATTTGAAGAAAGTAGTTGATTTTATCACTTCTGAATTCACTAAAGACTTATAAATTAAATTATTAGCGTATCTTTGAGTTATAATTTAAGGATTGAATTCAATGAAAAAGAAAAGCATAACTGTCGCAATATTAGATATGTACAATGGCGAACCTAATCAGGGAATGCGTTGTATTATTGACATCCTCAATCGATTTTCTCCTTTTGTGTCTTTCAAAATTTTTGACGTGAGAGGAAAGTGCGAATTACCTGAAATTGAAAAATTTGATATTTATATTGCTACGGGTGGCCCCGGAAATCCTTTGGAAGGAAACGGAAGTTGGGATGTTAAATTCTTTGAATTTATTGACGCGATTGTCAAATGGAACAACGAAAATCCCATAAAAAAACACGTACTTTTTATTTGTCATTCTTTCCAAATGGCTTGTAAACACTTTGGTTTAGCCGAAATTACCAAAAGAAACGATACCTCCTTTGGAGTGATGACGATTCACAAAACCAAAGAAGGTCTTAAGGATTTGTTATTTGAAGGCTTAGACGATCCTTTCTACGCGATTGATTCCAGAGATTATCAGGTTGTACAACCTAAATTGAGTGTTTTTGCCAAAAAAGGGGCTAAAATATTGTCACTGGAAAAAATAAGAGATCATGTACAATATGAAAGGGCGATTATGGCTGTACGTTTTACCGATCATTTGGTAGGGACGCAATTTCATCCGGAAGCTGATCCGATTAGTTTTTTGTCACAATTAAGGAATAAAGAAATAAAGGATAAAATTAGAAAATTGAAGGGAAAAAGGAAATTCCGAAACATGCTTGAAGATTTGGTTGACGATGATAAAATTTATCGCACTAACGAAACTTTGATTCCTAATTTCCTCCGTTCAGCCATTACTGACCTGATGAAATCTAAAAAAATCATGTCTAATTGATTATTTTATACTAATATAATATCGGAACACTGATTAAACAGATTAAAGAAATTAACACAAATAAAAATTAATAACTTCTTTTAATCTGCTAAATTAGTATCATCTGTGTTCCTTTTTTTAACATTCAAAACGGTATGATTTCTAAATATAGAAAATTATTCAACGAGCAATTTACCACAGAAAAATACGAAGCCTTAAAGCAGGATATTGCAGATGATTTTAATTATGTGCCTACTTTTCGGATGGCTGAAACACCATTTTTCATTTCTAATGAATTAAAAAAACAATTGTTAGAAGGTTGTGATAGTGTTATAGCTTTAATTCAACAAGATGATTTTAAAATATTAACAAATAAATCATTAGAATTAAATAAAAGGGTTTCTAATGAAGACAATCATACCACTTTTTTAGCAATTGATTTTGGGATTTGTGAAGAGAACGGAGCTGTTATTCCTAAATTGATTGAAGTGCAAGGATTTCCTTCTTTGTTTAATTATCAGATTAATTTATTTGAAAAATTCAAAAAACAATATCCATTTTTAGAAGAACTAATGCCTTTTTTAGATAGCATCAATGAGAGTGATTTTTTGAAAAATTTAGAAACTGTTTTTTGTAATAATCATCCAAAAGAAAATGTTGTTTTATTAGAAATAGAACCGGAAAAACAAAACACCAAAATTGATTTTTATTATTGCAAAAGAGATTTAGGAATCCCATTTATTTGCGTTACAGATGTCATTAAAAAAGGGAAAAAATTATTTTATAAAAACGAAAACGGAGAAGAAATTCGAATCAAACGTATTTACAACCGGGTGATTTTTGACGAACTTGACTTACGTCCTGATTTAAAAATGAATTTTAGTTTTTCTGATGAATTAGAGGTCGAATGGGCCGGACATCCTAATTGGTTTTTCCGAATCAGTAAATTTATTTTGCCAATGCTCAAAGGCAAATATTTTATAGAAACTACTTTGTTAAGTGAATTAAAGGAAATTCCGGATGATTTAGAAAATTACGTTTTGAAACCATTGTTTTCCTTTTCGGGTTCCGGTGTTATTTTTCATGTAAAAAAAGAAGATATTGAAGCTGTTACCGATAAAGAATTGTATATTCTTCAGAAAAAAGTCAACTATTTACCTATTGTTCAGTCACCTGACGGAAAAGTAAAAGCCGAAGTGCGAATGCTGTATGTCTGGAAAAAAGACGATACCACTCCCACTCCGCTTTGTAATTTAGTTCGCTTGAGCCGTGGCGAAATGATTGGCGTAAAATACAATAAAGACAAAGATTGGGTTGGTGGAACAATTGGTCTATTTGAAAAATAATTGTTTCCGTCTTTATCTTTTAAATTTTATAAAATCATTTTTCGCTGGCTACTATTTAGAATTTTTGGTCATCTGCAGAAGGTCCGTAACTTCCCGGCAGCGGAATGTTGTTCAAACGGTAATAAACGCCTAATTGTGCACGATGATGCGTTATTTGGTTCAAAGAATGTCGGATTGCACCATATTTGTTCCATTCATTTAAGGTTTGTCCGTTCATTTTAATTGCCCAATTGGGTTCTAAATCTTCTTCAGATGCTTTTTCCAAAGCTGCTTTTCCGGCGGCATAATCATCATCTAATTTTTTAATCAATTCTTCTTTTGAATTCAGAATAGTTGGTTTGTATTCATTTTTTCCGAAATCTAATTCAGAAGTAGCTAAAATCACTGCCGGCCAGGCAAAAACTTCCACAATATGCGTGGCAAGCGGCATCATTTTAAAACTTTTTTCATGTGGACTAAAGTCATTTTTCCCTTCCGGAAAATTTTCAATAAACTTTTTTGTGGTTTTGTACTCCTGATCTAACTCACTTTTGAGGTTGGCTAATGTGTTCATTATTGATCTTTTTTAGGTCACTTTTTCATAAATTTTTTAAACAAAACCGGACAAACTTTTTCCATCGTTTGAGGTTCATCTACATTCCAGTTAAAATCTAAAATAGGATAATTTTCATCAGTGGTTTTAAAATTTTCATAGTCTATATAAGCTTCCGCCTCTTTGTCGGTCACTTCCTTAAAAGCATTATTTCCAACATACCAAAAGCCTTCAAAATCATAGGTTTTTGGTTCGTTGTCCACTAAATTTACCAGATAATCCGGATTTTCCAAAGTTTTATAATAAGCCTCTTTTCCACGGGAAATTAACCAACATCTGAAATAATCGAAACCGTCATCGGCACCGCCATTACTGATGATATAATTGGCACACCATAAATTAGAAGTATATGAATCAAACAATAATTTATCGGTTCTTAATCGAAAACCAATCATTTCTTTTGGGGATAATTTCTCTAATTCAGTAGTCAGATAAATTTCCTGATCTTCCTGATTACTGGTTTCTTTCAATGATTTTTGAATAATTTCCCAATAAATGTTTTCATCCAGCATTTCATTGGTTGCTTTAAAATGAATGGAATCAAGATCTATTCTCGCAACTCTTACCGTATCAACCGTAAGTTCAACAGAATCAACGTAAACTTCCTGTTCATCTCTTTTTACAATACTATTTTGGCTATACTGGATAAAGCTTAGCATCAAAAAAAAAGAAAGATATAAATACTTTGTTTTCATCTTTATTAAAATTCGATTAGTCCCTATTAAAAATAGTAAGGATAAAATTAGTCTATTTTATTTTTTATATGAATCCCTTTTACATAAAAATCTGGATTGATAGTTACTTTTGAGTTTTTGTCAATATTTGTTTCATATTTCCAATTTGTCTGTGGATATAGCCATTTTTCTGTATCATTTACCATTATTTTTACAGGTATATTAAAATCAGTAACACAATTTGTCCAACGGAAAAACAATTGCTCTTTTTCAAAATAATATTCCAATATTGGAATTCGGGTATCTCTTAAATATTGGTTGAAAAACGAGATTAAATCTAAGTTTGTTTGCTCACTGATATAATTCTCAATTTGCTGTGTATTTACAATTTGATGATAAAAAGTACTGTTTAAACCTCTTAAAAGCGCTCTCCATTTTTGATCGTCATTAACAATTTGACGCAAAGTGTGCAGCATATTTGCCCCTTTGTAATACATATCGGTTGAACCTTCTTGGTTAACATTATAAATTCCAATAATTGGTTTGTCATTCATAATGTTTTTTCTAAGTCCGCGTATATAAGTCGAAGCGGCTTTTTTACCATAATAATATTCCAGAAAAAGACTTTCGGAATAATTGGTGAAACTTTCATGAATCCACATATCAGCAATGTCGGCATCCGTAATGCTGTTACCAAACCATTCATGTCCGGATTCGTGAATAATGATAAAATCAAATTTTAATCCCCAGCCGGTTCCGCTTAAATCATTTCCTAAATAACCATTTTTAAAACCATTTCCATAAGTAACCGAACTTTGGTGTTCCATTCCCAGATAAGGAACTTCTACCAATTTATAGCCGTCTTCATAAAAAGGATAAGGTCCAAACCAATATTCGAAAGCTTTTAGCATTTTCGGAACTTCTTTGAATTGTTTTTTGGCTTTCGCCAAATTGTCTCTCAAAACATAATAAGTACAATCTAAAATTCCTTTTTCGCCTTTAAATTTTTCAGCAAAAGAAACATAATCGCCAATATTGATATTCACACTGTAATTGTTTATTGGATTGGAAACATACCATTCATAGGTTTTGGTTCCGTCTTTTTGTTTTTTAATACGAAGCAAACGTCCGTTAGAAACATCGGTTAAATCTCCCGGAACGGTAACGTTTATATACATTTTCTCCACTTCATCATACAGATGATCTTTGTTAGGCCACCAAATACTGGCTCCAATTCCCTGACAGGAAGAAGCAATGAAAGGCTTTCCGTTTTTGTCCTTGTTCCAGCTAATTCCTCCATCCCAGGGCGGATTTACAGCAACTTTTGGTTTACCGTGATAAAAAACCGTTATTTCTTTGCTAGTTCCTTTTTTTTGATTGGATTGTAAATGGATAAAATACGCATTTCCATCTTTGTTGAAATTTAATTCAATATTATCCTGAATTACTTTATCAATCACTAGTGGATTTTGTAAATCAATTTGCATCACATTGTATTCCTGTAATACTTTATACTTAATAGTGTTAGAACCTGTAATTGTGCTGTCTAAAGGATTTATTTTTATATCTAAACGATATTGTTTAACATCCCACCAGACTCTTTCTTTTGTAATGCTGCCACGCAAACTATCCTGTCTCGAAAACGAAACTTCTTTTTGACCTAAAAGTTGTTGAGCCTGCGTTTCTTTTGCAGAAAAAAAGAATACAAATAAGCAAAAGCAAAAAAATCTCATACGTTTACAAATAATCAGTGCAACTTAGTCACTTTATTTTGTTCAACTACTACCGTATAATCAGCTATTAAACGATCGGTATACTCGTTTAGTAATTCGGCAACTCGGGGCTGCTTTTTCGATTTTACAATTAAACCGGCGTGGTATTCTAAAGGAACCAGGAAACAAACTTCCGGATCTGAAAAATCACTTAAATCCGGATGTTCGTATTTAGATAAAGTCAACACAATTCCGGCATATTCCTTTTTGATTTTGAGCAAATGATATTCTTGTTTTTTAACCAAAGCATCTTCAATTTTAGCCCATTCTTTCCAAAGATTAATATTTGAAGCTGCTTCGACCATTTCGGCAATATGAGCACCTCCCACCCGCGAAGAAGTTTCCAGAAAATAGATTTCTCCGGTTTCATGGCATTTTATAAATTCCGTATGCGCCACTCCGTTTTTTAAGCCAAAACCTTTTAAAACCTGTTCGTTAATCTTTTTTATTTCAATGTCATCTTCAGAATCATAAGGAATATTAGCCGTTCTAAAGACGCCTCCCCCCTGAGTAATTTCCATAGGTGTAGCCAAGTATTTAGAAGTAATACTAAAGAGCAGTTGATGGTTTACAATCAGACTGTCACAATGATAAACGGCTCCGGGTTTAAATTGTTCCACTAAATATTTAAAACGGTTATTGCCCATTTCATGGATATGAGCCCAAAGCGTTTCCTTATCATAAATCTTGATAATTCCTGTAGCCGAAGCTTCCGAACGGGGTTTTAAAACCCAGGGTGGAGAAACATTCTCTGTAAAAGTATTGATATCGGCATCGTGAAATAAGGAAGAAAATGCAGGAATAGCAATTCCGCAATTTTCAGCCTGCATGCGCATGGCTAATTTATCTCTGAAATAACGCCCGGTAGTTTGTCCCATACCGTCAATTCGGAGATTTTCTCTCAGATAAGTGGCTTTTTCGACATCAAAATCGTCCAAAGCGACAATCGCATCCACCGGATTAGACTTCATTAAATTTTCTATTCCCAGTAGCAAATGCTCCAAATTCCATTCTGTATCAGAACCGGGCATATAGAAAATCTCATCTATAAATTCATGTGGCCAGGGTTTGCTCCTTAATTTGTCACTGGTAACCAAATAAACAATGTTTCCCAGCTTTTTTAATTGAATTAAAAAATCAACTCCTTTAAAATAATTTGAAATGCAAACAAAGGTTTTAGCGTTTTCCATAAATTCATAATTTTTCTATGAATTTAGTCAATAAATGAACACCAAACGCAGTTGCATGTTTTGTTTTTGCAAACTCATCATCAATAAATGCGACACCGGCTATATCTAAATGTGACCAGGCCGGATGCTCTTTAGTGAAAAATTCCAGAAATTTAGCCGCACTTATAGCACCGGCAACTGGTTTTCCGCTAAAATTCTTCACATCGGCAATTTCGCTTTCAATATCATTTTTATAACAATCCCATAGAGGCAATGGCCATAAACGTTCGCCAATGGATTCCCCTGTTTGTTGAAGATCTTTGGAAATAGTTTCATTATTACTAAACAAAGCAGCGCATTCATAGCCAAAAGTTGCCACGCTGCTTCCGGTAAGAGTTGCTACATCAATCAGGTATTCGGGATTGTAATTTTTTATCAAATAAGAAATTCCGTCGGCTAAAACCAAACGGCCTTCCGCATCGGTATCAATGATTTCTATCGAATTTCCGCTATAACTGTAAATTACATCGCTGGGCAAAAAAGCCTGATTATCAACGGCATTTTCGGCACAGGGAACAATAGCGGTCACTTTTACCGGTAATTGCAAATCGGCAATTAAGTGCATTGCTCCCAAAACTGCCGCGCCTCCGGCCATATCACATTTCATGTGTACCATTCCGGCGGTTTTGATATTTAATCCTCCGGTGTCAAAGGTGATTCCTTTTCCAACCAATCCGACATGTTTTAGATTTTTTTCCGCATTTTTAGGCACATAATTCATAATAACAAATTGAGGCTCTTTTTCGCTGCCTTTTCCAACAGCCACAAAAGCACCTAAATTTTGCTGAATTGCTTCTTCTAATCCAATAATTTTTACGTCAAAACCCAATTCATTTCCTTTGTCCTTAGCCCAATTAGCCAAATATTTAGGAGTAATTTTATTGGGAGGTAAATCGACTAAAGCAAAAGTTTCCAATTGCGCATTCGCAATTTTTACAGCTTTTGTAATCGATTCAGAAAAATTATTTGAAGAAAGAATTTTAAGTTCAAAATCGGGATTTAAAAACGGATGTGCTTCCTTCGTTTTATAATGTCCTAAATTGTAGGTTCCTAAAAACAACCCTGAAACAGCGGCTTCAACTTGTTCTTCGGTAAAAGCTTCCGGTAAAAATAAAGACACATCATGAGTAAATGTGTCTTTTTCTTTAAATGCAATTCGTCTGAAAATTGTTTGCAGCGCTTTAAAATCAATAATTTTTCCTAAGCCAATAAATAAGTACAAATTTCCATCCTGTTCCGTTAAATAACTACTGTCCTTTTTTCCATAAAAAACAGAAGAAGGAATACTGATTTCGCCAAATTTAATCGGAATCAGGTTTTTTATACCGGTTTCGAAAACAGGAATTAAAACCGTGCCAGAGAAATTTTCTAAGCTATTAATTACAGTGGTTTTCATTTAGTTGTCTTTAGTATTAAAAAAAAGCCATTCGATTGCCTTAGGAAATTCGTCACTCCAGTAAGCTTCGTTATGTTTTCCTAATTTATTGATACTGAGATTAATTTTCATTTTATCATCAACAAATTCATTTTTTATAACTCTTTTCTTGAAAGCTTTTACATGTTCAATCATGGTTTCACTTTCGTCACCGCCTGCATACAGATAGATTTTAGTTGCATCAGAATCATCATGATTTTTAATTTTAATCTTAGGATCTACCCAAAGCGAAGGTGAAAAAATCATCAATTTCCCAAAAACCTCCGGATAACGCAATCCTGAAAAAATACTCACCAAAGCGCCCATGGAACTTCCGCCAATTCCGGTAAATTCCCGTTCTTTTTTGGTTCTGAAATTACTGTCCACATAAGGTTTTAGAGTCTCAACCAGGAATTTAATGTATTTTTTTCCCTGTCCTTTTCCTAAAAGTGTTTTTCCAACATTGTATTCTTTAATACGGTCTTCTTCGGCATGTTCGACAGCAATAACAATGATTTTTCCAATTTTATATTCGGACATCACAGCCAGTTTTTTATCAATTTCCCAATTACCGTATTCGGCATTTTCGTTGAATAAATTTTGAGCATCCTGCAAATACATCACCGGATAATTTTCGTTTGAAGTATCGTAATCATGTGGCAACAAAGCCCAGACTTTTCGGGTGGTGTTGAGTTGCGGAATTTCAAATTCATCGGAAATTAACTGAATTTGCGGTAAAAAATTAGGTTTAAACGGCAGCCAGTTTTTTCTCCAGCGAAAAACGTGTTCTTTTTGTATTCCGGTATGCTGCGTGGTAGAACGGTTTTCTGTTCGTTCACCATTTTCATCGATTTCTACGGCGCTCCAATCGCCTTTTGTAAATTTATACAATAGGGTTTCGGGATAATTAAAATCATGAGTGAATTTAAAATGATACAATCCTGTACCCATTTTTTCCATCATAAAATCTTTATCCTGAGTACGCCAGTCATTAAAATTTCCGGAAATATACACCGGACGAAAATCATCTTCGTCGGTAGTTAGTATTATATGTAATCCTGTTTCTATTTTTGTATCGATTAAATCTTCTGAAAAATGTGTTTTGTCAAAAATCATAAGTCCTTGCCTCTAAATGATTAATTTCTGTGGTAAATATAACGGATTGCTTTTTTTTGAAAAAGTAAAAACGAGTCAATAGCAGAAATTTAATCTCCTATTGACTCGTTCTAACGATAAATTAACACAAAATATTGATGCTATTTCTGACGACTCTTTAAAAATTGTAGGACTTTAAATAAAATCTAAATTCTTTTTATTCCTTTTGTAAAATCTTCATCATTACGCTTTAATTTGAAAATATATCCAGAATTAACAGCTATTTCGAGATAAAATTCATCATTCTCATTTATTTTATTCCAATATTGTTCATCAAAATCAATGATGTTTATTTTCCAATCATCGAATTGTATTCGATGTTCGATAGGTCTTTCACTCTCATTATTGTATATTTTATTTTTAACTTTTACAATTCCAACATATTTGATTTTATCTTTCAAATCAAGAGTATAATTATTTTCTACTATGGCTTTTAAAAAAACTAAACCAAAAACAATTAGAGAAATTATCTTTATAAAATGATATGCGTTGTGTTTTAAAACATCCTTTAGCAGAAAATAATTAATTAAAAAAAGAAAACTAAAAAGGATCAAAAAAATGAAATTAGTTTTATTATTTTTCTGATGTTTTTGTTTTAATTCTTTAATATCTGAATCGGAAAATGACTGTTTGAGTAAAGAAGACATCTTCTTAATTATTTATTTCTGACGACTCTTTAAAACATTAATCACATCGTCTAATTTGTAGCCTTTTGCCTGTAACAAAATCAAATAATGAAACAATAAATCGGCGCTTTCTCCTAAAAATAATTCTTCATCATTATCTTTGGCCTCAATCACTACTTCAACGGCTTCCTCACCTACTTTTTGAGCAATTTTATTGATTCCCTTTGCAAAAAGAGAAGCTACATAACTTTTCTCAGAATCAGCATTTTCTTTTCGGGATTCAATAGTTTCTTCCAATTCAGAAATAAAACCATAATTATTTTTGTTTGGAGTTTGCCAACAAGTGTCCGCTCCGGTGTGACAAGTTGGTCCTACAGGTTGTGCCTGAATCAATAAAGTATCTTCATCACAATCGTTTTTGATGTCCACCAAATTTAAAAAGTTGCCACTTTCTTCTCCTTTTGTCCAAAGACGTTGCTTAGAACGGCTAAAAAAAGTTACTTTTCCGGTTTCTAATGTTTTTTGATAAGCTTCTTTGTTCATGTAGCCCAGCATCAAAACATTTTTAGTTTCGCTATCCTGAATGATGGCAGGAATTAATCCGTGAGCCAGTCTTGAAAAATCTATTTCCATTTTATTTTAGATTTTAGAATTCAGATTTTAGATTCTGACTTCTATATTGTTATTTTTAAGTTCTTTTTTCAAAGTCTTGATTTCAATTTCTTTGAAGTGAAAAACACTCGCAGCCAAAGCAGCATCAGACTTTCCTTCTACAAAAGTATCCACAAAATGTTGGATATTTCCCGCTCCGCCCGAAGCAATAATCGGGATATTAACTAAAGTCGATAAATGTGCCAAAGCTTCATTAGCAAATCCGTTTTTGGTTCCGTCGTGATCCATCGAAGTAAACAAGATTTCTCCGGCACCTCTTTGCTCCACTTCTTTTGCCCAATCAAATAATTTAATTTCCGTAGGTACTTTTCCTCCAACTAAATGCACGATCCATTCGCCGTCAATTTGCTTGGCATCAATTGCCACAACTACACATTGACTTCCAAATTTTTGTGCCAAATCATTAATCAATTGTGGATTTTTAACCGCAGATGAATTGATTGAAACTTTATCGGCTCCGTTTTGCAACAAAACTTCCACATCTGAAACTGCGGAAATCCCTCCTCCTACTGTAAAAGGAATATTAATTGTTGCGGCTACTTTTCGAACCAAATCAACTAAAGTTCGTCTTCTTTCTTCCGTTGCCGAAATATCAAGAAAAACTAATTCATCAGCTCCTTCATCCGAATAAATTTTGGCTAATTCCACCGGATCACCTGCATCGCGCAAATCTACAAAATTTACACCTTTTACTGTTCTTCCGTTTTTGATATCCAAACAAGGGATTATTCTTTTTGTTAACATTTTTAGTTAAGTATTAATTAGTAAGGATGAAGCATTAAGTTTTCTTTTGATTGTTTTTTGCAGTAATAATAATACTTTTAATCAATTTTAAAACTTCTACACCATCATTATTTAAACTTATAAACTCTTCATTCGAAAGATAATTTGTTGCTTGTAAAAGCTCTAACCAATATAAAGTTTCATCTGTTTCTTTTTGAGAAATTCCCATTTTATGAATAAAATCTGCTTTACTTTCAGCATTTTTTGCTTCACGAACATTAGCTCCAATTGAAGTTCCTGAGCGTAAAACTTGTTTACTCATAACATATTCATTTCTTGAAACTAGTGTTTTATATAAATTAACTATACGAATTGCAAAAGAAAAACTTTTAACTTTTATAATATCTTCACTCATACTTAAAACTTAATCCTTACGACTTACAACTTAATATATAGTTTTCCAATTGTTTCAACGTAATTCTTCCTTCGTAAATGGCTTTCCCGATGATGGTTCCTTCACAACCTATTTCAGCCAATTTTGGTAATTCGTCAAAAGTTGAAATTCCTCCCGAAGCAATTAATTTTAAACCTTTGGCCTGATCCAGAATTTTAGAATATAAATCAAAACTTGGTCCTTGCAACATACCGTCTTTAGCAATATCGGTACAAATTACATATTGAATGCCTTTGTTTTGATAATCCTGAATAAACGGAATCAAATCTTCATTGGATTCTTCCAGCCAACCCGAAACGGCAATTTTTTCGTTATTAGCATCAGCACCTAAAATAATTTTATCTGAACCGTATTCAGCAATCCATTTTTCGAAAACTTCGCGATTTTTTACCGCGATACTTCCACCGGTAATTTGGTTTGCTCCACTTTCGAAAGCAATTTTCAAATCAGAATCGGCTTTTAATCCTCCACCAAAATCAATTTTTAATTTGGTTTGGGTTGCAATTTGTTCTAATATTTTATAATTGACAATCTTGCTTGATTTGGCTCCGTCCAAATCTACCAAATGCAAATACTCAATTCCGTGCGCTTCAAATTCTTTGGCTACTTCAAGCGGATTTTCGTTGTAAATTATTTTAGTATTGTAATCACCTTTGGACAAACGAACACATTTTCCTTCGATGATGTCTATTGCAGGTATTATTCTCATTTTTTTGTCATTGCGAGGAACGAAGCAATCTCATTCCGCTGATTTTTAATATTACTATTGAAATTTAAAGATTTAATTCAAGAAAGTTTTTCAAAATTTTCTCTCCCACATCCCCACTTTTCTCGGGATGAAATTGTGTTCCTAAGAAATTACCATTTTCCAAAGCTGAAGAATATTCAACTTCATAATCAGTTGTGGCGATGGTTTCATTGCATAGCGGCGCATAAAAACTGTGCACCAAATACATATACTCTTTTTCGGCTACATCCTTAAATAAATCCGATTTTAGATTATAAATCGTATTCCAGCCCATTTGTGGCACTTTTACTTTTGGAGAAAATTTGACCACATTCACATCAAAAATTCCTAATCCTGTGGTGTTGCCTTCTTCGGTATGATTACACATTAATTGCATTCCCAGACAAATTCCTAAAACAGGCTGTTTCAAAGTTGGAATCAAAGTATCCAAGCCGCTTTCCTTAAGCATTTTCATAGCATAACTTGCTTCGCCTACACCTGGAAAAATCACTTTGTCTGCTGCTTTTATTTCTTCAGGATTATTCGTTAACACAGCATTATATCCAAGTCTTTCTATTGCAAAAAGAATACTTTGAATATTTCCTGCTCCGTAATTGATAATAACTATTTTCACTTTTTAAGTATTAATTATTAAGTAATAAGTATTAAGTTTTAAGTATGAGTTTTTAATGCCTTTTAAATTAATAACTCATACTTAAAACTTACTACTTATATTAAAGCATTCCTTTTGTTGAAGGTAAAATCATTTTCTCTGTATCACGTTTTACGGCTACTTTTATTGCTTTTGCAAAAGCTTTAAAGATAGCTTCAATTTTGTGATGTTCGTTATCGCCTTCTGCTTTGATGTTGATGTTCGCTTTCGCACCATCAGAGAATGATTTAAAGAAGTGAAAAAACATTTCGGTTGGCATTTTACCTACCATTTCACGTTTAAATTCGGTTTCCCAAATCAACCAGTTTCTACCTCCAAAATCAATAGCAACCTGTGCCAGACAATCGTCCATTGGTAAACAGAAACCGTAACGCTCAATACCTAATTTATTTCCTAAGGCTTTAGCATAAACTTCTCCAAGTGCAATCGCAGTATCTTCAATCGTGTGATGTTCATCTACTTCTAAATCGCCTTTTACTTTGATGTCTAAGTCCATTTGTCCGTGACGGGAAATTTGGTCCAACATATGATCAAAAAAGGCGATTCCGGTATCAATGTTACTTTTTCCGGTTCCGTCCAGATTTAATTTGATATAAATATCTGTTTCGTGTGTTTTTCTGGTGATGGAAGCGGTACGAGCTTCTAATTTTAAAAACTCATAGATTTTTTTCCAATCAACCGTTTGTAAAACGATGATGTCTTCTAATTCATTATGAGCAACCGAAGTTTCACTTCCACCTAATCCATCTTCCTGCTTTAGAAAAATGGCTTTTGCTCCTAAATTCTTTGCTAATTCTACATCGGTAATTCGGTCTCCTAATACAAAAGAATTAGCCAAATCGTAATTTGGATTATCGATGTATTTGGTTAACATTCCGGTGCGAGGTTTGCGTGTAGGTGCATTATCCTCAGGAAATGAACGGTCGATAAAAATATCGTCAAACAGTACACCTTCGTTTTGGAATGCTTTTAAAATGAAATTTTGTGTAGGCCAAAAAGTATCTTCTGGAAAAGAATCCGTTCCCAAACCATCCTGATTGGTTACCATTGCCAATTCATAATCCAATTCGTTAGCAATTTTTGCCAAATATTGAAAAGCTTTTGGAAAAAACTCCAATTTTTCCAAACTGTCTAATTGATATCCTTCCGGTTCTAATACAATCGTTCCGTCACGATCGATAAAAAGTACTTTTTTCATTTTATTTATTTTTAAAACACAAATTTTACAGATTTTCACAAATTCTAAATTGCTTAAATTCTATTTCTTTTGGGTTTTTACTACTCTATTTTTTACTACGACTACTTTTAAAAATTTGTGCTAATTTGTGAAATTTGTGTTTAGATCGATTGTAAGGCCTCCATCAATTTTTTATTCTCCTCAGACGTTCCAACAGTCAAACGTAAAGTGTTTTCACAAAGCGGTTGTGTGGTTCTGTTACGAATTACAATACCCTTTGCAATTAATTCGTCGTAGCGTTTATTAGCATCATCTACTTTGATAAGGATGAAATTAGCTTCTGTTGGATAGATTTTCTCAACAAAAGAAACATGATTTAAAACATCCAATAAAGTATCTCTCTCCGTTAATATCGAGCTAATTTCTCTATTGATTTTCTCCTGATCGTTTAATCTTTCCAAAGCTCTTTGTTGGGTCAATTCGTTAACGTTATAAGGAGGTTTGATTTTGTTTAATACAGCAATTACTTCAGTTGAAGCGTAGCAAATTCCCAAACGAATTCCTGCCAAACCATAGGCTTTTGAAAGGGTTTGGGTAATAATCAAATTTGGATATTGGTCTAATTTTTCTAACCAACTTGCTTTATCTGAAAAGTCAATGTATGCCTCGTCGATTACTACAAAACCATTGAAATTTTCTAAAATAGTAGTTACGCTTTCGGTAGAAAATGAATTTCCGGTTGGGTTATTGGGTGAACACAAAAAGATCAATTTGGTTGTAGGCGTAATCGCTGCTAAAATTTGATCCACTTGTGGCTGAAAATCAGCTGTCAATAAAATCTCCTTATTTTCAACATTATTGATATTAGCTAAAACGCCGTACATGCCGTAAGTTGGTGGCAACGTAATGACATTGTCCACTTTTGGCTCGCAAAAAGCTCTGAACAATAAGTCCAAAACTTCATCACTTCCGTTTCCTAAAAGAATTTGTTGTGGTTTTAGGTTTTTGATTTCGCCCAAAGCTACTTTTACATTAGCCTGTTGCGGATCCGGATAACGGTTTACTCCATTTTGATACGGATTTTCATTGGCGTCCAAAAAAACCATTTCGGCAGTATCAAAATCTTCAAACTCATCACGCGCCGAAGAATAAGGTTTTAAAACCTTTACGTTGTCACGAATTAAATTATTTATATCAAATTTCATCTTTATTATCTTTAAAAGAATATAGAAAAGAGAGAATAGAATATAGATTAAATCTACTTAACATATCATCTCTGCTCTATTTTCTCTATTCTATTTTCTTTTTTTTATCTCAGCTAATCTCAAAGTCACTGCATTCTTATGTGCCTGCAATCCTTCAGCTTCTGCCATGATTTCAATAGCTTTTCCAATGTTTTGGATTCCTTTTTCGGAAATTTTCTGGAATGTCATTGATTTCATAAAACTATCTAAGTTTACACCTGAATAATTTTTAGCATAACCATTCGTTGGCAACGTATGATTGGTTCCTGAAGCATAATCTCCGGCACTTTCAGGTGTATAATTACCAATAAAAACAGAACCGGCATTTTCTATATTATCCACATAAAAATCATTGTTAGCCGTACAAACAATAAAGTGTTCCGGACCATATTCATTGATTAAATCCAAAGCAATTTCATCATTCTCAACAAAAATCAATTTAGAATTAGCAATGGCTTTTTCAGCAATAGCTTTTCTTGGTAAAACTTCTAATTGGGATTGAATTTCGTTTTCAACAGCATCCATCATAGATTTTGAAGTAGAAACTAAAATTACCTGACTGTCTGTTCCGTGTTCCGCCTGAGACAATAAATCAGAAGCTACAAAAGCAGGAACTGCCGTATCATCAGCAACCATTAAAAGTTCAGATGGTCCTGCAGGCATATCAATCGCTACTCCAAATTGCGTTGCCAATTGTTTAGCCACCGTTACATATTGATTTCCGGGACCAAATATTTTATAAACTTTAGGAATTGAATTTGTTCCAAAAGTCATTCCGGCAATCGCCTGAATTCCTCCTACTTTGATAATTTTGGTTACACCACATAAATTGGCCGCATATAAAATCGCAGGATTGATGTTTCCTTGTTTGTCCGGAGGCGAGCACAAAACAATTTCCTTGCATCCCGCAATTTTAGCAGGAACAGCCAACATTAAAACTGTAGAAAACAACGGAGCCGTTCCACCAGGAATGTACAAACCTACTTTTTGAATCGGTCTTTTTTCCTGCCAGCATTGCACGCCTTCAACCGTTTCTACCGAAACACGAGTGGTTTGTTGTACTTTATGAAAAGTTTCAACATTGGCTTTAGCCAAAGCAATAGCGTCTTTTAAATCTGCTGGTAAACTGGCAATGGCAGCCTCAATTTCAGCAGTAGTAACTTCGATATTTTCAAAAGAAACGCCATCAAATTGCGTCGTATATTTGGCTACAGCCAAATCTCCGTCTTTTTGAATCGCTGCAAAAATTTCTTTTACAGTTCCTTCAATATCGTTAACCGTTTTGGTGGGTCTTTCTAAAATGGAAGCCCAAGAATCGGCTGTTGGATTATATATTTTGTTCATTTTCTTTTTAGTTATGAGTTATGAGTTATTCGACAGGCGTATAACCTATAACTTTTCTACAAAACCATTTTCTCAATTGGGCAAACCAAAATTCCTTCGGCGCCGGCTTCTTTTAACTGATCGATTACTTCCCAGAAAGTATCTTTGTCAATTACTGTGTGCACACTACTCCAGCCTTCCTGAGCCAACGGCATTACGGTTGCACTTCTTAAAACCGGAAGAATATTACTAACGGCTTCGATTTTGTCGTTAGGTACATTCATCAAAATATATTTTGATTTACGAGCTCTTAAAACTGCGTCAATTCGGAATTTTAAAGTGTCAATGATTTTTTGAGTTTCCGGACTTACTTTTGGTGAAACAGCCAAAACAGCCTCGCTTTTCAAAATTACTTCAACCTCTTTCAGGTTGTTTTTAAACAAGGTACTTCCGCTGGAAACGATGTCCACAATGGCATCGGCAAGTCCAATATTTGGAGCTATTTCTACCGAACCGGAAATTTGGTGAATATCTACCGACATTCCGTATTTGTTAAAATACTCAATTACCGTATTTGGATAAGAAGTAGCAATTCGTAAACCGTCTAAATCTTTTACCGAATTGTATTCAAAATTTTTAGGAACAGCAACGGAAACTTTACATTTAGAAAAACCTAATTTTTGAATTACCTCAATATTTTTTCCTTTTTCAACCAATAAATTATCTCCTACAATAGCAATATCTACTACTCCGTCAATTAGATACTGAGGAATATCAGAGTTTCTCAGGTATAAAACTTCTAAAGGAAAATTAGAGGCTTCTGCTTTTAACTGATCAATACCATTGTTGATAGAAATTCCGGCATCTTTCAAAATTTGGATACTGTCTTCGTTTAATCTGCCTGATTTTTGGATTGCAATTTTTAACGTACTCATTGTTTTACTTTTTTATGTTTTGTTGAATGTGTTTGAGTACAAAGGACTTAACACACAATGAAAAACCCGTTTGATGTACTCAAACGGGTTTATTAATATGATGACTTACACGCATACCATTAACATATCGCTTGAGAGCAATAATAAGAATGATGATGATGTAATTGATTTGATAACATGTTCTTTTTTGTTTAGTGCTGCAAATATAAGCGATTAAATAGTTACAACCAAATTTTTAATTTAACTAATATGACATTTAATCTTTATCAAAAATAGTAGAAGAAGCTTCGGTATTAATCTTGGTAGAAATCATATCATTACGAATTTCAGTGTGACGAATTTCTCCTCCCGTAGTTCCTACTTTTACCGAAACAATTACGGCTACAATTGCAATAACAAGAATGCTATAAGCAAAGAAAAGCGCTTTAGAATGATGCGTAATATTGCTAATAAGCCCTATAACTGAAGCACACCCTAATAAATACATCAGAATGGCAAATTTCTCTGCTGTTTCTTCATGATTATGAATGATTTTATGTCCGATTTCAGGCAAATCTTCTACCATTTTTTCGGCACCTTCTCCGGTAACCATACTAAAAACAGTAAAAGTAGTTGCTATAATAAACAAAAGATAAGCTGTATTTTTAATCGAAGTACTTTTGAAATACAAACCACCTAATAAAACCAAAAATCCAAAAATAGTTCCTATAATTGGAAAGTGATTGACCAGCAAATGAAGATGAGCGTCATTCATAATAATAAATTTTTAGTTAGCACTATTGAGATAAAAATAACAAAAAAATGCTTGCCCTGAGAAGATTCTACAAGGAAATTATCCCGCCAAAGAAACGCCAATAAAAGAACCAATTCCGTAAGTTACAGCAGCGGCAGCCAACCCAAACAAAACCTGTCTGAATCCCGAAAACCAAATGCTTTTAGCTGTTAGTAAAGTGATGGCTGCTCCTATTCCAAACAAACCAATTACACAACTTCCTAAACTTAGAAAAACAGCCTGATTACAATTCAAAAAAATAAAAGGATACAACGGAATTATGGCTCCAATGGAAAACAAAATAAAAGAAGCTATGGCTGCTTCCCAGGCAGAACCTCCCAACTCTTCTTTGTCAATTCCTAATTCTTCTGTAATAATGGCATCCATCGCCGTGTCTTGGTTTTCAAAAGCTTTTTCGGCTAATTTTTGCGCTTCTTCCTGATTCATTCCTTTAGCCTGATACAACAAAACCAGTTCTTTTTTTTCGTCTTCCGGTGATTCTTCCATTTCTTCCATTTCTAAATCAATTTGGTGTTGATTTAATTCTCTGGAACTTTGTACCGATAACCATTCTCCTAAAGCCATCGAAATGGCTCCTGCCAATAATCCTGCAATTCCGGTCAGCAAAATAGTATCGTTAGAAACTGCTGCTCCGGCAACACCCATCACCAGACTCATATTGGAAACTAAACCATCGTTTGCTCCTAAAACAGCTGCCCGCAAAGCATTTCCTCCCACCGATTTATGACGGCTTTCAAATTTGGATAACAAAACTCCGGAAACATTTAGCGATTCATTTTCACTAACCGCTTCAATAATATTTAGATGATTGTGTTCAAAACCGGAAGTTTTTATGCCTTTGGCTTTTTTATCTTTTATCGCAATTTCAGCAAATTCTCTTTCGGTGTTAGACAAGCTGCTAATGATGCTGTTATATCCAAAATATTTTCCGGCTTTTAATTGCATTTTGGCTCTGGAGGAAGCCGATGGCATTTGGTAATCTGCGTCCAAAGCGTTCACTTTTTGAAAAATTTGTCTGGCATGTCCTTTTTCAATATCAGCTAAACCATTTAAAACTTTGCTTAAATTAGCATCATTTTGTATAGCTGCTATATTTTCATAAAGAAAAGCGGTATCAACTTCCGTTTGTAACTGTGCTTTTAGTTTTTTTAAATTATTCATAACTTTAAAAAAAAATTAATTCACAACATCATAGATTCCTTTAGTTAGTATTTTTGATTGCGCATCAATTTGTTTCTCTGGTATTATTTCTACATAATCCTGAGATGTTGATCCAATGCTAACCGCAACTTTTTTAAAAGTATAAATACCATTTTGATGTTTATTGACTAAAAGTACGAAATTTTTGCTTTCTTCAGCTAGCAAAGCTTCTTTAGGAATGGCCAAAGCCTTTTTAGAATCGACAATAATACTGGCTTCTACAAACATTCCGGTTAGTAACTGCTGCTTTATTTTGTCGTCTAAATGTGCGTGAATATTAATAGTTCGGTCGTTTCCTTCTATCGATTTTCCAACCAAATGAACATTAGCATGGAAAACTTCTTTAGAAGCTTCCGGAACTGTAAATAAAATATCCTGCTCCTTTTTTATTTTTAAAATGTCTTTTTCAAAAATAGCCAATTCTAAATGCAAATGATTCGTTTGAATAATTTCCAAAATCACATCCGAAGGATTAATATGCATGCCTAAATGGGCATTCATCACTACAATATCACCCGAAATTGGAGCGTAAATAGTAACAACAGAAGTTAATTTTCCCTGTTCTACTTTTACAGGATTGATGTTTAAAAGTTTTAGTTTTTCTTTCAAACTCTGATACATTCCTTTGGCTCTTTGAAAATCACTTTCGGCTTTGAGGTAATTTTTTTGCGAAGTAATTTTTTCATCAAATAAAGTTTTCTGACGAAGGTATTCGGATTTTAAATAATTCATTTGCGAAGCTACTTCCAAATATTCTTTTTGAATATCCAAAAATTCAGTGTTCTCCAGTGTTAATAAAGGCTGACCTTTAACAACTTTATCTCCCACTAAAAGTTGAGTTGATTTTACATAACCACCTATAAAAGAAGTAATTTGAGAACGATTTTGCGGCGGAACATCAACTTTTCCGGAAGCTTTCACAGTTTCATCAAAATTTTGTTCAGAAGGATTTCCAATAGCCATTCCGACGGATTGAAATTGGGTATCAGTTACCGAAATCAAATCCGAATCCACAACAGCATTTTCTTCTGTTTTATGCTCTTTGCAAGAAATAAAAACAGCGGATAAGATAAATATGGCGAGTAATTTTTTCATTATAATATCATTAAAAATTTAAAAATTGATAATCTAATTGTGTTTGATTAAAGTGAAGAACATTTTCTAGATATTCGATTTCAATCACAGTCGCATTTTCCAGACTCTGGATGTATTGAAAAAAATCAATTTCTCCGTGTTTGTAACTCATGTTTGCTACTTTCAGGATTTCGTCAGCCAGTTTTTTTCCTTGCTGATTGTAGTAATTAATTGCTTCCTGATATTTGAATAATTCATTCTTTTTGCTTTCCAGAAAACTATTGATTTTTTCTTTTTCATGCTGCTGCTGTGCTTCCCAACTTTCCAATTCTAATTGGGCAACTTTAACTTTAGAAACATTTCCGGAAAATAGAATCGGTACAGCAATTCCCACTTGAAAACCATTTAAAGATTGCGATAATCCTTTGTTTGTTCCTCGAAAATATTCCAGATGTAAATCAGGTAACCAACTTTGCTTTTGTATATTCAAACGATTTTTATAATTATCTGTAACTGATTGATAATAATTGGTATAAATATCTTTATTTAAGCTTTCGGTTAAGATTTCTAAAGGCTGAATATTAGTAGTTTTGATGATAATTTTTTCTTCCGACTGAAGATTAAAATATAACAAATCATACTGTGCATTTTTCTCTTTTTTTACCTGACTTAGTTTCAAAGCTATTTGTCGGGCTTTGGATTGCGCTGTGATTTTTTCGAGATAATTACTTTCGCCTAATTCAAAACGTCGATTGCTGGCTTTGGCAAAATTTTGATATAAACTATCCAGTTTTTGATACAAAATTTCCTGATGTTGCAGATACACAATTTGATAGAACAACTTTGAAATTTCCAGACTCAGCTTATTTTTTTCTAATTCAAAAACGGCTTTTTGCTGTTCAAATTCTGCGACATTCAATTTCTTTTGAGCACTGTAAACTGTCGGGAACAAGAAACTTTGCTGAGCACCAAAAACTTTCAGAGGTTTATTATTGAATGCCAGATTATTTTGATCAAAATTGTAATAAATAACGGTTTTATCAAAAGTATAAGCACTGTTGATATTGCTTTTCATTTTTTCAACCTGAAGCTGAGAAGCTCTTAAAGCTTTGTTATTTTGGATTCCAATAGTAATCAGCTGATTCAATTCTTCAGTTGCATTTTGAGAAAAAACAAAAGACGAACTGAACAAGAAAGTGAATAAAATCAACGGATTATTTTGTTTGAATTTTGGTTTTTTAAATTCTTTACCGTCAAAAATTTTAAACAAAACCGGTAAAACAATCATAGTTAAAATAGTTGCGGTAAACAATCCTCCGATAACTACTGTAGCTAAAGGTCTTTGTACTTCGGCACCGGCAGATGAGGAAATTGCCATCGGCAAAAAACCTAAAGCGGCGGCGGCAGCTGTTAGCAATACAGGACGTAGCCTGTCGGTAGTTCCTTTTAAAATTAATTCGTCCTTATTAGTCATGCCCTGATGTTTAAGTTCTTTAAAATGTTCGATTAAAACAATTCCGTTAAGCACTGCTATTCCAAAAAGTGCAATAAATCCAACTCCCGCCGAAATACTGAAAGGCAAATCCCGAATCCATAAAAACAATATCCCTCCAACAGCAGAAAGTGGAATTGCCGAATACACCATCAGAGCCTCTTTGACGGAACCAAACGCAAAATAGAGCAGAATAAAGATTAAAAATAATGCCAGCGGAACGGCTATTAACAAACGATTTTTAGCCGATTGAAGATTTTCAAACTGACCGCCGTATTTCACATAATAACCCGTTGGCAGTTTAATTTTAGTATTTACAATCTTTTGAATATCGGTTACAACACTTTGTAAATCACGATTTCTCACATTAATACCAATCACAATTCGACGATGCGTATTATCTCTGGAAATTTTAGCAGGACCTTCGCTATATTCAATTTGAGCTAATTCCTGCATCGGTATTTGTTCTCCCGAAGGTGTTGTAACATAGAGATTTTTCAAATCTTCTATGTCATGACGGTTGTTTTGATTCAAACGAATAACCAAATCAAATCGTTTTTCGCCTTCAAAAACATTTCCAACAGTTTTTCCGGCAAACCCCAGCGCTATCAATTCGTTTAAATCGGCGATATTCAAACCATAACGCGCCACTTTCGAACGATCATATTGAACGCTCATTTGTGGTAAACCTTCGGTTTTTTCGATAATAACATCTGATGCTCCTTCGACATGCGTAATAGCTTTTTGAATTTCATTGGCTTTTTGAGCCAAAACATCTAAATTTTCTCCAAAAACTTTCACCGCCACATCCGAACGTGTTCCCGAAATCAATTCGTTAAAACGCATTTCAATTGGCTGGGTAAACTCAATTTCCATGTTTGGAATTTGCACTTCAATGGCTTCTTTCATTTTATCGGCCAGTTCGTCTTTAGTTGAAGCCGAAACCCAGTCAGATTTCGATTTTAATTTCACAATCACATCACTTTCTTCCATACTCATTGGGTCGGTAGGAACTTCGGCAGCACCAATACGGCTGACAACCTGTTTTACTTCCGGAAATTTTCGAAGTATTTTTTCAATTTTGGTCGTGGTTTCAATAGTTTTACTCAAAGAAGTTCCTGTTTTTAAAACCGGTTGAATTACAAAATCACCTTCGTCTAATGTAGGAATGAATTCGCCTCCCATCGTTGTAAATAAAACAATTGCCAATGCTAATAAACCAACAGAACCATACAAAACTTTTTTGGTATTCACCAAAGCCCATTTGATTATAGGCAAATAAAATTCATTTAATTTAGCTATGAGCTTATTGGAAACCGATTTCGGATTTTCTTCTTTTGGTTTTAAAAACAAAGAAGAAACCACCGGAACATAAGAAAAACAGAACAGCATTGCTCCTATTAAAGCAAAACTAAAAGTCATTGCCATAGGCTTGAACATTTTTCCTTCAATCCCGGAAAGCGAAAGAATCGGAATAAAAACAATTAAAATAATCAGTTGACCAAAAACAGCCGAATTCATCATTTTAGAAGCACTTTTATAAGTAATCTGATCAATTTCTAATTGACGGTCTTCTTCCGGAATTTGCGCTAAATGTTTTGATTTATGGGCTATTTGAAAAGCTATAAATTCCACAATAATTACAGCTCCGTCAATAATAATTCCAAAATCGATAGCGCCTAAACTCATCAAATTAGCATCAATTCCAAAAATATTCATTAACGAAATAGCAAATAACAGACATAATGGGATAACTGAAGCAACCACAAGTCCGGAACGCCAGTTTCCTAACAATAAAACTACCACGAAAACTACAATCAAACAGCCTAAAATCAAGTTTTCAGCAACAGTAAATGTAGTTTTGGAAACTAATTCACTTCGCTCCAAAAAACCATTAATGTAAACACCTTCCGGCAACGTTTTTTGAATTTCGGTAATACGTTCCTTTACATCCTGAATTACCTGTTTGGAGTTGGCATCTTTCAGCATCATCACCTGTCCCAGCACCTTCTCTCCTTCTCCGTTTCCGGTTATAGCTCCAAAACGATTGGCATAACCAAAACGAACATCAGCCACATTTTTAATATAAACCGGAAGTCCGTTGTTGTTTTTTACTACAATATTCCCAATGTCTTCAAGGGTTTTTACCTTTCCTTCTGCACGGATAAAATAACTTTGATTGACTTTTTCGATATAAGCGCCTCCGGCAATTCCGTTATTGTTTTCTAATGCTTTAAAAACTTCTGAAACGGTGATATTCATTGCCTTTAAACGCGCCGGAGAAACCGCCACTTCATATTGTTTTAAATATCCGCCCCAGGTATTAATTTCAACCACTCCTTTGATTCCGGAAAGTTGACGTTTAACCACCCAATCCTGAAGCGTTCTCAAATCGGTAATAGAATAATTGTTTTTAAATTCAGGTTTTACTTCCAGCGTATATTGGTAAATTTCACCAAGTCCGGTTGTAATTGGTCCCATTTCAGGAGCTCCAAAACCTTCAGGAATTTTCTCTGCTGCTGATTTTATTTTTTCGGCAATTAATTGTCGTGGTAAATACGTTCCTAGATTATCCTCAAAAACGATAGTAACTACTGAAAGTCCAAATTTAGAAACCGAACGAATTTCTTTAACACCCGGCAAATTAGACATTTCAATTTCAACCGGATACGTAATAAATTGTTCAATATCCTGCGTAGAAAGATTTCGGGAAGTGGTAATTACCTGCACCTGATTATTAGTTACATCAGGAACGGCTCCGATGGAAATTTGGAAAACTGAATAAACTCCAAAACCAAAAATCCCCAATGTAAATAATAAAACAATGAGTTTGTTTTTTAAACTAAAAGCTATAATTTTTTCTAACATTTATATTCTTTTAAAGTTCAAAAGTATAATACAACGTTTAGAGTTTGCTTAAGGGAAGCTTAAGATTATTTTTGTTCCAAAATTTTCCTGACTCAAAACTTCTATTTCAACAGCAAGAAGCAAACACAGTTTTTTTACAATCGCTAATCCTAAACCGCTCCCTTTAATTTCCGGATGTTTTCCTGCATTAGATCGGTAAAACTGATGAAATATTTTTTGTAAATCCGATTTCGGGATTCCGATTCCGTTGTCAATAATAGTACATTTTACTTTATTGTTTTCTTCTGAAAAACTTATAGTTAGCTTACCGTTATTCTCGGAATACTTTAAAGCATTTGAAATCAAATTATTTAAAATAATACTAATCAAATAAGGATCGGAAATAACATTAAAATCCTGCTGAAAATCGGCTGAAATACTAATATTTTTAGATTGTATATTATTTGAAAAGCGGGATAAAACTTCAGGGATAAGTAAATTCAAGCTAACTTTTTCCTTTTTTACTAATTGCTGCTGATCTTCAAAACGAGCCAATAAAAGCAACTGATCAACCAAATGATTCAAACGATTCACTTCGGCAACACAATAATTAATTTTTTCCTGATATTCTTCCTGAGTGCGCGGTTTTCGGATTAAGACTTCCAGAGTTCCTTTAATCACCGTTAGCGGTGTACGCAATTCGTGGGAAGCATCTGAAGTAAATTGTCTTTCCTTTTCAACTGCGTTTTCAATCCGGTCTAATAAGTTGTTAATCGTTTGTGAAAGCACCAATAATTCGTCTTTCTTTTGTGGCAATTCAATTCTCGATTTCAAATTATCTTTAGTAATAATATCGGCTGTTTGAATAATGGCTGTAATCGGTTTTATACTGCGCCCGGCAATGAATCGGGCTATAAAGAAGAGTAAAATCAGAATTAAAGGATAGGCGATTAATAAGGTTTGCGATAAATTTTGAAGTACCATCGAAGCATCTTCCAGCGACATCGCCACCAATAAATAACCTATAATTTTAGAGTCGCTGTAAATAGGAACCTGAATTTGGCGAATTTTGTGTTGCAATAATTTTGAATCAAATAATTGGTTGTTTTCAATTTCCGCATTAAATCCTAATGTTTCTTTTTTAAGATTTGGTGATTTTTCTTTGATGTTTTTCTTGCTGTCCAAAAATTCGATAAAAACCGGGTTTACATCCAGCGTATTATGTTCTCTTTCGTTCCATTCATTCAAATGAATCAAATGATAATTGTTATTTTCAATGGCAATTTCGTTCAGATGATTTTCGACTTCTTTAGAAATATCATTGTTCAAATGGTTGTAAACACTGAACTTTACAATTGAATAAATAGTAAAAAACACCACAAAAACCAATAAAGCGGTCGTGATGATGTAATGAAAAGCGATTCGGTTTTTGAACGAAAGTTTCTGCATATTTTTTTAATCATTTGCGATATAGCCAACGCCTCTGATGGTTTTGATGTAATCTTCTTCGACTTTTAAATTTAATTTTTTACGAATAGCATTCATAAAAACATCAATCACACCGGTATCATATTCAAAATGAATATCCCAAACATCTTCAATAATTTGATTTCGGGTACACACTTTTCCTTTATTTTGAACCAAATAACTTAATAGTTCAAATTCCCGTTGGGTTAAAATCACTTCTTTATCATTGGTAAAAACCTGATGTTTCTGAAGATCAATTGTAACGGGACCAAGTGTAAGATGGTCCGGATTTTTAGGTTTTCTGAAATGCACCTTAATACGTTCGACTAATTCTTCAAAACTAAATGGCTTTTTAATGTAATCATTCGCTCCTGATTGCAATCCTTCAATGGTTTCCTGAACCGTGTCTTTAGCCGTTAAAAATAAAATAGGAATTGCCGAATTGCTTTTTCGTATTTCTTTACAAAGCTCCAGTCCGGTCATTTTAGGCAACATCCAATCGAGTAAAATTAAATCAAAATGATTTTCCAGAAATAAATCAAAACCTCTTGCACCGTCAAAAGCAGTTGAAATTTGGTATCCTTCTTCCTCCAAACCCTGTTGTAGAAATTGCATGATTCCTATTTCGTCTTCTACTATTAAAATGTGCATTTTTTATGTTTTTTATTCGGATTAAAAGGAACTATTTTAAAGTTTTTTCAGGAATTCAGAATCAAATGTAATTTAAAAATAAGACTTATTTAGCATAATAAAACAATCTTAAGTGAAACTTAAGACGATAAAGCGGTCGCTATTTCTGTTTATCTCATCAAATTAATTAATTTTGCAAAAAAAATAAACCAAATATGTTCTTTACCAAAAAACTGGCTCCATTTATCAATCTTACGTTGTTTTATGTCGCTATTAGTCTTATTCTTCGAATTGTATTAGTTTTTCATCCCATAACACAATCTTCTTTTTCAGGATTAGAAATTTTAAAGATTTTTTCATTCGGACTCGTTTCGGATGTATTTGTATTTATTCTGGCAAGTGGATTTTTATGGTTGTATCTTATTTTTGTTTCCAATGGGAAGTACCAAAAACCTTTTGGTTACATACATTTAGGATTATTAGTTGCACTTTTTTTATATATTTTATCCGGTAAATCAGTACTTACGGAGTATGGCGGTGGTTTGGCTAAAGTGGGATTGATTTTCGTAGGAATCAAAACGTTTTTGTTTGCTTTGCTACTATTTTTACCTCAAAAAAGAGATAAAATCAGGTATTGGCTATTTTCATTTGTAATCTTTTTATATGTTGTCGCAATTCTGCAAAATGCCATCAGCGAGTTCTTTTTCTGGAACGAATTTGGAGTAAAATACAATTTTATCGCAGTAAACTATTTGGTTTATACCAATGAAGTGATTGGAAACATCATGGAATCTTATCCGGTTGTTCCAATTTTTGGAACTTTATTTATTGTAGCCGGAATTATCAGTTATTTCATTATCAAAAAATCAAAGATTTATATCGAAAAAATCCCTTCTGTTTTTGAAAAAATCCAAATTTCAATACTTTATTTTCTGTTCTTTGGTTTATCCCTTTGGGCCGTTCCTAATTTGGCGAAAGCCGAAAATGACACCAATGTTTTTACAAATGAATTACAGGCCAATGGGGTTTATCGTTTTTATCTGGCTTTTGTAAACAGCGAATTAGATTATTTTAAATTTTACAAAACTTTACCGGAAAAAGAAGCTTTTGCTTTATTGAAAAATCAAATCCCCAATATCAAGGGGTTTTCTACAGCAAGAACCATTCAGTCAGACAGTACCGAAATTCATAAAAATGTAGTACTGATTACCATTGAAAGTTACAGCGCTGATTTTATGAAAATGTATGGAAACAAAGATAATATAACTCCGTTTTTAGACGATTTAGCAAGCAAAAGTTTAGTGTTTACCAATTTGTATGCTTCCGGAAACCGTACCGTTCGCGGATTAGAAGCTGTTACTTTATGCCTGCCTCCTACTGCCGGTGAAAGTGTGGTAAAACGAAAAGATAATAAGGAGAAATTTTCAACCGGAAGTGTTTTTAAATCCAAAGGTTATCAGGTAAAATACCTTTACGGAGGAGATGCTTTTTTTGACAATATGGAAGATTTCTTTTCCGGAAACGGCTATGAGATTGTAGATAAAAAAACAATGAAACCGGAAGAAATTACATTTGCTAATATTTGGGGTGTTTGCGATGAAGATATGGCTAATAAAGCAATTCAGACGATGAATGCCGAAGCACAAACCGGAAAACCGTTTTTCAATCACTGGATGACTGTGAGTAACCACAGACCATTTACTTACCCAAACAATAAAATTGATATTCCGGGTGATGCCAAATCACGAAAAGGCGGTGTAAAATATACCGATTATGCTTTAGGGAAATTCTTTGAAATGGCGCAAAAACAGCCTTGGTTTAAAAATACTGTTTTTGTTATCGTTGCCGATCATTGTGCTTCGAGTGCCGGAAAAACAGAACTGCCAATGGATAAATACCGCATTCCGGCTATGATTTACAGTCCCGGATTTATTGAGCCGCAACATTATAGTCAACTGATGTCGCAGATAGATTTGATGCCAACACTTTTTGGGTTATTAAACTTTAATTATCAGTCCAAATTTTTTGGTCAGGATGTGATGAAGGCCAATTACAAACCGCGAGCTTTAATTGCTACTTATCAGGATTTAGGATTAATCAAAGATAACGTTCTGACTATCCTTTCGCCAAAACAACAGGTCAAACAATACGAATTGATTTTAAAACCAAAAGAAGGTATTGAAACGGATTTTCAATTATATTATGACGAAAAGCCATTGAAAAAACAACGAGTTGATTTGGTGAATGATGCGATTTCTTTTTACCAAACTGCATCAGATATTTTGAAAAATAGAAAATATCAAAACAATAGTTTTTAAATCAAATTGGTATCAAAATAATTTACTTTTGTAAAAAATCGCACTTATTATTTATGTTAAAAATTTACCGGCTTACTTTTTGGTTGCGTCTTTGGATGTTCTGGCTTTTGTATTTTACGCTTCACAGAATTGTATTCCTTGTTTACAATTATGCTGTTTATAGTGAATACCCTGTTTTAGAACAATCAAGAGCTTTTTGGGAAGCCTTAAAGTTAGATTTATCCGCAGCCGGATACCTAATTGCAATACCTGGTTTACTGTTAATTGGACATGTTTTTTCGGTAAAATTTATCAACCGATTCAATTATTTTTTAATTGCTTTGGTTGGATTAATTAGCGTTACAGATACCTTACTTTATCATGAATGGGGTTCTAAATTAAACGCCTATGCTTTGTCGTTTTTGTATTATCCAACCCAAATGCTGGCGTCGGTTACTAATTCCCAAATAATACTTGCACTTGTCTTAGAAATCAGTTTGATTGGATTAGGTATTATTCTCTATAAATTCATTTTGAAAACAGGAAGACGTTCTTCAGTAGAGTTCGAAAAATTTAATTTTAGCCGAAAAAAAATCCATACAGCCGGTTATGGAACCGCTTCATTACTGATGTTAGGACTTACTTTTTTAGCCATCCGCGGAGGCTGGAATTTGGTACCTATTAATCAAAGTGCGGCTTATTATTCACTTCATGCTCCGTTGAATCATTTAGCTACAAATACTTCCTGGAATTTATTATTTGATGTTATTAAAACAAATAAGGCAAATGAACAAGGTGGTATTTCCTATTTTGATGAAAAAACCATTCAAAAAAACTTAAAAGAAATATATCGTTCTAATCCAAAGGAACAGGAAAAAATACTGGACAACACACGTCCAAATATTGTTTTGGTTATTCTGGAAAGCTATACTGCGGATGTTATCGAAACATTAGGCGGAGAAAAAGGTGTCGCTCCATATTTTTCTAAAATGACGAATGAAGGATTATTATTCGAGAATATTTATGCAACGGGAGACCGAACCGATAAAGGAATGGTTGGTATTTTAAGCAGTTACCCGGCACAAAGCTGTTCATCGATAATCAAAGAACCGCAAAAATTTGAAAAACTTCCTACTTTACCTGCTGTTTTAAAAGAGAATGGTTATTCTACCTCTGTTTTTTATGGCGGAGAATCGGAATTTGCCAATTTTAAAGCCTATTGGAAACACGCTTCTTTTGATAAAATTATCGATGAAGAAGAATTTGAAGAAAAAGATAAAAATTCCAAATGGGGCGCTCACGATCATGTTGTTTTCGAAAAAGTAATTAATGATTTAAGTAGCCAAAAAGCACCTTTTTTTACAACTGTTCTTACGTTAAGCTGTCACGAACCTTTCGAAACGCCTATTGCAACACCTTATGATAAAGCTGTTGAAAAGGAAACAGATATGAATAAAAAACAGGCTAATTTGTTTAGAAAAGCGGCTTATTATACCGATTGGAGTATTCATAAATTTATGGAAGCTGCCAAAAAACAACCTTGGTATGACCAAACTTTATTCATCTTTGTTGCTGATCACGGAAACAGGTTGCCAAAACTCTACAAAGATGCTCATCAATTCGAAAAATACAGAATTCCGCTGTTGTTTTACGGAAATGCAATTTCGAAAAAAATATTAGCTACAAGAAATTCCAGAATAGGTTCGCAAACGGATATCGTCCCTACCCTTTTAGGACAGTTAGGAATAGAAACTGCCGTATTCCAATGGGGAAAAGATTTATTAAATCCTTCTTCAAAGCAATTTGCTTTTTATTGTTATAATGAAGGAATGACGTGGATTACTCCGGAAGGTTCCCTGCGGTATGTAACAGCCACCGAAACACCTCAGTTTAAAGAGAATCAAAAAAATACGCTTTCAAAAGAATTGCCTTATGCTAAAAGCTATTTACAAGCTCTTTTAGAAGATTACGCTAAGAAATAACTAAATAACGTGAGTTCGATATAATTTTACTACAAATACGTAAAAATATTTGCACAAAAAAGCAAAAGCTAGTATATTTAAAGTGCTAATTTTCAAATAA
>NZ_NASZ01000002.1 GCF_014596575.1 Flavobacterium pokkalii | reverse complement strand
TAAGCTGTTCTCGTTTTTCAGGGCTATAACTTGCGCTATTCCGTTGAAAATTAAGAACCATTTTACGTTCAGTCCTTCCTTATTGGTGAGTCCTCCACTTTGTCTATGGCTCGTTTCCTAACAAGTACTATGACTTCTGCTGACTTCTTGACTTAACCAACTCGTGGTTGCCAAGACCTCCCCTGGTAAGAGCTTTTTCCTTCGATCTATCCCCGCTGCATCTACATAACAATAATCTGATTTGTTAGCATGTTCAGAACACTGTTTTGGACTTCGTATTGCTGTGGATACTCATCCTTATTGCTATGCCTCTTATGCAATTTCTATTCGTCGGTACAGACTTTTGTCGTCTCGCTTCCTTCAGTTCTAACTTCACAGTTAACAACCTTGCGACGTACTAATGGTTCGGGTTGTTAATCCGCCCATAAGGGACTTACACCCTCTGGAAAAATAACACGCTGTAAGATTTGTTTTCTAATCCCAAATTTGTATTTTCGAATTTTTATCTAAGCTTACAGCGTGTGTCCTGCTCATGCAGGGCACACACAGCCGTTAACCGCTATTGCTGGATTTTCGTGGCTTCTACTCTATTTTTCACGTAAAACTATTATCTTAGCAGACAGTACGCAGTTCGCTGGCTTCGCAACAGTCGGTTAGCGGCGAAACGTTAGCTGTAACCTTAAAACCAGCCTTGTCAACAAAATGAATATCGACCAAATACTTGATAAAATATATCCACTTTCAGCCAAATCAAAACTTGTGCTTAAAGAAAATTTTATTGAAGTAAGTTTTCCAAAACATCTCATTATAATACGTGCAGACAAGGTTGAGAAAAACATCTATTTTATCAAAAAAGGTATTGCTCGAACTTTTTCTAGAATTGATGACAACGAAATTACTTTTTCGTTTGGAAAAGAAGGAGATACAATTGCTTCCTTGAAAAGCTACATTGCCAATCAAAAAGGATATGAAAATATTGAACTTTTGGAAGATTGTGAACTTTATGAACTAAACACAGAAAACCTTCAAAATCTTTTCAATGAAAATATAGAAATTGCTAACTGGGGTAGAAAATTCGCGGAGCAAGAACTTATTAAAGCGGAAGAAAGACTTATTTCAAGACAACTCGGGACGGCAACAGAAAGATATAACGAACTTTTAAAAAATTATCCAGATTTAATTCAAAGAGTCCAACTTGGACACATTGCTTCATATTTAGGAATAACACAAGTAAGCTTAAGCCGTATTAGAACAAATATTAAATAGAATCCCTTTTTTATCATTTGATAAATTTTTCTTGAAACCTTATTAAGACCTTTGTCCAAAAGTTAAAAATAATGAATTGGATAATTTTGGTTATTGCAGGTTTATTTGAAGTTGCTTTTGCATTTTGTTTGGGAAAAGCTAAAACAACTTCAGGAAATGAAATGTATCTATGGTATGCTGGTTTTTTAGTCGCACTTGTAATTAGTATGGGGCTTTTAATTAAAGCTACACAATCATTGCCAATAGGCACTGCTTATGCTATTTGGACAGGAATTGGTGCAGTAGGCACTGTTCTTGTTGGGATATTGGTTTTTAAAGAACCTGCAACATTTTTAAGAATTCTATTTCTCACAACTTTAATCGCTTCTATTGTTGGATTAAAAGCAGTATCATCACATTAAATAATATTTCAAAAGTAAATGAACATAATTATAAGAAAAGCTATAGAATCAGATTCAGGCGGCATCTGGAGTCTGATGAAAGAGTTAGCCATTTATGAAAAATATATTAACTCATTTGTTATTACGCCTGAAATAGTAAGAGCAAATGGATTTAAAAAAAATCCACCAGACTTTTATTGCTTGGTTGCAGATGACAATCAAAAAATAGCAGGTATTTTGGTTTATTATTATTTGCCTTTTACAGCACAAAACAAACCTTCGCTTTTCATAAAAGAACTTTATGTAGACACAACATACAGAGGGCATAAAATTGGCGAAAAATTAATGTTGGCTCTTAAAGAAGAAGCGGTTAATAATAATTGTGGACAAATAAAATGGACTGTTGCACCTTGGAACGAGGGAGGAATACGATTTTACAATAAACTAGGTGCAAAAGAAAACAACGATTGGCTAAACTATGAATGGAATATAGTAAATAATGATTAAAACAATTTAAAATGAATTCAATAGAAATTATAAAAATAACAATAAGTGATATAACGGAATTACAAAGAATTGGGCGACAAACTTTCAAAGAAACATTTGCAGATTCAAATTCCGAGGAAAACATGAAATCTTATTTAGAAGAAGATTTCTCACTCGAAAAATTGATAAAAGAAGTAAACAATGAATATTCTGAGTTTTACTTTGCAAAGATTGATAATGAAGTAATTGGTTATCTAAAAGTCAATTTTGGAGAATCCCAAACCGAATTGAAAGACAATAAAGCACTTGAAATTGAGAGAATCTATGTTTTAAAAGAATTTCATGGAAAAAATGTTGGCCAATTACTATATAATAAAGCAATCGAAGTTGCTGAACAGAAAGGTTCTGAATATGTTTGGTTGGGAGTATGGGAACAAAATCCAAGAGCAATAAGATTTTATGAAAAAAACGGCTTTGTAGCTTTTGACAAACATATTTTCAAACTGGGAAATGATGAGCAGACCGACATAATGATGAAATTGAAACTGAAATAAAAGGCTACAGCTAACAGCGGTTTTATGAAATGGCGGGTTTGGGGATTTATTTGGAAAGGTTAGTGCTTGCACTTCTCTCCTATTTTTCAACTTTTTTCTTTCAAACTTTTCGGTATATTTGTAAACATCAGTAACAAAAATCCGCCACTTCATAAAGCCGGCGGGACGTTACCACAGCATGTCAGGAGACTTCACTCAGAATCAATAATTACAGCTTTGGAAAAATTCTTTCTTTTGGATTAAAAAATATTTTACTGGCAACCAATCGATTATAAAAAACAACTCAATTTTATTCGCGATTGTTGGCTTTGCCGTTAGTTATTTTGCCAAATAAGGCTATATTTGCGCCCACAAAGCCTTAAACTACGGGCGTAGTTCAAGGGTAGAATAGCGGTCTCCAAAACCGTTGATGGGGGTTCGAATCCCTCCGCCCGTGCCAACACAAAAAAATTAACTGTGTACAAAATTTGTTTTTGACTCTTTTATTATATAAATGAGAATTTTCAACTCATTAAATATGACAACTACACTATTAATGACATTTTTACTACACGGAAAAATTAAATTAATAATTTTCTTTTTTAGCTCATCTAACTTTTATTTTATTTGGTATTCGCTGAATCTTCAATTTGCCTTGATCAAAAAAGAAACAAAAAAATATTCATCATTAAAAATGTTTTTCGGTATTCATGAATCTTCGATTTCAAGTCTTGCGCTTCCTCGTCGGTCAAATTAGTTTTCGAATTAGCTACGCTCCGTTCGCCTTTGGCTCGGGTCTAAAAGAAAATAACTGTTCATACTCTAATCATTTTTATGGAATTCACGAATCTTCGATTTCGCTATCGCTCAAACAGATTTTCTTTTTACGTATTCTTCAAATATTTGACACTCGACTGCGAAAGCTAAGGACAGGTTTTAAAACTACTTTTAATTCTTAAAAACCTTCTTCAAAAATCCATCGATGTATTGAATTGTAGGACTAAACCAAGGTTCGAATAGACAAAAGGAATGTGGAGAATTTTCAAACTCATGCACTTCCGAATAGATTCCGTTTGCATCCAAAACTTTTCTAAAATCATCTCTTCCGGCATGCATTCTCGCCACAGAACTATTGATAAAAACAAAAGGCGGCGTTTGGGCACTCACATAACTTAAGGGAGAAGCAGCTTCCCAAAGTTTGGGTTGCTCTTTTTTGGAATAGCCAAACCAATAAGTCCCCGCCGAAATATTTTTAGAATCATCACCCTCACCACCTTCCGGATGTACAAAAGACAAAGTTCCATCAATATCTACCACGGCATTGACCTGCGATTGCGAATCGGAATTAGTCACCACCCCTTCAAATAAAGGCATATTTCCAGTCGTTCCCATAAAAGCAGCCATTTCGCCACCGGCAGAAAATCCGAGCGCTACAATTCTGTTGGGATCAACATTGTATTTGGCTGCATTTTCACGTAGCCAACGAATAACGGCTTTTACATCATAAATGGCAGCCGGAAAAAGCGCTTCGGTGGACAGTCGGTATTCCGGAGTGAAACACACATAACCCAGACTAGCCAGTTTTTGCGCCATCGGATAATGCTGTGTTCGGTTTCCGGAACGCCAGCCCCCGCCATGAATAATGATAATTGCCGTTTGCTTTTCTTTTTTTTGCTTATTGCTAAAAACATCCAAAAGCATCCTGCGCTTTCCGTAAGTGGCATAAACCACATTTTTTTTCTCAACCACCAAATCAGAATCTACTTCGGGTACCAATGTACAATTGGGGTAATATTTCAATGTTTTTTGAAAAGCACTATAATTGGCATAAGAAGTATCACGGACATGGGTAATTCCTTTTAAATATTGGGCATTTAGATTTTGGAAAGAAAGAATCCCCAAAAACACTAAGCTCACACTTTTAATACAACATTTTATTTTTTCCATTTTATCGTTTTGATTTCTTTATTAGAAAAGATGAATTTAAAAAAACTATTCCTAAAAACACCACTACTTTTTCAATAGTTGCCTTTTTAGGAATAGTTTAGATTTTATTTAGAAATCGGTCCGCTTAACGGACTAAATAATCGTCCACGGATGAAACGGATTGAACAGATAAAAAACGGATTTTTCATAACTATTTTTTTTTTTAAAATTCAAATCTGTGATAATCCGTAGAATCGGTAACATCCGTGGGCTATTTTCTGAATTAATACAAAAAAAGGAAGTCATATTATTTTAACTCAAACGCACCTAAATCAGGAGCTGTACCCAAATAAGGAATTCCGTCAATCACCACTCCTTTGTCAATCAAATCGCTGGTAGCTTTCAATTTCATAAAAGTCACGTCAGGTAAACTTCCATCTGCTTTTCGAGCCTGAATCAACTGACTAATATCTGTACTTTCAAAATCGGTAGCATCCGTTACTAATCCATTTTGCCAGCCATTATTAGTCACATCCAAAACATCGGCTTTAACACTTCCGTAAGCACCAATTGCACAGGAATTTTTAAGCGTTAATTTAGCCAATGGATTGGTCGAACTAAAGTTGTAATTGTTTCCATTGCTGTAAGCCGAACAATTGTATATTTCGACATTCCCGCGATTACTGTTGTGATCAAAACCATCTGCCACGTTTCCGGCAGCGATACAGTTTTTGTAAATTCCGTTATGTTTTAACAATTTATCATCACTACCTCCGGTTTTAAAACCATTACCGTCACCGGCTCCTTTTGTTCCGTCTTTCAAATAACCGTTCTTAATCGACCAGCAATTGGTATAAGTCGTAGTCACATTATCGGCTCCTCTCAAATAACCGTCCCAACCGTCATCGAGATTTTGCCAGGCGCGACAACCGATAAATTTATTTCCGGTTCCCACATTTAATTTACAGGCAAATCCATCGGCATTTTCCAAAGAAGAATCGGCATTAAAATAGGAATCACAGTTTAAAATCGTATTGTTTGAAGCTCCGTTATCCAATTGTAAACCGGAATCAGAACATTCTGAAAACGAACAGAATTCAATCGTATTATTGCTTCCTTTTATTTGCATACCATTATCTCCGGCATTGTAAATATCAATTCCTTTGATGTTCCAATAACTTCCGGAAAGAACGATTCCCTGATTAGAAGAACTTTCAGGCATGGCAGAAAAATCTAATTTAGCTCGGGTTCCGTCTAACTGACCCAGAATTTTTATCTCATTTCCGGCACTTCCGGAAGCACTTAGTGTTATTCTGGCATTCATGGTATAAGTTCCTCCGTTGAGAAAAATGCTTTCTCCCGCTTTTACTTTGGACAAAGCAGTCAGCAATTCTGTTGCGTTAGAAACGGTATAAGTATATGTTGGCGCAGTAGTAAAAGACGAAATTGTTATCGTTTTTGTGGCTTTAATTATATTTTTATCCGATGCTGTTGCAGTAATAGTTACCGTTCCATTTTTAAGAGCCGTAACTAAACCCGTTGACGAAACCGTAGCAATACTATTATCCGACGAACTCCAAACCAGCGTTTTAGAAGTTGCCTCAGCCGGTAAAACCGTTGCCGAAAGTTGCGTAGTTGTTCCGGAAGTAATATCTGTTCCGCTAATCGCCACAGAAGAGACATACACCCGATTATTATTCTCGTTATTACTGTTGTTTTCATTAGCCGTTGCTTCATCTTTTGAGCAGGCAAAAAGTGTCAGCAGAAACACTATTTTCAAAATATTTTTCATAATTATTTTTATTATTTCAATAGCTGACTTTTCTCAAAATGCTAAAAATTATATTCGCTTTTGAAAAGTCATTAAACTAAAGAGGCATGCCTGACGCATGCCTCTCAGCAGATTATTCTCTATTTGTTATTTAATCCAACGCGGATCACCTATCAGATTATCTTTTAAGGTTTGATTACTAATGGTGAAATCGCCAGTAGCTTTACTTAAAACCTGTGGATCAAGTGTGGTATAATTACTGGATTTATCATACTTAGCAATTGTACTGCTAAATAAATTTGGTGAATTATAATAATTATTACTATTACAAACAGGATCTGTTGTTGTACTTTGATTGGAATAAATTGCAGGAGTATCTATAAATAAATTTTTATTTACCGTACTTGTATTTGTTGCAAGACGAACATACAAAATTCGATTAGAATTTGTCATTCTTGGCAAATACAATGTACAGGACTCTATGCTAATGTTTGACGTTAATCCGGTTCCTGTAAAACTATTTGAAGAACCATTATCTTCCCGGATAAAATCACGTCCATTCACACAATCATTAAATGTACTATTTTTCAACATTAAAGAAGCAACAAAACCTGATCTTAAATCAATAAAATCTCCACTAGTTGTTGTTCCTTTAGAAATAATAGAATTTTCAACCGTAAATGAATTCATTTTTACAGCTAAACTATTTACCGTTATTAAGGAACGATTATAATCTCTTATTTCACAACCGCTAATCAAAATATCTCCGCAGGTCATAGCTGCTTCAAACTTAATAACATCTGTATAAGCCGCATTTCCAGTTAAATCTAAATCAATCAAACTTAAATTAGCTAATCCAGGATTCACTAAAAAACCAAGTTTTAATTTTGGTTTATCAAAACTTCTCAATCCTCTCAATGTAATTGATTTAGCCAGTGAAACAGTTCCTACTTGAGCGGTATAATCTCCAGGTTCCAACACTAAAACATCGCCAGAAGCAGCATCGGCTATTTTTTGCAGTAAATCATCAGTTGGAGAAATTAAAGTCGCATCTCCTACATCAATTCCGGTTGTAAAAGTCAACACACCTCTCTTTTTAGTTCCGTTCCACAAGGTGGCGGTATAAGCTGTTTCACCTGATAATCCGGTAATTGTTGCCACACCATCCATTTTTTCCTGAGCGGTAATTACATGCGTAATATCGCCTGGAGCAATCGTTATTTGAGTCACGCTACTATTAGGAATCCAACGCAATGTAGCTTCTTTAGCCAAAATATCTCCATCAATAATACTGGTAAATATTTGCTCCGAAAGTGTGGTTGCAGTAACCACCGACCATTTTGAATCTTCTAATCCTCTGGCGCTAACTGCTTTTACCCGAATTGAATATTTGGTTTCTCCTTCTAATGCTACGGTTACCGGTAATTCTGTTGCCTGAACATTAACCGTTTTATAAATTGTTGCAAAAGTTTCATCATCGGCACTAAACTCCACCACATAATGATCCACATCCTCACGGGTAGTCCAATTTAACTCCACATTCGTTTGGTTTCTAACAGTTGCCTTTAGATCTATTGGTGAAAAAGCTCTGTCAACTAACAATTCGTCAATCAAATCGACATTATAACTGTCACAACTGCTTACGGACAACACTAAAAGAAGTGAAGCCAACAGTCCTTTTACTATATATTTTATTTTGTTCATAATTTCGTCCATTTAATTAATTGTCCCCGTAACCATAATCGTTAACTAATTTTCCATTACTAGCGGTAATGAAAACCTGCCATATCGGCCAGAACTGTCTGTCATCAGGATTAACGCCTTCTTTGAATAAATTAATAACCTTTGGTTTTGCTGCCTCATCATCAAACTTGGTCCAATTGAAGTTGGAATAAGCGGCTCCCGGATTAGTAGTTTCCCCTCTGTTTAACCCATAGATATCTAAGGTAATACCATCCTCTTTATATTTATAATACAAAGTGGTTGGCACATCGGCATATTCGCCAACACGGTCTTTAAAGTTGGTCATTTTGACTTTAGCCTGTTCTAAATTGGTTTTCAATAAATTCCAACGAATCAAAGCCTGTTTACGTTCCATTTCTCCGGTAAACTCAAATTTATGTTCATTTACAATTGCATTGAACATGGCTTCTTTAGTAGTTAAAGTATTTACATAAGCATCTACTTTTACAGCTTGCACCTCAGAAGCAAAAGCTCTTCTTCGAATTTCTTTCAGATAAGGAGCCGCTGCAGCAGGTCCTTCTAATTCATTAGCAGCTTCGGCAGCTATCAAAAGCACTTCGGCATAACGCATATAGATTTTATTCACCCCGTCATCATTAGTAGAAGTTACTCTTCTGGTCATCCATTCGTAACGGAATTTTCCAAAATACCAGGTATCCGATTTTACCAATTCCTGTTTGGCTATTTCGTTAACTGGTGTACCCCACTTATAAGGCACGCAGGTTACATCTCTACGGCTATCGGCCTGATCATAATCATAAAAAACTGTTGGAAGCGGTCCTGCTGAACCTCCTCTGGCACCTTGCGCCTGAAATTGATCTACTCCGGAATGTTTAACAGCAAAAGTAAACAGCATACGACCACGACCAGAAGAGAATGGAATTTCCCAAAGTGATTCTCCTCCAGCTGTTACCACCTCAGCGTTATACTTTTTCCATAAAGTTTCAAAAGAGGATTCTAAATGCGCCGAACCACTACTGATAACACTTCTACATTCGTCTAAAGCTAACTGATACATTTTAGCAACGGATAAATCCGGATCTGTGCTTCTGCGAACTGCATCAGGATATCTTTGAAAACCACTGGCTGCCATCGCTAAACGGGCGCGAAATGCTTTAACAAAAGCTTTATTTACCTGTTCTACTGAAACGGTTCTTGAGGTTTCATTTGGCCAAGGTACTAAAGTGGCTGCTTCTTCCAAATCAGCAAGCAATTGTTTATATACTACATCACGACTTGATTTAGCTAAATATAAAGTTTCTGTAGTAATAGGTTCAAAACGAGCCACTACATCCCCAAAAGCTTTCAATAAATCGGCATAATAAATAGCTCTTAAAGTTAAAGCCTCACCTAAAAGATAACCGGTATCAGTTCCCGGTTGTGGATTTCCATATAAACGCAATCCTCTGATACAAATATTAGCTCTTTCGATTCCGGAATACATAATTCCCCAGGTACTCAAAGAATTTAAATTTGAACCCGGATCAATATTCATAATAGTATTAGTGGGCGTCGCAGCATAATTACTCAATTCTGCTCCGGCATCACCAGCACCTAAATTAAGATTCCACTCTACATCAGTATTCAAACCGTAATAAGGCAAGAAACGTCCTCTGTAAGAGTTGGTTTGTCCAAACTGATCTTTGATTCCATCTACGGCTCCTTTAGCTAAAGTTGCATCCGAAAAAATCACTGATTCATCCAAAGTGGATGTAGATTCGGTATCTAAAAAATCGGAACCCAATTCCTGACAGGAACTAAAAATTCCTGCAATAATTAATCCTGTAATTATTATATATTTTTTCATTTTGAAATTCTCTTTAATTAAAAATTAAGGTTTAATCCTAAAGTTAATTGTCTGCTTCGAGGAAACGCAGAGTAATCTACTCCTGGTGTAAGCGGCGTTCTACTTCTTGTGGAAACTTCAGGATCCGGTCCAGAATATTTAGTAAGAACAAAAACATTAGTACCCGTTGCGTAAAATCTTAATTTAGTAATTCCCGTTTTAGCAATTAATTTTTCAGGAATTGTATAACCTACGGTAAGATTGTTTAATCTTAAGAAAGAGCCGTCTTCTACCGCCCAGTCACTAAAAACAAAATTCTTAGAGTAAGGTGACCACATCGTTGTATTGGCATTTAAAGCTTCCAACTCTGCCGGATCGGTTACTAAAGCACCCGTAGTCGGGTCTAGGTTTGTCCATCTTTTCCCATCAGCCATAACTGTAGATAGATTTCGGTATTGTCCATTATCATTAGACGTATTGAACTCTACTTTATTTGCATTGTAGATATCATTTCCAAAACTCCAGTTAAAAGCAGCTGAGAAATCAAATCCATACGCATTCGCATTAATAGTCATACCACCTGTATGTTTTGGCAAAGCTCTTCCGATTATTTTTTTATCTGAAGTCGTTATTTTATTATCTGTAGAACCGTCTATATTTTTCAATTTCATCATACCCGGTCTTAAAACACCTACAATAGCAGTTGCATCAGCGACTCCTTCTCTTAAAGTATATTTTCCGGTTGCCGCATCATAATTAAAATCTGAAATCTCATATCTTCCATCACTAACATAGCCATTCATCAAACCTAAAGGCTGACCAATATTTACAATAAAATCATCGGCAATTTGAGTCGATGCCCAACCTGTATTAGCAATATAATATGGCAGGGTTCCCAAAGAAGTTACTTTGTTTTTATTTACTCCAATATTAAAAGAGAAATTCAAACCATAATCTTTATGATCTAAAGCCACTAAATTTAAAGAAGCCTCAACTCCTCTATTTTGTGTGGAACCAAAATTTCTAAATTGAGATCCATAACCAGAACCTGGAACAGGAAACTCCAATAACAAATCTTTCGTTTTATTATTATAAACCTCTAAAGCTCCTGTGATTCTTCCTCTGAACAAATCAAAATCAAGACCTATGTTTTGAGTAACCGTAGTCTCCCATTTTAAATCAGGATTTACCATCGTATTAGCAGCTGCCCAATAATTAGACACATCATTTACATAAGTAGTAGTTTTAGACTGAAACGTTTGAATCGTTTGTCCGGATGGAATATTATTATTCCCCGCTTCACCATAACTCACTCTTACTTTCAAAGCATTAATCCAGGAAACATCTTTTAAAAAGTTTTCTTCATTAATTTTCCAGGCTACCGCTGCCGAAGGGAAATATCCCCAACGGTTATTTCCTAAAAACTTACTCGAGCCATCCATACGGTAAGTAGCCGTAAACAAGTAACGATCCAGAATATCATAATTTACACGACCGAAAAAAGACAACAGTTTATCATCCGGACTGTAATAATTATCAACTGTTAAAGGTGTACCCTGAGAAGTTAAATTTTTAGCTCTTTCAAAATCAAAAGTTTTTGGAAAACCCTGAATTTCGCTAGTCACTTCATTGGTATGAGACACAATCATTTCTTCTCCCAAAAGAAGTTTTAATCTATGATTTTCGCCAATCAGGTCTTTAAAATCAAAATTTAAAGTATTGGCATTTCTAAAACGTACTCTTTTTTCATCACTCATCACCAAAGAAGGTAGTCCCTGATTTTCGGCTGACGGTCTGTTATTAGCATAATAAGTCGAACGACCGTAAAAACGATAATCCAGATTATTATAGTTATCCAATCCTAAATCCGATTTAAATTGAAAATTTTTAAATGTTTTCCAGGCAAAACTTCCCAACATATTAAAATTCTTTCTCAATTGTAAACGCTGATTATCATCTACCGCTACAAAAGGATTTACCAGATAACTGGAAAGCGCTTCATCAGTATTATCCGTAGTTAAACCCGGCAATGGAATTGGCGAATATCCCACACTATGACGTAAACGGGCATCAGAAGCTGAGATTTCATTTTGCTCGTTAGTACCACCACCATTAATTTGAGTATCTGAATAACGGAAAGTAAGATTTATATCAACTTTATCAGTCGCTTTAGCTTTCATCGCTAAAGAGATATTATCTCTTTTAAATTTGGAGCCCAACATGATGGTTTTTTCATCATAATGTGCATAATTGAAATTAAAATTAACTTTATCCGAACCTCCGCGAATTCCTAAATCACGGCTCTGTACTTCCCCGGTACGACCGTAAATTTGTTTTTGCCAATTGTTTCCTTTTAAACCAATATACTGATCGTAATCCTGCCAGGAACCAAAATATTTTTCATAAGAGCTCACATCACTTTTAGCCAACAAAGCATATTCATACTGCCATTTTACGTAATCTTCCGGATTTAAAACATCAATAGTTTTGGCCAAATTTTTAATTCCGTAAAATGTATTAAAGCTGGCTGATATTTTCCCGTCTTTCCCTGATTTAGTAGTTACAATAATAACTCCGTTAGCGCCACGGGAACCATAAATTGCAGTTGAAGAGGCATCTTTTAAAACGGTAATATTCTCAATATCAGAAGGTGAAATATCATTGATACTATTTACCGGAAAACCATCTACAATGATCAACGGAGAAGCATCCTGAGTTAAAGAACCACCACCTCTGACACGGATTTTAATATCCGCATCCGGTGAACCTTCCGCTGAAGCTACCTGTACCCCGGCCAAACGTCCGGTTAAAGTTTCAGCCACATTTGAAATAGGCTGTTTTCTTAACTCTTCTCCCGTAATTGCAACAACCGATCCGGTTAAATCTTTCTTTTTAGTAGTTCCGTAACCAATTACAACCACTTCGTTCAATTTGGCACTCTCATCTTTTAAAACAACATTCATTGTTTTACTGTTACCAACAACCTTAGTAATGGTTTCATAACCGATAAATGAAAACACTAATTCGCTACTTGAACTACTTACTTTTATAGAAAATTTCCCGTCAAAATCAGTCTGAACTCCATTTTTAGTTCCTTTTTCTATAATATTTACACCGGGTACAGGCATATTACTGGCATCAGTAACGACACCGGAAATCTGAATTCCCTGTTCGGCTACTTTTTTAACCTCTACGGCGGTATCCGTATTGGAAATTCCTTTGGACTTTGTCAAAATAATTTGTCGGTCATTAACATTATAAGAAACATTAGTTCCTTTAAACATTAAATTCAAAATATTCGCGATATTTTGTTTCTCAACACTTAAACTCAGTTTTCTGTTCAAATCAATTTGATTGCTTTCAAAAAGGAATCGGTATTCAGAAACCGCTTCGATTTTATTGAAAACCTGTTCCACTGTTGCCTCCTTAAAATTTAAGGAAAGTTTGGTATTTTGAGAATAACTACTTGCTTGGATTCTAACCAAAGACAAAATCAATAACAAGGTGGTCAATTTCATTTTTAGGCTAATTTTAGGCAAATACGGACAGAGTCCACTGCCGTTAGTGTTTTTTTTCATATTTTTGATTCGTTTTTAAATGATTAGATTCGATACGTCGTTTGAAACACATTACTAAATCGGGAAATACTGGTACTATTTTCCGATTTTTTTTATGTCTTTCTTTTAAATAAAAAAATCACATATTCATTTCATAAATTATTTATTTTTAGTTAGTTAAAAGGTTATTTAGTTTATTTTTATTTCATTGCCTTTTCTTTGATAAGAGAATTGCTGAATCTTACTCATTGCATCTAAAACCTCATCAATGCTTTCGATATTCTTATTAAAGCTGGCATTGAATTTCTTATCCAAAAGAGCCTGATTATTACTTTCAATAGACACATTGTAGCTGCGCTCTAATTTTGTAACCATTTCTTTGAATGTGGCTTTTCTGAAAACAATTTCTCCTGTCATCCATTCGGTATAAATTCGGGTATCTACTTTTTCAACCGCAATAGCCTGCTTTCCGGCACTCCAGCTTCCTTTTTCACCCGGAACTAAAAGTGTTTTTTGCTTTGGATTAGCTCCATTTGACAAACTAACAGAACCTTCCACCAAAACAGTATTGATTTCGGCATCTTCTTTATAGGAACTCACATTAAATTTGGTCCCCAAAACCCTAACATCAACTCCTCTGGTTTTTACAACAAACGGATGTTTTTTGTCTTTAGTTACTTCAAAAAAAGCTTCACCTTCCAATGTCACTTCTCTATTGTGCCCTTTGATAAACTGCACCGGAAATTTCAACGAAGATCCGGCATTCATATACACCGTAGTTCCGTCAGAAAGCGCGATATGAAAGGTTTTACCGTAAGGAATTTTGATTTCATTGTACACCAATTTATCCATTGATTTATCCGAACGATAGCTAATTTCATTTTCCTTTTGAGAAGCAACGACTTCCCCGTTTTTCTTAATGATTTGCTTGTCACCATTAGGACTCAACACCTCAATATCTCCGTTTTCCAAAACCAATTGAATAGCATCACTTGGAATTTCAACCTTAGTTTCTTTTTTATTTTGAAATTGAAAAACAGCAACAATACCCAACAATGCCACAAAAACGGCGGCATATTGAAGCAGTGTTTTCCAATTAATCACAATAGGTTGCTTCTTAATATGGATTCGCTCTTTGAATTCTTCCCAATTTTGTTCTTCATCAATAGACTCCACAAAAGCCAAAGCCTCCTGAAGTCGGTTATTTGCCTCCAATTCCTTAATCAATTCCTGCTCTTCCGGAGACAGCAATTTAAACTTGGAAGGATCAACACTTCCGTTGCTTACAATTTCTTGTAATATATTTATCAAATGAGCGCTCGATTTCATATTTGTAGTTATATTTAATTATATGTTCTGAAAAAAGGATTTTAGGGTGACAACATTGTTACTTTTTTTAGTTTTTTTTACCAATAACAAAAAAAATCAGATTATTTATTTCATTATTATTGATTAATAAAATCTTTTAAATCCTAAAAAGTCAACAACTTAGAAAACAAAACAACCACTTTTATAACAAAAAAAGCCTGAATTTCTTCAGGCTTTTTCAACTCAAAATTTTATTTAAACACTAAATTAGTTTACCGTAAACTTCACAATTTGCGAAAAAGAGCTACTATTTGCATCAGAAGATTTTACCCTCCAATAATAGACTCCGGCACTTACGTTGACACTAGCCTGTGTTGCGCTAATATTGGTCAATTCAGCAGCAGGAGTTTGCATTCCGTCCACTTTATCAATGTACACCGTATATTTCAGGCTGTCTCCGTCGGTATCGGCTCCGGCCCATTTCAAAACTATTTTACCATCAACAGCAGTAACTGTTTTATCCTGAATTGGAGCAATTAAACTAGCCGGAAAAGGCGCGTAATTAGCAACACTTTCTCCTGCCGAAGCATAAAACTGCCAAACAGGACTCTCATAGTTTATCTTTTTGGTCACCTTATTTCTTGAAGAAACTTTCCAGGAAAAAGGTACTTTTTTCTCTAAAACAATTTTATAAGACGTTGTTTTAATATCATTTTGAATAAGCACCACCTTGTTTGTATTCAAATTGGTTACCGTAAGCACATAACTTTCATTTTCGCTTATTGGTTCCCAATTCAAAGTCACCTCACATTTAGAAGATGAGGTCGAGACACCTTCGCAGGTGGAAGCATCCAAAGGGCTTGCCAGATAAAGCTCTCCCACTACAGGAGCGCTGTTTTCATTATCATCATTTTTATCATTACTGCAGGCAGTATTCAGAATCGCCAATGAAAGCACAAAATAAATTAATGATTTTCTCATTTTTTTACAATTTTAAATGTTTTACTAATTGTTTTCCCTTCTAATTCCACCAGATACACTCCCGAAACATAGGCCGATAAATCAACGCCTACATTTCTGTCAGCAGCAATGGATTTTTCCATATCAAATATTCTATTTCCTGCCATGTCAAAAACGCGAACCCTAACCTGAGCATCATTACCAGCCAAATATATTTCAACCGGACCGCTAGTTGGATTTGGAAAATACTGAATATCTTCTGAAAGAAAAACAGTTTCATTATACGTTCCCTGGCACTCTAAATCAGTACTTACAGCAATTGTATTCAATCCGGAGGTTAATTTAGCACTATACTCGGATGCCGAAACGATTTCTTCTACACCATTGACAGCTACTTTATAGGTTGCAGCTCCTTTCAAAGCTAATCTAACCGTGTTAGAATTTTTAGAAACAAATGAACTCACTACAATCTTCTCAGGCTCTTCGATTTTTACTTCAAAACATTGTGAATAGCCTGCTATATCCGGCGTTGTAAAACATACATTATACACTCCGGCAGCTAGATTTTCAATAGCTTGTGTATATCCTGCAGTACTGTTCAAAGTCAGATTCGTCAAATTAATACTCACATTATAATTCAATGTTTGCTCCTTAGAAGAAACTACAATCGAACCATTTTGCATTCCGTTACAAGTAGCACTATTTACTTTTACCGTAAAATTATTATTTGGCAAAGTTGTAATAGTTTCCAAAATTGGGAATGGATCCCAACCGTCAGTTCCTTTGGTAAAATTGAATGGTGTAATTTCAGTACCATCAGTTAAAACCGGAGTTGACAAAACTTTAGACCAACTTGCACGATTTCCGGAATTATTCACCCCAGAATTTTCAATCGTGCCGAATTCGTAAATATTATCAGATGTTCCACTTAAAGAATTAGACCAAGCTTCCGGAGAAATCAGCGACAATCCTTCTGAACCTGGGTAATTGGAAGTTTCAACAGTTGCTTTATAAACCACTACTTCACTGGTATTAGCCGCCCAAGGACGACCGAAATATCCCGGTTTTGCTCTGTAAGCCGAGGCTGTTTCCACTCCAGGTTCAGCAGACGTCACTTTACATTCATACAATAAATAACCTCTTCCGCTGCTTTGTTGCGGAGCTGTTAAATAAGCAGCATCTCCGGCAACATCACTTACATTCATTGCAAAATCTGTTTTATAGAATACCGCCGTCATTCCTCCAAAAATATAATCAACAGCCCCCATCATTACTCCTTTGTAAATGGCAACTCTTGAACCCTGACCTCCATAGAAAGAATCCTGACGTCCCACTACTCTACAATTCTTTAAAATAGTTTTATCAACTCCGTTTGGAATTGCGATAGCTGCTGCTCTTTCTACAAAACTTCTGTTTTGAACCGCAGTATTTCCGTAATCTGTCGGGCGTAAACCTTTGTTTCCAACGGCCCACATTACTACTTTGTCCTGAGATTCTTTTTTAGAAATGTATTGGTTGAATGAATTTTCAAAAATAATATTCTCGGCCTCAAAACCATTGGCAGCAATTACCGCTGTAGCATCCCAATAAGAACCATTGGTTGTACCACTCACATTTTCGTAAGTATAACTATTGTTCGCTTTGTTTACCGCCAAAACCTCAGCATTCCATTTATTATCATTCCCCTGACTGTAATAGCTATATCCGTAACCATAGTAAGATGTAATACGCACCGCATTAGCATCAATATCCACTCCTTTATTTTTTAAGGCGATACTAGGTGTACTCGATGCATTTCTGAAAGTTACATTTGGACTATTTACCACAATCATTTCCTCGTAGTTCCCCGGATCGATTACTACTGAAACTCTTTGTGATGAAGTACGCACCATTCTGGAAATCGCTTTTAAAGCGGCATTAATGGTTTGGTAATCTTTATCAACCCCAACAGTAATTACCGGAGCGTAAGCTACAATTTGCTCTACCGATATTTCTGTAAAATAGGTAGTTCCGTTTACAGCAATTACTACATTTCCTGCTGAAGTTCCTGTATAAACATATTCTGTTTTTTCCAAAAGAGAAGTACTTCCGCTGGTAGTTGTTACCGCATTTCCTCCTGCGACTGAAAAATTAGCGGCATAATAATACGTAACTATCACTTTTTGATTAGGCGACACCGGAACAGAAATGGTTGATCCTGCTGCAGCATTCAAATGCCCTTTGGCAATTTCATTAACTACCGAACCTGTAAAAAGCATTCCTTTATAACTTGTTGTTCCATTTGAAATTACTTTATCATCAAAAGACCAAACCGATACTGGTTTAAATGTTAACTCTTTGGAAACCGCTGCATTGGAAACCACCAAATTAGAAGTTAAAGCTAATTCTATAGGATATTCATCTAAACCTAAAGCTGTAACCGAATAGGTACCGTTTCTTAAATTAATATTATTTACATCAGTAAAAGTATAGCTTACACCTGTTTCATTGCTATTGCTAAACTTCAATCCTAATTTAGACAATTGTGTTGCATCCAAAGTTGGTGCTGTAATTGTAACCTTATATTTAGGTTTCAACGTAAAAGCAACATCTGCAGTTGCATTAGCATTAGCCGTAATTGTATTGGCTAAAATTTCATATTCATTAACTCCGATACCTGAAATTGTATAAGCAACTCCCGCTTCTAATTTCACGGAATATTGAGCAGTCGTAGTATTCACAACTGAAGCAGGCACATAAGCACTATTAGCAGCCGGATCCGGAGTATATTTCAGACTTAAATTAGTAATATCCGTTCCTAACCCTGCTACATTTCCTGTTACAGTATATAATGTAATTTTAGATACAGCAATATCATTCGTTGTTGCATCGGCAGTTACTGCAAAGGTATCTCCGCTGGTAATCAAATAGCCATTTGCATTTCCAATGCTTAAGGTATAAGTATAATCAGCCGGAACTATCACGCTATACTTCCCATTAGAAACTGTCGCACTCCAGGTTTTACCGACTTCATTTGTAAAATCAACTGTGTAGCCATCCGGAATATCAGCGGCTTTAGTAATATCAATAGCTCCTGAAACGGTAACATAAGTAGCTGACTTTCGCAATACTCTGTAATAACTTGGTTTATTTACCGGATCAAATATTTTGTATGAACCTGTTTTTTTAGCTACAAATTTATATTCTGTAGTAGTTGTCGTAGTCTCTACTAAATCAGATTGTACGTTTGCATCTGAAACAAAAACAAAGTTCAATTTTCCTGCTGCATCACTATTAGCAAACACAGTTAACTCATCGTCTTCTTTCAGGTTAAAACTTAAGTAACGCCCTGTTTGAGCCGTTCCGTTTACATAAATCCTTCCGGTAAATCCTGCAGCTGCTCCAGAACCCAAATTGGTATCATATCTGGTAATTGCCGTATTAGAAGTTCTAAGACGGTCATTGGTTCCACCAACCCATCCTAAATCACCGGCAGTAAACGAAGAAGGCAATACAACACCTGTACTTCCTGCTGTAATAGTACTGGAATACCAGGCATTGATAGTATTTACATCTAATTTATTATTGTACAAAACTTCGTCAAGTTGTACCCCTCCAAAATCCCAAACATCGGCTTTGGCTATAGTAACATTATTTGGTATAATCTCAAGTAATGGCAAGTACAAATCAGTCCCCGGAGCCACTAGTTTAAAGCGTAAAGTTCTTGGTCCGCCGATATATGCAAATTCAAAAGTATCTACGCGATCTACAACCACTTTAGTCGCTTTTGTTCCTAAATCTCCTGTCGAAGTAGCAGTACCTTCCATTTGTAATGAAGAATATTGCGACCCTAGAAATCGAACCGTACAACTTCCGGTTACAGCAATATCAATTTGACCATCGACTTTCATGTTAAGACCATAAGTTGCACCGTGTAATTTGTAGTTTCCTCCACTCAAAGTAACCACATTATCAGCACTTTTCCCGGCGGCAATAATCACCCCATCCCTAAAATCATAGATAACAGAACTAGCAACAGGCGCTGATACTACAGTCAAATCAGCCGTAATACTTCCGGCCGCATAAGTTACTGTAGCCGCCTGATTGGCTGTTATTGTTGTTGAACCTTCACCTACAATTGTAACTGTATTTCCATTGATGGTTGCCACAGCTGTATTACTGCTCGTATAAGTAAAAGTACCATCACTATTCGACACAGGTGCTGTCAAAGTAAAAGCAGCGTCTCCTACTGTTTTATTTGAAATGGTAAAATTAGAAAGTATTGGAGTCGTTAGCGGTGCAGTAACCGTTAAAGTTGCAGCTATACTTCCAGAAGCATAAGTTGAGGTTGCCTCCTGATTTGCCGTAATAGTTGTTGTTCCCGCACCCACTATCGTTACGGTATTACCACTAATAGTGGCTACACTTGTATTGCTACTTGTATAAGTAAATGCGCCATCACTTGTTGAAGTTGGAGCCGTTAATGCAAAAGCAGCATCACCAACTTTTTTATTAGCCATACTAAAATTTGAAAGTGTTGGAGCAGTTAAACTCACTGTTGACGTTGAAGCCGATTTTCTTAAAATTCTATAGAAACTGGTTTTACCATTTGAATAAATTTTGAACGTACTAGAATTTTTAGCTACAAAAATCGCTGTTGTAGTCAAATCGGCTGCTAAAACATTTAATGTTTCTGTTTGTAAAGTTGGATTATTTTCATCAACAAAACTAAGAACTGCATCCGCATCTGTTCTGGTTATAATCGTTACTTCATCATCTTTATCCAAAACAATTCTCATGAATCGATTTGTTGGAACTCCGGAAGAAAGTGTTGGCGTTCCATTACAATATACCCTTCCGGTATAATTTGTTACACTCGCAATATTAGCATCGTAACGTGTAATACTTGTATTTGTAGTTCTTAATCTATCACTTGCATTACCTACCCAAGACAATGCACCTACGGTAAAAGCTGTAGGCATCGTATTAGATGTACTTATAGAACCTGCAACAGTAGTACTTGGATACCAACCGTTAATTGTAGTTACATCTAACATATTATTATACAAAGATGTATCCAATTGTTCTGCACCAAAATCCCAAACATCCATTTTAGATGAAGTAGCAGCTGATGAAACAATAAAATTAACAGCAATACTTCCTGCCCCGTAAGTTGCAGTAGCCTCTTGATTTGCTGTAATTATTGTTGTTCCTGCTCCTACAATAGTCACCGTACTACCGCTTATAGTTGCCACATTAGTATCACTACTAGTATAACTAAATACTCCATCACTATTGGATGTTGGCGCTGTCAAGGTAAAAGCAGCATCTCCTACTGTTTTATTAGGAATTGAGAAATTAGAAAATGTTGGAGTTGGATTAGAAACAGCTGCTGAATTTACCGTTAGAGTAGTAGCAATGCTACCTGCCGCATAAGTTGCAGTAGCAGCCTGATTTGCTGTTATAGTCGTCGTTCCTGCTCCTACAATGGTTACTGTACTTCCACTAATAGTCGCTACACTTGTATTACTACTAGTATAACTAAATACTCCATCACTATTAGACGTAGGAGCTGTTAAATTAAATGCAGCATCACCAACTGTTTTATTAGCTACAGAAAAATTAGAAATACTCGGATTTACTAAGGTTGGTGTATCATACGCTGTTTTAATATAATACAAATTAGTTGGATCTCCTTTAGTTATAGAATAACTTCCAGCAGCTAAAGAAGGAATTATAACAATACCAGCACTTGCAGTATATGAACTTCCATTTAATTTAATAGCTCCTGAAAAAGTACTATCAAAAACCAAAGTCAAAGTAGAAACTCCGGTTGTTGTATAAGTAATTGATGTTGCTGATTCAATTTTCAAACGGGAAGTCAATGTCAAACCATCATAAGTCTGAGAACCATTGGTAGAGTTCATAGTTCCTGTGATGGTATAAAAACTACTTGTTTTTCCTGACACTGTAAAATTATGAACCTCTCCTCCTGTTGTCGTACCCGGTTGCACAACCGTAATTGTCCCAGTAGCTGTAGCCGGATTTCCAGTTGCTCCTGTTGTTGCAATGGAATAAGTAACATTAGCTGTAGGAGTTCCGGAAATCGTAATTGTTTTAGCATTGGAATCTTTCACAAAACTAAGTCCCGAAGCCGGCAACCCTGTAACCGTTGCATCGGTGGCGTCTCCTCCCCAGGTAAATACAATGCTTGCAATTGCTGAACCACTCGTCACGGTTTGGCTGTTGTTATTTGTGGTTGCTACTAAAGTCTGACTCGAAACAACCGTTTCACCCTGTATTGCTACCAAAGAAGATGTATAATTCGTAACAGCTGTTTTTAATGCTGTAATTACTGCTGAGGAAGTATCATCAGAATTATTATTAAAAGTCCATTTAAAATCACCACCACCTACACGACCGGCATACTGTATCACTTTCGTTTTAGCAGTTTCCGGCGAATCTGGCACTAAAGCATTTACATATAATGACGGATCGGTATCAAAATTATTATAAGTATTAGCTCCTGCATAGGATTTTACCGTAGCCGGAACCTGCTCGCTTCTTGTTGCTCCCACATAAGCATCAAAATCAATCGTTGAGCTAATTTTTCCCGAAATATTATACAAAGGATTCGTATCTCCATAAGCCACAAAACGCATATTATTTGTAGCTAAATCAGCGTCAAAAGTATTATTGAACGCTTTAATTACTCCCCCGTTTTCACCTGAAAAAGTTCCCATATTAGCGGGATCATTGGCTTGTTTAGAGCTACTCCAAACATCTGTTCCCTGCAATGAAATCAGCATTGGATATTTGGCATTTCTATAATAATTTCCCTCAACAAATAACGAAGAACCCATTGTTGAACCCGCGCCATATTTGGCAACTCCATCATAATAATTATTATAAATATGTGCCGAATAAAATCGCACACGCGGATGACGGGAATCAGAATGATCATACCAATTATGATGATACGTGATATAGCCAGGATTAACCCCTTCACTTAAACCTAATAAATTTGACTTTCCTGAATCCCAAAAATGATTGTATGAGAAAGTAACCCAATTTGATCTTTTACTATCTAAAGCTCCGTCCCCTTTTATCTGATCGGCATCACTACCTGCATTTCCATAAAAAAAGTCGCAGTTATGAACCCAAACACATTCATTATCCTGTTGTAACCCAATATTATCCCCTTCGTCACTATTACAGTTAATGGTTGCAATATTGCGAATTTCAATATTAGCTGCGTTTTTAATACGAATACCCCATCCGTCTGCAACAGCATCATCTCCTACACCTTCTAATGTAATCGAATTAGCTCCGCTTTTATTTTCAACAACAATATCTCCTGCCAACATATAGCTCAAATCCTTAACCTGACCGATTAAGCGAACGATTAATGGACGAGAATCATTTCCTTTTTTAAATCCGTCTAAGATGGTTTGCAAACCCACGCAAGGATTGGTGGTTGCTCCGGTAACATTTAGAGATACTGTATTTTTAGTATTTTCACTAACATATACTATTACCGCATTAGCTTTGGGCGTTCCGTCCATATTATAAGCTCCCGGTATTCTTCCACCCTGAAAAGCAAAACCATTTCGGTCATGAGCTAAAACAGTCAAACTTTGTGTGGTAGCCCCCGATGTTTCTGATCCGCTTATAACCGGTTTAACAGTTATCGTATAAGTTCCTGCTGCCAAACCTAAAACGTCGGCACGAAAATAAGAACCATAACTACGAATTAATTGATTGTCAATTTTTTGGTTAGTCAAACCATTACCACTATAATACACATTATAGCTTTGTGCTCCGGAAACAGTTTGCCATTTCACATAAGCTGATTCTAACCATCCTACAGACTCCGTAATTGTTACCGACTGTGAAAACATCTGTAAAGATGCAAACATCATGGTCAGATAAAGTAAAATTCTTTTCATAATTTTTGGTTGGTTTTAAATGATTAAATTTCGATACGTCTTTTGAAACAGATGACTAAATCTGAAAATGCTGGTACTGCTTTCTGATTTTCAAATGTCCCATTGTTTAATTATGGGTTCACTTCATAAATAATTTATTTTAAATGTTAATAAATTGCTTCGCTTTTTACTCTCTTTTCAAACAACTTCTGATTTATCTTCAATTCTAAAAACAAAGTCAGCATGCTATTTCCGGAGAAAATTTGTTCACCAATAATTTCTTATACAATTCCAAAATTTCTTAGGTGTTAAATATTTGTTAGAAAAAAATCATTTCAGGGTGACAGTATTCTTAAAAAATTTTATCTATTTTTACATATAACAAAAAAAAAGTAATCTTTTATTTTACATTTGCTTCGTGCAATCCATTACAAGCTATACAAAATCAATATCCGCATGTCAACACATAAAGATTTAAAAATATTCGAAAGCCTGTATAAAGAGCATTTTACTTATTTATCTTTAGTTTCTTTTAATATTACTAAGGATAAAGATGTAGCAAAAGATGTGGTTCAGGATTTTTTTATTTATCTATGGGAAAAAGAAGAGAGCATCAACTTTACGATTTCGTTTAAAGCTTACGCCACAAGAGCCGTAAAAAACTTAAGTCTTCAGCATTTAGAGAAAAGCACAACCATAAGTTTAAACACTAAAAAAATTGCTTTGCCTAAAGAGGAAGAACAGCTTGTTTTTGAAAAAACTGAAGAAACTAAAAAACCGAAAATTTTTAATTTAGTTGATAAAATCCCGCAAGCCAGGAGAGAAATCTTTATGTCCCATGTAGTAGAAGGACATAGCTATGCGGAAATTGCCGAAATGCACAACATCTCCATCAACACTGTAAAAACCCAGATGAAAAGAGCTTATGCTTTTTTAAGAGAAAGCGAAAAAAGCAGCATCCTTATTACTGCCATTTATTTTCTGTTGAGAAATTAAACCCGTAAATTTTTATTATTTAACCGAACTGGGAACTCCTCCTTTTTCACCAATTACGATTTCGTTAACACTCACATTTTGTGTATGAGTCAGGCTCATGCCGTTTTTAGCCGACTTCACCGTTATATTATCCAATACAATATTCTCCACCTTTTTTTCCGGAAAACCTTCTATGATAATTGCGGCATTCGAAGCACTTTCGCAACTTATATTTGAAATAGAAATATCAGAAATCTTAGAAGGGAACTTCCCGCTGCCTTCTCCGTGATAATTAGCCGTCATGTAAATACAATCTTCCACTTTTCCTAAAGCAATATTCGAAAAAGACAAATCTCTCACATAACCACCCCGATCCGAATTGGTTTTTATATAAATTACTCTTTTCAAATAGCCACTGGCTTTACAATTATCTACATAAACATTGCGTACTCCGGCCGACATTTCACTACCAATAACCACGGCGTGCAAACCTTTGAAATTGCAATTTCTAACAACAATATTTTCAGATGGACTGGCTGCATTTCCTCGTCCTTCATCATCGCGTCCGGCTTTTATAGCCACATTATCATCCCCATTATTAAACTGAATGTTTTCAATTAAAATATCACTGGAATATTCGGGATCAATACCGTCATTATTATAATTCTGCGCATCGTATTTTAAACCGCTAAGGGTAATACTTTTTGATTTTAACAAATGCACACACCAAAAAGGAGAATCTTCAATTTTTACATCTTCAATCAAAATAGCTGTAGAATTCAAAAACTGAATCAATTGCGGTCTTAAATAATGTCCTTTTCCAAAAATCCTATCTTGTAAAGGCACATTGTTATGATTCATTTCACGGCTTAGTAATTTATCCTTTTCTTCTAATGGCTTCCATTTTACCCAGCCGTTATGCCCTTCGCCGTCAATAATTCCATTTCCGGTAATGGCTACATTTTGCACATTATTCCCGTAAATCAACGGACTATAATTGTACAACATGGTTCCTTCCCAACTGGTTAAAACCAAAGGATAATCTTTTGGATTAGAACCGAAACGAATTTTAGCCCCATCTTCCAAATGCAATTTCACATTACTCACAAAATGAATCGGGCCATTGATGGTGTAAAGCCCTTTTGGAACCACAATTGTTCCGCCGTTTTTTTTAGCACAGGCTTTCATTGCCTTATCAAAAGCCGGCTTGCAGTTAGTTACCGAATCACCTTTGGCACCAAAATCAGTAACTTTAACGGCATAAGCCGGAATGACCGGCAACTGAATACGATTGACAATTCTTTCTATGGCTGCCGTTTTATTTTCAACTTTTGCTTGCGAAAACAACACCGTAAAACTTAATAACAAAAGGACACAGAAAGAATTGCTTTTCATATTTTTTCTTTATTTAATGTGATTTTTCAAATCCAAATCGGTTTTTTTCAATTCGGCGATAACCAATTTTGAAATTTCAGTAGCGCCTAACAATGACAAATGCGTATCGTCATGTTTTTCGGTTTTATAAAAAGAACTTTCACCGGCCGCAAAATGCAAATGCAATTTTTTAGAACCTTCTACTCCATAGGATTCTTCCAATAATTCTGTCAAATATTGCAAATCGATAAAGGGCACTTTATAATCCACCGCTACCAATCGGGCTTCCATTGGATACAAACCGTGCGTATCTACCAAAGTTCCCTGCTCATTAAAATTTCTTCTCACAATAGAAGACAAAATAACCGGAGTCGCTCCTTTGGCTCGGGTTTCCGTCACAAAACGAATCAAATTTTGACGATATGCCGTATGCGGATTAGCATAGACAGCAGGTTTATTCTCTTTTTCATCGTTATGCCCAAACTGCATAAAAACATAATCTCCTTTTTTCAAAGTTTCCAAAACCGAATCCCAACGCTTCTCATTGATAAAACTGCGGGTACTACGACCATTCATCGCACGGTTGTCCACTACCACTTTATCATCAAAAAATTGTTGCAAAACCTGAGCCCAGCCGTGTTCCGGATTTTCAGCAGGATTGGATTTATTCGCCATTGTCGAGTCGCCAATGGTATAAACCGTCGTTTTTTGAGCAAAGCAACTCGTTGCTATCAATAAAAAAAGTAAGCACTTTATTTTCATAGTATCTTATTTAGAACTTGAATACCAATTTGATTTAGAATCTCCAAAAATATTTTTCAACGTATATTTCTTGGCCTGAGATTTGTTCAACTGATGCGACCATTTGGCTCTGGATTCCGGTTGAAATCCCGGACCAGAACAATTGTATTCCGCATATAAAGAAGTTTTTTCGGCATCGGGTTTAGACCAGTTGTTCCATCCTTCTTTTCGAATATGACTTCCCATTTCGCAATTTAGAAAAACAGTTTTAGCATAAATTCGCCACGGACGTCCTAAATACACTTCCGTAGCTTTTTCGCCGGCAGTCAATTTGCAATTTAAAAATACAAAACCATATTTTGAACTCTCAGGAGTTGAAGCTGCCGTTAGATAAGCATTGCTTTTAGCATGAATCTCGCAATTTTCAAAAACCGCAGTAGCTCCGCCAAAAATAAAATCGACTGTTCCTTCTATAAAACAATCCTTAAAATAGTTTTTAAACCCTTCGCCGGAAGTATATAAAGTATCCTGATTCCCTAAAAGATTACAATTTGAGATTACCACTCTGTCAGCCACCACTGACAAAGCAACCGCCTGACCAACAGGACCGGCTGAATTTTGAATCGTTAAATTGGCCGCTTTAAAATCATTTCCTTCTACTAAAACCGTAGGAGTCATAAAAGTACTGTTGCGCCCCAGATTGATTTTCCCAAAATAATCATCAAAAGTGATAATGGTTTTTTCCTTGCTTTCACCAATCAAAGAAAGATTAGTATTCCATTCCGGCACATGAACTTTTTCTTTATAAATTCCGTTTTTAACGATAATGATCACTCTTTTATAAGGAAAAGAAGGCGAATTGTAAATAGCTTCCTGAATACTTTTATAATCGCCGCTGCCATCCTGGGCAACCACAATATTGTATTCGTCTTTTGGAGCCAAATACATTTTTTTTACTGCAATTTCTTTTGAAGAAGCAACAATTGCTCCGGAAACTGTAGCCGTTTTTGGGGTCATTGCAATCGAATTGGTGCAAATAACTAATCCGATTGCAATGGCTTTATTTAAAAATTTCATTCTTATTATTGATTAATTTAGAAACAAAAAATTAACGGTTCAATTCAATTGCCGCTAAGATAAATGGTCCAGTCGCTTTAGGATCATTATCTTTCTTTTTTTCATTTACATAATATTCATAAGAACCGTCTCTGTATGGATTTCCACCTAAACCAGCCACCTGACAACATTGTGTCAAGGTAATTCCGCCGTCAGCATCCACTTTGATTAATTTAGTGGTTAATCCGTCAAAAGCATGATTAGCCACTTTTTTAAATTTAGCAGGCAAATACCCTTTGTTTACTCCTTTTGCCAAAGCATAAGCAAACATTGAAGATCCGGAAGCTTCTAAGTAATTCCCTTCTCTGCCTCCCATATCGGTTACCTGATACCAAAGCCCTGTTTTTTTGTCCTGTACTTTTTCCAAGGCTACCGCTAATTCGTTCAAATAACCTACTAATTCTTTTTGTTTTGGGTGTTCTTTTGGGAAATTATCCAAAACATCAACTAATGCCATAGCATACCAGCCTAAAGCACGAGACCAGAAATTAGGTGATTTTCCAGTTACTTTATCAGCCCATGGCATTTTTCTGCTTTCATCCCAAGCATGATACAATAATCCTGTTTTAGGATCTTTATCATTTTTCTCTAATAATTCAAATTGTTTTGCAACATCATCAAGATTCTTTCCATTTTCAAACGTAGTGGTAAATTGAGCATAAAAAGGCTGCCCCATGTATAAACCGTCTAACCACATTTGGTTAGGATAAATCTTTTTATGCCAAAATCCTCCGCTTGCTGTTCTTGGCTGATCATCTAATTGTTTTCTGATGGTTTGCATGGCGATTAAATACTTATTCTCTTTTGTTCGATCATAAATGTCAAACAAAATATTAGCCGCTACTACCATATCAATATTGTACTTATCCATTTCATAAGTAGCAATTTTACCATTTTCGTCAATCAAAGCATCAGCATATCCTTTAACGTAGTTATAATACTTTTCATCTTTGGTTTTTTTATACAATTCTTCAATAGAACTTGCTACTAAACCATGCACATAATCCCATTTTGGGGTGGTCCGATCATCAATTTCATAGGCATTAGGATGACGCATCATCAGTGTTAAAGCCATTTTTTCAGACCATTTCAACTTTGAAGAGGTTAATTCATTCTTAGCCGAAGATGATGCTGATTGTGATTTACAACTTGTAAAACCCAATGCTCCAATTAAAATAAAAGTGAGAATAAATCGGTTTGCTTTCATCATGTTATTTTTTACGTTATTGTTTTTTTTTTAATTTTAAAATTTAATTCGAAATTAATCCTTCGTTTTTTTACAACTTAGGACTATCAACTTTCTTGCCATTGATAAAGGTATTTATCAATTGAAGATTGCTTACATTTTCAACAGAAAAAGGTTCTTTCACCTTGTCAATGGTTACATTTTTGAAAGTTACATTTTCAATAGGCAATTCCTTGTAACCTTTGGCTAAAATTCCATATTTACCGCCATCTTTAACTTTTACATTCTCTAAAGTCACATTTTTCACCTGAGGAATAAAATTTCCGGTTTGATTTCCATAAACATTATAAAACATATTAATACGCAGCACGCATTCTCCCACCTGACCTACATTGATATTTCGAACAAAAACATTTTCAACAATTCCGCCTCTTCTGGAATTAGATTTAATACGAATCGCTCTGTCTAAATTAGGACTATCCATTTCGCAGTTTTCTACGAAAACATTTTTAATTCCACCCGTCATTTCGCTTCCCATTACCACACCACCGTGTCCGTCAAGCATTTTGCAATCTCTCACAATAATATTTTCACTTTTCATCGCCACACGCCTTCCGTCACCATCTTTACCCGCTTTAATAGCTATACAATCATCTCCCGTATTAAAAATACAATTCTTAATGATTACATTTTTAGAATATTCCGGATCACAGCCGTCATTGTTTGGTCCGTGACTTTCCACCGTAACTCCATCAACTGTTACATTGACCGATTTCATCGGATGAATCACCCAAAAAGGGGCATTGATAATTTTCACATCTTTAATCAAAGCATCCGTACATTCAAAAAACTCGACAAAACTTGGTCTTAAATACGAACCTTCACCATAAATTCGTTGTTCAACCGGTACATTTTTCTCGCCCGATTCTACTAAACGAACACGATTTTGCGGGTCATTCTGATTTCCTTTTCCTTCTGACCAACCGTATCTTTTAGCACCACACCAATACCACCAATTTTCATTATCTGCCTGACCGTTCAGGATTCCTTTTCCGGTAACGGCAATATTTTTTTTGTTATAAGCATAAATTAACGGCGAATGATTCATGCATTCTGTTCCTTCAAAAGTAGTTTTCACCAAAGGATAATCAGAAGATTTGGTACTAAATAAAATTTCTGCTCCATCTTCCAAATGCAAATCCACATTGTTATCCAAATGAATCGGTCCGGTTAAAAATTTTCCGGTCGGCACAACAACTTTTCCTCCTCCATTTTTCGTACAGGCTTCGATAGCTTTTTTAAAAGCTTCTGAATTATTTACGACTCCGCCACTTTTCGCACCAAAATCAACAATACTATAATTCTTATTGATAAAAACCGGAGCAACAACCGTGGCTTCAATCTGTTTTTTCAGCTTCCAGGGATTTGACAACACATCGGTTTTTTTTTGCGCAGCACAATTATAGAACATTACTGAAACCGCTATCGCAGAAATACCCGAAAACAACCGAAACAGTTTATTTTTCATAGACAAAAATTTAAAGAGGTTAAATTAAGAATCGATACGATTGAAATTCCTTATTCCAACAAAAGAATGCAATCGATTACACAAATCTATCAATTATTTTTTTTATTAAGCTATAAATTTCCTCAAAAAAATTAGATTTACACAAAAAAAAGAATATTTATTTCATTTATTAAAAAAATTAACCATTAATTAGCAAACTATTCTAAGAAACACATTCTTAAAACAAAAAATTTATCAAAAAAGCAGATTTTATTTCAAAATCACATCAATATCAAAAGGAAACCTATAAATAATTGAAAAAATATAGTATTTTTACCCTGATAGAATATTTATAATGAGTGAAAAAACAACCATTTATGACATTGCTAAAGAGCTAAACATTACGGCTGCAACTGTTTCAAGAGCTTTAAACAACAACCCAAAAATTAGCCAGAGCACCCGAAAACTCGTTCTTGAAACTGCTAACCGAATGAACTACAAGCAAAACCGATTAGCATTAGCATTAAGAAGCGGAAGAAGCAATAATGTAGGCGTTATTGTACCTCGTATCAACACCAATTTTTTCGCTTCAGTAATTCGAGGCATCGAAGAAGGATTACATCCTGAGGGTTATCAGGTTATTATTTGTCAAACTCATGAAGAAGAAAACCGCGAAATTGAAAATATTAATACACTTTTAAACGCTCAGGTTGACGGTATTTTGATGTCGATTTCTAATCTAAGCGAAGAAAACAATCATTATATTGAACGTGTTATTCAAAAAAAAATACCTTTAATCTTTTTTGACCGAAAAAAAGAAATCAATAACGTCAGCTCGGTTACCATCGATGATTATCAGGCTTCATACCAAACTACTGAGCACCTAATTGCGCAAGGTTGTGATAAAATTGCTTATTTTTCAGGAGACCGTTCGTTAGAAATATACGAAGAGCGTTACCGCGGATACGAACAGGCTTTACTGGACAATAATATAGCCATTAATCCCGATTACATTATCAATATCAAAAGTAACGTTCAGGAAGGTCAGGAAGCTGCCGAGAAACTACTTGCTCTTGCCACACCTCCGAATGCCATTTTTTCTACGAGTGATTTTGCGGCCTTGGGAGCTATCCAAAAACTAAAAGAGCATGGGATTAAAATTCCGGAAGATTTTTGTGTTTTTGGTTTTGGAAACGAACCTTTTACCAAATTTATGGAATTATCTATCTCTACTGTTGACCAATCGCCTTTAGAAATGGGAAAAGTAGCCGCTCAGGTCTTTTTAGATAAAATAAATAACCGTGACAAAAAGAAAACAGAAAGTCAGGTGGTTTTAATGCCTAAGTTATTGATCAGACAATCTTCTACCAGAATAGCTTAATATTCGACTAATCAAAAAATTACCGCAGATCGCAGATTATAAAAACAAAAATCTGTGACCCGAGCGATAGCGAATAGGCGAAGCAATCTGCAGTGTCTTTTTTACTTCAAATAACAACATAAAAAAAGGGAGGCGTTTTAAAAAAACAACCTCCCTTTTCAACTAAAAACAAAATCTAAAAACAATCTTTATAAAGATACTCCTCGTTTCCAAGGAATAAAGTCATTTTGATTCAAAATAGCAGCTTTGGTTTTTACTTCACCACTCGCTACTTTAATAATAAACTCTAACATTTCGTCAGCTGTTTGCTCAATCGTTTTATCACCTGTGATGATTTCACCTGTGTTGAAATCGATAATATCAGACATTTTTTGAGCTAATTGCGTGTTAGAAGATACTTTTACAACCGGCGCAATTGGATTTCCTGTTGGAGTTCCTAAACCTGTTGTAAACAATACCATATTAGCACCTGAACCTACCATGGCAGTAGTACATTCAACGTCATTTCCAGGAGTACATAATAAAGTAAAACCTGGTTCGTTGATGTATTCACCGTAATCGTAAACACCTACGATAGGAGAAGTTCCACCTTTTTTAGAAGCACCTGCTGATTTCATAGCATCGGTAATCAAACCGTCTTTGATGTTACCCGGGGAAGGGTTCATATCAAATCCTGATCCTGCATCAACAACTGTTTTTTCGTACCATTTCATTAATTCTAAGAAACGTTGTCCGTCCTTATCATCAATACAACGGTTTACTAATTCTTGCTCAACTCCACATAATTCAGGGAATTCAGAAAGAATAGTAGTTCCTCCAAGAGCAACTAATTTATCAGATAATACTCCTAATGTTGGGTTAGCAGAAATTCCTGAGAATCCATCAGAACCACCACATTCCAATCCAATTCTTAATTTAGATAATGGAGCCGGAGTTCTTTTAATTTGATTTGCTTTTTTAATGGCTTCAAATGAATCTTTAACCACAGAGTTCAACATCGCTTCAATTGTACCAATTGATTGTTGGTCGTAAATTAATACCGGTTTTTGGTTATTTGGATTAATTGCTTCTAAAGCTTCTTTGAAGATTGAGATTTGTAAGTTTTGACAACCTAAACTCAATACAGTAGCTCCGGCAACGTTAGGATTGTTTACATATCCGGCTAACAATTTAGCCAAACTGTGCGCATCTTGACGAATTCCTCCACAACCACCCTGGTGCGTGATGAATTTAACTTCAATATTATTGAATAAATCAGCATCGTTGGAAGCCGCTTCGTTTCCAGCACCTCCTGTTTCTGATTTCACTAATGAACGCAATAACAATTGGTAATCGTTTTCTTTTGGTTTCATTAATTCTTTTTCAAAAATATCTTTTAAGATTTCGATATTTCTGTTTTCACAAAAAACTAACGGGAAAAACAACCAAACATTTTCAGTTCCTACCTGACCGTCTTCACGTTGGTATCCCATGAAAGTTTTGTCTTTCCATTTGTCAACATTAGGAACTTCCCAACCAATAGAATCCGTTTTTCCGGTTACTTTAGCACTTTCGTGTTTTACGTTCGTAGTTGCGATTACATCACCTTTAGCGATTTTTTGACTCGCTTTCCCCACGATAACACCGTACATGTAGATTTTGTCACCAACTTCAAAATCTTTCATGGCAATTTTATGCTTCATTTTAGTGTCGGAAACAACTAAAACATCCTGTCCTTCAAATGGAATTACTTCACCTGCCTTTAGGTCAACTAAAGCAACAGCTACGTTATCCGAAGGATCTACTTTTATTAATTTCTTTTGCATCTTACTAACTTAATTTTTTTATTTCTTAGTTTTTTTGAGAAAAATTGATATAGCCTTGTTGAATACCGTTGGCTTCAATTTCAGTTAAAGCAAGCACTAAAGCTTGTGACAATCCATCGATTTTATTTAAATCCTGATCCCAGAAATCTGTATTAGCTAACACTGTAGTTACTACTGATTCTAAGTTACCTAATTCCCAAGCTTTTTTGAATGCTTCCACTAACTCAGGAGTATCTTTTACCGGTAAAGTTTCGTTATTCCAAATTCCTTTGTAGAATTGAATTAAACAAGCTAATGAAAAAGTCAAACTAACAGGCAATTTTTTATTTGCATCATAATATCCTAATAAACTAGGCAATACTCTAACTTTGAATTTTGAGATTGAGTTTAAAGCAATATCAGCTAAAGCATGCTTGATAAATGGATTTTTAAAACGGTCCATTACTTCTTCAGCATAAGCAGTGATTTCATTCTTATCCATCGGAAGCGTTTCGCTAATTTCACTGATTACATTGTCTACAAATGGCCCAGTAAAATCACCATTCACAGTTTCCATAACTAATTTGTTACCAAATAAAAGAGAAACAGGAACCATTGCGGTATGCGCACCATTCAAAATACGAACTTTAATCATTTTGAAAGGACGAATATCGTCAACAATCTTAACATTCAAATCCGTTTTATGGAATGGTAATTTTGCTTTCAAATCCTCACCACCTTCGATAGCCCAAAGGAAGAATGGCTCAGCAGCAACAATTAAATTATCTTGATAATCTAATTTGCTGTTGTACTCTTCAATTTCAGCTCTTGGATATCCTGGAACAATTCTGTCCACCAAAGTACTGTGATACGTACAATCTTCAGAAACCCATTTTTTAAATGCAGGATCTAAATTCCATAGATCACAATATTGCAAGATACATTTTTTCAAGGCTTCTGAATTATAATCAATTAATTCACAAGGAATAATTGTAACTGCTTTAGAAGCATCTCCGTTGAAATGTTTGAATCTTTCGTGTAATAAAAGAGTTAACTTTGCTGGGAATGCAGCTGGTGGTTGCATATCCGGAGTATCCGTTGAAACGAATTCAATTCCAGCCTCAGTAGTATTGGAAACAATAAATTGTAATTCTTCTTCTTTTGCTAAAGCTAAATAATCAGCAAAATCAGTATAAGGATTGATTCCTTTAACAACATTAGAAATTAACTGAATGTCTTGAATTTTCTCCCCTTTTTTGATTCCGTTCATAAACAGAGTATAAAGACCATCCTGCTCATTAATCATGTTCACCATACCACCTGCCAAAGGCTGAACCATAGCAATACCGGCATTGAAATCTACTTCATTGTTCAATCTTTGAAAAGCGTAATCAACGAAAGCTCTCAAAAAGTTTCCTTCACCAAACTGAACTACTTTTATTGGGTTTAATTTTTCTAAACCTCTGTTTTTTCTATTTAATTTTTCCATTACTTCTGACATAATCGGTTGTGTATTTTTTTTATTTTTTACGTAAATCAGCAATAATTGCGATTGTTTCTTTTACTTTTTGAGTCAAACCAGCATAATCTTTAGATTGCAAAACGGCAGCAGAAATTAACTGAGAACCAATACCAACACAGTAAGCACCAGCATCAAACCAAGATTTTAAGTTCTCTCTCTCTGTAGAAACCCCTCCTGTAGGCATGATATTTGTCCAAGGACACGGTCCTTTTACTCCTTTGATAAATTGAGGTCCGTAGATTTCTCCAGGGAACAATTTAACTATCTCACATCCTAATTCTTCCGCTCTGGCAATTTCAGAAAGCGTACCACAACCAGGAGACCATAACACTTTTCTACGGTTACATGCAATTGCAATATCTTCTCTGAATACCGGAGTCACAATAAAGTTAGCCCCTAATTGCATATATAATGAAGCAGCAGCGGCATCAGTTACTGATCCTACTCCCATAATCATTCCAGGCAATTCTTTGATAGCGTATTTTGTCAATTCAGCAAAAACTTCGTGAGCAAAATCTCCTCTGGCAGTAAACTCCATCAAACGGGCACCACCATCATAACAAGCTTTCAAAACATTTTTACTTAATTCCAAATCATTGCTAAAAAACAAAGGAATCATCCCTGTTTCTTTCATTGCAGATGCAACTTCTATACGTGTAAATTGAGCCATTTTATCTTTTTTTATCTAGAAACCTTACCTGTGAAATCTCCATCAAGTAATTTTTCAATTTCATTTTTAGTAATTAAATTATAATCTCCGTAGATGGTGTGTTTTAAGCAACAAGCGGCAACAGCAAAGTTTAAGGCTCTTTGTTTATCCAATGGCTCTTCGTTTAAACCATAGATTAAACCTCCCATGAAAGCATCTCCACTACCTACTCTGTCCACGACCGGAGTTACTTCTTGGACTGCAGCTTTGTAAACTTCCTTACCATCATAAAGAATTCCTCCAATACGCTGATGAGAAGCACTAACAGAATAACGTAAAGTAGTTGACATGTATTTTAATTCAGGACAAAGTTTAAACACTTCATTATACAAAGCCGGCAACATATTAACTTCTTGATAATCAGGATCTACTTTATCTAAACCCAACATAAAGTTAGCAGTATCTATGTCTCCTAAGATAATATTACTGTACTTTAACATTTCCGGCATCACATCTTTAGGTTGTTTCCCATAATTCCACAATTTTGAACGGTAATTCAAATCAGTTGAAATAGTCAAACCTAATTCGTGTGCCACTTTTATCGCTTCCATACAAGCTTCGGCAGCAGTTTCTGAAAGAGCCGGAGTAATTCCGCTCCAGTGAAACCAGGTTGCTCCTTTGAAAATTTCTTTCCAGTCAAATTCTCCTTTTTTCAAAGTCGACATTGAACTGTTAGCTCTATCGTAAATTACATTACTGGCACGGGTACTGGTTCCTGTTTCAAGGAAATAAATCCCTAAACGATCCCCACCTTTCATTACATTTTGACAATCTACATCCAGTTTGCGCATTTCGTGAATTGCACAATTCCCTAATTCATTATTAGGTACTTTAGTAACAAATTCTGCCTTCATCCCGTAATTTACAAGCGAAACAGCAACATTAAATTCTCCTCCTCCATAGGTCGCTTTATACGATTCGGCCTGAGCAAACCTCAAATGTCTGTCTGTAGACAAACGCAGTAGAATTTCTCCAAAAGTGACTACTTTTTTCATATGTAGTTAATATTTTTTTTCAAGGAATATGTTATCGCCATTCTTCATTTATATTTTTGATAATTAAAACATGGCGATTTCAAGTGAAAAATTTTTATAAATTATACTTTAATTATTTTACCGGAAATTTGAAATATTCCTTCGCATTACCGTAGCTGATATCAGAAACCATTTTTCCAATCCATTCCATTTCAGAAGCAGGTAATTCACCTCTTTTGATTTCGTCTCCTAAAAGGTTACAAAGAATACGACGGAAATATTCGTGTCTTGGGAAAGACAGGAAACTTCTTGAATCAGTCAACATCCCTACAAAACAGCTAATTAAACTCATGTTAGACAATGCGTTTAATTGTTTTGTCATACCGTCTTTTTGATCTAAGAACCACCATCCTGAACCAAATTGTACTTTACCTCTAACACTTCCGTCGTTAAAGTTACCAATCATAGTAGCCATAACTTCGTTATCAGCAGGATTCAGGTTGTAAATAATAGTTTTAGTCAATTTATCTTTACTATCCAATGCATTTAAGAATGCAGATAATTTTTGAGCTTGTGGATAATCTCCAATAGAATCCCAACCTGTATCAGGCCCTAAAATACGGTGCATACGAGCATTGTTGTTTCTCAAAGCACCTAAGTGAAATTGTTGTACCCATCCAAATTCATGGTAAGTTTCACATAAGAATACTAAAATAGCACTTTGGAATTTCAATGCTTCTTCATTGCTGATAGCCTGGTTTTCTCTTTTCTTTTTGAAAATAGCAACCACTTCGCTTTCAGTATAATTTTCGAAATAGATTTGGTCTAATCCGTGGTCACAAAGTTGGCAACCATTCGCATTAAAATACTCGATTCTGTTTCTTAAAGCAGCTTGTAAATCAGCATAAGTATTAATAGAAATTAACGCTTTTTGTCCTAAAATATCAAGGTATTCGTTGTATCCGTCATTAGCAATTAAGATTGCTTTATCAGGTCTGAAAGCTGTACTTACAGTAGTTTTGAAATCACTTTTAGCCAATTGTTCGTGAAAATCTAAACTATCAATTGGATCTTCAGTAGTACAAACTAATTCAGCATTTACTTTTCTAAGCAAGTTTCTTGTACTGTATTCAGCAGAATTTACTTTAGCAGATGTTTCGTCGTAAATTCTTTCCGCTGATTTTTCGTTTAATAAATCGTAAATATCAAAATATCGAGCTAATTCTAAATGCGTCCAGTGGTACAATGGATTACGCATGGTATAAGGAACTGTTTTTGCCCAGTTTAAAAATTTATCTTTATCTGAACCATTTCCAGTAACAAATTGCTCGTTGATACCCAAAGTACGCATCGCTCTCCATTTGTAATGATCTCCTTTAATCCAAACATCAGTAATATTACTAAATATTTTATCTTCAGCAATAAACTGAGGATTCAAGTGGTTATGATAATCAATAATAGGTTGATTTTTAGAATAATTATGGTATAATTCTTCTGCGTATTTATTTTCTAATAAAAAGTTATCGTTGATAAAAGTACTCATTATAATTTCCTTAAAATATTAATCTTCATTTGATGGTTTACCAATGGTAGCCAAAATTCCACCATCAACATATAAAATATGACCGTTTACAAAATCACTTGCCTTAGACGACAAAAAGATTGCCGCTCCAGCTAAATCACTTGGATCACCCCATTTAGCTGCCGGTGTTCTGCTAATGATAAAATCATTAAACGGATGTCCGTCAACTCTAATTGGTTTTGTTTGTTCCGTAGCAAAATATCCAGGCCCAATTCCGTTGATTTGAACATTGTATTTAGCCCATTCGGTCGCCATGTTTTTAGTTAACATTTTCAAACCACCTTTTGCAGCAGCATAAGCCGAAACGGTACTTCTACCTAATTCACTCATCATGGAGCAAATATTGATGATTTTCCCAGCTCTTCTTTCTATCATTCCTTTGGCCACATGCTTAGAAACAATAAACGGACTTACTAAATCAATATCCACTACTTCACGGAAATCAGCTACCTCCATTTCCAACATTGGAATTCTTTTAATAATTCCGGCATTGTTGATCAAGATATCAATTGGACCAACTTCAGTTTCAATTTTTGCAACAGCAGCCTTTACTTGCTCTTCTTCAGTTACATTAAATTTATAACCAACAGCATTGATTCCTTCGCTTTTTAATTCTGCTACAGCATTATCAATTTTCTCCTGTGAAGAATTTCCGTTCACCACAATCGTTGCTCCGGCCTGTCCTAATCCTTTAGCCATTGCCATTCCCAGTCCGTGCGTACTTCCTGTGATAAGGGCAACTTTTCCTTGTATATCAAATAAATTTGTCATTTTTGATTATCTTAAATCAGTGATTTTACAAACATCCATATCTCCGTAATCTAAGTTCTCACCTGCCATACCCCAGATAAAAGTATAATTAGATGTTCCTGCCCCTGAGTGGATAGACCATGGTGGAGAAATTACCGCCTGATGATTGTTCATCCAGATATGTCTTGTTTCCTGTGGCTCACCCATAAAGTGACATACCGCTTGATTTTCAGGAATATCTAAATAGAAATAAACTTCCATACGACGATCGTGTACGTGAGCCGGCATCGTATTCCAAACACTTCCCGGTTTTAACTCCGTCATTCCCATTTGTAATTGACAAGTAGTCACCACACTTCCAATAATCATTTGGTTTACGGTACGGTGATTAGCCGTTTCCATTGTACCCAAATGTAATTTATTAGCTTCCGCCAAACTAACTTTCACAGTAGGATAAGTCGTGTGAGCTGGCGCAGAATTGATATAGAACTTAGCCGGATTTTTGGCATCTTCCGATTTAAAAATCACTTCTTTATTTCCAGCACCAATATACAGAGCATCTTTAAGACCTAATTCATAAGTTTCTCCTTCAACCACAACAGAACCATTTCCACCCACATTAATAATCCCCAACTCTCTTCTTTCTAAAAAATAAGGAGCTTTAAGCGGATCAATTGTTTCAAGAACTAAATCTTTACTCACAGGAACTACTGACCCCGCAATATAACGGTCGTAATGCGAATAAACCAACACTACTTCATCTTCCTGCATTAAATCATCAATCAGAAATTCTTCTCTTAATTGTTTAGTATCGTAGTTTTTTACCGCCTGTGGGCTCGATGCGTATCTGGAACTATATTTTGTCATAATATTTTAATTTTATGTAATCGATTACAAAGGTATTAATTTATTTTATTGCAAAGGTACTTTTCTAAAAAACATGTTTTCTATAAAAAGTTAAAAAAACAAAAAGCCCTCTTAATTTCACAAGAGAGCTTTTTATATATTTTACAAGTCAGTTATAGGCGCGTATTTAGGTACTAATGATTTCATTACCACCCATCCGATCAAATAACAAACAGCACAAATAGAGAAAATAATGAAATAACCAGCTTCAATTCCTTTGAAACCTAAAAACATCATTTCGCTCTCTTTAGAATAATCAAACAAAACTCCTGATCCTTTATTAATTAACGTAGAACCTAAACCTCCGGCTAAACCTCCAATACCGGTAATGGTCGCGATAGCTTTTTTAGGAAACATATCTCCAACTGTTGTAAAGATATTAGCCGACCAAGCCTGGTGAGCAGCTCCCGCAATACCAATAATAAGTACAGGCAACCAATAAGAAATATGCCCTAATGGCTGAGCTACTAATGCTAATAAAGGAAAAAAGGCAAAAATCAACATCGCTTTCATACGACCTTCATAAGGATTCATACCTTTTTTATCTACAAAATAGGTTGGCAACCAACCTCCAATGATTGACAATAAAGTAATCATATACAATACAAATAACGGAAAAGCCGCTTCTGTAGAATCCATATCATAAACTGAACTTAAATAAGCCGGAGTCCAAAACAAGAAAAACCACCAAACTCCGTCAGTCATAAATTTACCAAAAGCAAAAGCCCAGGTTTGCTTATAACTAAAACACTTAGCCAAAGATACTTTTGCAGCTGATTCAGGAACATATCCTTCCATTTTACTATCAGCAACCGCATCCTGTTGAATATACTCTAATTCAGCCTCACCAACTTTAGAGTGATTTTCCGGTTTATCATACATAAAGGTCCAAAATCCCATCCATAAGAAACCTAAAGCACCAATAATAATAAAAGACATTTCCCAGCCATAAGCTTCAGCAATAAAAGGAATGGTAACAGGAGCCGCCAAAGCTCCTACCGTAGCACCGGCATTAAAAATACTGGTTGCAAATGCCCTGTCTTTTTTAGGAAAATATTCAGCAGTAGTTTTAATAGCTGCCGGAAAGTTTCCAGCTTCACCAACTGCCAAAACAAATCTTGCAAAAATAAATAATGAAACACTCACACTAATAATTAGAGAAGTATCCTCAACTGTAGCAATCATTTCTTTAGCTCCTTCAAAACCTACAAACCACTTTCCCGTTAATAATCCTGAAGTAGCAATTCCTGCAAACGCATGTAAACAAGCACCTAAAGACCAAACTCCAATAGCCCAAAGAAATCCTTTTTTAGTATCCATCCAGTCTACAAATTTACCAGCAAACAACAAGGAAACCGCATAAAAAATGGAAAACAAAGCAGTAATATTACCGTAATCGTTATTTGTCCAATGAAATTCAGGAGCAATAAAATCACTCCATGTCAAAGAAAGAACCTGTCTATCTAAATAATTTATCGTTGTTGCAAAAAACAGTAAGGAACAAATTGTCCAGCGATAATTTCCAACAGCTTTGTTTGTTTGGCTCATAATTAAAATGTTTATAAATTTTATTTAATGTTAAAATATTCTTTCTTATTGTTTTCACCGAAATCGTTTTAGAAAAAGGCAAAAAAATTAGCGCCATATCTAAACAAAGCGCAACACTATACTAATCAAAAAATTAGTTCAATATATATACAACCACAACAAAAGAATTGTAATCGATTGCACAAATATAATTCTTAATAATCTAATCGCAACTATTTTGTTCAAAATTTTAAAAATCCAATTCAAATAAATACTTTTTACAAAAATTAGACTATTAATTTAAACATTTGCTAATATATATATTAAATTCCAAAATAAGCCAACACAATTCTCTAAAATTGTGCCAAAAAACAATTTTTATCAAAAAATAACTAAAAGTAATTTTACACAAAGAAATATTTAATACTTAAAAAGACCAAGCTTAAAAAATTAAAAACCAACTACTTAATCAATTTACTTGGCGAATAGCCAAATTGCTTTTTAAAACATCGACTAAAATACAAAGGATCATTAAATCCCACTTTATCAGCCACTTCTGAAACATTAAGTGTTTTTAATTTTAATAACTGAGCCGCTTTTTTCAATCGAACGGTTCTTATATATTCATTAGGCGACAAATCGGTTAGTTGTTTTATTTTTCGATACAACTTGGAAGAACTCATTCCTAATTCAGCGCACAAATAATTAGCGGTGAGTTCCGGATCACTAATATTTTTTTCAATCAAATCAGTAATATCTGAAATAAAATCTATATCCAATTGCGAATGCGTCAAAGTCGAAACATCCGTTTCAATCTCTCCCGAAAAACGCTGTTTCAATTCGCTTCGGGTTTTAATAATGTTATCAATTCGGGTTTTTAACAACGCAGGATCAAAAGGTTTGACCATATATTCATCTACACCTAAATTATAACCTTTAATCTTATTTTCATTTTCAGATAAGGCGGTAAGCATAATCAAAGCAGTATGACTAATATTTTCATCACTTTTTAAAGCTTCTACAAACTGAAACCCACCCATTACCGGCATCATGGCATCGACTACACAAAGAGCCGGCTTAATTTTTCGGCAAAGATTCAGTCCTTCATCTCCATTTTCGGCCTGATACACTTTATAAAATTCTGATAAATAGTCAACGATAAAATAACGAAGTTTGGCATTATCTTCAATCACAACGATATTTTGTCTTAATTCGGTACTTTGATTGCCTTTTTTAAGCTTATCAACCACAGTATAAACTGCTTCTTCCTCTTTGTATTCAATATCAAAAACTTCATTTTTCTTATAACTTTCTTTAGAAATTGGCAATTCTAAAATAAAGACACTTCCCTTAGCAGGCGCACTCTTTAACTCCAAATGACCTTTGTGTACGTCAACCAAAGAAATCACTAACGACAGACCAATACCAGAACCCGTGTTATTCTTTTTACTTCCCTTTACCTGATAAAATCTTGAAAATATTTTTTCCTGACTCTCGAGCGGAATTCCTATTCCGTCATCGCTTACCTCAACAATTAATTTCCGAATATCACCTTCTTCTTTTACTCCCACATACAAATCGACATTTCCGTAATTATTCGTGAATTTCAAGGCATTCGACAATAAATTATAGAGTATTTTATGGTATTTATCTACATCTACCCAACCTTCTATACTTTCCTCTTCGTGATTAAAATTAAAATTAATCTCTTTTTCATGAGCTAATTCGGCAAAAGAATTAAAAACCGTTTGTGTATTGGCTACAATTTCTGTTTTAGACACTTTTAATTTCAACTCCCCTGATTGTGCTTTTCTAAAATCCAAAATTTGATTCACCAATAACAACAATCTGCTGGCATTTTGATAAATCAAATACAACTTATTTTTATCATAATCAAAGCTGTCTTTTTGCTCTAACAATTGTTTTGCCGGACCTAAAATTAATGTCAAAGGCGTTCTTAATTCATGGGAAATATTCGTAAAGAATTGCAATTTTTCGTTAGACAAACGTTCGTCACTGTCTCTTTTAACACGTTCCAGCAAAAGTGCCTGTCTTAATTTAATTCGGGATTTAATTTCTTTTCGAATATAATAAGACGTAATCAAAACAATCAAAACCAACAACAGGAAAATCTTAGTTGTAGTCCAGAAAGGCGATAAAATAGTGATATGATAAGCGGCAGTTTTGCTCCAAATTCCGTCACTATTTCGGGCTCTGATTTTAAAAATGTAATCATCCGGATTCAAGTTAGTATATTGAATTGTCCGGGATTCACTGGTAGTAGTTATCCAATTTTCATCAAAACCTTCTAACATATATTCAAAAGTATTTAGACGTTCAGTGCTATAAGATGGCGCCGAAAATTGAATTGAAAAATTACGATTATCATAATTAAGCTCTACTTCTTTATACGTATTAATATCTTTTAAAAGCGGAATTTGTCCGTTAATTTCTAAACCGGGAAACACCTCTTCGTTTTGCACTTTAAACTCCGTGATAATGGGTGAAGGAGCGACTTTATTCTCCTTAATTTTATCTGCCGAAAAATAAATTACACCATTTTTTCCTCCTAAATAAATTGTCGAATTATTTAAACTATAAAAACCTTTGGAACTAAAAACATCTAAACGGTTACCGCTGTCAACATAATAAATATTTATTTTCTTTGATTTTTTCTTATATCTGGCAACGCTATTATTATTAATATTCAGCCACAAATAACCATCATTATCCATTTCCAAATCGGTAATCCATTTTCCATGAAGCTCTTTTGGTTCTAAAACAGGAATAAAAGCATCTTTCTTCGCATTATAAAACCCGAGTCCTTTTACTGTTGCGACCCAAATATCACCATTATCATCAATCAAAATATCACTCACATGATTGGCCGGTAAACCAACTTTATTATGTGGTGCTTCTAAATACAATTTGACCTTTTTGGTTTTTAAATTATACTTCGCAACTCCGGTTTCGGTGGCAAACCATAAATTTTTAAAACGATCCACCTTTATTTTATTAATTTGAAAATCAGGCAACAAAACACCTTTGGGAATTTTAACCTGAAGTGTTTTAGCATCTAAAATCACAGCACCTTCTCCAAAAGAACCTGCCACCAAAGTATTCTCATCGGCTACTAAAAAAGAAATCAAAGGAGAACTTTTCACTCCAATATCGACTAACCGGGAACTGTTCGTCAAATAATTATAAACCAATATTTTCCCGTTCCACAAACCGCAATAAAAAAGTTTTCCGTCATTAGAATAAATACTGGCAATATCATTCGTATCATTATACAATGGCACAAAATCCTTATCCCGCGAAATAAAAAGTCCGTTATATCTAGTGGCTACAATAACTTTTCCGTCGTAAGTTTTGGAAAAACCTCTTATACTGGGTTTTTGATTATCATTATAAAACGAAATATCCTTACTAATTTTAAACTGATTCCCATAAGGATCGTATTTATCCAAACCATCTTCAGTACCAATCCATAAAACCCCGGACTTATCAAAATAAAGCGAATTAACAATATTCCCAACTAAGGAATTATCATCAGTTAGTTTAGAAAAATACCTTTGAAATTTACCAATAGCAACATCTTCTAACTGATCACAAACCAAAATCCCTCCTAAGGTTCCCAGCCAATATTTACCATCTGGCGCATGAGCTATTGCAATAAAATAAGGTCCTAATTTGTTCCTTAAAACTACATCTTTGATATAAAGATTCTCAAAAATATTTTGCGATTTGTTTAATTTATATAAACCTTCCCGCGTTCCCACAAAAACATCCGATTTAACGTCTTCGTAAATAAAATTGATATAGGGATTTTTTTGATTCGAATTTGGAACCGACAAGGTATAAGTGTTTATTTTTAAAATCTCTCCATTAGCTCCCAAAATAATTTTGGCGACTGACCCCCTACCAAAACTTCCTACCCAAATATTTCCTTTTTTATCCTGAAAAATGGCTTTGATGTATTCAAAACCCTTAATGTTTATTTTAGTAAAACGCCTTTCGTTGGGATTAAAAACCGACAATCCTTTAGTCATTGTTCCTACCCAGACTCTTTTAAATTTATCAACATGCACTGCGCGGATTTCGTCTTCGGGTAAACTATTCGGATTTGTTTTTTGGTTAAAAAAAGTACTAAAAACATGGGTATCCATATTATACAAAGTAAGCCCTTTTCGGGTTCCTATCCATAAATTATTAGAAGCTTTATCCAATTCTAAAGCAGTAATATCGTCATTGAAAATTTTATTTTTTCCCAATTCCGAACTCATGTAAGCCTTAAACTGATAACCATCAAAACGATTGAGTCCAAAAAAAGTTCCCAACCACAAAAATCCATTTTTGTCCTGAACAATATGTCGCACCGAATTATAAGACAAGCCGTTATTTTCACTATAATGTTCAAATTTTATATTCTGCCCCATAAGCGGAGACATCAAAATCAACAGAATGAAAACTATAATGAATTTAGATTTCATGATAAAAAATCAGTTTTAAAAATTAGTTTCGGATGGTATTTCTCCTCAAATTTATAATAAAATTATCGGATGGCGCTCCATTTAGAGAACTTTTAAAAATAGAACAAAATTCATAAAAAGAAGTTTCCGTTTCTGACGCATGAAGCCCACTTTTATAATGCGCCAAACAAGAATCAATCAGTATTTCGTACTGATGAATTCGCTCTTTCCCTATATCTTTCAGAGCCAATTCATCCGCCGAATGCAGACGGTAAAAATCGACTATCATATCATAACCGCTCCATGATACATTCTTGTACTTTTGCTGTTTGGACTGAGGAACTTTTGCAAAAGCAAACAATTTTTTTGCAGATGCTTGTAACAAAAAGTTCTTGAAATCTGTTGGCCAGTCGTTTTTAAGAAAACGGGTTCTGACTAATTCCTTAAGATGCCAATTGGTAAATTCATGATAATTTTTGGCTTCCAAAATCTTTTTGTCCCAAATATTGGGATCGTTTTTATTTTGCAAATAAGCATATTCCTGTTCGTACAAAGGAAAAAGCGTTTTAAAATCAGGTACCGAATCAATCGTAACCGTACTGATTTGCATTTTATTTCTACTCCGAATAGTCAAAATTTTATATCCCGGAATGTAAGCCGCTAATGACGGAATCTGGATATTAAACAATGCTTTTCCATCTTTGTATTTTCTGATTCCGGTATCATTAATGTGCATGTGTCCCGCAAAATGAAGTTGGATTCCCGCTTTTGCAAAAAGAGCACTCACTTCTTCAACAGGAACTCTGTGCAATTGCATTTTCTCTTCTCCAAATAATTTTCTCATCATTGGCGAAGCATCGTCATTAAAATCCACCATCGGATAATGACTAAAAGCAATGAGCGTTTTCCCTCTTTTTTTCGCTTCCTGAGCGACCTTTGCTACCCAATCTATCAAGTGTTTTTTATGGGTTAAAACCTGATTGTAGCCAACATTCGGGCTGTTATAATTAGTGGGGTTTTCAGGATGATTCTGAGCTGCTGCTTTTGGCACATAAACATTTCCATCAATAGCTAACAGCCAAATCCCTTTTTGAGGTTCTACCAAATAACTTAAATCCGGAATTGGATTTTGATAAGGCGGAATAGCATATTTTCTTTTTTCAATTGTTGCATTTTCCAAAGCCAATTGAAAACTATAATTTTCAGGCTTATAATCCGTAAAAGGCGTTTCCCAATACAAATCGGTTGCTTTAGGATAAAACCCAAAATCTTTTAATTCATCCAAAACCTCAGCATAACCTATCGTTCCAATATCTTTTGTAATTACAGCCGGAAGTTCGTCCGAACTTTTAGGAACATACATTCCCGCTTTGCTCATAATCACCTGATTTTTTCCCTCCTTTCCCAAAAAATCCGTTTTTCCGGAATCAGTTAAAAAAGGTTTGGCCACGTCGTGATTTCCCGTTGTAATTATAAATTGAATACCGTATTTATTAGTATAATTATTTAAAATCTTTTTTAACCCTCTAATGTTTATTGGCTGACCATCATCACTAAAATCACCGGGTAAAGCCACAATTTTAATATTTCGTTTCACTACATCATCCAAAGCAGCAATAAAAGCAAAATAATTTTCGTTGAACAATCTTGTTGATTGCAGTTGGGATTTCATAGTTCGTACTAAAGTATATTTCCCATCAGCAGGATTTAGGATTCCTTTATAATCAGTATCTGAAAATTCGCCATAAATATCCAACAAATGAACATCGGATAAAAATGCAATTTGTTCGTTTTTAGGTGTAAATTTCCCGACCGAAGTACAGGAAACAACAGCAAAAAAAGCAACTAACAATAAAATTACATTCTTAAAACAGTTCATTCTCCAATTTACTTTTAAAATTTACATCTTCGTTTCCGGTGGAAAAGCATAAGAATCTTTCCATCCGCCTAAATCAATTAAAACTTGATCAATCATTACTCCCGGATCGACCATCCAAACTTTCAAAGTGTGTTTCCCAGCCTTATTAACAATTTGTTTCGCCGATTTTACAGCAGCATTTTTCAACACATTTTGCATCCATTCATCACTACGTCCAAAAGTCTGAAAATCCAAAATAACCGGCTCAGCATCATCAATGGCTACCGCACATCGCACCCCTTTGCCTTCGTAAAAAGCATGGGTAGGAACGATTTGTACATTTATTTTGGCATCACCAAAATTAAAAGTATAAAAATCATATTCCATTACGGGACTATTAACTTTTATCGTTTTTAAATCTACTTCAGAATCAGCTGTTCGAGGCAAAGCCACACTCACTTTTCCGGCATAACCCATGCCTTCAAAACTTTCCCATTTGGCACCTTTTCCCTCTTTTTTATTTGAATAATTCACCGCATTTATAGAAACATATCCTTTGTCTTCCACAAATCCTTTGTAATTTTCTAATTCAGAAAATTTAGGATTAAATACACTCACACCAATCGTAATCAAAGTATCTTTACTAACAAATTCTATTGCCGAATTCACCTTATAACTTGGCGGAATCAATTGGTAATCGTGTCCTAAAGGAGCTTCTTTTTTATTTACTCCTTTTGGTACTTTTGCCCAATCGATACTTACCCAAATACGTTGTTGACTACGTTCTTTATTATCTAAAGTTCCTTGTTGTTGGGAAATTTTTATCCAATCCGCCTTCGGTTTTGCCTGCCAATTTACGGTTCCCTCACCTTTCATAAAAACATCAATATAATACTGATTCTTCACATAAGCATTAAAAACCGGCAGCACATCAGCATAGGAATTCTCCGTTTTGTGGTTGACTTCCATTTCATAACTTTCCAAAGCCAGTTTCATTTCCGGCTTTTTCCCTGCAACAGCATTTGTTGACGTAGCCTGATCAAAAACGGGCAAAAAGCGTGGCGACATACTCATGATATTTTTCCACTTTCCGCCGGCCAATTCGTTATTAAAATAGCGCGTTTCTTTCTGAATTCTTTCAAAAGCTTCTGCTGATTTTTTTGCAAAAAATGCTGCGCTTCCCCTTCCCTGTTCGGCAACAAATTTATTTTTATACGAATACAACCATTTATGATTTAAACTTGCTGCGCCAATAACCGGATATTCAACTAATTCATAAAACGCATTTTGACGATTCGCCGGAATAGCAGTTTTTAATTTTTCAGCTCTATCCATTAATTTTTGGTAAGCCTCAATTCTTTTGGAAACCTCATCTCCGTAATGAATTTGCGTCAACGCAGTTGGTTTTGATTTGGTTTCCGGTTCTACCTGATTCCAAGCCATAAACTCAGGACGACGCTGAAAAGCCAAATGATAATAATCAAAAAACAAGTCGGTTATCGAATTAGCATTTTGCGTTCCAAATTCTCTCGAAGCCCAGTTTTGCATATGTGTTTTTACACTTTGACTTTTAGCAAAAGGGTTCATATCCCAAGCCATATCCAGAAATAATTCGATATTGTATTCATGCGGTTTGATATCGCCACAGTTCAAAATCCATAAATCACGTGATTGGAATTCGTATGCTTTTGCCATTTCTTCCCACATCAAAACCGGATTAGTTGAATTCAACCACAAATAATCATGCGGACGTCCCCAATATGAAGTATGATAATAAATTCCCGCTCCTCCGGCACGCGTTTGTTCTTTCAGATTACTCAACTGACGAATGTACCCATAATTATCATCCGTCCATACCAGTTGGGCATCATCTGGTAGTTTCAAGCCTTTTTGGTAATAATCCAACACTTCTTTATACGGAATAAATGCTTGCGGAATTTTGTTCGGTTCTTTACCAATTTCTTTTTTCAAAATAGTCCTTTGGTCGGTAATCACCTGTTCCAATAATTTTACCTGTGCATCCGAATCGTCTTCACCCACAATCATTGGCGAATCGTGTTCGCCACGCATTCCGATGGTGTAAATATTTTCAAAAGCTGCTGTTTCTTTAGTTCTCTTTTTAAAGAAATTTTTAATCACCCCTGAATTCGTATCATAACGGTATTCCCCCATCGTATTGTGGTTCCACTCCGCATTAATGTTGCTCAACATCGGCTCAGCATGCGAAGTTCCTACCACAATGGCATAATCATCAGCAACTTCTTTATTTTTTGGAAAAGAATAAAAGGCTTTGGTGCTTTTGTGCATCGCTGGCCAAATAGTATTGGCTCTCAAACGCAACAACAATTCAAAAACTTTGGCATAAGTTTTAGGTCCGATATCCCCCGTTTCCGGTTCGAATGTTTTGGCTGCCCAAGGTTGTAATCCCCAGTCTTCATCGTTTAGAAAAATTCCTCTGTATTTCACCGATGGCGATCCATAAACTTTAGTTTGAATATTTAAAACCAGATTGTCTTTTTTATCCGGTGTAACATCAGCCCACCATTCCCATGGAGAAACCCCCATCATTCTGGAAATTTCCAGCAATCCGTAAGCCGTCGCTCTTCTGTCAGAACCTACAATTACCAATGCTTTTTTGATGGCTGCTGTTGGATTTTCAACAACTTGAATTTTATAAGTTTCCCATTTCCCTTTTACATCAGCAACAGTAATTTTTTGTTTCGAAACCAAATTATCAATCCATTTGCTTTGCCCAATAGTTCCGGCCATAATTGTTATTTCAGAATTATTTTTCGAAACTATCAACCTCTTATTTGTAATTGAAAAAACATCATCAGCCAAAATTTTAGCTGCAATGTGAACTACTTTTGGCTCTTTTTCTTCTACTAAAATAGCGGCTTTTTGATTGGCTGAAACAATAGCAAAATCATTGTTTTGCCCATTTACAACATTGGCAAAAAGAGCAATAAAAACTAGAAAAATGATATTAAACTTATTTTTGAACATGATTTTATTTTTTAATTCTTTCGAAACGATTATTATCAAAACTCACCTTGTAAGACGATTTAAAAAGCGTGGACGGAATATAATAATCCGTTGAAATTACTTGTGCTCCCGATGCTTTTGCTTTTTCAAACTTAGTATAATCATTCGCTCTGGCTTCGGTTGTTCCGTCATCGGCACGGGTGCGAACCATGTAGCCTTTGGCGACCAACTCTTTGATATAATTAAAATCTTTCACCGGATTGTTTACAATTCTAAAAGCCGCTTCCGGAGTTCCTTCTTTAGCATTTATAAATAAAACGCAGTTTTTCAAACTTGGATGACCGTCCATATAACGATTATTCTTGATTTCATTTTCATCCAACACAAATAAAATCTTTCCTCGAACACTTTCTAAATCTGGCCAACCCTTTTTTAGTATGGCTTCCTCCAAAGTTGCAAAATCACCTCTTACCAAATCGGGAGTAATTAATTGCGAAGCGTCAAAAACGGAACGAATTTCACTATCGATACTTTCTAAAGCTTCTTTTGTGAATGGTAAAGGCGCTTTCAAATTTTGACTATTTCCGTCTTTGGCATTGATTAATATAAAAATAGGAAAATGATTTTGATGTTCATCTGACCATTTTTTCAGGGCTTGCAATCCTTCTTTGAAAAGTAGATAATGACTTCTAAAATCGATATCCGGAATATGAAACATCTTTAATCCGGGTTGCGCTAACTTTTTTTCAGGATCAAATTCTAATGGTTTTTTACCCAGAGTTTTTACGATTGTCAAACCTTTAGGATTGGAATAATAACCACCTTTAGGATCGTACAACACATCCATCTCCAAATTTCGAAGGCCTAAATCCAACTGCGCTTCCAGAGGAATATGCGAGTATTGTAGTGACTTTGCTCCGGCAGAATCTTTTTGATACAAATAATCCCAGAGCGGTTTTTCAATAGCAATTTTATATGAATTATGACTGCCAATCACCTGAATTTGATTCATTTTCACCCCATCCTGTTTCTTTTCATTAAAAGAAACCAATGAAAAGAAAGTCACGAAAAACAAAACCCCTATTTTATTTTTTGATGCCATATTTTGAATCAAATACGAATATAAATTCTCCTTTTGTTCAACCACCAACCAATACTCCAACAAAGCAGCATAAACAAAATAGCCGTAACAAAAGACCCTAAACTTCCCGGAAAGACAGTTTGAATTATACTTTCGCTAAACCATTCGAAAACATCTTGTTCAGAATTTACAGGTATTATTCTCAATAACGTAAAGAAAAGTTCTGAGAACAAATAAATGAACATAGGATTTTTGCCAAAAATGGTACAAAATTCAACTCCAAACTGCTTTTGTTTTAATTCAATCAAATAAATTAAAACTGCCATAATTGATAAATCGATTCCAACAGTATACAACACGAAAGAACCAGTCCAAAGCTTTTTACAAATTGGAAAAACCAAATCCCACCAACGTGCCAAAGCCATTAAAAGAAAACCTACCAGTAATAATTTAGCTATTCCTTCAAATGTTTTTCCAATTCTTTGAATAAATGCTCCGGCAATAAAACCAGCAATTACATTTACAATTGATGGCACGGTGCTCAAAATTCCTTCCGGGTCAAAAGGTATAGCATCCCTTTTGTAAATATGTCCGTTTCCTAAAATAGATAAATCCAAACGGGTTACCGCATTAGTGGCCATATCCAATTCTCCCCCCGGTTGCCCAAAGAGATATAATATAGCCCAATAGCCCAACAAAAAAATTACAGACAAAACGATTGCTGCTTTTTCAGTCAAATAATAAAAGATAACTGCTGCAAACAAATAGCACAATGCAATACGTTGCAAAACGCCCATGACACGAGTTTCGGCAAAAGGCTTTAATTCCCAAATACCATCAATCCCTTGACGAACAAAGGGAAACCAGTACATTAAGTATCCTAGAAGAAACATAATAAGCGTACGCTTAATCACTTTTTTCCAAAATACATCAGCGGCCATTTCTTTCATTTTTCCCATCGAAAAACTCATTGCATTCCCCATTGCAAAAAGAAAGGATGGAAATACCAAATCGGCCAGAGTAAATCCAAACCATTCGGCATGAACCAAATAAGGATAGAGATGGGCTCCTGTTCCCGGTGTATTGACCACAATCATTAAACAAATCGTTAATCCTCTAAACACATCTAGCGAGAGGAAACGATTGGAATTTTGGTTAGAAATTGCTCCCATAGTTAATAATCGTATTTAATTGGCGCCATTTTTTCGGTTACAGGTATAATGCGAGAGCGGTATTTTTTGTGCAAAGCTTTAGCAATCACAGCTGGATTTCCCTTCGCTTTTACCGGAAAATCTTTTCTCTCATTTACCCATTTCCATTCCCATTCTTTAATTTTTTCATCAAATTTTTCCTGATTGAAAGTTCCCCAATTGGCTTTTACATCTGTAAAAAACTGTTGCCATCTTGGTTTGTAAAAATCAGTAAACAGTCCGCTCCATTGACGGTTACTGTATTCATGCAATCTGTTATCGGCCCCACCCCAAAGTGTAATTAAATCACGGGCATTTTGCTCATACAACGCTTTTTCTTTCTCATCAATTCCCCAACGTCTAGCATCGGCAATCCATGGACCTAAAAGAAAATCATAACGCGTAGCCAACAATTGATCCATATCATCAATCAATTCAATAAACTCTTTTGCGTTTTTTTCAAATGCTGCTTTGTCATTGTTTTGATAATCTTTGGCAATTTGCTGTTGCAAAGGCAAAGCATAATTAGCTAAAACCTGACGCGTCACATCTACTAAATCATATTGAAAACCATCTGATTTTTGATAAGCCGGAGCCGCTTTTACAAAAAGATCCCAAGCCGGCAATAAATCTTTTGAAGCATAATTTTGTTTGGTTCTTGCCCAGCGACGGAAACCTTCGAATGTAGGTCTTGAAACGATAATCGATTCCGCTCCATCACGAATTACCTGTCCGTTATAAACTGTTTTTACCAAAATATCCCAGGCTTTTGCAATATCAGTGTTTGATTTTCCATAACGATTTAAAGTATAATTAGCCAACCAGGAATTCAATTCAATTGGCGTATCTCTCCAGGTATTATCAGTCATTAACTCATACAAAACCGGATTTTGCTCGATAGCTTCCATTGTTAGTCCGATTCCTTTTAGTTTTCCTGATTTTGGATCTTTTAAAGCTTTAGCAGGCTCATTGGCTACGGTTTCTATTCGACCAAACATCGAAATATTTCCACCAAAATTGTGTAACATATTCCAAATCCATTGTTTGCCATAAAAAGCTTCGGTGCGTTTCCAAACCGGTTCAATCTCGGCAGCTAAATCTAAAATAATCATCCTATCATCAGGAACAGCATCCAGCAAACCTTTGATTTGCGGTGCTTCCCAAAACTCCCTATGACTGTAAAAAAGCCAGCCCTGCATGACCCAAATTGCTTTTTCATCGGCAGATTTCATCCCTTCAAATATCTTTTTACTCAAATCAAATAAATAAGTCGGATCATTTGATGGCGGAGTATTTTCGTTAAAAGTATCTGCAGAATACAGATGATCGGTTCCATAAATCTTTGATTGCATTTCTAAGAATTTCTTTCCGATTTCAGCAAACAAAGGATCATTCGAATCTAAAATATAAGTATCCTCAAAATCATTCCCCCAGTTAGTTTGCTTTAATTTAGCATTAGGAAAAAACTTTTTAAACGATGCCGGAACGTGTCCTGTAAAAGCCGGCAAAACTGTTCTCATTCCTAATTCGCGTTCTCTTTTTAGAATTTTAATTTGCAAATCACGATGCGTTTCTTTCCAGTTTTTAGACAAAGGTCCTCCCCAACCATCTAAATTTCCCATCCAAAACCAGGAGAAATAAGCCGGTCCGCTAAAAAAAGTATTCAAATCTTCATCTGTAAAACCATAGGATTTATACACTTCGTCCCAAATGTATTCTTCTCCGGTAATCGCCAATGGCATATTGATTCCGTGCAAAGCCATCCAGTCGATTTCTTTTTCCCAACGTTTCCAATCCCACCAACTCATACTGTAATTAAAGGTGCAATAGTTCAAATAATAGCGGTATTCGTAAGGTGTTTTTTTATGAATCAATTTAGGAACTGCCGGCAATTTCTTAGGCAAATTCAAATTGGTTCCATTCCATGTTATTTGGCAATGTGTAACATTATTGAGATAATAATATAATGCAGATGCAACCGAAACACCGTTGTTTCCTCTCAACACAATTTTATCTCCTTTAGAAACGATTTCAAACCAATCCTCTTTGGCTGAAGAATCGATTTCTATACTAAATTGCGACGCATGATTGGGTAAAATACGAGCAATAAGTTGACTGGAAGCATTAGCTATTTCTGTCTCCGGTTTTGTCGATTGACTAACACCAGTTTCAAAAATAAAAACAATAAACAATATGACTAATTTAAGGTTGGTTTTCATCTTTTTATTAAGCTTATATTATACAAAATCAGAAACTGGAAACGCCAGTTGGTTTTATTTTTAGGATGTTGTGATTAGCATCAAAATTCAAACTGTCAATACAAATTTGACGCAATACATATTTTTCTTTTTGGGGAAGAATTCGGTGGTATAAAATATAATCCTGACCTTTTTCCTTAAAAACCGAATGATGTCCCGGACCATAAGTAATACTATCAGCAGTAGTTTCCAGAATAGGACTGTTTTTGGCTGTTTCAAATGGTCCTAAAGGAGAATTTCCAACAGCATATCCTACTTTGTAAGTAGCATCAATAGCTTTTCCTGACGAAAACATCAAATAGTATTTCCCAAAATGCTTAATCATATAAGGCGCTTCAAAATAATCCTTAGGAGTAACTGCTTTAGGTTTTTCATCAAATAAAATCATATCCGAATTCAGTTTGGCTGCCATACAAGTACCATTTACCCAATTAAATCCGGAACCCCAGTATAAATAAGCCTGACCATCATCATCAATAAAGCAATCGGCATCTATATTGTGTACCAAAGGATAATCTTTTGATGAAATCAGTGGCGATTGGTCTTCTTTGGCATTTTTCCATGGCCCTAACGGAGTATTGCTGACCCCAACCCAAACCTCGCTGCCCACAGAAACATACATATAATATTTCCCATTAGCAGCTTTTCTTACCGATGGTGCCCACACCATGGAATCTTTAGAATTAGGACTCGTACAGGCTTTTTTCGTTGGCCAGTTTAAATGATGACGTTCAAATTGTATAAAATCCTTAGTTGAAAATACCGCCAGTTCATCTCCTCCCCAAGGATCAATTGTGGCATAAATAAAAAAAGTATCTCCTTCTTTTACAATACAAGGATCTGCAAAATATCCCGGTAATATTGGGTTTGTAATTTTTGATTTTGCTTGTAAATTTTCCTTTTTGACAGGAAGTTTACACGAAATCAAAAACGTACTCGTCAACAAAATAAAAATACCCAGTTTCAAATTCTTCATCTCTATTATATTAATCTTCTATAAAATTATTCTTCAATTACTTCGTCTGATTTAGAAGGCGGAACCTGTTTTGTTCCCCAGATTTTAGAAGGCGTTGCCGCCATTTCAAATTCCAACACACCACCTTTTACAATATCACTATGCTCAATAAAAGCATTTTCGAATGGCTTTCCATTTAATGTTACTGATTTAATGTATTTATTTTTCTCAGAAAGATTCTTGGCTTTGATAGTGAAATCTTTTCCGTTTTCCTGATGAATCACCGTTTGCTTGAAATAAGGCGAATTAATCAAATAATACGATTGCCCCGCATTAGGATACAAGCCCATCATGTGGAAAGCCAACCACGAAGACATCGCTCCTGAATCGTCATTTCCGGGAATTCCGTTTCTGGAACTGTTGTAATTTTTATCAATAATTTGGTGAATGCGATCGTTGCTCAAATCAGGGCGACCAATCCAATGATATAAATTCGGACTCAAAAACGAAGGCTCATTCGCAACATTATAAAATTCTTTATCAAAAAGTGTGTTCAATCTCTTTTTGAAAGCTTCATTTCCGCCTGTTTTTTTAATCAGCATCGCTACATCATGAGGAACGGAAAGCGAATATTCCCAAGAACTGGCTTCGTAGAAAACACCACACCACCAGCAAACACAATTAGGCCAATCCTGCGCTAAAGGCGTGTAAGGCACATAAGAAATTTTACCATTAGTAGCCGCACACTGAATACTGTCTACCCATTTTTTATTAGAATCCTTCGGCATGATAAATCCTCTGGAACCGTTGTCTTCAATATCTCGCCAAAGGTTTTGCCAATTGTCTGATTGTTTGATAAAACGCCAGTATTCGCCTTTGCGTTTAGTTCCTTTGGCAACAATTGCCAGACAATAATCATTATACGAATATTCTAAAGTTCTGTTTCCGGAACGTACATAATCGGTAGAAACATAGCCTAAACGGTTGTAATCAACTAATCCGCCACGACCTTCTTTTTCTTCATTGCCACCAGGAGGAAATAGCGCATCCTTAAGCATGGCATCCAATCCTAACTTGTAATTGATACCTTCCAATCCTTTTACAAAAGCATCGGCAATAACCACCTCAGCATTCGAACCACCCTGAGTTCTTCCGTTCGAATTACCGCTTCTGGCTTCCGGTAAATAACCATCACGTTTGTAGATTTGCAACATCGCATTCACAATATCAATTTCACGTTTAGGATCTAAAAGCGTAATAAGCGGACTTGAAGAACGATAAGTATCCCATATAGCATAAAAATCATCATAGTAAGGAGAATCATTTTCCCAAAGCGGATTTTCTCCTGTACGGTCCACCGGCATCAACATAGTATGATACAATCCGGTATAAAACATGGTTTTCTTTTCTGTCGAAGCTTCTTTTTCAACTTCTACTCTTTGCAATAAATTCTCCCATTTTTGTTGGGTTTCGGCTAATTCTTTTTTGAAATCCCAATGCGGAATTTCGTTATCGATATTTTCTCTGGCTTTCAAGGCACTGATGAAAGAAATTCCAATTTTCATGTTCAGCGTTTTATTGGCTAAGCTTTCGAAAAGCAACATCGCTCCCGTTTTCTTTCCGTTATCCACCTGATTTTTTTGATTCGGGAAAAAAGTTTCTCCTTTCCAAGTCGAAAAATTGGTAAACGGCTGATTAAATACTGCCGAAAAATAAACCGTATAGGTACTTCCGTTATTCCAGCCACCGCGAACTTTAGTATAACCTCTAACCTCAGTATCTGAAATTACTTCTACCTGCGACCCCACGAATTGCTGTGCTTCTCTCCCATCCGGAATAATGGACTCATCCAGATACCTACCTAAATCAATTTTGACAGCATTTTTTGCATTCGAATCGAAAACAAATTTGTAAAAAGCAGCTCTGTCAGAAGTGGTAATTTCCGTTTGAATTTTCCATTTTTTCAATAAAGCACTGTAATAACCTAAAGCTACTTTTTCGTTTTCACGAAGTGATTCCTGTTTGATGGTTTCAAAATCACCTGATATAGGCATTATTGACACATTTCCATATTTAGCTCCACCACCAGTTCCACTCACATGCACCTGACTAAAACCATAAATTGGTTTCGTCATATCGGTAGTAAAACCACTATTGGCGTTTAAATCATTATCGGGCCCCGGTTTAATCATTCCATAAGGACATGACGGCCCTACAAAAACATTCCCAAGACCTTCCGAGCCAATCATAGGATCAACAAAACGATGATTTTGTGCATTTACACACCAACACTGTAACAGCAGTACTAAACAAATAAAAGTGGAATTTCGGAGTTTATTCATAATTTCTATTTTAATTCTCAGAATCATCAAAATTAATTCCCCTTCCCTAAAGGGTGCAATTTTGATGATTCTTGAGGCAATTTTTAAGGTATCGTTTTTATATTCGTCTCTTTTAAATCTATTTTGGATTCAGCTACATTTTTCAAAACAACTTGTTCGTTTTTAGCTTCCGGCAAATCCATTTTCCCCATACTCAAATGCTGAACATCATCAAAAACAAATGCAGGTCGGAAATCAGCGTCCTCCAAAGTAACTTTAACATTCTTAAAACTAATTCCGTTAGCGTGACGCACATAAAATGCCCAGGCTGGCAGCTCCCCAAACATTGAGAATTCAGGATAATCCTGTATTTTTTCCGGAACGGAATCTAATCGATTTAACGGTACATAAGCCATTCCTTTTGTCGCTCTGCCTGGATAGGAAATAGTAATATTTTCCAAATTGACATTCTCTATTAGATAACCCGGAATCCCAACAATCGACGATGGAAAAGGATTATGAAAAAAATCAACTTCAGGACCTCTTATATCATAATTCAAATCTGGACGTCCAAATGGTACTTGAACCTTCACATTTTTGATACTCACATTTTTAATGATTCCCGTTTTTTGACCATCGCGATGCCCTAATCGAATAAAAATCGCATTTCCGGTATTGACCGCATTAATATTAGAAACATCAATATTTTCTATCACCGCTCCATCCACCGATTCGATAGCGATTACCGAGCGAAACGTATCATAAACCTGAATATCTTTAATCACCACATTTTTAAATCCGCCATAAGAAGCAGTTCCGAATTTTATAGCACTGGCACTAGATTTTATCGTGCAATTGGCAATATAAATGCCATCATTAGCATATCCGGGATAATAAGATTTTAAGCAAATACCATCATCGGCAGTGTTCAAATCACAATTGGTAACTTTTACTTTTTTACAATCGGTAATGTCAATTCCGTCATTATTCCAATACGAACGATTGACCACCTTTAAATTATCTATGATTAAATTCGAACACAACTCAAAAGACAAACCCCAACAGGATGCAGCGCCTACTTCTAAACCTTCCACTGTTACATTCTCACATTGGGAAAAACGAAACAACTTCGGTCGCATGGTTTCATTGGGACGGTTTCTGCGAGTGCTGTAATTAGGATCAACCGCAATTCCGGCATGATGCAAACTATCAATATTAAGTGCCAATTGTAATCCCTGACCATCGATTTTTCCTTTTCCGTACAGTTTTATATTGGTTGCTTTATGCGCTAAAATCAAAGCCATTTGCGAATTATCATCTTTTTTGGGAGAATCAGGACGGCCGGGAAAATCCATTTTGAAATAATCCTTCGGATTCGTACTTCCTAACAAAACGGCTCCTTCATCTAAATATAAACTCACATTTGTTTTCATTTGAATACTACCGGATAAAAATTGTCCTTTCGGAAAAACCACAACTCCTCCTTTGCTTTTAAAAGCGGCATCAATTGCTTTTTGAATAGCGACTGTATTGAGTGTTTTCCCATCTGCTTTGGCTCCATAATTAGTAATTAAAAACTCTTTTAGAGCTTTGGCTTTATTTTGTGCAGGACTATTCCAAGCAAACAGAAAAAAGCTTACTAATATGTTAACATAAAACAGTTTCGACTTTACTTTTATCATTTTATTTTCACTTAAAATACTAAAAATCAATTATTTATAAAATATTTTCATTTTAAAAAAAGACAAAAAAAAAGCGCACAGTTGACACCGATTGATTTTCATGTATCAACTGTGCACTATTTTTTGTAATTCAAAATTTCAAAATCTCACAAAAAATAAGCACTACTATGTAGATCTTATTTCATGTAAGCTTCTAACTTATCCAAATTATTAATCTCCTTTTCTCTGGCGCAAGCCGAAACCACTTCCGTTTCCAAATGTTTCGTTGGTTTAGAAATCAATAAGTATTGGGTTCCGTCATCGGTACTTTTTACATAATCTTTCGGATTGTATTTAATAGCACCACCCACTTCTACAATCTCAGCAGCTACGTCTTCCGGATGTTTTCCCCAAACGGCAATATAATTGGCTCCTTTCTTGGTTCCGCAACCTTTGAAATAATTCACTCCGGTTACAAACTGTACTTTTTCGCCATTCAAACTAAAAGCTTCCACTTTAGCTTCTCTTTTTCCGGAAAATACCGTAACACGTACTTTGATATCAACTTTTTTCCCTTTGTAAGGCACTCCTCTGGAAATCATTTCCATATAAGAACTGCTTTCCGTTTTCCCTACATGAGCCAAACGATTCGTTACCGGATTCAACGGAACTACTTTTTCACCATCCCAAAGACGTACTCCTCCTAAACCTACGGTGGATCCTACTTTATAATAATCGGCTCCCCAACCTTCTTTTTGTTGTTCCGGAGTTGGATACCAATGTGCGGCTTTCAACTCCAAACCTTTTTTGGCCTTATTATAAACATCAATAGCTACTTTATCACTAAAATAAATTCGCAATGCCATCCATTCATTCTCTACAGCTGGCCCATGATGACCAATTGTACTGTATAAATCCCCTGATTCAGAACCAATATCTGTCAGGTAACTTATTTTATCAGCTTTCATATACAAACTATTGTCTGTATTATTCTGTCCGATACAAATGCCTCCAAACAGCAAAGCAGCCATAAATGATAATTTCATAATTTCAATTATTTATAGATTAAACTTAATTTTCGTAAAATTAAGTAAACTTTCTGCAATGCCCGAAGTTTTATTTTATAATTAACCTATGGTCATTTTATGATGAAATGGTGTAAATCCGGTAATATACACATGAACGCCGTCGGTACGTAAAGTTCCCTGATGATAGGTATATTCTTCGCTATCTAAATTATTCACGTTTTGATGTTCGACTAAACCGGGACCTATGCCAATTGTTTCGGTTCCCGTATTTGCTTTGGCAAAACCTGATTTCAGGAAATAATTTCCTTTTTCTCCCAATGTTGCGCCTTCTATTTGAATTCCTTCTTTAAAACACATTTCGATTGTAATTTCTACATTTGGCGGACCATCTACTTTAAAATCCAAATTCAAACTGCCGTTATTTTCTTCTACCTCAATTACTGTACTTTGTGTTTTTACATTACTTGCAACTCTATGTTCAAAATCCATTTTGTTCCAAAATCGTCCGTCTTTCGATTCTGATAATTGATAATCACCATCTGCTTTTTGAAATTCCGGTGCCAAAGGTTGATAATAATCGCCCTGTTTGGTTTCTCTCAAAATGTATTTATTTCCCACTTTTTCAATGCCATCACTGCTGAAATAACCCATTCTGAAAAAGGAAGATGACATTCGCATGTATTTCAAAATGGCATCTCCTTTTCGGTACATCAGGAAATTTGGGTTTGATGATCTTCCTGATACAATCAGAACAGGTTTGTCGTTTCCGCCAAAAAGCGTTATCGATGTATTTCCACATCGGATTCGGGCTAAATTAGAAACCGCAAAAAATTCTTCAAAATCATTTTTAATCTTAGGCTTAAGCAAAATAGCCTGTTGCAATTCCGGATTGGTCATAAATTCTACCAAAGCATCCTGCTCAAAATCAGGAATATTTTCAATAAGATTGACCATATAAGCAAATTTTGGATTTTGAGTATGAATAGCCATATAACGGTATTGCAAGTAAAATTTAGACACCGTAATATTCATAAACTGATCCTGTCTTTTGGAATCTACCGTAACCAAATCGCCATTAGGCTCGGTGTAATAGTAATAAGTCATTAAATTCTTTTGCACGATATCCAACAATTCCGGTTTATTCAGTAATCTTGCCATAGTGATAAAAGCCTTATCAATTACTGCCGAATACACCCCGCTTCGTTCCGAATAATGTCCGTCCTGATTAAGATAAATCCCTTCCGCCAGCCATTGATTGATTCGGTTAATATATCGAACATCCGGATACAACGCATTGATATTTGCTAAAGCTGCACTAACTACCCAACGATGATTAGGAGTATGTACGCCACCGGTAATCATGGCTTCTCCGGCATTTTGAATAAACGTTTTCAGTTTGCTTTTTATATCAATTAAATTCTTTTGTTTGTTTTCTTTTAAAACAGTGGCCGCTGCACAAACAGATTCCAACACAAAAGCCGTATCGGGTGGCGACTGTCTATTTCCTCCGGCATCAACGGTGCCGTCCGGATATTGACCTTTTAACAAAATAGCAGCCGACTGGTTCAAATAGTCAGCTACTTCTGCTGATTTATAAAACTGCGATTCCGGATGAGAAACAGCGGCCGACATCGTCGCAATAGCTCCAGCCAAAGAGCGAAAATTACTTAAACGTACACCGCTATCCAATAGTCCTTTTTGAAGTAATACTTTTACTTTGGTATCATTGTTCAAAAGCAGTTTTTTCATCAAATCGGTATCAATCTTTACTGCCGCAGCACTAAAAAATCCATCATTTGCAAAAACGGAGTCGCTAACCAAAGCACCAAGCAATGACAGACTTCCTAGTTTCAAAAATTCGCTACGACTAAAGGTATTCATACTTATTTCTTTTACTGATTTGACAATGAAAACGGTTTGCTTTCCGGAGTTATCCCCCATGATTTATTGGGCTTATTGCTCATTTCAAAATCTAAAACGCCACCTTCCATAAGAGCAAAATGATCCAAAAAGGTTTTGTTATATTCCACCCCGTTAAAAGTGATTTTTTGAATATAATTTTTCCCTGAAGAAGCTCCTTTAGCATTAATAATTAGTTTTTTACCATTTCCTAAACTCAGGGTAATTTTGTCAAAATGTGGTCCCGAAATCACATATTGTGGTACGGAAGGCGCCACCGGATAAAAACCTAAAGCTGCAAAAACATACCAAGCCGACATTTGTCCGGCATCATCATTACCGCTTAATCCGCCTACCGCATTGCTGTATTCCGTTTCCATAATTTTCGTGACCAATTCCTGTGTTTTCCAAGGCTGACCTGAATAATTATACAAAAACGGAATTTGGTGTCCCGGTTCATTTCCATGCCAATATTGTCCCGCGGCATGGAAACGATCCAGGTTGGCATTAAACCCATTCTCCCCTCCCATTAAATTCATTAATCCTTTGATATCCTGAGGAACATACCAGGTATATTGGTACGGAGTCCCTTCGGTGATGTACGGTTTTCGGACAAACTTGTCAAAATCTTTCGTAAAAGTCCCATTCGCAAAACGACCTCTCACGCAGGAATCTGTTCCACTGAAAACATTTTTATAATTCAATGCTCTTTTTTTCAACAAATTTGCATGCAAAGTATCGCCTCGTTTGGCGGCAATTTGCGAAAGCGCAAAATCATCAAAAGCATATTCTAATGTTCTTGAAACCTGTTCTCCCTTATGAAAAGATTCTAAAACTTCATCTTCCAAAGGAACATAGCCATATTTTAAATAAGATTCTATGGCACGACGCCCTTTTCCATTCACATAATCGGTATGATTCTCCGGAGAATGAAAAGCATTTTGCAATAAATATTGGTATTCTTTATCTGAAATTTCAATGTTATTTTTCAAATACGCATCGGCAATAGCCGCAATAGCATGGTCTCCAATCATCGCCGAAGTATAACTGTTCCAGCAGGGAAAAATAGGCATCCATCCGCCCTGTTCCGCCATTGCAAACAAACTTTTCATCATTTGTCCATTGGTTTCCGGAGTCAGCAAATTGAACAACGGAAGTGAAGAACGGTAAATATCCCACATCGAAAAATCGGTAAAATAATCCTGATTGCCACTGTTCATCAATTGTGTTCCACCGTTGAAACTCACATAAGTTCCATCGACATCGTTAAAAGTTCTGGGCTGTAAATAACTGTGATACATGGCCGTGTAAAACTTTACTTTTTCATCCTCATTAGTTCCCTCTACTTTTACTTTGGAAAGCAAATTTTCCCAAGTTTCCTTCAAATTATCTTTTGCCTGAGCAAAGTCTACGCCTTTAGTTTCCGCTTGCAGATTTTTACGGGCTTGTTCGATACTGGTGAAAGAAGTTCCAATTTTTGCTTCGATAGTTTCTCCTTTTTCGACCATAAAAGAAATGTAAGCCCCAATATTTTCCTGATTAGAAATTTGAGTATTTCCTGCAAGTATTTTTTCATTTTGATAAACACCATATTTGCTGGATTTTTTGCTTAATTGCACCACAAAATAGCCGCTAAAACCGGCTTTCTCCCCCCAACCCTGATAAATTTTATGCACCGGATTGTAACCGGTAATTTCGTTTTTATCAGCATTAATTTGAACAAAACCTTCTCCTTCATCACTATTTGGATTCACAATAATATGTGCCTCACCAGAATTTTCAAAAGTAAACTGAAACAAACCGCAACGTTTGGTTGCCGTCATATTCACATCAATCGCATAATCGGCTAAAGTAACATGGTAATTATACGGACTTGCTTTTTCGGTATCGTGAGAAAAATGAGAAGCCCGATCGTCTGCCTGACATTTTAGTTTTCCCGAAATTGGCATAATGGTCATACTTCCGTAATCCTGAACACAGGAACCACTGAGCCAATGACTCCCTCTAAAACCGGAAATTTTGGTATCGGTATAATAATAAGGTGCAATACATTTGGTTTCGGTTGCCTTAGTTTGCGGCGTCCAATTGGTCATCCCAAAAGGGACGGTTACATAAGGCACCACCTGAGCATTATTCTCTTTTTCATCTTCGCCATGTTGTAAAGCGCTCACCGTTGTTGATGGCGCCGTCCCAATTAAAGGATTAACCAAAACGGCATAATCGCTTTTTTTAGGTTTTATGGAACAGGAAAAATTAAATACTACAAACGAAACGATTAGTAATCTGTAAATGAATAAACGGAATAAATCCATATTTTTATATTTTGTATGATGCCAAATAGTGATTTTAAAACACCAAGTCTCTATTTGTCAAAATGAATTGCGACTTTAAGATTCTATTTTGTGGTTTTGATTTGTATAAAAAAATTTCGAATGAAATAAAAAATCCTGTACCCAACCGGAATAGATTAAACGGATAGAAGTTTCTTTTTACGCTTTTTTAAACAGTTGGATTTTTTATTACAAACACAAAAAATGCAACTATTGAAACAGCCCCGGAATAAGTCTAAAAAAGTAATCTAAATCAGAAAGTGTGTAATAGGAATTAAATCAAAAAAGAAAGATTTTTTTTAAGAAGAAAAGAGAAGAAGACTGTAGCTTCTTCTCCTTTCAAAGGCAAATAAATCACCAACCAACTTAACAATAAACAATCTATAAACTAATCCTATTTTCCATTAGGATAATTCGGATTTTGAACAAGAGCAGGATTTAACGTTAAAGCTCCTGTAGGAATTGGGAAAAGTCTGTGTTTTATATCAGCATCTGTTTTGAATCCCCAAGACCCTTCAAATTTTCCAAAACGGATCATGTCATTTCTGTGCCATGCTTCGTGAGCAAATTCACGACATCTTTCTTCATAAAGAGTTTGTAAAGTAACACTTCCCCAAGGAGTTGATGTAGTACGGTTACTTCTAACTGTATTCACTAATAAAAGTGGAGTATCTCCTAGAGTAGCCGAACCACCTCTTAGTATTGCTTCAGCTTTCATTAAAAGAATATCTGAATATCTTAAAAATGGCACATCATTGTTTTGATTTCTATTAGTTGATCCCGCATCCGGATAGAACTTAATGTTTCGGTATCCCATGTTCCAGGCAATTTCGTCATTACCAACATCAAAAGACCCTATAAGATTTGCAGGTATCCCTCTATACGTAATTGCTTTTGACAATTCTACCTGATAAGTATAAGTAGCACCTCCATCTGAACCTGTATAGTATTCATCGTACCCTTTTTTAGTTGTAGTGACCATTACAGGAGTAACACCATCTGCTAAATATTGTTTACCTGTTAACCATTGCTTGTTACGGATATCATTAGCATCATTTTCAAAATTAGCATAGAATTCAGGCAAAGTACTTCTGGGTGCTGAAGGTGTAAATGAAAGTCCAAATTTAGCACGTAAAGAACGAGGCACATCATAACGGGCATGATACATATTACCATTGAAACCAACTGTAGAAGCCGTAGGATCATAAGGAACTGCAAAAATGAATTCTTTCATTTGCGGTCCATTATTTGGGTAAAACATTTGAAGATAAGTGCTTCTTCCTTCGATTGCATAGAGTCCTGATTTTATAACCTCATCACAGGCTGCAATACAGTCATTATAACGTTGTGTTCCTGTGTATACTTCAGCATTCAAATACATTTTAGCTAATAATGCATTGGCTGTTTGCTTATTTGGTCTACCATAAGTTGTAACACCTGAAGCAGCACTTAGATTAGGAATAGCATCTTTCAATTCTTTTTCAATAAATTCAAAGACTTCCTTTCTGGTCGATTTTGGACGAGAAGTAAAGTCACCATAATCTGTATAGATTGGCACATCTCCATAACTGTCCATCATCATAAAATAAGCAATAGCACGCATGGTTTTTATCTCAGCCATCATGGTATTTTTCTCAGTACCTTCCGGCATAGCTGCATCTAAAATTGAGATAGTCTGATTGCTTATTCCTATCACTTTAGATGTCCAATCCCAAAGACTCCCTACAATACCATTATCAGCAGTCCAATCATGAAAATGCATGGCAATATAATTTCTACCATCAAACCAGTTTCCTCCTCTGGCAGGCATAATAGCTTCATCTGTTGATAAAGATTGTGTCCACCACCAGGCAAATGAATATTCACCTCTAAAGGCTGCATAAACTGGCCCAGCAGTTTGAACGTATTGAGTAGAATTTTGAGGGAATACATCCGGTGTTAATTGAGTGGTAATTGGTACATCCAGATTATCACAGGACCATAATAAACCAATACTTAATATTGGTAAACTAAAATATTTAAATATCTTTTTCATAGTATTTTTTAATTACAATTAATTCTTAGAAACTTGCTTTTAAACCAAATAAAACTGTTCTTGTTTTTGGATAAAAGTTATTTGAATCTACACCTGGAGCAGTACCACCTTGCTCTACCTCTGGATCAATTCCTGTATATTTAGTAATTACGAATAAGTTATTTACAGTGCTATAAATACGTAAGCTCTTAATATATTTATGAATTTGCGGGAAATTATATCCTAAAGTAGCATTGTCTAAACGTATGTAACTTCCGTCTTCAATAAATCTTGTTGAGTATTTAAAAGAATTCAAATCATTTGGAGATTCATTCGCAGCATCTACTAAAATATTGGTTGTCATAGCAGTCGCTGGTCTGAATAAATCGGCACGGGTAGCATTGAAAATTTTGTTACCAAATACTCCACGAATGAAAATATTCAAATCAAAATTTTTGTATTTAAAATCATTAGACCATCCTAATAATAATTTAGGTTGTGCACTTCCGGCATAATGATAATCTGTCCCAATGGCAGGTGTAGTTGTTAAACTTCCGTCTTTTGCAACATACTGAGATATTCCATTAGCATCTTTTCCTGCATATTGTAAAGTAAAAAATTGTCCAAGTGGTTTTCCTTCTTTGAAAATCTGTAAAGTACTTCCAGTTTGACCTCCTCCGTCTGGTTGAACACGACGAATAGAATCACCTCCAATGAAAAACGGATTAGTTAATTTTGTAATCTCATTTTTATTGTGAGATGCATTCATTCCTGTAGACCAGGTAAAGTTTTTAGTTTGTACAGGAGTAGCATTTAAACTTACCTCAATTCCTTTGTTAGACATACTTCCTCCGTTTGCAACAATAGATCCAATTGGTACAAGAACCGGATTCACACTATAACTGGTAATCATTCCAGTTGTTTTCTTGTCATATACATCAACAGAACCAGACAATTTTCCTTTTAATACTGTAAAATCAAGACCTAAGTTAGCAGTTGACGTTTTTTCCCATTGTAGATCAGGGTTAGCAGCCTGGTTAGGGCCATACGCTCCTACTTGTTGTCCATTATAGTAATAAGTTCCTAAACTTCCAGAGATAAATTGTGCAGTATAAGCATTAAACCCTGAAGAGTTACCTGTTACCCCGTAACTAGCTCGTAATTTCAAATCATCAAAAACTTTTTGGTTAGCCATAAAACCTTCTTTGTCAACTCTCCATGCACCTCCAATTGAAGGGAAATATCCCCATCTGTTATTAGCACCAAACACTGAACCACCATCTCTTCTGATTGATCCCTGAATTAAATATTTATCATTGTAGTTGTAATTCAAACGGAAGAAATCAGAAATTAAACGTGTTTTTTGATATATTGTACTACTTCCAAAATCAACTTTATATCCGGATACTGATGTATAATTACTCAAAGCCAGATTGTTATAACTAACATTATCTACCGGAAAGTTAGTTGTTGTAGCCTGAAATCCGTCTCCCAAAGTGTTTTCCTGCCAAGAATAACCTAACACCGCATTAATTTTATGATTACCAAATGTTTTATCCCAGGTAAGGAAACTTTCAACAATATTATTTGTATCAGTATAGGTATTTCTTAATGCTGATCCATTAACTCCAAAATTAATTAAAGTATGCGTTGCTGGTGGATCAGGATTGTTATAAAAGTTGGCACTATTATATTGTTGGTAATAACTATCATAAAATTCTCCATGCAATGTAGTTGATTTTTGATAAGCTAAATTCAAATTGTATTTTAACCCAAAAGGCAATTTAATTTCAGTAGTAAAACTTCCAACCAAATTACTTGTTTTAGTATCATCATCCCCATGATTGATTAAAGCAACAGGGTTAAAATATCCGGTACTATTAAAATTCTCAAAATAAGTTCCATCAGGGTTTTTAACAGGCGAAACCGGTAAGTGATTAACAGCCTGCAAAAGAACTGTATTACGCTGTGCTACATTATTTGAATTTGTATTCGAATTAGAAATATTTAATCCAAACTTCACATTATCATCAAAAGCATATTGCTCAATTGCAAGATGTGCAATTACACGCTTAAAATTACTCGATAAGATAACTCCTTCTCTATTAAGAGTTGTTAAACTTGCCATATAATTTCCATGTTCTCCACCTCCACTTAAAGATAAGTTGTGACTTGTAGAAAGAGCTCCTGAACGCAAAATTGCTTTTTGCCAGTTTGTATTAGCTCCTTTATCATTCTCAGGAGTAAAAGAAAGATTGTTTTTATCAACAAATGCTCTTAATTGCGAAGCATTCATCATATCCAATTGATTAGAAACTTTCTCAAATCCAACATAAGAACTATAACTAATTTGTGCTTTCTCTTTACTACCTTTTTTAGTAGTTACCATAATAACTCCATTAGCAGCACGGTTACCATAAATAGCTGTAGCAGCAGCATCTTTAAGTACATCAATTGTGGCAATATCATCTGGTGAAACCAAAGAAATATCAACTCCGGGAACTCCGTCTACTACATAAAATGGTCCTTGTGAACTATTTAATGTAGAAGCTCCACGTAATACTACAGAAGCTTTACGGTTAGGATCACCACTAGCAGAGATGTTTAAACCTGATGCCTTTCCTTGTAATAACTGACCAACATCACTAATAGCTCCACGGTTTAAAGCTTCTGCTTTTACAGATGTTACAGCACTGGTTAAGTTTTTACGGGAACTTTTTCCATATCCAACAACAACAACCTGTTCCAAATTATTAGCACCTGAAACTAATTTAATTGTCATGTTAGACTTAGAACCACTTAATTTTATACTCTGATCGGCATAACCTACAAAGGAAACTACTATAACAGCATTTGGCTTAGAAACATCAATTCTGAATTTCCCATCAAAATCTGTCATAACTCCATTTTTCGTTCCGCTTTCTACAACATTAGCACCCGGCAATGGCATATTTTGGTCATCTACCACCTTACCAGAAACTTGCGTTTTTTGCGCCCACGAATTAATTGAAAACGCTATCAGAAAAAATAACGCCAATAATTTGAATTTGGTTTTTTTCATTTTAATTAGAATTAGTTAATAATTTTATGGTAAAATTAACAGTTCGATTCCTGTTCGAAATGGACAAATCAGTCAAAAACATATAAAATTCAATCAATTTACCTTAAAAAAAGTGCACCAAAAATACATTTTACACTTTTAAAAGCTTATTTTATTGAGTTATCGCCAATAAAAACCTTATTTAAGCACATTTTTACATATTCATCAACGCAAAAAGCTTCTAACACTATTTAAGTTAATTTTTTAGCAGTTTTTTTAACAGCAAAAACAAAACTAAGCCTCATTAAAGCAACTTTATACCTATTATATAATAATAAGTACCAACCTAAACTCAGCTGTTTCAAATCTTCACTTCAAAAACTACTCTGACAAACATCAAAAAATCAAAAAACAACTTTTTGATATAGACAATACAATTTATTAGCTAAAAAATTATCAATATGAAAAATTCATCCATGTTTTTGAAGCATATATCCATTTTAAAAAAAGTACATCTGCTTAATTTTGAATATCGCTAACAATCTAGCTATTAACACACTAAAAAATATTTATCACTAAAAAAATAAACCATATGAAAAATACCTATGCCTCCGACAAATTCAACAATCCAATGCATCAAATTGACGATTGGGAAGAAAATCTAATCGAACGCTATCCTGATCCGGCAGTTGAGACAAAAGAAAAAGAGGAATTCCGTAACTATGTCGATTCTGAAAGAGTAGAAACCGTTAGAGAATTTTACAGAATCAACCATACGTATCAAACCTATGATTTTGTATGTGAGAAAGAAAAGGAGTTTTTAAAATTTGACCGTAAAGAAATGTCGCTTTGGGAAGCAGTTGATTTCCTTAATACTTTAGTTGACGACAGTGATCCGGATATCGATTTGGATCAGTTTCAGCATTTATTACAAACTTCAGAAGCCATTCGCGCCGACGGTCATCCGGATTGGTTTGTGCTAACAGGATTTTTACATGACATTGGAAAAGTATTATGTTTATTTGGCGAGCCACAATGGGCTGTTGTTGGCGATACTTTCCCTGTTGGATGCCAATTTTCAGATAAAATTGTATATCCGGAGTTTTTTGCCGCTAATCCGGACAGCACTAACGAAAAGTACAATACCAAATACGGTGTGTATGCACCAAACTGCGGCCTAGACAAAGTGAAAATGAGTTGGGGTCACGATGAATATTTGTATCAAATCATGAAGGATTATCTTCCGGAACCAGCTTTATACATGATTCGTTACCATTCTTTTTACTCACAACACAGAGAGAATGCTTACACGCATTTAATGACCCAACACGATATTGAAATGTTTGAATGGGTAAAAAAATTCAATCCTTATGATTTATACACCAAAGCACCTGTAAAACCAGATTCAAAAGCTTTAAGACCTTATTATGAAGAATTAGTTGCCAAATATTTACCGGCAAAATTAAAATTCTAAAACGATTCCTAATTTAATATCCTTTTGAAATGTTATATACCTATTTAGGCTTTTTTGGATTCACGCTCCTAGTCATTTTTTACACCAGCTTTAAACTCCGAAAAGATAAGCTTGACACTTCAAATGGCTATTTTTTGGCTGGAAAAAGTTTAACCGCTCCTATCATTGCCGGATCGATGATTCTTACGAATATTTCGACCGAACATTTAATCGGGATGAACGGCAGCTCGTATAAAAACGGAATCATCGTTATTGCCTGGGAAGTCACCTCGGCAATAGCGCTGGTTATCGCGGCAATTTTTATCATTCCGCGGTTTTTAAAAATGAAACTCACCACCATTCCGGAATTTCTGGAAAAAAGATTTGACTCGCAAATTCGTTCCATAGTTGCTTTTTTATTAATGAGTTCCTTTGTGGTCACTTTACTCCCTATTGTATTGTATTCCGGAGCCATCAACATCGAAAGTATTTTCGACTTTTCCACAATGTTTTCCATTTCTAAAGAAGAATCTTTGGTTTATACTGTTTTGGTTATCGGAGTTATTGGCTCTCTGTATGCTATTTTTGGCGGATTGAAAGCAGTAGCTTTCTCCGACACACTCAACGGAATCGGATTAATGCTGGGCGGACTTTTGGTTCCGGCAATTGCGCTGTACCAAATTGGAAAAGGAAATATTTTAGACGGTGTAAACACTGTTTATCATTTTGCTCCTAAAAAATTTGACATTATAGGGAGCGAAGATTCTGTATTGCCGTTTTCTACCCTTTTTACCGGATTAATGATTAACCAAATTTATTTTTGGGGAATGAACCAAACGATTATCCAAAGAGCTTTTGGCGCCAAAAATCTGGTAGAAGCTCAAAAAGGATTAATTTATACAGGCGTTTTTAAATTATTAATGCCTTTGATAATTGTGCTTCCGGGATTGATTGGTTTCTATTATTTTCAGGAACAACATTATGACAAACCCGATTTAATCTATCCGCTTTTGGTTAAAAAAGTTTTACCAACTTACCTCTACGGTTTTTTTGCAGCGGTAATTTTAGGCGCAGTTTTAAGTACTTTTAACAGCGTATTAAATTCGGCCAGTACAATTTTTTGCATGGATATTTATAAAAAAACATTCAATCCAAATGTTTCCGATAAAAAACTGGTGTATTACGGCAAAATTTCATCGCTGGTTTTAGCGGTCTTATCCATTTCGGTAGCACCTTTAGTTGCTTATGCACCTTCCGGACTCTATTTTCTTTTACAGGAATTAAACGGAATCTTCTTTATCCCGATTTCATCCATATTAGTCGCAGGATTATTTTTTAAACAAATCAATGCCACGGGTGCAAAAGCCGGATTATTTTTTGGCTTTGTATTCTACATTTTAACCTCGTTTGTATTACACCTCAACATTCATTTTGTACATTTATGGGGAATCGAATTTGTACTGAATTTCATCATTATGTTTATGGTTTCAAAATATTATGTTAGTTCAAAATCAAATTTGGTATATGAAGAAGAATTAGCCAAAAACCAAGAGAAATCCTGGCCTGCCATGAATCTCGCCGGAAGTGTTTTGGTAATCTTAACGGTATTAATTTACATTATGCTCTCTTAAAATAAAACTCACAATGATAAAAAGCAGTATCGATAAAGCCACCGGTTTTGAAAAAAGATTCGAAAACATCAATACCGTGGTCTTTGAAAATTCAAAAACAGCTTCTATAGCTGTAGCGCATGAAATTGCAGCATTAATCAGAGCCAAACAGGAGCTGAACGAAAGCTGTGTACTGGGGCTTGCTACCGGTTCTTCACCAAAAGGATTGTATGCGGAACTGGTGCGAATGCACAAAGAAGAAGGACTAAGTTTTAAAAATGTAATTACTTTCAATCTGGACGAATATTACCCAATGGAACCGGATTCCATCAATAGTTATGTCCGATTCATGAAAGAGTTATTACTCGATCAGGTAGATATTTCACCTGAAAATTATCATATTCCGGACGGCACTTTGTCCAAAGAAGCCATTCAGGAATATTGCGCTCAATATGAAGAAAAAATTGAAGCCTTGGGCGGCATCGATTTACAAATTCTCGGAATTGGAGGAAATGGTCATATCGGATTTAACGAATCAGGTTCGTTGCAAAACTCCAAAACCAGACTAGTTGCCTTAGACCACATCACCAGAGTCGCTGCCAGCAAAGATTTTTCAGGATTAAACAATACACCGAGAACTGCTATTACCCTTGGCGTAAAAAAAATCATGGAAGCCAAGAGAGTCATTCTCTTAGCCTGGGGAGAAGGAAAATCCAATATTGTAAAAGCCTCTGCCGAAGGAACTGTTACCAATCAGGTTCCTGCCTCATTTTTACAGGAACATAACGATGCTGTTTTTGTTTTAGACAAAGAAGCTGCTTCAAAACTAACCCGCATCAACAAACCCTGGTTAGTTGAAAAAATTGTCTGGACTGATAAGTTAACTCGAAAAGCGGTTTTAGGAATGGCTTTAGAATTGAAAAAGCCTATTCTGCGTCTTACCGATGCTGATTATATCGAAAACGGAATGAGCGATTTACTGGCCGATTTAGGTCCTGCCTACAACATCAATATTGCCATTTTCAACAAATTACAGCATACCATTACCGGATGGCCGGGTGGAAAACCCAATGCCGAAGATTCTAATCGTCCGGAACGCGCACTGCCGGCTCAAAAAAGAGTTCTTATTTTTAGTCCACATCCGGATGACGACATCATTAGTATGGGAGGCACTTTTATGCGTCTGCACGAACAGGGTCATGAAGTTCATGTAGCCTATCAAACTTCCGGAAATATTGCAGTTGCCGATAGCGAAGCCGAGCGTTTTGCACGCTTTGTATGCGATTACAATGAAAAATTTGACATCAATAGTCCGGAAGCAAATTCGATTTACCAAAAAGCACATGACTTTTTAAACAACAAAAAAAACAGCCAGATTGACATTCCTGAAGTCCGCTACTTAAAAGGGTTGATTCGAAAAGGAGAGGCACGTGCTACGGCTCATTTTGTAGGTTTAAATGACGAGCAAATCCATTTTATGAACCTTCCTTTTTACGAAACCGGAACGATCGAAAAGAAACCAATAGGCAAGATTGACATCCAATTAACCATGGACTTGATTGAAAAAATCAAACCTCACCAAATTTATGCCGCCGGAGATTTGGCTGATCCTCATGGAACACACAAAGTTTGCTTAGACGCTATTTTTGAAGCTGTTAAAAACCTGAAAGATAAAGATTTCATGAAAGACTGCTGGATTTGGTTGTACAGAGGCGCCTGGCAGGAATGGGGAATGGACGAAATTGAAATGGCCGTACCAATGAGTCCGGATCAGGTTTTAGCCAAAAGACACGGAATTTTCAAACATCAATCTCAAAAAGACGGTGTGGTTTTTCAGGGAACCGATGCCAGAGAGTTTTGGCAAAGAGCCGAAGACAGAAATAAAGAAACAGCCGAATTGTATGACCAGCTTGGTCTGTCCAATTACGCTGCTATGGAAGCCTTTGTAAGGTGGAAATTCTAAATTAATACCCCTATTTAGTTTTTTTTTAAAAAGCTGTGCGAGTTCTTATGAATTCTCACAGCTTTTTTTAAAACAAAAAAACCTGTGAACGTGCCTTCACAGGTTTTCAAACACTAAACTTATTATAAAACTAACTCAATAAAAAAACAATTTTCTAACCAAAAAAAATTATTCTATTCCTCAGACACAATCGGTCTTTTATCAACGTCAATAGCTACATTCATTAAATAAGCCACACCTTTATCGTTAATCATTGTCATATTAAGCGTGTCCAGCATAGCCAGTTTACGACTCACCAATCCGCTGAATTTATTATAAGAAATATTCATTTCCTTTAAATTATTCAAGTTTTCAATAGACAATGGAACCTGGCCGGTAAAATTATTTTCAAACAAACTGAAATTTGTCAATTCAGTCAAATTAGCTATATCCATACTTACCGTTCCGCTCAGTTTATTACTGTTCAACAAAACCGTTTTCAATGCTTTCATTTGATAAAATGAAGCCGGAATTTCGCCTTGAATTTCATTATTAAAAACCGCTAAAGTTTCCAGATTTTGCAAATTTCCAATCGCAGAAGGCAATTCACCCGTAAGTCGGTTCATGTACAATTCTAACGTTTTCAGATTCGTCAGATCACAAATGGAAGCCGGAATAGTTTCTGATAAACTATTGAATGATAAGTCTAAAACTCTCAATGCAGTCAAATTCCCCAAACTTGCCGGAATGCTTCCGGAAAGATGATTTTTATGCAGATTTAACTCCTGCAAATTTTTCAAATCTCCTAATTCATTTGGAATTTGCCCTTCCAGATTATTATCCTGCAAATCCAAAGCAACCACCTGATTATTTACCACTTTCACTCCTGCCCAGGAAGTCATTGGCTGAGATAAATCCCATTTCAATTTCCACTGAGCTCCATGAGTAGCCTCATATAATTTTACCAGAATTTCTTTGTCCGAAAGTGCCACATTAGCCATCATAGAAAATGATGTCAATAGTATTAAGAATGAAGTAAAAATATTTTTCATAACTCCCACATTTGATTTACAGGATTAAAAATAACAAAAAATTCGATTAAAATACAAAAATAATCGACGAAATGCATTTTTTAATTGTTTTACAAACAAATATTCTTACAAAAAAAAAAAAAAAGAAATCGAAGCTGTAATTATTTTTTAGTTATATTTGAATTTCTAACCAAAAACCAAACAACATGGAAATCAACTTTTTAGCTCTTATTGTAGCTGCCCTGTCCACATTAGTAATTGGATTTATCTGGTACAACCCAAAAGTTTTCGGTACCGCCTGGATGAAAGAATCCGGATTAACCGAAGAAAAAATGAAAGGAGCCAATATGGCGGCCATTTTTATCATGGCAGTTTTCTTTGCTTTTTTAATTGCGCTGATTTTACAGTCTTTAACCATTCACCAAACCGGTGCTTACAGCATGATTGGCGGTGGCGGAGCAGTGGATATCAAACCTTCTTACACTGCCTTTATGGCCGATTACGGAACCGCTTTTCGAACCTTCAAACACGGTGCCTTACACGGTTTTATAACAGGGCTTTTCTTTGCGTTCCCCATGATTGCTACCAATGCTCTATTTGAAAGAAAAAGTTGGAAATATACTTTTATCAACAGCGGTTATTGGACTGTTTGTTTTATGATTATGGGTGGAATTATCTGTGCCTGGCAATAAAAAAATGCCTCTCTTAATCATTTTAAGAGAGGCATTTTTACGACAATTTATCAATAGCCTTAGCCAAATCAAAATCTTTAAACGTTACTCCATTAGCATCATGGGTTGACAAGCGGAGCGTGACTTTATTGTACACATTAAAAAGTTCAGGATGATGATTGTGTTTCTCAGCCAATAAACCTACCTGAACCATAAAAGCCAGTGCCTGATTAAAGTTTTTAAACTCAAAATTTTTCTCAATGCCGTCTTTTAGAAAAACCCAGTTTTTCAATTCCTGCAAAAGAGATTCAGCTGTTTGTTCATTATACGTTTCCATAATTTTTCTTTTTATATAAAATTAGTTATTTTGATTCTTTTAACATGCTATTCCGGTTAAAATAGTACCTTCGCTATCGATTAATCCCTTACCAATTTGGAATCAGGCTTTTCTTTTAAAATATACGACAAGATTCAGTATCTTCCTGAAGAATGGGATCATCTTGCCCGGAAAAATATTTTTCTTTCGCGTAGTTACCTGAAAATCTTAGAAACGGCTGCTCCTGAAAATATGAGCTGTCGGTTTATTGCTTTATTCCATCAAAAAGAACTCATTGGCATTGCCGTTTCACAATTTTTAGATTTAAGTCAGATTCCTTCTTTTGGCGAAAGAGACCATTGTTTGCGAACTAAAATCAGAAATTTTGTTTTCAAAAGATTTGGCTCCAGAGTTTTAATCATTGGCAACAATATGCTTACAGGACAAAATGGAATTGCATTCAATAAACATATTTCCAAAAAAACAGCCTTAAGCGTATTAAAAAAAGCAACAAATGCTTTAGAACATTACTATCAAAAACAAGGAAAACAACCTCATTTGACTATTTTCAAAGATTTTTCGGGAAGCCAAATTCAACATTTTGAGCTTCCGGAATTCAGTTCCTTTTATCGTTTTTCAACTCAACCCAATATGATTTTTGACATTCGGGATTCCTGGCATAGTTTTGACGATTATTTGGCGAATTTGAACAAAAAATACAGAGATCACTACAAAAGAGCCCGAAAAAAAGCTTCCGGATTACACAAACAAAAGATGAGTCTGGAAGAGATTCAAAAACATCAGGAACGCATTCACGAACTCTATATGAATGTAGCTCAAAAAGCACCCTTCAACACCTTTTATCTGGGCGAGAATCATTTTGAAATTTTCAAAAAGAACCTAAAAGATCACTTTCTTTTTTACGGCTATTTTCACAACAACGAATTAATTGGCTTCAATACCCTGATTAAAAACGGAGTGGATATTGACACTTATTTTTTGGGTTATGACGAAAAGTACCAAAAAGAAACCCTGTTGTATTTAAACATGTTGTACGACATGATTGGCTATTCGGTAAACAAAAAATACAAGCGAATTATTTTTGCCCGAACAGCCTTAGAAATCAAAAGTTCGGTAGGTGCAAAAGCAGTGGATATGTATGGACTCATCCGGCACAACAATCCGTTTTTAAATTTATTTGTTGCCAAAACTTTTCATTATTTTGAACCCAAACTGGAATGGCAGGAAAGAAATCCTTTTAAAGAAAATTAAACCCGAGCGACCGCAATTTTTAATTTTTTGGAAGAAATGCGAACATCAAGATTGCTTTCTTTTCCACAAAATTCGCCGTCAATTTGAAAACTTACCGGACGGTCAATTGAAATTTGTGCTTTATCCGTTGAAATAATGACAACGTCCTGCATAATAGTTTGAATTTTTCCCATCACAATTTTGCAAAAAATATAAAACGTGATTCGCTTCAAAATAACCAATTCTAATTTCCCATCACTCATAATTCCGATAGGATTAATTGTTACTCCGGTACCGTATTTTTGAGAATTCGCAATTACTAGCATTCGCGCTCTGGTTTCTATCAACTCCTGATTGGTTTTAATGCGCACTAAAAACGATTTTTCGGCATGCCATAAAGTATTAAAAACCTGTAAAGCATAACCTAATTTACCTCTTATCGCGCTCTTATCGTAATTTTTAATCAATTCGGCATTCAAACCCAAATCACTCAAATGCAAACACATTCGGTCGTTAATGGTAATATAATCGATACTTACGTGATGATTTTGAAAAGCAATAGCAATATATTCTTCTTCAGACAACATCAACCCCAAATCGGTAGCCAAACCGTTAGAAGAGCCCACCGGCAAAATTCCAAAAACCACTTCTTTGTCTTCCAGTGCTTCGGCAACCAATTTAATGGTTCCATCACCACCGGCAATTAGAACTCTTTCCGGACGATGCAAAGCATAAAATTCCCGAATTGCCTGCAAATCATTGATTCCGGAAGTTTCATAACAATACAACGTAAGCTTTAAAAAACGGGCATAATGCGACACCTGCTCTATTAAAGCCGCTTTATCAATCCCGCCGGAAACAGGATTCACCACCAGTATCACATTATTTTTGAGCATTTTACTTCATATTTATTTTAAAATTAGTTAAATTTAGAATACGCTACAAAAGAAAATCTACCTATGAAACCTATTATAAAATTGTATCGGGGTTATGCCAATGAGCAGGAATTGATTGTAATGGGACATGTTTTTTTGCCAACCAAAAAAGTAGAATACGATTTTCAGGATAAAAACTTTAAAAATGCGAGTTCCATTATCGGGATGTACCGCATGAAAACCTGGGCAAATGCTGATATTTATTTAAAACACCACCAAAATACCATTCACACCCGAACCTTAAATGACGGCTATTTTAAATTCTGTATTCCGTTAAATCAGGACGATTACGGCTGGGTGGAATATGAGGTAAGTTTGAATTACCAAGGAAAAACAATAGCAGCTCAGGAATGCTACATTCGCCCCAAAGTGGATCATTTAGGCATCATTTCGGATATTGATGACACTTTTTTGGTTTCTTATACTTTAAATCCCTTAAGAAAGTTGTATCATCTTTTGTTTAGAAACGTTAACCGACGTAAAATTTTCGATGATGTAACAGTGCATTATCAGGCTTTGAGCCAGTCCGGTCGTGAAGACCACAAGGAGCTGAATACCTTTTTTTATGTTTCCAGCAGTGAATGGAACCTCTACCGTTTTATTGTAAAATTTACCGAAATTCACCAATTGCCCAAAGCGGTTTTATTACTAAAAGATATTAAAACCAGTTTGTCGCAGTTTTTCTGGACTGGCCGCGGCGGACACAATCATAAATTTGAAAAAATCAAACATATTTTGGAATTTTATCCTAATCTAAAATATGTTCTTATAGGAGATGATTCACAGGAAGATCCATTTTTATACGAGGCTATTGCTAAAATTTTCCCGTTGACGATTCAGGCTATTTATATCCGACAAACTGCCAAAGAGAAAAAAAACAAAGTGATTAAAACACTTCAAAACTTAGAAAGTCTTTCAGTTGAAGTTTGTTATTTTAAGAAAAGTAAAGAAGCCATAGCGCATTCTAAGAAAATTGGGTTGATTGAATAAACCGTAAAATCATTAAGTTCTACTAAATTTTAATCCACGAAACTTTAACTCAAATCCCTAATAATTAGACACTGTAATTTCTTTAATTATAAATTCATTATAATATTTTTTTTCTTCAGCTGTCCAATTACCATTATTTTTTCTTAATAGTTCATTACTTCTACCTGATGGCAATGGTGTTTCCCATGTAACATAAAATAATAAAGGATTTTCTTTTTTTAATATTTTTTTTGTTTACCTGATTTCTATTGTATGGGCTAAACCCTAAGGCAGGAATTAAATTCACATTTCTAGGTAAAGAAGTAAAAAGATAATAATTGATAGGTAATTCTAAATCATTTAAGAGTACATTTAAAGGCTTACCTATATAATAATTCTGGTTTTTTGTATTGAAATTTATTAACAAATACTTTAAAGTATCTCCCTTAAAGTATCTGAATTCTTTATAATTTGGATTTTTTGCAATTGAAACAACGCTATTTTCTGATGAGGTTCTCAACTTCTGCATTGACTTACAAGCTGAGATACCAATTAAAAATATAATCATAATTTTTTTCATCACTAATCTTTTTAAAGTTTATCCAAAATCAACAGCAATTTAAACAAAAACAATTTGTAAAACTATTTTTATTTTTCTTGATGTAAATAATTTAAAATATATACAATTAAAAAAGCGTTTAGTATTTGTCCAATACTAAACGCTTTTATTTTATTATATTTTTAGAAATTTACAAATTATCAATCTCTTCCTGAACCAATTCCCAATCGATTAATAATTGATCTAAATCTTCTTTCTTTTTGTTGTAAGCCTTAAAGAAAGCAGCATCTTCAATGTGCTTGTCATAATTTGAAGCCAACATTTTATCGTCGTTTTGGATGTCTTTTTCCAACTGACTGATCTGGCTTTCAATTTTACTCAAACGGTTTTGTAACGTTTTGCCTTTTTTTTGGTCTTCGTAAGATACTTTCTTATTCTCTTTAGGAGCTGCGGTTTTCACCACTTCTTTTTTCTCTACCTCACGCATATTTTCCATATTGCGCTGTTCCAGAAAAAAGTTGATATCTCCTAAATATTCTTTTATTTTTTGGTCTTTAAATTCGTAAACAATGTTAGACATTCCCTGAAGAAAATCCCTGTCGTGTGAAACCAGCAATAAAGTTCCACCAAATTTCTGCAAAGCGGCTTTCAACACATTTTTAGACTTAATATCCAAGTGGTTGGTAGGCTCATCCATTAGCAAAACATTGATCGGCTGCAACAACAATTTACATAAAGCCAAACGGTTTCTTTCACCACCTGAAAGCACTTTTACCTTTTTCTCTACATCATCGCCACGGAATAAGAACGAACCTAACATATCACGCACTTTGGAACGATTGGTGTCGGTAGCGGCATCTTCCATGGTTTGTAACAAGGTAATTTCTCCGTCCAAATATTCCGCCTGATTTTGGGCAAAATAACCCAACTGTACATTATGCCCTAATTTAATGGTTCCGTCATAATCAAATTCGTTTACCAAAGCTTTAATAAAAGTCGATTTTCCCTGACCATTTTGTCCTACAAAAGCAATCTTACTTCCACGTTCCACTAACAGCGAAATATCTTTTAATATGGTTTTATCACCATACGCTTTGGTTACATTTTCGGCTTCAATAACCACTTTTCCAGGTTCTTTTGAAACCGGAAACGAAATATTCATCACCGAATTATCGTCTTCATCGACTTCAATTCGCTCTACTTTATCCAGTTTTTTAATAAGTGATTGTGCCATCGAAGATTTGGTAGCACTATAACGGAATCTGTCAATCAGTTTTTGAGTTTCTTCAATTTTTTTGGCTTGGTTTTTTTGTGTTGCCAATTGCTTTTCACGAAGTTCCTGACGCAATACCAAATATTGCGAATACGGTTTGTTGAAATCGTAAGCCTTTCCTAGTGAAATTTCGATAGTTCTGTTCGTCACATTATCCAAAAACATTTTATCGTGCGAAACAATCACCACAACTCCAGGATAATTGCGCAGGAAGTTCTCCAGCCAAATAATACTTTCGATATCCAAGTGGTTGGTAGGCTCATCCAGTAATAGGACATCATTATTTTGCAATAATAATTTAGCCAACTCGATACGCATACGCCATCCGCCCGAAAAAGTCTCCGTTTGATTATTGAAAACCTCTCTTTTGAAACCTAATCCTAAAAGAATTTTCTCAGTATCTCCTACATAATTATAACCTCCTAATAAATCAAAACGATGGGTATAATCAGAAAGATCTTCAATGATTTTGGAATATTCTTCACTTTCATAATCGGTTCTGGTAACCAATTGATGATTGATTTCTTCCAGCTTTTTCTCTACAATTTTGATTTCGGTAAAAGCTTCATAAGCTTCTTCGAGAACAGTTCTTCCTCTTTCAAAATCTATATCCTGACGCAAGAATCCCATTTTGATATCTTTCTCCTGAGAAATCACTCCCGAGTCCGGAGCAAAATCTCCGGCTAACATTTTAAGCATGGTGGACTTTCCTGCACCATTTTTCCCAACCAAACCGACTCTGTCTCCGGCGCCTAAACGAAATGTAACTTCTTCAAATAAATAAGTACCTCCAAATGAAACCGATAAATTGTGTATATTAAGCATATTTTGTGACTAATGTTACAATGGTAATTTCCTAAAAAATGTACCTTTGATAAAAATTTTTGCAAATGTTAAAAAAAGGATCCAAACTAAATAGTATTTTAACAGGAACTTGCCCGAAATGTCAAAACGAAAGCATGTATTTGGACAAAAATCCCTACCATCTGTCTAATGTTTTAAAAATGCATGAAAAATGTTCGCATTGTGGTCTAACCTATCAAATTGAACCTTCGTTTTTTTACGGCGCCATGTATGTAAGCTATGGCGTAAATGTGGCTATTGGAATAGCCGCTTTTATCATTTCTTATGTATTTTGCGGAGCTTCTATGAAAACATCTTTCATAGCTATTGTTGCCACACTTATTATTTTAGGCCCAATGGTACTGAGGTGGTCCAGAAATATCTACATCAACATGTTCGTGCATTACGACACCAATTTCAAAGCATAAATTATTTTTTTCGCTTTTGAAAACGAAGTATATCAATTTCTTTATCCAAAGGAATTCCTTTTTCGATATTTTCATATAAGGCTTTAGCCATTGCCGGTCCTAACATCACGCCTCTGGTTCCTAAACCATTTAAAACATGAATCGAGCCGCTATCAGGGTGCGTACCAACAATTGGTCGTCGATCACGAACAGTGGGGCGCACTCCGGCAAAATGAGAGACAATTTCGAATTCACAATTAATAATTTCTTTGATTCGATCAACTAATTCCTGTTTTCCTTCTTCGGTAGGCAAATCGGTTTTGTCTTTCCAATTGTAAGTTGCACCTACTTTATACAAATCGCTCCCCAAAGGAAGAATAAAAACGGAGGTATTTACAATGACATCCAAATCTAAATCGGGGGCTTTGATAATGAAAAGCTCTCCTTTGGTTCCGTCTAAGGGCAAATGTTTGAAAAAAGGATTCGCGTGCATACCAAAACCTTCCGCGAAGATGATATGCCTGGCTTCGACATTTTTGTATCGAATACTGTTTCCTAAAACTTCCAGGGCATCATAATCGAAAGTTTCCTGCTGCAACAGCTTTTCAGCCAGAAGATAATTTTTATACTGCTCCAATAAAGACGCTGTATCCACATAACCGGTATGCAATACTTCGCCATAATTAAAAGGAGAATCGATACCGGCGTATTTTTTGGTGATAATAGTTGTTGATAAAAATGGTGCTAAAGCAGGTTTATCCGAAGCAGCAAACCAATTATTTTGTTCTTCAATGGAAAAAAATTTGCGAAGAATAGGTTTTTTAAAATCGACTTTAACGGCTATTTTTTGTTCCAAATTAGTATAAAAGACGTTCATTAGCTCCAATTGCGCTTTTGCCTGCCAAACTTCACTAAAACGCTTTAAAATAACCGGATTGTATAAGCCTCCGGCTATTTTAGAAGAATTCTGAGATTCATCATTTACCACCAAAATACTTTTTTGATTAGCCAAAGCAATTTCAGAAAACGAAATTCCGGCCAATCCACAACCTACAATCAGATAATCAATCATACAATTTGAATAAAGTACAAAAATAGAAAAAAGCCAGCCAGACTTTGGGGAAATTTACCGCAAATTCGCAAATTATATCTTTAGGATTAAATCAAACTGTATCAATAATTATAATCCCAATACGATAAAGCTAAGCAAAAGATAATATCAAAATATCTTGTAAACAAAAAACTCCTACCATGCCGGTAAGAGTTTTTATAAATTTTATTTGTGTCACTACTAGTAATTCCACATATCGGATTCGAAATCACGAATTTTTTCCTTAACACGCTCTGCTTCCAATAACTGGCTTTGGGCATTGTCTTTCATATATTCCTGAATTTCCCTGTCGCCATATACATTTTCTTCTCTGTATATGACACTATTAAAACGTCTGGAATTAAGAATCTGATCGAAGGAAATAGGCATTGCAGAATTTTTTTCATTAAAAGCTTTCGCTTCGTGCAACACTTCACGGGCATCCGGGAAGAATATCCAGAATAATTCGATATAATCTTTCTCATCACTATTCATCGTGTACACATCAGGTGTCACAGGACAAATAGCCAGCAAACGATATTTTAATTCGCTTTGACGTTTATCAAAATACCAGAAACCTTTGATTTTGTATTGCGTAACATCCTGAGCTGTTAAATCAGAACGCAAAATATATTCATCAGAAACTCTTTGACCGGCATTAATTTGCTCTCTACCTGCATCAGTAGTATCAATACGGCTTAAAGAAGCCTGAATGTCTTTATACGTTTTCTTCGTATTAAAATAACTATCCGAATACACTTCTGTGATTTCGCCGCTTTTTATCGCTCTGGTCAAAACATCATACAATGAACGTCTGTCAGAACCGATATTCGCAGTATCAATAGGAAAATAAAGTGGAAAATTAATTTTCTCACTCAAGTCAATAATTTCCCATACCATTCTACCCATCAATACATCTCTGTCATGAACATAACCATAAGCTAATGGTTTGTCATTGTCTGAAATAAGTTGAGCAGGAGTTTTAAGTCCTATTTCCTCCGGAATTTTAGCATTCAACAAATTAGACTGAGCATAAGAAGCTACTCCTCCAATTAAAGCGATTGCCAGTATCAAAAAATTTCTCATATTCTTCATAGTATCATTAATAAGAATCGATGTAAACTTCTGGGTAAAATGTTTTTATTATTGAATTTCAAAAATAACCGGTGCTGTTCTAGGCAATAAATAATTACCTGCTCCAACTAATTTTGTTTTGATTTCAGAAATCGTTACCTGATCTCCTCTTCCTGCTTTAGAAAGAACTGATTTACATTGTGCATTCAATCTGTCTCCTTGTACCACCACAGTTGGTTGTCCGGTAACTTTTAAATTAAATCCTACAACATCCAGATTAACATCAAAGTCGAAATCTACTAATTTTGCTCCAATAGTTGCAATTTCAAGGTTCGATTTAGGCCCTTTTACCACACCCATTTCTCCTCTGATAGTACCTGTTGGTCCAGGAATTCCTTTAATACGGAACACTTTTCTATCTGAAACCGTTTGTCCGTTTGGTAATTTACCTGAAACATTAATAGTCACTTCATTTCCTCCTTGCGGACTCATCACATATTTTCCGTTTCCTACTTTAGATAATCCCGGAGCAGAAACTGAAACATCTTTATCTGAAATTCCTGCAAATGAAACAGAAATTGGATTAGAAACTCCTCTGTACACTACATTCATTTTATCAGCAGAAATAGTAGCTGAATTTGGTTTAGGAACTACTACATATTTTCCTGAGAATTTCAAAGGAATTGTTTTTCCGTCTTCCGTAAATGTAAATTGACCTCCGATTGTTTGCTCTCCAATACCACCAGCTGTTAAAGAGATAACAGCTTGTCCGTTTACGATTTTACCCGGTCCTTGAAAACCTGTTGGTTTTGTATTTTCGTCATATCGACCTAAAACTACTTTACCGGTAACTTGTTCTCCTTGGAAATAAGCATTTTTATCCAAAACCACAATCGCTTGGTAATTACTGTAAGATGCCGCTGCAACCGCAGCTTTTCCTAAAGCGATGCTATACACATCCGATTCTACTTTGTTAATATCATTTTGCCAGGCCGACAATTTTGCCACTGTAGCGATAGCCGGAAATCCTTTAAAATGATATGATAAATATTTATCCTTTAAACCTTCTTTGTTTTTTACATCAGCAAGATTGAATTTTTCTTCAACTTCATTGATGATTGTCGAATATTTTTTCTCTGTTCCTAAAGTCGATTTAATATCTGCTTTATATTGCTCAATAGTAGCAACAATTTCTTTACCTTTTTTAGAATACCCTTCTCCGGTAAACCAGTCATCAACATTATCACCTTTATCCATATCTTCGTATGGTAGTTTTCCTGTTTCCGGATTTACTTCATAACCTTTAGTTGCCTGCTCCTTTAAGGTATTGATATAGTTATAAAAATTATCCGTAATAGTTTTAACTTTATGAGCGGTTTGAGCTGCCACAGCAAACTCTCCTTTAGCCTCAGCTGCTTTAGTATCCAAAGCAGTTAACATTTGATCATTGGTTTGTTTTGAACTTGCATTCGAACTTTCAAATTTTTCGTTCATCAATCCAAAACCTGATATTACTTCTTTCGAAACATTCATTGCCAACATAGCGATGAAAACCAAATACATCAGGTTAATCATCTTCTGTCTAGGGGTTAGTTTTCCTCCTGCCATATTTTCTAATAATTAGTTGGGGTAGTTTTTTTTATAATCTCTTCGAACTTAATTATTATCCTTTATTACTCATTGCAGAAAGCATACCTCCGTAAACATTGTTCAATGAAGAAATGTTAGCTGTCATCGATTGCATTTGCTCTTTCAATTTAGCTGCATTTTCAGCAATTTCTTTGTTAGCTTCTGCATTTCTTGAAGCACTTTCTAATTGAACTTTATATAAACTGTTTAAAGCTTCCATTTGGGCTGCAGCCATAGACAATTCATCACTATATTTTTTAGTAGCAGCAATTCCGTCAGCAGCAGGAGCAATCCCTTTAGCAGCCGATTCGAAGTTTTTGATGCTATTTCCTAAGCTTGCCATTAATTCACCATCAATTTTAGCTTCTTTCAACATCGTATCTAATTTTTGAGATAATAATCCCTGAGCTTCTGAAGCTGATTCCGCTTTTGGTTTTCTGTTAGCGTTTGGAGTTCCATTAGCTAATTCCGGATAAACCAACGTCCAGTCTAATTCATTTTCTACCGGTTCGAATGCTGAAAGTGCAAAGATGAAAGCCTCTGTCAATAATCCAATAGACAACATCAAAGTACCTGTTAAAGGTCCGATTTCAAAGTGGGTAATTTTAAAAAGAGCTCCAACAATTACAACTGCCGCTCCCATTCCGTACGCAAAATTCATTGCTTTTTTACCTAATAATGCCATAATCTTTAAGTTTTTTTAATAGTTAGTGTAGGTTTTTTTATTTGTTAATTTATTTAAGGGTCTTTTTTATCTTCCTCTATTAGCTCTTCCTGTTCCGTTGGCAGTTGTTTGTACTCCCATGTAATCCTGAACAGTTCTGAAACCAATATAACTTCTGGCAGAATCGGCATATTCATAATCTCTGGTACTTACCTGAAGAAAATAAGCAACATCTTTCCAGGAACCACCTCTTACCACTTTTCGTTTATTTGATGCATCTAAAACATTTGGGTTCATTGTAGATACATATTCATAAGCATTTGGATCATAAGAAGAGTCTGTCCACTCCGAAACATTTCCGGCCATATTGTAAAGGTTATAACCATTTGGCTCGTATGATTTGGCTTCAACAGTGTATAAAGCCTGATCAGCAGCATAATCTCCACGGTTAGGTTTGAAATTTGCTAAGAAACAACCTCTGTCACTTTTCGTGTAAGGTCCTCCCCAAGGATAAGTCGCTGATTCCAGTCCGCCTCTGGCTGCATATTCCCATTCTGCCTCAGTTGGCAATCGGAATGAGTTAATTAAATCACGACCAGATTTTTTAGATTTGATATAAGTATTTTTGTTTAACGTTCTCCACGCACAAAAAGCTTTTGCCTGAGTCCATTTTACCCCCACAACCGGATAATCTCCATAGGCTTTATGCCAAAAATAATCGTTGTGCATTGGTTCGTTGTAAGAATAAGAGAAGTCTTTAATCCAAACTGTAGTATCCGGATACACTTTCACTTCTTCATTTCTGATAAAATCTTTTCTTTTTCCAACTTTTGCTTTAGCAGCAGCTTGGATATCCATCCAGGAATAACGGAATTTCAATTTTTCAACATCAATCGTACGCAATCCGTTGTACGCTTCCTCGATTGGAATATACATCGAATCCATAACCTCTGTATAATATTCATCAGGATATAATTTTGGATCCTTGATTAATTTTACTTTTCTGTTTAATTTTCTTCCTGCATAAGGATCTTCGGCTGTACCAATACTATAATAGTTGTCGTACATATATTTATCATAAGCCGTCATTTTCTCAGGATCAGCATCATTAAAGGCAAAATCACCAATACTTCCTGCATTTTTTCCTTTCCCTTTACCATCACCTCCTGGTTTTGTTCCGGTTTCATCAGCCAAAATAGCTAATTTCATACGAATAGTAGAATCCTTAACCCATTCTACAAACTGGCGGTACTCACTATTTGTAATCTCAGTTTCATCCATATAGAAAGAACGCACCGTTACAGTTTTAGTTTGAGCATCCTGAACTCCGGCAACATCTTCATCTGCTTTTCCCATAATAAAAGCACCTCCGGGAACTAAAGCCATTCCATACGGTTTTTCCGGATGCCATTTAGCTCCTTTAACACCGACCAACTCGCCTTTATCACTTGATTTTCCACAGCTTGCTAAAAGTGACAAAATTGTCATAAACGTAATGAACTTCTTCATACAAATTCGGGTTATATATTCTTTACTTTTTTCGTTTGTAAACCTATTTATTATTTAGCAATAAAACAATATTTTTTTCTTCTTATTAAACACACACCCAAATGTAGAGTTAAATAAATTATAAAAAAAATATTTTATCGATAAAAAGCACAAAAACACGATTAAAAACATGTTTTTTTAATAAAAATAAGCTTTAGATTACAAAAATATAGAGAAAGAAATTAACAAATTAACTCTTTTTATTTATAAAAAAACGCAGTTATAACACATTTTTTCTTTGCGCTTTCCACCATCTTTCCGGTAATTCCTGATTACAGGCCCCCAAATATTCTTCATAGGAACATGGTAACAACGTATTTCGCTTTAATTTATTGTTCCCATTAGCAACAAAAGGTATTTCTATCCACCAGCGATCCGTTTTATCACTTTTATAAAACACCAAAGTCTCTTCTTCAATAGGAACGCTGTATTTGATGTAATTTTCACGACTTCCAAAAGGATATTCCTTAGAGCGATAATGAAACCCTTCTATAAAATACCATAAAATCTGAGCAATTAAAACCGATTCCTTACTAGAATTATAATGATTAAAAATACCAAAAACAGAAACCTTATCGCTAATTCCTGCATAACGGGCTAAGGCACAAATCTCTTTTCCGTTAAAACCATTAGGCTCAAATGAAAAGAAATTACCCGAATCGGATGATTTCACAGCTGTTAAATCCATACTCACAATATCGGCATCCCTAAAAACCGGTTCGGCAATAGCAATATTATTAGAAACTTCACCCAAACGATAGCCATCAAAAAACAGTTTTTCGATCAAATCAATTTCTTCCTGAGAATTATAATAAGTTTGGTAACCAATATTGCAAAAATTAAACAGATTGTTCGGTTCATCAACAATAATTTGACTCAAATAGGAATTAGCAGACATCAGTTCTTCTTCTTTACCAAAATCAAATTTACTGTCAATGGCAACTAAATTCACCATTTGCTCTAATTCGTCATAAGCACGATAAAGACTATATGTTAAATCCTGCGAACCACCAATAACAACCGGAATTATCCCTTTTTTAATCAAATCAGAGACAACTTTACGCAAAGCAAAATAAGTATCTTCTTTCGAATTTCCAGGCAAAATATCACCCAAATCAGCAATTGTAGCATCCCAGTTTCCCGGAAACAAACGATACAACTCCTTTCGGATTAGCGATAAATCCTCAGCTTCATCTATTATGATATCACTACCGCGATTTTCCAAAACTCCAATTAAGGCAATTTTTACCTTATCCAAATCCGGAAACTCTTCTTTGGTATGAAAAACCACCTTACTCCCGAACTGTTGAGAGCTTAACGATTTTAACATCTTTAAGACTTCATCATTTATTGGCTCCAGAAATTCTAATCCCATCATAATTATTTATTCTCTTTATTTATTTCCCAAGAATAAAAGGAAAAACGTTTTATTTCTTTTTAGTTGTCGTTTTTTTGGCAGCTGTTTTTTTAGCTGGCGCTTTCTTGGCTGGTGCCTTTTGAGCTATCATTTCCTGAACTTCCGCCAATGTTAATTTTGAAGCATCAACATCTTTACTCAGTTCAATTTTAATTTTCCCTTTTAAAATCACCGAACGTCCCCATCTGGCCTTTTCAACAACAATTCCTTCTTCTTCCCAATTATGAATGACCTTATCAATATTCTTCTGGATTTTTTCCTCAATCAGGGTTTCAATATCATCCTGTGACAAATTATCAAAATCATATTTCTTACTCACATTGATAAAAATGCCATCCCATTTGATAAATGGTCCGAAACGCCCCGTTCCTTTTTGAACCGGTTCACCTTTATAAGTAGCAATTGGAGCGTCGGCTTTTATTTTTTCATCAATTAATTCCTGTGCTCTTTCTTTAGTAACCGCCAATGGATCTTCGCCTTTTGGCAAAGAAATAAAAACACTTCCATGACGCACATAAGGACCAAAACGCCCGTTATTCACCTCTACTTCTTCATTTTTATAAGTTCCTAAAGCTTTTGGCAACAAGAATAAATTCAAAGCTTCTTCCAGTGTGATGTTTCCAATATTTTGCTCTTTCATCAAACTGGCAAATTTCTTATCCTCATCTTCCGCATCACCAATTTGAGCCATTGGTCCAAATTTCCCTAAACGAACCGAAACCTGTTTTCCTGTTGCCGGATCAACACCTAAAATTCGCTCTCCGCTTTCTCTGTCGGCATTTGCTTCCACATCTTTTACCGTAGGATGAAATTGATCGTAAAACTCCTGCATCATCTTCGCCCACTCGATATTTCCTTCGGCAATTTCGTCAAAATCCTGTTCTACTTTTGCCGTGAAATTATAATCAAGGATGTTTCCAAAATTTTTCACCAAAAAGTCGGTTACAATAGTTCCAATATCTGTTGGCACTAATTTTCCTTTATCAGAACCGGTATTTTCCTTCAACAATTTCTCCCCAACTTTTCCGGATTGCAAAGTCAATTGGGTATAATTACGCTCCTGACCATCCAAATTTCCTTTTTCTACATAATTTCTGTTAATAATTGTAGAAATTGTTGGTGCATAAGTCGAAGGACGACCAATTCCTAATTCTTCTAACTTTTTAACCAAAGAAGCTTCGGTATATCTTGCAGCGGGGCGTGAATAACGCTCAGTTGCAGTTATATAATTATTTTGCAAATTTTCATTCACTTTCAAGGCTGGCAACATTCCTTCCTGTTCTTCCTCATCGTCATCATGTCCTTCCAAATACACTTTTAAGAAACCTTCAAAAAGCAATACTTCTCCCGAAGCAGTGAATAATTCATTGTGATTATTCGCAGCAATTTTAACATTGGTACGCTCTAACTTCGCATCACTCATTTGCGAAGCTAAAGTTCGTTTCCAAATTAAATCATACAAACGCGCCTGATCTCTGTCAATATCAACCGAATGGCGGGACATATCAGTAGGACGAATCGCCTCGTGAGCTTCCTGAGCTCCTTTATTTTTATTGGCAAAAGTTCTTGGATTCGAAAACTCCTTACCATAAGATTTTATGATTTCAGCCTGAGCTGCATCCATCGCTTCTTTAGACAGGTTCACACTATCCGTTCTCATATAAGTAATCAACCCCGCCTCATACAAACGTTGTGCTAACTGCATCGTAATCCCAACCGGCAAATACAATTTACGAGCCGCTTCCTGCTGTAAAGTAGAAGTGGTAAAAGGTGCTGTTGGGGATTTTTTGGTTGGTTTCGTTTCTAAATCGGAAACCTTATAAGCAGAACCGATATTTTTATTCAAAAAATCTTCGGCTTCTTTTTTAGTAGTAAAGTTTTTAGGCAATTTGGCTTTAAAAGCTTTTCCGGCTTCATTAGTAAATTCGGCGACAACCGAATAAGTAGCAACGGCTTTAAAATCCTGAATTTCGCGTTCACGTTCTACAATCAAACGAACAGAAACCGACTGTACACGACCAGCCGACAATCCGCCTTTGATTTTACGCCATAAAACCGGCGACAATTCGTAACCCACCAAGCGATCCAATACTCGACGTGCCTGCTGCGCATTTACTAAATTATAATCAATCTCACGCGGATTATCAATTGCTTTTAAAATAGCATTTTTGGTAATCTCATGAAAAACAATTCTTTTGGTTTTCTTTTTATCTAATTTTAATTCTTCCGCTAAGTGCCAAGAAATGGCCTCTCCCTCGCGGTCCTCATCACTTGCTAACCAAACCGTTTCGGCATTTTTAGACAAGGTTTTCAGTTTACTAACCAAGGCTTTTTTATCAGGAGAAACTTCATATTTGGGTTTAAATCCCTGTTCCACATCTACTCCTATTTCCTTAGAAGGCAAGTCGGCAATATGCCCGTAACTTGACTCCACCTGGAAATCACTTCCTAAAAATTTCTCTATCGTTTTCGCCTTTGCAGGTGACTCAACTATTACTAAATTCTTTGCCATTGCTTAATTTTTCTCAGACAAAAGTATCTATTTTTTTTAAATACAAAGACTTTCGCATTTTTTTTTGAAAAGATTTGACGCAATGCTCATCAGAGAATAAGTTTCCTTTTTCCTTTCATTTATTACAAATTCTTCTCCTTAATTATAATAGTACACAAACATTTCCAACCAACTTTATCCAAATTCCATCCCCTAAAAACAATCCAAAAACAAAATCAAAAAATACTGTTAATTCTTCATCTGACATCTTGTCATATCTATTTGATTTCACTTATCTTTGTACTCTGAAACAACTTAGAATGGAAAAGATTATAGAAGAGAGCAAACAAGGCGAAAGTCTTGTCTTGGAAAACAAACCTGAAAACAATAAAAAACTTTATATAGAAAGTTATGGTTGCGCAATGAATTTTTCGGATAGCGAAATTGTTGCCTCCATTTTATCCACTAACGGATATAACACCACACAAGTTTTGGAAGAAGCCGACTTGGTTTTGGTAAACACCTGCTCCATCAGAGATAAAGCAGAACAAACCATCCGTAAACGTTTGGAAAAATACAATGCTGTAAAACGTAAAAACACCAAAATGAAAGTGGGTGTTTTAGGCTGTATGGCCGAACGTTTGAAAAGTCAGTTTTTAGAACAGGAAAAAATCGTTGACTTGGTTGTAGGGCCGGATGCATATAAAGATTTACCAAATCTTTTAACTGAAGTAGAAGAAGGTCGCGATGCCATTAACGTTATCTTATCTAAAGAAGAAACTTATGGTGATATTTCACCTGTTCGATTAATGAGCAACGGAATTACCGCTTTGGTTTCGATCACCCGTGGTTGCGATAATATGTGTACTTTTTGTGTAGTTCCTTTCACAAGAGGTCGCGAAAGAAGTCGTGAACCTCAAAGCATCATGGCTGAAATTCAGGATTTATACGAAAAAGGCTTTAAAGAAGTTACTCTTCTGGGGCAAAACGTAGATAGTTATTTATGGTATGGCGGTGGACTGAAAAAAGACTTTGACAAAGCCTCTGAAATGCAAAAAGCGACTGCCGTAAATTTTGACCAATTATTAGAAATGACTGCGCAGGCTTTCCCGAAAATGAGAATTCGTTTTTCGACTTCCAATCCACAGGATATGCACGAAAGCGTTTTACACGTAATTGCTAAATATCCTAATATTTGCAAACACATTCACTTACCAGTTCAGTCCGGAAGCGACCGTATTTTGAAAGAAATGAACCGTTTGCATACCCGTGAGGAATACATGCAATTAGTTGACAAAATATACAATATCATTCCTGGTTGTGCCATTACACAAGATATGATTACCGGTTTTCCAACAGAAACGGAAGAAGATCATCAGGATACCTTAAGCTTAATGGAATATGTAAAATACAACTTCGGATATATGTTTGCTTATTCCGAAAGACCTGGAACTTTAGCCGAGAGAAAAATGGAAGATGATGTTCCTGAAGAAACAAAACTAAGACGTCTTCAGGAAATTGTAGACTTACAGCAAAAACACTCTTTAATAACATGTCAGGAATTTATTGGAAAGACAGTTGAAGTTTTAGTTGACAAAATTTCAAAAAAATCAGCAAATGAATTTTCAGGAAGAAATTCACAAAATATGACAGTTGTTTTCCCGAAAGAAAACTATCAAATCGGTGATTTTGTGAATGTAAAAATTACTTCTTGTACCAGTGGAACTTTAATTGGTGAAGCGGTTGGTTTAAGTGACATGAATTAGGTTTGTTTAGCCACAAATTACACAAATTATCACAAATTAAACTTTCTACCTTTCTGGACAAACTAAAACTAAAAGACAATGGAACTTTACAAGCAAAAAGAAAATTATCAAATTATTGGTATTTGCATGGAAGTTCATCGGATTTTAGGCCCGGGTTTGTTAGAAATAGTATATAAAGATGCATTAGAAATAGAATTCAGAAAAAACAATATCCCTTTTGAAAGAGAAAAAGAATTCACAATTAATTACAAAGGAAATATACTTCCTCATAAATTTTATGCAGACTTTATTGTATATGATGAAATAATTTTAGAAATAAAAACCGTTAAAGAAATCAACAACGAACATATAGCACAAACACTTAACTATATTAAACTTGCAGATTCACAAATTGGAATTATCGTGAATTTTCAAAACAAGTCACTAACCCACAAACGTTTAGTTATTTAATATAATTTGTGAAAATTTGTGTAATTTGTGGTTAATGAATACAAAAATGACCAGAAGACAATTAATCATAGCAATAGCAACATTCATACTTGGTTTTGGAGTAACATTCTTTGTAATCAGAACGTATTTTCCAAAACACAGAGTTGAAAACAACCATACTATCAAAGACACTTTGACAAACGATAAAGAATAAACTGCGGATATACGTTTAACAATAATGAGATTGCTTCGTGCCTCGCAAAGAAAACATGGAAACAGTTCAAAACATAAAACAACGCTTTGAGATTATTGGGAATGACCCAAAGCTCAATCGCGCCATAGAAAAAGCTATTCAGGTTGCTCCTACTGATATTTCGGTATTGGTAACCGGAGAAAGTGGTGTAGGTAAAGAAAATATTCCTAAAATCATCCATTCGCTTTCACACCGAAAACACGGTAAATACATTGCCGTAAACTGTGGAGCCATTCCGGAAGGAACTATAGACAGTGAACTTTTTGGACACGAAAAAGGTGCTTTTACCGGAGCCACCAGCACTCGTGAAGGTTATTTTGAAGTTGCCAATGGCGGAACTATTTTTCTGGATGAAGTAGGTGAATTACCTCTGACAACTCAGGTTCGTTTACTTCGTATTTTAGAAAACGGTGAGTTTCTTAAAGTAGGTTCTTCTCAGGTTCAAAAAACGGATGTGAGAATTGTAGCTGCAACAAATGTTAATTTGTTCAACGCTATCGAAAAAGGGAAATTTCGTGAGGATCTATATTATCGTTTAAGCACGGTAGAAATTGCCTTACCTCCATTGAGAGACCGCAAAGATGACATTCATTTATTGTTTCGAAAATTTGCTGCTGATTTTGCGCATAAATACAAAATGCCTCCGCTAAAACTAGATGAAGGCGCTGTTCAATTATTGCAAAAATACCGTTGGAGCGGAAATATCCGTCAGTTGCGAAATGTAGCCGAACAAATTTCTGTCTTAGAAACCAATCGTGATATTTCCGGCGCTACGCTACAATCCTATTTACCTCCTACTGAAGGCAGTAATTTACCTTCAGTAATTAACAGTAGTAAAAGCGAAAGCGATTTTAGTACGGAAAGGGACATTTTATACAAAGTACTTTTTGACATGAAAAGTGATTTGAATGATTTAAAAAAACTCACTTTGGAACTCATGAAAAGTGGCGCTGCCAAAGCTCAGGACATCAATCCGAATTTGATTCAGAAAATATATGGCTCTAAAGAAGACAGTGAAATTGAATTTGAAGAGCAGCCTGTAACTGCGGTTGTGACGCCAACGCACACCGAAAATTACAGCAATCCTGATGACAATTATCTTTTTGCCGAAACGATCGAAGAGGAAGAAGTTTTACGTTTGGAGCAAAAGGAAATCGAAATGATTAAAAAATCATTAGAAAAAAACAAAGGAAAAAGAAAAGCGGCAGCTGACGAATTAGGAATTTCAGAAAGAACGCTTTATAGAAAAATCAAACAATTCGACTTGTAAAAAAATAAAAACTTAAATTCCAATTATTATATTTGGACTCAATTGGAATTTAATACCGAAATTTCAGGTTTGGAATTTTGCCAATAAACAATATGAAAAAAACACTTTCTTTTTTTGCTTTAATTAGTCTCTTTATGTTGAGCAGTTGTGGGATTTACAATTTTACCGGAACCGGAAAAATTGATGCCAAAACCTTTCAAGTGAATTTTTTTGCAAATAATGCCGATTTAGTTGAACCAGGACTCGACAGAAAATTCACCCTTGCCTTACAGGATATTCTTCAAAATCAAACCAATTTGAATTTGGTTAAAAATGGTGCCGACTTAACTTACGAAGGAGAAATTGTAGATTATCGAATCAGCCCGATGACTGCTACTGCCGATCAGCAGGCAGCACAAAACCGATTAAAAATAAGAATCAATGTCCGATTTTTTAATAAAAACAAAGAAACAGACGATTTTGAAAAACCATTCGAGTTTTATTACGATTATCCGGCAACCACACAATTACAAGGCGCTGTTTTAGACACCGCATTAAAAGAAATTTTTGACCGAATCACTCAGGATATTTTCAATGAATCTTTGGCAAAATGGTAAATTGAAGTTTATTTGATTAACCGTTTATCTGTTTAATCGATTAACAAATAAACGGTTCCACGATTAAACAAAAAAACAATGAACGTAGGCGATTTTACTTATTTAATTAATCATCCGAATACAATTACCGACAAGCAAACCCTTGCTTTAGAAAATGTATTGGAGGAGTTTCCATATTTTCAAAGTGCCAGAGCTTTGCGCCTTAAAGGGCTCTACAATGAAAATAGTTTTAAGTACAATTCGGCTTTAAAAGTTACAGCGGCACATACTACTGACAGAGCTGTTTTATTTGATTTTATCAGTTCAGAGGATTTCAATGCGATTCAAAAAGAATTATTTGAAAAGAAAAAAAGTGAATTACTTTCCATAAAAGTCATCGACAGCATAGAAGTAATTGCTAAAAAAGAAATTGAAGAAACAATTTCAAATTTTGAATTACTAAACAGCACTGTTGAAGAAGAAACTATTTCCCAAACCACAGAGGAAAAACTGGAATTGGGAAAACCTTTGGAATTTTCTAAAAATGAAACCCATTCTTTCCAGGAATGGCTGCAACTTTCCAGAATCCAACCAATTGTTCGGGAATCAGAAATAAAAGAAAACGCTATTTCTTCAAGTCCTGAAGAGGATTCGAAAAAGAAAAAAGAAGCAATTATTGATAAATTTATTCAGAACAACCCAAAGATTCCGTCAATCAAACCGGGAACTGCGTCAAACTTTAGTATAGACATTAATAAAGACGACACTACTTCGCTAATGACCGAAACTTTAGCCAAGGTCTATTTGGAACAAAAAAAATATCAAAAAGCAATTCAAGCTTATGAAATATTAATTTTGAAATATCCAGAAAAAAGTAGTTTCTTTGCAGACCGCATAGCGGATATTAAGATTTTACAACAAAACAATAATTAAGTAATAATGAGCACATTTTCAATTTTTTTAGTTTTAATCACTATAGTTTGTTTTCTACTAATTGTAGTAATCATGGTTCAAAACCCTAAAGGTGGTGGTTTATCATCTTCAATCGGTGGTTCTCAAATGCTGGGTGGTGTACAAAAAACGACTGACTTTTTAGATAAGAGTACCTGGACTTTAGCTATCGTTTTAATCGCCTTGATTATCTTATCAAGCTTAAGCTTCACCGGAGCTGTTAGCGACACCAATTCTAAAATTATTGACAATACGGAAGCTGCGGTTCCTGCAACTCCTGCTGCTAGTCAGCCAGCTGCACCAGCAACTCCTGCTCCTGCAAAATAATTCATTTATTTGAATGCACATAAAAAAATGCCAGCCTGTCAAAGCTGGCATTTTTCATAAGAAAAAATGGCAGTAAAATTTGACTGGCATAATTTCTGAATAGCAAAAAGCAAATTTTAATTTAATAATAAAACATAAAAAATCATGACATTAAACATTAAACCACTTTCAGACCGTGTTCTGATTGAACCAGTTGCAGCCGAAACTAAGACAGCGTCAGGGATTTTTATTCCAGATACTGCCAAAGAAAAACCACAAAAAGGAACTGTTGTAGCCGTAGGAAATGGCACAAAAGATCATGAAATGACCGTAAAAGTGGGAGACACTGTGCTTTACGGAAAATATGCAGGAACCGAATTAAAATTAGAAGGAACCGATTATTTGATTATGAGAGAAGACGATATTCTGGCAATAATCTAAAAAAGAGTATTAAGAATTAAGTACAAAGTATTCAAATTTTTAAAACACAACATTAAAAAGTAGAAAATAAAAATGGCAAAAGATATTAAATTCGATATTGAAGCACGTGACGGATTAAAACGTGGAGTTGACGCATTAGCTAATGCAGTAAAAGTAACTTTAGGACCAAAAGGTCGTAATGTAATCATTGGAAAAACCTTTGGAGGACCAACAGTAACCAAAGATGGTGTTTCTGTTGCCAAAGAAGTAGAATTGAAAGACCCATTAGAAAACATGGGAGCTCAAATGGTTAAAGAAGTTGCTTCTAAAACTAATGATTTAGCCGGAGACGGGACAACTACTGCAACCGTTTTAGCGCAGGCTATCGTAAAAGAAGGTTTGAAAAACGTGGCTGCCGGAGCCAATCCAATGGACTTAAAACGTGGTATCGACAAAGCTGTTGACGCTATCGTTACTGACCTTGCAAAACAATCTCAGGTTGTAGGAAGTGACTCTGACAAAATCAAACAAATCGCTTCTATCTCTGCTAACAACGACGAAGTTATCGGTGAATTAATTGCTACTGCTTTCGCAAAAGTAGGAAAAGAAGGCGTAATCACTGTAGAAGAAGCTAAAGGTACTGATACATTTGTTGATGTTGTAGAAGGAATGCAATTTGACAGAGGATATCTTTCTCCATATTTTGTTACCAACTCTGAAAAAATGGAAGTGGAATTAGACAGCCCTTACATTTTATTATACGACAAAAAAGTTTCTTCATTAAAAGAATTATTACCGGTTCTTGAGCCAGTTGCTCAATCAGGAAAACCATTATTAATTATTGCTGAAGATGTTGATGGTGAAGCATTATCAACATTGGTAGTAAACAAATTACGTGGAGCATTAAAAATTGCTGCTGTAAAAGCGCCTGGTTTTGGTGATAGAAGAAAAGCTATGCTTGAGGATATCGCAATCTTAACAGGTGGTACTGTTATCTCTGAAGAAAGAGGATACACTCTTGAAAACACTACTATCGAAATGTTAGGAAATGCTAAAAGAGTAGCTATCGACAAAGACAACACAACTATTGTAAGTGGTTCTGGTGATGCTGAAATGATCAAAAACCGCGTGAACCAAATCAAAGGTCAAATGGAAGTGACTACTTCTGATTATGACAAAGAAAAATTGCAAGAGCGTTTGGCTAAATTAGCCGGAGGTGTGGCAGTTCTTTATGTAGGAGCAGCTTCAGAAGTAGAAATGAAAGAGAAAAAAGACCGTGTGGATGATGCACTTCACGCAACTCGTGCTGCTGTTGAAGAAGGAATCGTTGCCGGGGGTGGTGTCGCTTTATTAAGAGCTAAATCAGTTTTAGGAAGTCTTGTTGCTGACAACGCTGACGAAGCTACCGGAATCCAAATCGTTTCCCGTGCTATCGAAGCTCCATTGAGAACTATTGTTGAAAATGCTGGTCTTGAAGGTTCAGTAGTTGTTGCAAAAGTAGCTGAAGGACAAGGTGATTTTGGTTACAACGCTAAAACTAACGAATATGTGGATATGCTTAAAGCAGGTATCATCGATCCTAAAAAAGTAACTCGTGTAGCATTAGAAAATGCTGCTTCGGTTTCAGGAATGATTTTAACTACCGAATGTGCTTTAATCGACATTAAAGAAGAAAATGCCGGAGGTGGAATGCCAATGGGTGGCGGAATGCCGGGAATGATGTAATCTCGACATTAGACAAATAAAAAATCCGTTCTGAAGCTATCAGAACGGATTTTTTTATGCTTATTTTTTAAAATTATTCGTCTTTTGAAGTCGGTAATTTTTTAGTCAATTTAAGAATAACCGGAGAAAGTGTTACAACAACCAATCCAATAACAATAACTTCAATATGCTCTTTTAAATCTATTCCGAATTTTTCAAGTAAAAAACCATACAGATAATGACCGGAAAAAATTAAGGTGAAAGACCATAAAAAAGAACTCACCACATTAAAAAACATGAATTTCTTCTTATCCATGGTAACAATTCCGGCTACTATCGGCGCAAAAGTTCTAAAAATAGGCAGGAATCTGGCAAAAATAATTGCTCTCCCTCCATGTCTTTCAAAAAAATCTTTAGACTGAATAAGATAATTTTTCTTAAACCAAAAACTATCCTCACGATTATACAAATAATAGCCGCTCTTAGCCCCAAACCAATAACCAATCATATTACCCAAAATACCTGCTAAAGCTACCAACGTTGAAAGTAAAGTCACATTAACAAAATCGCTGTCAATAAACAGAATATTCTCAATTAACTCCCGATTGTAGATTCCGGCAAGAAAAAGCAAACTATCACCCGGCAAAAAGAAACCGGCAAACAAACCTGTCTCCGCAAAAACAATAAACAATACGATATAGATTCCTAATTTTATTCCATTTATATCAAAATGAATGTAAAAAAGTGGGTCTATTAAATTCTTCCAATCAAAGCTATTCATTCTCCCGGATTTTATTCAAAATATTTTCGAGCGTGAAAGTAAGAATAAATTATATCAACCACAATTTATTCATTCCATTTAAAGTTTAATTAACGATAAAAAACAGCCTTTCAAACAAGTAAAGAACTTTTTCATCAAATTAAAATTTAAATTCCTGTCCCATCAGCGGAACTGAGCAATTAAATCCGTAATGTTCTCTTATTTTGATACGCAATTCGTCGGCCGCCGCAGGTTCACCATGAACTAAAAATACTCGCTGCGGCTTTTGTTCTAAATCAGATAACCAATCCAATAAATCAGCCTGATCACCATGAGCCGAAAGTCCGTTTATTTCGACAATTTTAGCTCTTACGGTATAATAAGTTCCAAATATCTTTATCGCCTTAGCTCCTTCAATCAATTTACGCCCTCGGGTTCCTTCAGCCTGATAACCGACAATTAAGATTGTTGTTTCAGGAAGTCCGATGTAATTTTCTAAATAACCTAAAACCCTTCCTCCGGTAATCATACCACTCGCCGCAATCACCACTTTTGGCCCTTTATGATTGATGGCCGCCAGCGTTTCTTCGTAATCGGAATTAATCACAAACATTTTGCTCATCGTCTGACAATCGGCAAAATTTAACTTGTGCCATTTGGTATTATTAAAAAAGACTTCAAAAGCACCTACTCCCATTGGAGAATCAACGATATAAGGAATATTTGGAATGCGACCTTCTTTTTTTAATTCCCACAATAAAAACATAATACTCTGAGCCCGCTCTACAGCAAAACTCGGAATAATAACTGTGCCGCCTTTTTTAAAAGCTTCATTAATATATTCCTCTAATTCTAATTTTGGATCAGTATCAGGATGCAAACGATCACCATAAGTACTTTCGAGAAATACTAAATCGGCATTTTTAGGTTTTATCGGCGGATACAACAACACATCATTATCTCTACCGACATCTCCTGAAAAAACCAGCGTTTTACCTTCCAAACTCACAGCAATACTACAGGCCCCGATAATATGTCCCGCCAGAAAAAAAGTAGCTTCGATATCCTCTCCTAACACAATTGGAGTCTCCGGTTGAACAACAGTGAGCAGCGGAAAAACATTTTCTGCTTCTTTAACCGTATATAAAGGTTCTGCAATTTGGTGTTTCGAGCTATTTTCCTGATTGGCCTTCAAGGCATCTTCTTCCTGAATCTTAGCACTATCTACCAAAATCAGCTTAGTAATTTCCTTCGTAGGACCGGTACAATAAATTTTACCCGTAAACCCCTGACTTACCAATCTGGGCAACCAGCCACAATGATCCAAATGTCCGTGCGTCAATAAGACAAAATCGATGGTGGAGGCTAAAACCGGCAAAGGTTCCCAATTTAACTCCCGCAAGGATTTTACACCCTGAAATAATCCGCAATCTACTAAAAAACGAACATCATTACTCTCTATCAATGTTTTAGACCCCGTTACTGTTCCTGCCGCTCCGATAAATTTAATTTTCATAATACCGTATTATTAGTAACACTTACACAATTCGTTAACTTCTTTTAAAACATTTTTAATCCGATGCGTACTAATTCCTATTTCCTTCAAATCAACTCTGTTGTCTTTTAGTTCTTTTACCAAAATCACATCCAGCAGTAGTAATTTTTCTTTTTCCGCCTTCGTCAAAGTTGTCAAACAGGTTACCGGATACAAACAATCATGATTATTTCTGGATTTCAGACTTCTTTTTTCAGGATAATCCCAACTCAGCAAATGAATCCCGGAACATTCGGCAAAAGCAATCGCATCAGCCGTAAAACGCGTATTGGTTACAATCCAGCAATTGTTAATTTGCTCTTTATTCGAAAAAAGAGTGTAATTATTCTCCCTTAAATCATTGAATCGGGAATAGACATACAAAGGCACTTTTACATCCGAAGCTGCTTCCCGCCCACCATGAAACTTACACTCCACCATCGAAATCACATTGTTTTTTTTCAGTAAAATATCTACTTCGTGCATGACACAGTTTCCCTGCAAAACAACATTAGTCTTAGTTTCATATTTTTCAGCTTCAAAAAGACGGGCGATATATTTTTCAAAATAAAATCCTTCCGGGCCTAACATTTCAATAGCCGCACGTAAATTGTATCTCGCAGCATGAGAATGCGTATGTTTTTTTAATAGTGCAAAAGCCTTTTTGTAGATGTTTTTAGTTGAAATTCCCTCGTATATTTCATGAGAAATCTCTTTTAAGATGGATTCTGCGGTATAAGCATCAGCTCCCGAATTCAGTAAGGACTCAGTAAGTTTTTCAGGATTAAAATTAACGACTGCACCGGAATGTTTTACAATTTTCATAGTACTTTAATTAGATATTATCAACTAAAACAGTCTTTTAAAGTTACATAAAAAATCTTAGGAATTTCGTTTTTGAAAATAAAATGCAGGAATAAACAGTAAAACAAATAGTGGCTGAATGAGAAATCTTCGAATATAAAAAAGTAAAAAATTATTATGAGCACCACAAAAATGAATGACCATAAAAAAGGAAATCAGTAAGACCACAAATGCTGTCAAATAAAGAAAAAAAGCAAATTTAATCATCGTCCAATCCCGAAAAATCACATAAATCATCGCTAACGAAAGCAACATATTCAAGCCATAACGAAAACACAAATTTAAAATTAGTCGGAAATTATCAAATTCCGGCAAAGGCATGTGGTTAAAATTGTCTTTAAAATAACTCAAAAAAGGGTCATAAAACAAGACATCTTCATTATAACGAATCAGCACAAAACCAAATAGCAACAATAAAAAAAGTAGTATTTTTAGCGGCCGTGAGTAGTTTTTATCTGACATACAATGAAAATTTATTAACCCAAATTACCCATAAAACAAACACAACTCCGTAAATAAACAAAGGAAAAACAATTTCATGTAGCAAACCTTCGTGATCGGGAAACCAGTACAAAGCCGAACATAACAAAGCTATTCGAACTACATTTAAAACATAAATAAAAAAACTGCCTGCCAAAATAAAAATTAAAGTCGTTCTCTTTTTCCCTGAAAATGCTACAATAAAAGCCGCAAACAAAATAATAACACTAACCGCATTACAACCTTCAATCATACGTGCAACAGCTTGCTGATTGTAAAACAATGTGATAAAACCAGTTTGAAAAACCTCTTTTAACCTAAAATCAACTCCAAATAGATGAAGCAATTGCTTGGTATTTTCAGCAACAAAATGAGTTATACTATCCACTGAACTTCCATCAAAACGCGACAAGTACCCCTGATAAATTAATGTCAAAACCGCATAAGTCAGGAAAAACTTAGCCAGAAAAACTAAAAAAGGGCGATATAGAATTAAGTATTTCTTCAAACTTTGATTTTTATCAAATTTATATAAATTATTATCAATTCTGATTCATTCAAAAAAAACGAAATAAAACTAACTTATTAAATACAAAATTCACAACTCCACAGCTAAACATAATACCGTAAAAACAAGCAAAAACACCAGTTAATAAATTCCATTTAAAACCTCATATTCAAATTATCTAAAACCATAAAAAACAAATTAATCTATAATATTTAAAAATGATACGAGATTAAAACCACTTATAACAATCACAAAAAACAAACCGATAACCAAAGACAATACCTGTTAATTTTATGTTAACATTTTATTTTTAAGAAAACAAAAGAATGTTTATAAAAAACATTATAAACTAATTTATAAATAGATACAAAGCAAAAGAAAGAAAAACAAATGTTAATATTTTCTTAAAAAAAACTACTATGGCAATTTTCTTAAATAAACTACCGAAATTTGTAATCTTAAAATTATATTTTCTATGTTAACACATGGGAATTATATAAAATCAAATGAAACTTTTTTAAACTTTTACCTTTTAACTTTGTTTTTAAATTAGACTCAAATCTTACAAAAATTAACTAAATATTAAAATCATGAAAAAAACAATCGCGACATTGTCAATCATCATGTTATCTTTTGCAGCAAACGCACAAGATGCTGCTGTAAATTCATCAACTGACGTAAATTCATATGACAAATGGTCTATTGAATTAGGAGCAGGTGTAAACAAACCTTTTAGAACATTAACTCCTGGTTACTTCACAAGCACACCAAGCTTTTGGAACGCAGATTTAGGAGTACGTTACATGTTCAATCCTAAATTCGGTTTAAAATTAGATTTTGGATACAACAAATTTCAAGAAGATGATGATTCTTCTAAATTTGACACAAACTACTGGAGAACCGATTTACAAGGAGTAGTAAACCTTGGACGTGTTTTAAATTTTGAAACTTGGACAAACACTATCGGTTTATTAGCTCATGGAGGTGTGGGTGTTTCTATGATGACATCTGACGGTTTTAACGGAACTGATTACATGGCAAATGGAATTATTGGATTGACAGGACAAGTTAAATTAAGCAATTCAATTGTTTTAACCGGAGATATCTCAGGAATCACTAATGGTAAACAAAACCATAATTTTGATGGAATGTCTGCTGCAAACACAGGATTTTTTGACGGTGGAATTTTAAACGGTTCTGTTGGACTTACTTTCTACTTAGGTAAAAACGAAAAACATGCTGACTGGGTTGCTGAAGCTGACAAATACAACAACTTAGACAACCGTTTAACTCAATTAGAAACAGGTTTAATTGATTCAGACAAAGACGGTGTTGCTGACATGTATGATTTAGAGCCTAACACTGTTTCAGGTGTAGCTGTAAACACTAAAGGACAATCTATCGACAATAATAAAAATGGTGTTCCAGACGAATTAGAAAGCTACCTATCTGACAAATTCGGACAAAATAACACTACAACTTCAGGTACTACTGTTGAACAATTAATCAATGATGGATATGTAAATGTTTATTTTGATTTCAATTCATCTAAACCAACAAACTCTTCATTAGCTGGTGTTGATTTCTTAGTGAAATATTTAAAAAACAACCCTTCTGCTTCTGCTCAGGTTATTGGTTATGCTGACGAAATTGGAAATTCAGATTACAACCAAAAATTATCAACAAAACGTGCTGAAACAGTTAAAACTATTATAACTAACTCTGGAATTAATGCTTCAAGACTATCAGTTGTTGGTAATGGAGAAGATGCTTCTGTAAATAAAAATTCAGCTACTGCTCGTCAAATTGTACGCAGAGTTACATTTAAAGTAAAAAACTAGTTAGTTTTTTTTAATTACAATTTAGTATAATAAAAAGGCTGCCAAATAATTTTGGCAGCCTTTTTTATTTCACTTGAGAAACATCTTTAATTTTTTCCCTAAATCAGCCAAATCAAAAGTTTTGAGAAAAATTCAACAAAATTCACTAATGTAATACAAAACTGTCATCTATTTCGCTATATTTGAAAAAAAATAACCAAATATGAAAATCAGCCTATTAACCAACGTATTACTTTTAACTTCAATTACTATATCGGCGCAAATCATAGAACCAACCCGATATAATTTGGATTCTTTAGGGTACCCAACCGATAAAAAAGAGTATAAATACATCCGTGTCGTAGAGAATTACAACAACCAGCCCAATATTTTTATTTTCACAGAATACTACAAATCAGGAAAAATAAAAATGAAAGCCATTTCAACCAAAATGGACGAACCCCGATTTGAGGGCCCAAGAATTGATTATTACGAAAACGGGAACAAACAACGTGAAACACAATACAGTAAAAATCTAATCAACGGGAAACAAACGGAGTGGTATGAAAATCAAAATAAAAAAATTGAAAAAATAATCCACACCGACCCTAAAACTTTAGAATCTCAAACTCAAATTATACAATATTGGAACGAAAATAACGAACAAAAAGTAATTGACGGCAATGGATTTTACGAAGAAACTACAGGAGAAATCTACGAAAAAGGAGAAATAAAAAATAGTCGAAAACAAGGAATTTGGACCGGAAAAAACAACAAAACAAAAAACTCTTTCACAGAAAACTATGAAAACGGAGCATTAATTTCCGGAGTAAGTATTGACGCTAATAATGTTGAACACCCATACAAGGTACTTTTTGAAAAACCGGAATACAAAGAAGGCATGATGGCTTTTTACCAATTTATAGGAAAAAATTACAGAGTCCCATACGGTCTACAAACCAAACCGGGAGAAAAACCAAAACTATATGCTGTATTTAATGTTGATATTGATGGAAAACTAACAGATATCAAAATCGTAAAAGATCTTGGATTAGGCACAGGAGAGGAAGCGATAAGAGTATTGAAAAAATCTCCAAATTGGATTCCGGGAACACACAGAGGGATAATTTCTAAAGTTTCTTTTAGATTACCCATCAGCATTCAAAGCCCTGCTAATTAACCATTAAAATTATCAACATGAAAACAAATCATATACTAATATATTTATTATTCTTATCAATAATTATATCTGCCCAAACATCAAAAAATGACAAGACAATTTTTCTTGATTCACTGCACATTACTACTACTGACAAAAATTACGCCTACATCAGAATAGTCGAAGATTATAAAACCGATAAGGATTCATACACTGTTTCCGAATATACTAAATTAGGAAAACTAAACATGAAAGCTTTTACTAAAGACAAAGACATCCTAAAATTAGAAGGACTCCGCATAGATTTTTACGAAAACGGAAACAAAAAACAAGAATCCAACTATATTGATAACCGCTTAAATGGGAAACAAGCACAATGGTATGAAAACGGCGAAAAAAAATCAGAAAAAGAAATAACTTGGGATTCTGAAAACAAAACTTCCACAATTAAAATATCACAGTTTTGGAACAAAGATGGACAACACACTGTAATTGACGGAAATGGGTTTTATGAAGAAACATCCGAAAAACATTCTGACACAGGTAATATAAAAAACGGCCTTAAAGATGGCATATGGAAAGGAAAATATAACAAAAACTGCAAATACATCGAAGAGTACAAAAAAGGAAAACTAATTTCAGGAACAAGCACAGACAAAGACAACAATGAATACCATTATGATGTACTGGAAAGCAAACCAGAACCTATAAAAGGAATGCAAGACTTTTATCAACACATTGGCAGAAATTTTAAAATTCCAAATGAATACAAATCACTAAACGGAAAAATATTCATACGGTTTATAGTTGATAAAGAAGGTAAAATAACAGAACCCAAAACTATAAAATCCTTGAACGAGACGTTAGACAATGAAGCAATAAGGGTTATTACCAGTTATGAAAAATGGATTCCTGCAAAACAAAGAGGACAATACGTTAAAGTTTTGTACTCTATCCCTATCACAATAAAAGGTACATAATAAAAACTTATTTTTTTTAATTCCATTACTAAAACTATGAAACCAAACCTAATTTTCGTTATAACACTATTTTTCATTAGTCAAATAACCATTGCTCAAACATCAAAAAATGACAAAATCATTTTTCTGGATTCTAAATGGAAAGAGACTACCTCTGAAAACCACAGCTATATAAGAATTATAAAGAATTACAATTCAAAGCAAGACCTTTATAAAATTAAAGAATTGTATAAATCAGGAGCTATTAGAACTGAAGGATATTCTAAAGACAAAAACCAATTTGCCAAAGAAGGAGAAATCATCACCTATTATGAAAACGGAAACAAAAAAGAAATAAATCATTATTCAAATAAGAGATTAGTTGGCAAAGAAGAAGAATGGTATGAAAATGGGAATAAAAAAAGTGAAATTGAATACACCCCTGAAGAGAAAGAATCTCAGAATAAAATTAAAATTTTAAATTACTGGAATACTGATAATAGCCAAACCGTAATTGATGGTAATGGCGATTACGAAGAAAACTCAAAAGATTTCTATAGCAAGGGTAAATTAAAAAATGGATATAAAGAAGGGATTTGGGAAGGAAAAGATCTCAAGGAAAATTTTAGTTTTACAGAAATATACCAGGATAATAAATTTATTTCCGGAATTAGTACAGACAATAACAATCAAAAATACCCATATAAAATATTAAATTTAAAACCAGTACCTAAAAACGGAATACATGACTTTTATAAGTATATCGCCAAAAATTTAAAGTCCCCAAATATTCAAAATTTAAATGGCGAAGTACGTGCAACTTTCTGGATAGATAAAGATGGCAGCATCACTGATATCAAAATATTAAAAGATATTGGCTACGGAACAGGAGAAGAAGTAATACGACTTTTACAATCAATGGAAAAATGGATTCCTGGAATAAAAAGAGGCATTCCTCTCAAAATGCAATTTTCATTACCTATTTCATTTAAAGGAGCAACCGTTAATTATGAAAATCAGAATTCTACACCTGGAGAAGATATAATTAAAAACACCAATTCCCGTTGGTAACAAACTGACTTAAAAATTTATTATTGCCAATTCAAAATAAAGTATTACTTTTGCTGCCGTCTTACAATAACTGTTGGGCATACATAAAAATCATTTAAAAAAATATTAGCATGTATTTAACTAAAGAAGGAAAAGCGGAAATTTTCGCTCAACACGGAGGAAAAGCAGAAAACACTGGTTCTGCAGAAGGACAAATCGCTTTGTTCTCTTTCAGAATCAACCACTTGACTGAGCACTTAAAAAGAAATCGTCACGATTACAACACTGAGCGTTCACTAGTGAAATTAGTAGGTAAAAGAAGATCTTTACTTGACTATTTGAAAAAGAAAGATATCAACAGATATCGTGAAATCATCAAAGTATTGGGTATCAGAAAATAATCAATACAAAAAAGAGGTGCGCAAGTACCTCTTTTTTCATTTTAAAATAGCTCAATATTTCACCATTAAGAAATTAAGAAAAGTTAAGTTTTTAAAACCTTAATATCACTAAATCCCTTAATGGTAAAAAAACTAAAAAAACCTTATTTTCAAGGTTTTCATACAACAAAAAAAAGTTTGGTTTTTCATTGGACACACAACAACTACAACAACACAACAAAGTCCGTAGTATAACCAAAACAAAAGGAAATTTATGATTCCACAAGTAAAAAAAGAAATTATCGATTTAGGAGATGGAAGAAGCATCTCAATCGAAACTGGTAAATTAGCCAAACAAGCCGACGGTTCGGTAGTAGTTCGTTTAGGAAACTGTATGCTTTTAGCAACAGCAGTATCTGCAAGAACTTCGAATCCAGGCGTTGATTTTTTACCATTAACGGTAGATTACCGTGAAAAATTTGCTGCTGCAGGTCGTTTCCCTGGAGGTTTCTTCAAGAGAGAAGCCCGTCCAAGTGACAGCGAGGTATTAACTATGCGTTTGGTTGACCGTGTATTGCGTCCGCTTTTCCCGGATGATTACCACGCTGAAACTCAGGTAATGATTCAATTAATGTCTCATGATGACAGCGTTATGCCAGATGCATTAGCAGGTTTAGCAGCATCTGCAGCATTAGCAGTTTCTGACATTCCATTTTACAATCTAATTTCTGAAGTTCGTGTAGCACGTATCGACGGAAAATTAGTAATCAACCCAAGCCGTGAAGAATTAGAAAAATCAGACATCGACATGATGATTGGAGCTTCTATGGATTCTGTTGCGATGGTTGAAGGAGAGATGAAAGAAATTTCAGAAGCCGAAATGATTGAAGCGATCAAATTTGCTCACGAAGCTATTAAAGTTCAAATCCTTGCACAACAACGCTTAAGAGCTGCTTTAGGAAATCCTGAATACAGAACTTACGAAGGTGAAGTTGAGGACGAAGTGGTTTATGCAAAAGTAAAAGCTGCTGCTTACGACAAATGTTATGCAATTGCGCAAGAAGCTTCAGGAAAAAGCGAAAGAGGTGAAAAATTTGCTGCTGTAAAAGAAGAAGCGAAAGCTTTATTTACAGAAGAAGAATATGCTGAAAATGCTGACTTAGCAGGTTTAGTTGGAAAATATTTCTACAAAACCAATAAAGAAGCCGTTCGTAATGTAATTTTAGAACAAGGAATTCGTTTGGACGGAAGAAAAACAACCGAAATCAGACCAATCTGGTGTGAAACTGATTATTTACCTTCAGTTCACGGTTCTTCTTTATTTACACGTGGAGAAACTCAGGCTTTGGCTACTGTAACTCTTGGAACTTCAAGAGAAGCAAACCAAATCGACTCTCCATCAGAACAAGGTGAAGAAAAATTCTACTTACACTATAACTTCCCTCCTTTCTCTACCGGAGAAGCTAAACCTTTAAGAGGAACTTCAAGAAGAGAAGTAGGTCACGGAAACTTAGCACAACGTGCTTTGAAAAACATGATTCCTGCTGATTGCCCTTATACAATCCGTGTAGTTTCTGAAGTATTAGAATCAAACGGTTCTTCTTCTATGGCTACTGTTTGTGCAGGAACTATGGCATTAATGGACGCAGGAGTTAAAATGACAAAACCCGTTTCCGGAATTGCCATGGGATTAATCACTGACGGAGAAAAATTTGCTGTACTTTCAGATATTTTAGGTGACGAAGACCACTTAGGAGACATGGACTTTAAAGTAACAGGTACTGCCGATGGTATTACAGCTTGTCAAATGGATATCAAAATCGAAGGATTACGTTATGACATCATGGAACAAGCCTTATCTCAAGCTCGTGACGGACGTATGCATATTTTAGGAAAATTAACTGAAACAATTGCTACTCCTAGAGAAGACGTTAAAGCTCACGCTCCTAAAATCATCACCAGAACTATTCCTGGAAACTTCATTGGTGCTTTAATCGGTCCTGGCGGAAAAGTAATTCAGGATTTACAAAAAGCTACCGGAACTACTATCGTTATCAATGAGGTGGACGAACAAGGGGTTGTTGAAATTTTAGGAACTGATCCTGACGGAATCAAAGCCGTATTAGCTAAAATTGATGCGATTACTTTCAAACCACAAGTTGGAGAAGCTTACGAAGTAAAAGTAATTAAAATGCTAGATTTTGGTGCTGTAGTAGAATATACTGCTGCTCCAGGAAACGAAGTTTTATTACACGTATCTGAATTAGCCTGGGAACGTACAGAAAACGTTGCTGATGTAGTAAAAATGGGAGATGTTTTCCAAGTAAAATACTTAGGAATTGACCCTAAAACCAAAAAAGAGAAAGTGTCTAAAAAAGCACTTATCGCCCGCCCTCCACGTGAGGCCAAACAAGAGTAATCAGATCTTAGTTTACTAAAGGTTTATTATAAAAAATCCCGCTTACTGATGTGAGCGGGATTTTTGTTTAGATACTGAAAGATTGAATTACAAAAAACTGACAACTATTTTTTATCCAAATAAATTTTATTCCCATTTTTATTGATATAATACTTACCTCCTTTAGGACCGGTATATACTTTATGTCCGTTATAAGATCCTGTTACTTTATCTTTTGCTACCGACGCTTTTTCTTTCACACGGGCTTCTTTCTCCATGGCATTATCCTTAGCCACCTGAGCTTTATTGGCCGACATATTAGTCCCTGCTTCTTTCTTAGCCTTCATTTCCTTTTTAGCCTTAGCCGTCATTTCATCTTTTTTAGCCATCGCAGCTTCTTTTTTTGCCTTAGCTTCATCGGTTTTCATCATAGCCTCGTCAGCCATTTTCTTTTTCTTATCCGCAGCCATAGCTGCCTTGTCCTTAGCCTCTTTATCGGCTTTCTTCTTTTCTGCAGCCATTTTTTCTTTCATAACACTACTGGCAGTCGCTTCCTGAGCATAAAATTGAGTTGAAAAAACCAACATCAAACAAAATAAAAACACTTTTTTCATAACATTTCAGTTTTAAGATTAACACTTAAATTTAGTAAACTTTAAAATACAAATATTAGTATTTACAAATAATTAACTACAATAAAAAAACAACTAACCCATTACAAATCAAACAAATAAAACCTTACAAAATACTCATATTGAAATAATATAAATTATTTTCAATTTTTTGTAACTTTTTTCAACTTCTAAACGTATAACCACTTGTACACTTAAAATTGGGACAACAAAATCATGAGACAACTTAAAATTACCAAGCAGGTTACCAATCGTGAAACTGCTTCCTTAGACAAATATTTACAAGAAATTGGTAAAGTTGACCTTATTACCGCTGACGAAGAGGTAGAATTAGCACAACGCATTAAAGCGGGTGACCAAAGAGCACTTGAAAAACTAACAAAAGCCAACTTGCGTTTCGTTGTTTCGGTAGCTAAACAATATCAAAATCAGGGATTAACCCTTCCCGATTTGATTAACGAAGGAAATTTAGGATTGATTAAAGCCGCACAACGTTTTGATGAAACCCGTGGTTTCAAATTCATTTCGTATGCTGTTTGGTGGATTCGTCAGTCTATTTTACAAGCTTTAGCCGAGCAATCCCGTATCGTTCGTTTGCCATTAAACAAAATTGGTTCTATCAATAAAATCAACAAAATGTATGCCTTATTAGAGCAATCTAATGAGCGTCCGCCATCTGCAGAAGAAATTGCAAAAGAACTGGATATGACGGTAAATGATGTAAAAGAGTCTATGAAAAACTCCGGACGTCACTTATCCATGGATGCGCCACTTGTTGAAGGAGAAGATTCTAACCTTTACGATGTATTGCGTTCCGGTGAATCTCCAAATCCTGACAGAGAATTAATCCACGAATCATTACGTACCGAAATCGAGCGTTCTTTAGAAACTTTAACTCCTCGTGAGGCCGATGTAGTTCGTTTGTACTTTGGATTAGGTGATCAGCACCCAATGACTTTAGAAGAAATCGGAGAAACTTTTGACTTGACTCGTGAGCGTGTTCGTCAAATTAAAGAAAAAGCCATCCGAAGATTGAAACACACTTCAAGAAGTAAAATTTTAAAAACATACTTAGGATAATTTTCCCATAATTAATTATTTCTAGTAGAAAACTCCGGCAGAAACACCGGAGTTTTTTATTATACAATCTTCTCAAAAACAAAGCATAAAGCGACTTGTATAAAAAACATTTGATTTTGTACCTTTGCAAAAATTTCAACACAACCACAATGAAAAACACACTTATTGCTCCTTCTGTATTAGCCGCTGATTTTGCCAATCTGCAGCGTGATATAGAAATGATTAATACCAGCGAGGCCGATTGGTTTCATATTGACATCATGGATGGCGTTTTTGTTCCTAATATTTCTTTTGGAATGCCGGTTTTAGAAGCTATTAAAAGACATGCTACAAAAACCATCGACGTACATTTGATGATTGTTGATCCTGACAGATATATTTCTACTTTTAAAAAATTGGGAGCTGATATTCTTACGGTACATTTAGAAGCCTGTCCGCATTTACACCGAACTATTCAGGCAATCAAAGCCGAAGGCATGAAAGCAGGAGTTTCTTTAAATCCACACACCAGCGTTGATTTATTAGAAGATGTAATCAACGACATAGATATGGTTTTAATCATGAGCGTAAATCCAGGTTTCGGAGGACAATCGTTCATTGAAAACACTTATGACAAAGTTAGAAAATTAAAAGCCTTAATCAACAGAAAAGGCGCTTCAACCATTATTGAAATTGATGGTGGTGTAACTAACAAAAATGCTAAACAATTAGCTGAAGCCGGAGCCGATGTTTTGGTAGCCGGAAGCTATGTTTTTGGTTCTGCTGACCCAATTGCTACTGTGGCTGATTTGAAAAAAATCACTACTCTATAAAGTAAAACTTTAAAAATATAATTCACTCCAAAAGTAATTTTCTTTTGGAGTGTTTTTTTTTAAGCAAAATACTCTTCTTTTATATTGATCATTTCGGCAACAATCGTAAAAAGCTCAGGATGCTCCTGTTTGAATTTCAAAGGGGTTTCAAAGAAATGTTCCAAAACCACAGCTACAAATTCAGCCTGATTGGTATAAGCGTAAATTCGAAAATAATTTGACGCAATAAGCCCGTTTAAAACATCAGGGCGCTTGAGATAAGCAATAATCTTATCATAGGAATCCGCAAAAACAACACTACTCTGATCCCGCCCTTTTAATCCATGGAAGTACAAAGCATGCGAAAACTCATGCAATCCTAAATTTAAATTATCATTTTCGCATCGTAAACCTTCTTCAAAATCTTTCCAGGAAAACACCAAAGCTTTTAAAGCCGGATTAAATTCGCCTTTGTGGTATTGTTTGGTTATAACCGAATAATAGCTTTCGGCATAAATGATAATTTTATTAAAATTATTAATCCGATAATGACGCATTCCAAAGGTCAACATCACATAAGTAGCCGCAAGGAGCAATTTCACCTCCTCGGTTACCTCAAAACCTGCCTGACCAATAAATTGGTATTTAGCAACAAAAGCAGCCACACGATGATTAAAATACTTCTTTTTTTGCGGAGATAATTTTTTATAAAAAGAAAAATGGCGTTCCAAAAAATCACTTTGAACTACATCTAATTTGCGAACCGGAAAATAGTAGTGAATATAAACCGGCTTATTATAAAAAAGAACATAAACAGGTTCTATTATAATTTTAAAAACAAAAACAACTAACAGAACTACCATTAACAACGTAGTGAGTACCTGAAAAACAGTAGCCATAAATTAAGTTTAAGAGATTTGGATTGCTAAATATATTCTTTAAAAAGCAAAAAAGCAATAGAAATAATTCTATTGCTTTTTAAGGTGACTGCGGAGGGGTTCGAACCCCCAACCCTCAGAGCCGAAATCTGATATTCTATCCAGTTGAACTACGCAGCCATTTTTATATAAATACCAATTTTAAAAAAAACTCAAATTCCAAAACTAAAAAAATTGAAATTTGAAATTTCTTTTGGGAATTTAAACTTTTAAACTAATAATTTTTTAACAATACCAGAAACCACTTTTCCTTCTGCAGCCCCGCCCAATTGAGAAGTTGCCAATCCCATTACTTTACCCATAGATGCAATTCCGGAAGCACCAGTTTCGGCAATAATTTTCGCAATTACAGCTTCGATTTCAGCTTCACTTAACTGTGCCGGTAAAAACTTCTCGATAACCGCTACCTGAGCTAATTCCGGTTCAACCAAATCAGGACGGTTTTGTTCCGTATAAATTCGGGCACTTTCTTTACGGGTTTTTACTAAACGTTGTAACAATTTTATTTCTTCATCTTCAGAAATCTCCTCTTTAGAACCTGAAGAAGTTTGCGCTAATAACAATTCTGATTTTATAGCTCTTAAAGCTTCTAATGCTACGGTATCTTTTGCTTTCATGGCTGTTTTCATCTCATCCATGATTTTTACTGATAAACTCATTGTTGTATTTTATTAACAAGCAGTACTGCTTTATTTGACATTAGTTTTTAAAAAAAGTTGTAACAAAACACCTCCAAAGAAACATTTGCTAAACTTTAATGCTGCGCGAAGGTAAAAAAAATAACCCGAAAATTAAATGCAATCTTCGGGTTATTATCTATGAAATTAAGCTAACTAATCTACATTATCATGCAAATATGAGTTGTTAGAACGCAATTGTAAATCGTTATTACTATCGGTTCCAACTGATATTCTTGAATTTGCATTATTTGTTTGATTGTTTGAAATATCGATACCTAATCTTTTATAAGCAGGTTCTTTTTCATACTCATCAATACGGGAAACATTATTATGAAACTTGTAATTGAATTCTTTTAATTTTTTTCTTCTCTCATCAGCTCTTAAACGCAATGTTTCTTCAATTGTCATTTCGATTGGCGAAATATCCTCAGCTTTAGAAAAATCATCCTGAGCCAATTCTACTTTTTTCATCGTAATGTTCAATTCCTCCGGAATCACTTCCTCTACTACTTTCGCAGCAGGCTTGGCAGCTGTTAACTCGTTTTCAGCATCCATGTATTCCTCTAAAGAATACTTGATAACTCCTTTTTCAGAAACCTCCGTTACAGGCACAAACTGAACTGCTTCTTTCACCTTGATCTCTTTAGTTTCATTTGTCAATTCAAATAAAACTCTTTCTTCTTTTGGTTGTTCCTGAACAGGTTCTGGCTGCGCAGGTTCTGATTTAAAAAGAGGCAAATCAAAAGAAAACGAAGTTTGCTCTTGTTTTTCTACTGCTTTCGGTTCTTCAACAACGGGCTGTTTTACTTCTTCTACTTTTGGAGCCGAAAAAGTAAATTCTTCCTCTTTGATTGGAGAAACAATCTCAAAAGTAACATCGATATTTTTAATAAATTCCGACATTGCCATCAAGTCCTCGTTTCCCGGAACCGGAACTACCGTTTCCTGAACCTGAGGAGCAGCCGCAACTACTTCTTCTTCATCATCAATCAATTCAAAAACCACTTTATTTTCCGGAGCAGATACGGGTTTATCAATATTCAAATCAAAATTAGCAACCGGAGCACTACTTAGATTATGAACAATTTTTTGCTCATCTTCTAAAGTATGAATGATTTTTTTAGGTTCTGTATTTACAATTCCACTTTGTTGTTCAATATCAAATCCGGTAGCAATAATCGTTACCGCTACAGCATCTCCTAATGTTTCATCTTCACCAACCCCCATGATGATATTGGCATTATAACCAGCTTCGCTTTGAATATGGTCATTGATTTCTCCAATTTCATCTAAAGTAATTTCATTAGATCCAGAAACGATGAGCAACAATACGTTTTTGGCACCTGTAATTTTGTTATCATTCAATAATGGAGAATCCAAAGCAGCAATAATAGCTTCTTTCGCTCTGTTTTCACCCGCAGATACAGCTGATCCCATAATAGCAGTTCCACTATTTGCTAAAACTGTTTTAGCATCACGCAAATCGATATTTTGGGTATAGTGATGCGTAATTACTTCAGCAATTCCTCTTGAGGCAGTTGCCAAAACTTCATCCGCTTTAGAGAATCCGGCTTTAAAACCAAGATTTCCATAAACTTCTCTTAATTTGTTATTATTAATAACAATTAAAGAATCTACCTGTTTACGCAATTTTTCAATTCCGATAAGCGCTTGCTCCTGACGCACCTTTCCTTCAAAAGTAAACGGCAAAGTCACGATACCTACAGTCAGAATTTCTCTTTCCTTAGCCAGTTGAGCAATTACTGGCGCAGCACCGGTTCCGGTACCTCCACCCATTCCGGCAGTAATAAAAACCATCTTCGTATTGCGGTCTAACATCTTTTCGATATCCGCAATACTTTCAATAGCCGACTGTTGTCCTACATCCGGGTTTGCTCCGGCTCCAAGACCTTCTGTTAAGTTTACTCCTAACTGAATTTTGTTAGGCACAGCACTGTTTTGTAAAGCTTGCGAATCGGTATTACAAACAATAAAATCAACACCTTTAATTCCCTGTCTAAACATGTGGTTGATCGCGTTACTACCGCCTCCTCCTACACCAATTACTTTGATTACATTTGATTGATTTTTAGGCAAATCAAATGAAATACTTCCAAATTCTGAGTTGCTCGTCATATTATTTGGTATTTGATATTAATATATTTTGTCTTTATTCTTCTCTTTCTTCCTGTTACTCAGCGTTATCTAAAAAATCTTTGATTTTATCTACATAACGATCAAAGAAAGAACGCTTAATCTTATCTCCTGTAGATTCTTCTTTTTTAGAATAAACTTCTGTTTCCACTTCTTCTACCTGCTGCTGAACTCTTTCTACAGGTTCGGCTACCGGTTCACGGTAAAAAACATTTCTTTGCTGAACTACTTCTTCTTTTCTAACAGCACTTTGCGTATTATTTGCAATACTGTTCATCACTAATCCAACTGCTGTAGCATATAACGGACTTGAAAACTCCTCATCCGAATTACCAGCCAAATGCTCATTTGGATATCCAATTCTGGTATCCATTCCTGTGATATACTCCACTAATTGTTTAATGTGTTTCAACTGAGCACCACCACCGGTAAGCACAATTCCGGCAATTAGTTTTTTTCTTGGATCTTCATGTCCGTAAGCTTTCACTTCGTTAAAAACCTGCTCGATGATTTCAACTACACGGGCATGAATAATTTTGGATAAATTTTTAAGCGAAATTTCCTTAGGCTCTCTGCCTCTTAATCCCGGAATCGAAACAATTTCATTGTCTTTATTTTCTCCCGGCCAGGCAGATCCAAATTTTACTTTTAATAATTCAGCCTGTTTTTCTATAATAGAACAACCTTCTTTGATATCATCTGTGATTACATTCCCTCCAAAAGGAATCACAGCGGTATGACGAATAATTCCGTCTTTAAAAATTGCCAAGTCAGTTGTTCCACCACCAATATCAATCAAAGCCACTCCGGCTTCTTTTTCTTCCTGACTCAAAACAGCATCAGACGAAGCTAAAGGCTCCAATGTTAATCCGGACAACTCAATTCCGGAACTCTGAATACAACGACCCACATTACGAATTGAAGAAGCCTGACCTACCACCACATGAAAGCTGGATTCTAAGCGCCCTCCGTACATCCCGATAGGTTCTTTTATTTCAGATTGTCCGTCAATTTTAAATTCCTGAGGCAATACGTGAATAATTTCCTCTCCCGGTAACATTGCTAATTTATTCACCTGATCAATCAACAACTGAATATCAGCACCACCAATAACCTCCTCAGGATTGCTACGACTAATGTAATCTGTATGTTGAATACTGCGAATATGCTGACCCGCAATTCCTACTACAACATCTTTAATTTTATAACCTGAATTTACTTCCGCATCATTTATTGCCTGCTGAATAGACTGGATGGTTTGTGTAATGTTATTTACCACCCCTCTGGCCACACCTAAGCTCTTGGATTTTCCGACCCCCAAAATTTCTAACTTCCCATACTCATTTTTCTTTCCAATCATGGCAACGATTTTGGTTGTCCCTATATCTAGACCTACTGCAATATTCTCTTTTTCCATTTTCTATTATTTAGTGCAAACTACTTGTTTTGTAAACCTCAGGTCAATTTTTTTGTATTTATACAATGTACTATCTAAAACCGCCTTTTGAAAAAAGGCTTTATAGTTCTTAAATTTTGTTTCAAAATTCCTCATACTACCAAAATCAATCTGGTAATTATAATTCCTGTTGAACATTTTTAAGCTCGCATTCGGCATAATTTGAATTGCAATGATGTTTTTTTTCAAAAAATCATCCTCATAAATCACACGAAACAAACGCGCCAATTTCTCTTCATTCTTACTGTTTATATCTCCGGACACCAGTGGGACTCTGGCTGTAAAATTATCCGAAAGCGGCATCTTACCGCCTTTATAATCAACATAAAAAGATTCAAATTCACTGACCACTCTGGCTACAGGAGTCTTTTGCTTTACAACCGCTTTCAAAACACCATCGATACTTACAAACACATCCGATTCATCAATCATTGCATTTGAATCTAGTATTTTCTCTAGCTTATTCAAATCTAATTTATCTTTTTCAATAGCTAAACGGTTGTTCATATTTTCTATTAACAATTTATTAACCGCTTCTTCTTTGATAAAAAGATTGTTTTCTCCTACAAAAACTACATTGATTTTAGCCAGTTTTCGCTTCTCATTTCGCTTTGATGTGAACGAAAAAAGAAACAACACCAAGGCAAACATTAAAATTAATCTGACATTAGCCCAGTTAAATATTTTTCTCATTCAATGCGTTTTTAATTTCCCCTACCATTTCTCCAATATCACCTGCACCAATAGTCACATAAACAGATGCATTATTTTCTACCATCATCGGAATTAATGCTTCTTTAGAAACAATTTTCTTGTTTGGATTATCAATTTTAGATAACAACCACTCCGATGTTACTCCTTCCATCGGCAATTCTCTTGCCGGATAAATATCCATTAAAAACACTTCGTCAAACTGTGAAAGACTTTTAGCAAAATCATCCACAAAATCCCTGGTTCGACTAAAAAGATGTGGTTGAAAAACAGCCAACACTTTTTTACCCGGATACAACTCTCTCACCGCCTGATGCACTGCATTAATTTCAGTAGGATGATGCGCATAATCATCGATATAAACCAAATTTTCCGATTTAATTTGATACGAAAAACGTCTTCTGATTCCTTTGAACGAAGCTAAGGCTCTTGCAATGGCATCGGTTGGGGTGCCGAAATTTACTGCCATTGCAAGAGCCATTAAAGCATTCATCAAATTGTGTCTTCCCGGCAGTCCAAAACGAAAATCTTTCAAAATCCCATTTGGAGTTTCTACATCAAAAACATAACTACCATCTTCAATTCTAATATTAAAAGCGTTGTAAACCGCTTTTTCATTAACTCCTACAGTTACACCAGAAAGTGGTAATTGAGTGGTTACAAACAATTTATTTTTATCCTGAACTTTATCAGCAAATTCTGTAAACGATTCTTTAATAGCTTCATCGGTTCCATAAATATCTAAGTGATCAGCATCCATAGAAGTTACGCAGGCAATATTGGGATGCAAATGCAAAAAGGAACGATCAAATTCATCAGCTTCAACTACAGTTACCGTTTTTCCGCTGCCTATTAAATTGGAATTATAATTCTCCACAATCCCGCCGATAAAAGCCGTCACATCCGCGCCACTTTCATGCAAAATATGCCCCAAAATACTTGAGGTAGTTGTTTTTCCGTGAGTTCCCGCCACCGCAAAACAAAACGTATCTTTAGTAATAATCCCTAAAACTTCGGCACGTTTTTTAACCTGATAATTGCGCTCTAAGAAATAATTCCATTGCGAATGATTTTTAGGCACAGCAGGAGTAATAATTACCAAAGTATTTTCAACAAAATAATTTTTAGGAATCAAATTAATATCATCTTCAAAATGAATATCAATTCCGCTATCAATCAACTCATTGGTTAAAATTGTAGGCGTTTTATCATAACCAGAAACTTCTTTTCCAATGTACTTAAAATAACGCGCCAAAGCACTCATACCAATACCACCGATACCGATAAAATAGACGTTTTGTATTTGATTTAAGTTCATAATGATTATATTTAGTTCTGATTATTTCTTTCTAATTAATTTCACTACTTCGTCGGCAATTTGTTTTGTTGCCTCAGCCAATGCCAATTCTTTTATGTTTTCACTCAGCTGTTTTTGTTTTTCCGGATCTTTTAATAAAGCTTCGAAAACCAAACTAAATTCAGCATCCAATTGAGACTCCTTAAGCAAAATAGCTCCTTTTTTATCTACAATCGCTTTCGCATTTTTAGCCTGATGATCTTCAGCAACATTTGGCGACGGAATAAAAATGACCGGTTTCCCTACAATACATAATTCCGACACCGAAGAAGCCCCTGCTCTGGAAATAATAATATCAGCAGCAGCGTAAACTAAATCCATTCTTTCAATAAAAGAAACCACCTGAACATTTTTTTCGGAGTTGTATTTTTGATATTCTTCAAAATACAATTTTCCGCATTGCCAGATAATCTGAACATTTTGAGCCAAAATATTTTTCAGCTCTTTTTCAATTAGCTGATTCATTCGTCTTGCACCTAAACTTCCGCCAAGCACTAAAAGTGTTTTTTTATTGGCATCCAATTTAAAATGAGCAATCGCCTCAGCTCTTTTATCAGCAATAGCAATCAAATCCTGACGCACCGGATTCCCCGTTAAAATCATTTTTTCTTTTGGAAAAAATCGTTCCAAATTTTCATAAGCGACGCAAATTGCATTCGCTTTTTTACTCAATAATTTATTAGTAATTCCCGGAAAGGAATTTTGTTCCTGAATTAATGTTGGAATTCCAAGCATATTAGCCATTTGTAACAACGGTCCGCTGGCAAAACCACCAGTCCCGATTACCACATCCGGTTTAAATGCTTTGATAATTTTTCGGGATTTCCACAAACTGCTGATGAGTTTCAAAGGAAACATGGCATTTTGCAAAGTCAATTTTCGCTGCAATCCTGCAATCCACAAACCTTCAATAGCATATCCGGCCTGAGGCACTTTTTGCATTTCCATTTTATCCTGGGCTCCTACAAAAAGAAACTCCGCGTCAGGAAATCTTGATTTTAATTCATTAGCAATTGCCACCGCAGGATAAATATGTCCTCCGGTTCCTCCGCCACTTAATATAAATTTATACTGTCCCATTGCTATAAAAATCTATTTCTATTGGTTTCGAATATTATCTATTCAAAACGGCATTCATCGGATTATTTGTTTTGTCTTCTATCGAAAAAGATTGATTTTGATTTTGTTCATCTTCAGCTTCCAGTTGGGCATCAATCAATCGCTGTAAAGCTTCTTCTCTTCGGGCAGCTTCTTTTTGTTCCTGCTCGATTTCCTCTTCTTTTTTGGTCACCCCAATAATAATTCCCAAAGAAATACAAGTCATCCATATAGAAGTTCCTCCGCTACTGATAAGCGGCAAAGTTTGTCCAGTAACCGGCAATAATTCCACTGCCACAGCCATATTAATCATCGCCTGAAAAATCATAGGAAAACCCAGTCCGATAACAACCAATTTCCCAAAAAGAGTATTGGCTTTATGCGAGGCAACCACAAAACGAAACAGCAACAATAAATACAAAGCCAACACTCCTAAACCGCCAATCAAACCATATTCTTCCACAATAATGGCATAAATAAAATCGGAAGAAGATTGCGGCAAAAAGTTTTTCTGTACACTTTTTCCAGGTCCTAAACCGTAAATTTTTCCGGAGGCAATCGCTATTTTGGCTTTCTCAATTTGGTAATCGTCTTCGTCGGGTTTATTAGTACTGAAATTTTCAATTCGGCTTTCCCAGGTTCTCACCCTCGAAAACAATTTGGCATCCGGAAAAGCTTTAGACAACACCCAGAAAAATGATAAGAAAACAATTCCCGAACCCACAATAATTCCGATATATTTCAAAGGATATTTACCCACAAAAACAAGCATTAACACCATTGAAAAAATCAATGCTGTAGTCGAAAAGTTAGCCGGAAGAATAAAAATCAAAGTAATAAAAACCGGCAACCAAAGTTCTCTTAAAGACTGTACAAATTCGATAGGTTCGGAACGGGTTTTAGATAAATACCGCGCCACAAAAACATACAAAATCAAAGCCGCTAAAGCCGAAGGCTGAAACGAAATCCCTACAAAAGGTATCTGAATCCAACGACTGGCATTGGCTCCACCAATAACAGTTCCTTTAATCATGGTTATGGCTAAAATAACCCAAACCACCGGCAAAGCAATTTTAGAAATGGATCTAAAATAATGATACGGAACTTTGTGTACATAATAAATAATAGCAAAACCGCAGGCAACATGCGCTAAATGTTTTACCAAATAACCCAAAGTATTTCCGGTACCATGCCCCAAATAAGCCAGATTACTACTGGCACTAAAAACAGGCATAAAGGAAAACAAGGCCAATAAGGCCACAAAAGACCAAATCCCTTTATCTCCGTTTAATCTGTTTATTAGTTTTTTCATTCTTAATATATTTTAGATTTCTGATTTTAGATTTTAGATTTACTTTTGATTTATTCGATTATTAACCGTCTTTAATGTACTTACAAAAATAGCTGTCAGCTCATTGCCTTCTTTCCAAATAAAATCCAATTCTGACTTACCAAACCATTTTTTCTCAATAATAATTTCTATCCAAAATAACGTTTCATCTGCCTCTTCTAAAACTATGTTCATTTTAGAAACAAACTCCCTATCACTTCTAGCTCTACAAACCGCTCTGTAATTAGCTCCTACAGAAGTTCCACTTCTTACTATTTGATTTGCAACAACCTTTGCAGAAATTGAATTTGGTAATTTTTCAACTAAATCAATTATCATCAAAGAAAAATTCTTAGTTCTTAACTTAAGTTCTTCATTAGTCATAAACGATTCTTCGAATAATTATCTCAATTAAAATTCTAATATCTAAAATCTAAATTCTAATATCTAAATTCTAATATCTGAAATTTATAAATTATGCACTGCCGCTTTAAACTGACGACCTCTGTCTTCGTAGTTTTCAAATAAATCAAAACTCGCGCAGGCTGGCGACAATAAAACCGTATCTCCTTTTTCTGTAATACGTTGTGCCATTTTTACAGCATCGTTCATATTATTTACTTCCACCATGATATCAACCACATTTCCAAAAGCATCGATAATCTTTCTGTTATCAACTCCTAAACAAATAATAGCTTTTACTTTTTCACGTACTAAAGCCATCAATTCATTATAATCATTTCCTTTGTCCACTCCTCCAACAATCCAAACCGTTGGTGTCGTCATACTGTCCAACGCAAAGAAAGTTGCGTTTACATTCGTCGCTTTAGAATCATTAATGTATTGTACATTTTGAATTTTCAATACTTTTTCAAGACGGTGTTCTACACCCTGGAAATTAGATAAACTCTCACGAATTGTTGCTTTTCTAATTTGCATCAATTTGGCTACAGAAGTCGCTGCCATGGCATTTTTTAAATTATGTTTTCCTTCTAAGGCAATTGATTCTGTTTCCATTTTAAATTCTTCCTGATTAATGATTGCTTCCATTGTATTATTTTTTATAAAGGCTCCTTCGTCAAAAGTTTTTGTCAATGAAAAAGGAATTAATTTCGCTCTTGTTTTGTTCTTCTTTAGCCAATCCGAAATAGCTTCGTCATCTGCATCATAAATGAGATAATCCTCTTCGGTTTGATTCATCGTTATTCTAAATTTCGAATCAATATAATTCTCATACTTATAATCGTATCGGTCTAAATGATCCGGACTGATATTGGTTATAATCGCAATATGCGGTTTGTAATTTATAATTCCGTCCAATTGAAAACTACTCAACTCCAATACATAACTATCGTATTTATCTTCGGCAACCTGTTCGGCAAAACTTTTTCCGATATTTCCCGCCAGTCCTACATTCAATCCTGCCGATTTCAGCAAATGATACGTTAGCATTGTAGTGGTTGTTTTTCCATTACTTCCCGTAATCCCAATCGTAACAGCTTTTGTAAAAGGAGCCGCAAATTCTATTTCAGAAATCACCGGAATTCCTTTTTCAATCAACTTTTTAACAATCGGAGCTTTTTCAGGAATACCGGGACTTTTCATCACCACATCGGCATTCAGAATTAAGGATTCTGTATGTTTTTCATCCTCCCAGGCAATCGCATTTTGTATAAGAACTTCTTTGTAACTTTCTTTTATTTTTCCAAAATCAGATACAAAAACATCGTATCCTTTTTGTTTCCCTAAAATGGCTGTTCCCACACCGCTTTCGCCTCCGCCTAATACAACTAATCTCATCTTATCTTAGTTTTAAGGTAACAATGGAAAGGATAGCCAGCATGATGGCTACAATCCAAAATCGGGTTACAATTTTACTTTCGTGATAACCTTTCTTCTGATAATGATGATGCAAAGGCGACATCAGGAAAATTCTTCGGCCTTCGCCAAAACGTTTCTTGGTATATTTAAAATAACTCACCTGTAAAACCACCGATAAATTTTCTACCAAAAAAATCCCACACAATAAAGGAATCAACAACTCTTTTCGGACAGCTATCGCCAAAACAGCAATTACACCTCCAATTGTTAAACTTCCGGTATCTCCCATAAAAACTGAAGCCGGATACGAATTATACCATAAAAACCCAATCAAAGCTCCGGCAAATGAGGCAATAAAAACCGTCATTTCTCCCGAGTTTGGGATATACATAATATTGAGGTAATTAGAAAAAATAATATTACCGGAAACGAAGGTAAAAATAGCCAGTGCCAAGACCGAAATCGCTGATGTTCCCGCTGCGAGTCCGTCGATTCCATCGGTTAAATTCGCTCCGTTTGAAACCGCAGTTATAATAAAAATCACCACCGGAATAAAAATAATCCAGGCCCATTTTTGATAACCTTCACCCGTCCAGGCTAATAATTCAGCATAATCAAACTCATTATTTTTGAAAAAAGGAATGGTCGTTGCTGTAGATTTTTCTTCTACAGGAGCCGGCATTACCACAGTTTCCGTAGGAACCTTAAAAACGTCTGTTTTTCCGGTATCCGTTCTAACCGTTACATGCGGATTAAAATACAACACACTCCCCACAATTAACCCTAATCCTACCTGACCCACAACTTTAAAAATCCCTTTTAAACCTTGTTTGTCTTTTTTGAAAATCTTAATATAATCGTCAATAAAACCAATGGTTCCCATCCACAAAGTCGTAACAATAAGTAAAACGATGTAAATATTATGCAGTTTAGCAAACAACAATACCGGAATTAATGTGGCAAAAATGATAATCAAACCTCCCATTGTAGGCGTTCCTGCTTTTTCATTTTGTCCTTCTAAACCCAACTCACGAATGGTTTCTCCTACCTGTTGTTTTTGCAAAAACTTAATAACTCTCTTACCATAAATAGTTGACAACAAAAGCGAAAGAATAAATGCCAATGAAGATCTGAAGGTAATGTATTGAAAAACTCCCGTCCCCGAAAGATTTAATACTTTGTTGAAATAATCAAATAAATAATACAGCATATCTTTTGTTCTATTTGTTTAATATTTAATTGTGTAGCGTTGTGTTTTTATTTTTTTTAATCAGTTTGATGATTAAACTATTATTTGCCCAGTTCTTCTAAAATTTCTTTTACAATTTTCATATCGTCAAAATCAGTGCGCACACCCTTGATTTCCTGATAGGTTTCATGTCCTTTTCCTGCAATTAAAATAATATCATTTGGCTGTGCCAATTGACAGGCAATTTTAATCGCTTGTTTTCTGTCGGTTACAGCAAAAACTTTTTTATGATTTTGAGGCGGAACACCTTTTTCCATTTCAGCAATAATCACTTCCGGATCTTCGTCACGTGGATTATCTGAAGTTAAAATGGTTTTATTACTCAATTCAGATGCAATTTCGGCCATAATAGGACGTTTGGCCTTATCTCGGTTTCCTCCGCAACCTACAATCGTAATCAGTTGCTCGTTTTTGGTACGCACTTCATTAATGGTTTTCAACACATTTTCTAAGGCATCCGGAGTATGTGCATAATCAACAATCGCAGTAATATTTGAATCCGAAACAATATATTGGAAGCGACCAGAAACACTTTCTAATTCGGACAACAAACGAAGAGTTTCCAAATTATCCAATCCTAATTCGATAGCCGTTGCATAAATTGCCAACAAATTATAAGCATTGAAAACTCCAATTAGTTTAACCCAAACTTCATTTCCTTCAATTTTCAACAACAAACCTGACAACAGATTTTCTAAAATTTGCGCTTTATAATCAGCATAGGATTTTAGTGCATAAGTACGTTTTTTAGCTACCGTATTTTGCAACATCACAGCACCGTTTTTATCATCTATATTCGAAATAGCAAAAGCTGTTTTTGGCAAATGATCGAAAAAAGATTTTTTAACATCGCGGTATTCCGCAAAAGTGGGATGATAATCCAAATGATCGTGCGACAAATTGGTAAAAACACCTCCCGTAAAATGCAATGCTTCCGTACGTTTTTGATGAATTCCGTGTGAACTCACTTCCATAAAACAATATTCAACACCGGCATTAACCATTTCATTCAAATAATGATTAATAGTAATCGAGTCCGGAGTGGTATGTGTTGCTTTATACTCAACATCATCTACCAAAATTTTTACGGTAGAAAGCAAACCAACTTTAAAACCCGCTTTATTGAATAATTGGTACAACAACGAAGCAATCGTAGTTTTGCCGTTAGTACCTGTAATCCCAACTAATTTTAATTTTTCAGATGGATTTCCAAAATAATTAGCCGCCATAAAAGCCATGGCTTTATTGGTATCATCTACTTTTACATAAGTTACTTCAGTGGCAAACTGCTCCGGAAAAGTATCACAGATAACGGCTTTAACACCTAAGTCAATTGCTTTTTGAATATAATCATGTCCGTCTGAAATGGTACCGCGAATAGCCACAAACACATCATTAGCTTCAATTTTTCGGGAATCAAAATCCAATTTGTGGATAGCAATATCTGTCGAACCGTGAACGGCGTCGATTGCTACTCGGTATAATATGTCTTTTAGTTTAATCACAATAATTCTAAGGTTATAGTTGTGTTTTTTCTAATATTTTGTCCCGCCTGCAAGGATTGACTTTTTACTTTTCCAATACCTTTTGCTCTTACTTGTAATCCTAAATTTTCCAATAAAGCAATGGCATCCATTCCCGGCATTCCTTTTACATTAGGCATTAATTGCTGGTTTTTCTGAAGCTTCGCAAAATATTCATTATAACTTTTTTCCTGTTTAGGTACTTTACTGTCTAATTTTTTAATTTCATTTGTTGAAGGTACCTCAGTAAAAATTTTTTGTGCGATACGCTTGAAAACAGGTCCCGCCACATCGGCGCCGTAATAGTTATTATTAGCCGTATTCGGTTTATGAACTACCACGATACAGGAATATTTTGGCGCATCAGCCGGAAAATAACCCACAAATGAAGACGCATAATACAAACCGGAACCATCACGTTTTCCATAATTTACCTGAGCTGTTCCTGTTTTTCCGGCCATCGGAAAATCTTTAGAATATAATTTAGAAGCCGTTCCTTTTTTAACCACATTTTTCAAAACCGCCTTTAATTTTGAAAGTGTTTCATCCGAACAAATTTTAGGATTAATCACCTGAGTCTCCATCTTTTTGATGGTTTTGTTCCATTCTTTGATTTCTGAAACAAAATAAGGTTTGACCATTATACCATCATTGGCAACTGCATTATAATAAGCCAAAGTTTGCATTGGAGTAACCGAAACACCGTATCCAAAAGCCATCCAAGGCAGAGAAATATTCGACCAGTTTTTATCTGTTGGCTGCGGAATAAAAGGACGTCCTTCACCTTTAAAATCCATGTGTAAGCGTTTGTTCAAACCATAAGAATTCACATGATTTACAAACTTGGATGGATTGTTTTTATAATTATCATAAACCGCCTGAACCAAAACTGTATTAGAAGACAATTCAAAACCTCTGGCCAGAGAGATCTTCCCATAACCTCCTTTATGAGAATCTCTTACTGCTTTTCCGGAATAGCGAATTTCTCCGCCTTGTGTATCATAAACCGTACTGGTATCAGCTACTTTGTCTTCAAGAATTGTCATCAAATCCACCAATTTAAAGGTAGAGCCCGGTTCGTGGGATTCGGCTACTGCATAATTAGTGGTTTCATAATACGTTCCGTCATTAGCTCTTCCTAAATTAGAAATCGCTTTTACTTTACCGGTATGCGTTTCCATCACCACCACACAACCATGATCGGCCTCATAATCTTCTAACTGCTTTAACAAAGCATGATGTGCAATATCCTGAATATAAACATCGATGGTTGAAATTACATCATAGCCGTCTAACGGATCTACTTCGTTCTGGTCGCGAATAGGTTTCCACTGTCCTTTGGCAATTTTTTGTTTTAAAATTCGTCCGTCTTTACCATTCAAATAATCTTTGTAAGCCCATTCAATCCCTTTTCCGTCTGAATGTCCTGCATCGTATGTTCTTTCGTAACCAATGGTTCTTTCAGCAATTTTACCAATCGGATGTTCGCGAACCGTTTTCTGATCGACTATAATTCCTCCTTTATACGAACCTAATTCGAACAAAGGAAAACTTTTAATCTTCATATAATCGGTATAACTTAAATCACGTGCAATTAAAAAATAACGATTGTTATTGGCTCTGGCCTTTCTTAATTCATTTTGATAATAATAAGACGACTTATCTAAAATTGTTGCTAAGGAATCCGATAATGCTCTGACATTATTTTCAAAATCTTCTTTTTTAGGCGCTAAAGCATCAAAACGAATAATATATTTAGGTATCGAAGTAGCTAACAAACTTCCGTCAGAAGAATAAATATTTCCTTTATTAGCCGGAATTACAAAATTCTTCACCGTTCTTTCCTTAGCCAATTCGCGATAATAATCTCCTTCAACCCACTGAATATTTGTCAACTTTACAGCAACCGCTAATGCCATCAAAAAAATAGCACAAGCAACCAGATAAATTCGGTACGATATGTATTTATCTTCTACTGCCATAATTTCTTAAGGAAACTTTTATCTTCTTCTTTATTTACTTTTATCTTCACCGGCGGAACTGTCGATGGAAAAATTTGTCTTTCTTCCATTTTCTCAGAAACGGTCGATTCCATTCTCAGTTTCATTAATTCCGAACGTCTGTCTACAAATTCCGAACGTAACTCTTTTACTTCTGATGCTAATTCGGCAATTTTAAAAACCTTTTGTTCGTAACGCTGTGTATTTGCAATCATAATAATTGCCAGAACAATCAAAAAAACAATAAAACGCCAATTTTTGATCGCATCTTCATCGATTAAAAACCTTGCTTTTAACAGATTGTAAATACTCATCTTCATCCTCTAAATCTTTTCTGCAATTCTTAATTTAGCACTTCGGGCTCTGTTGTTTATCTTAATTTCTTCCTCATTGGGAACAATCAGTTTTCCTATTAATTTAAACGGCACGGAAAAATTCCCAAAAAAGTCCCGTTCCGGCTCGCCTTCAAACATTCCGTTTTTCATAAAACGCTTTACCAAACGATCTTCGAGAGAATGATAGGAAATCACGCTTAACCTTCCTCCCGGATTTAATATTTCTAAGGATTGCTCTAAAAACTCTTTCAAAACATCCATTTCCTGGTTTACTTCAATCCGAATCGCCTGATAAATTTGTGCCAACACTTTATTTCTAACTTTCTCCGGCAAATATTTCGCTAAAGCATCTTTCAGTTCATCAGTAGTTTTTATTGGTCGGTGTAAGCGGGCTTCTATTATCGTTCTTGATAAAGCCGGTGCATTTTTCAACTCGCCGTAATCATAAAAAACACGTCTTAAATTGGCATCATCATATTCATTTACCACTTTATAAGCATCTAAGTCATTTTTTTGACTCATTCTCATGTCTAATTCCGCGTCAAATCGGGTAGAAAAACCCCTTTCCGGCACATCAAACTGATGTGAAGAAACACCTAAATCACCCAGGATTCCATCCACACTTCGCGCTCCGTGGAAACGTAAAAACCGTTTGATATATCTAAAATTCTCATTAATCAAAACAAATCGTTCGTCTGCAAGTGCATTAGCCAGAGCATCTTCATCCTGATCAAAAGCGAATAATTTTCCATTTGGACCTAATCGTCTTAAAATCTCTTTCGAATGACCACCTCCTCCAAAAGTCACATCCACATACACACCATCCGGCTTGATATTCAAACCGTCAACCGTCTCTTTAAGCAAAACCGGATTATGATATTCCATTTTCGTCGTCATTTATATTACCCATTACTTCTTCAGCCAAATCTGCAAAATCAACTCCATCATCTATAGACTGCTCATACAAATCCTTATCCCAGATTTCCACAATATTTACCGCCGATGAAAACACAACATCTTTAGTAATATTGGCAAAATTCACTAAATCCTTCGGAACCAATAAACGTCCTAAAGCATCAATCTCTACCACTTTTACTCCGGCAGTAAACTTTCGGATAAAATCATTGTTTTTCTTCACAAACCGATTGAGTTTGTTGATTTTTTGCATCATCAAATTCCATTCTTCCATTGGATACAACTCCAAACAGGACTGAAATACCGAGCGCTTCAAGACAAATCCGTCCTGAAGCGATGCAGCCAATTGCTTTTTCAAAGGAGCAGGTAACAACACCCTCCCTTTAGCATCAACTTTACACTCGTATGTCCCAACAATTGTATTCAAAAAATAGTTCTTAAATGATATAGAGCAAAAATATAAAAAAAATTACCACCTTTTACCACTTTCTACCACTTTGTTGATAAGTTTACCCACTTTCAACACAAAACCCTTAATTTTTAGACTATCAGAATATTAGCTCAATTCTCTTTTCTGACAAGCAACAGAATTTTACCCAAAAAAATCACCCCAAAAACCACCAATTTAACATTAGAAAAAACACAATATTTTCACAAAAAAACACAAGAGTCTCAACAACATAACAAACAACACCAAGCAAAAAGCCCTAAAAATTCAAAATATTATCCCCAAAAAGTGTTTTCAAAAACTTTTTTAACTGATTAAATCCTATATTTGTCAAAATTGAAATTCGCATTCAAAAGCATGGAGAAAAACTATAAAAAAGAAGGCAAATACAGCTATTATGAAGCAGGAGAAGGCACCCCGATTGTTATCTTACACGGATTGATGGGCGGCCTAAGCAACTTTGATGGTGTAGCACGTTACTTCTCTGACAAAGGATACAAAATTGTAATTCCGGATTTACCCATATACACCCAAAGCCTTCTAAAAACGAATGTAAAAGCCTTTGCCAAATACGTAAAAGACTTTATCACTTTTAAGGGTTTTGACCGCGTAATACTTTTAGGTAATTCATTAGGCGGCCACATTGCACTGTACCATACCAAAATGTATCCTGAAAAAGTTGCCGGACTGGTAATCACAGGTAGTTCAGGACTTTATGAAAGTGCCATGGGCGACAGTTACCCAAAACGTGGCGATTATGAATACATCAAGAAAAAAGCAGAAGATGTCTTTTATGACCCTAAAATTGCTACTCCGGAATTAATTGACGAAGTGTATGCAACCGTAAACGATCGCATTAAGTTAATCAAAACTTTAACCATCGCTAAGAGTGCTATTCGTCACAACATGGCTAAAGATTTACCAAAAATGCACGTGCAAACCTGTATTATTTGGGGAAAAAATGACAAGGTTACTCCTCCTGAAGTAGCCACAGAATTCAACAAATTATTACCAAATTCAAGTTTGTACTGGATTGACAAATGCGGACACGCTGCCATGATGGAACATCCGGACGAATTCAACAATTTATTAGAAGAATGGCTTAAAAAAACCAATCTGTAAGCCTTTTTTAAACAAAATATAAAATGAAAATCAATACCGCCGAATTTATAATTAGCAACTCAGATGTAAGCAAATGTCCTAAGGATTTTTTGCCCGAATATGCTTTTATAGGCAGGTCAAACGTTGGGAAATCATCATTAATTAACATGCTGACCAACAACAAAAATTTAGCTAAAACCTCCGGAAAACCAGGAAAAACACAGCTAATTAATCATTTTCTAATCAACAAAAACTGGTTTTTAGTCGATTTACCTGGTTATGGTTACGCCAAAGTTTCTAAGAAAACTAAATCGGTTTTTCAACAATTCATTACCGATTATTTTGAAAGAAGAGAACAGCTGGCCTGTGCTTTTGTACTAATCGACATCCGTCATGAAGCTCAGAAAATTGATATTGAATTCATGAGCTTTATGGGTGAAAGCGAAATCCCATTTTGCATCATTTTTACCAAAGCCGATAAAATCAGTAAAACTAAAATTGATTCGCATATTGCTGCTTACCGCAAACAAATGTTCGCCAATAACTGGGCCGAAATGCCGCCTTACTTTGTAACCTCATCAAGCGAAGGCACCGGAAAAGAACAACTTCTAAATTATATTGACGAAGTCAATCAGGAAATTTTCAATAACAACGGATTTTAAATTCCAAATCTCATAAAAAAATCCCAAATTCCAATTATCAAACTTGGAATTTGGGATTTTTACTTTAGCTATATTCGAAAAACTATTTCGTCAACTCTAATTTTTCAGCAAAATATTCGCAGAAATCTTTCATCGTTGCCGACATTTTTTCGTCTCCGGTAGCACGCTGAAAAGTATCTGACATCGCCACTAAAGTCTGATGAAAGAAAATTTTCATTTCATCTACCGGCATATCTTTGGTCCACAAATCAATGCGCATGCTTTCTTTAGCTTTGCTATCCCAAACCGATAACATAATTGCTTTGGATTCCTCCATTTCTACTCCGCCGTCTTTTGCCGTCCAGTATAATTTTTCAGGAATTCGGTTTTCATCTAATTCTACCAGAAAATTAATTTCCGATTTATGTGTGTTTGACATTATTTCTTAGGTTTATAATTTGACTTTTCAAAAATTTCTTTAGCAGAAACCCGCATTAACTCCGGCAAAGATACTTCATTATTTTTCATATACGAACGAACAATTTGCCATCCTATCCAGGCACCGACTTTTCCAGGCGATTCATTATCAATTTCCAGATAAAATTTAGAAAATGGCGCCGGACTGATAAATCGGGAAACTAATTTCGGATCATCATCATACAACAATTGCCCATCAATAAAATAACGCCAAATATAACTTTCATTTTCCTTACACCACAACAGCTGTTCCGGAGTATAGCCTATTTTATCTTCATCTTTATATTCATCTTCCGGCAACAACATATCTTTTAAATACAACTCTTTTCCAGCCTGAACCATCGCTGCCAAAAAACTTTTATCCCTTTCGGGCATTATTTTCCTTTTAGCAAAACTTTCCACCACATCCGGTATCATTTGTTTAGGCTCAAAATTTTGCTTGATGTAATTTGGAAACTGATAAAACTCATGTTCTTTTCCTAAATACATTTCGAGAGAAACAATCAATAAACTGTCGGCATAGATTACCTTATTATTATAATCCATCTCTGAAATAACTGTAAAAATTTTCTTTGGTGTTTGGACTTTTGGAAAATGATACTTGATGCGTTTAATCACCTCTTCAATCTCCAATTTATAAGAATCAAAGTCTGAAAACTTCTTTTGAACTTCGCCGTATAATTCTCTCCAAAGCGGATGCTGCATTTTCTCCAACCAAACCGTATCATCATTTCCGGCAGGGAAGAAAAAAGGAAATTCCTTTTTAATTTTAGGCAAATCCTTAGGTTCCGTTTCAAAAAAAATTTTATCAAATCGGATCACTTGCAAATCTACAGGAATAGCTTCAACTGCCTTTTCTGTCTTATTTTTAGTATTACAAGAGAAAAAAAAGAACAAGAGAACTAAGAAATTTACATACGTTTTCATTTTATTTTAATTAAATTTGCAGCATTGCGTCAGGATAACCAGCAGATTAACCGAAAAATTATGCACAAAGATACATTCCTGACAACTAAAATTGGAACAATTATGACTAAAAAAAGCAGCATTAAAGTTGAAGAAGTAAACACTCACATTGTTAACTGGCTCAAATCATACGCAGAAACCACAAAAGTAAATGGTTTTGTAGTGGGAATTTCCGGAGGCGTAGATTCGGCTGTAACCTCAACTTTATGTGCTCAAACCGGACTTCAGGTTTTATGTGTTGAAATGCCTATTCACCAACACCAAAGCCACGTGAACCGTGCTAAAGAACATATTGAACAATTAAAAAAACGTTTCCTAAACGTTAGCAGTATTCAAAGTGATTTAACGGCTGTATTTGAAGCTTTCAAAAAAGAAGTTCCTACAAACTTTGAAGAAAATAAATTAAACCTTACACTTGCCAACACCCGCGCCCGTTTAAGAATGACTACCTTATATTACTATGCCGGAGTTCACGGTCTTTTGGTTGCCGGAACCGGAAATAAAGTAGAAGATTTCGGAGTTGGTTTCTATACTAAATACGGTGACGGTGGTGTTGATTTAAGTCCAATTGCCGATTTAATGAAATCAGACGTATTTGCTCTGGCAGCTTATTTAAAAGTCCCTGAATCTATTTTGACTGCTCAGCCATCCGACGGTTTGTTTGGAGATGAAAAAACAGACGAACAACAATTAGGTGCAAGTTACGACGAATTAGAATGGGCCATGATGGAAGACCAAAACAACAGTCCTTCAGACAATTATACCGAAAGAGAAAAAGAGGTGTTTAAAATCTACAAAAAACTCAACACCATCAACCAACATAAGATGAATCCAATACCTGTCTGTGTAATTAATCGGAATTAATACGATTTTATCCATTAAAAATAAAATTATTCCATTTTTTTTCCTAATTTTATACATACAATTCATATAAAAAAACAACCCTAAAAAATAAAAATCATGATTAAAGTTTGTCTGGCCGATAATTTTCCGGTAGTGCATTTCGGAGTAAAATCTTATTTCAAAGACCATTCTGAAATCTCAATTTCTGCCAATGTTGGTAGTTTTTCGATGATTCGGGATATTCTTTCAACAAAAGAAATTGACGTCTTAATTTTAGACTTAGAATTGGAAGGACTCTCCAGTATTTTTGAAGTAAAATCGCTTTTAAAGGATTTTCCAAAAACCAAAATTATTATTTTCAGTGGTCTATCTGAACAAATTTATGCACCAAACGCTATCAAAGCGGGTGTTGCCGGATATGTACACAAAAAAGAAAAATTGGAAACTTTAGGACAATCTATAGTCAAAGTTCATCAAGGTAAAATTATCATGAACGAAACGGTTAAGAAAAACCTGGCTTTAATAGCGAAACAAAGCAAAAGCGAACGTTTATACCGTAAACTTTCTAACCGTGAGGTAGAGGTCTTACGTTATTTAAGCGGAGGAAAGAAAAACCACGAGATTGCTGAAATCTTAGGTCTTAACGAAAAAACAATTAGTACTTACAAACTACGTTTATTAACTAAATTAAACGTAACTAACTTAGTTGACTTAGTAAATAAGGCTAAAAGTTTAGAGATTGTTTAATCTAAAAACGAGACATAACACGACCGAGTTTTTTTGAAAAAGCACGCGTCAGTTCGTTATAGTCTCTAATCATCATCAAAGACTCCATATTATCCTGATCAGGTGATATGGAGTTTTTTAATTCCTCAATAATTCGCCCAACCAGATACCATCGCATCGTTAAAATAGTTTCGGAAACATTTTGAGCTACGGTTTCCTGTTTTGTTTTAGGAAAAATATTTTGACCTTCCCAATTGTGCATGACCAAACGTTCATCTTCCATCAAAATATCGGTTACTTCCTGTGCATATTCAGAAGGTAATTGCATTAAATAGTGCTCCAAACTGAATTTTTCATTTTGAAGATAATAATTAATCAAGTCGTTAAAAATCCCACGAAACATCGGATTAGCTAATTCTACTTCATCCTCCTGCAAACTCAGATAGATACGTTGGAAAACTTTATAGGACTTCATTTGGCTCACATTTACAATTTCGCCATCCTCATTGGTCTTCATTAAAACATCTTCAAACTCTTCCGTTTTATCTCCGTACAAAAGTAAAATCTCGATTATTTTTCGCTCTAAGCGATACAAAACATCTACTTTTTCCGAAGGCTCACTGGAATATCCCGGTTCTCCCGGATAATCCTCCGGCGGCCCGGTTCTGGGATCCTCCGGATCTCCTCCGGAATAACCTGTATTTGCTGGATTTTGATTTCTATGAACTTGAAATGGTTTCTGCTCCTGCTTTTGTTTTTTAGCAACTTCGGCAATATCTTTTTGAATGAGCTGCGCCAAAGTACTAATAAGCACCTGCTCAGAAATATCCATAATACGGGAACATTCCTGAATATAAACTTCGCGTTGAATACGATCCGGAATTTTAGAAATACTTCCTACCATATCGCGAATTAAATCAGCTTTTTTGATAGGATCGTTCTTGGCTTCATCCATCAAAAGAGAAGCTTTGAACTGAATAAAATCCTTCGCATTCGTTTCTAGATAGGCAACTAAGTCATCATAAGGTGTTTTTTTGGCAAAACTGTCCGGATCTTCTCCATCGGGAAAAGCACAAACTTTAACATTCATTCCTTCTTCCAAAATCAAATCGATTCCTCGGATAGAAGCACGAAGTCCGGCTGCATCACCATCAAAAAGCACCGTGATATTTCGAGTCAATCGGTTTATCAATCGAATCTGATCCGGTGTCAATGCCGTTCCTGAAGAGGCCACAACATTCTCTATTCCAGCCTGATTAAACTGAATTACATCGGTATAACCTTCTACTAAAAAACAGTTATTGAGCTTAGCAATAGACTGCTTTGCCTGAAAAATTCCGTATAAAACCTTACTCTTATGATAAATTTCACTCTCCGGCGAATTCAGATATTTTGCCGCTTTTTTATCATTCGTTAAAATTCGGCCACCAAAACCTAAAATCCTTCCGGACATACTTTGAATCGGGAACATCACACGCCCTTTGAATCTATCAAAAGGTCTGTCTTCTCTCGGAATTGTCAATCCGGTACTTTCCAAAAATTCGAGTTTATACCCTTTGCCTAGTGCTTCTTTTGTTAAAGCATCCCAGGTTTCAGGCGAGTATCCTAAACTGAATTTTTTAATCGTTTCATTGGTAAAACCTCTTTCTTTAAAATAGGAAAAACCAATTGCTTTACCTTCTTCGGTATTAAGAAGTGTTTTATGAAAATAATCTTTGGCAAATTCGGAAACCAAATACATACTTTCCCGGGCATCCATAGTGGCTTTTTCGGCATCCGTTTGCTCGGTTTCTTCAATTTCGATATTGTATTTTTTCGCCAGATACCGAATCGCTTCCGGATAGGTAAAGTGAGAATGCTCCATCAAAAAAGCTACCGCGTTTCCTCCTTTTCCCGAGCTAAAATCCTTCCAAATTCCTTTAGCAGGTGAAACCATAAACGATGGCGAGCGCTCATCAGAAAACGGACTCAGTCCTTTAAAATTACTTCCTGCACGTTTTAATTGCACAAAATCACCAATAACCTCCTCTACTCGGGCAGTTTCGAAAACAGTATCTATCGTAGCTTTTGAAATCAATTTATTTGGAAATTTAAAAAATTGAAAGATTTAAGAATTTAAAGATTGTAAAATTACACAATCCGAATCAAAAAAATCTATTTCTTTCTTTCAATCACGTAGTTCACCATGATGGTCAAGGCCGTTTTAAAATCAGAATCGGGGTAATTCTCTAGTAATTGGAGAGCTTCTTGTTGGAATTCGATCATTTTTTGTTCGGCATAAGCCAAACCATTATTATTTTTGACAAAAGCAATCACTTCTTTAACGCGTTTTTTGTCTTTATTGTGATTTTTAATCGAATTGATTAACCAGGATTTTTCTTTTGGTAAGCAATGATTAAGAACATAAATCAGCGGCAGCGTCATTTTTTGTTCTTTGATGTCGATTCCGGTTGGTTTCCCAATCGCATCATCGGTATAATCAAACAAATCGTCTTTTATTTGAAAAGCCATTCCAATCAACTCTCCAAACTTTCGCATATTCTCCACCTGCGCTACATCTTCCGAAACCGATTTGGCTCCCAAAGCGCAACAGGCAGCAATAAGTGTCGCGGTTTTTTTTCGGATAATTTCGTAATAAACGGATTCTGTGATGTCCAACCTTCTGGCTTTTTCTATCTGCAATAATTCGCCTTCGCTCATTTCGCGCACAGCGACAGAAATAATTTGAAGTAAATCAAAATCACCGTTATCAATAGAAAGTAACAAACCTTTGGACAACAAATAATCACCAACTAAAACTGCAATTTTATTTTTCCAAAGAGCATTAATAGAAAAAAATCCGCGACGACGATTACTATCATCCACCACATCGTCATGCACCAAAGTAGCCGTATGAATTAATTCAATAACCGAAGCACCACGATAAGTTCGCTCATTAACCGTTCCACCGGAAATCATCTTAGCCGTAAGAAACACAAACATCGGTCGCATTTGTTTTCCTTTACGATTGACAATATAATAAGTAATTCGGTTTAACAACGCCACTTGCGAAGACATCGATTCATAGAACTTTTTTTCAAAAAGTTCCATTTCCTTGAATATGGGCTGTTTTATTTGAGAAGTAACATTCATTTGGCTTTCAAAGATACTATTTTATATAAAAAAGACATTCATTTTTTAAAACTCTTAGTATTATTATCAATAAATTTATACTATAAAACTAAAAACTGCGTTTAATGTAAAAAAATTGGTTCATTAAACCAATAAAAGATTTTAATGTCTTACCTAAAACCAAAAAAACCGAAGCATTATGAAAACAAAATTTTTAATAATTGGATTTTTTGCCGCTCTCACTTTTTTCAGTTGTAGTTCTAATGACAGTACTGCCGACAGCACCGCCGTTTCTTCCAATGATGTAGCCTTAACGGCAAAAATTGACAGCTCGTTAGAAGACATTGACGCCATTACCGAAGATCAGTTTGGCGCTCAACAAAGCCTCACAACCCGAATTGACGGTTACCGAAAAAGCATTTTACCAAGTTGTGCTACCATTACCACTGTTTTAAACGGTAATGTTTGGACAAGAACTATCGATTTTGGAGCAGAAGGTTGTACGCTGGCAAACGGGAATACCATCAAAGGAAAAATCAGTATCAGTTTTACCAATGATTTCAGCACCAATACCTTTGCAATCAATACTACTTTTGAAGGATTTTATCATAACGGCAAACTTATCGAAGGAAATAAAAGTATCACTTACACCAAAGAATCTACCGCTTTACAGGAAGAAATCCATCCGGTGTTAAGCCATTCTATCGATCTTTCAATCACTTTTGACGACGGGAAAACGTATGAAATAGCAGGAAACCGAATTCGCGAGATGGTTGAAGGTTACAACACTCCTTTAGAATGGAACGACAATATTTTTATGATTTCAGGAGACAGCAGTATCACTAAAAAAAACGGAACGGTAATTACTTGCGAAATCACTAATCCGCTACGCTACGAAATGAGTTGCAATTCGCCATTTCCGGTTGCCGGAACCAAAATAATCACGAAAAATGATACCACAGCTACTTTAGATTTTGGAACCGGAGAATGTGATAATCTGGCCTCGCTTACTCTTGATGCTGTGACTACCGAAATTACCTTAAAAAAATAAAATCCTAATAACGAAAAAGCATTCGGTTATTGATAATTTACTTCAATAATCGAATGCTCTTTTTATTTTATTACAAAAAATTAAACTTCTTTGTTTGCCAATTGCCCACAGGCGGCATCAATATCTTTCCCCCGGCTTCTGCGTACTTTTACCACAACTCCAATAGATTCCAGTCCTTTAATATAAGCATTAATTGCTTCTTCCGAAGCCTGCTGAAATTCTCCGTCATCAATTGGATTGTATTCAATTAAATTGACTTTACAGGGAACATATTTGCAAAAACGAACCAAAGCATCTACCGAAGCTTTGTTATCGTTTATTCCTTTCCAAACCACATATTCGTAGGAAACCTTACTTTTTGTTTTTTTATACCAATATTCTAAGGCTTCACGCAAATCAGCCAACGGAAAATTTTTAGAAAAAGGCATTATTCGGGCTCTGATTTCGTCAATAGCCGAATGCAGGGAAACCGCCAGCTTGAACTTCACCTCATCATCAGCCATTTTTTTAATCATTTTTGGAATTCCCGAAGTCGAGACCACAATGCGTTTAGGCGACATTCCTAATCCTTCTTCCGAAGTAATCATATCAATCGCTTTCATCACATTATTGTAATTCATCAGAGGTTCGCCCATTCCCATAAAAACAATATTGGACAAAGGATGGTTGAAATACAAACGACTTTCACGGTCAATAGCCAACACCTGATCGTAAATTTCGGCCGGTTCCAGATTACGCATTCGTTTTAATCGGGCTGTGGCGCAAAAATTACAATCCAAACTGCAACCCACCTGACTCGAAACACAGGCAGTAGTTCGGGTTTCTGTTGGAATCAAAACCGACTCAACCACCAAACCATCATGCAAACGAACTGCATTTTTTACCGTTCCGTCATCCGAACGCTGCATCGTATCTACTTTGATATGATTGATTACAAAATGTTCCTCAAGCATGTTACGGGTTGCTTTTGAGATATTGGTCATATCCTCAAAACTGTGCGCGCCCTTGCTCCACAACCATTCGTAAACCTGATTTCCGCGAAAGGCTTTATCTTTATTTACAACAAAAAATTGACGTAAATCTTCTTTGGATAAGGCTCGTATGTCTTTTTTCTCAATTTGCATGCTGCAAATTTAATGACTATTTGTCGATTTATTACATCAATTAGCATAAATGCTGAAATGTTATTTTGATAATTTGATAACTTTGCACGAAACTGAAAATATTTCAAATAATGCATTTTATCTCCCAAGAATTAGAAGACTACATAGAACAACATTCTGAAAAAGAGCCCGAATTATTGGCTGCTTTAAACAAAGAAACCTATCAAAAAATTCTTTTGCCGAGAATGCTTAGCGGACATTTTCAGGGACGTGTTTTAAGTATGTTATCCAAATTAATTCGTCCGGAAAACATTTTGGAAATTGGAACTTACACCGGTTATTCAGCCTTATGTTTATGTGAAGGAATGCGCGAAAACGGCGTTTTGCACACCATTGACATCAAAGAAGAATTGATTGATTTTCAAAGAAAACATTTCGACAAATCGCCTTGGGGAAAACAAATTACACAACATTTAGGCGAAGCTGTTGACATTATTCCAACGCTTGATTTAAAGTTTGATTTGGTTTTTATAGATGCCGACAAGGAAAATTACCTGAATTATTTTGAATTAATTGTTCCAAAAATGAATAAAGGAGGTATTATTCTTTCTGACAATGTGCTTTGGAGCGGAAAAGTTTTAGAACCTTTAAACCCAAAAGATATCAGTACTAAAGTTTTACTCGAATACAATCAGTTATTAAAAGAAGATCTAAGAGTAGAAACGGTTTTACTTCCTATTCGCGACGGATTAACAGTAAGCAGAGTACTTTAAATAAGCAAAAAACGCACATTCTAAAAATTTTGAATGTGCGTTTTTATTTTATTGTCTTTCCACAAAAATTAAAGCGGAAAATATTTTATTTGCGTAAACTGATAAATCCTGAAAACAAATAAACCGCTAAGCATCCCAAAAAGATAACCACATAAAATATCGATTGGATAATGCAATCCCAAATAAATGCGACTGTAAGCAAAAATTAACGGCCATAAAAACAACAGAAAAGTATATTTAAAATAAGGCTTAAGCAACAAATAAATAAACATAGCCGCAGCCATACTGTTAGCCGCATGACCGGAGAAAAAACTAAAAGAAGAACGGGATTGTACAATTCTTATGACATCCTTTATATCCGGATTATTGCAAGGTCGCAACCTTTGCACCGTGTACTTAAACAAATTAGTACATTGATCGGTAATTAGAATTAAAAGCGCAATAAACAACAAGACATATAAAGTTTGTCTCTTTCCTATTTTTTTATAAATAATATAAAAAAGCAACAAAAAAAACGGAATCCAATTGATTTGCTTCGTAATAAAAAGCCACAAACCATCATAGGAATCTGAACCTAAGCCGTTCAAATAAACCAATAACTGTGTATCTAAAGAAAGGAGTTTATCTAACATTACAAACTGCGTTTTACCGGACCGGTGACATCTTCAATATCCTCTTTAATTTTATTAGCCTGAACTACGGTATCTCCTAAAAGATCTTCAGAAACTTTATTAATTTGAGAATTAATTCCGCCGGTCATTTCGGATAAGGATTTAGCATCCAAACCGTTTTCTTCGGCTCCTTTTTGAATTTCATTCTTTATATCATTAGTCGCATTTTTTAATTGCGCCATGGCTTTACCCATAGTACGGGCTACTTCCGGTATTTTATCTGAACCAAAAAGCAACAATACCACAAACATTATAAAGACTAATTCTCCTCCTCCAATACCAAACATATGCTGTTATTTTTTTTGCAAATATACCAAATTTAAAAAGTTCTATTTTTAATTTTTTCATAAAATAAGCCTCTTAACTAATTAACTTAAGGACTATTTTACGAACTAATTTTTATCTGTATTGTGTAATTTTTTTATACTCTTCGTTCTTTGTAATTAAAAAATCCATCAGTCTGAATTCCTCACTTGGCTGCATGAATACTCTTGATTTCGAATCATTTTCACAATAAATCAAAAACAGTTTAATTTCATCATCCTTTAAATGCAAAGTGTTTGAAAAAAACGAATAATTCACCTTATTCATCACCACTTCCGAAAAACTGGTTTCTTTATAAAAATCGGTTTTCTGAGGATTTTTTGCCCTCAAAACCCCCAAAACATCTTTATAAATTCGTACAAAATCCATTCCGTTTTCTATAGTCCCGTTTGGCGGCATCAATCGGTTTTTAGGCGAAGATTTTTCGTCATCAAAATATTTCAAATCCACATATTTCTGAGTATTTCCCTGAATAGGATTCAGCTCTTTTTTAGCCCGAATAAGAACTTCTGCCAGCTCATTTGTAAAAACATCCAATTTGACAATTAATTTTGTCCCAATAAAATCACCTTCACTAAGCACAATTTTTTTAGACTTAAATGCCAGACTGGAAAAAACCAATGTATCGTTGACTTTAGCCAAAACACTAAACGAACCATAAGGATCAACCACGGTTCCAACATTAGAATTAACATTAAAAACAATCACATTTTCCACAGGCACCAAATCATTCCTAACCTGTCCTTCAATGGTTTTCCGGGCGCCAATTTGACCAAAAGAAAATTGCATTAAAAAAAGAAAAAACAAAACGGTTACTTTAGTTTTCATAAGCGGTTATTTTATTGTAATCTTTAGCCAAAGAAAGAATATAAAATTTAGACAATGTTTTATTTTTCTCCTTAAGCGAAGTCACAAAATCATTATCTTCAATACAAAACAACTGAAAATCTCTTACATAATCTTTCTGAATTTTTAAAGTTTCGGTATAAAAATGTTCTTCAAAAAGATACTCCATCTTAGCCATCAACTGCTCTTTTTCGGAAACCGCCAATTCTTTTTTCAATCGGGCAGTTCTTCCCGATATCCAATTCAAAGGACGATCCAGTAAACCAGACCTGGCAGTGTACAATCTTCTCTCGGCAACCGTATATTTTTTTGCAGGCTTGGAAATAATCCCCAAATTTTCGGCTGTAATTCGAGTTTCTTCCTTAACCACAACTTCTTTCAACGGAATACTTTCGGTTTGCAATTGAATTTTTAAAACCGATGATTCTAAATCGGCCAAAACTATCTTTTTACGTAAAGTTACAAGATTTACCGCAGAAAAAACCAAAACATCGCCTTCTTTTAGCAAAAGAACGAAGTTCCCGCTTAGGTCACTTGAAGTTGCTTTTTGAGTGTTTTCGTTCACCACATTCACCCCTTCAACAAAAGCCGAATCGACACGGATGATTCCGTGAATTTCTTTTCTGTCTTTATTTTGACAAAATACCATCTGACAAAATAAAAAAAGCAGTAAAAAATAGTTGTTATTCATTTTCACAAGCAATTATCCCTTTGTATTTTTCGGCTAATTCTCCTAACAAAAATGCAATGGTAGTCTTGTTTTTTGTATCTAATATTTTGGTAAATTGTTTATTATCCACCGCATAAAATTCGAAGCCTTTTACATATTCCAAAGGTAATTGTAAAGTTTTTACAAAATGTTCCTGATCAAACATTTTTTCCAACATGGCCATATAAGTTTCTTTCTTCTCTACTTCGATTTCCTTTTTCAGCATCGCTGTTCGTCCGGAAATAAGATTCAATATCGGATCCAGTCCCTTCGGATTCATTTTATACGATGCCGCCGTTGCATATTTTCGTTCGGCAGGCGTGTATTTTTTTTGATTCAAAGGAATAATTCCTAATGATTCAGCATTGATACTATTATAATTTCTAATCACAACTTCATTCAGTTGATGTGCAACCGCAACCAAATGCACATTTAGTGTTTTGTCTTCAAAATCTTCTTGTCCCAAAACAATTTCTTTTCGTTTAAATTGTAATCCCGAAAACACCAAAGTATCGCCAACCTTAGCCTGAATAACAAAATCTCCGTTTTCATCGGTTAAAGCCAGATGTTCGGTTCTCGCATCAATAACCGTGACCCCTTCTAAATTAACCACATAAGCATTCACCTTTCCTTTTACAACAAGAGTATCAGCACTTTGCCCAAAAGAGACCGCAGCAAATAACACTAAAAAAGCAAGGAATATTTTTTTCATCTCACTGTATTTCAGAAGATAAAATTAGAATAGGCAACTCCTAATAAATTACTAAGAGGCTGATAAAAATTTGTTAATTAAACCTCCTCAATAAAACAGCTATTAATACCTTTACTCAAAAAATATTCAGAATGAAAAACATACTTTTAGCAAGCACCTCAACCTTATACGGCAGTGGCTATCTGGAATATTTATTACCGGAATTAAAAACACACTTTGCCAACTGCAAATCAATTTTATTCATTCCTTATGCCAGGCCAAGTGGGATTTCGCATGAAGAATATACCCAAAAAGTCGTTTTGACTTTCGCCCAAATTAACATTGAAGTCAAAGGAATTCATGAATTTGAAAACCCGGCATTAGCTATACAGGAAGCCGAAGGCATTTTTATCGGTGGCGGAAACACTTTTTTATTGGTAAAAGAATTATACCATAACAAAATTATGACCACCCTAAAAGAAACTCTGGAAACAGGAACTCCTTATTTAGGAACCAGCGCCGGAAGCAATATTGCAGGCCTAAGCATGCAAACCACTAACGACATGCCTATTGTATATCCACCAAGTTTTCAAACTTTAGGATTAATTCCTTTCAACTTAAATGTACATTATTTAGACAAAGAGGAACAATCTACACACATGGGAGAATCACGCGAAACCCGAATTAACGAGTTTCATCAATTTAATAATTTTCCGGTTTTAGGTCTAAAAGAAGGAAGTTGGTTAAAAATAAAAGAAGGTAAAATCTTTTTAAAAGGAGCTTTATCAGCCAAATTATTCCGAAAAAATCAAACTCCAATTGAGATAACACCAGAAACTGAATTGAGTTTCATCCAATAAAAAAAGCCTCAAACAAAAAGTTTAAGGCTTTACAGAGCGGAAGACGAGGCTCGAACTCGCGACAACCAGCTTGGAAGGCTGGAGCTCTACCAACTGAGCTACTTCCGCATTTCGGCTGCAAATATAATTATTATTTACTAACCAACAAATTTTATTTCAATAAACCAAAAACTCTTGGTTTTAACTAGAGCGGAAGACGAGGCTCGAACTCGCGACAACCAGCTTGGAAGGCTGGAGCTCTACCAACTGAGCTACTTCCGCATTGCGGGTGCAAATATAAAGAATAAGTTAAGTTTAAAACAAATTTTTTTAGCAGATTTTTTATTTAAATCCACAATTAACCTATAACCTTTTTAAAATTAAATCGTTAGATTTTTATTTTTTTAAACAAATCTAAATCAGGAAATACTTTTTAAGCAAAATTCAATTAAATTATACTTGAAGAGTGTTTATAAGAATCTGAAGGATAATAAATAAACAAACAGCTTTTATCTTTTATCGTACGGATTAATTCGTCTGTAACTGCAATCGGAACCGCCGGACAACCCAAACTTCTGCCTAAACGCTGATTATTTTTTATAAAAGTATCCGAAACATAATTGGCTCCATGGACTACAACCGCCCGATTGCGCGCATTATCATTAATTCCTTTTTCCAAACCATCTAATCGTAATGATTTTCCATGCTTACCATTATAAATTTCTCCGGTTACATAAAATCCCAAACTACTTTTATACGATTCTGCTTTATTGGAAAAACTACTTGCAAACTCCTCACCCGTATTTTTGCCGTGCGCCACAAGTGAATGAATTAAAATACTATCTGAATCCAAGTCAATCACCCAAAGTCTTTTAGTATTTGACGACAAACTAAAATCAATTAAGGTAATAATATTTTTAGTCACTAATCCCTGAGCTTTAAGTTTGTAAAAACCTTCCAAAGCTTCTTTAAAACTTTCTAATTTAGGCAAACTAAAACCTGACGTATGCAACTTACTATAAATTTCTTCAATACCTGACTCTCCACCTTCCTTCAACACATTTCTTTTTAAAACAATCTTTTTTTCAGCTGCCTTTGGTAAAAAAGCAGTAGCAGACATTAACAAAAAAGACAATCCCAAAAAGAACAAAACCCTCTTACAAACCATTGATTACTATTTATTTAGATTAATTTCATTGATGCCAAAAATATAAAAAAAGACCACAAAAAAAAATCTTAAACCCCACTATAAGAATGTTTTAACTTTACAGTAGCTTTTTAATTACAAAAAACGATGTTAAAAAATTGTTAATCTCACTAATTTTAGTATTTTTGCTTGACTATTATCTCATTATATGGCGTCATTTCGTTTACCCATTTATTGTTTTTTCGCCTTACTAAACCTAAGTGTTTTTGCACAAAAAAAAACACTATTAGCTAAACCAAAGGACGGAAACATCAATATTGATGGCAGAATAGACGAAACCGAATGGCAAAAAAACAATGAAATCGCTTCTAATTTCATCATGTATACTCCGGACAACGGTAAAAACATTGACAAAGAAAAAGAAACTCAGGTACGGGTGCTTTATGACAATGACGCCATCTATATTTCTGCGACTTTAAACGACAACGAACCCGAAAAAATTCAGCGCGAACTTACCGAAAGAGACGTTTTTGGTATAGCAGATAATTTTGCTGTTTTTATCAACGGTTTTAATGACGGCCAACAAGATTATCGTTTTTATGTAAGTGCCGCAGGAACTCAGATGGATTGTTTAGCCACTGAAGGTAACGAGGATTTTAGCTGGGATGCTATTTGGCAAAGTAACGCAAGAATCACAAATAAAGGATGGGAAGTAGAAATAAAGATTCCTTATGCCGCTATTCGTTTTCCAAAAAATGAAAAACAAGTTTGGGGGATTAACTTCGTTCGCGAAATCAAAAGGACTACGCAAAAATTCTCCTGGAACCCCATTAACGCAGAAATCAAAAATGTTTTAACCCAATGTGGACAATTAAAAGGCATAGAAAACATAAGTCCGTCTACCCGACTTTTCTTTATTCCTTACACCTCAGCCTATTACCAAAAAGATGATTTCAACTCTGACAAAACCATAAAAGCAGGTTTAGATATCAAATACCGAATTAATGATGCTTTCACGCTAGACGCCATATTGGTTCCTGATTTTGGGCAAACAAAATTTGACAATGCTATTCTAAATTTAGAGCCTTTTGAACAAAAACTAAACGAAAACAGACCTTTTTTTACCGAAGGAACAAATTTATTCAATATTGGAAATATATTTTACTCCCGAAGAATCGGCGGAAACCCAACTGTGAGTCAATCAGAAATAGAATCAAGTCTTCCGACTAATGAAAGCGTCACAAAATACCCAAACAGTGTTAACCTAATCAACGCCATCAAAATATCCGGAAGAACCAAAAATGGTCTTGGAATAGGTTTTCTGAATGGAATTACCGAAAAAACATTTGCAACTATAACAAATTCCGAAACAAACGAAACAAGAAAAGAAGTAATTGAACCACTTGCTAATTACAACATATTGGTATTTGATCAACGCTTTAGACAAAATTCTTCTGTTTCTATTATCAACACCAACACTACCAGAAACGGAAGTTACAGAGACGCAAACGTTACAGCTTTAGTTTTCGACTTAAACACCAAAGCAAACTCTTACAATCTCTCCGGAGACTTTAGATACAGCACCATCAATGACACCGAAGACTATGATGGATTTAAAACCTCTTTAAATTTTGCTAAAACCAGTGGAAAGTACAGATACTTACTTACCGGAAAATATACATCTAAGCAATTTGACTCCAATGACCTTGGTATATTATACTATTACAATTATTATAGTGGTTATGTAAATGGAAGTTATCGAATTCTAAATCCAACCAAACTTTTTAATAGTCTTCTAATCGAGCAAGAAGCAAACTTTGACCTGGACAATACAACTAACAAGATTCAAAATACCAGCTGGTTTCAAACTACTATAGCTGCCACAACACATAATTTATATAATTTTGAAATGGGATTTAACATCGTTCCATTTGAAACATTTGATTTTTATCTGCCTCAAAAAGAAGGCAAATACATTTACAACCCAAGTATGATTTCTGCATATTTAGGTATGGAATCCAACAAAAATAAAAACCTGACTTTTAATATCACTCCCTCTTTTTTTAAATACGACGAAGATAACAGATTTACATACAGAATTTACGCAGGACCTAAATACCGATTCAACGATCGATTTTCATTAGCATTTACAGCCGATTACACTAATGAAGCTAACGCAATAGGCTGGGTAGAAACCAATGAAACAAATATAATTTTTGCAAAACGAAACAGAGAAATTATCCAAGCAGATTTAACTGGAAAATATGCAATTAATAACAAAATGACATTTAATCTTAAAGCAAGATACTATTGGTCCTATTCCGAAAACCATGACTATTTCACACTGAAAGACAATGGTTACTTAACCCCAAATAACAGCTACAACAATAATAAAAACAGAAATTTAAACTCCTGGAATTTAGATTTTTCCTATACTTGGTGGTTTGCTCCCGGAAGTCAACTCTCGTTATTATACCGAAATTACGCTCAGGAAGAAACCAATATGGTAGAGAAAAGCCTTAACAAAAATCTCAATTCCATCTTCAATTCTAATATGACTAATATCTTCTCTATTAGTTTGCGCTATTTCATTGATTACAACTCCCTGAAAAATAAATTCTAAAGTGCATTTATTTTAATAAAAACTACCTTCGGTAAAAAAATTATCATTTTTAGTATCGCTAAATTTCCGAATACATAATAGTTATTTGATTCCTAAAGAAGATTTTAGAAATAATCTATCTTTGTCGAAAACTAAATAACAATGAACAAAAAAGTAATTTTAATGATTTTGGACGGTTGGGGAAAATCACCTGACCCAAAAGTTTCTGCAATTGATAATGCAAATGTTCCGTTTATAAACAGCCTTTACCAAAAATACCCAAGCGCGCAATTACGAACTGACGGTTTACACGTAGGTTTACCGGAAGGACAAATGGGAAATTCAGAAGTTGGACACATGAATTTAGGTGCCGGCAGAATTGTTTATCAGGATTTAGCTAAAATCAATTTAGCTGTTGCCAATAAAACTTTAGCTCAGGAACAAGTACTTAAAGACGCTTTTCAATATGCAAAAGAAAACAACAAAAAAGTCCATTTCTTAGGATTAGTTTCTGACGGAGGAGTTCACTCACATACTTCTCATTTACGTGGTTTAATCGACGCTTCTCAGGATTACGGATTAAATCAGGTTTTTGTACACGCTTTCACTGACGGAAGAGACGTTGATCCTAAATCAGGAAAAAAATACATTCAGGATTTAGAAAACTATATCGCTAATACTCCCGTAAAAATCGCTTCTGTTATCGGACGTTACTATGCAATGGATCGTGACAAACGTTGGGAAAGAGTAAAATTGGCTTACGATTTAGTGGTTCACGGAAAAGGAACTCCTACTCACAATATCGTTACTTCAATTGCTACCAGCTACGGAAACGACATCACCGATGAGTTTATTGAACCTCTTGTAGCTGTTGGTGCCGATGAAAAACCATTAGCAACTATCGAAGACGAAGATGTGGTTATTTTCTTCAACTTTAGAACCGACAGAGGCCGTGAATTGACTGAAGCTCTTTCGCAACAGGATTTCCACGAACAAAACATGCACAAATTGAATTTGTACTATGTTACCTTAACTAATTATGATGAAACTTACCAAAATGTAAAAGTAGTTTACAACAAAGACAACATTACTGAAACATTAGGAGAGGTTTTAGAAAAAGCAGGCAAGAAACAAATTCGTATTGCCGAAACTGAAAAATACCCACACGTAACTTTCTTCTTCTCCGGAGGTAGAGAAACGCCATTTGAAGGTGAATCCCGTATTTTGAGAAATTCTCCAAAGGTCGCCACATACGACTTACAACCGGAAATGAGTGCTTACGAATTAGCTGATGCCCTATGCCCGGAATTAGAAAAAGGAGCAACTGATTTTGTTTGCCTTAACTTCGCTAACGGTGACATGGTAGGACACACCGGTGTTATGGAAGCCGCTATCAAAGCCTGTGAAGCAGTTGACAAATGTGTCGAAAAAGTAATCACTACCGCTTTGGCAAATGGATATTCTACCATCGTAATTGCCGATCACGGTAACTGCGAAACGATGATTAACCCTGACGGAAGTCCAAATACAGCGCACACCACAAACCCGGTTCCTTTTATTTTGGTTGACAACGACCAAATAGCTATTCAGGACGGTGTTTTAGGAGATATTGCTCCAACAATTTTAGACTTGATGGGAGTAGCACAACCGGCTGCTATGTCCAGTCATTCCTTATTAGTAAAATAATTTGAAAAGATAAAACAACTGAAAGCTGTCCAAATCCGGGCAGCTTTTTTTATTCCCTGCATTTGATTTTAAAAGTTACTATAAAATTGTACTTTTGCAAATCGAAAATTAAAAATATGATCATAGTAAAATCCCGTGAAGAAATAGAATTAATGCGCGAAAGTGCTTTAATCGTATCCAAAACATTAGGTATGCTGGCTTCTGAAGTCAAAGAAGGCGTAACTACTTTACATCTTGACAAATTGGCCGAGGAATTCATCCGCGATCATGGTGCCGAACCAAGTTTTCTTGGGTTATACGGTTTTCCAAATTCACTTTGTATGAGTCCAAATGCTCAGGTTGTTCACGGAATTCCAAATAACACTCCTCTTGTAAACGGTGATATTATCTCTATCGATTGTGGGGCTTACAAAAATGGTTTTCACGGCGACCATGCCTACACTTTTGAAGTTGGCGAAGTAGCTCCTGAAACTAAAAAATTATTACAGGTTACCAAAGAATCCTTATACGTTGGAATGCGCGAATTCAAAGCCGGAAACCGCGTAGAAGACGTTGGAAATGCAATCCAAAAATATACCGAAGCACATGGTTACGGAGTCGTTCGTGAATTAGTAGGTCACGGTTTAGGAAAAAAAATGCACGAAGACCCCGAAATGCCTAATTATGGCAAAAAAGGTCGCGGAAAACTTTTTGTTGAAGGAATGGTTATTGCTTTAGAGCCGATGATTAATCAGGGAACACGCAACATCAAACAATTAAAAGACGGTTGGACAATCCTTACTGCCGACGGAAAACCATCCGCTCACTTTGAACACGATGTAGCTTTAGTAGATGGAAAACCGGAATTACTTTCAACTTATGCTTATATCTACAAAGCTTTAGGTATTGAAAGCAATGAAGAAGATGAGTTTAGAAAAGCGCCTTTAGTAATCTAAACAAAGATTTCGCAGATTTCCACAAATTAAAAGTTATTCTAAAAAATATGGAAAAATTTTATTTAAAAGAAGAAACTTATCGAATAATTGGAATCTGCATGGAAGTCCACAAAATATTAGGAAAAGGACATAGTGAAAAAGTTTATGGTGATGCTTTGGAATATGAGTTCCAAAAAAACCAAATTCCTTATTCGCGTGAAGTAAAATACAATATCGAATACAAAGAAATCATTTTACCCACATACTATTATGCTGACTTTGTTGTTTTTGAAGAAATTATTTTGGAATTAAAAGCAATCAAAGAACTTACTAGTAGTGAAGTAAAACAAACTCTAAATTATCTGGCTGCTTCAAAAAACAAAGTTGGTTTATTAGCCAATTTCGGAGAAGACAGTTTAAAATACAAACGAATAATACTATAATTAATTTACTATCATTAAACATATCTTTTTCAAAACACAATCTGTGATAATCTGTGAAATTTGTGTTTAGTTTTTTTTTTTACATATAGTCTGTGAAATCATTATTTAAACTTATCCTCAATACCATCCCTCGCCCCTTACTTATTCGCTTAAGTTATGTGGCGCGTCCTATTATCGCATTTTCATTAAAAGGAACTAAATATACCGATCCTATCGACGGAAAAAGTTTCAAATCGATGTTACCTTATGGTTATGAAAACCAAAGAAACAATGTACTTTCACCTAGTACACTTTCACTGGAAAGACATCGCCTACTTTGGTTATACCTAAATGAAAAAACCGATTTTTTCACAGCACCAAAAAAAGTATTACACTTTGCACCGGAGCAGGCTTTTTACAAATTGTTCCGTAAACAAAAAAATCTGGATTATACAACAACCGATTTGTTTTCGCCATTGGCAGATGTAAAAGCCGACATTTGTAATCTACCATTCAAAGACAATCAATACGATGTTATCCTTTGCAACCACGTTTTGGAACATATTCCGGATGACACCAAAGCCATGCAGGAATTGTATCGCGTGTTAAAACCGGGCGGAATGGCTATTTTACAAATTCCACAAGATTTAAAAAGAGCAACTACTTTTGCCGATGACAGCATCACTGATCCAAAAGAGCGTGCTAAAATATTCGGACAATACGACCACGTTCGTATTTACGGTCGCGACTATTTTGACAAACTAAGAAACATTGGTTTCAAAGTAACCGAAGAGGATTACACTAACGAAATCAGTCCGGAATTAGTAGAAAAATACTGCCTGGCTAAAGGAGAAATCATTCCTGTTTGCTTCAAATAATTCACAAAAGAGAACCAAGAACGGCATAATATTCTATTGCTTATTTTGTTATATTTACACCAAGCAATCACATAATTATGCCTAAACCTTTTCTTTTTGGAATCTTATGGCTTTTCATTTTCAAAACAGCAACCGCTCAAATACAAAATGAAACAGCTCCGCCTTATCATATCAAAACCATCTCTTTTGTCCAAAACGGTCAAAATGTAATTCCTATATTTGAACTAGGCAGCTCTTTTGAATTCCAGTTTGATGATCTCTATGGAAATGAAGCTAATTATTATTACGAAATCATCCATTGTGATTACAATTGGAATCCGTCAACTATTCAAAAAAACGAATATTTACAAGGTTTTGACAATCAAAGAATTCAAAACTACACGAATTCCGTCAACACTTTACAAATCTATTCGCACTATAAATTAAATTTTCCAAACCAGTTTACACAACAGTTGCGACTAAGTGGCAACTATTTGCTCAAAATCTTAAACGATGACCGCGAAGTAGTTTTTTCACGAAAATTTATGCTTTACGAAGACAATGCATCAGTTCCTTTACAAATAAAAAGAGCCCGAAACGTTAATTTAATAGAATACAAACACAACTTGGATTTCTCCATAAAATCCAACAGTATTACTTTTCAAAATCCTTTAAAAAACATCAAAGTAACATTACTTCAAAACGGCAATTTCAGTACTGCAATAAATAATATTAAACCACAATATACCGTGGGAAATGATTTGATTTACAAATATGACAGCGAAACCCAATTTTGGGCTGGCAATGAATTTCTTTACTTTGAAAACAAAGACATCCGCGTAGCCGCTAACAATGTGGCGCGAGTGGATGCCAGCACGGACATTTACAACAGCTACTTATACACCAATAACGCCCGAACCAACTTCCCTTACACTTATTTTGAAGATATAAACGGAAATTTTTTGGTCAAAAATTCTAACGCTACGAATAATGAAACCGAAGCCGATTATGCCTGGGTTTATTTTAGCCTTTCGGCTCCCTCCTTCCGACTCAACAAAGACATTTATATTTCCGGAATGTTTAACAACTATAACTTATCGCCGGAATACAAAATGGATTATGATGAAAAAAAAGGAATTTATGAAAAAGCCATCTTAATCAAACAGGGATTTACCAATTACAAATATGTCATCGCCGATAAAAACGGAAACATTGATAACGAAAATGCCATCGACGGAAATTTCTACCAAACTGAAAATGAATATACTGTTTTAGTTTATTACAAAGAAAACACCGGACGCTATGACAGAATCATTGGAAAAGGCACCGCCAGCTCCCTAAATATCATCAACTAAAAAAAAATTAAAAATTAACAAATGCAAATGAAAATTTTGTAATTTTGCCCTTATTAAACACTGTTTTAATATATTAATCATGGTTTCTCAGATAACAAGAGGCATAAAAATCACCGTTTTGACTAGTTTTGAAGGCACTTACTTCAAAAACTACAAGATTCATTTTGCCTTTAGTTATCAAATCACCATCGAAAACCACAGCAAAGATTCCGTACAACTTACTTCCCGACACTGGGAAATTTTTGATTCTTTAAACAATATTGAAATTGTTGACGGAGAAGGTATTATTGGTAAAAAACCGGTTTTAAAACCAGGTGAAAATCACACTTACAGTTCCGGATGCTTACTTTCTTCTCCTTACGGAGCTATGAAAGGACATTTCAACATGATTAACTTTACCAATACTAAAACCTTTAAAGTAATTATCCCTACTTTTAGGTTGTGTGCTCCTTTTGCTTTAAATTAATTACTCCGTTAAACATTTTAAAACTTATTTATAACTCTTTATAAAAGTTTTAAGTAATCCTTTTGTATTTTTGTTAGCATACCTTTATTCTTAGTTTTTGAATAAAAATTTTCTAACCTTATCTAAAACTATTAGATAAAAAAAAACAAAAAACAATGCTAAAAGGATTTTTCAATGTACCGAAAGCTGTTAATGAACCAGTAAAAAACTACGCCCCTAATTCTCCTGAAAAAGCAGCAGTATTAGCTGCTTATAAAAAGATGTGGAATGAGAAAATAGATGTCCCTTTGTACATCGGTAATGAAGAAATCAGAACCGGAAACACCAAAAACATCACTCCGCCACACGACCACAAACACATTGTGGGAACTTATCATCTTGCCGAGAAATCACATATTGAAAAAGCAATTTCGAATGCTCTAGCATCAAAGACAGTCTGGGCAAATATGGCTTGGGAACAACGCGCTGCTATTTTCTTAAAAACTGCCGAATTGATTGCCGGCCCATATCGTGCCCGCATTAATGCAGCTACAATGATTGGCCAATCAAAAAATATACATCAGGCAGAAATTGACGCTTCCTGTGAGTTGATTGACTTTTTGCGTTTCAACGTAGAATTCATGACACAAATATATGCTGACCAACCTTATTCAGATTCAAGTGTTTGGAATCGTTTAGAATATCGTCCGTTAGAAGGTTTCGTTTACGCCATTACTCCGTTTAACTTTACTGCGATTGCAGCTAACCTTCCTGCCAGTGCAGCAATGATGGGTAACGTAGTGGTTTGGAAACCTAGCGACAGTCAGGTTTTCTCTGCCAAAATTATCATGGATATTTTCAAAGAAGCGGGACTTCCGGAAGGCGTTATCAATGTAGTTTTTGGTGATGCCTTAATGGTTACCGAAACGGTTCTTGCCAGTCGCGATTTTGCCGGCTTGCATTTTACCGGTTCAACTCATGTATTCAAAGACCTTTGGGCTAAAATTGGCGCAAACATTCACAATTACAAAACATATCCAAGAATTGTGGGCGAAACCGGAGGAAAAGATTTTGTTATGGTTCACCCAAGTGCCAATGTAAAACAAGCCGTAACTGGAATTGTTCGTGGCGCCTTCGAATTTCAGGGACAAAAATGTTCAGCTGCCTCCAGAGCTTATATTCCGCAGAGTTTATGGCCCAATATAAAAGAGCAAATAACCACAGATATTCAATCTATGAAAATGGGTTCACCGGAAGACTTCAACAATTTTATTACAGCTGTTATTCACGAGGGTTCTTTTGACAAATTAGCAAGTTATATTGAACAAGCCAAAAAAGATACAGATGCCGAAATTATTATCGGAGGAAATTACGATAAATCAGTTGGCTATTTTGTGGAACCTACAGTTATCCTGACTACCAATCCAAAATATGTAACTATGAAAACCGAATTATTTGGCCCTGTTCTTACTATTTACATATACGAAGACGCCAAATGGTCAGAAACTTTGGAATTAATCGATCAAACATCCAATTACGCGCTTACCGGAGCTATTTTCAGCAGAGACCGTTATGCTATTGAAGAAGCTACCGTGAAATTGCAAAATGCAGCCGGAAACCTTTATATTAATGACAAATGTACCGGAGCCGTGGTTGGACAACAACCTTTTGGTGGTGCCAGAGCTTCTGGAACCAATGACAAAGCCGGTTCTATGCAAAACTTATTGCGTTGGGTTTCCCCAAGAACAATTAAAGAAGTTTTTGTTAGTCCTGAAAATTACAGATATCCGTTTTTAGGAGAATAGTGTCATTGCGAGGAACGAAGCTATCTCATAACGAGAGCAACAAGTGTGATTGCTTCGTTCCTCGCAATGACTTAAACTACAAACTTCAAAGGCAAATGCACTACTTTCTTCGTTTCAAAGAATTCATCTTCGAAGAAATTGGCTAAATCATATTGGGTAGCTTTTGGAAAATCTTTGAGCTCTTCAGTTAAATCGCCTCCTTTTAAATACAGAATTCCATTTTTCAATTCGTGTTTTTGCTGCTTCTTGATTTTGGTTTTTACCCAGGAAACAAAATCAGGCATATTGGTCACCGCACGACTTACAATAAAATCAAAATCGCCTTTTACATTCTCAGCGCGAATTTGCTCTGCTTTTACATTTTTCAACCCTAAAGCATCCACAACTCCCTGCACTACTCTAATTTTTTTAGCAATGACATCAATCAGATAAAAACGGGTTTCAGGAAATAAAATCGCCAATGGGATTCCCGGAAATCCACCACCAGTTCCTACATCCAGCACATAAGTCCCTGGTTCAAACTTCATAATTTTAGCAATTCCTAATGAATGCAAAACATGTTTGGTATATAATGAATCAATATCTTTTCGGGAAATGACATTTATTTTTTCATTCCAATCGTGATACAAAGCATCTAATTTTTGAAATTGTTCTTTTTGAATATCGGTTAAGTCGGGGAAATACTTCAGAATCTCATCCATTGTTTTAAATTTTTAACAAAAGTACTATTTTTAAGTTTGAAATATTTAACTCAATTTTGCAGAGTTAAAATTTATAAATAATTATCTTTGGACGCTATTTTTGAATTGTATGAATACCAACCCACCAACATTTGCTAAGCAAGACAAATTAAAGTTCTTTAGAACGCTTAACTCTCGGGTTAACAATTACTTCAAAGAAAATAATATTTCAAAAGCAGGTAATTGGAAACTGCATGTTAAAGCGGTTATTCTCTTTACGGTCTTTTTAGTTCCTTATTTTTTAATTTTAACCTTAAACATGCCTTTTTGGGTGCACTTGCTATTGACTATTGTCATGGGAATAGGCATGGCCGGATTAGGAATGAATGTGATGCACGATGGTAATCATGGTTCGTATTCCAATAAAAAATGGGTCAACAAAATCATGGGCGGAACTATATATGTATTGGCAGGAAATGTTTATAACTGGCAGGTTCAGCATAATGTTTTGCACCATACATACACCAATATTCCGGGACATGACGAAGATTTAGAAGCCGGAAGAATCATCCGTTTTACTAAAAGTGCTAAATGGCATCGTTTTCACCGTTTTCAACATTATTATTCGGTATTTTTATACGGATTGCTGACTTTCAATTGGGCGCTTACTACTGATTTTAAGCAAATGCGCAATTATATCAAAAGAAAATTATCTTACGGTGAGCCTAAAAGTCCTAAAATCCTTTGGACCACTTTGATTATAACCAAAATCATTTATGCTATCATTTGGATTGTTTTACCAATCATCATCGGAATCGTTTGGTGGAAAGTATTAATTGGTTTTTTTGTAATGCATTATACCGCAGGATTAATTTTAAGTATTGTTTTCCAATTGGCTCATGTGGTGGAAGAAGCCGAAAACCCTTCTCCAAATGAATTAGGCGAAATGGAAAACACCTGGGCGATTCACCAATTATTTACCACGACAAATTTTGCCCCAAAAAACTGGCTGGTAAACTGGTACACCGGAGGGCTAAATCATCAGATTGAACATCATATTTTTCCAAATATCAGTCATATTCACTATGGTAAAATTGCAAAAATTGTTCGCGAAACCGCACAAGAATGTAACTTGCCTTATTACGAATACAAAACCATGAGAAGTGCCGTAATTGCACATTTCAAACATTTAAAGGAATTAGGAATGAATCCAGAAATGGCTTAAAAATAAACAAGCATTTTATGCTTGAAAAACAATTAATTAAAATAAATAATTAACCTCCTTGAATTTGGAATTAAAAATTCGAGGCATTCAACACTTTATTAATGAGTAATCCACTTTCAGACAGAATTAACAATCTTGCTACATCACAAACATTAGCAATGGCAGCTTTGGCGAGAGAATTAAAAGCCCAAGGTAAAGACATCATCAGTTTAAGTTTAGGAGAACCTGACTTTAACACGCCAGACTTCATTAAAGAAGCTGCTAAAAAAGCAATTGACGACAACTACAGCACCTATTCACCAGTTGATGGATATGCTGATTTGAAAGAAGCTATCTGCAGAAAATTCAAAAGAGACAACGATTTAGATTACAAACCAGCTAACATCGTAGTTTCTACAGGTGCTAAACAATCTTTATACAACATTGCTCAGGTAATGTTAAACGACGGTGACGAAGTAATTTTACCAGCTCCTTACTGGGTTTCTTATTTCGAAATCGTAAAATTATCAGGTGGAGTTCCTGTAGAAGTTCCAACTTCTGTAGAAACAGATTTCAAAATCACACCAGAACAATTAGAAGCTGCTATCACACCAAAAACTAAAATGATGTGGTTCTCTTCTCCATGTAACCCTTCAGGTTCTGTTTACAACAGAGAAGAATTAACTGCTTTAGCTAAAGTTTTAGAAAAATATCCAAACATCTATGTTGTTGCTGACGAAATCTATGAACACATTAATTTCTCAGGAACTTTCTGCAGCATTGCTTCTATTCCTGGAATGTTTGAAAAAACAATCACGGTGAACGGAGTAGCAAAAGCTTTTGCAATGACAGGATACCGAATTGGATACATTGGAGCACCGGAATTTATCGCTAAAGCCTGTACTAAAATCCAAGGGCAAGTAACTTCAGGAGCTAACTCTATTGCGCAACGTGCTACCATCACTGCTGTTGATGCTGATCCATCAGTATTAAACCACATGGTTCAGGCATTCCACAAACGTAGAGATTTAGTTGTTGGTTTATTAAAAGAAATTCCAGGAATCAAAATCAACGTTCCGGAAGGAGCTTTCTACGTATTCCCGGACGTATCTTCTTTCTTCGGAAAAACATTAAGAGGAAAAGAAATCAAAGATGCTAATGATGTATCGATGTATCTTTTGGCAGAGGCTAACGTAGCTACAGTAACCGGTGATGCTTTTGGTAACCCTGACTGTATCCGTTTCTCTTATGCAACCAGCGACGAATTATTGGTAGAAGCTTTAAGAAGAATTAAAGATGCTTTGGCAGGATAATACAAAGTTGGAAGTTAGAAGCTGGAAGACAAACCTAACTAGAAATATTCAGATTATAAGAAGCCTCAAGGAAACTTGAGGCTTTTTTTGGCACTAATTGACAATCAAATTCTCTTTTGACTCTAAATTCTGAAAAAACTAAATAAAATAGTATATTTGGATAAATGCTGTTTTTATCCTTAAAAATAAAAAGAAGCGTCACTCTAATTCCCAGTAATCAAACGATCCAAAAATGAAAGTAACTACTTTATTCAAAGAATTTTTTGAAAGCGAAAAATCAAGTGGAATTGCTTTAATAGCCTGCACACTGACTTCTTTATTTCTGGCAAATTCAAATTTTGGAGACAGTTACCAAGATTTATTTCACATTAAAATTGGCTCTCACAGCATTGGACATTGGATTAACGATGGATTGATGGCTATTTTCTTTTTACTTATTGGTTTAGAATTAGAAAGAGAAATCTACAAAGGAGAACTTTCGAACATCAAAAATGCCATGTTGCCTATTTTTGCGGCACTGGGCGGAATTGTTGTTCCGGCAGGACTATACCTGTTTTTCAACTACGGAACTCCTACCCAATCCGGAGCCGGAATTCCTATGGCTACCGATATTGCTTTTGCCCTCGGTATTCTGTCCCTTTTGGGGAACCGTGTGCCGGTAACGCTAAAAATATTCCTAACCGCTCTGGCCGTTATTGATGATTTGGGAGCTATCATTATCATTGCTATTTTCTACACAAAATCGTTATCCATACTCAATTTAGGAATTGCCTTAGGAATTTTCATACTGCTTTTAGCCTTCAACCGATTAAAAGTACGCAATCTTATTCCCTACTTAATTGGCGGCGTAATCATGTGGTATTTCATGTTGAATTCGGGAATTCATGCAACGATTACAGGCGTTTTACTGGCTTTTGCAATTCCTTTTGGTAATGGAGATAAAAATTCTACTTCCTATATTTTACAGCATTTTTTACACAAACCGGTAGCCTTTATCATTTTGCCGGTCTTTGCTTTAGCCAATACAGCCATCCTCCTTAGTGGTAATATTCAGGAAACTTTATCCGAAAACTACAGCATCGGAATTCTACTTGGTCTTATTGCCGGCAAACCATTGGGAATTTTTATTTTATCTTATGCCACAGTCAAACTGGGATTTTGTAAACTTCCTCCCGGTATTTCTTGGAAATCTATTTTTGGAGTTGGTCTTTTGGCAGGAATAGGTTTTACCATGTCTATTTTTATCACTTTATTGGCATTCGAAAATGAAACCATCATCAACAATGCCAAATTAGTCATTTTAATTTCTTCTCTAACAGCAGGAATATTAGGTTTTTTCACTTTAAAGCAAACTTTAAAAAAATAAGTTTCAAATATCCCTATACATTTTTCGGTACTTAGAGGGTGACATTTGCACAAACTTATTAAACTGTCTATTGAAGAAACTCAAATTATTATAGCCAACTTTATACCCTATTTCCGACGCCGTTAAATCAGTATTAATCAACATTTTGGTCGCCATACTTATTTTATATTCATTAATAAATTCAAAAAAAGATTTGCGAAAGGTTTTCTTGAAAAAACGACAAAAAGAATCCTTATTCATCGCTATTTTTTTAGCAACATCTTCCAGAGTAATCTGCCGATTGTAATATTCTTTGACATAATTATAAATCAAATTGACACGCTCACTTTCCTTCACCGTCAAATTGGTCGTAAAACCTTCTCCTGCCAGACAACCATGATGAGCTTTGGTCAATTCCTGTAAGATTTGCAAAAAAGACAACAGTCGCTCAAAAGGTGGCAAATCGATTAATTCCAACATCTTTTTTTCGACCAAAAGTGCCTCTTCTTTAGGAAAATGAATTCCACGTGAGGCCAATTGCATCATTTGCCTGATATGCTGAAACTCTTCTTTTTCTAACCAAGGAGTAAGCAAATCTTCATCCCATTGAATAATAATACAGCGCACTTCTTCCTTTTGCTCGCCAACCGTTTTCCAACAATGCGGCAAATTAGAACCCACTAAAACCAAATCGCCGTATTCAAAATTAGCCATATTATCCCCCACATAACGAATTCCACTGCTACCCAAAATATAAGTCAGTTCATACTGGGGATGAAAATGCCAGGAAGCTATAAACTCTTTTCCTTCAAAAATACTCGTCCGAAACGAACTCCCAGGCGAGGGACTAATACTTCGGTATTCTGCTTTCATAGACTCTAAATGAATGTAAAACTACAAAAATAACACTATTTTGAATCAATATAGTGTTTAAAATTGCTTTTATGGTGCAAATAGTGTTTATTTAAAAGTTGTACTATTGCAAATACTAAAACAACAATTGCATGAAGTCATCTATCGCCATCAGAGACGTAAAATTATACAAAGCCTCCAACACACTAAAAAAACCAATTGCCGACGCTACCCATACACTAACTGAAATCTCCTTTATTGTGATGCGAATTCAGTTGGAAAACGGCATCATTGGCGAATCCTATTTATTATCTTTTCAATATTCACCTAATGCCATTGTAGGTGCACTGAAAGATATTATTCCGGTTATCAAAGGATACAAAGCCAATGAAACTTCGGCTGTGTATCAAAAATTGGATGATTTAGCCGAATATTTTGGAAACCAAGGACTATTGCGTTGGGCTCAGGCGGCTATCAACATTGCGATGTGGGATGCCTGGGGAAAATTTCTGGGACAACCTATTCATAAAATTCTGGGAACACACAAAGAAAAAGTTTCTATTTACGGAAGCGGCGGCTGGATTTCCTATTCTATTGACGAATTGATCGAAGAAGTAACCAATTATGCCGACCGCGGATTTAAAGCCGTAAAAATTAAAGTAGGTTCGCCAAAAGTGAGTACTGATGTCGAGCGTTTGCGTTTAGTACGCGAAGCTGTGGGCGACAAAGTAGATATTATGATGGATGCCAATCAGGGAATGGATTTGCCATCAGCGATGAAACTGGCTCGTGAAGCCCGCGATTTAAACATCAACTGGTTTGAAGAACCGATTCATCACCAAAATTTTCAGGGTTATGAAATCCTGAAAAACCAAACCGGAATTTCTCTGGCTATGGGCGAAAGAGAATTTGATACCTTACCGCTACGCGAATTAGCCACTCGAAATGCCTTAGACATCTGGCAGCCGGATATTTTACGTATTGGTGGTGTCGAAGCCTGGAGAGAAAGCGCCGCACTGGCCAAAAGTTTCCACCTGCCGGTACTACCACACTACTACAAAGATTACGATGTTCCTTTGGTTTGTACCATTTCTAACGGCGTGGGTGTAGAATCCTTTGATTGGGTCGATCCGTTGATTGATAACCCAATGGTCGTTCAGGATGGTTATGCCAAACCGCACAATTTACCAGGTTGGGGATTTAGTTTTATCGATGACAGAATGAATGAAATTAAATTATAAAATAATTCTTTTCCGTATAAATAGTTTAAAATTTGAAGTATTGCTACTTCAAATTTTAAACTATTTTTTATTTATGAGGGTTCCCTACGGGCGGGCTATCCATTTCAATCTTTTATTTTTAAAGAAAAAAATAAAAGGATTTTCATTTCTATCCCTAACCCGAAACACAGACAAATCAAAAACAGGTAAACTTCCTCAATAATTAATAAAAATAATAACCCTAAAACAAAAAAGCTTTTAGCTATTTTGTAGGATATTTTTATATATTTGAAAAATAAATACAATACTAAATGATAGCCTTTTTACCAAAAAAAGAGATATATTAATGTTATTGAGTTGTAGGCACATAGAATTGCTACAAAACTAAAAACACCTAATATGAGCCAAAAAACCCGATAGAGCAGATTTGCAATCCGTGCCCACAAAGTTGAGCAACCCGAACGCAAAGCCCTAAAAAGTTGGTGGCAACCACAAAAGCACATTATAAATTAACAAATGATATGAGAGTAGAAAATTTTGAGCAAATTAAAACAGAAAATGAAAAATTTGTATGGACTGACAAACCTAACTTTTTGCCATTTATGGCAAGTTTAATTCCAGTATTTATATTCGCAATAATATGGGGAAGTTTTGATTTCTTCTTTTTTATAAAACCAATGCTCTTAGGCAAAGAGCATTCTTCGAGTGTTGATACTTTTGCAATTGCTTTTTTTGGTTTTCACCTCATACCAGTTTGGATAGCACTAATTTCATTGTTTTATCAACCATTGAATCATAAAAAAACATTTTATGCACTTACAGACCAACGAATATTGATTAGAAGTGGGGTAATTGGAACAGATTACAAATCATATTCATTGAAAAGTATTTCTGATTTAAACGTAAATGTTGGCATATTAGACAATGCTAATAATACAGGAACAATTAGTTTTTGTACTGGTCATTTTGATAGTAATGGCAAAGCTGAAAAAGGAAAATTGATAGGGATTCAGAAACCGTATGAGATTTTTAAACTTATTCAACAAACTATAAATTAAGATTTTATAAAGCAACATAATAACTCAAAAAAATCAATTCTTCAACAATCGAAACTCCGAAGGCGACATACCGCTATTTTTTTTAAACAAACGGCTGAAATAGGAGTAATCCTCATAGCCTAAGGCAAAAGCGATTTCGTTAACGGTCCCGTTTTTATCCAGCTGCATACCCGATAGCGCGAAAATGTTTTCCGTGCCCACAAAGAGGAGCAACTTGATGAGATCCTTCCTTCGTAAGGATGACAAGTTTGTGGTAAAAGTCAGAGCAACAAAGTTTCAATTCTTCAACAATCGAAACTCCGAAGGCGACATACCGCTGTGTTTTTTAAACAGACGACTGAAATACGAATAATCCTCGTAACCTAAGGCAAAAGCAATTTCGTTAACGGTCCAGTTTTTATCCAGCAGCATGCGTTTGGCTTCCAGAATAATGCGATCCACAATCACTTCGGTGGTTGTTTTTTTCAGGATTTCGTTGCAAATGCGGTTCAGGTGTTTTAAACTAATATTCAATTCAGAAGCATAAAATGCCGCCGATTTTTGCTGTTTGTATTTCTTCTCTAAAAGCTGTTCGAGATTTTTAATTTTCACATTGTACGAATGGGTTTCATGAACATAAATTTCATTGTATTTTCGAGCCAGCTCAATGTGAATACTATCCAAAATATTCATAATCTTATCCTGTTTCCACAATTGCTCCGATTGCATCTCGACCACCAAATTTTCAAAATAAGACAAAACCGTTTCCATTTCGGGTTTTTCCAATAGAATTTCGGGATTATTTTGAACCGAAAAATAAAAAGGATAATCATCAATTTTCTTTTTCCCAAAATACAGATTATACATTTCGGCGGTATAAAAAATAATAAATCCTTCAATATCTTCGGATAAAACCCAATGATGCATCTGTCCCGGTTGCAACACAAAAACACTTCCGGCTTTGATTTCAAATCGGTTAAAATCAATTTCATGAACGCCGCTTCCATGAGTAAAAAAGACAAGCAAATAAAAATCATGACGGTGCGGTTTTTCAATAAAACTATGGTTGACCAAATGATTTTTAAACGTATTGATATACAACTCCGTTGTTACCGAATTGCAATTAAACTGCTCAATACTATAAACAGGATATTTTTTCATTTTACAAAAATGTCTTTTTTGTGCTAGAATAAGCGAATATAGAAAATAGCCGGCATTTAATTGCTTAATACCTTTGTAAAAATATTCAAGCTATGTCAAATACCTTAACACATATTCTAAACAACGATTGTCCACATTGTCATCAGGGAAAAGTTTTCAAAGAAAAAAGCATTTTCTTTAAATTCAGTTTTCCTAAAATGAATGAATATTGTACACATTGCCATAACAAATTCCAAAAAGAACCGGGTTATTTCTTTGGAGCTATGTATATGAATTACGGACTAACAGTAGCACAGGCAATTACCACATACTGTATCGCGCAATTTTTCTTCAAAGAAACATTCGACCTGAGAATTATTCCCATTATTATGATTGTCATAGTGATGCTATCCACTTTCAACATACGATTTTCAAGACTTTTGTGGCTGTACCTGTTTAAGAATTATTCAAAATAAAAAAAAAACCGCTTCCCGAAAACAGGAAGTGGTTTTTCATTACTAACCAAACTAACACTAACTAATAACCAAAATTTCTATTTATAGGCTTCATTTTGCGTAATCACATCCGGATTTTGATTAATTACTAAAAACGGAATTGGCAATAACAAATCATCTTCTGTCTCAATAGTGATGTTTTTACTGCTGTTTTTAATCACTGTAATAGCTCTTCCGGTTCTAATTAAATCAAACCAACGATGAAATTCACAGGCAAACTCCACCTGTGCTTCATGCTCTAAAGCCAAAGCTATGGTATTGTACTGCGCCGGATAGCCTATCGCTCCATAAGCCGGCAAATTAACTCGGGCACGAACTTCGTTCAGGTATTTTGCATCATCCGTTGCTTCAGTCAGCATTAAAAGCACATCCGCATAACGCAACACCATAAAATTATTATCCGAAGCTTCTCTTAAACCCGCAACCGGAGCAGTGGCATCTTTCCATTTAATGGTGAATTTTACATCTACAAAGGAATTATTAGGTGTAGTATAACCATGTTGGATAGAAATATCACGTCTTGGATCGCCTGTTTCATAAGCATTCCATAAATCATCAGTAACCTGATTAAATCCGCCTCCCCAGGCTGTAACCACACGGTTATCTACCGGAGTAAACATAGCCCAATACAAGCTGTAAGGATTAGAAATACCTCCTTTATACTGAATTTCAAAAATTGACGAAGCGCCATTTTTCTTTGTTTTATCCCATAAATCAGCATAAGGAACCAAACTAAATTTACCATAGACTTTCAACAAAGCTTCAGCTGCTTTTGATTTATCACCAATAGTTAAATATACTTTACCTAATAAAGTATTAGCCGCTTCCTGACTGGCAGCCCCAACAAAACGCTGACTTGTTTTCACTGGTAATTTAGCCGCAGCAAATTGAAGATCGGCAATAATTTGAGCATAAACCTGATCTTTTGGTGTGCGTCCTTTGGCATAAGAATCAGCTACACTTAAAGGAGTAGTAACCAACGGCACATCGCCCCAGGCGCGAACCATATCAAAATAATACAAAGCGCGTAAAAACTTTGCTTCACCAATTAAAGCATCTCTGGTTGCAAAATCCAGTTTTTCGGCATTAACAATTAAATTATTTACGATATAAATAGCTTTATAATAATTGTTCCAATAGTTGTACACCAACTCATTATCGATGTTCATGGTGTGCAATTCGAATCCTTCATAATCCTGAATTCTTCCGGCAGCATTATCACTATAAGCGTTATCCGACATCAATTCGCCGTAAAAAGAAGGCAAACTTTCCGGTCCATACAAAGTATAAAGTGAATTATAAGCCGACCACAATCCTGTTTCAATGTCTTCCTTAGATTTATAAAAATTCTCTTCATTGGCATTGGAAATAGGCGCTTTATCCAAAAAATCCGAACTACATCCTAACAGGAATAAGTTACAGAATAGCAGGGTATATAGTATTTTTTTCATGTTCTTAAGTTTTAAACGTTTATCAAATTTTTTAGAAACTGATATTTACTCCGGCTGTAGCTGTAAATGGATTTGGATAAGCTCCATAATCAAAACCAACCATCACACCCGATTGATACGTACTTCCTTCCGGATCATAACCTAAATAATCAGAGAACACATGTACGTTTTCCATATTTACATAGAATTTCACATTGCTTAATTTCCATTTTTCAACTAAGCTTTTTGGTAAATTATATCCTAAACGAATATTTTGAATACGAACAAATGAACCATCTTCAACCCAGTAGCTTGAACCAAAATCACGAACCGTTGTTGGCAACATACGAGGTTTTGGCGTCATTCCATCACCCGGATTAGCATCGGATTTCCAATAATTATTTACCACCGAATACATGTTACGGTTACCACCACCAACACCTGATTTTAAATAACGGGCATTGTGATTCAAAATTTCTCCACCTTGTGAACCACGCAATAAAACAGAAAGATCAAAACCTGCGAAAGAGAAATTATTAGTCAATCCCCATTGGAAATTAGGTTGGTAATTTCCTAAATACGTACGGTCGTTAGAATCAATTTTACCATCTTTATTCACGTCTCTCACTCTTGGATCTCCGGCTTCACTACCTGCCCATACCGGATAAGCACCACTGTCTAATTCGGCTTGCGACATAATTACCCCGTCAATTACATAACCATAGTACATCCCGATAGGTTTTCCAACCGCTGTACGCGATGTCATACTACTTACGTTAATATCAATTGGCGCATCATTTACACCTAATTTTACTACTTTATTTCTATTGGCAAAAATATTAAAGTCGGTACTCCACTTGAATTTACTGTCGATATTTTGCGTAGTAAGATTTACTTCAAATCCTCTGTTTTCTAATTCTCCGATATTAGTCAAAGTTGACGAGAAACCGGAAAGAATCGGGATTGGCACATTAAGCAATAAATCTTTTGTTTTCGAATAATAAATATCTCCTGAGAACTTAATACGTCCGTTTAAAGCACTAAAATCAACACCAAAGTTTGTTTGACCTGTTTTTTCCCATTTCAAATTTTTATCAGCAAAATTGGAAGTATAAATTCCCTGATTTACTGTTCCGGAACTCACATAAGAATTATATCCTAAAACTCCGATGGAACCGTAATTTGGAATTTGATTGTTTCCTGTTGCACCATAACTCAACCTTACTTTCAAATTACTGATCCAGGCAACATCTTTCAGGAAATCTTCTTCCGAAATACGCCATGCCAATGATCCCGATGGGAAATAACCCCATCTGTTATTCGCTCCAAAACGAGAAGAACCATCCGCTCTGATTGCTGCCGATGCCAAATATTTCCCTTTATAGGAATAATTGGCACGAGCCAAATAAGAAACCAATGACCAATCTTCCGAGAAAGTATTTCCGGAATTTACCACACCGGCATTCAAAGTATGCACCAAATCATTTGGAAAATTCCCTGCGGTCATACTGCTGGTATCCAAAGTTTGTTCCTGAGCCGAAAATCCTGCCAAGACATTTAAATTATGATTTTCATTAAATGTTTTGTTGTAATTAAGCGTTGTTTCTGAAATCCAGTTGTTAGATTGCAAGGTTTTAAAATCAGCCTGAGCCGGAACCCATCCGGAATATCCCCAGTTTTGACCGGCGTTCCAATAGAAATTATGAACGGTATTTTCGATATTAGAACTCGCAGATGTTTTTAAAGTCAAATCTTTAATAATATCCCATTCGATATAAGAAGCAACCGTAGAAATATTAGTTGTTTTTTTAGCAGTCGCTTCTCTGGTTAAGGAATAAGGATGCCAAAGTTGGAAACCATATTTTGTAAATGTGTTCCAAATAGATGCAGGATCTTTAAACCCAAGACTTCCTGTTTCTACATAAAGCGGAAAAAACGGATCACTTTGCAAACCTAAACTTACCACGTCACTTTTTCCTCCGGTTCCATAAGGCGCTTCTTTTACACGGCTAAGACTAATATTTAACCCCATGCGAACTTTATCGCTAAATTTATGTTTCAAATTGGATCTTAAATTAATTCGGTCGTAGGTATTTCGGTCAACAACACCTTCTGAGTTGATATAACCCATAGACACCATAAATTGCGTTTTTTCATTTCCTCCGGAAGCCGACAATTGCATATTACTGCTGTGAGCGGTTCTAAACATCACATCCTGCCAATCGGTTCCGTTACCAATACGCTCTAACCACACCGGATCGGAAAATTCTACCGGCACCGTTACATTATTTCCTCTTACAGCCGATGGATTGGCTGCTACAATAGTTGCCCAGGAATTATTTCTGGCAGCGGAATTGAATGCAATAAATTCAGAAGCATTCATCATATCCGTTTTACGATTCACTCGTGAAATACCCGTTTCAAAAGTGGCATTAATTTTAGTTTTCCCGGCTTTCCCCTGTTTGGTTGTAATAATCACAACCCCGTTAGCCCCTCTGGAACCATAAATTGCTGCCGAAGAAGCATCTTTCAAAATATCGATAGACTCAATATCATTTGGGTTAATGGAATTCAACGGGTTTCGGTTGTAACTCAAATTACTTCCTGCACTAATTCCGGTATCTGTCGAATTCGTTGTATTGTCTTCCAATGGAATTCCGTCAATTACATAAAGCGGAGTCGTTCCGGCATTAATAGAAGATGCCCCACGCACTTTAATCGTTGGCGCCATACCAGGAGCTCCCTGCGATTGCGTAATTTGAACTCCGGTTGCCTGTCCGGCAAGAGACTGAAGTACATTGCTATTCGATCTTCCTTCTAATTTTTCTGCTCCGATTGAAACTACTGAACCTGTTAAATCTTTTTTCTTAACCGATCCGTATCCCACCACAACCACTTCTTCCAGTTTAGCAGAATCTTCGTCTAATTTAATCGCAATTTTACTTTGACCGCCTACTGCAATTTCTTTGGTTTTGAAACCAATATAAGAAACCACTAAAATAGCATTATCGCTTTTTACTTTTAATGAAAAATTACCATCAAAATCAGTTTGAACACCGTTTGTAGTTCCTTTTTCAACCACATTTACTCCAGGTATTGGTTGTCCGGAAGCATCGGTAACTTTTCCGCTAATTGTTTTTTGCTGAACAACATTAACTTCAGCAACTGTTTTTTCTTTAATAAAGATTGTCTTATCATCCGTCAATTCGAAATCTAAATTATAAGTTGAAAGACACTGCTGTAATAATTTAGAAACGGCAATAGTTCCTTTTTTTAAGCGAACATCCGGAATGTCTTTGAAGAATTTTCGTGGATAAACAAAATTCAAATCTGTTTGCTGTTTTATAATCTTAAAAACCTCGTAAATAGTTACCGACTGGTCTTTTTCTATAATTACATTCGACTGTGCAAATGTCCGACCTATATTAAGGCAAAAAACATTGGTACACCACAAAAAGATAAATGCTCTCAAAACAGTTCCTTTAAGCTTTTCTCCAAAAAGAGTAAAGCCCTTACGTACTTTAATTTTCATAATTTTTTGGTTTGGTTGGTTTTACAAATTGGCTAATAAAAACGGGCAGAAGCTAACGCACGGGAGTTCATTAGTACTTCTCTTTCGTTTTTTACTCTAGAATTACTTGTTTGTCTTTTATTTCATAATTTTTAATAATTTTAAAATTTTTAATACTCTTTAATATTTCGTCTAAGGATTGGTTTTTCCTTAACACTCCGTCGAAAATTTCGTTTTCGATTGCTTTATTTTTGAAAGTAAAATCAAAATCATACCAACGGGATAATACTTTCATCATGTCTCTGAGGGTAATTTTTTCAAAACTAAACACACCTTCTTTCCAGGAAATTTCATTATACACATCGATATTTTTCACCAATGCATTATTGGTTTTCAAATCGAGTTTTAATTGTTGGTTTGGAACCAATCTTTGTTTTCCATTTTCCATATTCACATCCACTTTTCCTTCAACTAAGGTGGTGTAACTATTCGTTTCATCTTTATACGCTTTAATATTAAATTGAGTACCAATAACATCAACTTCCTGTTTGCGGCTTGCAACTTTAAAATGAGCCCCTTTATGCATCGTACTTGGCGACACATCGAAATAAGCTTCTCCGTAAACCAACTCTACGGCTCTTGTTTTTCCTTCAACAAAGGCTACCGGAAATTTCAATTGGGTCTCCGAATTCAACCAAACCCGCGTTCCATCCGATAAGGTAATGCTGAATTTTCCGCCACGTGGAATAGTCAGATAATTATAAACCACCTTAACTGTGCTGCTTTTATTAGACGCATAAATCAAAGCTTCGCCATTGCATTTGGCATTTTGTGTTTGTAAAGAAGTTCCGTTAGTCAAAACAACTTGTTTCCCATTGCTTAAAGTAAGCATCGCTTTATCCGTTCCCGGTTTCAGTAAATTAGTATTTTGCTTAACTATTGCCGGCGCAACTTCCATTTGTTTTTGAGAAACGATATCCTTGAAAAAATAAGCCGTAGTTAAGATTCCGACAAAAAGGGCTGCCGCTGCCGCATATTTTACAAAACGGGATTTCTTTTTAAAATCTAGTTCAGGTTCCTTTTTAGAAATCGCCAATATTTCATTCTTAATACGTACAGCATCTGCCTCACTCATTAATGGTTTTTCATTTAAAATAGCCAAAACCTCCTCCACAGTCGGTAGTTGATTAGAATCAGTCAAACCTTCAAAATAACGCACCACTTCATCAACCTCCTTTGGAGAGCATTGATTCAGAATGAACTTTTTTAACAAATTTTGAATATGAATATCGTGTTGCATAATAAACGTTCTTATATATAATACAGATGAGAAATATAAAAGTACTACTCAATATTATTATTTTTTTCGAAAAATAAAAAAATAATAACAAAACATAAGTAATACGAAAAAATAAAAAACATAAAAAAGGAAATAAAACCAATAATCAGGAGCCGATTATTCTAACCAACGAGAGGAAATAAGGGTAATTAAAAGCGTAACATCGCCATGAGTTTCCAAAAAATTTCTAATCTCTGCCAAAGCCTTACTCATCTGGCCTTTTACAGTACTCACAGAGATATTTAATTCTTTACTGATTTCCTCGTAACTCATTTCTCTATTACGGGACATTTCAAAAATCATTCTGCGTTTAGGCGGCAATTGTTCTATTGCCTGAGTTCTTATCGCTTCATAATCTGCTTCGGCAATAGTATCCTCAATAGGACTATATGATTTTTGACTGGTATAAAACACTTCTTCTTTCAGCTTATCACTGTTCGCTACTTTACTGATAAGATTAAATGTTAGATTTCGTGTTATGGTAAACACATAAGATTTAAAAGACAAGTCCGGATTAAGGCGGTCTCTGTGCAGCCAGATATTTAAAAACACATCCTGAACGATTTCTTCAGCAAGCGCGGTATTTTTAAGCATGCTCAAACTATAAGCATAAACATCATTACAAAATATATTAAAAAGCTCACTGAAGGCTTTTTCATTCCCCTCAATGAGTTCTAAAATCAACAACTTATTATTAATTTCCTTTGTTTCTGACATTTTGCAACTCGCCTTTTCCATTATCAAACTACTGATTTGCTATATATTCGCTTCTTTTGAATTAGAATTCTTATTTTCAAGCTTTATCATTGCTAATATAACAATTTCAACCACATCACTAATTAAAAGAAAGTTTTTAATTCCAAAAAAAACAACAAATAACAAATTTTCACAAAAAAAAGTAACTATCAAATACTGCATTAACCAAATTCAAAACTATTTTTCTCTATTTAATGACTATCTTAGCAAGATTAAACTTTTAAAAAAGTAACATGCCTTTGATTATAGACAGTATTGAAAAACATGTTTCACTCACTCCCGAAGAAAAAGAGCTTTTTGCAAGCAAACTCGAAATACAACAACACAAAGCCAAGACTATTTTGTTAAGTCCGGGCGAAATTTGCCAATATTCCTATTTTGTAAATTCGGGTGTTTTAAGAAGTTTTAACATCAACGATAATATTGTGGAACATGTATTGCAATTTGCCTGCAAAGGCTGGTGGATTGGTGACATGTACAGCCTTATTTCGCAAAAACCCGGCAATCTGTTCATTGAAGTTTTAGAAGACGCTGAATTGGTTTTACTTTCCAAAGAGAATCAGGAACAACTGTATACCGAAATTCCAAAACTGGAACGTTTTTTCAGAATTCTTATCGAAAATTCATTAGTTGCGCATCAGGAACGCCTGATGGATAATTTAAGTTTATCAGCCGAAGAACGCTTTGATAAATTTTGCAAAAGATATCCAGATTTAATGCAAAAAATTCCTCAGAAACAAATTGCTTCCTATATAGGTGTCACACCGGAATTTTTCAGTAAAATGAAATCCCGAATACTCAAAAACAAAATCTGAATGCTTTCTTAACCTAGGTTAAGTACAAAAGACTTCCTATGGTTGTAAATTTGTAAGGTAATAATTTAACAACTAACAAAAACACATACATTATGGCAACTACAGTTTTACATAAAGCAGACACAAGAGGACACGCTAATCACGGATGGTTAAACGCTTATCATAGTTTTAGTTTTGGCAGCTGGTACAATCCGGACAGAGTACATTTTGGAGCACTTCGTGTTTTGAACGACGATACCATTGCTGCCGGAATGGGTTTTGGAACACATCCGCATGACAATATGGAAATCATTACGATTCCTCTCGAAGGCGATTTAGCACATAAAGACAGTATGGGAAATGCTGCAACCATTAAAACTGGAGATGTGCAGGTAATGAGTGCCGGAACCGGAATTCAACACAGTGAATTCAATCCGAATCACGACCAGCAAACCAAATTATTCCAAATTTGGCTGTTCCCAAAAATGCGCAATGTAACACCACGTTACCAACAAATTACCTTAGACAAATCTTTAGAAAAAAATGATTTTGCACAAATTTTATCTCCAAATCCGGAAGATGCCGGCGTCTGGATTCATCAGGATGCCTGGTTTTATCTAGCAGATTTTGACAAAGATTTTTCAAAAACTTACCAATTAAACCAAGAAGGAAACGGATTGTATATTTTTGTTATTTCTGGAAACATCACTATCGACGGACAGGAATTAGAAACCCGTGATGGTTATGGAATTAGCGATTTCAAAACTTTAGATATTAAAGCCACAACTGATGCTAAATTTCTATTAATGGAAATCCCAATGAATTACTAAATAAAAGAACAATGGAAGAAATTTTAGGTGTAGAATACAATGACAAAAAAGGCTATTTTTATGTAAAAGTAAATGATCGTATTGAAGCAAAAATGACGTTTGTTTTTGCAGGGCCTCACAAAATCATTATCGACCACACCGAAGTAAATCCGGGACACAACGGAAAAAATTTTGGAAAGAAAATGGTCGAAAAAGCGGTTTCATTTGCCAGAGAAAAAAACCTAAAAATTCTTCCTTTGTGTCCATTTGCGAAAAAAGTTTTTGACAAAACACCAGAGTATAGTGATGTTTTGTAAACAGTATAAAAATTCATTTATTAAAATTTGATATGAAAAATTTACTAGAAAAAGATATCGTTGGCACCATTGGCACACAAAAATATTTGTGCACCATTTCCTGGCGCAATGGACAACTTATCATGGATGAACCCGAAAGCAACGGCGGAAAAAACTTAGGACCTGATCCATTTTCGGCACTTTTAGCTTCACTTGCCAGTTGTACACTCGCCACTTTACGTATGTATATTGACCGTAAAGGTTGGGATATTCCAGAAATCAATGTTAGTCTTAACGCTGCTCAGGAATTTGATGGTGAATTTGAAACTATTTTTTCCAGACAAATTTCTTTTTCAACTGAAATTACTCCCGAACAAAAGGAACGACTGGCAATAATTGCAGACAAATGTCCTGTTTCTAAAATATTAAAAGGAAAAATAACTATTAATACCCTACTGTAATCATGGATCCAAAAAACATTACTAAAGAGTACACTAATGGCGAAGTGACCATTGTATGGCAATCGGCTAAATGCATCCATTCCGCAAATTGCGCCCGCAACAATCCTGACGTTTTCCAACCCAGAGAAAAACCCTGGATTAAACCCGAGGCTTCTTCTTCCGAAAAAATAATTGAAACCGTAAACAAATGCCCTTCAGGAGCTTTGACCTATTTTTTGAACAAAAAATAAATCTTTTTCAATCCTAAAAAGCGTTACTCAAGGTGACGCTTTATTTATTTTTACCGATAAAGAAAAGATAAATACTGTTTTTGCAAATTTTTAAGAAGACAATATTTAATTTTGATTCAGAAAAAAATCATTTATGAAACTACTTATCGTTGAAGACGAACCACATCTTTTATCCATCATACGAAGAGGACTTTCGGAAAACGACAATGAAGTAAGCGTTGCTCAAAACGGGACAACTGCTTTAGAAATGATTTTGAACGAAGATTTTGATGTGGTTATTCTGGATATCATGTTACCGGACATTAACGGAATTGAAATTTGTAAAAAACTCCGTGCCGAAAAAAACTTTGTTCCCATCCTGCTTTTAACCGCTTTAGGAACTACCGAAAACATTGTGACCGGACTCAATTCGGGAGCCGATGATTATTTGGTAAAACCTTTTAAATTCACCGAATTAGAAGCTCGAATCGCTGCTTTGGCCAGAAGATCCAGCCAGAAACACCAACCCAATAGTCTGATTCAGATTGACGATTTGGAAATTGACAACCGCGCTAAATCAGTAAAAAGAAATGGCGAAGTTATTCAGTTAACCGCCAAAGAATTCAAATTATTACAATATTTAGCCAATAATCCTGAAATTATTTTGTCCCGGGAACAAATTCTCGACAATGTCTGGGGCATCAGTTTTGACATGAACACGAATGTAGTTGATGTGTATATCAACTATTTAAGAAATAAGATTGACAAACCCTTTCAAAACAAATTAATCCACACCATCAAAGGTTTAGGTTACATTTTAAAACCCTAATTTATGCAAATCAGAAAGAAAATAACCATTACTTATATTGCCCTTTCGGGTTTCAGTACCTTGCTGCTTTGCATTGTTATTTTTTCTCTTTTTAAGCAAAACAACCAATATTATTTCATCAAAAGACTTCAGGATCGAGCCAAAATTGCTTCATCTGCCTATTATCAAAAAAATCTTGTGCATCAGGATTATTTCAAAGATTTCAAAAAAAAGGGCTTAGAAGAACTCGTTGAAGAAAAAGATTTTGTATTGAAAGTAAGCAGCAAAAACACTTTTGAATACAACACCGATTTACATCTTCCACCGGAATTTTATCATACTATTATGAAAAAAGGTTCCAGCTGGATTGAGGAAAATCATCGTTATTATTACGGACAAATTTTTAGCGAAGGCAACCAAAGACACATTGTAATTGTAACTGCCATAGACCGTCGCGGAAGTACCAGCACTATTTATATTTTGCAGATATTAATTTTTGGAGGAATTGGCTTTATCATAGTCGCTTACTTTTTTGGGAAATTTTTAGCCCGAAGAGTAATCAATCCGATTGCCCGAATCACTAATGAAGTACATCGCATTAGTGCTTCTAATTTGCACAACAGATTAGCAGATGCCGAAGGTAACGACGAAATTTCAGATTTAACGAAAACCTTCAACGACATGCTCGACCGACTGGAAACTTCGTTCGAAATTCAGGCTAATTTTATCAACAATGCTTCGCATGAACTCAAAACACCAATTACGACTATTATTGCCGAAACGGAAATCATGCTTTTGAAAGAAAGAAAAACTGAAGAATACATCTATTCTTTGGAAAACATCAACAAGCAGGCTTCAAAACTGGGAAACCTTACTGAAAGTCTTTTAAAATTGACTCAAACCGGCTATGACGGAAGAAAACAGGTTTTGGATATGGGTCGGATTGACGAAATTCTTTTAGAAGTAAAAGCTTCTATCGACACTCTTTTTCCGGATAATCGCGTGAATATCAAGCTAAACAACATTCCGGAAGACGACACACTTTTGACGATTCCCTGCAACAGACCGCTGTTGGAATTGGCTTTAAATAATATCATTTCCAATGCCGTGAAATATTCGGATAACGATGAAGTTTTTGTCAATCTTTCGGTTGACAATTCTAAAATTAAAATCGCCATTACCGATATTGGAATTGGAATTCCTCCGGAAGATATTCCTTTTCTGTACGAACCTTTTTTCAGAGGAAAAATTGCCTCAAAATACAACGGTTACGGATTAGGATTACCTCTTGCAATGAAAATTATCCGCATGCATAATGGCGAACTTCAAATACAATCGGAAACCGGAAAAGGAACGGTTGTAAATATTACTTTCGAAAAAAGTAATCTTAAAAATGCTTAGAAAAAGCTAATTTTCAAAAGATTACTTTATTTCTTAACCTAGATTAAGTGTTCCAATAATTGTGTCGCTGTAAATTTGTCTTATCAAATTAAAACAACAATAAAAACATATAATTATGGCAACTACAAAATGGGCAATTGACGCTACACACTCAGAAATTGGTTTTAAAGTAAAACACATGATGTTTACTAATGTTTCCGGAAAATTCAACGATTACGAAGCTACTATTTCGACAGAAGACGATAATTTCGAGAATGCCAATATTGAATTTGAAGCCAACATCGATTCGATTAGCACCAATAATACCGACAGAGACAACCATCTGAAAAGTGGTGACTTTTTTGATGCTGAAAACCATCCAAAACTAACTTTCAAAGCGACTTCATTTACTAAAAACGGTGACGATTATGAAATTGCAGGCGATTTAAGTTTGAGAGGAGTAACCAAATCCGTTACCCTTCCTGCTGAATTTAGTGGTCTAATGAAAGACCCTTGGGGAAACACCAAAGCCGGACTGAACATTTCCGGAAAAATAAATCGTAAAGACTGGGGATTAAACTGGAATTCGGCTTTAGAAACCGGAGGCGTTTTAGTGGGAGAGGACGTTAAATTGAACATCGAATTACAATTGGTAAAACTATAAATTGATTTCAAACCCTATTATTTATTAGAAAACCACTTAACTTTTTGGGTAAGTCAAGTGGTTTTCTTTTTCTCAAAATTTATGATTCTTAAAAAATCCTAAAAAAATAGTACTTTTGCATCCCGATTGACTAATTTTCAATCTTTAAATAATGTCACCCTGAGCGCAGTCGAAGGGCAAATTTTTAAATTAAAAAATATGAAAGCATACGTATTTCCGGGTCAGGGAGCTCAATTTACAGGAATGGGTAAAGACTTATATGAGAATTCACCTTTAGCAAAAGAACTGTTTGAAAGAGCAAACGAAATATTAGGTTTCCGCATCACAGACATCATGTTTGAAGGAACAGCAGAAGAATTAAAAGAAACTAAAGTTACTCAACCGGCTGTATTTTTACACTCAGTAATCTTAGCCAAAACTTTAGAAGATTTCAATCCTGAAATGGTTGCAGGACACTCTTTAGGTGAATTTTCAGCTTTGGTTGCCAATGGCGCTTTGTCTTTTGAAGACGGATTAAAATTAGTTTCTCAAAGAGCTTTAGCAATGCAAAAAGCTTGCGAAATTACACCTTCAACAATGGCTGCTGTTTTAGGATTAGCTGACAATGTAGTAGAAGAAGTTTGTGCTGCTATCGACGGAGTTGTAGTTGCTGCTAACTATAACTGTCCGGGTCAATTAGTAATTTCAGGAGAATTCAAAGCAGTAGAATTAGCTTGCGAAAAAATGAAAGAAGCGGGTGCTAAACGTGCTTTATTATTACCTGTTGGTGGTGCTTTCCATTCACCAATGATGGAGCCTGCAAGAGAAGAATTAGCAGCTGCTATCGAAGCAACTACTTTCTCTACTCCTATCTGCCCTGTCTATCAAAATGTAACTGCAAATGCCGTTTCGGATGCAGCAGAAATCAAGAAAAACTTAATCATCCAATTGACTGCTCCTGTAAAATGGACACAATCAGTACAACAAATGATTGCTGACGGAGCTACATTGTTTACAGAAGTTGGTCCTGGAAAAGTATTAACAGGATTAATTGGAAAAATCAATAAAGAAGCGGCTACAGCGAATGCTTAAATAGTACACAGTCATCAGCCCCGATAGTTATCGGGATTAGATTTCAGTAATTATATAAAGAATCCTCATGAACTTATGTTTGTGGGGATTTTTTATTTCAACACAATTGTCCTATCAAAATTAACTTTTGGAATTTTAGCTATCTTTGTTTTTAAGATTTTCTTTTTATGATTTCAAATTTACGAACTGTAAACGTTATCCGTTACATCACACCACTTCGGGAAGGGGGCTCGTTACCTGCTCTGGCAGAAGCAGATGACGATTTTAAATATGTATTAAAATTCAGAGGTGCTGGTCACGGTGTAAAAGCTTTAATTGCTGAATTCTTAGGTGGTCAAATCGCTAAGTTCCTTGGGCTTCCGGTTCCTGAATTAGTTTTTGCTGAATTGGATGAAGCTTTTGGAAGAACTGAAGCTGATGAAGAAATTCAGGATTTATTGAAATTCAGTCAGGGATTAAATTTAGGATTGCATTATTTATCAGGAGCAATTACCTATGATGCAGCTGCCAATGATTGTGAGGCATTATTAGCATCAAAAATTGTTTGGCTAGATGCTTTTATTACCAATGTTGACCGAACTTTTAAAAACACTAATCTCTTAATTTGGAAAAAAGAACTTTGGTTAATAGACCATGGCGCTTCTTTTTATTTTCATCATTCCTGGACTAACTGGGAAAAAACTGCTGTAACTCCGTTTGCTTTAATTAAAGACCATGTTCTATTACCAAAGGCTTCAAGACTGGATGAAGCACATCAGGAATTTACCGCTATCTTAAACGACACTTTTCTCAAGGAAATTGTAAATCAAATTCCGGAAGACTGGTTACAATGGGATGATCAAACGATAACAGCCGAAGCAATCAAAGCCGTTTATTTTCAATTTTTAAGTATGCGTTTAAAGAACGCCGAAATATTCCTAAAACAAGCTCAAGATGCACGAACAACACTTGTATGAATATGCAGTTATTCGTATAGTACCTAAAGTAGAACGCGAAGAATTTATCAATGTAGGATTGATGCTTTACTGCAAACGTCAAAAATTTTTACGTATTCAGTATCAAATTCCAGCAAAAAAAATTCGCCTTTTTTGCGAAGAATTTGATTTGGACCAACTCAAAACGAATCTGGATTCTTTTGTGGCTATTTGCGAAGGCAAAAAAAGTGCAGGACCAATTGCTCAATTGGAAAAAGACGAGCGTTTTAGATGGCTTACAGCTGTAAAAAGTTCCAGTATACAAACCTCCAGACCACATTCGGGTTTTAGTAGCAATTTGGATCAGACTTTCGAAAAATTATATCAGGAATTAGTACTCTAAACCAATAAAAAATCCCAAACTATCTTCTTCATAATTTGGGATTTTTATTTATTCTTTTTTAACTTCTTATGATGGCAATTTAAACGCCTGACGACCTATCAACAACCATTTTCCTTTTTGTTTTTGCCAAACCAACATAATTCCTATTTTAATATCCTTGTCCACACCGCTGTCTTTAGTATGCGCCGCCAAATTATGCCTTACAACAGCAACATCTCCGCTAATTTGAATGCTTTGATTTTGGAATTCAATCGTCACAAAATCCGATTCGCCGTTCATCAGTTTTTCGATAAACACTTTTTGATCCTGAAGCACTCCACTGGAATGTCCGTAACTTAAATCTTTTGAAGTTAGGGATTTCAAACTTTCAGCAGTTGGATCGATTAAAGCTTTGCGCAAAGCTTCTACTCTGTCAGCGACCACTTTTTCTTCTTTAGCAATACTAGCATTTTGTGCCCAATTTGAAAAAGAAATCAAAAACAACGCAAAAACAAACAAGGATTTTTTCATATTTATTGATTTAAAAATTCTAAAACAGAATCAGTTATAAATTGGATTTGTTCATCGTCTAATTCCGTATGCATTGGCAACGAAATCACTTCCTGAACTAATTGATTGGTTACCGGAAAATCTTCTTCTTTATAACGAACATCTGCATAAGCTTTTTGCGAATGCAAAGGAATTGGATAATAAATAGCACAAGGAATTCCTTTGTCTAACAAATGTTGCATCAATCCGTTTCTGTCTTTACCAATAATTCTTAAGGTATATTGATGAAAAACATGATTATTTTCATTTGCATCAAATGAAGGAGTTATAATATTAGCATGAGCTGATAAAGCAGCATTATACTTGCTTGCAGCCAATCGACGAGCTGTATTATAATCGTTCAAAAAAGGCAATTTAGCATTCAAAACCGCAGCCTGAACACTGTCTAACCTTGAATTCACCCCTACTACATCATGATGGTAACGCTCGTACATTCCGTGATTTACAATTCCGCGAATAATGTGCGCCAAAGCATCATCATTCGTAAAAATCGCTCCTCCATCTCCGTAACAACCTAAATTTTTAGACGGAAAAAAGGAAGTCGCACCTACATGACCAATAGTTCCTACCTTAGTTTTTGTTCCTTTAGAAGAAACATAATCCGCACCAATAGCCTGCGCATTATCTTCGATAACATATAAATTATGTGCCGCTGCCAATTCCATAATAGCATCCATATTAGCCGCACGACCAAATAAATGTACCGGAACAATCGCCTTAGTTTTTGGAGTGATGGCTGCTTTAATTTTTTCTAAAGAAATATTCATACTATCCACATCCACATCTACTAAAACCGGTGTTAGTTGCAACAAAGCAATCACCTCCACAGTAGCCGCAAAAGTAAAATCGGCAGTAATCACCTCATCACCCGGTTTTAAACCCAATCCCATCATCGCAATTTGCAAGGCATCGGTACCATTAGCACAAGGAATCACATGTTTTACTCCTAAATAATCTTCCAAAGATTTTTGAAACTGATGCACCTGAGGACCATTAATATAAGCTGTATTATCCAAAACTTCCTGAATAGAAGTGTTTACCATAGCAGCAATTTTATCGTATTGACTTTTTAAGTCAACCATTTGAATTTTCTTCATTTCAACTGTATTAAATAATTAGAAAGTTGTTGTTTTTACACTTATTAATCAACAACTACACTTTCACAAAAGGGAAACAAAAATAGCTATTATTGCCTTCAAACCAATGTTTTTAAGCCAAAGAAAATGTATTTTAGCCGCAAAAAAATTCCCAATGCTTTTTCTATACAATATCCTCATTACAATTACCGCACTTTTGCTAAAATTCGTTGCGCTATTCAACCCAAAAATAAAACAGTTTGTTGCCGGCAGAAAAACAGTTTTTAAGACGCTTTCGCAAAAAATAAGCAGCAACGATAAAACCATCTGGTTTCACGCAGCCTCTTTAGGAGAATACGAACAAGGCTTGCCGGTTATTGAAAAAATCAAAGAAAAATATCCTACCCACAAAATTGTTTTGACTTTCTTTTCGCCATCCGGATATGAAGTTCGTAAAAACAACAACATTGCCGATGCTACTGTTTATTTACCGATGGACACCAAAAAAAATGCTCAAAAATTCCTAAAACTCGTTCATCCGGAAATGGCTTTCTTTATTAAATATGAATATTGGCCAAATTACCTCAACGAACTCCATAAATTAAAAACTCCCAATTATTTAATTTCAGGAATTTTTAGAGAAAACCAAGTATTCTTTAAATGGTACGGACAATTTTACCGCAATGCGCTAAACATATTTACTTTCTTTTTTGTCCAAAATGAATTATCCAAAAAACTACTAAATCAACTTAACAAAACCAATGTCATTGTTTCAGGCGATACTCGTTTTGACAGGGTTGTCACTATTTTAGAAAAAGACAATACTTTAGATTTTATTTCCGCTTTTAAAAACAATACAACGACTATCGTTGTTGGAAGCTCCTGGCCTAAAGACGAAGAATTACTTATTGATTACATCAACACGACTACACAAAAAGTCAAATTCATTATTGCTCCGCACAACATCAAAAGTGAGCAAATTGAAAAATTAAAGAACAGCATCAACAAGAAAACAGTTCTTTTCAGCGAAAAAGAAAATAAAAATTTAGCCAATTTTGAGGTTTTTATCATTGACACCATCGGGATTTTGACCAAAATTTACAGCTATGCCAACATTGCCTACGTAGGCGGCGGTTTTGGAAACCCGGGCGTTCACAATATATTAGAACCAGCCACTTTTGGTGTTCCTATCATAATCGGCCCTAACTATTCGCATTTTGCAGAAGCTGTCGATTTAGTAAATCTTGAAGGCTGCACAAGCATCATCAACAATCAGGAATTATCCGAAATTTTCACCTGCTTAATTACAGACGAAACTAAGCGTAAGAAAAAAGGTGGTATTTGCAAAAACTTTGTAAATAAAAACAAAGGCGCTACTTCGCTGATTTTAGAAAAAATAGCAACTCTAAATACAAAAATCGAGTTTTAAACGAACCGAAATAGCTTATACTGTTTCTATTTTTCCTTTTGAAAAAAGCTTTTATAACCTTCTAACTAAATCTCAAAAATCAAGGTTTTTAAAAACTGTTTTCTCAAAAAAGACATTCTTAGATTTAAAAATTCACAAAAAATGGCTTCACAAAAGAAAACACAACCATAAAACATTTAAAATCAAAACATTAAAAAATAGCTTTTTTTAGTACTGATTTAAAAAACAAAGTGATTCAAACTGCAATATGTAATCATTAAATTACACCAATTATCCGCAAAATATAATCGAATAATATTTTAAAAAAAAAATGAAAAAATATTTTACATATCAAAAATTTTATATCTTTGCCTCGAATTAATAATTAACCTTTTATAATAAAGTAAGATGAAAAAAGTATTTTTAAGTTTAGCTGTAGTTGCTGTATTATCTGTTGTATCTTGTAAAAAAGCTGAAGCTCCTGCTGAGGAAGCTGCTGCTGACACAACTGCTGTAGAAGCTGTTGACACTGCTGCTGTTGCTGCTGATACTGCTGCTGTTGCTGTTGATACTGCTGCTGCTCCAGCTGCTGAAGCTCCTGCTGCTGAGTAATTACTAAACTACAGTAAAAAAAATCAAGCCGTTACCATGTAACGGCTTTTTTTATACTTATAAATTCCCAAAAAAAAGAATTACTTTAATTATTCCGGAAACACAAATCCATTATTAGCAAAATCCAATATCTCTGCCTTCGAACCGTATTTCACAATCTCATCAATCCCTTTCTGTACCATCAATTCCGTACTGTATTTTCGGCTTACAGCAATCACTTTATTATCCACAACCACTCTAAAGAAAAACCTCCCTTTAGATGTTTTAAATTTCACATAAGAACAAGTCTCCAGCTCAGAAAGCAAATATTCAGCATCCGCCTCACAATCCATCCGCAACTCATAAGCATTACTCGTAAAAATGGTTTTCCCTTTTCTGGAAACAAACTCAAACTTATAATCGCCACTAAATCTTTTACTAATAACAAAAGTCCCCATAATTCTTATCTCAGAAAAAAAAGAAAAACACTTATGCTTTTCTAATTTTTTAAACAAAACCAATATAAAACAAAAAAGCTCCAAACAAACGTTTGAAGCTTTCTTTGTACTCAGAGCGGGACTTGAACCCGCACGAACATTGCTGTTCACTGGATTTTAAGTCCAGCGTGTCTACCAATTTCACCATCCGAGCATGATGCAATATTGAGCGAAAAACGGGGCTCGAACCCGCGACCTCGACCTTGGCAAGGTCGCGCTCTACCAACTGAGCTATTTTCGCATTAACAATTCTCAAAAGAACCGCAACACTTATTCGGTATTGCGGATGCAAATTTAAGACCTTTTTCCGATTACACAAGAATTTTTAGAAAAAAAATCAAATCCACCAACTAAGATTTTGATTTACTTCGTTTTAAAAACAAATTATTTTCTGCTCAGCATTCTTTTAATTTCATTCAGCTTCATTAAAGCCTCAACCGGAGTCACCGAATTGATATCGAGATTCAAAATTTCTTCTTTTATCTCTTCTAATAAAGGATCATCTAAATTAAAGAAGCTCATTTGCATTTCTTCTTTTTCCGGTTTAATTCCATTCAAAGCAGCTCCTGAATGATCTTTTTCAAGCTTTTTCAAAATTTTCTGTGCTTTAGCAATCACTAATTGCGGCATTCCGGCCATCTTAGCTACATGAATACCAAAACTGTGCGCGCTTCCTCCTTTAACCAATTTTCGAATAAAAAGCACATTATCTTTTAATTCTTTGACCGAAACATTGTAATTCTGAATACGATTCAAGGATTCGCTCATTTCGTTCAATTCATGATAATGCGTAGCAAATAAGGTTTTGGGTTTCGAAGGATGTTCATGCAAAAATTCGGCGATAGCCCAGGCAATCGAAATTCCGTCATAGGTACTGGTACCACGACCAATTTCATCTAACAATACCAAACTCCTCTCCGAAATATTATTCAAAATCGAAGCCGTTTCATTCATCTCCACCATAAAAGTAGATTCGCCCATCGAAATATTATCGCTTGCCCCTACTCTGGTAAAAATCTTATCCACCACACCCATTTTAACACTCTCTGCCGGAACAAAGCTTCCCATTTGCGCCAGCAGCACAATTAAAGCCGTTTGACGCAAAATAGCCGACTTACCCGACATATTAGGTCCGGTAATCATAATGATCTGCTGTGTTTCCCGGTCTAAGAAAACATCATTCGCAATATACGGAACACCAACAGGCAACTGCTTTTCAATTACAGGGTGCCTTCCGTTTTTAATATCCAACTCAAAAGTTTCATCCAGTTCCGGACACACATATTTATTTTCAATCGCCAATTGGGTAAAAGAACACAAACAATCCAATTGCGCAACCAAATTAGCGTTCAACTGAACCGGTTTGATATAAGTTGCAATCCAGGCGACTAATTGTTCAAATAATTCGGTTTCAATTTTATGGATTTTTTCCTCAGCTCCCAGAATTTTCGCTTCGTATTCCTTTAATTCTTCCGTAATATAACGCTCGGCACTAACCAAAGTTTGTTTTCTAATCCATTCGGCAGGCACTTTATCTTTATGTGTATTTCTTACTTCGATATAATATCCAAAAACATTATTGAATGATATTTTCAACGAAGAAATTCCGGTACGCTCCGACTCTCTCGCCTCAATTCCTTCCAAAAACTCTTTTCCGGAAGTTGAAATAGCACGCAATTCATCCAATTCCTCATTCACTCCTTTGGCAATTGCATTTCCTTTAGCAATTGCAACCGGCGCATCCTGATTCAAGGTTGCTTTTATTTTTTCACGAAGCAAATCACAACTATGCAAATTATCTCCAATAATCTTAACCGCCTCCTGCTGACTCTCCAAAGCCAAACTTTTTATTGGAATAATAGCATCCAAAGATTCTTTTAAATAAACCACTTCACGTGGAGAAACTTTTCCGGCGGCAATTTTAGAAATCAAACGCTCTAAATCGGAAATTTGCTTGATTTGATATTGCATTTTTTGCAATACTTCCTGATTCTCTTTCAAATAAGCAACTACCTCATGACGACTTCTGACTTTATTTATATCTTTCAAAGGCAAAGCCAACCAGCGTTTCAACAAACGACCTCCCATTGGCGATAGCGTTTTATCAATCACATCCAAAAGCGTCACCGCATTAGGATTGTAACTATGATACAATTCCAGATTTCGGATTGTAAATCGATCCATCCAAACATAGGCATCTTCTGCAATACGCTGAATAGCCGTTATATGCTGTACTTTATTATGCTGTGTTTCGGACAAATAATACAAAATAGCTCCCGAAGCAATAATTCCCTCCTTCAAATCCTCAACACCAAAACCCTTTAAAGAAATAGTCTGAAAATGTTTCGTCAGGGTTTCAAAAGCATAATCTTCTTTATAAACCCAGTCTTCAAGGTAAAAACAATGAAAATCTTCTCCAAAATTTCCCTTAAAATCGTTTTTATTATTTTTTTGAATCAAAACCTCAGACGGACTGAAATTCTGCAATAACTTATCAATGTATTCCGCATTTCCCTGAGCGGTCAAAAATTCACCCGTTGAAACATCTAAAAATGAAATCCCTATGGTTTTGTTTCCAAAATAAACCGAAGCCAAAAAATTATTCACCTTTGACTGCAAAACTTCATCATTCATGGAAACTCCCGGAGTTACCAACTCGGTTACACCACGTTTTACAATCGATTTAGTCATTTTCGGATCTTCAAGCTGATCGCAAATCGCTACACGAAGTCCGGCTTTTACCAATTTTGGCAGATAGGTATTAATCGAATGATGTGGAAATCCGGCCAAAGCCGTTTCGTTTTCTGAACCCGCACCACGTTTAGTTAATGTTATTCCTAATATCTTGGCGGAACGAATAGCGTCTTCTCCAAATGTTTCATAAAAATCACCAACCCTAAACAACAAACAGGCATCCGGATATTTCCTTTTTATCTCGTTATACTGCTTCATTAATGGGGTTTCCTTAACCGCTTTCTCTTTAGATGCCAACTTATTTTGAATTTAATTAATTAGAAAAAATGTGAAAGCGAATTTAAAAATTTTATAACGAATAACGACCACTTGAAAAATTAAAAACATTTTTAAGGAAAATTTAAGCCAATGGCATGATTTTTTCTTTAGATTTGTTGTACAAAATCTAAATTTCGAAAAAAATGAAAAAAATAGTTTTACTTGCAGGATTAATTGTTTTTGGAATCACTACTACCAAAGCGCAAACTACTACTAAAAAAATCAAAGCAACAGCTACTAAAATGGCGAAAGTTAACGGAGCTGGGATGGTTTTTGAAACAGAAACTATTGATTACGGAACAATCGCTCATAATGCAGACGGAAGACGTGAATTTGTTTTTACAAATAACGGGAACAAACCACTTATCATTACAAATACTGTAGGTTCATGCGGATGTACAGTACCTTCAACACCAAAAGAGCCTATTGCTCCGGGTGCTACAGGAAAAATTAGCGTAAAATATGCTACTGACAGAGTGGGGCAATTTACAAAAACGGTTACGGTAACTTCAAATGCGGAAGGACAACCTACAAAAACTTTAACTATCAAAGGAACTGTGCTTCCTGATGATGAAAAAAAGAGCTAATTTTTAAATTACATCATACTTAAAAGAGCTTCCTTTGCTACAATTGGAAGCTTTTTTTATTCGAATAAATTCCATTATTTAAAAAATGAGAAAACTAGAAAACAGCGAATTGGAACGCAAATCCATTGAAGACTTTAAAAAATCAGAAAAAACACCTCTTATTTTAGTTTTGGATGATGTACGCAGTTTGCACAATATCGGTTCAGTTTTTAGAACCGCTGATGCTTTTTTAATCGAAAAAATCTACTTGTGCGGAATTACCGCAACACCTCCTAACAAAGAAATCCACAAAACAGCTTTAGGAGCAACCGAAACTGTTGCCTGGGAACACAATGAAAATGTATTAGATACGATAGCCTCTTTAAAGCAAGAAGGAGTCCTCACACTAGCTATCGAACAGGTTGAAAATGCTGTTTTTTTACAAAATTTTGAAGTCAAAGAAAATCAAAAATACGCCTTGGTTTTTGGAAATGAAGTACACGGAGTAGCTCAGGAGGCCGTAGCAGCATGCGATGGCTGTATAGAAATACCGCAATTAGGAACCAAACATTCATTGAATATTTCAGTTAGCGCCGGAATTGTAGTTTGGGATTTGTTTCAGAAAATAAAATGGTCTAATTAAAGCTATTTACAAAAAAACAATACATTTACAATATGATAAACAGAACTTTACATATTGTAATACTACTATTATTTTTCTTAAATTATAGTTATTCAAATAACTTTTCGATTTACATTGATCCTCCAACAATAACAGCGGAAGGAGATGCCGTCTATTGCCCACAAACTTATGTAAAGATTGCCAAAAACGTTATTATTACTCATGACCCTTCAGAGACAAGCACTGATGCTGTCTATATCCAAATTTCTTCTGGATATGTTAACGGACAGGATATATTACAACTAAATAACACTTTTGACAGTACTCACCCGTTAATAACAAGCACTTTTTCACCTTCTGAAGGAAAATTAAAATTATTTAGCTCATCAGGCGCTTTAATACCGTATGAAGATTTCGAAGAAGCTATTAAATCTGTAGAATTCTACAATTCATCGCCAAATCCATCGGGAACAAGAAGCTTTTCAATCAGTATTGGTATTGGAAATCTTAGTTATCTACCCAGAAACGGACATTATTACGAATATGTTCCAGCATTAGGAATTAAATGGACTGAAGCCAGGGATGCTGCAGCTTTAAGAACTTATTATGGGCTACAAGGGTATTTAGCGACTTTAACCGCCCAAGATGAGGCACAATTAGCCGGAGCTCAGGCACCGGGAACCGGATGGATAGGAGGAAGTGATGCAGAAACGGAAGGAACTTGGAAATGGGTTACCGGACCAGAAACAGGAACTACTTTTTGGATTGGAACTGCAAATGGAAACACAACTGCTCCTGATTATTTTGCGAATTGGAATAATAACGAACCTAATAATAATATACAGCCCTTTAAACCTACTGGAGAACATTATGCCCATATTACTGCACCTGGAATTGGCAAACCAGGAGCATGGAATGACCTTTCGAATGACGGAGATCCACCAGGTAATTATCATCCAAAAGGTTACATTGTAGAATATGGCGGAATGCCTGGTGATCCTGTATTACAGCTTTCAGCCAGCACTACCATCACTATGACTAAAATCACAAGCACTACTCCGGCCTCAAGATGCCAGAGTGGTTCGCTAACCTTACAAGCTACTGCATTAAAAGGAGAAGTTAATTGGTACGATTCTCCAACAGCCGGAACTCTTTTATATACAGGAAACAGTTTCACTACACCTATCCTCTCGTCAACAACTACTTACTATGCACAAGCAGCAGATTGTTCTTCATCCAGAGTTGCTGTAACAGCAACAATTAACGACATTCCCACACTTAGTATTCCTAAAACGACCATTCCTCTATGCGGAACCGGAACAGTCACTTTAAACGCAACTACAGACTTAGGTATTGTTAACTGGTATAATCAACCAAGCGGTGGAACTATTATAGCATCAGGCAACCAATTTACCACTCCCGTAATCACCCAAAACACTACTTACTATGCAGAAGCAAACAACAATGACTGTACTTCCAATAACCGAACAGCCATAAATATCATTGTATATACTCCTCCTTCAGTTAACGACGAAGAAACAATACTTTGCCAGGGAAGCAGCAGCGAATTAAATGCCGGACTTTCAGGAATGCGTTATTTATGGTCTACAGGAGAAAACACTCAAAAAATAACTATTACGACTCCGGGAATGTATACTGTTACCGTTACTAACGAAAATAATTGCAGCAGCACTAAAACCATTATCGTAACCGAACACTTGCTTCCTGAAATTGATTACATTGAAGTAAAAGAAGCCTCCGTTCTTATTTTTCCAAAACAACCACAAGCTTATTTTGAATACGCTATTGACGAAGGTAATTTTCAAACTTCCAATGCTTTTTTTGATATTCCAAGTGGTTTACACACAGCTTATATCAGAGACATAACAGCATGCGGTCAGGATAACAAAAACTTTATTGTTTTAATTCCTCCTAAGTTTTTCACACCAAACAATGACTCTTACAACGACCGTTGGGAAATCAACGGATTAATTTATTACCCAAAAGCATCGGTACATATTTTTGACCGTTATGGTAAACTAATCAGTATTTTACATGCGCAAAATCTGAGTTGGGACGGAACTTATCATCAAACGATGCTCCCGGCAGATGATTATTGGTATGTCATGAAAATTGACGAAAACAGCCCTGAAATCCGTGGTCATTTTTCACTAAAAAGATAATTTCAGCTTTGATTTTTTTTCTGAATTTCCTCTAAAACAAAAAGATAATCCGAGGGATTATTTACAAAATCCCTTTGGGTTACATCAATGATTAAAATATTCAAATCGGTTTGTTGTTTAAGATAATCCAAATAAGCTTTATTTATTTTTTCTAAATATTCAGCCGAAATTTCCTGTTCATATTCCCTGCCTCTTTTTTTAATATTAGCCAATAAACGCTCGGGATTTTGCAGCAAATAAACGTATAAATCAGGCTTTGCTATTTCTTTATAAATAATATTAAAAAGATTTTTATACAAGTTATATTCGTCTTCCTCCAAAGTAACTTTGGCAAAAATCAACGATTTAAAAACATGATAATCGGCTACCAGGAATTTATTTTGCAAATTCAATGCTGCTAAATCTTCCGAAAGTTGTTGGTATCTATCCACCAAAAAAGACAGTTCAAGTGGAAAAGCGTAACGTTCCTGATCTTTATAAAATTTCTCCAAAAAAGAATTCCCGGCAAAACGTTCAAATAGGCTTTCAGCCTTAAAATCCTGTGCTATTTTAGAGGCTAAAGTTGATTTTCCGGCGCCAATATTTCCCTCAAAAGCAATGTATTTTAAATGCCCGAAAGAAAATTGCTGCAACGGACTTTCCAATTCTGCCACAGCTGCACATTCACCTTCATCGGTGCAAGTTTCCATTAACTCCGAAATTGTTTTATGAAAAACAGGATGAATCCAGTTCGTTTCTAAATCCTGAAAAGGGAACAGTACAAACTTTCGATCCTGCATCAACGGATGTGGCACCTGAAGCATTTCGGTATCGATAACAGCCTCATCAAAAGCAATCACATCAATATCAATAATCCGGGACTGATAGCCGGAATCCTGTTTGCGAATGCGTCCCAATTTTTGTTCCACCGCCAAGGCCTTTAAAAGCACTTCAGCAGCCGGAAAATGCGTATGTAAAACCAAAGCACAGTTATAAAAAGCATCACTATCAAATCCCCAGGCAGCGGTTTCATAAACTTTAGAAACCTTAATAACAGTACCAATTTCCTGATGTATTAATACAATGCATTTTTTTATTGCTTCGAGTCGGTTGCCCTGGTTACTCCCAATGGATAAAATAACCTGATGTTGTGCTTTCATATTAAGCACAAATTAACTAAAGAATTTTAGAAATAGCAATATCTTTGCAGTAAGAGTCCGCGTACTTATTAAAAAATGAAACAGTATTTTGACTCTTACTACTTAATATCAAAGAATATATTATGAAATTTTTAAGCAATGTCATCGCTACTGTTGTAGGTTTGTTTGTGTTTTTAATGTTGTTTTTTTTCGGAATCATTTTCATCGCTACTATGTTTAGCGGAGATGACGAAACAGCATCAGTCAAGAACAATTCGGTTCTAGAATTAAACCTCGAAGATGTAAAATATGATTATGCCGGCAAATACAAAGATCCCTGGATGAGTTTTTTTTCAGAAGAAAAAAACATTGGACTTTCGGATGTAATAAATGCTATCGACGTGGCTTCGATTGACGACAACATCAAAGGAATTTCAATTTTAAATAATGAGTCTGAATTAGGAATGGCACAAAGCAAAGATTTGAGAAATGCATTAGAAAATTTCAAAAAATCGGGCAAATTTGTCATGGCCTACGCCAATAGTTTTTCGCAAAAAGAATACTATTTAAATTCTGTAGCCAACAGTATTTACCTGAATCCTGTGGGCGAAATGGACTTTAAAGGACTTTCTTCCGAAATCATGTTCTACAAAGATTTACAGGAAAAAACCGGTGTAAAAATGGAAGTTATCCGTCACGGAAAATACAAAAGTGCCGTTGAACCATTCTTAGAAAACAAAATGAGTGAGGCTAACCGGGAACAAACCACCGCTTTGTTACAATCCGTTTGGAATGCCGTTGCTACCGACATTTCTAAAAGCAGAAATATTCCGGTTGCCCGATTAAACCAAATTGCTAGTGGTTTATTGGCCCGAACTCCTGAAATGGCTAAAAGAGAAAAACTGGTTGACTATATTGCTTATGAAGACCAATACCATGACGCTATTAAAAAAATATTACAAGTAAATTCTAAAAAGGAATACAACAAAATCTCCATTAACGATTATACCCACAAAATGATTTCGACCGCTATAATGACGGAAAGCGAAGATAAAATTGCAGTTATTTATGCCCAGGGCGAAATCCAAAGTGGTGAAGGTGATGTCAACACCATTGGCGAAGGTTCTATGCGTCGTTCGCTTCAGGAAGCCAGAAAAGACAAAAATATCAAAGCTATTGTACTTCGAATTGACAGTCCGGGAGGAAACGCCCTGACTTCCGATTTAATCTGGAGAGAAGTCGAATTGACCAAAAAAGTAAAACCGGTTGTAGTTTCTATGGGAAATTATGCCGCTTCAGGCGGTTATTATATTGCCTGTAATGCCAACGCGATTTTCGCACAAAGAAATACCATCACGGGTTCCATCGGTGTTTTTGGGATTTTACCCAACTTCAGCCAGCTGACAAAAAAAATCGGAATCAATATCGAACAGGTAAAAACACATGAAAATGCAGCCCAATACAGCCCGTTTGTTCCAATGGACGAAAATTTCAAAGCGGTAACTTTAGAAAGCATTGAGCAGGTATACAAAACTTTTGTGAACCATGTTGCTCAGGGAAGAAAAATGAATTTTGCCGCGGTTGATTCGATTGCTCAGGGAAGAGTTTGGTCAGGAACTGAAGCGCTAAAAATTGGTTTAGTGGATAAAATTGGCGGACTAAATGCTGCGATTGCCGAAGCTGCCCGTTTGTCAAAAACTGAAAATTACAGCACTCAAAATTATCCGGAATACGAAAAAGATCTTGAAGATGTATTCTCTAAAATGCCTTTTGCTAATTCGAAAGCTAGCATTATCAAAGAAGAAATTGGAAACGAAAACTACCAACTTTTACAACAAATTAAAAAGTTCCAGTCCCGAAAAGGCGTTCAGGCTTTAATGCCTTTTCAAATCAGCATTTATTAATTGATTCAAATAGACATCAAAAATCCGTTTAAAACAACTTTTAAACGGATTTTTTTATCCCCAAAAACTACTGAAGAAGCTGTAAGATATTATGAAAATATTATAAACTTCTTAAGCACTATTGCATTATTTTTGTAATAGAACATCTCACATAAAATTTAAATTCCTTCGTCATGTTAAAAAAAGCATTAAAAATTATCGGAATTATCCTTTTACTATTTGCCGGTTCCTTATTTGCCATTCCTTATTTCTTCAAAGATCAAATAAAAGCTAAAATTCTGGATGCCATTAATCAAAAAGTAGATGCTAAAGTTAGTTTTGCCGATGCCGATTTGAGCTTATTCAAAAACTTTCCAAATGCTACTGTTTCTGTTGAAAAATTAACCATCATCAACAAAGCTCCTTTTGAAGGCGATACGCTTGTGGCTTTGGGCGAATTGAATTTAAAAATGTCAGTCAAAGAATTATTCAAAGGTGATAATGAAGCCATGAATATCGACGGAATTAACTCTAAAGACGGTTTAATCAATATTATTTTTAACAAAGACGGCGTTGGAAATTATGATATTGCTCTAAAAGACGACAAAGAAACGGATGATTCCAAAAGCAAACCGCTGACTTTAAACATTCAGCAATACAAAATTGAGAATTTCCAATTCCGTTATTTTGATGAGGCTTCCAAAATAAAAATGGTTATCGACAGCCTGAATCACGAAGGAACTGGAGATTTTGCCGCATCCAAACTGGATTTGGACACTCATTCAACTGCTAAAATCAGTCTGGACATGGACAAGGTGAATTACATGAATAAAGTAGCCTTAACCTTAGATGCTGTTTTAGGAATCGATTTAGAAAAAAGCAAATATACTTTCAAAGAAAACAAAGCTTTAATCAATCAGTTGCCGTTAGAATTTGACGGTTTCATTCAACTGGTCGATGCCGGACAGGAATACGATTTAAAATTCAAAACCCCTAGCTCTTCTTTCAAAAACTTCCTTGGAGTCATTCCTGCGGCTTATGCGGCTAATTTAGACAATGTAAAAACCACCGGAGATTTTACCGTTGCGGGGTTTGCCAAAGGATTGTATTCGGACACCACCGTTCCAAAATTCAACATCGAAATCGCCTCTGACAATGCTTCGTTCCAATATCCTGATTTACCAAAATCAGTCCAAAATATTGTGATTGACACTAAAATCATCAATCAAACCGGAGTTTTAAACGATACTTATGTCAATTTGGACAAATTATCTTTCCGTATTGATCAGGATGTTTTTAATGCCAAAGCCAACATCAAAAACATTACTCAAAATGCTTTGGTAGATGCGATGCTAAAAGGAACAATCAATCTTGGAAATTTCTCTAAAGCCTATCCTGTTAAATTAGACAAACCTTTAAGCGGAATCCTGAAAGCCGATGTGACAACTAAATTTGACATGGAATCGGTAGAAAAAAGTCAGTATCAAAATATCAATAATTCCGGAACTATGAGTTTGTCCGGTTTTAAATACACGGATGAGAATGGAAAATCATTAAATATTAAAAATGCGGTAATTGCTTTCAATCCGTCACGTGTCACCCTGAAACAATTTGATGCTTCTACCGGAAAAAGTGATTTAAGCGTTACCGGAGTTTTAGAAAATTTCTATGGTTATATTTTCAAAAATCAAAATTTACAGGGAAATTTCAGTTTAACTTCCAACCAATTGGCCGTTGATGATTTCATGACCACAGAAGAAGCACCTAAAACAGAAACGAAAAAAACAGAAGCGATGAAAATCCCCGCTTTCTTAGATTGTTCGCTAACAGCCAAAGCCAATACGGTTTTGTATGACAATTTAACTTTAAAAAATGTTTCAGGAAAATTAATCGTTAAAGATGAAAAACTAACTATGGAAAACGTAAAAACTTCCATTTTTGGTGGTTCAATTGGACTTTCTGGAGCGGTTTCTACCAAAGAAAAAACACCAACTTTCGACATGGATTTAGGTTTAAATCAGGTTGATATTGCACAATCGTTCACTCAGCTGGACATGCTGAAAAAACTGGCTCCAATTGCCGGAATTGTCAATGGAAAAATCAATTCGAGCATTAAATTAAATGGAAATCTGGATGCCGTAGAATTTACGCCTGACTTAAAAACCATTACCGGAGATTTATTAGGACAGTTTCTTTCTACCACAATCAATTCCAGTAATTCGACTTTATTGACGGCTCTAACTTCGAACATCAAGTTTTTAGACATGAGCAAAATCAATTTAAATGATTTAAAAGCTGCCATTACTTTCAAAGACGGAAAAGTAAGTGTGAAACCTTTTAACATCAAATATCAGGATATTCAGGCTACCATTGGCGGAACACATGGTTTTGACCAAAGCATGAATTACAATATCAAATTGAATGTTCCTGCGAAATATTTGGGTACCGAAGCCAATGCTTTGATTTCGAAATTATCGGCTGCCGATGCAGCAAAACTCGAAAACATTCCGGTAAATGCAATGCTAACAGGAAGTTTTTCAAAACCTAAAATCACTACTGATTTAAAAGCAGCAGCGACCAACTTAACGAATCAGTTGATTCAACAGCAAAAACAAAAATTAGTCAGCAAAGGAAATGCTGCCCTGACGGATATTATTAACAAAAATAAAAAAGCCGGAGACACCACTAAAACGGTTATTCCGACAACGAAAGAAGAAGTACAGCAAAAAGCCAAGGAAGAAGTAAAAACCAAAGCAACTGATTTGCTTAATAATCTCTTTAACAAAAAGAAAAAAGTAGCTGATACTACAAAAACGAAATAATAATTTATCATTTAAAAAAAGGATGAGTTTTCAATTGAGAACCCATCCTCTTTTTATTTTATAATTAAACAGAATTTGCCAACTCACAATTTTAGGAAAATTTTAAAACTGATTTTTTGTAAGATATTTTTATATATTTGAGAAACAAAATAAAACTAGCTTAATTACAAAAAGCAAGTTTAGTGTAGAAAATGTATTCAATAACGTTGCCTTATGTAAGTTACCTAAAATTAAAACTATGAAATTAAAATATTTAATTATGGCTTCAATTATTTGTTTAACTACAAATCGTTCTTTAGCCCAAAAAATTACTACGAAATACGAAATAGCGAATCTTTCGGAATTGAAAAAAAAGAAAGATAGTATTGACAAACAATTAAGTTATTTAAAGTTAGAATATTATCTTCAAAACATGAAAAAAGGAAAAAGCAGATATTCTTTGGCTACACAAGAAGATAAAAATCTTTTATGGGTTATGCATCAATCTCCTAACTATGAAAAACTAAAAAAAATATGGCAGGAAGCAGTACGCGAATATATTGCCTTTGAAGAAAAATATTCTCCCGAAATAAAAAAACATCGAAGTTTAAATTATAAAAACAGTCAAAAATCTTTAACCAACAGAAATGAATATAATAAAACATATCTAGCTCTAAAGGAAGAGTTAAAATTTAGAGAATACGAAAAATATATCTATTATGAAAAAAATTTCTCTGACAAACTTGGAGATATGTGGTATGATGGCGGATCCTACTTATTAAACTTTTACAAATCTAGAAACTTGGAGATTCCGACAAATTGGTTAAACGCTAAAGATTTATTTGGAATTGAAAATTTCTCCAACTACAATGAAATGATGCAGAATTTGAAATATATTAACCAAGCAATCACAACAAAATAATTTAGTGCATCGAGTAGAAGAATCCTTCGTCTTTTTAGGTGGAAAAGATTCCTAAAAAATATAGCTTACAGCCCGACCTTATTGAAAAAACATTTTTCTTGTTTTTCAATAAGGCAACGCCCAGATAATAATACTGTTACACCGATATACTCACCACATAACCCTCAGAGCCGCGAACATTAAAAACAGTTCCGTCTTCAAACAACAAATATTGTCCTTTTATCCCGGTTAATTTTCCCTGAAATTTTGGCGTTTTATCTAAATTTAAGCTTTTTACTTTCACAGGATATTGCAAAACCGGATAGTCCAGCTGATACAAATCATTTTTCTCCGAATAAAAATATTCCTGAACTTCTGCGGGAATTAAATTTTCCAATTTTATTCGCTCTGCAACCAAATCAACGGCCTCAATATCATTGGTTAACATTTTACGCCAATTGGTTTTATCGGCATAATGATCTTTCAAAGCTACCTCGGTAATTCCCGCTAAATAACGATTAGGAACTTCCACAATTGCAATCGCCTGAGTCGCTCCCTGATCAATCCATCGTGTAGGCACCTGTGTTTTGCGCGTTACGCCTACTTTTATTTCGCTCGACAAAGCCAAATACACAATATGAGGTTGTAATTGTACTTTTTGTTCATAAGCCAAATCACGGTCTTCAATTCCCAAATGCGCCGTACTCAACTCCGGTTTCATAATCCAGTCACCCACAGTAGCACTGGAATAAAAACATTCGTAACAAAATCCCTGACGGTATATTTTTTTCTTTTTACCACAATTCAAACATTGAAAACCTACAAAATCAATAGCAATATCTTTACCAATAAGCTGATTAACATTCAAAAAACTAGTTTCAAAAACTAAGTAGTATTGAATAGGTTGACCATATTCGGTTTCCATTTTAGTAAGTACGCCTTCGTATTGCATTAAGATTAAATTTTTAAGGTTTGCTATTTCGTAAATTTTGCTATTTTTGGTAAAGTTATTATTCCTTAGGTAAATTTCATAACCCTATTTTTTAAAAATGCCAACACAGCTCATCAATTCATTTGCTTCCTGGGTTTTAAAACAACGAATCCACCAAATTGAACTTTTCCTAAAATACCCAAACGAGGTTCAGGAAGAGTTACTTATGAATTTAATTGCTGCAGCAAAAAATACAGAATTAGGCAAAAAATACGATTATGCATCTATTAAATCCTATGCTACATTTGCTGAAAGAATTCCGATTGCTACTTACGAAGAATTACAACCTTATATCGAAAGAACCCGTCAGGGAGAACAAAACATTTTTTGGGAATCCCCTATCAAATGGTTTGCAAAATCAAGTGGAACTACTAATGCTAAAAGTAAATTTATCCCCGTAAGCTATGAAGCGCTGGAAGATTGCCATTATAAAGGCAGCAAGGATTTGTTGTGTATGTATTTGAATAACAATGAAAACTCCGAGCTATTTACAGGCAAAAGTTTACGATTAGGTGGTAGTTCTCAAATTTACGAAGACAACAATAGTTTCTTTGGAGATTTATCGGCGATATTAATCGAAAACATGCCTATTTGGGCGGAGTTCAGTAGTACGCCCAGCAATAAAATTTCGTTAATGAGTGAATGGGAATCTAAAATGGCTGCCATCATCAATGAAACTAAAAGGGAAAATGTAACCAGCTTTGCAGGAGTTCCTTCCTGGATGCTGGTGCTAATGAACAAAATGCTCGAAGAAACCGGCAAAGGCAATTTATTCGAAATTTGGCCTAATCTGGAAGTTTATTTTCATGGTGGTGTAAGTTTCAATCCGTATCGAGAGCAATACCAAAACCTGCTTCCTAAAAAAGAATTCAAGTATTACGAAATTTACAATGCTTCGGAAGGTTTTTTTGCCATTCAGGACTTAAATAATTCCAGCGATTTATTATTAATGCTCGACTACGGAATTTTTTATGAATTCATTTCAATGGATACTTTTGGAACACCCAATCAAAAAGTTATTCGTTTAGCCGATGTAGAATTGAATAAAAATTATGCCGTAGTGATTACTACAAATTCTGGTTTGTTCCGTTATTTAGTGGGTGATACGGTTCGATTTACATCACTAAAACCATTTAGAATAAGAGTTAGCGGAAGAACCAAACATCATATCAATGTTTTCGGAGAAGAATTAATGGTCGAAAATACGGATATGGCTTTAGCAAAAGCTTGTAGTTTAACCCAATCTGAAATCAAAGATTACACCGTTGCTCCTGTATTTATGCAAGGAAAAGAAAAAGGAGCACATGAATGGATGATTGAATTCAAGAAAAAACCTGCTGATATAGCTGTTTTTCAAAAAGCGCTGGACGAGACTTTACAAACGCTGAATTCTGATTATGAAGCCAAACGCTACAACAACATGACACTAAATCCTTTGGTAATTAATGTTGCCAGAGAAAATTTATTTTATGATTGGTTGAAAGACAATAACAAATTAGGTGGACAACACAAAATCCCGAGATTGTCTAATCAAAGAGACTATCTGGAGCAATTGAAAAGTATGCAGGAGAAAGTAATAGTTTAATTATTTTAGCCACGAATTCACTAATATATCAAAATTCCACTAAGAAAAATAATTTTAAAATATTAGTGACATTGCAAAAGGATAGTTTTTTTTACCTTTTATTCGCGAATTCGTGGCTTAAAAAACTTATTATTTTTCCAAAATCTTCTTCAAATTAGCGAGATTTTGAGTTTGTGCATCGGTGATAAATTTCTTCCCTATCAACGACATTAAATTCATTGGATAATCGGAATGCCCATAGAATTCATTGGTCACTTTCGTTTGGTTTCCTGAAACAGCCTCGACAAAAGTAGCTGCTTTAGCTTCTCCCTCCATAGGTCTGACAAAATGCAAATCAACATCAATCCTGTCATCAGTAATTTTTGCAATTTGCTGTGAACCTTCGCCTACATTATCGTCTTTGCTATTCCAGGAAGCTTTAAAGCCCACCGTTCCGTCAGTCCCCTCATAATTCATTCCAACATTTGGATCCTGCATCACCCAAACACTGTATTTTTCCTGATTTTTAATCAATTTCACATAATCAAAAACTTTTCCTTTTGGAGCATTGATTGTTGTTGAAACAGAAACGGTATAATCTTTTGGAATAAACAAAGCCACTACCAGAAGTAACACTATCAGAGCTAAAAAAACAGCTATAATTTTCTTTACTATTTTCATCCTTATTACTTTGCGTTTTTATCAAAATTCACCATCCAGTTGATTCCGAATTTATCGGTAAACATCCCAAAATAAGCACCCCAAAAAGTATCATTCATCGGCATATAAGCATTGCCTCCGGCCGATAGACCGTTAAAAATTCGATCGGCTTCCTCTTTACTTTCGACATTGACAGAAACCGAAAAATTGTTCCCAAAAACAACATCACCACTAGTCGAATTACTGTCACTACCCATTAACATCACATCGCCAATAGGTAAACAAACGTGCATAATTCGATTAGCATCTTCTTCTGACAAATTTCCCGAACCATCTCCCGCCGACATTTCATTAAATTTCCCCATATAAGGAATCTCTCCGCCAAAAACAGACTGATAAAATAAAAATGCTGCTTCGCAATTGCCATTAAAAATTAAATACGGATTAATTGTTGCCATAATTTGATGCTTTTTAATTGATAATCTTTTTTGTTCACACCTATAAAAGTACAACTTATTTAAAACCCAATTTTAAGTCCGCATTAATTTTTTCTTTATTCCATAAAAAAACCTTAGTTCAAAATCAGAACTAAGGTCATTTTAAAAATTATTTTTTTGCTTTTTATATTTCGTCCATCATGTCAATATGACGATCGTGATAACCTAATAAATACAACACTCCGTCTAATCCTAAACTCGAAATAGAAGTCGCAGCACTTTCTTTTACCGTAGGTTTAGCGTGAAAAGCGATTCCTAATCCGGCTAAATTAATCATTGGCAAATCGTTTGCACCATCACCCACCGCAATCGTTTGGTTAATGTGAATTCCTTCTTTTTCGGCAATAGCTTTCAAATATTCAGCTTTCTTTTTACCATCTACAATTTCCCCCACATAATTACCGGTTAGTTTGCCGTCTTTGATTTCCAATTCATTGGCATGAACATAATCGATCCCTAATTCTTTTTGCAAATAATGTCCAAAATACGTAAATCCTCCAGACAAAATAGCTGTTTTGTAACCGTAGTATTTCAAGGCTTTCATCAAACGATGAGCTCCTTTGGTAATTGGCAAATTGATTGCTACGTTATGCAAAACTTCTTCGCTCAAACCTTCCAATAAAGCCATACGTTTTTTAAAGCTTTCGCTAAAATCAATCTCACCATTCATTGCCGATTCGGTAATAGCTCTTACCTGTTCTCCTACTCCCGCTAATTCGGCCAATTCGTCAATTACTTCCGTTTGAATCAAAGTAGAATCCATATCGAAACACACCAAACGGCGGTTTCTTCGGTAAATATTATCTTCCTGGAATGAAATATCCACATCTAAAGTTCTGGAAATTTCCATAAAACTGGCTGTCATAGCCGTTTTATCCACAATATCTCCCGAAACTGACAATTGGACACAGGAACGTGGATAAATTTCTGTTTCTACAATCGAAGTTCTTCCCGTTAATCTTTTGATGGAATCAATATTCAGGTTTTGATCCGACATGATTTTAGTCACCGCAGCCAATTGTCCCGCAGCCAATGTCTCTCCTAAAATATTGATAATATAACGTTGTTTAGACTGCGCTTTTACCCATTTTTCGTAATCATCTATCGTAATAGGAATAAATTTTACCTTAATTCCTAATTCGTACGCTTTAAACAACAAATCTTTCAAAACCGGAGCTGATGAAGAACCAGCTTCAATTTCGAACAAAATTCCCAACGAAAGTGTATCATGAATATCTGCCTGACCTATATCTAAAATAACGGCATTATACATCGCCAAAACTGATGTTAAACCAGCTGTTACCCCTGGTTTATCCTGACCAGAAACTTTTAATAAAATAATCTCTTTATCCTCAATTGCCATTTTTAATCTATATTGATTTTAGAAGCGACAAAAATCGACAATATATTGTTTAAAAAAAAGCAGATTTATTGATTTTTACGTTAATAAAATGACACCTATTAAAAAGCCCGACAGTTTTAAAAAAACTGTCGGGCTTAATTATTTTAATTGTCTTAAAATTTAAGAAGCAATCTCCAATCTTTTTAATAAGTTTTTATTCAAAGCTTCCTTAGCATAATCTAAGTCAATTTCCAAAGTTGTTTCATCCGTACTTGGTAATTCATACATCGCATCGGTTAAAATAGCCTCACAAAGTGAACGCAATCCACGGGCTCCTAATTTATATTCCAATGCTTTATCAACAATAAAGTCCAAAGCATCATTTGAAATACTAAATTCAACTTCATCCATCAAAAACAATTTCGCATATTGTTTGATCAAAGCGTTTTTAGGCTCTGTCAAAATCGATTTTAAAGTTTCTCTGTCCAAAGGATCCATGTGCGTTAACACCGGCAAACGACCAATGATTTCCGGAATCAATCCAAAATCTTTGATGTCTTTCGGGATAATATATTGCAACAAATTTTCCTTATCGATATTATCTTCATTTTTAGAAGTCGAATAACCTACTGCCTGACGATTCAATCGTTTGGATATAATTCTTTCGATTCCATCAAAAGCTCCTCCTGCTATGAACAGAATGTTTTGTGTATTTACTTCTACAAATTTTTGATCCGGGTGTTTACGACCTCCTTTAGGCGGCACATTTACAACCGTTCCTTCTAATAATTTCAACAAAGCCTGTTGCACTCCTTCCCCGGAAACATCACGAGTTATAGATGGATTATCGCTTTTACGTGCAATTTTATCTATTTCGTCAATGAATACAATTCCACGTTCCGCTTTAGCCACATCATAATCAGCGGCCTGCAACAAACGTGTTAAAATAGTCTCTACATCTTCCCCAACATAACCTGCTTCAGTTAAAACGGTAGCATCTACGATAGCCAAAGGGACATCTAACATTTTAGCAATGGTTTTAGCTACCAATGTTTTTCCGGTTCCGGTTTGTCCCACCATGATGATGTTACTTTTTTCAATCTCCACTTCATCGTCTAATTGCTGTTGCATCAAACGTTTGTAGTGATTGTACACCGCCACCGACATTACTTTTTTAGTCTGGTCTTGCCCGATTACATATTCATCCAAAAAAGCTCTGATTTCTTTTGGCTTTTGCAAAATCAAATCACCAATTAATTTTGAACTCCCGCTCGATTTCAATTCTTCCAGAACAATTCCGTGAGCCTGTTCGATACATCTGTCGCAAATGTGCGCATTAATTCCGGCAATCAACAAATTGGTTTCCGGCTTTTTCCTTCCACAAAACGAACACTCTAATACTTCTTTTGCCATTTTTTATAGTTAGAAGATGGAAGCTAGGAGTCAGAAGTTAGGAGTACTCCCATCTTCCAGCTTCCAGCTAAATTATCTTATTAAAACTTCATCAATCATTCCGTACTGTTTAGCTTCTTCAGCTATCATCCAGTAATCACGCTCACTATCAGCATATACTTTATCAAATTCTTGTCCTGAATGATGTGAAATAATTCTATACAACTCATCTTTCAGTTTCAACATTTCACGTAGGTTGATTTCCATATCCGAAGCAACCCCCTGAGCGCCTCCTGAAGGCTGATGAATCATTACTCTTGAATGTGGTAAAGCCGAACGTTTTCCTGCCGCACCTGCACATAATAAAACCGCTCCCATTGAAGCTGCCATACCTGTACAGATAGTAGCTACATCCGGTTTAATGTATTGCATCGTATCATAAATTCCTAATCCGGCATATACACTTCCTCCCGGTGAATTCAAATAAATTTGAATATCCTTAGAAGCATCAGCACTTTCTAAGAATAATAATTGCGCCTGAACAATATTTGCAATCTGATCATCAATTCCTGTTCCTAAGAAGATAATTCTGTCCATCATCAATCTGGAAAAAACATCCAATTGCGAAATATTTAACTGACGTTCTTCAATGATATAAGGAGTCATATTTGTTGGCGTCATAGCATTTACGATTTTATCGTAATACATCGCGTTTACTCCCTGGTGCTTAGTAGCAAATTTTTTAAATTCCTTACCGTAGTTCATATTTTCTTTAAGTTATGAGTTATACCTGATTTATTATTTTTATCAAAGGTTGTACCTCTTTGTAAACAATGCCATTCTGTCTTATTTCAGACCCAAACATTAAAAAACAAAGAGCGTCAAAAGAAACTTCTGACGCTCAAATATAACTATTTTTTTAACTATTGGCTAATACCTATAGCTATTCCAGAAATTATTTATTCTCCGTAAGAAGCAGCAATAAATTCTTCGTATGTTACTTCTTTAGTAGTTGGATTTGCTTTTTCTTTGAATAATTCCAATAATTTTTCAGCAACTACCTGATCAGAAAGTCTTTTCACTTCATCTTGGTTAGATAAAACTCTGGCAACAATTCCATCTACTTCTTCGTCAGTTGGATTTGTTTGACCAAATTGAGCCATTTGAATTCTGATATTTTTAGCTGTGAACGCTTTTAAATCTTCAAAAGTGATTTTGATATCATTTTGAGCTAAAGCTTTTCCTTCGATTAATTGAAAACGCAATCCTTTTTCAGAACGAGCGTATTCTACCTCAGCTTCTTCAGCAGTTAATTTTTTCTCACCTACAGTTTGCAACCATTTTTTCAAGAATTCAGCCGGCAAATCGAATTTTGTGTTTTCGATTAAGAACTCAGTCACATCTCCTAATAGTTTTTGATCCGCTTGTTGCGCAAATTGAGACTCAGCATCTTCTTTGATTTTAGCTTTCAATTCGTCTAAAGAAGCTACTTTTCCTTCTCCAAATAATTTATCAAATAACTCTTGGTTTAATTCAGCTGGTTCAGACACTGTGATTGCTTCGATAGTAAAATCTACATCAACTGCTAAAGTATGAACCACATCATGACTTACTTTTAAGTAATCCATTAATTGGTGATCATCTTCAAATAAATCTTTTGTGTTTACGGTCACAACATCACCTACTTTTTTACCAATGAATTTATCAGCAGTAGCTTTATCTTTGAAAACTGATAATGAAATAGTTGTTGTATTTCCAATTCCTTCTGCTTCATTAGTAAAAATTCCTTTTAAATCAGCACCTTCAACAACAGCTTCCTGTGGAATTGCATTACCAAATTGTTTTTGGATACGTTCTACTTGTCCGTCGATTAATTTATCATCAGCAGTAACTACATATTTTACGATATCATTTTTAGCATCTAAGTCTAATTCGAAGTTTGGCACTAAACCAATTTCATATTCGAATACTAATTCTTCAGCGTCCCAGTCTAAATTTTCATTTTCTTTAAGAAGTGGAGTACCTAAAAGGTTCAGTCTTTCTGATTGGATATAACGCTCTAAAGCTAAGTCAACTACTTTCTTAACTTCTTCTTTCTTAATCCCTTTTCCGTATTGTTTTTCAACAAGGTCTTTTGGCACTTGTCCTTTTCTAAAACCTTTTACTTGCGCCAATGGCATTTTTTCGTTAAGTCTTTTGGCTACCTGACCTTTGTAATCCATGTGAACAACTGTCATTACAATTGTTTCATTTACAGCATCTATCGCTACTCTTTTAATATCCATCTTCTTCTTTAATTTACGTAATAAAATTGGACGGCAAACTTATAAAATTTTTACAAGTTCACCAAGCTTTTTAATACGGAACCTTCGGTATTGAAAACAAGAGTGTTATTTACGGAAAAATCAACTTACAAAATGGTTTTAAAAACATTCTGGTTTACTGAATTTCTTTCCAAAAATCATCCTTCGAAAAAATATTTTTCAAAGTATATTTTGCTGCTGCTGCTTTAGTTAACTGGTGCGACCAAGAGACTCTTTTATTGACTTTCGCCCCTTTTCCTTTATTGTTATATTCGGCATAAAAAGCAGTTTTCGTTTTATCCGGAAAACGCTCGTCTTTCCAGGGATTCCAGCCTTCCGGTAAAATATGCTTTCCTAAATTACAATTCATAAAAACCGTTTTCGCATAAGGTCGCCACGGACGACCTAAGAAAACTTTCGTCACAGCAGCATCCGCAGTCAATTTGCAATTCATAAATACATAACCAAACTCCAAATTTTCAGGAGTAGAAGCCGCTGTGATATACGAATCTTTCGTAGAATTAATCACACAGTTTTCAAAAACAGCTACTGCCGAACCAAAAATAAAATCAGTCGTTCCTTCGATATAACAATTTTCATAATATTGATAATAACCGTCTCCATCGGTCAACAAAGTATCCTGACAACCTAAAATTTTGGAATTTTTAATTATAAAACGATTTCCTTTGGCACATAAAGAAACAGCCTGCCCTTGATCGCAGGAGGAATTTTGGATAGTTATATTCGAAATTTTAACATCATCGGCTCGAACTAAAAGAGTATAGGAATCGGAAGTTCCAAAATTTCGTTTAGAATTCGGATTGGGTTTTCCGGAATAATCATCATTCGTAATAATGGTTTTTTCTTTACTTTCTCCTTTCAATTGCAATCCTTTTTTTGAAGACGGAATCACTAATTTCTCTTTATAAATTCCGTTTTCAATAAAAATTAAAACAGCTTGAGTATCCGTATTTGCCGCTTCAATGGCCTCACCAATGGTTTTAAAATCTCCGTTTCCATCCTGAGCGACCGTTATTTTTAATTGGTTTTGAGCACAAATTGAATTCAAAAACACCAAACACAATCCCACTAAAATTTTCTTCATAACCCGATTTAAAATTGTAAATTAAACACTAATAACCCTCAAAAATACAGAAAAAAACCGGTTTTTAGTAATCGATTACAATACACATAAAGACTTAATTATATAAAAAAGTCGAAACATTACATTGTAACATCTCGACTTTTTTTATACAAAATGATGTTTATTTCAACTCAAGCGGAGGCAAACTATCAATTTCCTTTTTACCTAAAACCAAATCCCGAATTTTACTTCCTTTAAGATTTCTTAACTCTTCGGCAGCAGTTTCGGCAACTGCATTTGCTCCAGCCCTTCCGGTATGCGTATGATCTTTCGGGAAAAATGCTGCTACTTTTTCCTGCCCTAAGGCCTCATATTTTTGAGCCACTTTATCACTCAAATCGATATAATCTGCTTTTTCTTCGGCAGCCACTTCCTGAGCCCATTTTACGTAAGTTGTTTTTCTTTGTTCTACTTTTCCATTTGGCCATTCGTTTCTTGGTGTTAGGCTCATCACAATTGGAGTCGCTCCTTTTTCTCTGGCTTCACGAATGTATTTTTTCATATACCATCCAAAAGTATGCACCGTTTCCATAATACTGTCGGCACGATTTACAACTCGGGTTTCGTCACCAATTCCGTTAATAGAACCTCTGAATTTTTCGCTGTCAATTTTACCGGCATCGTTATGCCCAAATTGAATAATTACAAAATCTCCGGGAACAATTTCGCTTTTAGTTTTATCCCAAAGCCCTTCGTAATCAAAAGTACGGCTGCTTCTTCCTCCTCTGGCTTTATTGATAATTTCCACACGGGTTGTATCAAAATAGCGAGGCACCATAGTTCCCCAACCTACTGCATTTTCATTGTTATTATTAGCCATTGTTGAATCACCAATTAAGAACACATTAATTTTTCTAGGCAATTTAATTACAGGATTTTCCAGGATATAATTTTTCAAAGAATTGTTAGAAACCTTTAATCCGTCAATGATGGAAGAGGCTGCCAAAACTGCTCCTTTGGCCGACGGATGGGTATGATCTTTTTTATAAAAATAAGTTCCAGTAACATTAGCCTCTCCAAATTTCTCCAATTTAGAAGCCATTCTGTCGTTCAAATCAATGAAGGTCACTTTTTCCTGATCGGCAATTTGTTTTGCCCACAATCCATAAGAAGTATTGTTTCTTGGCAGTTTTCCATCTTTCCATTTATTTCTTGGAATTGGAGACATCACGATTGGAATGGCGCCTTTTTCTTTGGCTTCTTTCACCACTTTTCGCAAGTACCAACCATAAGTATGCACCACCTCTTCTTTTTTGGTAATCATATTTACAATTTTCTCCGACTTACCTGAAATTCCTTTGATAGTACCTCTGGCTCTGATCGTATCATTTAAAGGTCCATCATCATTATGCCCCCATTGAATGAGTACATAATCTCCTTTTTTTAATTTTTTGTATACGGCATCCCATAATCCCAAATTTTGATAGGTTCTGGTACTTGTTCCTCCCAAAGCATGGTTTTCAATTCTCACCTTAGTAGAATCTAAAAACTGCCCAATATAATCGCCCCAGCCCCAAAGGCCTCCTGTACCATCACCACGCCCATTTTTAACTGTGGAATCACCTACGGTATAAATTGTAATTTTTTGTTGTGCATTTGTCTGAAATTGCACTAAAAAAAGTGCTAAAAAAGCCAAAAGCATTAATTTGGTCATTCTCATTTTTCTAATATTTATTGTTGCTATTGTTATTTTTGATTGCCCCACTATTTTTCAGCTCTGAAATCAAACCAAATATTCATTTGAATTCCCTCATCGCCACTCTTAATTCGGATACTTGCCGGCTGACTGTGTGGCCCATGATGCTCGATAGGCTTAAACGAACGCATGGCCGGAATTTCATACATAAACGAAATATTTCCTTCCGGAAAAGCCGGTTGTGGATAAGATCCTTCAAATGCATTTTTAGGCAAATCAGGTGTAAACAATCTTAAAAACACTTTTTCGGAAGCCGAAAACATTTTGAAACTGTTATTCCCTTTGGCTTTTAAAGAAGCCGCATACAAATTAGCGTGATAGCCTTTAAATTCCGGTAAAATCATATTCTCAAAACTTTCTCCCGGAATCGTCTGATTGTATTCTTTTTCCCAAATTCCGGTTGTAGTTCCTTTAATTCTGTTTTTCCAAACGTGATAAGGGCCATTCCCCAGCCATTTGATACTTTCCACTCCTTCTTCAGGAAAATCAAAAGTAATACCAAAAGCATCTACTTTATCCTGTACAAATGCTCCATCAAAACCATTATTAGCTCCGGCGTCCTTAAGTGCCAACATTTCCATTTTTAGACGACCATCGGCTGTAAGTGTCCACTTGATTTTTTTGATACCACCCACATAATTCACCGTACAAACAGCAGCCCCATTTTCTATAGCTGATTGCACATCCTTAACCTCGGCTTTCATACCAATTGGAGTAGGCCCATTGGTTAATGGCACAACTCCGTTTTTGTTTTTAACAGAGATGATTTTTCCTGTCTTTTTATCTAATGAAAGCTGTACTTCTTTACTGATTAAAGAAACTGAAGCTGCTTCGTCTTTTATGGAAACTTTTGCTTTTGATTCTTTTTTCAACAAAAATTTCTCTGCAAAATATTCTCCTTTATGAATCGGCCAGGACCAGGTATAAATTTCTCTTCCATATTGGTCATGAGCCGTAATTTCAATCCAGTCTCCTTCAAAAAAGTTAGCTGCAACAGGAATTTTAATTTTTGAAGTTTCTCCCGGTTCAATACTTGGGATTTCAATTTTTCCTTTATCCAAAACTGAAATTGTATTATTTCCATAAAAAGCATTTTTGTCTCCTTTAATCACTTTGTAATCCAGAGCACAACTATTTAAATTGGTATAGATATAATCATTTGAAATAAAAAATGTGCCGTCAAATTTTGAAGTAATACTTACAGGAGCAAATTGAATAGGCGCCCAAATTTCTTTTATGGCAAAAAAGCTTCCTTCTTTTTCACGGTGAGGTCCTAGAACGCCATCGGCAGCCAAAGAACCTTTGGAATCAAATTGTTCTTTTCCCGTCCAATCGACTCTTTTTACGGCTTCATCACAAAAAACCCAGATAAAACCTCCCGCAAACAAAGGACTTTCTTTAAAATGATTCCAAAAATCTTCCAATCCGGCACCTCCTCCGTTATCATAAGTAGCATGCATGAATTCTGTTGGAAAGAAAACATTTTCTCCCTTTACAAATCGGTGAATTCCGGTTTGATAAGCCGGGTAGTGATGTGCATCCCAACCGTCAAAATCAGACCATGGATGAATCACAATACGTTTTTGCGGATCTAAGTCTCTAAAAACCCCATCCACTTTATAATTCCAACCACCTTCGTTACCGTTATCCCAAATAATAACCGACGGATGATTCACATCGCGTGTCACCATTTCTTTTACCAATTTAGTTCCTGTCTCTGTATCATAGGAATTTTGCCAACCGGCTAATTCATCCAACACAAAAATCCCTAAGGAATCGCAAACTTGCAGAAAATGACTATCAGCCGGATAATGACCACGAACCGCATTCATATTCATATCTTTTAGCAAATTCACATCCATGATACTCAAACGCTTGCTGGTACTTCTTCCAGATTCCGGCCAGATTTCATGACGGTTGATTCCTTTCATGATAATCTTTTTACCATTGACATAAATTCCGTCTTTTTTGATAAACTCCAAAGTTCTGAAACCTATGCGTTCTGTTACACTATGAATAGTTTTTCCATTTTGTACCAATTCTACTTTTAAATGATACAAATTAGGCGACTCCGGACTCCAAGGTTTAACATTTGAAAACTGAGTACTTATATTCTTTTTCTGTTCTTTGGCATTAACATCAAAAGACTGTCTCCCAAGAACTTTATCGCTTCCATCAGCAGTAATCGAAGCAACGATAGTACCTCTTTGTGAAATATTCTGTAAATCCAGAACCGCATTCAAGGTACCATCCATTTTGGCATCAACCGCGATATGAGCGATATTTTCTGATGGTAAAATTTCCAACCATACCGGACGATAAATTCCGCCAAAAAGCCACCAATCGGCTTTTCTTTCGGCAGCATTTACCGAATTATTAGCTGAATGTTTCGAAACATGTGCCTCCAAAACATTTGTACCACCATAATTCAACAAAGATGAAATATCATATTTGAATTCGTAAAAACCTCCCTGATGGATTGGCCCTGCCGATTTTCCGTTGATTTTAACTTCCGTATCGGTCATGGCAGCCCCAAAAACAATATAAATCGTTTTGCCTTTATCGGCAGCATCTATCTTAAATTCGTGTTTGTAAAAACCTTCTTCTTTGCTTGGCTCTTTTTGGTTCAATTCTTTGTACCAGCGTCCATAGGTATATTCGCCAAAACCTTGTAATTCCCAGTTAGAAGGCACATTGATTTTGGACCATTGTTTACTGTTGTTCCCTCCAGTAACCATAAAATCCCATTGAACGGGATGTTCAAAATCTTTTCCGGAGAGAAGAACTTTTTTAGTTTCTTGCGCCATTCCATTTATTCCGCACAAAAAAGGGAAACACAAAGCAAAAGCCGCAGGTATTGATTTTTTAAAAAACATATTTTTTTGATTATTTAAGAATTAATTTCCGTCCGGTTTTACAATTTCAAAACGATTGCTCATTGGCAAGGTCCAGTTGGCAAAAGCATTTGGATGATTCGGATTATACAGAGGCGTATCTTTTTTAATAAATTGTACCAATGGACTATTCAAATCATGAAGTCCTTTGAGTACGCAAAGTGCAATTTCATTTGCTCCAAAAGAATTAAAATGCGTATTGTCTTCTAATTTTTCTTTTTGTCCCGGAAAAGTATTCGCCGGATATTGTACAAAAGCTTTTCGCGAAGGTTCACCTCCCCAACTTTCATACAAAGTAGTGGTTAGTTTTGTAAGGTCTACCAATGGGACATTGAGTTCCTGAGCTACTTTTCGCATGGCATCAGGATAATCACCATGGGTAGGTTTCAACGTTCCGTCTTCATTAAAAGCCCGCCTTTGCACCGGTGTGATTAAAATTGGGAATGCCCCTTTTTCTCTGGCAGCCTGCACAAATTCGTGCAATGAAGCCGAATACGATTCCCAAGGACCAACTCCTTCTCCTTTTTCTTTCTCATCATTATGGGCATATTCTACAATTAAATAATCTCCTGGTTTAATTACAGATAAGACTTTTTTCAATCGTAAAGCCGCTTTGAACGAACGCAATGTCCCTCCCGAAACCGCATAATTGGCTACGGCTACATTTTCATCCAAATAATTAGTTATAAACTGCCCCCAGGAAGCCCAAGGCTCTAAATCCTGATCGGTAACTGTTGAATCTCCCGCCAAATAAATTGTTTTAAAATCAATTGGAGTGATTTCAATACTCTGAATAGCTGTAGAACCTAAAAATTCCAAAGTCAATTTATCATCCCAATTGAGCTGACCTAAATCACGCTCTTTTAATTTGATTTCCGAATCAGCGTCTATCTTAGGAGTGCGGACATTAACAGTAAAGGTTTTGGTAAGTGTTTCCCCTTTTTTTAGCAAAAGCTGATTGACAAACAGTCTTCGGGATTCGGCTTTAATAGTGGTATTTGTATTTTTTTCTTTACTTCCAAAAGTTACCGAAACCTGATAATTTCCCTCAGGAAGTTGCACCGAAAAATAAGTAGGTTTATTAACTACAAAAGAATTCGAATCCAATTTCACATTACTTTCTGTATCAAAATCGAAACCATAAGTTGTTTTAGAATTAAATACCAAAGCCTGTGTAACGCGAATCCCTTTTTTCTTCTTTTTGGTTTTAGTACCAAAGAAAAAAGTTTTCTTTTTTTCGGAAATTACTGTTTTAGAATCAGTTGTATTTCCTTCATAAATCACCGATTCATGCCCCGAAGCAGATAGTCTCGCAGTAAAAGAAAAAACTATTAAAAAGTTCAAAAACAGCAGATACTTGTTTTTTGTAGTCATAAATGAGCTCTAAAATTAAAAATGCGGACTAAACTATGATTTTTATTGAAATTTAGTATCCTGTACTGTTATGCACTACCATCATTAATTAGGCTTTTTTAACAAAAATCCAGATAAAACTGGTTCTTATATTAAGTCTCAAAATAAGAACCACACAACATTAACTATAACATATTTTTAACAAACCAGCCTAAATATCCATCAGAAAACCTACTAGTTTTTTCCTACTAACATATATAAATAAAAAGTAAAAAAGTTTCAAACAAAAACACAAAAATCTAATAATCAAATAATTAAATAAAAATAATTGAAAAAACAATTTATATCGAGAAAAAAAAGAAAAATTACAGAATACAGGATACGTTAAAAAAAAGTTAACTATATTTTAGTATCAACAAAAAAAAGAATCAATTTTTATGCACTTCAAAAAAAACAACCAAAAAAATTAACACAAACACATTTCACAACTAAACCAATTAATTAACCAAAACCATTTTTTATGAAACATTTATTTTTAAAGTATCTGGTTTTATGCAGCATCCTACTCAGCGGGATGTACACTTTTGCACAAACCAATACCATTACAGGAACCATCAAAGACAATACTGGCATGCCAATTCCCGGAGCCAATGTATTAATCAAAAACAGCACTAACGGTGTCCAAACTGATTTTGATGGAAAATTTGCCATCAAAGCAAAACCTGAAGACATCCTCGTAGCTTCATTTATCGGGATGAAATCAATCGAAATAAAAGTAGGAAACCAAAAAACCATTAATATTAAATTAGAAGAAGAAGGTGCAAAACTGGAAGAAGTTGTAGTAGTAGGTTACGGAACCAGAAAGAAAAAGGACTTAACAGGATCTGTCGTAAGTGTTGGAGCAGAAGAAATAGCCTCGAGACCGGTACAAAATGCGGTTCAGGCCATGCAGGGAAAAGCCGCCGGGGTTGACATTAGCTCTAACGAACGTCCCGGAACTGTTGGAAACATCAATATACGTGGATCACGTTCTATTACTGCTTCTAACTCACCTCTATACGTAGTAGACGGAATACCATTGAACTCAGGAGGAATTGATTTCATAAACCCAAATGATATCGAATCTATCGATGTATTAAAAGACGCCTCAGCTACAGCTATTTATGGTTCTCGCGGAGCTAATGGGGTTATTATCGTTTCTACCAAAAAAGGGAAAAATGGAAAATTCACCTTAAACTACGACACAGCTGTAAGCACTGAAAAAATTCATGAATTCGCCCCATTAATGAATGCCGGTGAATATATAGAATTACGTCGTTGGGCCAGATATTACTCAAACCCATCAGCATTTGCTCCTGGAAATGCACCAACTATAGCTAATGACAAAGATATCTTTTTAGCAACAGCTGATCCTTCAGCCTGGGCTAACATAGAAAAAGGATGGGCAGGAGGAACTTGGGATGGTTCTAAAGTAAGCACTACCGATTGGACTAAATATGTTACTCAAACCGGAGTTACACAACAACACACTTTAAGTGTTAGCGGTGGTACTGAAAAAATGAAAGCTTATGGTTCTTTTGGATATCTGGACAATACCGGAACCTTAAAAGGTCAAAGCTACCGACGTTACAACGGTATTGCTAATGTTGATATCACTCCTACCGAGTGGTTCTCAATGGGAGCTAATATTAACACTAGTTATGGCTTAAATGAATATGGATTATCTAATGTCGGAAGATCAGCAGTAGCGAGTTCTGATGGAATTTACATCACAGCCAGACAAAATTTACCTTACGCAGTACCTCTTGATGCCGACGGAAACAGAATTCAAAACCCGGGAGGAGATTCTACTATTAGAAATGTCTATCAAGAATATAAATACTCTCAGGATCAAAGATTAACACTTAAAATATTTGGTAGTTTCTATGCTCAACTCGATTTTGGAGGATTTTCAAAAAAATTAGACGGATTAAAATACAGAGTAAATTTTGGTCCTGACATCACTTCTTACCGAAACGGAGTATTCCTAAATGGTCAATCCTCTGCTCGATCAGGAACCAGTTTTGCTTCATTAGAAAAAAACCAGGTTATTTCTTACACATTGGATAACTTGATTTTATACAACAAAACAATTGGCAAACACGATTTTGGAGCCACTTTATTACAAAGTCAAACTCAATATACTTATGAGGTAAGTACTATGTCAGCAGAAAACATCAAAAATCCGGAAAATAAATGGAATGCACTTACTCCACAAAATGTTACACTAAATAATTATTCATCAGATTTCGCTGAAAAAGGATTATTCTCCTATATGGGTAGGCTTACCTATGGATTTGATGATAAATATTTAGTAACTGCATCTCTACGTTATGATGCCGCTTCACAATTAGCAAAAATTAACAGAGGCGATTATTTTCCAAGTGCCTCTCTGGCATGGCGTATTGACAAAGAAAATTTCCTTCAGGATATTTCATGGCTCAATGCCTTAAAATTAAGAGCCGGTTATGGTGTTACTGGTAATGCAGCGGTTGACCCATACGACACTCAACCTCCATTAACACAAGTACTTTATTCAACATCATCTGGAGTTTTAAACAATCAAAAATTAGGAAACTTTGGCTTAGGGTGGGAAAAAACAACTCAATACAACTATGGTGTTGATTTTGGATTATTCAATAATAGAGTATCAGGAAGTTTAGAATATTATACTTCAAAAACAAATGATTTATTATTTGAAAGAAGCATCCCATCTGTTACAGGTTACCTCACAACACTCCAAAATGTGGGTAAAACAAAAGGAAACGGTATTGAATTAACATTAAACACAACAAATGTAAAAACAGCCGACTTTGAATGGAGTTCTAACTTAAGTGCCTCTTACCAGAAAAGCACAATAGTTGAGTTACAAAACGGTAAATTTGACGACATCAACAACACCTTATTCATAGGACAAACTCAAGGAGTAATCTATGGATTTGAATATAATGGGGTTTGGAGACCAGAGGATGCTGAAGAAATGGCAAAATTTAAAGATCCGGCAGGAAATCCTATTTTCACTTTTGGAAATGCCAGACCAGTAGACCAAAATGGTGATTACAAAATATCACCAAATGATGACCGTAAAGTCTTAGGAAGTACTGAACCTAAATACATAGCTGGTTTAACTAACACCTTCAATTACAAAAATATTGAGTTATCAATTTTCATTATTGGACGTTTTGGCTATTTATACAATGTGGGAGGAGAAAACTTAAGCGGAAAAACCAGCCAGAGAAAATTAGATTATTACACAGACGACAATACGGATGGAGAATACCAAAAACCTTTCTTTTCAGCCGGTACAGGTGACATATACAATTCTATTTTTGGTTACAAAAACGGTTCTTTCTTAAAAATTAGAAACATTTCTCTTGGTTATAACTTCGAAGAAGATTTTGTAAAAACACTAGGACTATCCAGATTAAGAGTGTATATGCAGGCAGCCAATCCAGGTATGATTTTCTCAAAAGTAAAATGGGTTGACTTAGACACTAGAACTACTTTTTCTAACAGAGGATTTACATTAGGATTAAATGTTCAATTCTAAAGATTTAAAAAAATAAATTATGAAAAATTACAAAACATTATACATCAATTTAATACTAGTTGCAACTCTAGGATTAAGTACTTCATGTAGTCAGGATTTTTTAGATGAAAAACTAACTACCGCTTACAGTAAAGATTATTTAAATAGTGAAGAAGGAATTTTAGCTTTTTCAGTAGGAACTTATTATCAGGTTTTTGCTTTAGATATGAATCGTGAAGTCCCTCTGACAGCCAACCAATCAGGAACAGATGAATTTCACGTAGGAGGAGACCCTTCAAATGGACTGTGGAATTCGTATGCTTCCGGATTTGGTTCCTTTGTAACAGTTTCCAACTCCAATACAGTTGCAGCACATACCAACTGGGATAATTTATACATTGGAATTGGGAATGCCAATCAATTAATTCAAGCTGCCACAGCTATTAATTCAACCAATGACGCTATCAAAAAAATTGCTTTAGGAGAAGGCTACTTTATGAGAGCTTATAATTATTTAAAATTAGTTAGACAATATGGAGGAGTACCTTTAAAATTATCCATAGGCAACACCGTGGAATCAGAATTCACCAGAGCTACACCAGAAGAAGTTCTAAACCAAGTTATCGAAGATTTCACACAAGCTTACAATCTTTTAGTCAACACAGGTGGACCAAATAAAATAACCAAAGATGCTGCTGCTCATTATTTAGCAAAAGCCTATTTAACACGTGCGAGCGAAATCAATGATGCATGGAATTCAACTACAAAAGCAGCTGACTTACAACAAGTAGTTACCTTATGTGACGATGTAATCACGCGTCATACTTTAGCGCCTAACTATGTTAATTTATGGGATTTCAAAGCAGCTGATGGACCAAACGAAAAATTAGCCGAATTGATATTGTCTGCAGATTTTAACTCCAATGCATTAACTACTGGTGGTAACCAACAACATTTGTATTTCATTTCTACTTATGATCAATTACCACAAATGATTCGTAATACTTCAGGGGGAAGACCGTTTAGCCGTTTAGCACCAACTTATTTTACTTATGATATTTATGATAAAGTAAATGATTCCCGTTTCTGGAAAAGTTTTCAAACTAAAAGTCTGGTTAATAATGCCGCAGCAGGAAGTGGCTATGTTAATGGCGATTTAGGAATTATGTATATTATGAATAGTCCTACTGACACTCGATTTGCTTTAACCAGAAACAACGGAACTATTATTGATCCTAAAACCGGAAAAACAATTCCGAGCGTATTTGTAGCCTATGCCGCTGATAATTTTGGCTTAATGAAAGATGTACGATTCCCTTCTTTAAGCAAATACATGGATGGCTCCAGACTTGATTTTAATGCTACAAAAGGTAGTAGAGACATTATATTAGCCCGTTCAGCCGAAACTTACTTAATGGCTGCAGAAGCTAAAATCCGTCTGGCAAAATTAGGCACAGGTTCTTACAGCGATGCCTTAAGCTATATCAATATTGTTAGAAATCGCGCTACGTATAAATCCGGAGAAGATCGCGCAGCCTATACTGATGGTAGTGCCGCATGGGCAACAGCTCGACAAGGAGGTAGAGGAGTTTCGTTTATGCCTGAAAACTCATACTATGAATCCAATAACATTACAGTTACTACCGATGCAACCAATCTAAATATCTCCAGTATCAGCAGCTTACCTCCTACTGATGAAGCTGTTATTACTAAATTAGGCTACACAACCGATTATGATCGTATGCTTTGTTTAGTACTAAACGAACGTACTCGTGAACTCTGCGGAGAATTCCACAGATGGGAAGACCTAAGCAGAACAAAAACTTTAATAGCAAGAGCAAGAGAATTCAACCCAGAAGCCAAACCTAATATCCAAGAATACCACAATCTTCGTCCGATTCCTCAAACATTCTTAGATGGTATTACCAAAAACGGAAGACCTCTAACTGCCTCAGAAAAAGAAGAAATGCAAAATCCTGGTTATTTTTAATATCTAAAAAAGAGGAGGCTTGTGTGAAAGCCTCCTCTTTATACACTTAAATTTTAACAAAAAACCTTGTAAGTGATTTGATTTACAAGGTTTTTCTTTTTTTATTCTTCTGAAAAAAAATCTAAATTGAATTTCGATCAATAAAATTGAATGGATTTTTAATCTTTCCGGATTCTTTATTCAAAATCATATTGGCGGCAGTTACTCCCATCATTTTAAAATCGGTAGAGATTACGGTAATTCCAAGTAATTCTTTCAACGGGGTATCATTATACGAAATCACACCAATTTCCCTTCCTAATTCAAAATCCTTATCACGAATTTGTTTCACCAAACTCACCAAATCCGATTCTTCAATGGTGATAAACAAATCGCCTTTTTTCAAAACGATATCGTCATAAACCTCTCTTAACACCTCGTACTCCATCCCTGAATCCACGCAAAAACGCTTGAAACCGTTCAAAATCCTTCTTGGATAAGGATAAACGGAACTTTCAGGATAAATTAATATCAGTTTATTATATCTTGAAATTTTTTCAATTCCCTGCTTTAAAGCACCGTAAATATCATTTTCATAATCCTGACAAACTTCAATTTCAGAATCTTCAATCCCTTTATTATTATCCAAGATTACCAATTTATCTTTTGGAATCTTCTTGATAGCCTGTAAAACGCCTTCGCCTGAACTAAAATGAGTTAAATTATCCGTCTTAAAATGAGGCATAATTACATAATAATCATAAGCCCCTAAATACTTATCAATCAGATTTAAAAAAAGTGTTTGGTCGCAATGATAAATATGTAAATCTGTTTGAGAATTTCCTCCAATAGTATTGATAAAGGAATTATAAATCCTCATTTTATAAGAACTCAACTTATTGACTAAAAAAAGTACATTGACTTTAGAAATCAATTTGGTTCGCGTAACATAATAACCCTTTCCTCTGATAGGCGTAATTATTTTTCGCTTCTTTAAAATGTTATAGGCTTTTTCAACAGTATCTCTCGAAAGATAAAACTCTTCGCTGAGCATGTTAATCGACGGTAGTTTTTGATCTATTTGTAATTTGCCTGTAGCGATACTCTCAATTATAGAATCTACTATTTGTTTGTATTTTGGAATCCTGGAATTTTCACTCAAACTCATTGTAAATGAAACCCCTTCATCAACCATTTCTTTAGTCAAAAACTTTTCCATCTCAGTGTAAATTTAGTTGCTACTCTTCCTTTAAACCCTTCTGCTACTCTATAAAAGTAAACAATATTCTCTAACAAAAACAATGTAATCGATTACCAAAAGTATAAATATTTTTATAATAAAAAACCAAAAAAGAAAAAATAAAACAAAACCCGTTAATTTTTACCCGAAAATATACTATAAATGCAAAAACCAGACTGATTTAATACAAACTCATCAATCTGGTTTTTAAAATAATTAATGGATTATTTCAAAAAATATTTTCTTTTAATTTCATAATTGTACTTAACTTTTCTTTCCATAAAAACACCCCCAATAGTGTTTAACTTTTTGAGGGTAATGTACTTTGATTTTAAAAGAATTCGTTATTCTTTAATGATAGCTTTGATTGTGTAATATTGTCCATTTTTAACATGTAAAAAATAGATCCCTCGGTATAAATTACTCACCGATATCAATTGCATTGTATCCATCAAAGGTTCTGATTTCACTTTTCTTGATAAAACATCATAGAGTGCAAGTTCTGCTCCATCATAAACCTTATCTACTTTAACAGTTAGAAGCGTAGCAACCGGATTAGGGAAAACCGCAACATTTTCAGTGATACCATTAGCTGGATTATTGCAGCTTCCTAATTTGTCACCATGATTCAAATGAGCCTGAACTGCACTTGAACTGATACAAGTTTCCTGACCATTATGACAAACCATAACTTTATCTCCTGAGTTTCCGCATTGTACATTTATTGCACTAACATCAATAGAAGCTGAAGTTTGACAGCCCTTAGCATCAGTTATTATTACGGTATAACTTCCTGCATGGGATACTGTTATGGTTTGATCCCTTTGATTAGTACTCCATACATATGAATAAGGTGCTGTTCCGCCTGCCGGTACCACTTTTATATTTAAAAACCCAACTCCATAACCTACATAAATGGTGTTTTTCTGCTGTGTATTGTTAACAGCATACACATCAGGAATTGAAGCTGTCAACTGAATAGCATTAGTATCATCACAATCATCATTGTTTTCTACACCACAGGCTACAGCCGAACCCGCACCAAGACCATCACCATCATTATCTGCATATAATAATTTATTGTCGTCACAATCCGTATTATTTGTCGCATATCCTTCCGGTGCTACTGATGAACACAACATTACTATTTCGGTTGACCCAAATCCATCATGATCAGCATCAACATAATACAAAATTGGCTCGTGAACAGCATCATCATTATCATTACAATCATTGATTTTGGAATAACCATCATTATCATCGTCTATCTGACTATCTGAACAACCAGAAGCATTAACAGTTTCTCCTGTTGGCGTATTCGGACATAAATCCAAATCATCAGACACTCCATCTTTATCGGTATCTATTACATTAAAAGTAGAAGACAAATCCCCTTCTAAGCTAATATAATCATACATCACATGATTCCCCCAATAAGAAGTAGAAGGCATAATTAACGTAATGGTATTTTTCCCTGCTTTTAATTTACTGTAAGGAACATCAAAAGTGGCTAATCCATATTTGGCATGATTGGATTGTCTCAAGAAAGCATTTCCACCTCCATTGGGCGGATAATTAAGACTTGGAGTTATACGGCTTCCATTAACATAAATCCAGTTTTGCGCATGATCTGAACTTGCGTAAGCAATAGTTAATTTTGCATTTCCGGTTGCTGGAATAGTCCCTGTTAAAGTAAAATTAATGTTCCAATCCCATCTTTCAGTTGTTCCATCGGTTTTAAAATACCCCGATTGAACATAAGGAAGTACCGTACTCCAGTTTCTGTCTTCTACATTATATTCGATTGGATTAGTAAATGTACTGGCAAATTTATCCTGTACAAAACCTTCGCAATAATCAAAATCACCAAACTTATATTCGGCAGCAGTTCTGTTTGGCACACCCACTTCAAAAACGATTTTGCCGTTTACACGAGGAATTTCCCAGTTTACATTACCTAAATTGGTAGTAGTCGTTGCAGTTACAACCACCGTTTCCTGACGGTATTCTCCCGTTGTTCCATCTTTATAAGCAAATAACGTATAGGTTCCCGGACGTACATTCTTGATATTAAAATTTCCTGAAGCATCGGTTTTTACCCAATATTGATAATTTTTTTCTTCAAATTGCCAGTTCCCTCCTGAATCCGTACTCAATTGGGTAACTCCAATCCATGCATTACCTCCGTTTACTTCCGATTTTAACGGATCAGAAATCGAAAAATTTCCGGTAATATTACCTCGTCCCGCAGCCAATGGATATTCCGGCGTATTAGTTAACCAGGCAAAAGGCCATTCGTTTGCATCCTGATCAGCTCTGGCTTTAGCTTCATCCCAGTTAGCCACTGCTGTGGATTTTTGATTGGCATACATTAAATAAGGGCCGTAAATTTTTGACCATTCTTCACCTTGAGGAATCACAAAACCTTTATCATTATAATGTACCCCATTCATACAAACATGGATAATTCCCGCAGCCGCATTCAAATCATGGTGCATTGGCCCTCCGTTAAAATATTCATGATTCGCCGTCACCGCCCAAATTCCTAAATTATTTTTATCAGAAGAATGCCCATAGGCTTTTAAATCAATTAAATTCTCCGAAAACTCATATTTTCCATCATACTTTCCGGCACGAGCGCCTGAAGTGATTTTAATAATCTCAGCAATAGCAGTCGCTTCCCAGCTATCTCCCGGCTGAGGCATATTCCAGGTTTTTAAGTCCGTCACACAAATTTTGTCGGTAACCGCATTATTAATCCACATCACCTGTCTCCAGGATCCCAAATCAAAACTAGGATATTCAGCTTTATGTCTTAAAATCGAATAGGTATATAAACCTACATCGTCTTTTTTTAGCACATAATGAATCTCAACATCCACCGGAGTAGCATTGACTCCCGAAGCATATGGACGACTAAAAGCAACATCAATATAATCCGTCGTTTCTTCTTTGATTGAAAAAGCAGCACCACCCACCGTTTCAAATCCGGCTGAAGTGGTTAAATCGTAGTAAGTCCCTACACGTGTTGGATTAGCCGTATTAGTTTGCAACAGCGTTTCTACTCCGTTAATTTTTAAAGATTGAATATTACTGGTTCCTTTTTGAATTTTAGCCTCAATTTTGCCATTTTTCAAAATAATATAGTTGGTAAATTCCTGAATCATTCTATTTGGATCCTGTGATATATTTACAGTCGTTCGGGTTCCGTTATAAACCACTGCTAATGATTGCCCATTAGGACAACTAATCTTTCCATTAAGGACATAATTTTCAAGTACTGTTTTTTTGTCACCTGTTACGATCAGTTGGCCAATTCCACTGATAAAAACATGACCATTCGTTCCAATATTTATGGCAGTCTTAACATCTACTGTTCCTCCGGTAATATTCAAATTTCCAATTGGATTTCCTGTTCCGTTTCCTACTTCCAAATTAGCATTTGCATAAAGAGTTCCCCCCGAAACATTTGCAGTACCATTACCCCCAGTACCATTACCTATATAAAAGTTATAATTGCTATTAAAAATCCCGGAATTCATATTTAAAATTCCTGTAGCTGCTTTACCCAAATAAGTGAATTTTCTACTATTTAAATTTGCTGATCCATTTAAGGTAACTATTCCATTCAAATTCGTTTCATTATTCGGGTAAAGTGTACCTGTTACAATAATATTCGCACCAACATTTGTGGTAAAAATTCCCGGACGTTTTGCTATAACATCATTTCCCGAATGTCCAACATTTATCGGATTGTATGGATTTCCTACTCCAATAGTTAAATTAGCATAAGCTAAATTAGTAAAATCAATAGCAGGATTGTCCCAGTTATTCACGTCGTAAAAATTGGTACTTACTCCCCCCACCCAATTGTAAGTTTGGGCATTCGAGAAATGGGTAACTAAAAAAAATGAGACAGCAAAAAAAGCAAGTCTCATTTTTACAAAAGTAAAGTTGTTCTTCATTGTTTATGGTTTTTGGTTAATTATTTCGATTTTACTTATGCCATTTATCGCTTTTAACATATTCTATTTTAAGTCAATATGTTTAATGTACAAACAACACTTGTAAATCTTATCGCAATTAATAACAAAAAACCAACTCCTCTATCCTGCAGTAACCTGCAAAACTTCAAAATAAAAAAACGACCTCAGCAAAACCATTGATTTTACTGAGGCCGAGCAAGATACAAGCTATATCAATTTAGCAAATATAGCTACAACCTATTCTTTCATAAGCTGTAAAAGCACCGATTTTGGTACTTCAAAAACACTTCCGTGACGAATTCCGGAAGGAAAAGTCATCTTATTAGAAATATCTTCCCATCCATTTCCACTTTGTTGAATGGCTCCATATTTATGATCGCGGTATTTATCAAAATACACCGTCCATTTGCCATCAATTTTGATAGCCGTTGGACCTTCAGCCCAATAATTTCCGGTTATTGGCGCACTCGCTTTTGTATAAGGTCCGGTTAAATTTTCGCTATAAGCTACTTTTAAATTCTTTTGAACCGGCAATTTCGTTTCGTCTTTCAAAAACATAATATAGCCTTTGGCATCTTTCAAAATAGTAGCATCAATCACATTAAAACCGGGTTCATACAATAATTTGGTAGACGAAAAGCTTTTAAAATCTTTGGTTGTCGTGTAATAGATTCGGTGATTATACCCACTATCTTCAGTAGTTTGAGTTTCAGGGAATTTTCCCGGAATGGTGCTTGCCCAATAAATCATGTATTCTTTGCTCACCTCATCATAAGTAATTTCAGGCGCCCAGGTATTTCGTGTCTCATTTTCGTGCGCCATCACAGGAATAAACTCCTGTTTAGACCAATGAATTAAATCTTTGGAAGAAGCATAACCAATTCCTTTGTCTGTCCAACTTACCGTCCAAACCATGTGATACAAACCATCACCACCTTTGATGATACAAGGATCGCGCATCAATTTATCTTTACCTACTTCAGGAGTTAAAAATGAATGGTCGTTTTTTAATGACTGCCATTTATAACCATCTTCGCTATACGCCAAATGCAAACCGTCTTCACCATTTCCTTTAAAATAAGAAAATAAATAAACCGATTTTTCAGTAATAATTTTATTGGCTACCAACCAATGTTCTAATGCAGTAGGCCAATCGGTATGCGTTCCTTTTGTACCTAATCCAAAACCATGTCCGCCATTCTGATACAAATGCATCTCAGCAGCCACTTTATTTTTTTCCAAAGCCAAATAATAATTGATACTATTTTCTACAGGAACCGCTCTATCATCGGTAGCATGCACTAAAAATGCCGGCGGTGTATTTTCGTTAATTTGTTTTTCATTCGAATATTTGGCAATCAATTCATCAGAAGCTGTTTTGCCCAAAAGACTTTCTTTAGAACCATTATGTGTAATTCCTTTTTCCATAGAAATTACCGGATAAATCAACATCGAAAAATCAGGTCGTGCGCTGATATCTCCTTTGTGGTCATACACTTTGTCTAAATAATGAGTAGAGGCAGTTGATGCCAAATGTCCCCCGGCAGAGAACCCCATGATTCCAATTTTCGAAGGGTCAATATGCCATTTATCGGCATTTCTACGCAAGGTTCTGATAGCTTCCTGTGCATCCTGCAACGGACCTACGGTTTTATCCTTCATAATTTCATCCGAAGGTAATCGGTATTTCAATACAAAAGCTGAAACCCCAATAGAATTGAACCATTCTGCTACTTTGATTCCTTCTTTGTCAATGGACAAAACCGAATAACCTCCGCCAGGACAAACAATAACAGCCGGATTATTGACTCCATTATTTTGAACTAAAAAAGGCATCAAAGTAGGTTCTGTAACTTTTCTAATTCCAGTCCGATTTCCATTTGAATCCAAACGGGGTTCTTCTTTGTAAGTTTCATTTTTTACCGCTCCGGGAATTTTATCCCATAAGGCAAATGCTGCATTTTCCTGTGAAAAGCAATTAAAGGACAAAGTCATCAAAAAAGCAATTCCAAAAAATAGTCTTTTGTTCTTTCTAATCATTTTTATCTTAATTTATTCATTATTATCTTTTTATTTTCTTTCAAAACATCCTAAATCAGGCGCTTTTCCCAGAAACGGAAATCCTATATCAATTCCGGCATCGATTAGTTTACTTGTTGGTTTTAATTTTAAAAATTTGGTTTCTGGCAAACTACCATCAGCCTGACGCGGAGAAATTAAAAAATCTTCATCAATACTCTCAAAGTCGGAAGCATTAACCTTAAAATTCAAATTAAAAGAATTATTTTTCAATACGCAACGTGAAGTATCAATATCAGTCAACTCCTCTGAAAGAGCATTGAACCCAATATTATTTATCAATTCATGATTCCAACCCGGCCCATCGGTGCCAAAATCTGTTGGGTTCAAAGCCAGACAATTCACCATATTATAGTTGCGTCTATTTTTGTAGGCTGTATTGTTATACCAAAAATTCCCTTCTAAATGATGATTGGCATAAAAACCACTTTGCTTGTTTCTTACTGCCAAACAAAAACGGATTGTATTTCTTGGTATTGGAGTATAATTTTCAACAATATCCTGATAAGGTCTTTTTCCTTTTCCATAACCACCGGCTTTAAAACCATTACCATCAGCTCGACCTACAAATCCTTTGGAATAACCATTATAAAACGCCCAGCAATTTTCTATCAAAACCGGCTCGGCATTACTAATCAAATCAAAACCGTCGTCACTATTCAACCAGGCACGACAACCTCTAAAAACATTATTGACACTTCCTTTTTGCAAATGACAGCCAAAACCATCGGTATTCCCTCCTTTTCCTCCTTCAGAAACTGAATCCCAATTGTCATGAGCATCACAATTTAAAATCAAATTATTGGAGCCGCTTAACATATAAACTCCAATAGCCATATTATCATGCATGTCAATTTGTTCCAATGTGTTATTACTACCACGTACTTCAAAACATTCTGATTGGGTGTGGTTTTTTAATGTTACCTGAACTCCGATAATTTCCAATCCTTTGACATGAATATGATTGCCACTCACCAAAAAAGCAATTACTCTTTTCCCTTCGGGTTTCACATTAGTATAATCAAAAAGTGGTTTCTCATTTTTATACGCCAAATACGAAATTCCATCTTTATCTAACAAAGTCACATAAGCCCAAATGCGTTTTTGTTGGGAAATTTGGTCTTCACGCATCACATATTTACCACCTCTAATAAAAACGGTATCACCCGAATTAGCTAATTCCTGAGCTCGTTTAATAGTTTCTACCGGTTTTTCAAAACTTCCATCATTACTGTCTTTTCCCGAAGGAGCCACATAAAATTCTTTTGCAAAAGAAAAAACACTGTTCAAAAAAATCAGAACAACTAAAATGCTGTGTCTCATAAATGTTTTATTTTTTTGGTTTCTCTTAGAAATTTTCATTCACTAAAAAGGGAAGCTTCTCAAACTTCCCCTTTTTTTTATTTTCAATTCAAAAAATAGTTTTTATTTCATCTTGTAAATTTCAGATCCGGCTAACAAAAAACAACCCAATCCATAATCTTCAAAATCAGGGATTTTATCAACTGACAAAGGTTGTCCATCCTTAGGTTCTTTTCCTGTTGATTGTAAAAATCCTAAGAAACCATTTTTTTGCAAACTTTCAGTAGTCAACGCTTTCCAGGCTTTTTCCACTACTGGTAAATAGGTTTTCTTATCTAAAATTCCGCTGTTAATTCCGTAAGTAATTCCATAAACGAACAAAGCCGTTCCTGAAGCTTCTTTTCCTCCAAAATTCGTTGGATCATGCAAACTCACATTCCAAAAACCATCGGGACGCTGGATAGGCACCAAAGCCTTAGCCATCGCTTTCAAATCGCTTACATATTGTGCTCTGTGAGGCGCATTTTCAGGGATAATAGTTAATACTTTTGCCAAAGCAGCAATTACCCAACCGTTTCCGCGACTCCAGTAACAATCTTCTCCGTTTGGTTCTTTATACGGCGGATCAAAATCGGCATCACGCCACCACAAACCATCTTTAGGATTAAACAATCCGTGATCCCCATGCTGATTTCTGGAATACATATACATCTCATACATTTTTTCGAAATAGCGATTATCCTTGTCCAAAACTCCCAATTTGGCAAATACCGGCATTCCCATTTGAATCGCATCAATCCACGACCAATCATCTAATTGAGGTGTATTCAACAACATATTAATACATTGTCTGGTATTTTTTAACTTTTTAGCATCCGGCTCAATATTGTACAAATCAATATACGTTTGCGCTGCACAATAATCATCGGCATTTCTGTTGGCATTTCCGTTTCTAAATCCCCAACCGTGAAACTCTGACCAGGAATACGCATAATCATAATACGCCTGTTTTGGATATATTTCATGCAAAGCCATTAATCCTTCATAATACACGCCGCGTGTCCAAATATTACTCGGACGTTCTCTGTTGGTCACAATTGTTTTTCCGGTATCCGGCCATTTATCCATAAAATATTTATTAGCCAATTCCATTTGAGCCAAAACTTCTTTTTTATTGAAAGGATTTTGAGCTCTCGAAACCGAATGAACAGCTAAAAATGAGATAAAAATCAAACACAGTTTCTTCATTATATAAACTTTTGGGATTACTATTTCTTTTAAATTGGTTTTGAATTTCAAAAGCAGTCGGGTAAAATTAGGATGAATTACAATACTTTCTATCCTGTAGCATCCTGCTAAATTAAAATTAATATTTAATTTTGTTTAGAAAAATACTCCCTAACGAAGAATTTAAAGCATTCTTTCAGTCAATACTTTTATATGAAATTAAAAACAACAACCTTACTGGCTAGTATAAGCATCCTTTTATTAGCCTGTAATTCCAACAAAAAACTCAGCAACGCAACTAAAAAAAGCCAAATCCCTACTCAGGAACAAGTGGGTGTTAAAAACTTAACTGATGAAATTGCACCGGTAAAAGCACCTTTTGCTACCATCCGTTTTGCAAAACCGGTTTTCCCAGATGCCAAAATCATTTTAGATTTAACCACAACAGCATTAAACACAAATCGTATTCAAAAAGCCATCGATGAACTCAGCGCTAAAGGCGGCGGAACAATCATTGTACCCAACGGAATTTGGAAAACCGGCAGAATTCAACTTAAAGACAACATTAATCTGCATTTAGAAGATAATGCTCAATTAGTTTTTAGCGGTGAAATCAAAGATTTTCTTCCGGTGGTTTTCACCCGAATTGAAGGCGTCGAAGTAATGTCGTTGGGTGCTTGCATTTATGCCAATGACGCAACTAATATTGCCATAACCGGAAACGGAAAACTTGTAGGTCCGCAAAAAGGTTCTATCCGAAATAACATTTTAACCAAAGATGTGATTGAGAATGTGATTGATGCCAAAACACCCGTAGCCGAACGCATTGTGGACGGAAGTAAACAAGACTGGATTTTTCCTCCGATGTTTATTTCGCCTATCAACTGTAAAAAAGTCTACATCGAAGGTGTTTCTTTATCCAATACTGCTTTTTGGAACATCGTTCCCATTTATTGTGACAATGTGATTATTCGTGGAGTAACAGTAAACTCGGTTGGAACGCCTCGTGGCGATGGAATTGATATTGATTCCAGCAAAAATGTATTGATTGAATATTGCAACTTAAGTACCGGCGACGATTGTTTTACGATGAAAGCGGGTCGTGCAGAAGATGGAATCAGAGTTAACAAAGCAACCGAAAATATTGTGGTTCGCTATTGTCTCGCACTCAAAGGTCACGGCGGAATTACCTGCGGAAGTGAAACCGCCGGAATGATTCGCAACCTTTATGTTCACGACTGTGTATTTATTGATTCGGGGGTGGGAATCCGCTTTAAAACCCGCAGAAATCGTGGTGGTGGAGGCGAAAACCTGACTTACGAACGCATCCGAATGAATTTAGACCAAACAGCTATCAAATGGGACATGCTCGGTTCCTCGGGAAGTGTTGGCGATTTAGCCGACCGTTTACCTGCCCGAGCCATCACTCCTTTGACTCCTAAATTTGAAAAAATTACCATCAAAGATATTATCATCGAAAATTGCAGCAATTTCATCAAGGTTTTCGGAATTCCGGAATCGCCGGTTAATCATTTAACTATTGAAAATGCAACCGTCAATTGTGGCGAATTATTTAATGCACATGATCTTCGCAACGCTGTTTTCAGAAATAGTACAATTACTGCCAAAGATTCAACCTTGTTTTTATTGGATTCAAAAAATATATTGTTTGACCAAATTGATTTCCAAACCAAAAATCCGGTACAATTAGACATCAAAGGTTCGCTCTCCGATTCGATTATTGTTCGTTCCGGAAAGAACATCAAAAACGCCAAATGGTTTGCCCAAAAACAATAAAAAAATCCCGGGAGTTCAAAATTCCCGGGATTTTTTTATCAAATTAAACGACCATTATTTCATTTGGTTTTTCAAAGGAGTGATAGTAACCGGTCCTAACAAACCAGAAGGCATTGGTGCCCATTTAGTCGCATCAAATTTATTATAATCCTTATCCACCATATTAATTTCATAGAAAATTTTCCATTCTTTTCCTTTCATTTCTAAATCGCGAACACGGTTAGCTGAAAGATTCGTCACTTCAATTTTCAATTCGTTTTTCCCTTTCTTTAGTTGTCCCAAATTGATTTGAAAAGGAACTGACCAAGTTGCCCCGATATATTTCCCATTCAACCAAACTTTAGCACTTTCTCTCACATCGCCCAAATTCAATTGCCAGTTATCGGCAGCGATTTTTGGAGCATCAAATTGCAAGGTATAAGCTGCCGTTCCGGAAAAAGCTTCTGCATCCGGACCAATTTTAGTCCAGGATTCTAAAGAATTTACTTTAGCCGGTGCAGGTAATTTTGGCCCGCCTTTTTCAAAAGTAATTTGCCAGTCTCCTTTTAAAGCGATTGGTTCTGCCGAACTATCATAATATTGCCAAGGTTTTTCTGAAGCCGTATTTTCAGTTTTCAACAATATTGATTTTCCGGATTCAATACGAAGTTTTACCAAAGTAGTTTGTCCATTTTTTTGAACCATCGCATTACCCACATTTCGATTCAACGGATCTAAAATCAGTACTTCTTTATTGGCAACAGCCAAAGGAATATAACCTTCAATTGCTTTAGAAGTATGATTAACCAAATAATAAATCTTATCTCCGTTGATGTCTCTACGAATAAATTTCAGACCTGTTTTTACTAAATTTTCCGGCTGTTCCTTAGCCTCTGATAAAGCCACAAATAAATCATTTACCGGATTTACCAAAGTTTTATTGGAAGCAATCAAAGCTTCCATTTTTTGATTTTGACTTTCATAATCTTTCAATCCCGGAACAGATTTTGGCAAACCTTCAAAAATTATAGCAGCTCCTTCTTTTTTCAGCTCAATCAATTTTTCTAAAGTAGCCAATGGCATTTTATCACAATTTGGTACCACCAATGATTTATAACTACCGCCCGGCAAAACCACTAATCCGTTTTCAACCTTTGCCTGAGCAATAAAATGATCCGACACAAAATCGACTCCGTAACCGTTTTCCATCAGTTTTTTAGTCGTTTCATAAAAAGGAGTTCCGTGTAACCATTCTTTCAAAGAGTGAATTTTAAACTGAAAAAACAAATTTCCTTCTAAAGTTTTTCCCCAAGTGTCGTAAATTGGGTAATACAACAGCGTTTCATTGTCCGGTTTTCCTGCCTGCAACAGCGATTGACAATTAGCAATATAATCGAATAATCCCGGTGCATCTTCCCAAATCGAATTATTAGCATTAAAATTTACCGAAGCATAAAATTTCCAACCCGGCCATTCGGCTCTTTTAGGCGAATAAGTCGAACCATGTAAAAACACATGATTGATTCCGTTAAGCATTAAATCTTCTACTTCCGGTTTGCATTGCGACAACGCCGTTTTGAAATGATCTCTTAACCAGGTAAATGTTTCTGATGAAGTCAACGGTTTTCCGGCAATATGTGCAGCCGAAGAAGAAAATTTCAACATTACCGGATCGGCATCTCCTTCGCGGATATCTTCTTTTTCACGTCGGAAACCCGGAATATCATAAGGCATCGAACCAAAGGTTTCACATTCCGGAATATCTGCCGAAGCATATAAATCAATCAGATTTCCCGGCGAACCATGCGCCTGCAACTTGGTTTTAAACTGTTTAGCGTTGGCCCACTGCGTCCACGGAATATCAAATTTGTTTAATAATAAATCCGAAATGGTTTCGCGATAATCGCTTTTTACACGATTGCCAATTTCAGTATCTTCCTTACTCAACAATTGCGGCAGGTATTTTTTCAAATCATAACCGCGACGTTTTTCAAATTCCTGTAAAAATTTAGGCGTAAAATCGGTTCCGTAAACTTCGTAACTATCATTAAAAATTGCTCTTAATTTCCCTTCTAAACCTGTCAAAGCCTTATCAAAAGGAACCACATAGGCATTTAGCGCTTCCTGAGAATAATGATCCAAAGTATAACCTTTTCCTCCCGGTGCTGCTCGTTTTACCTGTTGCCCTGTTTTCCCTTCAAAAACGGCATACAGCGTAAAATTAGTTTTCTTAGCTTTCCAATCTAAGCGATTGCCTTTTAACTGGCTGGTCAAATCCTGATAAGAACCATCGGCGCCATAAGCCACAACGGCCAATAATTTCCCCGGAATTTTTTCTTTTGCCGCATCGGTTTTGATCTCTTTGTTGAATTGTTCGTTTTTTTGAACTTCATATTTTTCAACAATCAACTTTGTTGCCGCATTTTCTACTGAGACCTGCGATCCTCCGTAAGGCCAGCCCGTTCCCAGTACCATATCGACCTGCATTCCTAAGCTGTCGGCAGTTTTTACGGTATAAGCCAACATCTCCATGTATTTTGGAGACAAATAATCGATAAAGTTTTTCTCCTCACCTTTTACCCCATAAATCGGAGTAATTTCTACCCCGCCAATTCCTACTTTTTGAAAATCGATTAAACTGGATTTTAAATTAGGTTTGTCAACGGCATTTCCCATCCACCACCAGCGCGCCCAGGGCTTATTGACATTTTTAATTTCTGGCCAGGAACTTTGCCCTGAAACATTTAAAGAGAATAGCATTCCAAGAAAAACCGGAAAGCAATGGTATTTTATTTTCATGTATTGTTGATTAAAATTAGCTAAGTTGAAATTCTTCTTTTTTAAATAAAGCCCCTAAAATTAGTGAACTCTAATTTTTATTGCATCCTGCTCCGTCCTGCCCACAACAACAATACCAAATTCAGTATTTAGCTGCTTACATTAATTTTTATGAATTTCAACAGCATAAATTTGAGTAGTTCCTTCAAAATTGGCTCTAAAAATGATGTACTTCCCGTCCGGCGAAAAATGAACATTTGGTTCTAAATGGTAATCGTGATTTTTCATATTTACCAATTTTTCTGAAACCAAACTATCTCCTTTAGGCACAAAATGATACAACCACATCCCATCCTTGGCATGAGCTACCTGACCAGCATCACCTCCATCACCTGCAAAGGATTTCATATCTGGTGCAATATTATAATGTATCGACCATTCGTTTCTTTTTAAGGCATATCTGGTTTCGATGCCCGTTTCCAGATTTTTCCCCGCTAAATAAAACGTTTCACTACGAGGAATTTGCAAATCAAACCAAATCGTTTTTCCATCGGGACTAAAAAATTCATGACCAGCAATTTCTCTTTCTACGGTTCTTTTATGAATCAAAGTTGGTTTTGGATTTCGAATATCAATATTCCAAATGCGATCTACTTTATGCCAGGGCCCTTCATGACAATACATAAATAAATTTGAATCAACAGGCGAAAATTGTTCGTGATTCAACCAGGCGTTTTCAGAGTATAATTGCGTCAATTTTCCCGTTGCAACATCAACTGTGATTAATGTTCGTTTCAACTTTGCTTCATAAATTTTATTGAAATAATCACTTTTTTGCGGATTATTTCTAAAAATCTCCCGCTCCTCATTAGAAGACAAAACACCTCCCAAAAGTGTTTCATCCGCATTTAATGTCGCTACCGAACCTGGAACTCCTTCAGGGAATTTAAACACAAACTCGGTTTTATGCGTATCAATATGAGTCGAAAAAATACTATCCTTCATTCTGTAAAACACTTTTCGGGTTTTTCGCCCAAGAATTTCCCCTCCTTTACTTCCAGATTTATCGGTTATTTGAATGATTTTCTTTGAAGCTAAATCAATCGAAAAAAGCTGAATCCCATTTTTAGTACTTCCGTAAAATAACATCAGCCAGCTTTTGCCATCCGCCGATTTCACAAAAGGATTATTATGAAAATAAAAACTGGAATTAGTTCCTTCTCTTTGGACTAATTTTTCCACCTTATGTCCGGTTTCGTCATCAACCCAAAGTCCTAAAAGCGAACTTTCTTTAGAGGTTTTCATCACAGGAATCGTCTTTTTTGGAATTTCAACACTCAAATTTGACTGGGCTTTAGAAGAAAAAAACACCACAAGAAACCCAAAAAGCAAATAAATTGATTTATTCATAATATTTTTATTTATTTTTTTTAATAAGAATAAAAATAATTCATTTTTTTTAACAAAAACAACAAAAAAACAATAATTCATTAAAATCAAATACACAAACAGTCTATTTAACATTATAATTACTCAAATCAAACCCAAAACAAAAACAACTCAAATATCTGAAAAACAACAACTTATAAAAAACAAAAAATTAACTACAGCACAGTAAAGGACAGTTAGCCTGTCATAATCATTAAATTGGAGTAAATTTTTTAACCTTAATCACAACTAATTATGAAAAAAAAAGTTAACCACTTTTTGTGCTTAGTTCTGACCTTATCTATAAGCGTCTTATCTTATGCTCAAGAAAAAGTTATTAAAGGAAAAGTAAGTGACGAATCAGGACTACCAATCCCCGGAGCTTCTTTACTTATTAAAGGCACCACCAAAGGGAACACCACCGACATGGAAGGAAATTATTCGATTTCCGCCAAATCGGGAGACATTATCATTTTTTCCTATTTAGGCTACACTTCAATCGAACAAAAAGTAGGCTCTGCCAGTACTTACAACATTTCTTTGCAACCAAGCAAATCAGAACTTGAAGAAGTTGTCGTAGTAGGATACGGAACGCAAAAGAAAAAACTTGCCACTGGCTCTATGTCTTCAATTAAAACAGACAACTTTACAGAAAGACCTATCTCAAGAGTAGACCAAGGACTCGTAGGTCAAATTGCAGGTGTAAGAGTTAAACAAACATCCGGACTACCAGGACAACCATTTAGTATTAACATCCGCGGTACAGGTTCTATTTCTGCCGGTAACGAACCCTTATATGTTATTGACGGTTTCCCAATACATACTGAAGGCACCAGCAGCAGTGGAGGCTTTTCAAACGGAAGTCCATTAGACAACATGAACCCTAACGATATTGCTTCGATTGAAGTATTGAAAGATGCAGCTGCGGCTGCTATTTATGGTTCCAGAGCATCCAATGGAGTTGTTTTAATTACCACTAAAAAAGGAAAAGCAGGCAAACCTAAATTTACTTTTAACACTTATACCGGTGTAAACAAAGAAGCTAAAAGAGTTGATATGCTAAATGCCGAACAATGGATAGCCAGAGCTAAAACGATGATTGACTACCAATGGGTTAACTCTGGAATCGCTGGTGCATCAGCTGATCAAACAGTTGACGAAAGAAGAGCAACCTATAATGCCGGCAATGCAGCCAGTGCTACGGATCTTGGACCTACTGAATTCAATACGAGTTACATGTACGATCCAAGATGGGACGAACCAGGACATCCGGGATTAGACTACATCAATTGGCAGGATGTTATTTTCCGTACCGGAATGTTTAGCAATTACCAACTTTCTGCTTCTGGCGCAACAGAAATGGTTAATTACTATGTGTCAGGTAATTACCAAAAAAACAAAGGATACATAATAGGAACTGACTACAGCTTATATTCTGCAAGAGCAAATGTAGATGTAAAATTTTCAGACCATTTAAAAATGGGAATAAACATAGCTCCTTCCTACTCTATAAAAAACGATCCGGGAGTTGAAGGAAAAGACAGCACAATACACAAAGCATTAGGCGCAACTCCGGTTTTTGAAAGCGCTCCAAATGCTGAAGGTGAAAAATACACTACACGTTATGCCTGGGGAAGTAGTACCACAAGTATGTTACCCCTTTTACAAAGAACAGGAAGAAATTCGATGTTCAGAAACATGTTATCAGGTTACATTGACTATGAAATCATAAGCAACTTACATGCTAAAAGTACTATTAACTTTGACAATGCCGACAATACTTTTGAAGGATACACTCCAAATGATGTTTTAGCAAGTATCAGAGGAAGTTATAACACCTACAGAAGACAAAATATTGTAAACGAAAACACCTTAACTTATAGCGGTACAATTAAAGACAATCATAATTTCACTTTACTTGCCGGACAGTCATACAATTCATATCAAATCACAAGATCTAATCTTTCTTCAGGAAATCTATACAATAGTTTCACCATTGAAACATTACCTTCAGGCTCAACTGGAAGTACTAATTCAGAAAAAAATGTTCAAATCTCATATTTCGGAAGACTACAATATGACTTCAAAGAGAAATACATTCTTTCTGCCAGTATCAGAAGAGACGGTTCATCAAAATTTGGTTTTGCTCAAAGATGGGGAACCTTTCCTTCCATCTCTTTAGGTTGGATTGTTACAGAAGAGAATTTTATGAAAAACATAGACTGGCTTAGCTCCTTAAAATTAAGAGCCAGTTCCGGATTAAACGGAAATAACAATATTGGTAACTATGCCGCATTTTCCACATTAGGCTCTTACAATTATGCCTTAGGCGGAGGAACAGGCTTAGGACAAGGAGTTTCAAGTATCCCAAACCCTTATTTGCACTGGGAAAAATCAAGATCCAATGATTTTGGTTTTGACTTCGGCTTATTAAAAGGCAAAATATCAGGAACCTTTGATTATTACACTAAAACAAATAGTGATTTATTATTAAACGTACCTATTTTAGCCGCATCAGGTTTTACCAGCTTCTTAACCAATGTTGGAAAAGTACGAAACAATGGATGGGAATTCGAACTAAACACAACAAATATTACCACCAAAGATTTCCAATGGAGAACATCAGCTAATATTAGCTACAACACTAACAAAGTATTAGCATTAGGACCAGATCAGGACAAAATTGAAATCGATTCAGAGTACGGTGCTGGTGTTCCTTTTTACAAATTAGAAGTTGGAAAACCAATGTACACCATCTTTGCTATTAAACAAGACGGAGTAATTACCCAAGCAGATATTGACGCAGGTGGCACTACCTGGGGAGGGAATCCTCTTGTATTGGGAGACCCAAAATATGTAGATCAAAACGGAGATAAAAAAATCACCACAGAAGACAGGGTTGATGTTGGAAATCCAAATCCAAAATACATTTGGGGTATCACCAATACCTTTAAATACAAAGATTTTGATTTAAACATCTTAGTACAAGGTCAAAATGGCGGTTATATTTACAGCTTATTAAGCCGCGGAATCAACCGTACAGGCCAAGGAGCTGTCGAGAATACACTTGATGTTAATCCGGCAACCAGAGGAAACTGGAAAACTACTTTTGGTTTTGTTCCAAATACCGATTGGCTATACAAATCAGATTACATCAGCATTAGAAACATCACTTTAGGATATAATCTTTCAAATGCTTTAAAATCTCTAAGCAGAATTGACAATGCCCGAATTTATCTAAGTGCCGAAAACTGGTTCTACAAAGACAAATACAAAGGAGGATTCAACCCTGAAGCCACAAATACCTCAGGTAGCAGCAACAGCAGCTTCCCTGTTCCGGCAGATTACGGTGGAGCTCCAATGGCCAAATCACTTGTTTTAGGACTTAATATTAATTTTAACTAAACCAAAAATGAAAAAACACATTTATATAATAGCAAATTTCCTTGCCATTTTTGCTTTGACATCATGCGAAAGTGAACTCAATCAAATTCCATTGTCGCAAGGGACTACAGAAAATTTTTATTCAACTGCAAACGACTTTATTCAGGCCAGAAACGCTACTTACTCATATGCTTTTCATGGTGCAAACGAGTACGGTTATGCAAACAGAATATTGAATTTAAGCGAAGTTAGATCCGATAACTTCTATGCCACCACCCAAGCATCCAGAAACTGGGAAGGAATCAATAACTTCACCACTGCTTTAAGTACTAATCCATTAATAAAAGAAGCTTACTTAAGTAATTACAACGCTATTTACAAAGCCAATCAATTATTAGAAAAACTGGAAAGTAATGGTAGCGTAATCACTTCTGAAACAGACCGCACAACCATGAAAGCCGAAGCTAGTTTTTTAAGAGCATTTTGCTACTTTGATTTAATTCGTTGGTTTGGTAAAGTTCCTTTAATTAAAAATACTTTAACTGCCGGAGAAGTGGCTAAAATAGGACGAACTCCAATTACTGAAATTTACGACTTAATCTTATCTGATTTACTATTTGCAGTGAACAACCTTCCTCCTTCTTATGACAATGCTAATTTTGGAAGAGTTACAAAATACGGAGCAAAAGGATTATTAGCTCAGGTATATATGACTCGATCTTCTCCTGATTATGGCATTGATGGCGCTATGTTAGGACTGAACGAATGGGACAAAGCTTATCAACAACTGAATGACATCAAAACAAGCAATCTTTTTGTTTTTGATACTAATTACGCTAACATCTTTAAAACCGAAGGAAATGCAAACAAAGAAAATGTATTAGTAATTCCTTATACTCAAAATACCGGAAACGGAGTTGGGGGCAATTTCCAAATAGAATTAGGATACCAACCATACTTTGCTTCGTTGAATTTATCCGATCAAGGTTCTTTAGAATACAAACCTATCTCCACATCATTCTTAGCAATGTTTGACACAAATGACAGCCGAAGAGCAGTTACACTTGCTGAAAGCTATACCGTAGCATCAGGAACTTACAAAGGGACTTACACCTCTAATCCTTTAGTAAAAAAATATATCGATGCCTCAAGATATGGTAACGGAAGAACCGATTGGGGTGTTGACTTTATCGTAATCAGATACACCGATGTTTTACTGTTAATGGCCGAATGCACGCTTCATGGCGGTGGCGGAACACAAGCTGATGTTGATGATATTGTTAACGACATTAGAGAAAGAGGCGGACTAGCCAGAGATGCAGTAAATGTAAACTTAGACCGATTATTTAACGAAAGAAGAATGGAATTTTTTGGAGAAGGAACCAGATGGTTTGATTTAATCAGATCAGGGAATGCAGTGACTATTATGAACAATTGGAAAACCTCAGAAGACACCTCTGACAAACTTGGAACAATTGATAAAAATTCATTACTATATCCATTACCACTTTCAGAATTTTTAGCAGCTCCAGGGTTATACACACAAAATCCGGGATACGACAACTAAATAAAAAACATCTATCTAATATCGAAAGCGCCATGATTAAATTCATGGTGCTTTTTTTATCCCTCTAAAAAAGCATATAAAACAAAAAAAGCTTCTCAATTGAGAAGCTTTCTGTGCGGATAATAGGACTCGAACCTACACGCCTTGCGGCACCAGATCCTAAGTCTGGCACGTCTACCAATTTCGCCATATCCGCGCGCTATTGTGGGTGCAAATATAAGGATAAGTTCCAATATTCAAAGTAAAAAATTAAAAAAATTTTCACTCTGTTTTTTGTATTTTTGAAAGTATCAAAAACAACCCATAATAAATGGAAAACATTAAAACCTATATTCAAGAAAACAAGAATCGATTTATAAACGAATTAATTGAATTATTAAAAATCCCCTCGGTAAGCGCTGACTCTGCTTATTCGCAAGATGTCATAGATACTTCTGAAGCTGTCAAGTCAAGTTTAGAACAAGCGGGTTGTGATAAAGTTGAAATTTGCGAAACAGACGGCTACCCTATTGTTTATGGTGAAAAAATCATCGACCCTAATTTACCAACAGTCTTAGTTTATGGCCATTACGATGTGCAACCACCTGATCCTATGGAACTTTGGACCTCTCCCCCATTTGAACCGCTCATTAAAAAAACCGAAATCCATCCCGAAGGTGCTATTTTTGCCCGTGGTGCTTGTGACGATAAAGGCCAAATGTATATGCACGTAAAAGCTGTGGAATATATGATTTCTAATAATTGTCTGCCTTGTAATGTAAAATTTATGATTGAAGGCGAGGAAGAAGTTGGCAGCGTGAACCTTAAGACTTTTGTAGAAAACAACACAGCAAAACTTAAAAATGACGTCATCCTGATTTCCGATACCGGAATGATTTCTAATCAACAACCTTCTATCACCACCGGTTTGCGCGGTTTAAGTTATGTAGAAGTAGAAGTCACAGGACCAAATCGAGATTTACATTCCGGCTTATATGGTGGTGCTGTAGCCAATCCGATTAATATCCTGAGTAAAATGATCGCTTCCCTACACGATGAAAACAATCGTATTACCATTCCGGGATTTTATGACAAAGTAGAAGAATTGTCACTCGAAGAAAGAACCGAAATGGCCAAAGCTCCTTTTGATATCGAAGACTACAAAAAAGCATTAGACTTAAATGATGTATATGGCGAAGAAGGTTATGTAACCAATGAAAGAAATGCCATTCGCCCGACTTTAGACGTCAACGGAATTTGGGGCGGTTACACCGGCGAAGGAGCTAAAACCGTTATTCCTTCCAAGGCTTTCGCCAAAATATCGATGCGTTTGGTTCCCAACCAAGATTGGGAGGAAATCACTGAATTATTTACCAAGCATTTTACAGCCATTGCACCAAAAGCAGTAAAAGTAAAAGTGACTCCCCACCACGGCGGACAAGGCTATGTAACCCCTATTGACAGCATAGGGTACAAAGCCGCCAATATGGCTTATAACGAAACCTTTGGCATTCCTGCCATTCCGGTACGTTCAGGTGGAAGTATCCCTATTGTTGCTTTATTCGAAAAAGAACTCAAAAGCAAAACTATCCTGATGGGATTTGGACTCGATAGCGATGCCATTCATTCGCCCAACGAACATTTTGGAATTTTTAATTACCTTAAAGGAATAGAAACCATTCCGTTGTTTTATAAGTATTTTGTGGAATTATCGAAATAGTTTAACCGCAGAGTACGCTAAGATTTTCGCTAAGTTCTCTTAAGTAAAAAATAAAATCCGTTCATTCATTTTAGAGTAAGCGGATTTTTTCATCCTTTACAACAGCAATGTATGCTGTACAACAAAAAAACTACCCGAATATCAACTATACTTATACCCCAAATAAGGCATTGGCTTTTCTTTGAAGTGAATACCGTATTGTTCCAATTCCTTCAATACGGGTACATAGACTTCTTTACGAATGGGGATTTGAACTCCCGGAGTTTTTATTTTTCCGTTTAGGATTAATAAGGTTGCCATAGCTACTGGCAATCCCACCGTTTTGGCCATAGCAGTATAAGTTTGATCCTGACCAATGCAAACCATTTGGGAATCCATTTGTACCTTTTTGCCGTTAATTTCGTAGCCAAATTTATGATACATCACAATCATGTCTTTGTCCTCGGGTTGAAGCGTCCAACTGTCACTGAGAATTTTTTCGAGAATATGAGCCGGAGTCGCATTTTTGAGTCCGACGATTTTATTATCATTGAACAAATCCAATTCCAGCAACTTATCCCACATAATATCATCCTGATCAATCTTGAGCAACAAACGGGTTTTTATTTCCACCGAATCCGTGGGATGATAAGGTAAAAAAGAATTCATAAACTGACGGTAACTCATATTCTCGGAATCTTCCATCACATAGGAATCATCCGTCATTCCAAGCTGCACAAACATGTTCCAAGCTTTGGAAAAACCCACCTTTCGAATCGTACCCCGATACAAAGTAAGAATATCGTCCAAACCGTAAATGCTGCGATATTTTAAAGAATCGCGGTTCGAATAAGCTTCAAATTTCCCATAACCATCAACTTCTAAAAACTCCGTTCGACGAAACAAACTGGTGTACGGAATGTATTTATAGGTTCCCTCCTGAATAAATTTGGCCACACCGCCCTGCCCTGCTAAAACCACATTACGCGGCGCCCAGGTAAATTTGTAATTCCAAAGATTCGTATCGGATTCTGGCGCTACGAGTCCGCCACAAAAGGATTCAAACAATAACATTTTCCCGCCATTTTCCCTGATTTCATCAATGACTTTCATGGCACTCATGTGGTCAATTCCGGGATCAAGCCCCATTTCGTTCATAAAAATGAGTCCGTTTTTTTTCACCTCAGCATCCAATTCCTGCATCGCATCACTGATATAAGAAGCCGTTACCAAATTTTTTCGAAAATGCACGCAGTCTTTGGCAATTTCGATATGCAAATGCGCCGGCAACATCGAAATCACAATATCCGACTTTTGAATAGCGGCTTTTCTTTGACTTTCGTCAAAAATATCTAAAGCAATAGGAGTCGCATTAGGATGATGATTGGTTTTCTTCTGAGCCAATTCCAAAGACAAATCGGCAATTACCAAATGCAATTGTTCTTCCTGCGATTTATCCAAAAGATATTGTATCAACGAAGAAGCCGACCGACCGGCACCAATAATTAAAATCTGTCTCATAGCGGGGAAATAGAACTCAAAAATAGGTAAATGTTTGTGCTGTCACAAGTGATAATCACTAAATAAATAGAAGTTAAAAACAACCTGAGTCTTAATTTATTCTCAGAACAGCATCTCAAATAAAAATTCACAAAACTTTAGCATAATACCAGCTAAACTATCCTATGGAAAACTTTCGGATTCCTTTGTTTTCAAATACTTTTGTAGAGAACCTAAACAGAACAAAAATGGATAAAAAAACAATTTCTACAGCCGCTATACTCGGAATGATAGCTATCATCTTAGGCGCTTTTGGCGCTCATGCCCTAAAAAAAGTATTGAACGCAGAACAATTAGTAACCTTTGAAACGGGAGTGCGCTACCAGATGTATCATGCTCTTTTTTTATTATTCATCGGACTTGTACCAGTCTTAACTTCAAAAGCAAAAACAATCATTTATAATCTGGTGCTTTTGGGCGTGCTGTTGTTTTCAGGCTCCATTTATTTATTGGCAACCAATGAACTTACACCGTTTTTTGACTTCAGGATCATTGGATTTGTAACACCTATTGGCGGACTGCTATTAATTAGTGCCTGGGCGGTTTTGTTCTATAATATCACAAAAAAGTCCGCTAAAAATTAGCATTTCAAAAGAGGAACTCAAATTTATGTTTTATCTTTATATAGAAACCGGAACAAACACTTAACAAGCTTTCTTATGAATGATACACGCCTTTTTTCTTTAGAAAATATCGGAATTAAAAACGCCAACATACATTACCAGTTAACTCCCGGACAACTGCACGATTTGACGCTGCAACGCCGGGAAGGAATTGCAACTTCCACCGGAGCTTTAGCCATCAATACGGGAAAATTTTCAGGTCGTTCGCCTCAGGATCGCTTTATTGTCAAAGACAGCATTACTGAAAATGAAGTGTGGTGGAGTGATATCAATATTCCTTTTGAAGCTGCAAAATTTGATGCACTATATACCAAACTAACCGACTATCTATCCAATAAAGAACTCTTTGCCAGAGATGCTTATGTGTGTGCCGACCCGAATTACCGGTTAAATGTTCGTGTAATTACCGAAACGCCCTGGGAAAATCTCTTTGCTTACAATATGTTTCTGAGACCAACGACAGAAGAATTCGCTAATTTTTCACCCGACTGGACTTTAATTTGCGCACCCAGTTTCCAGGCTGATCCGGAAACAGACGGAACCCGTCAGGGAAATTTCGCCATCTTAAACTTTAGCCGAAAAACCATCATCATCGGAGGAACGGCCTATACGGGCGAAATGAAAAAAGGCGTTTTCTCGGCTTTGAATTTTATACTGCCTGTTTTTAAAAATACCTTATCGATGCATTGCAGTGCCAATGTGGGTAAAAATGGAGAAACCGCTATTTTCTTTGGACTTTCCGGGACCGGAAAAACGACTCTTTCGGCTGACCCCAACCGAAAATTAATTGGTGATGACGAACACGGATGGACTAGTGAAAATACCGTTTTTAATTTTGAAGGCGGCTGTTATGCTAAAGTAGTTAACTTAAGCGAAGAAAATGAACCTGATATTTTTAATGCGATAAAAAGAGGCGCATTGTTAGAAAATATCGTTTTCAAAAAAGGCACTAACGAAGTCGATTATACCGATATTTCGGTTACTCCCAATACACGGGTAAGTTATCCGATTGAACACATTCATAACATTCAGCCGGGTTCTATTGGCAGTAATCCTAAAAATATCTTTTTCCTGACGGCAGATTCTTTTGGAATCCTGCCTCCTATTGCCCGACTAACTCCGGGTCAGGCTGCCTATCATTTTATTTCCGGTTATACGGCTAAAATTGCAGGAACCGAAGCCGGAATTAACGAACCACAACCTAATTTTTCGGCTTGTTTTGGAGCGCCTTTTATGCCGCTGCATCCCACAAAATATGCCGAAATGCTGAGCCAAAAAATGAAAGACACCGATGTAAAAGTCTGGCTAATTAATACCGGCTGGACCGGAGGAGCTTACGGGACGGGCAGCCGAATGAAATTAAAATACACCCGCGCTATGATTACGGCTGCTTTAAACGGCGAACTGGACAACGTAAACTATCACAATCATACGGTTTTTAAAATGGCTATTCCGGAAACCTGCCCGGAAGTACCAAGCGAAATTTTGAATCCGAGAAACACCTGGGAAGACAAAAACTTATACGATATAAAAGCGCGCGAACTGGCTCAAAAATTCAAATCTAATTTTATAAAATTTGAATCCTACGCTAATGATGAAATTTTAGCCGGAGGACCAACAGTATAAGCCGACTAACTATTTTATTATAAAAACACAAAACCCGAAACTTTTCAGTTATCGGGTTTTGTGTTTTTGGGCTGAATACTTGTTTTTAATCGTTTTGCTTTACGGGCACAAGCGGAACGCTTGCGCTAGCCGGTGAAATACTAACTTATAAAAAATTAAGACATTTGTAAAAACAGATACCATTTTTATTTTCTTATATTTGAAAAAAAAGTATGGATATATTTATAGGGATAGCAGGATTAGTTATTGCTTGGTTGACATACCATAAAACGTTTAATTCAGACTTAACTGAAGAAAAAAATAATTTATTAGGTGTTTTTCTAGCCACACAAAAATTACACCTAGAAGTTCAAGAAATACTCCAAGATTATATAGACTTGTATGATGGTGAAAACCATCAAATATATACCAATGTATCATTTGGGCAATTACTAACTTTATATAAAAAATCCTTTGAAAAAGAACTCTCAGACAAGGTTTTTCAAGACCTAAAGAACAATAAAACATATACCAAAAGCAATTTAAAAATTTTTCAAAATATGCTTGAAAAACAACAATACAATTTACTAATGTTTAAAAATCAATTAGTGATATTAAATATTAAAACGATATAAACTAATATATCTACCCTAAGTTAATTATAATATTTTTTGATTGTATTTCAAATTTAAAAGCATCATTACAAAATTTCATACATAAACAGATCCTGCAAAATTCAAAGCTTGCTTTTTAATTTTAGAATCTTTACTCTTGTATCAATTGCGTCTGGCTTTAGCCAGATGATTAAATTATACAAAACAAAAAGGCTCTAGTCGAAATCCTTATTAAGATTTTGGCTAAAGCCTTTTGTCAATTGTAATTTTAAAATGGCTTAAAAGCCATTTCTATTGATTTTTATAGAAGCCACAGATTTAACGAATTAAAAAATTAAGCTCACAGAAATCAATCTGTGCTAATCTGTGTAATCTGCGGTTAAAAAACTAATTTACTTTTTAGCTGCATCAATCAATTGCTGAATACTATCCCAACTGTAATAATGAAAAGTTCTGCCATTGCTCATCGCTACAAAAAGTCCGTTTTGGAAACTGCCGCCTAAATTTACATTCGTTACATCAGCTCCATCACATTCAATGGTCGAAGTTGGAATTTCGGCCAATAATGGATATTCATTCGGATTTCCATTAGCTCCTTCTCTTGGATACACCATAAAAGTATTGGCTTGCTGATTGGACACCAAAATATAACCTTCAGTCGCTGATTTTTTATAAATGGCAATCCCTTCATGATCCGATTTAAAATCATTTTGACCAAAAAGAGCCATCTCATTATTATCATTTTCATCCGGATTAGCCTTATATTTTCGGATTCCAAATTGCTCATCACAATAATAAACCGTTCCTGATTCATTATCTACGGCAATGGCTTCAATTTCTTTTTTACCGCTGTAATTTCCAAATTTACGCACTACATTTCCTATTACCGTTCCGTTTCCGGAATCGCTCAATTCGTACTGCCATAAGTAACTTCCGGAAGGACCTTCTTTTCTTCCCACTATAGCAAAAATTTTATGGTCGGACGGACGCGTATATAAAGCAATTCCCATTGGGTCGCGCATTGTTTCTCCTTCAAAAACAGCAATTCCGCCATTATCAATCGACTCTAAATCCGGCAGACGAAACACTCTGATTTTGTTGTTTTCTCTTTCGGTAGTTACGGCCACATCCACTTTTTTGCCGTTTATTACTAATCCGTAAGCAATATCTACATTGTTGGGTCTTTGTAAAGGAATGGATTTTTTTAAAATTTTTCCCTGCAAATCAAAGGCATACAATCCGCCATCAGAATCTTTATCGGTACCCACAATAATGCTTTTGGAAACATCTGCAGGATGAATCCAAATGGAAGGATCATCAGTATCATGAGGTAATTTTTGGGTAACAATTGTGGGTTTTAGAGCATCTTTTCTAACAGGTGCTAAAGAACTTCCACAGGAATTTAATGTCAATGCTGCTGTTACAGCTACAATAGTATGTATAGTTTTCATTTTATTTCTTTTAAACGAAAAAGTGACAGGATAAAATTACCCTGCCAACTTTATCATTAATTATTATTTATTATTAAAAGTCAAATTTTAAACCAAAGTTAAAACGAGCCTGATAGTATTCTACTTGTTTCGTATTTGAAGCAACTCCCTGATAATAACGCAACGGCTGATTGGTTAAGTTATTTGCTTCCGCAAAAAGACGAATGTTTGGCGTGATTTTGTAAGCTGCATTTGCATCTAAGAAAAATTGCTTGTCATAATAACTATCCTGGTAGCTGTCTGCTCCTAATTCATCTAAGTAATCAGCAGCAAAATTCGTAGAAACTCTGGCAGAAAAACGTTTATTTTCCCAAGACAAGGAACCGTTAAACATGTGAGGTGCTGTTCCCGGAAGACTTACATTATCTCTTTCGTTTCCATCTTCATCAGCTATTCCCTTCGCTTTCGATTTGGTATAAGTATAATTTAAATAGATTCCGAAACCTTTTAAGAATTTACCAGGTAAAAAATCCAATCGACGTTGTAAAGCTACTTCAAATCCGTAAACATCTACACTTTTTCCGTTTCTGGATTGTACAAATGACCAGTTTTCACCTGTTGGAATTGGGTTAACCTGATTTGGAAAATCAGCAGCAAACTTAGCGGTTGTATATTGGTTATCACTATAATTATAAATAAAATCATTTAATCTTTTATAGAAAACACCTCCTGAAATCAAACCAACAGATTTGAAATAATTCTCAGCCATAAAATCATAATTATACGAATAAGTAACATCCAAATCCGGATTTCCGGCAGTAATTTCTTTATCCGAAGCAATATTGTTTACATAAGGTGCTAAGGCATAATAATTAGGTCTTGCCAAAGCGGTTGTTGCTGCCGCTCTTAAAACCAAATTGTCAGTAGCATTGTACTGCAATGAGATACTTGGCAAAACATTCGTATAGGTATTTTTTGTATTGATTTCTCCTTCTAATTCTTCTTCGTCTAATACGCGATTTCCGGTGTAATCGATGCGTGTAGTTTCTGAACGGAAACCCAAAACCATAGATAATTTATCATTAAATTCCTGATCCCATCTTACATAAGCGGCATAAATTTTTTCTTTGGCTTTATAATTTACCGCTAAATATTCGGCTGGATCAGCTTCTTTGTCAAATAAGGTTGGATTGTTCAAATCCAAATTCCCTAAGAAGTTAGCCGAAGCAAAAGTTCCCGGCACATATTTGTCTCCCGGATTAAATCCTTTTCCATCAAAAAAACTCGTTGGAACATCCGATAATAAAGCCATATCATCATTGATTGATTCGTAAGTAAAGAAATTATTGTTTCTCATTTTCTCTTTCATACGCAATCTAAGACCTGTTCTTAACCTTCCTTTTTCCGTTGGAATAATAGTAAAAGGAATACGAATATTTACTTTAGCACCAAATTCACTTTCTGAAGTATCATCGGTATTTTCAGTAACCGAATCAAATTTTAATTTATCTAATGACTCACCATCTGAAGTTACCAAAGGAAATTTATTTTCTGAAAAATCCTGAAAAATATCTAATCCTTTTTGACGGTACTCGATATAACGCTCTCCCGGACGGTATTCTCTGGCTTTTGAATAATTAGCTGACCAATCTAAATCTAATTTGGAATTAATTAAATGTTCTCCACGAAGGGAATAATTTTGAACTCTTTGATCTTCTAATCTTCTTCCTTTGTTTCGGTTATTATCTACTCCACCTTTAGTCTGACGTTTTACACGACCTTCAAAGCCAATAATATCTTCCCCATCATAAATAGCTTCGATATCATCATAAGTAGTTCTGAAACGATTTTCTCTATCATCTCTCCAGTTGTAAATCGCATTGGCAAAAATGGTATTATTTGCATCAAATTTATAGTCCAAAGCAACTGAAGCACTACGACGAATACGTTGTACATCATACTTTCTGATTTCGGCAGCCTGTAAAAACTCGTTTCCAAATTCATCTTTTGTCCATTCATTTTCTACGTTGTCCGAACCATAATCTACATTATTGTAAGAACCACTTACCACAGCTCCGAATTTATCATTGAAAAAACGATTTCCATACACAAATCCGGCAGTATAAGAAGCTTTTTCACGAATAGGTAAATACCCTCCCGCCACTGTAGCCGAGATTCTCTCTCCGTTTGGAGTAGCTCTGGTAATTAAATTTACTGAACCTCCAATCGCATCGGCATCCATATCAGAAGTTAGCGTTTTATTAACTTCAATTGTCGAAATCATATCCGACGGAATCAAGTCCATTTGTACATTACGATTATCCCCTTCAGCCGATGGAATTCGGTCTCCGTTTAGAGTCACTGAGTTTAGAGAAGGTGCCAAACCTCGGATAATAATATTTCGAGCTTCACCCTGGTCATTTTGCATCGTAACACCCGGAACGCGTTTTAAAGCATCTCCGATATTCGCATCCGGAAAACGTCCTACCTGATCAGATGAAATTACGTTACTGATATTTTTATTATATTTTTGCTGACTTAAAGCTTTAGCCTGACCTTTTAAAACATCCCCAACCACTACTTCGTTTAATTCGGTTCCCGAAGTATGTAGATTAAAATTCACCACAGTGTTTTTTCCGGCTACCACCGTCACATTATTTTTTGCCGGCGAATACCCAATGTATCGGATTTCAATTTCGTAAGAACCCGCAGCTACGTTTAAAAATTCGTACCGTCCGTTTCCGTCCGAAATGGTATATTTATTTTGTCCTGCAATCTGAACCATCGCTCCGGGTAAAGGAAATTTATCCGCAGCATCTAAAATTTTTCCTGAAACAACCCCTTTTTGTGCAAACGTTGTTAAAGTCAGCAAAAAAAGAAATACAACTAAATAATTTTTTCTCATCGTTTAATTTTTTAATGAGGCAAAACTATATATCAATCGTTAACTTAAATTCTGAAAAAAATTAAGCTATTGTTACGATTCTCAACTGTAAGATTTTTATTGTTTACAATAAAATAACATTTCGTCACCAACCAAAAATTGATTTTGAAGTAAAAATTAAATCATGCAACAGTCTAATGAAAGAAGATCTAAATAAAGGAGATCAAAAAAATCAAAACACAAAAGGTAAATTTTTGTTCCAAGATTAATTTTTCTGAAACTGGCTGGAGTAAAACCATAGAACGATTTAAAAGCTGCCGAAAAATGCGACACATCCTTATAGCCACATTTGTACGCTATTTCACCAACATTAGCCCTTTCATTTTTAAATAAAACTTTGGCATATTCCATCCGGAGTTGGGTTACATAACTTTTTACAGTTGTTTTAAAACAAGCTTTGAAACCTTTTTTTAATTTAAACTCATTGAGAGATATCAGTCTGGAAAGCTCCGGAAGTGAAGGCGCATTAGTAAAATTTTCTTCTAAAATTAATTTGGCTTTCAAAAGTTTGTTTACATCTTCCTCATCTATTTCCTTATTTCTTTGTGGCTTTTGCAGTAATGAATCCAATTGAAAAAGAAGAAGCTCTTTAATTTTGGTTTCCAAATACATTTTTTTAATTGAACCTTCAAATTTGCAATTTCTTATTTCGTGAATAACCCACTGAATCCCCGAATTAAAAGGAAGATATTCAGGTGTTAAATACCCTGTTTTCTTTTGAGTAATATTTTCAGAAAATTTTTTATGAAGCATCCTGTCTTCATTAATTAATTTAAAATAAAAATGTGGCGACAAAACAACAGCAAAACAATTAATTTCTTCCAAAGCAGGAATTTTAAATGTGCCGTTAAAATTTTCAGCATACAGAATATTATGAGTGTTTTCTATAGAAAGAGGCTCCCTTTCCAATGGTTCAACATGAGTTTCTAAATTACTCGAACAAACAAAATTCATCACTATGGATTCCCCGGTAATTTGAGTTAAAATAATTTTCGGCTTTGAAAAATACATTTGACTATCCAAAATTAAAATTCCATCCGCACGCTGATTGCTGATCCTAATTTCATCATGTTCCTCACTATTTACAACAATTTTTTCTTCCGCAAGAGAACTATTCGAATTATAATAATCCTCCGTTTCTATAGAAATAAATGCTTGCTGCTGCCCTAAAATTGTAGATGTTAGTTTCAAAATATAATCCGCTTTTACAAAGTAATAATCCGTTTTAGCCTATTCTATTCTTGTGTTCCAATAGTATTTTTGCGACAAATTTATTTATAATAAATCTAATTAAGAATAATTATTTAAGAAAAAACACAAAATTTTTAAAATGACTCCTCACCCACTTTATACTCTGTTGTTTCTTTTACTATCGCTTTCAGCCTTTTCACAACAGGATGAAACAGCTGAAAAAGTAAGCGACCCCGCTAAAATTCAGCCTGCAGAAAATAAAGGGAAACCAAAAAAGAAAATTGAAGACTTAAAAACCGTAAGCATCAAAGGGAAATCAAAAAAACAAAAAGCAGAAACTTCGGGTTTTGCAGTGGCTATTATAGAAACGAAAGAAGCATCTTTAAGAAACTTAACCACCAATGAATTACTGGACAGATCTGTTGGTGTACGTGTAAGACAAAATGGAGGAATCGGTTCTAATGTAGAGTACAATCTTAACGGTATGTCTGGAAGCACTATTGGAATTTTTATAGATGGAATTGAAGCTTCTACTTTCGGTCAGTCTTTCAACCTCAACAACATCCCTCCGTCTATGATTGAGCGAATCGAAGTTTATAAAGGAATTTTACCTTCACATTTAACTGGTGATTATGTTGGTGGTGCAATTAATGTAGTATTGAAAAAAAATGTATCCAAAAATACTGCTACGGCAGCTGTCTCTTACGGTTCTTTCAACACTTTTCAAGCCGATTTAGGGGCAAGCTACCGCGATAAAAAAACAGGACTTTCCTTCAGAGGATCAAGCTTTTATACCTATACCGACAATAGTTATACAACTTGGGGAAATTCAACTACTTATGTTAATGAATTGGGACAAATAACCAAACCGTATAAGGCCAAACGATTTAATAACACTTATAAATCTGTGGGAGGTCGTGTTGAAGTTGGCTTTACCGATACCAAATGGGCAGATCAGTTTTTCATTGGTTACAATGGATCAAGTAACTATACTGAAATACCTCATGGAATTACTATGGCAGTTCCATATGTAGGCCGATTTAATGAAACAGAAGCCCATGCATTATTATTAAATTATAGCAAGAAAAATTTCCTGATAAAAAATTTAGCATTAAATATTAATGCTGTGCGAAGCGAACGCAGTACCTACTTACAGGACACCGTTAGTTATGCCTACAACTGGGATGGTACTATCAGAGAAATCATTGAATTTGGAGAAAAAGTTCCACTACGAACAGGAGGAGGACAACAAGGTCCAAAAACCATGACCAATACAGATAGAAAAATTACCAATTCCCGTTCTAATTTGGGATATATTATTACTCCTGGGCATCGTTTATCGCTAAATCATAAATACGAAGCAACAAATAGAAAGGATGAAGATTTACTCAATCCGGCATCGCAAGATTTAGCCACTAAAAGTTTAGTCACTAAACATATCTTATCGATGAATTATGAGGCTGAAAGTTTTAACCGAAAACTACGAACAAATATTTTAGGGAAGTACACAACCAATCGTAACAATCAAACAAAATCAGAAATTGTAACCGTGGATGGTGTCAACTCGATTGTAAAAAAAGACACGATAACTTCTAACCATAATTTTGGATATGGTGCTACTGCTTCTTACAATATAATTCCAGCTCTATTCATTATTGCCTCCACAGAGAACTCTTATATTATGCCTACAGAAATGCAATTGTATGGAGCTCCTGAAAATAATATTCTGCCCAATCTTGGATTAGAACCTGAGAAAAACATTAACTACAATCTGGGTTTCCGCTACGGTGCATTAGACTTTGGCAAGCACAGAGTCTCTTTTTATGCCAACGCTTTTTGGAGAAATGGTTATAAAAAAATCACGCAACAAGCGGTAGATGTAACTGAAATTGAGGAAGAATCGGATGCGGATATTCAAACAACCCGATACGTCAATTTAGGAAGAACTCAAGCCCGAGGCATGGAAGCCGAAATTATTTACATCTACAACAGCCGATTTAATGCAGCTTTAAATTTTTCCCAATTCAATAATGTTTTCAAACAAAAATTTGACAATAATGGCAATCCTCACACCTTTTACGGACAACAGGTAGTGAACGAACCTTATTTTACCTTTAATGCTAATTTTCAGTACCGATTTAATAACATTTTCCAAAAAAAATCTATCCTAAACGCCTATTACAATACCGGATATGTCAAAGAATATTATACCGTTTGGGGACAACCTGAATGGTCAAAGACTCCAAGCCAATTTACCCATGATTTGGGATTTAGTTACCGTTTCCCTTCCAAAAAACTAGTCGCAAGTATAGATGTAAAAAACCTGACAAACGCAGAAGTTTACGACAATTTCAGAATACAAAAACCCGGCAGAGGCATCTACTTCAAATTGAATTACACTTTTAATAATTTTTTATAATCAAATCATAAGTAACATGAAAAAAAATCTATTTAGAATAGTATTATTTAGTACCATTACAGCATTTACATTAGGAAGCTGTAGTAATGATGACAATAAAGATTCCGGAGATAATTCCGGAAATGACGGCACACGCTGGATTACATTAACAGGCTCTTTCCCTGATGCCAACGGTACTGCTGGTAATGGCGGTACTCGTGCCTATGCCATTACTCCGGAAAATGCCGCCAATCCAAACTATGAAGTTGATTTATTTAAAATGAACGGAGCCGAATATGTAGAAGGTTTTGCCTTAAAATCAAGTCGTACTGCGCGTGTACAAGCCTCTGCTGATGGTAAATTTTTATACAACATTCAATACACCGGAACAGAAGGCGGCGTGTTCAATAAATATAGTGTTTCGGGTGCCGGAAAATTTAAAGAAGTAGGTTATGAATTGAATACTGCCGTAATTTTAGGTACTTCCCCACGCTGGGTTAAAGCAGCTGAAGGTATTGGTGTAGGTGTATCTTTTGGAGATGCCTTAGATCCTTATACTGGAACTGCGCCTAATTATGTTTACCGTCATCCAAAAGGAATCATAAAAATTGCCAATATTGACCTAAATAACACCGCTATCACAAATACAGGATCAATTAATGTGGATTTAGGAACAGAATTAGAATCAGAAGGATACCATGTGTGGAGAGCTGACGTTCCGGTTTTAAATCAAGCTAAAGACAAACTTTACATTGGTTTAGGAATCAGAAGACATGACATCAATGGTACAGTTACTACAAATGCAACATCCGGTGCTATTAATGGCTGGGCAAGGACTGACGAAAGAAATTTAGGAACAGTAACTTATGTGGTAGATTATCCTTCTTTAAGAAATCCTAAAATTATCACTTCTGAAAACACCATGACAGATAATCTTGGCTACCGTACTATGACACAATATGTAGGCACTGATGGCCATATATACCAAGCAACAGCAACTTCTGGTCCGGATATCTTACGTATCAGTAAAACAACTAATGATTATGATCAAAGCTACCACTTTAATCTTAACACAGCCTTAGGAATTACCGGCGCAAGTATTAAAGCCTGGAGATATGTTAAAGATGGTGTAGCTGTAGTGCTATACACAACTACAAGCGCAGCAGGTGGATATATTGCTTTGATTAATCTAAATGATAAAACTGCTGTTAAATTAGCAACAGACATTGAAACTGATGCCGCATTATCAACCACTTTAGGTCAATTCCAAAACATAGGTCTTGTAGATGACAATATCTACGTTCCATTAACTCCTGCCGGAAAAGATGGTAACATTTATATTGTAAACACAAAAACTAAGGGAATCAAAAAAGGAGCTAAATTAAAGGCTGCTTCCGGGAGTTTCTATCTTGGTGCTTACTAAAACGATACGCCTATTTTAAAAAAAACAGTAGCCGGATTGGGGAAACAGGTGCTTAATTAGTAAACAAATCGAAATTATTTTTTAGATACAATCTATTTCTAATTTCTCCCTATTCATTTACCATAACACTAAACCCCAACAAATTCAAAACTTGTTGGGGTTTTAAAATTTATATCTAAAAAACATTTAAACTACATCAAACTCAAAATTTCTTTCTTCAAGGCATCATATTCACCCTGAAGAATCAATCCGTTATCTAACAGCTTTTTGTAATTCTGTAATTTTTCAAATAATTCGTCCTGAGACAATCCGGCAAAACTGCTTTCTTTTGCATTAGAAACCGATTCGGCAAACGATTCTTTTTCAGTTATAATCTCAGGAATAGAAGTTGGAATGATTTCGGCAAAATGGCTTACTTCTTCCGCTTCCATATCTTCTATTTCTTCGGGAAGCACTTCCGGTGCAGCCACATTGGAACTACTGTTATTCTTTAAAATATCCAATTGTTCTTTGGCAAACGTATAAATCTTTCTGGCCTGAATTTTTGGAATATAATCAATGGAAACGGTCAAATCAGTTTTGGTTGAAAAAGAAAACTCCGAACCCAAAATATTTTCTTTAACAAAAGTTCCTTCAATTTGATCCCAGGTATAATCGGTAAAATCCATCGAAAGTCCTAAATTTTTAGGCTGACAAATAATAATTCGTTTATTAGTCAAAACAATACTGTCGGGAAAAACAGTAATTGCTGGTTTTTTTTGCACCCCTATATAACCTATTTCTTCATTCTTCATCAATAAATCATCCAGTTTGGAAGTGATTTTTTCAATGGCTTTCGGATCTTGTTCCTCGTTTAAAAATTTTTTAATTTGATCTTTCATGAGTTCCTCATTTATTTGGACACGGATTAAATAGTCTTTTTTTCTGTTACAAAAGTAAGCGCTAATTTCCTAAATAGAAGTTAATTATTGCTACTTTTATAACTTTTGCTTTGGAACAAAAGTACACAAAAAAGCCTTAGTTGTTCCTGCGATACAACCAAGGCTTTTTACAAAATGAATTATGAAATAAATTAAATAAGTCCTTTTCTTTTTTTCTCCAAATAACCATAATACGTCAGATGATTTGGCACTTCTTCTTTCGGAAAAAAGTAACTAGCAATCCAACCCACACAAAACAATACAATATGACTGTAAACACCTAACATGTATTTATGATGGGTATAATTGAAATCTCCCATATCCAGAATAAGGTGTTTGGCCTCTCCGGTTCCTATTTTAGTAGAAGTCAGCAACGCAAAACCGGTAAACAAAATACAGGCAACAATCCCCACATTCAACCCTTTTCTGTTGGCTCTGTTGACAAAAAGTCCTAACAATAGCATTCCGGCAATTCCACCTGAAAAAATAGCGTACAACATAAACACGGTTGACAAAATTCCTTCATCTTCTCCATAATACACATAAACGCTGGCGACTAAAATTGCGGCTAAACCGGCTGCAACTACTAAGATTTTACCCATTCTAAGATGTTGTAAACCGGAAGCTCCCGGTTTTAATCTTTTGTAATAATCATCAACACCTACTGCGGCCAAACAATTCAAATCGGCATCCAGACTCGAAATTGCCGCTGCAATCAATGCCGACAAAATTAAACCAATCAGTCCCGGAGGCAATTGAGTGGTAATGAAATAAGGGAAAACGGCATCAGAAGCGATCCCTTCCGGTAAATGCAATTGTGGATTCAACGCATAAAAAGAGAACAAAGCCGTACCAATAAACATAAAAACGGTCCAAACCGGAACCGTAATGGCAATTCCTAAAACCGAAGCTTTAATCGCATCTTTATCGGTTTTAGCGGTTAGATAACGTTGTACAATCGTTTGATCGGCTCCATATTTTTGAATGGCATAAAAAATACCATTGATTACCATCACCCAAAAAGTAAGGTTGACAAAGTCAAAATCATAAGGTCCGAAACCTATTTTGTCGTTATCAACAGCATAATTTACTATTGCTCCAAGACCTCCATCGGTTTTAAAGAGAATAACTGCGATAGCTACGATTCCTCCTAAAATTAGTAAAAATCCCTGAATCACATCCAGCCAGATTACGGCTTCCATTCCACCAAAAAGAGTGATAAAAATAATGGCAATACCAATAATCCAAATAACGGTTAAAGCATCAACTCCGGTCATAGATGACAAAGCCAAAGCCAAAAGAAATAACACCGAACCCATTTTAGAAAAATGAGCAAAAATAAAGCCTAAAGAACCATAAACCCGCGCCAGATAGCCAAATCGTTTTTCGAAATATTCATAGGCACTCAAACCAATGACATTGCGATACAAGGGCACAATAAAACGGATGGAAAAAAGCAAGACAACAGGAACCATAAATCCCTGAACCAGTAAAATCCAGTTGGATTTATAACCTTCACCCGGATAAGCCAAAAAAGTCACACTACTGATTAAAGTGGCAAAAATAGACATTCCTACTGCCCAGGCCGGAATACTGCCTCCGGCTGCAAAGTATTGCTCCGTATTGGTATTCTTTTTAGAGAACTTGACTCCCACCCAAAAGGTCAGTACCAAAGACAAAACAATAATTAAATAATCGATAAAATGTAACGAGGCTCCACTCATAATTTAGATAAAATTAAAATTTCCAGACAGATTCATTCCACTGATAACTTCCTGGTTTTAGGGTTAAATGCATTTCTTTTTTTTCTTCTATTTTCATTCTGATTACCCCCTGAGCAAATTCCTGCTCCGGGTAAAACTTTTTGTATTCCAAATGTTCAATAATAGCATAAGCTGTTGCACCACCTTCTATCAATAATTCATCCAAATTTACTTTTTCAAGCACTTTTTTCACCACTGTGGCAAATATTTCCTTTATGCTGCAGGAAAGTTCTTCCGTTTTCTTGCATTCCAAAGTATCAACAGCAATAATTACCTTGTCTTTTTGTTCAATTGCAGCTGTGATAGCATCAATCCACTGCGTAATATTTTCTTCAAAATTATCCGCACACAAAATAGATTTCGGCATATACAATACACTTCCTCCGGTTTCTTTTACTTCACGAACCACTTCTCTGCTTGGCAAATGATTACTTCCGCAAACGTACAATGCTTTTTTACCAAAAGAGAATTCCTTTTTCAAGGCAGATTCTTCTTTTTTAATAGTTCTTAAAATAGCATTAAAAAAACTCGCTCCACCGGCAGGCAGCATCGTATCATCAATAATTTTGGCCCAGCCCATCAAATCTTCATTTGTTGGCGTATTTCCAATAATGAATCCTTCTTTCGGTATTTTTTGTCCCAAAGAAACAGAAAAAGCCTGGTCTCTGTATTCGTCTCCAATCATATCCAAAACACTGGAAGTGGCTCTTCTTTCAAACTCATCTCCGGAAAAATCAGATTCCATCAGAGGAATTTTATTCAAATAATAAATTCCGTCCACAATCGTGCGGTTCATTGCCGGATTAGCCGGAACTAACAGCACTTTTTTCTTTCCGGAAACCGTTAACTGCACCTCAAGTTCCTCCCCGATTTTGCCTCTCAACAAAGAATCGGTTTTTTTATAAATAAAATCGGGCTTCAATTTAAGCAATTCTTCCGTTACTTCCCTGATTTGTTTTTGAGCCTCAACTGTACACAAAGACCTCGTATTTGTTGCAATTACCAAAATATCACAGTCGTAATTTGCGTTTACACTAGTATCTATGGTAACGCTGTAACCATTGCGCAAGGCAATTCCGCCTACTTCGGCAGCCCCTGTAAAATCATCTGAAATAACCGCTATCATCTTCCTACTGCTTGTCTTGTTTATTTTTGTGTAATCTTGCCGCGTATTCAACAGCAAGCACCATAGCATCCGGACTGGCAATACCTCTTCCTGCAATTTCCATAGCCGTACCATGATCTACCGAAGTTCGAATAATAGGAAGCCCTAAAGTAATATTTACACCTCTAACGCTTTTCATTTGTCCTTTGGACTGATCCCAATTAAACCCAACCGCTTTAAACGGAATATGTCCCTGATCGTGGTACATAGCCACACAACCATCATAAACACCTCCAATAGCTTTTGGAAACAAAGTATCGGCAGGAATTGGACCTTCCACATTATAGCCTTTTGCTAAAGCTTCATTGACTGCCGGAATAATTTCCTGCTCTTCTTCCCAACCAAAAAGTCCTCCGTCACTGGCATGCGGATTCAATCCGGCTACGCCGATTTTAGGATTTTGAACACCCAGTTTTTTACAGGCATCATCGATAAGGTAAATAGTATCTAATATTCGGTCTTTTTTAACCAAATCACACGCCTGTCTTAAGGAAACGTGCGTAGAAACGTGAATTACTCTTAAATTTTCCTCCACCAATAACATTCCGTATTTTTTGGTATTGGTATAATGCGCATAAATTTCGGTGTGCCCGGCAAAAATATGTCCCGCTTTTTGAATAGACTCTTTGTTGATTGGACCTGTTACCGTTCCGTCAATTTCTCCGGCTAAGGCCAATTCGATATTTTTAACCACTGTTCTAAAAGCCACATCTCCAGCTTCGGCAGTGATTTCGCCCATTTTTAAATCGGCAATATTCATATAATTCAAATCAAAAACATCGGCGGTTCCTTTTTCAAATTTGGCATCCGCAATTTTTGAAATACGATTTACTTTTAAATCCAAACCACAAAAAGCAATTGCCTGCTCAAAAACATCTGCTTCTCCCACCAAAACAGGATTACAGGCTTCATACACTTTTGGATCTAACAAAGCTTTTACAGCTACTTCAGGTCCTATACTGGCGGGATCTCCCATAGTTATCCCTAATATTGGCTTTCTATTCTCCATTATTCAATACTGTTTATGCTTTTTAAATCGTTTCCGTAATTTTTAATTTTTTCCAATGCTGTTTTTTCATCCGCTTCATTCACAGCAATCATTGGCAATAAAACGGCTTTAGTACAAAGCTTATAATTTGCCAATAAAGATTTCAGAATAGGAATAGCGTTGCATAATATTTGGTTTTCCTGATAAATTTTAGAAATCGCATCGCTTTTTTCCTGAGCTTTTTGAGCCGCTGCATTATTTCCTGCTAAAACGCTTTCATAAATTGTACTGTACAATTGCGGTGTTAAATTTCCGGTACTCGGTACTAATCCGTCTGCACCCAGCAACATTCCTTCATAGGATTTTGCCGCCCAACCTAACAAATAAGCGAAATCCTCACGGTCTTTCCACAGTCCGATGGCTTTTGCCATACGTTCTTCGCCTCTTTCGGATTCTTTATAGCCAACAATGTTTGGGTGTTTACTCAATGCATCAGCCGTTTCTAAATCAATTGACATGTTAGTAGTCATTGGCATATTATAAATAATCAATGGCAATGCGACTGCCGAAGCCAATTGATTAAAATAATTTAAAATATGATTTTGACTCAACGGATAATAAAACGGTACATGAGCCACTAAAACATCCACTCCTAAATCGGTGTACATTTTAGCCTGATCCACCGATTCCTGGAAACAGTTTCCTGAAATTCCGGCATAAACCACCGCTTTCCCTTTGGCAACCTCAACAGTTTTTTTGACCAAAGCAATTTTGCTTTCCAAAGAAATCGAGCTGGATTCGCCCGTAGTTCCTAACACAAAAGGATGGCATCCGCCTTCGATTAAATGATTAACCAAAACACCAGCCGCATCCAAATCGATACTCAAATCGGCACGCAATGGCGTAACCATTGGTACCACAACTCCATTATATTTTTTAATTTTCTTCATTTTATGTATCTAAAAAGCCGATTGATAAATCGCTACAGCATCTTCTACGGCAATTTCTCTAATATTATTTTTCAACAAACGTTGTACTTTTATGGCTCCTTCAGCCAATTGAGGAATCGATTCTTCTTTTACCCCTGCCTCACTCAACGTAAGTGGTAAACCACAATCAGCAATTAATTGCTTCATGATTTTCACACCTTCCAAAGCCGTTTCTTTAGAAGTCGCTTTCTTTTCTGCGCCTAAAACCTCAGCGATACGTTCGTATTTACTCACATCGGCTTCAATGTTATATTCCATCACATAAGGTAACAACAAAGCATTTGATAATCCGTGTGGAATATGATATTCTACTCCCAACGGATAAGACAAAGCATGAACAGCAGCCGTGTTTACAGGTCCTAAACACATTCCTCCATACATACTCCCTAAGGCAACCTGCGCTCTGGCTTCTAAATCCGAACCATTATCACAGGCTCTTTTTAAATATTTAGCAATCAGTCGTACCCCTTCTAAAGCATACAAATCCACAAAAGGATGTGCAAATTTATTAGTATACGCTTCTAAACAATGCGTTAAGGCATCAATTCCGGTAGCAGCAGTGATACTTTTTGGTAAAGAAACCGTCAAAACCGGATCAATATAAGCCGCATCGGGCACTAAAAACGGACTAATAATCCCTACTTTTTCTCCTAATTCATTCACAAAAATAGCATTTGGCGAAACCTCACTTCCCGTTCCGGAAGTCGTTGGGATACAAGCCACATAAATTTGTCTTTCCTTAAGATTTCCGATTCCTTTTATTTCGTCTAAAGTTTGCGTGTTTTTTAACTGAGCAGCCACTAATTTAGCCACATCCAAAACACTTCCACCCCCAATTCCCACAACACTGTCGGCGTTAAAGGCAATGGCTTTTTCTAATGTTTTATTAAAATCATCAAATGTTGGCTCTCCTACAATTGATTCATCAATAACAATTTCAACTCCTTGTGATGTTAATGTATTTAAAAAAGAAGCCAACGTATGACTAAGTTCAGTAATACTCAACAAAAACAAACGTTTAAAACCTTTTTCTACAAAATCATCCACAAATCGCTGCATACTTCCCTCCCCGAAAACAACACGATTAGGATTTAAAATTACAATTTCTTTCATTCTTTCTCTTTTAACATAAAGCTCTATACAACAACTTTTTAACACTAAAAAACCTTTTAAATTCAAAAATGTAAACGTTTACATTTTTAAACCAAAAAAAACTACTCAATTCGAGTAGTCGATTTCCTCAGCATTAACTCCGTTTTCAAAATAACATTTTCTTTCTTTTTCCCTGGATTTGCAATCCTTTCATAAAGCATCTCTGCTGCTTTTCTCCCCATATCAAATCCGGGCTGACGCACTGCTGTCAATGGCGGATTCAACGAAATAGACCAAGGCATATCATCAAAACCAATGATAGAAATTTCTTCAGGAATTTTAATATTTTCAGCATGTATCGCTTCCAGCGCACCTAAAGTCAACAAGTTATTCCCAGAAAAAATAGCGGTTGGTCTTTGTTCCAATTCTAAAATTTTCTGAGCTATTTCAAATCCACTTTTATAATCGGTATTTCGGGCAAAAACCAAACTTTCATCAAATGGAACCCCATGTTTTTCCAAAGCTTTTTTATAACCCGACATACGTTCGATATAGGTTGGAATCTTAAAATTCCCCGAAATAAAAGCAATTCTTTTATGACCCATATTCAATAAATGGTCAATAGCATTGAAAGCCCCTAACTCATTATCTACTTTTACCACATCTACATCAATCTCTGTCAAACCTCTGTCAATACAAACCACCGGAATATTCTTTTTAACCAAATTCTCAATTCCTTTATCTTTCCCATGAATTGGCGCCACGATTAATCCATCAATATTCTCCGATTGGAAAATATCCAAGTACAATTTTTCCTTTTTCTCATCCTGACCAAAATTCCCAATCATAACGGCAAAATTGTTCTGATAAGCATAATCTTCAACACCTCTTACCACATCAACAAAAAAGGGATTTTGAATATCGGGAATAATTAGTCCTAACAATTTTGTTTTACTGTTAGAACTTCTCAAACGCTGTGCAACACGGTTAGGTTTGTATTCTAAAGCAGCAATCGAAGCCTGAACTTTAAGCACAGTTTCACGACTTACCTTAGGATCATTATTGATAACCCTAGATACCGTGGCTATAGAAACCTTAGAATGTTCCGCTACTGCTTTTAGATTTGACAATTTGATAAATGTAAACGTTTACATGACAAATGTGGAAAAAAAATTTTAGAAAAACAAATTTTACTCACTTTTGTTTTTATTAAGATAAATAAATTTTGAACACACTCTCAATCTTTCAATTCTGACTGGAGTTTTTTAGACAAACTAGCAAAGACTAATTCGTAAGAACAATCAATCATTTCTTTCAATAAAACATCCGAAACATCCTTGTTAATCGCAACCGTATTCCAATGTTTTTTATTCATGTGAAAACCCGGCTGCACCGCTTCAAACTGTAACCGCCACTCTTTAGCCTGATCAGGATCGCATTTTAAATTTACTGACGGCTGCCCCAACTCCCATTGTTTTAAAGACGAAAGCGCAAACATCTTTCCGCCTACTTTAAAAACCAAAGTATCCTGATCAAAAGGAAAATGTTCCGTCACTCCCTTTTTGGAAAGACAATATTCGTAATATTCTTCTAAATTCATCACAACACTTTTTCCATTAATTTTTCCGGATGAGCTAACAATTTGAATCCAAATTTTTCATATAAAAAATGCGCATCTGTCGTGGCTAATCGCCAAATTTTAATTTGCTGTAAAGCAGGTTCCTTCATCATAGCACCAATTAAAATCGAAGCATAACCTTTCCCTCGGTGCTTTTCATCAATAAAAACATCCATCACATAAGCAAAAACCACATAATCAGTTATCACTCGCGCAAAACCAATTTGCTCCTCATTCAGATAAATCCCGAAACAAAAAGAAGAATCTACACAAAGCTGAACCTCCTCCATAGTTCTGGGCGCAGCCCAGTAAATATCTTTGGTAAAATTATGGATAAAAGCAATATCCAACTTACTTTTATCAATTGAAACACTAATCATATTTTATACAAAACAGGTTTACTCGGACTCGCATCATTTTCAAAAGAAACTATTTGCAAATTCAATAAATAATTGCCGTCCGGAACTTCATCCGGCACATAAATCATTTCGGTAATCGTAGCATTCCGTCGGGCATCCGTATTCAAATTACTCACATTTTTCACATTCCAAAATGCCTTATGTGCTAATAAATTACCCTCATCCTGTTCTTTATCTACACTAGGCAAATCAATTAAAAGATGCTGAATTCCGCTTTCGCGAATAAAAATCGCTGCTTCTTCAGACAAAAAAGGAGGATTCGTATTCGAATAATTCTGATGCTTTTTCATTTCCAAATTAGGTAAAGTGCGAATGATTAAAGCTTCTTTTACCAAACCTGATTCTAATGTCACATCGAGCGCAGTCGTTATATTTTCTAAAGTAATCACCAAATCTTCTCTCTGCTGTTCCGGCTGAACTGAAATTAATTCGGCCAAAAAGAAAAATTGCTTCAAACATTGATTGATACTATAAAAATCTTTGGTAATATGCCCCAAACACTCGGTGTGCGTTCCATGAGCATGCGGATTAAAAACAATGGTATTAAAATTAGTCGAAGCACCTGACTGAACACTTCCCGTCCAATTACCAAAAACCACCGGTTTGATTTCCGGTTTACTCAAATACCAGGCAATCGGATTCGCATCCGTATTCGTTAACGGAATGGAAATATCAATGGGTTTTGATAAATCGACTTCGAAGTTGTTGATTTTTATTATCATATATTTTTAACCGCAAAGGGCACAAAGGTTTACGCGAAGCTCACAAAGCTTTGCGCTCATTGCGCCTTCTTTGTTTTCTTTGCGGTTAAACAATCATTCCAAATTTAAATAAAATAAGTCTGATGCAATCCCATCCGTCAAGAACTTTCCTTTTAAAGTAGGTTTCAAAATGTTATTTTCAATAAAAAGCAAATCATCATTCAGGAATTTCTGGGATTGCTTTAGTAAATAATCCAAATAATCTTGTCCAAATTCATTCTGAATTCTGTCTAATGAAACACCCCAAATCGTTCGCAATCCCGTCATAATATATTCGTTGTAACGGTCTTCAACCGACAATTTTTCGGTTTCATTGGGTAACTTATTTTCCTCAATGGATTTAATATAAAGTACATTATTCGCCACATTCCAACTTCTTGAAATTCCATCATAACTATGCGCCGAAGGCCCAATTCCGATGTATTTTTTTCCCAACCAATAAGCCGAATTATTTTTTGAAAAAAAATCCGGTTTTCCAAAATTGGACAACTCATAATGCACAAAGCCATTCTTTTCGAGTATTTCAACCAAAATCATAAAGTGTTCCGAAGCAACTTCGTCTTTCGGTTCTGCAATTTTACCAGTTTGAATCAGTTTATTCAAAGCCGTTTTTGGTTCTACCGTCAAAGCATAACTGGAAATATGCGGAATATTAAAACGCAAAGCCGTTTCGATATTTTGCTTCCATTTTTCATTACTCATTCCCGGAATACCATAAATCAAATCCAGAGAAATATTATCGAAATATTGACTGGCTAGTTCCAAACATTTTTTGGCTTCAGCCGAATTATGCGCCCGATTCATCATTTGTAAATCCTCTTCAAAAAAAGACTGAATCCCAATAGACAAACGATTAATCCCAATTTGTTTTAACGCAATTAAATATTCTTCCGACAAATCATCCGGATTGGCTTCCAGAGTAATTTCGGGATTTTCAGAAATGGAATAATTATCAAAAACGGCATCAATCAGCAATTTCAAATCAGCAATAGACAATCTACTTGGTGTCCCTCCACCAAAATAAATGGTTTCAACAAGCTCATCTTTGTCACTTCGAGCGCAGTCGAGAAGCTCATTTTTACGCATGACAATTTCTTTGGCCAAAGCCAAAACCATTTCGGCTGCCTTTTTCATCGAAGTCGAAAAATGAAAATCGCAATAATGACAAGCCTGCTTGCAAAACGGTATGTGTATGTAAATCCCTGACATTTATTTTAGTTTACAATCGCAGTCACCGTTTACAGCACTGAGACTGAACACTGATCACTTCTTAACTCTTTCTTCATTTTGTTTCACAAAAGCATCCCAACCCGAATAACTTTTACCAGCCACGACTTTTCCTGAATTGAAAAAATGACAAACAGCAGCCGCCAATCCATCCGTCGAATCAAGATTTTTAGGCAATGCTGCCAAACCTAAAAGCTGTTGCAGCATTTTAGCCACCTGTTCTTTACTGGCATTTCCGTTTCCGGTAATCGCCATTTTGATTTTCTTAGGTTCGTATTCCGTAATTGGAATTCCTCTCGAAAGTCCAGCCGCCATAGCAACTCCCTGAGCACGACCTAATTTCAACATCGATTGCACATTTTTCCCAAAGAAAGGTGCTTCAATTGCAATTTCGTCCGGACAATGGGTCTCAATCAACTCGATGGTGCGTTCAAAAATGATTTTCAGCTTTTGATAATGATTATCATATTTAGACAATTGCAGCTCGTTCAGTTGCACAAACTCCATTTTTTTATTGATAACACGAATCAATCCAAAGCCCATAATCGTGGTTCCGGGATCAATTCCTAATATGATGCGTTCGTTAGCCAAAAGATTTATTTAAAGTTTAAAGTGCAAAGCTCAAAGTTTTCGTTTCTTTGCACCAATGATTTCAATACCACACAAAACTAAGCAATTCCTAGTACTTCTAATCAAAATTTTGATTGTTGGCGGCGCATTCTGGTTTATTTATAACCAACTGGCAAATAACGATAAACTCGACTGGCAAAAATTCATCACTTTATTCCAGAAAAATCAATCCGTTGGAGGAATCACTTTTGTCTTATTATTAAGTGTTTTAAATCGTTATTTTGAAATTTTGAAATGGCAAAATTTAGCCCAACACATTCATAAAATCAGTGTGAGCGAATCGACCAAACAGGTTTTAGCAGCCTTAACAGCCGGATTATTCACCCCAAACGGCGTGGGCGAATATGCCGGAAAAGCATTGTTTTTCAAAAAATCGGAAGCTAAAAAAGTAGTTTTCCTAAACCTGATTTGCAACGGAATCCAAATGGTTTTAACGGTTATTTTCGGGATTTTTGGGTTGCTGTATTTCAATTCTCTTTTCAATGTAATTACTCCCAAAACGGTTTTAATACTTTTTGGAATTTTAATCGCTGTTATTCTTTTTCTTTTTTCCATCAAAAAATTCGCTATCAAAGGCTATTCGATAGAAAAACTGATTCATAAGATTAACGAAATCCCAAAATCGATTCATCAAAAAAATATCCTTTTAGGCATTTGCCGATATTTGGTTTTTTCGCATCAATATTATTTTTTATTCTTAGCTTTTGATGTCGATTTACCTTATTTAACATTAATTGCAACTATTGCCAGCGTTTATTTTTTAGCTTCTTCCTTACCTACTTTTCAGTTTTTAGATTTTGCGGTAAAAGGCGGCGTGGCTATTTATTTCTTTGGAATTCTTGGCGTGAACGAATGGATTGTCGTGTTTATTTCTACGCTAATGTGGTTTCTTAACGTAGTACTTCCCGTTGTCATCGGAAGTTATTATGTGTTGAATTTCAAAACTAAAACCGTTATAGCCTGATGCTTGCGGTTACCGTCATATTATTCACTTATTTTGCAACCATACTGCTTTTAATTCATGGTTTTTCAAAAATAAAAACCTTTGACAACTTAGACTTAAAACCAAAAAACGCTTTCAGTATTATTGTTCCTTTTCGAAATGAAGCCGAAAATTTGCCTATACTATTAGAAAGTCTTTCGCAATTAAATTATCCAACGAATTTATTCGAAGTAATTTTGGTCGACGATCAATCAACAGATGAATTCCAAATTCCAGTCCCGGTAGCTATCGGGATTAGATTTCAAATTTCGGTTATAAACAACATCAGAAAATCAAATTCCCCAAAAAAAGACGCGATAACCACCGCCATTAAACACATCAAAAACGACTGGATCACCACCACCGACGCGGATTGCGTCGTACCTGAAAACTGGCTTTTAAGTTTGGATAATTATATTCAAAATCAAAAACCAGAAATGATTGCCGGAGCCGTAAAATATTCCGGAGATCATTCTTTTTTACATTATTTCCAACAATTGGATTTAGCCAGTTTACAGGGAGCCACGATAGGCAGTTTCGGTTTAAGCAAAGGTTTTATGTGCAACGGTGCTAATTTGACCTACACCAAGTCACTTTTCGAAAAATTAAACGGTTTTGAAGGCAACAATAAAATTGCCAGTGGCGACGATGTTTTCCTTTTGCAAAAAGCAATAAACTCCCCAAATTTTGGCACTGAAAAAGTACATTATTTAAAATCCGAAAACCATATTGTAACCACAAAACCACTAGACAACTGGAAAGATTTATTTTATCAAAGAGTGCGCTGGGCTTCTAAAACCACTTCGTATCAAAGTAATTTTGGAAAAGCTTTGGGATTAATTGTTTTTGGCGGAAATATCAGTTTATGGTTTGTGCTTTGGAATTTCTGTTTTGGAAACGGGAATCAGTATCTTTTATCGTTTTTACTCCTGACAAAACTAAGTGTCGATTTTTTATTGATTTACAAAACGAATGTATTTTTAAAAAGCAAAACACAATCCTATTTAACAGCAAGTATATTGTATCCGTTTTTCAGCATTAGCGTGGCTTTGTATGCTTTAGTTGGAAAATACGAATGGAAAGGAAGAAAATTTCAGACTTAAAAACTACTCCACTTTGATAATCACCGGAAGAATAAATTGGGTTTTTACCGGAATTCCTTGTTTGATTGCCGGATTCACTTTTGGAAAATTAACCAATCTTGCGTGCAGAATACTGTCAATTTTTATGATATTGTAAGCTGTGGAATCTTTAGAAAACTGAGGTTCAAACTGCATTCGGGAATCCGGAAAAACAGTCACTTTTACTTCAATGGTATCCAATTCAGGATACAAAACCGAAAGCGTATCTACCTCTAATTTATCTTGAATTAACTGAGTCAAATATTCAAAAAAACATTGTTGGCGTTGTATTTTTTCAGTCAGCTTGTCACAGCCTGTAAACGAAGGATACTCATCTACCTCTTTCCAATTAATAGCTTTAAGTTCTTTTTGCAATAATTCTTTTTCAGAAGGCACTTGCTTCTCAAAATATTGACAAGAAGTAAAAAAACCTAAAATTAAAAAAAAGTAATACTGCTTCAAGGCCTTATTTTTGAATTCGACTAATATTTTATAAAAATACAATCATTTTTTGATTTTTCTAAAATAAAAAAAGCTCTTCATTTTCATGAAGAGCTTTTGCAAATTTTGCGGTCTGGACGGGACTCGAACCCGCGACCCCATGCGTGACAGGCATGTATTCTAACCAACTGAACTACCAAACCTCTGCTTTATTGCGAGTGCAAATATACAATTTAATTTTCTTTAAAAACAAGAGCAAAATGAAAATATTTTAAAATCTTTTTCTCTTAAATCTCAGAGCTGTTTTAAAATCAAAAAAGCCATTCACAATTAAGTGAAAAGCTTTTCATTGGTCTAACTACATAAACCATGGCTAGCTTACAAAGGCTAACCAAACAACACAACTAGCTTTCGATACCGTATAGTGGAAAAAAAAGCCTTTCTGTTACGAAAGGCTTCTCCAATATTAGCGGTCTGGACGGGACTCGAACCCGCGACCCCATGCGTGACAGGCATGTATTCTAACCAACTGAACTACCAAACCTCTGCTTTATTGCGGTGGCAAAGATACAACAGATTTCTATTTACACAAGTGTTTTTATAAAAAATAAAAAAATATTTTTCCGACTATTAACCAAAACTTTGTTTCTCAGTCAAATAAGTCAGCATTATTTTTTCAAAATCATCTCTTACACTCACCGGAACATACTTGATTTTGTTTTGCGCACAACTCAAAGCCAATTTTTTAAAGTACAAATCCAACTGTTTTTCATATACTTCTTTTACATTTTCGGCAAAAACCGAAATTTCTTCCCCGGTTTCAACATCAATGAATTTCCGTGGTGCATTGTCAAAATCAAAATAAAACTCGGTTTTGTCATCAATCACATGAAACAAAACCACTTTGTGTTTATTGTATTTTAAATGCTGCAAAGCACTCAATAACTTATCTTCATCTGCAGTTTGAAACATATCTGTAAACAAAATAATCATCGAACGACGATACATTTTCTCGGCAATTTGATGCAAAAAAGTAATCGTATCTGTACTTTTTTTAACCGCAGATTCTTTTAAAAGATTTTCCAGCGTATTCAAAATCATCCGATGATGGCGGTCACTGCCTTTTTCCGGCGCATAATATCCGTAAGAATCCGAAAAAACACTCAAACCCACCGCATCTCTTTGTTTCTTTAATAAATTCATCAAAACAGCCGAAGCCAAAACTGAAAAACCAATTTTGTTCTGATAAAAATGCTGCTTCCCACTTAATTTGGGATAATGCATCGACGAAGAATTATCGATAATAATATGACAACGCAAATTAGTTTCTTCCTCAAATTGTTTCGTATACAGTCTATCGGTCTTTGCAAAAAGCTTCCAATCAATATGTTTTGTACTTTCACCTGTATTATAGACTTTATGCTCCGCAAATTCAGCCGAAAATCCATGAAAAGGGCTTTTATGCATTCCAGAAATAAAACCTTCCACAACCTGATTAGCCAACAATTCCAGATGCTGAAAACTGGATATTTTTTCTATTTGGGTTTCTATCTTCATATCTCAAATGTATTAAAAAGATAATAGATAATAGAGAAAAGAAGCAAGAGAAAAGAGGATAGACCCTCTAAACTGTTATAAACAAAAAAAGGTTTGACTTGTGCCAAACCTTTTTTTCATATAAATCATAATCTTACGATTACAACAAAGCGTCTAAGCTATCTGCGTAGGTTTGTTTAGGAGCAACTCCTACTTGCTTACCTACAACTTCTCCGTTATGAAAAACCAACACTGTTGGAATGTTTCTCACACCGTATTTTGCAGCAAATTCCTGGTTTGCATCTACATCAACTTTACCTACCACAACTTTACCTTCGTATTCGTTGCTTAGTTCATCGATGATTGGCCCAACCATTCTACAAGGCCCACACCAAGCTGCCCAAAAATCTACCATTACAGGTTTATCTGATTTCAAAACTACTTCCTCAAAAGTAGCATCTGTAATTGCTAATGCCATATTTCTTTATTTAAAAGTTTATAAATCTAAAGTCTTTAATTCCTTAAACACCTTGCAAATTTAGAAATTAAAAACTTACTAAACACTATTCTAAAATTAGTTTTGGCTATTAATGTATTGTTAATTATTATAAGTCACTATGAACTCAAAAAAGACCCAAACTTTCAACAGCTATCCCATTAATTTGCTGTCAAATTCTAATTCAATTTAAAATTCACCTGCATTTTTTCTAATTCCTGCAACAATTCGGTCGAAATTTTAATTTTCAACCTTCTGCTTACCATGCTCAACTTAGTCACCACCTTAACTTCTTCGACTTCGGTAACCTGAACCGCTTTATTTTCCGGCATATCGGCAGTTTCTGCATCTTCATTATCTTCTTCAAAAACCACCTCATCGTTTTCTCCCACAGCAGGCGCAACCTCTATCAGTTTTTTAATTCTTTCTAATTCCATCACTTCAAAAGTCACCTGATGCTCTCCTTTGTTTTCATTAAAAAGATGATTTAGTTTATGAATAAATTCCGGATACAAATCTTTAATATTTAACAACACAATCAGTTTTTTTGCAAAAGATTCCAATACATCCTGCAACTGCTTCATTTCCACAAACTGCAATCTTGGCTCTCCTTTTTTTCCGGTTTCCTGATTCATCCAACCTTCTTTTATGGTCACCTTGATAAACATAAAATTGTTTTGAATAAAGAAATGACGAAACTTCAGATACTCTTCTCCAAAAATTCGGAACTCATAACTCTCATCATAACCCTCCAAAGCAAAAGAAGCCCAACCTTTACCGTTCTTAGCCACACGATGTTGCACATTATTGATAATTCCGCCCAAAGTAAGCGTCTTACCTACATAAGCTTCCATATTTTTTAAAGCTTCTAATTTGGCATTACAGAAATATTTCATTTCAAATCTAAAATCATCCAGCGGATGACCGGAAATATAAATTCCCACGACTTCTTTTTCCTTAGCCAGTTTTTCCATCGTACTCCAATCCTCACAAGGCGGAACAACAGGTTCGGCAATTTGTACTTCGCTGCTTTCTCCAAACAAACTTACCTGAGACGAATTTTCATTTTCCTGAAATTTCGAACCATAACGCATGGCTTTTTCGTAAAAGGTTATTCCATCTCCTTCATCATGAAAATACTGAGCTCTGTGCGTATCAGTAAAACAGTCAAATCCACCCGCTAAAGCCAAATTTTCAAAGGCTTTTTTATTAGCCGCACGCAAATCAATACGTTTAGCCAAATCAAATATCGATTTGTATAATCCGTTTTTTCTGTTTTCTACAATAGTTTCAACCGCTCCGGCTCCTACACCTTTAATCGCTCCCATCCCAAAACGAACTGCATAATCATCATTTACTGTAAATTTATAAAAGGATTCATTTACCGAAGGTCCTAAAACCTGCAAGCCCATTCGCTTACATTCTTCCATAAAAAAGGAAACCTGCTTGATATCATTCATATTATTCGAAAGTACCGCAGCCATATACTCTGCCGGATAATGCGCTTTTAAATAAGCCGTTTGATATGCTACCCAAGCATAACAAGTAGAGTGTGATTTATTGAAGGCATAACTCGCAAAAGCTTCCCAGTCCGTCCAAATTTTATCTAATTTTTTCTCGTCATGACCATTAGCCACTGCCTGATCAATAAACTTCCCTTTCATTTTATCCAGTACGTCCTTCTGCTTTTTACCCATTGCCTTACGAAGTACGTCGGCATCACCTTTAGAGAATCCGGCTAATTTTTGGGACAAAAGCATTACCTGCTCCTGATATACTGTAATTCCGTAGGTTTCTCCTAAATATTCTTCACAGGCATCTAAGTCATAGGTAATTTCTTCTTCTCCATTTTTTCGACGAACGAAGGAAGGAATATACTCCAAAGGTCCCGGACGATACAAGGCATTCATCGCAATCAAATCGGCAAAAACCGTTGGTTTTAAATCCTTCATGTATTTCTGCATTCCGGGCGACTCGTATTGGAAAACCCCTACTGTTTCTCCTCTTTGGAACAACTCATAGGTTTTGACATCATCAATTGGGAAATTATCCGGATTGAGTTCAATTCCGGTTCGGTATTTCACCAATTTTACCGTGTCTTTAATCAAAGTCAGAGTCTTCAGACCCAAGAAATCCATCTTCAGCAATCCAGCACTTTCTGCAACCGAGTTATCAAACTGAGTCACATATAAATCAGAATCTTTGGCGGTAGTAACCGGAACGAAATTGGTAATATCATCCGGCGTAATAATCACCCCACAGGCGTGAATTCCGGTATTACGCATCGAACCCTCCAGAATTTTAGCCTGCTGAATGGTTTCTCCAGCTAGATCTCCTTCATTAGCAATGGCAATTAATTCTTTAACTCGATCAAATTCTTCGGAAGACTTCAACGCCTTTTTAACATCATCCTCACTTTCCGAAATAAAACGAGCCAAATTCCATTTCCCGGGCATCATTGCCGGAATCAGCTTTGCAATTCGGTCTGCTTCAAAAAGCGGTAAATCCAATACACGGGCAGTATCACGAATAGCCGACTTGGTTGCCATTTTACCATAAGTAATAATCTGCGCCACCTGATTGGCTCCGTATTTATTAATTACATAATCCATAACACGGGAACGTCCCTCATCATCAAAGTCGATATCAATATCGGGCATAGATACACGATCCGGATTCAGGAAACGCTCAAAAAGCAAATCGTACTTAATTGGGTCGATATTGGTAATCCCTAAACAATAAGCCACCGCTGAACCCGCAGCCGATCCACGACCAGGCCCTACCGAAACCCCCATTTTACGAGCTTCGGCAATGAAATCCTGTACAATCAAAAAGTAACCCGGATATCCTGAATTCGAAATAGTCATCAACTCGAAATCTAAACGTTCCCGAACTTCATCCGTAATTGCTTCGTAACGACGTTCTGCTCCTGTATAAGTCAAATGACGCAAATAGGCATTTTCTCCTCTCACTCCGCCATCAGCCAAATCTTCTGCAACTTTAAATTCGTCTGGAATTTCAAATTTTGGAAGCAATACATCTCGGTACAAAGAGTAAATTTCGACCTTATCAATAATTTCCTGAATATTGATAATAGCTTCAGGCAAATCAGCAAAGAGTTTTTTCATCTCTTCCTCCGACTTATAATAATATTCCTGATTAGGTAATCCATAACGGTAGCCACGACCACGACCAATTGGAGTTGCTTGCTTTTCACCATCTTTCACACACAACAAAATATCGTGCGCATTCGCATCTTCCTTGTTTACATAATAGGTATTATTGGTCGCAATTAACTTTACATTATGTTTTTTAGAAAACTCTATCAGGGTTTTATTGACCCTGTTTTCATCTTCCTGATTGTGACGCATGATTTCGAGATAAAAATCATCATTAAACTGTGATTTCCACCAAAGCAAAGCTTCTTCTGCCTGGTTTTCACCAATATTTAAAATTTTACTCGGAATTTCCCCATAGAGATTTCCGGACAAAACCATGATATCTTCTTTGTATCTTTCGACAACCGAACGGTCGATACGCGGCACATAATAAAATCCGTCAACATAAGCAATCGAAGCCATTTTAGCCAGATTATGATAACCATTTTTATTTTTAGCCATCAACACCACCTGATATCCGTTGTCTTTTTTGGTTTTATCTTTGTGATTTTCACAAATATTAAATTCACAACCTACGATAGGTTTTACCTCTGTTTCTGTAGGTTCTTCTCCACTTTCAACCAAAGCTTTATTTTTAGCAGAAGCTCCTTTATTGTGATTCATCACGGCACTCACAAAATGGAAAGCCCCCATCATATTTCCGGTATCAGTCATAGCCACGGCCGGAAATTTATTTTTTACAGTAGCCGCAACTAAAGGACCAATTCCAATAGTTGATTGCAAAACCGAAAACTGGGTATGGTTGTGTAAATGGGCAAATTTTGCTTCTTTAAAATCCTTTCTGCTTTCTTCAGAAATAGTACTTTCAGGTGCTTTTACTTCCGACTTTTGAAGTTGCTCTCTGATTTTATCCGAAGCCGCTTTCAGGTTAATATGTTTTAATCCTATAAGCTGAATTTCCTGCGGATTTCTGGCCTGGAATTCCTGAAAATAAGAAACCGGAACATCTAATTCTTCCTTGGTAAAAACCTCCCTTTTGATTAATTCTAAAAAACAACGGGTAGTTGCTTCCACGTCGGCAGTGGCGTTGTGCGCTTCCGCAAAAGGAACGTTGAATAAATATTCGTGCAACTCGGTCAATGTAGGCAATTTGAATTTCCCACCACGACCTCCGGGTAATTTCAATAAATTAGCCGTCACCTCGGTACAGGTATCCAAAACAGGCATGGAAGCCATCGGTGAATCCACACCCATTCGGTGAAATTCACAGCCCATAATGTTGACATCAAACCCCAGGTTTTGCCCCACAATAAATTTGGCCTTGCCCAAAGCAATATTGAATTTCTCCAAAACCTCAGCCAAAGTGATTCCTTCAGCTTCTGCTAATTCGGTTGAAATTCCGTGAATTCGCTCGGCATCATAGGGAATATTAAAACCTTCCGGTTTCACCAAATAATCCTGATGTTCGACTAATTGTCCCATGTCGTCATGCAACTGCCAGGCAATCTGAATACATCGTGGCCAGTTGGCCGTATCAGTTATAGGAGCGTCCCAACGTTTCGGTAATCCGGTAGTTTCGGTATCGAATATTAAATACATAGCTGTTTTTGAAGTGTTTGCAATTTATAAAAATCACAAAAATTGAATTTCAAATTTAGTTTTTTTTGAGGCGAATGAAAAGGGAAGTTATTAACAAAAAGAAGCCGTCTCAAAACATAATTTGAGGCGGTTTTTTCATTTCAGTCTATTTGGTTTGATTTTTACTTCTGCTGAAAAAAACTAAAATTGTCCTT
>NZ_NASZ01000001.1 GCF_014596575.1 Flavobacterium pokkalii | reverse complement strand
TTAAGGACAATTTTAGTTTTTTTCAGCAGAAGTAAAAATCAAACCAAATAGACTGAAATGAAAAAACCGCCTCAAATTATGTTTTGAGACGGCTTCTTTATAAATTAGGATATTAAATTGTCTTTAAAATTATTCGTCCTCTTCCTCGTCTTCCTCCTCTTTATCTATTATTTTTTTAGGTTCTTTTTTTTCTTCTTTTACTCCTGCTTTTTCAACGGTAAAAGAAAACTCTGATCCAATACCAAATTCACTCTCTACATAGATTTTTTCTTTATGCGCTTCGATAATGTGTTTCACAATTGCCAGCCCCAAACCAGAACCTCCTTCGGCACGAGAACCACTTTTGTTCACGCGATAAAACCGCTCAAACAATCTCGGGATATTTTGTTGTTCAATTCCTTCACCGTCATCACTGATGCGAACCAAAACTTTTTCTTTAGTCAAATTCACTACAGCCACTTCGGTGACACCTCCTTTTTTTCCGTACTTAATAGAATTGACAATTAAATTTTCAATTACCTGCTGAATTCTGTCTTTATCAGCTCTGACAAAATTGGGACGAATGTATTCGTTTTCGAAAGCTAATGTAATTTTCTTTTTATCGGCTTTCATTTCCAATAAGTCAAAAACATTGCGAATCAATTCGACAATATCAAATTCGGTAATCTCCAAATTCAAATCTCCCGATTCTAATTTGGTAATCATATCCAAATCTTCTACTATATATATAAGACGCTCGACACCTTTATCGGCTCGTTTTAAATATTTTTTTCGAATGGTTTTATCATCCATCGCTCCGTCTAATAACGTAGAGATATAACCCTGAACGGTAAAAAGAGGTGTTTTTAATTCGTGTGAAATATTTCCCAAAAATTCTCTTCGGTATTCCTCACGAACCTGTAGCATTTCGATTTCCAGTTTTTTATCGGTAGCAAACTTTTTAACCTCTCTGGTCAAAGTTTCCATGTCGGTAGTTATGGGTTGATTGATCAATGTACTGGATTCTAACAAAGAAACATCGTCGTAGATTTTTTTCACCCTTCGGTAAATAAAACGTTCTACCCGATATTGCAACACCAAAAAAGAAAAGAGGTAAATAGCAAAAACAAAAATGATCCCAAAAACCCACAGACTTTTAGGATCAACTTTAAAAATTATCATTGCCAAACCGAGTACAAAAGCAGTAGAAAAAAGACTGATGTAAAATGCCGATTTTATGGCAAACTTATAGGTTTTTTTAAAACTTATTTTCATTGAAAAAATTATATCAGGTTACTTCAAAGATAATAACAATAATTATACTTCAAATTTATAACCTACTCCTTTTATCGTTTTAAAAAGATCATCGCCAATTTTTTCACGAAGTTTTCTAATGTGAACATCAATCGTTCTTCCACCTACTACCACTTCGTTCCCCCAAACCTTATCTAAGATTTCATCTCTTTTAAAAACCTTCCCTGGTTTAGAAGCCAAAAGGTAAAACAATTCGAATTCTTTACGAGGCAAAGCAATCTCTACATCATCTTTGATAATCTTATATTCTTCACGATTAATTTCGATTCCGCCTACATTTAGCGTTTCGCTGTCCTGAGCACCTTCTTCCTTTAATCTTCTCAAAAGTGCTTTAACTTTACTTACTAATAACTTTGGCTTAATTGGTTTCGTAATATAATCATCGGCTCCGGCATCAAACCCAGCCACCTGAGAATAATCTTCACTTCTTGCCGTTAGAAAAGTAATGATCACATCGCTCAATTCAGGAATGGCCCGGATGTTTTCACAGGCTTCCATGCCGTCCATTTCAGGCATCATTACATCCATTATAATTAGGTTAGGCAATTCTTTTTTAGCCTTAGCTATCGCTTCTTTTCCATTAGAAGCTGTAACAATTTGGTAGCCTTCCTGAGTCAAATTATAACCTACAATTTCTAAAATATCTGGTTCGTCATCTACCAGTAAAATCTTCGTGTTTTTCTTTTTCATAATCTAGCAAATTTTCTTTTGCGTTGTAAATGTAACAATAAAAAAACAGCATAAAACTCCTGTTAACCGTAATTTAAAAAGATAACAATTTAGTAATATTTTACCAACATAATCGTAACAACTGATTAACATCAACTTTACAAAGCTACCATTTCTTTGCAGAAAATTTAAAGAAAACATGAAACTTAGATTATTTATTCTAACACTTTTTATTACTACGCTAAGCTTTGCGCAAACCAAAGGTACTATTTCAGGGGTAATAACAGACAAAGATTCCAACAACGAAACATTACCCTTTGCCAATGTTAATGTAAAAGGAACTAAAGTAAATGCAACTACCGACATAGATGGAAAATATACGATTAGTATTGCTCCCGGAAACTATGTAGTACAATTCTCATTTGTAGGATACGAACCGAAAGATGTTCCGGTAAAAGTTACTGCCGGCGCTAAAATTGAAATGAATCAGGCCTTGTCTTCGGGAGCTTATGCGCTTAAAGATGTAGTAGTTACTGCAACGGTAAACAGACAAAAAGAAACGGCTTTATTATTAGAACAAAAAAATGCAGTGGAAATCAAACAGGCAATTGGCGCTCAGGAATTATCCAGAAAAGGGGTGAGTGATGTTGCTTCGGCAGTAACTAAAGTTAGTGGTATTACCAAACAGGAAGGCTCAGGAAGTGTATTTGTGAGAGGTTTAGGAGATCGTTACAATGTTACAACCTTAAACGGTTTGCCATTACCTTCTAATAATCCTTCTAATAAAAATATCCTTTTAGATATATTCTCTACTGACATTGTAGAATCCATTGGAATCAGTAAAACTTTTGAATCCCAAAATTATGCTGATTTTTCAGGTGCCAATGTTGACATTGTATCCAAAAAGATGAGTGGTAATCCTTTTGTAGAATTAGGATTAGGTCTTGGAGGAAACACTAATGTTTTAAAATTAGATCATTTTTACCTACAGGACGGTCCGTCTTATTTAGGCTTCAACAAAATCAATGCTCCAAACAACCCTTTACTACCTTATAATTACTCCACAAGTTGGGATAGACAAGAAAGAAAATATACACTAAACAACAATTTTTCTTTATCAGGAGGAAAAAAATTCAATATAGGAGAAAATGGAAGCATTGGAACCTTTATTACCGCTTCCTTTGACAATGACAATAAATATAATGAAGGGGTTTATAGAACAAGTATTACAGCCCAAGGCTTAGCTAATAGTGATTTTTACAGAAAATCATATAAATACAACACCAATACTACGGTAATGGGTAGCGCTAATTACAAAATCAACCCAAATAACTCCCTCTTATTCACTACCTTGTTTTTAAACTCAACATCACAGGATTATAGCGAATACGATGGTAAATACATTGAGTTTCCCGGAAATGATCCTGTTGGTTTTATCAAACGCGGAACTTTTGACAAAACACAGTTAATTGTAAACCAATTATTAGGTAAACACAAACTTAATGAGCGATGGAATACGAATTGGGCCATTGGATACAGCATGCTTGACAACACGATTCCGGATCGTATGCAAAATACTTTTGTACCTACCTCAGACGGATCAACAAATTACACTTTCTTTAAAAACGCCAGTATTGACAACCACAGGTATTTTCAAACACTAACTGAAAACGAACTTTCCGCTAACCTTTCCGCTAGTTATAATTTTGCTAAAAAAGAGGACAACTATAAAGGAAAAGCAACCTTAGGTTATTCCGGAAAAATGAAAAATGTAGATTTCAATTCGCAACAATATTCCTTTTTTCCACAAACAAACAAAACCATTTTTCCTATCGAAGGTTTTAACAACACGGACTTATACTTAAGTAGTAATTACTTTGATTTATCGGATGGAGACAGTTCCAGTAAACTTGCACAATATTACAATGGTCATTTAAACATTCATGCTGTTTTTGGAAATATCAAATATGATTTCACCGACAGATTATCGGTTATCCTTGGAGGTAGATTTGAACAAATTGAGCAATATGTATTTTACGTAAGTTTAGATGCTCCGGACGGAACAGGAAGAACTTATGCTCCGGTAAAATTTCTTCCGAGTGTAATTGCAAAATATAAATTGAACGATAAACAAAACTTAAAATTTGCGGCAAGTAACACTTACACTTTACCACAATTCAAAGAAAAAGTAAAAATTCTTTTCCAGGAAGTTGGTCAAAGTTATGAAGGAAACAACAAATTATATGCTTCCACAAATTACAATGCCGACTTAAGTTGGGAATTATTCCCAAGTTCAGATGAATTAGTTTCAGTAACAGCTTTTGGTAAATTAATCCAAAATCCAATTAACGAAATGTACACCAACTCCTCTTCCGGAAACATTACTTATGCCAATACCGGAGACAAAGCAGTGGTAGCCGGAATTGAAGTAGAATTCAGAAAAAACATTTTTGAAATAGAACATAATGATTTAAAAGACAAATTGGCTTTTGGCTTTAACGGTTCTTATATGTATCAGGATCAAGACTTAAGCAACACTAAAGTAGTAACTGAAAATGGATTTGGCGCCAACTTTACCTTTAAAAACTCCAAACTTTCAGGTGCTTCTGATTTTCTGGCCAATGCTGATTTATCTTTTACAAAAGAATTTAAAGAAGACAGAGACATTACAGCTACTTTAACTTACGCCTATGTATCCGATAAAATGGCTGTAATTGGAACACAAGACAGAGGAAACCTTGTGGACAAAGCTATTAACCGATTAGATTTTATTGTAAAATCTAATTTGACTAAAAATTTAAAAATTGGATTGGCTTATAAAAACATCTTAAACCCAGCTTACAGAAGAGTTAGCGAACAAAGCAAGGCTCCACTTATTAAAACAGCAGATGTTCTTGCAAGCTCCTATAAAATTGGTTCTAATTTAAGTTTATCACTCAACTATAAATTCTAAGATCCTAACTTTCAAAACCCAAGAGGCAGCCATTATAAACGGACTGCCTCTTTTTATTTATAACATTTCAAACAATGTAAATTCAATGTTATTAAAACTAAAAAAACAATAAGAATACTTAACAACAATGTAATACTTGCTTAACTAAAGAAAAACAATCACTGCTTTACTTTGCGGTGTTAATAATAAACAACAAAACAAAAATTAAAAAAAATGAAAAAATCAATTTTAGCAATCTTAACAGTTGCAAGCATAATTTTTACAAGCTGTAGTAATGATTCTACTCCAGATACAACAAGTTCATTTGAAGTAGTTGTAAATGATTTAAAAGGTAATATTACAGAAGGAACGGTAACATTAGACGCTAACGAAACTTATACCTTAACTGGTGGCTTAGTAGTAAAATCAGGAGCTACTTTAATTATTCCTGCCGGAACAACTATCAAATCAGACCCAACTGCTGATTCTGAAAAAGCAAAAACTATTTATGTTGCTGTTGAAAGAGGTGCAAAAATTTACATCAATGGTACTTCAACGAAACCAGTTGTGATGACGTCTGGCAAAGCTTCTCCTGCTCAATCGGATTGGGGTGGATTAATCATTTGCGGTGATGCAAAAGTAAATACCGGAGATAACGGATCATCTGAAGTAGGAAACTTGCTTTACGGAGGTAACAATAACGCAGACAATTCCGGATCTATTACTTATTTAAAAATTGCTTATACTGGTTCAAAATTCGACTCATCTAAAGAATATAATGGAGTTTCATTCTTTGGAGTAGGTAGTGGAACAGTAGTTAACAACATCTTTGCATTTGAAAGCGGTGATGATGGTATCGAATTTTTTGGAGGTGCAGTAAATGCTTCAAACCTTCTTATTGTAAACTCTTATGATGATTCTTTAGACTTTGCTGATGGTTACCAAGGAACCATTTCAAATGTTTATATCTCAGGAGTTACTGCTGCTGGAGTTGAAGGTTCTAACAATGCTGCTAACGACATCAAAGAACCAATGACTAACGCTAAAATTAACAATATCTCAATCTACAAAGGTGCTGATGCTAAATTTACAGCTTCTGAAAAAGCAATTAACTTTAAAGAAGGTGGTGGTATCCAAACTTACACTAACTTATATGTTCATAGTGATATGCCTGCTGATTTTGCTAAAATTAACTCTGGTACCGGAATTGCAGCCAGAATAGCAGCCGGAGATTTCAAAGTTAACGGTATTAACTTTGTAACAGCAACTAACACTATCCCTACTTATGTTACAAATCAAACTGGTGCAAATACTTCAGCTTTTGCTTGGACAAACTACTTCAACAACTAAGAGATACTACATCTTAATTAAAAATGCCTTCCTAAAATTAGGAAGGTATTTTTTTTGGCATACTATTTGATTTTTTTCGTATATTTACTAATCAAAATCAGGCTAATGAAAAAAAACTACTTGTATAGTATTCTTTTAATGGTTTTTTTCTGCTCCCTAAGCTTAAAAGCTCAGGAAAGCAAGCAGCTACAAAACCCAAACGCCCCCTCTGTAATTGAGGGTTTGAATTTGTACCCAAATCCCGTTAATACTGGTAAAGTAACCATTTCAACCAAAAATGATGGTGACAAAGAAATTATCATTTTTGACCTTTTGGGAAAACAAGTACTTCAAACCCGACTCAGTTCCAGAGAACAACTGAACGTGTCTAACCTTTTTCCAGGTGTTTACATCATCAAGATAAACGAAGACAACGCTACAGCCACACGCAAACTCATCATACGATAATTTGTAAAACTATAAACTAAAAGCTTCAACTAAAAATTGAAGCTTTTTTTATTGCCTTCAAAAAGTGAATAAATTTATACCTTTGCAAAAAAAAATTCTTGGTTACAACTACAGATATATTTACGATTTCCAACCAAAAGCAGTTTGAAAAAATCGCTTTAAAAGTATTCCGTTATCAATATGAGCACAACTTAGTATATCAGGAATTTTGTAACTTTTTAAAAACCGATGTTCAAAAGGTAAAATCACTCCAACAAATTCCGTTTTTACCCATTCAGTTTTTCAAAAGTCATAATGTAGTTTCGAATACTCATCCGGTTCAAACGACTTTTACCAGCAGCGGAACTACCGGAACGATTACGAGCAAACACTTAGTAACCGACGTAAGTCTTTATGAGGAAAGTTACCAAAAAGGCTTTTCAGAATTTTATGGTAATATTGAAAACTATGTGGTCCTGGCTTTGCTTCCATCCTATTTAGAAAGAGAAGGTTCTTCCTTAATTTATATGGTTGAAGATTTGATAAAACTTTCCAATCATCCCGAAAGTGGTTTTTACCTGCACAATCACGATGATTTGATTAAAAAATTAATCGAACTTGACGAATCCGGACAAAACGTAATTCTGATTGGCGTAACCTATGCTTTACTCGACTTAATTGAAAAGCAAAAATTCCAGCTCCAAAACACCATTATCATGGAAACCGGAGGAATGAAAGGCAAACGCAAAGAGATGATTCGCGAAGAGCTACACCTACAACTTTGCGAAGGTTTTGGCGTTCCTTCTATCCATTCTGAATACGGAATGACCGAATTGCTTTCGCAGGCTTATTCTCTGGGTGACGGAATTTTTGAATGTCCTGCCTGGATGCAAATTTTAATCCGTGATACCGAAGATGCGCTTTCGTATGTTTCTCAAGGAAAAACAGGCGGAATCAACGTGATTGATTTGGCCAACATCAATTCCTGTTCGTTTATTTCTACGCAGGATTTAGGCAAAAAATATCCCAACAACTCTTTCGAGGTATTGGGACGTTTTGATAATTCAGATATTCGAGGCTGTAATTTAATGGTGGTTTAAAATGTGTAATCGTTGATTTGTTGAATCGATTAACCGAATCAACAATTAAACAGTTAAACCACTCTCACCACAAAATAATTTTTCTTTCCGCTTTGCAACAACACAAATTGGTTATTGATTAAATCATTGTTTGAAAGCACAAAATCTTCTTTTACTTTTTCTCTGTTTACTGAAATAGAATTAGCAGTCAAAGCACGTCTTGCCTCACCATTCGATTTCATAAATCCTGTTTTTTCATTTAAAACAGTAACAATATCAATTCCTGCTTCAATTTCAGCACGAGCAATTTCAGCTTGCGGAACTCCGTCAAAAACTTCTAAGAAAGTTTTTTCGTTTAATTGTTTCAAATCGTCTGCAGTTGAATTTCCAAACAAAATATTGGAAGCTTTAATCGCATTTTCTAAATCTTCAGCCGAGTGAACCATAACGGTAATTTCTTCAGCTAATTTTTTCTGCAACAAACGTAAATGCGGTGCTTCTCTGTGTTTTTCAGTCAAATCTTCGATTTCCTCTTTTGATAAAAAAGTAAAAATTTTGATGTATTTCTCCGCATCAATATCAGATGTATTTAACCAATATTGGTAAAATTTATACGGCGAAGTTCTCGCTGCATCCAGCCAGATATTTCCACCTTCGGATTTACCAAACTTAGTTCCATCCGCTTTAGTGATTAAAGGACAAGTCAAAGCATAGGCCTTTCCGGATTCAATTCTACGAACCAATTCGGTTCCCGTAGTGATATTTCCCCATTGGTCGCTACCTCCCATTTGCAAAGTACATTTTTTGTCTTTGTACAAATGCAAAAAGTCATACCCCTGAACCAATTGATAAGTAAACTCCGTAAAAGACATTCCTTCGGCAGATTCAGAAGACAAACGTTTCTTAACCGAATCCTTAGCCATCATGTAATTTACCGTAATATGTTTCCCTACATCACGAATGAAATCCAAGAAGGAAAAGTTTTTCATCCAGTCGTAGTTATTTACTAATTCAGCCGCATTGGGTGCATCAGAAGTAAAATCTAAGAAACGACCTAATTGTTCCTTAATCGATTCCTGATTGTGACGCAAAGTAGCTTCGTCTAATAAATTTCTTTCGTTTGATTTTCCGGACGGATCACCAATCATTCCGGTGGCTCCACCTACTAAAGCCAAAGGTTTGTGTCCCGCTATTTGAAAATGTTTCAACAACATCACTCCTACTAAATGTCCTATATGTAAGGAATCGGCAGTTGGGTCAATCCCCACATAAGCCACACGCATTTGTTCCATCAGGTGCTCTTCGGTACCTGGCATAACATCGTGAAGCATGCCTCTCCATGTTACTTCTTCAATAAAGTTTTTCATCTTTTTATTCAATTTACTTTCGTCAATTCGGCCGTTCAGGCTTCGTGCGCGCAAAGATAACTTTAATTACACAATTTGAAAATTCGAAAATGTATCAATTTGAAAAAAATATCTAAAATGCTAATTGTTATATTATAAAATTGATAAATTACTACATTTGCAATATATGATATTAGTTACCGGAGGAACAGGTTTAGTAGGCGCACATTTATTACTTCATTTGATAGAAAATGGAGCAAAAGTCCGTGCTATTTACCGAAATGAAAAAGGCATTCAAAAAACCAAATCACTGTTTCAACATTATCATAAAGTTTCCTTATTTGATGCTGTCGAATGGGTTCAGGGCGATATTCTCGACATTCCTTCTTTAGAGCATGCTTTTGTAAATATCACCCAAGTATACCACTGCGCCGCCTTCATTTCATTTGATCCAAAAGACGAAAATAAACTTCGAAAAAACAACATCGAAGGCACGGCTAATGTGGTTAATTTTTGTCTGGCTAAAGGAATTAACAAACTTTGTTATGTAAGTTCAACGGCCGCTTTAGGCGACTTAGCAGCTAACGAAACCATTATTACCGAAGAAAGCGAATGGAATCCGGAAAAATACCATAACGATTATGCCATTTCTAAATACGGAGCCGAAATGGAAATTTGGCGTGGACAACAGGAAGGCTTAAAAGTAATTATTGTAAATCCGGGAGTCATTATCGGACCGGGATTTGAAGATCAGGGCAGCGGGCAATTGTTTCAAAAAATTGCCAATGGTTTACGATTTTACACCAATGGTAAAACGGCTTTTGTTACCGTAAACGATGTGGTGCGAATAATGATTACTCTCATGGAAAGTTCCATTTGCAACGAACGTTTTATTCTCATTGGTCAAAACATCGTTTTCAAAGACATTTTTAACACCATTGCCGACACGCTAAAAGTAAAAAGGCCTGACATTGAAGCCAAGCCTTATATGTTAAAAATCAATTTATTTATTCATTGGTTAAGCAGTTTATTTTCCCGAAAAACAAACAATTTTTCCAAAGACACTCTGATAGCTGCCAGCAATACCAAAGAATTTTCAAATCAAAAAATCAAAACCGCTTTACAAACTTCTTTTACTGATGTGCACCAATACATCAAAGAAAATTTCCAGCCCGTTAATTAACAACGTTTCCGTTTTTAATAACCAAAGATTTCTTTTGTTGCAACAAATTTTTCTTTGCAGCAGTGGTTTTCTTTTTTAACAAAAGTAACGAATCTTTTTTCTTTACTTTTTGCAAAGAATCTTTCTTAGCCTTAGCTACTTTTTTAGCATTGCTGATAGAATCCAAACGCTTCTTTTTCAACTGAATCAAAGAATCTTTCTTCACTTCTTTTTTTACCAAAGAATCCAAAAACGTTTTCTTTCGATCCATACGCTTGATTACGCTATCATACATCGATTTATAACTTTCAAAATCAGAAGCATAATAAATATTGCTTTGCGCAAATTGAGCACTATCTACTTTGTATTTTCTAAAAACAAACTCTTTTGGATTGACTTTATATTTTTCAGTCGTAGCCGGTTCACTATATTTTATAGCATCAATAATTGCCAAATCGTAAATGATATTTTCCATAACATCTTTATCTATAAGGCGTTCTGGTTTTTTAACTGCTTCGTCCTTGCAGCCAAAAAACAACAATATTGTTACCAAAAGTAAAACCGTTTTTTTCATGGATTATCTGTCAAATAAAAGTCTTTTTCCGGCACGAACGTCTTTTACTTTAAAAGCATTGTACACTAACTGACCATTTACAAAAGTATGCGTAACTCTGGATTTAAAGGTATAACCCTCAAACGGAGACCATCCGCATTTAGCAAAAATATTTTCTTTCTTTACACCCCAAGGCAAGCCTGCGTTTACGATTACCAAGTCGGCATAATAACCTTCTTTGATAAATCCGCGTTTTTCAATCTTGAAAATCTTAGCCGGATTGTGGCACATTTTCTCCACAATTTTCTCCACCGTAATTTTTCCCTGATGATAAGCTTCAAACATAGCTACCACAGCGTGTTGCACCAATGGTCCTCCCGAAGGTGCTTTTAAATACGATTGTTTTTTCTCTTCCAAAGTATGTGGCGCATGATCGGTAGCAATCACATCAATACGGTCATCATTCAAAGCTTTCCACAAAGCATCTCTGTCTTTAGCCGTTTTCACCGCCGGATTCCATTTGATAAAATTTCCTTTGGTTGCATAATCCTCATTGGTAAACCACAAATGATGCACGCAAACCTCAGCGGTAATTTTCTTCTCTTCCAATGGAATTTTGTTGGTAAACAAATCCATTTCCTTAGCCGTAGAAAGATGGAAAATATGCAATCTTGCTCCGGTTTTCTTAGCCAGTTCAATTGCTTTAGAAGAAGACAAATAACAAGCTTCCTCGCTTCTTATCAAATGATGTACGGTTACCGGAACATCCTCACCATATTCGGCTTTATATTTCTCTGAATTGGCTTTAATTGTTGCTTCGTCTTCACAGTGAACAGCAATTAACATCGGCGTACTTGAGAATATTTTTTCCAAAGTAGCCTGATTATCCACCAACATATTTCCGGTAGAAGAACCTAAAAATATTTTAATTCCCGCTACATTCTTCGGATTGGTTTTTAAAACCTCTTCCAAATTATCATTGGTAGCCCCCATCATAAACGAATAATTCGCATAGGATTTCTCGGCAGCAATTTGGTACTTTTCTTCTAAAATCTCCTGTGTAACCGCATTTGGAACCGTATTAGGCTGTTCGATATACGAAGTAATTCCACCCGCAACTGCAGCTCTGGATTCCGACTCAATATCGCCTTTATGCGTTAAACCCGGTTCTCTAAAATGAACCTGATCGTCAATTGCCCCCGGAATCAAAAAATTCCCTTCGGCATCTATAATTTTACAATCTGAGGTTTTGGCACTAATGCTTTCTGAAATTTCAACAATTATGTCATTTTCAATCAAAACATCGCCTTCAAAAATTACTCCTTCATTTACTATTTTAGCATTCTTAATTAAAACCCTGTTCATTGTTATTTTATTATAATCTATTTACTAATTTTTTTAATCGAAGTGCAACCACTCCAAAAACCGCTTCCACAATAATCGAATTGCTCATTTTAGACTGACCTTTGGTTCGGTCAGTAAAAATAATAGGCACTTCGGTAATTTTAAAATTATTACTAAAAGTGCGGTATTTCATTTCTATCTGGAACGCATAACCCACAAACTTAATTTTGTCGAGATTTATTTTTTCCAAAACTTCGCGTTTGTAACACACAAATCCGGCGGTGGCATCATGAATTTGCATTCCGGTAATCATTCGCACATAAACCGAAGCGAAATAAGACAACAACACCCTGTTCAACGGCCAGTTCACCACATTCACTCCCGTCACATAACGCGAACCGATAGCCAAATCAGCATCACCAAAATGACAGGCATTGTACAATTTTTCTAAATCATTCGGATTGTGTGAAAAATCGGCATCCATTTCAAAAATAAATTCATAATTATGAGCCAAAGCCCATTTAAAACCATGTACATAAGCCGTTCCTAAACCCGATTTTTCTTTTCGGTTTTCCAAAAATAAACGCCCTTCAAATTCGGTTTGCAATAACCGAACCTTATCAGCCGTGTGATCAGGAGAATTATCATCCACTATAAGCACATGAAACTGTTTGTGCTGCGAAAGCACCGCTCTGATGATACTTTCTACATTTTCAATTTCGTTATAGGTTGGAATTATAACTATGCAATTATTCATATTTCTGGAAATTTCACCGCAAAAATAACCTTTTTATGGCATTTGAATCATAATAATACTATAATAAAAATATTGATTCAAAATTTTACTAATTTTGCTCCACTATGACTGAATATCTCCTACATCCGAGAATTACCGAAAACAAAGACTGGGCAACTGCTTTGTTCGTTTTAGCCTTTGCTATCATTGCCATTACAAAATCATTTAACGAAACCCGTTTTGGCGATTTTATCAATTTAATTTTCTCCGATAAATATTCCAAAGTCTATCGCGACAGCAGCCAGCTCAAAAGCAGCTTTACCATTTCTTTATTCTTTGTACAGGTCATCTCATTCGCTTTTTTTATTCAAATTTCGCTAAATATATTTGGCTACGCCTCTAAAACCGACTGGTTGCTCTACATCCAAATTATCACTTTTTTGATCTTTTTTATTTTATCAAAATTTTTAGTCGAAAAAATAATTGCCACCACCTTCAATATTGAGGAATTTATGGAGCAATTTAACCTCCAAAAAATAACTTACAGAACCTATATCGGAATTATAATTTTACCGATAAACATCATTTTATTTTACCACAACACTGTTTCCCAACATATTCCAATTACTATCATTGCAATAATTCTGGGACTTAGCATACTGACTTATGCACTTTCGATAAAAAAATATCAAAATGTAATATTCGGTAAGTTGTTTTATTTTATTTTGTATCTTTGCACTCTCGAAATAGCTCCCTATTTTTTCATGTATTATTTGTTTACAAAAGGGAGCGCTTAGTAAATGTTAAAATATGAAAGTGAAAACAATTTTGGTATCGCAACCAGAGCCTAAAGTAGAGAACTCACCTTACTTTGAACTCCAACAAAAACACAAAATCAAAATTGATTTCCGCCCTTTTATTCACATAGAAGGCGTTAGTGCGAAAGAAATTAGACTTCAAAAAATTGATCTCAACAATTTTTCTGCTATTATTTTAACCAGTAGAAATGCTGTGGATCATTTTTTCAGGGTTGCCGAAGAAATGCGTTTTAAAGTTCCGGAAGGCTTAAAATATTTTTGTCAGTCAGAAGCTATTGCTTTCTACTTACAGAAATATGTGGTGTACAGAAAACGTAAAATATATGTGGGTGCAAAAGATTTTGCCGACATGGCGCCTTTGATTAAAAAATACAAAGACGAGAAATTCTTATTACCGGCTTCCGACCAATTAAATGCAGACGCGCCACAAACTTTAAACAACTTAAAAGTAGACTGGACTCAGGCTACTTTTTACAGAACAGTAATGAGTGACTTATCTGATTTAGCCGATGTTTACTATGATGTTTTGGCTTTCTTTAGTCCAACCGGAATCAAATCTTTATACAAAAACTTCCCTGATTTCAAACAAAATAACACTAGAATTGCTGTTTTTGGACCAACAACTCAAAAAGAAGCTCTGGATCACGGTTTAAGAGTAGACATCATGGCTCCTGCTCCGGGAACCCCATCGATGACAATGGCTTTGGAAAAATACATTAATGAAGTGAATAAAGCTAAATAACAGCTTCCTTTTACATATATTTAAGCCGCGAAACTCGCGGCTTTTTTTATTCCGGTTATCCAATTAATTTTAAAATCAAATTAAACCCAAATCCTTTTTTAAGGTCTTAAAAACAAAACCAACTTTAATATTAAATTTATGAACAAATTCAAGATTATTGCATTGATGCTTCCTTTAGCAGCTGTACTTAGCAATTGTAGTTCGGCCAAAAAAAACAAAGATTATGTTGATGTTAAAAAAATTACTTACACTAACGATGTAAAACCTATCATTACTACTAATTGTACACCTTGCCACATGCCGCCACAAGGAAGAAAAGAACCATTTGAGAATTACGAACAGGTCAAAACACACATCGGCGCTATACTGGAAAGAGTAACTTTACCTCAGGACAATCGTAAGTTTATGCCTCCGGTAAACAAAAAACCGTCATTAACAGAAGATCAGGTAGCTGTTTTAGTGAACTGGCAAAAACAAAACATGCCTGAATAAAGTAACAATAGCAATGACAATTGCAATGGTCAATAACAATAAAAAATCCAAAATTCAACAACAAAACGTTAATTGGAATTTTGGATTTTTTATTATTATCGAATACAACTAAATCAATCTTTACAAAAACATTTTCATTGAAATTGAAATTTTACTCTCTCCTACTTCCTCCTAAATAAATAGAAAGATAATACAACAAGGTCGCAATGGATCCCAAAGCCGCTACCACATACGTTCTTGCAGCCCATTTTAACGAATCTTCTGCTCCTGCATATTCGGCAGGATTCAACATGTTTTTAGTTTTTAACCAGGCCAAAGCACGATTACTGGCATCATATTCTACTGGTAAAGTTATAATCGAAAATAAGGTAGTTGTAGCAAACAAAATGATTCCAAAAAGCAACAAGCCCGGAAAGGTTTTCAACAACAAAATCCCCGCCAATAAAATCCATTGCATAAAAGACGAAGCCACATTAACAAAAGGCACTAATTTAGAACGCATCGTCAGCCACTCGTAACCACGGGCATGTTGTACAGCATGACCGCATTCGTGTGCCGCTACCGCAGCCGCAGCCGCATTACGCTGATTATACACAGATTCACTCAGATTTACTGTTTTATCAACCGGATTATAATGATCCGTTAATTGTCCCGGAGTCGAAATCACTTTCACATCATAAATGCCGTTGTCGTGAAGCATTTTAGTAGCAATCTCAGCACCACTCATGTTGTTTTGCAAATGCAATTGCGAATAATGCTCAAACTTACTCTTTAATCTTGAACTTACTAACCAGCTGAACAGCATAATAGCTCCAGCCAGAATTAAATAACCACTTCCCATATCTGTTTATATTTTTAGTTTCAAATTTTAAATAGAATCCGCAAATTCTAAACCAAATTACAAAAATGCCAATTTGACAGCTGTTAAAAAAAATACAATTTCAATGGCAATGGCAATAAGAAATATCAAAAACAAAAATTCCAAATCCCAATTAACGTTTTGTTATTGGAATTTGGAATTTTATCTATTTAATCATTGACGATTGAAATTGCCATTGTCCCGAAACTTCGGGATTGATATTGGAATTGAAATTACCCCACCAAGTTAATAATTTTCCCCGGAACAATAATCACTTTATTTGGCGTTCTGCCGTCTAATTGTTTTTGAGTTCTTTCGTCTTTCATCACGATTTCCTCAATTTGTTCCTTGGTTAAATCCAATGGCAATGTGATTGTAAAACGCATTTTTCCGTTAAAAGATACCGGATATTCTTTCTCTGATTCTACTAAATGTTTTTCTTCAAAAACTGGGAAAGGAACAGTTGAAATCGATTCTGTATTTCCTAACAACGACCACAATTCCTCAGCGATGTGAGGAGCATAAGGCGAAATCACAATAGCCAACGGTTCTAAAATGGCACGGGAATGACAATTTTGAGTTGACAATTCGTTTACACAAATCATAAATTGAGAAACCGAAGTATTGAAAGAGAAGTTCTCGATATCTTCTGTTACTTTCTTGATGGTTTTGTGCAATGATTTTAAGTTGTCTTTGGTTGGTTCGTCGTTATTTACAATCAAACCATTGTCATCAAAATACAAACGCCATAATTTTTTAAGGAATCCAAAAACACCCGAAATACCAGCCGTATTCCAAGGTTTGGCTTGCTCTAATGGTCCTAAGAACATTTCGTATAAACGCAAGGTATCGGCACCGTATTCCGCACAAATGGCATCCGGAGTCACCACATTATATTTGGATTTCGACATTTTTTCTACTTCGCGACCTACAATGTATTTTCCGTTTTCGTCTAAAATAAATTCAGCGTCAGCATAATCCTCTCTCCAAGCTTTGAATTTTTCAACATCCAATTCATCAGAAGCATTTACAATATTTACATCTGCATGGATAGCTTGCACCTTTTCCCCGTTGATTTTATTTTTAGAAATAAAAGTATTAGTCCCTTCAATTCTGTAAACCAAAGCACTCGTTCCTAAAATCATTCCCTGATTAATGAGTTTTTTGAATGGTTCTTCGGTAGGTGCAAAACCTTTGTCTTTTAAGAATTTGTTCCAAAAACGCGAATACAACAAGTGACCGGTAGCATGCTCGCTTCCGCCAATGTATAAATCCACTGATTCCCAATATTTCAAGACTTCAGCAGAAGCAAAATCCTTTTCATTAGCTGCATCCATATAACGCATCCAGTACCATGAACTTCCCGCCCAGCCCGGCATGGTGTTTAATTCTAAAGGAAAAACAGTCACATTATCTATCAACTCACAACTCACAACCGACAACTTTTCAATATCCCAAGCCCAAACAGCAGCGTTTCCTAATGGAGGCAAACCATCTTCTGTTGGTAAATATTTTTCTACTTCCGGCAAGATAATTGGCAAATGTTGCGCATCAATCATTTTTGGAAGACCATTTACATAATATACCGGGAATGGTTCTCCCCAATATCTTTGACGGGAGAAAACCGCATCACGCAAACGGTAATTGATTTTCCCATAACCCTGATTGATTTTCTCTAATTCGGCAATTACTTTTTGAGTTCCGTCTTTGTAACCCATGCCGTTCAAGAAATCCGAATTCACTAGTTGGAATCCTTCCTTCCCGCCATACGCCCCTTCCGAAATATCTTTGTCAACAATATTTTTAATCTCAGGCATTCCGTTTTGACCTTTGAAGAAATTAGCAAAAGCATAATCTCTTTCGTCACCGCAAGGTACCGCCATAACCGCACCTGTTCCGTAACCCGCCAACACATAATCTCCAATCCAAACCGGAATGGCTTCTTTTGTAAACGGATGTTCGGCATAAGCTCCTGTAAATACTCCTGAAATGGTTTTTACATCCGCCATACGCTCACGTTCCGAACGTTTTGCTGTTTTTTCGATATAAGCTTCTACTTCTGCTTTTTGTTCCGCAGTTGTAATTTGGGCAACCAATTCGTGTTCCGGTGCCAATGTCATAAACGTAACACCGAAAATAGTATCAGGTCTTGTAGTAAAAACTTCGATAAAAGAGTCGTTAGTACCTAGTCCTAAGTCCTCAGTTTTACTCTGGACTAAGGACTCTGGACTAAGGACTTTAAACTTTACCATCGCACCAACCGATTTTCCGATCCAATTTCTTTGGCTTTCTTTGATAGATTCACTCCAGTCAATAGTATCCAAACCTTGCAACAAACGCTCTGCATAAGCCGAAATACGCATACTCCATTGCGTCATTTTTTTACGAACTACCGGAAATCCACCACGTTCCGAAACGCCGTTTACGATTTCGTCATTCGCCAAAACCGTTCCCAATCCCGGACACCAGTTTACTTCGGTTTCTGCCAAATAAGTCAAACGGTATTGTAACAATATTTTCTCCTGAATATCTTTTGCGAAAGCGTTCCATTCATCAGCCGAAAATGCAGCAATGTTATCATCACATACAGCATCTACATTAGTATTCCCTTCTTCCTCGAAAAGGGCAACCAAAGTCGAAATATCTTCTGCTTTATCCGTCGTTTTATTGTACCAGGAATTGAACAACTGGATAAAAATCCATTGCGTATGCTTGTAATAATCGGGGTTGGAAGTACGCACTTCTCTGTCCCAATCAAATGAAAATCCAATTTTATCCAATTGCTTTCTGTAACCCGCAATTTGATTCCCTTCTTTATCCACACCTCCGTCAATGTTCACACGGGTGGTATCTTCCGGACGTTGCCCCGTTTGAATCGCATATTGCTCCGCCGGCAATCCAAAACTATCGTAACCCATTGGGTGCAACACATTATACCCTTGGTGACGCTTAAAACGCGAATACACATCCGAAGCAATGTATCCCAGCGGATGCCCTACGTGCAGTCCTGCTCCCGAAGGATAAGGAAACATATCTAAAACATAATGTTTCGGTTGGTCTGAATCATTTTTGGCTGCAAAAGTTTTATTGTCAGCCCAGTATTGTTGCCATTTGGCTTCGATTTCGTTCGGATTGTATTTCATTATAAAGTTTCAAAGTTGCAAAGTTGCAAAGTTTATAAGATTTTATCTGTTGATTTTCAGTTGGCAAATTTACGTTTATTGTAGATTGCACCAAAGTTATTTTCAGAAAACAAGAAATAAAACGACCTGGCCGTGTTTACTAAGTAATAATACGTATTTTTGCAAAACAACTAATAACTTCATCTAAAGATTTTTCATGAAACAAACCCTAATATTCTTTTGTTTACTTTCTTTTTTGTCGTTCGAAAAAATAATGGCTCAGGACGCCAAAACGTTGACACATCTGTTATTGCAAAAGAAACTGATTACGCAAAAAGAAGCTGATTCATTAGAAACTCTGATGACCAATTCCCAAAAAACAGCTCCGGAAAACAAAGAATTTGCCATTGGTTTGGAATTCAGACCCAGAACAGAATACCGAAACGGTTACAAACAATTGAGAACCGACGATAGTAAAGCCGCTTTTTTTACGTCGCAACGCAGCCGTTTGAATATTGATTTCAGTCAAAATCAGTTTAAATTTCACACTTCCATTCAGGATATTCGGGTTTGGGGACAATACGGACAAACTTCCACTTCGGGTTCTTTAAATGTTTTTGAAGCTTTTGCTGAAGTAGGTATTTTGAAAAATTTCTCCATAAAATTAGGTCGTCAAAAAGTAGAATTAGATAACGGCAGAATTTTCTCAGCAGCTAACTGGAGTCAGGCAGCGAGAGCACATGATGGAATCAATTTGATTTACAGCAATAAAAAAATTCATTCGGAATTTTTTACTTCTTTCAATCAAACTTCCGAGCGGATTTTTGATACTGATTTTTCGCCAACAACTTTTAGCAATTACAAACTCTTAAATATTCATTATCTAAAAGCGAAACTGAATAAAAATTTCAGTCTGACAACAATAAATGCTGCTGATAGTTATCAAAGCAAAACCAGCAGCAACACGCTGTATACCCGTGCAACTTCAGGCGGACGACTGGATTTTGAAAAAGGAAATCTATATTTAACTCTAAGCGGATACTATCAATTCGGTCAATTACAAAGTGGAAACCGGATTTCGGCTTATTATTTCCAACCGGAAATCCAATTGAAAACAAACCAATTAACGACACGTTTTGGAGCAGAAATCATGAGTGGCGACAATGCCGACAAAGCAAGCGAAATTTCCAAATCCTTTGTACCACTTTACGGTGTAGCCTGGAAATTTATGGGAAACATGGATTATTTTACTTCTTTTCCAACTGATGTAAAAAATGGCGGATTGGTTAATCCGTATTTATTTTTCACTTATGATGTAAACCAAAAAATAAGTCTGCGTTCCGATTTTCATTTGTTTTACTTAGCCAATAAAGTCAATAACAATTTGAATCAAAACATCAATTCGTATTTAGGTTTTGAAAACGATTTGTCGTTGCATTACAAATGCAATGGCTTTACGATGATTGATTTTGGATTTTCCTATATGACTGCCGAAAAAAGCATGGAAACACTCAAAGGCGGAAATAGCGCGTTAACCCCGATGTGGAGTTATCTGATGATTACTTTCAAACCGGAATTGTTTCATTTCAAAAAATAACAACTCATGAAAAATTCAAACGTCTTTTTACTTTTATTGCTGTTGAACAATTTTGCTTTTTGGGGACAAAACAAAGCGACTGTGGTGGTTGCTGCCAATTTAAAATCGGCGATGGATTCTATCGTAAAAATTTACCAACAGCAAAATCCGGCCGATAACATTCAAATTTCCTATGGCTCCTCGGGGAAATTCTATGAACAAATTGCTAACGGTGCCCCTTTTGATCTTTTTTTCTCCGCCGATATGAATTACCCAACAAAATTGAAAGAAACGCATTTTGCTATTTCAAAAGTGAAAATGTATGCCATTGGAAACATCGCCATTTGGAGTAAAAAAATCGATCCGCGTATTCAAAAAATGAACGCACTTTTGGATTCCAAAATCAAAAAAATTGCCATTGCCAATCCTAAAACCGCACCTTACGGAACCAAAGCAGTGGAAAGCATGAAATATTACAAACTATACGATAAACTAAAACCAAAGTTGGTTTACGGCGAAAATATTGCTCAGGCAGCACAGTTCACCGCATTTGGCGCAGCCGATATTGGCATTCTTGCCTTATCGGATGTGTTGTCACCAGCTATGAAAAAAGAAGGTGAAAAATATTATATCATTCCGCAAAAAAGCCACGCAGCACTGCAACAAGGCTGTGTTATTCTAAAACACGGTAAAGAAAATGCAGCAGCAAAGCGATTTTATGAGTATATTTCGTCAGCAAAAGCCAAAACGATTTTGAAGTATTTTGGTTATTCTCAAAAATAATTTTCTAAATGAACATCTTAAAAGGCAAAATATCCGAAATTAAAACCGAAGGCAGTTTGTCTTTAGTTAAAATATGGGTTCAAAATTGCCCGATAACGTCTATTGTAATTGACACCGCCGAACATTCGGAATACCTTAAAATCGATAATCCGGCAACTATTATTTTCAAAGAAACTGAAGTAGTTCTGGCTAAAGATTTTTCAGGAATAATCAGCCTTCAAAATAAACTGGATTGCAGCGTCATTTCTTTTGAAAAAGGCAATTTGCTTTGCAAAATCACACTGCAATTTCAAAACAGCAAAATTACTTCGGTCATTACCCGAAATGCTTTTGACCAACTCAATATTCAACTAAATGACCCAATTATTGCGATGATAAAAACGAACGAAATAAGTTTAGCCGCCCATGATTGATTTGCAACCCATATATCTCACCTTACAACTGGCCTTTTGCACCACGCTGATTTTGTTGTGTATTGGCTTACCGTTAGCTTATTGGTTAGCTTTCAGCAAATGGAAACTAAAAGCAATTCCGGAAGCTGTGGTGAGTTTACCGCTTGTTTTACCGCCTTCGGTTCTAGGATTTTATTTGTTACTGGCTTTTAGTCCTGAAAATACTTTTGGGAAATTTCTCGACCAATATTTTGACCTCCGACTGGTTTTTACCTTTTCCGGATTAGTGGTTGCCTCGGTTTTGTATAGCCTCCCTTTTATGGTACATCCTATTCAAAACGGATTCAAATTGCTTTCTCCGTCCTTGATGGAAGCTTCTTTTTTATTAGGAAAAAGCAAAACCGAAACCCTTTTTAAAGTTTTAATTCCAAATATTAAAAAAAGCATACTTACCGGAATTGTACTCACTTTTGCACATACTATTGGCGAATTTGGCGTGGTTTTAATGGTAGGCGGCAGTATTCCGTCAGAAACTAAAGTCGTTTCCATCGCTATTTATGACGAAGTGCAGGCGATGAATTACCACAATGCCAATGTGTATGCCGGAATTTTATTTGCTTTTGCCTTTGTGGTACTTTTATGCGTTTACACCATTAACCATCGTTTTTCTAAAACATCTCCTTTACAATGATTGTCATTCAAATTCAGAAAAAACTCCAATCGGCTACAGGAGAAATGCTTTTGAACCTTGATTTTGAAATCAGGGAAAATGAATTTGTGACTTTGTATGGCGCGTCGGGTTCGGGGAAAACAACTACTTTGCGCATGATTTCCGGATTGACTCAGGCTGATAAAGGTATCATCACAGTAAATAACGAAAACTGGCTGGATACCAATAAAAAAAACCAACTTCCTCCGCAAAAACGCAACATTGCTTATGTTTTTCAGGATTACGCTTTATTTCCCAATATGAGCGTTCGCGAAAATCTAAATTATGCCCTCGAAAAAGGACAGGACAAATCCATTGTCGAGGAATTATTAGCACTAATGGAATTGCAGCATTTGCAACATCAAAAACCGGCACAACTCTCCGGCGGACAAAAACAAAGAGTCGCTCTGGCCAGAGCCTTAGTGCGTCGCCCAAAAATTTTATTGCTTGACGAACCCTTATCTGCCGTAGATCAGGAAATGCGTATAAAATTGCAGGATTATATTCTTCAGGCACATCGAAAATACCAGCTTACCACTATTTTAGTCAGTCATGATATTGCCGAAATTTATAAAATGTCCGACAAAGTAATTGTTCTTGAAAACGGTATTATCAGCAAAAATGGTAGTCCGGACGAAGTTTTTTCGAGTCGTCTGGCAAGTGGAAAATTTCAGTTTGTGGGCGAAATTCTCAAAATTGAAAAAGAAAATTTCATCAACATCGTAGTGGTTTTAATTGGGAATAACATTGTCAAAATCATTGCGATGGACGAAGAAATTCAGGATTTAAACATTGGTAATAAAGTGCTGATTGCTTCCAAAGCTTTCAACCCTATTCTTACAAAAATAGATTCTGTTCCTAAAAGTCGGGATTTATAACACGAAAATTGAAACTTTGAACGTTATTAGCTTCATATAAAGAAATTGTTTATTATTTTTACCCCATAATTAAAGTAAACTATGAGTTCTTCATTTGATAAGTTTCAAAAACGCAGGTTAATTTCCTCTTATTTTTCGGTAGTTCTGAGTATTTCTCTGGTTTTATTTTTACTCGGAATCTTAGGTCTTTTTATTGTCAATTCTAAAAGATTAGCTGACAATTTTAAGGAAAAAATCGCCATGACGGTTTTCTTTAAAAACGAGGCCAATGATACAATTTTAAAAGGTTTTGGCACCGAATTAAAAAAAGCAGCTTATGCTAAAAGCATTGTATATGTAAGCAAAGAAGAGGCTGCAAAACAACATACAGATATTATCGGGGAAGATTTCCTGACTTTCCTTGGCGAAAATCCTTTGCAAAACTCTTTTGACATTCACATCAAAGCGGCTTATGTAGAAAAAGACTCTGTAGCTAAAATTGAACGTCAGTTGCGCACAAACAACCCCATGATTTCGGATATTGTGTACGACAAACAATTGGTAAACATGGTTAACGACAACATCAAAAAAGTCAGCATGTGGATTTTAATAATCAGCGGATTTTTAACTTTTATTGCCGTTTTACTAATTAACAGCTCGTTGCGTTTGTCCATTTATTCCAACCGATTTATCATCAAAACCATGCAAATGGTAGGCGCAACCAAATCGTTTATCCGAAAACCATTTGTCATGCGAAGTGTAAAATTAGGAATGCTGGGAGCCGCTTTGGCTATTTTAGCCTTAATTGGACTTTTATCCTACATTCAAACTAATTTTCCGGAATTGGGAATTCTGGAAGATAAAGTATACATCATCCTGATTTTTGCCGGCGTTTTTGGATTTGGAGCATTAATTACCTGGTTAAGCACTCATTTTGCTACCCAACGTTTCCTTAATTTAAGAACAGACGATTTGTATTAGTAATCAGTGGTCAGTCTCGATAGCTATCGGGATTAGTGATCAGTGATTCATCAAAAAAATAATAACTTAAAAAAACTGGAATGAGATTGCTTCGTTCCTCGTAATAAAATGGAAAACAACAAACAGGAATTTTTATTCGATAAAGTAAACTATAAAATCCTATTAATCGGAATCGGGGTTATTGCACTTGGATTTATACTTATGTCAGGTGGTGGAAGTGATGATCCAAAAGTGTACAGCGATGCCATTTTTGACTTTAGAAGAATCCGATTAGCACCAACAACCGTTTTAATTGGTTTCGGAATTACCATTTATTCCATTTTCAAAAAAAACAACAAGTAGTTTACAGTAATCAGTTGCAGTTTGCAGAAAAAACAGCAAAACAACTGAAAACTGAAAACCGAAAACTGATTACTCCAAAATGAACACATTACAAGCTATTGTTCTGGCTATAATCGAAGGAATCACCGAATTTCTTCCGGTTTCTTCCACAGGACACATGATTATTGCTTCCTCTTTTTACGGAATTGAGCACGAAGAATTCACTAAACTTTTCACAATCGTCATTCAGTTAGGGGCTATCCTTTCGGTTTTGGTATTGTATTTCAAACGTTTTTTTCAGTCTTTGGATTTTTATTTCAAATTATTGGTTGCCTTTATGCCGGCGGTTGTTTTTGGTTTGCTTTTCAGCAAAAAAATCGATTCTTTACTGGAAAATCCTCTTACCGTTGCCATTTCGTTATTAATTGGCGGAATCATTCTGCTCAAAGTAGACGACTGGTTCAACAATTCAGAAGACACTGAAATCACTTACAGCAGAGCTTTAAAAATTGGTTTTTTCCAATGTTTTGCAATGATTCCGGGAGTTTCCCGAAGCGGAGCTTCTATCGTAGGCGGAATGTCTCAAAAATTATCCCGAACGGCTGCTGCCGAATTTTCTTTTTTTCTGGCTGTCCCAACGATGTTAGGCGCTACTGTAAAAAAATGCTACGATTTTTATAAAGATGGTTACGTTTTAACCGAAGACCAGATTAATATCTTATTCATAGGAAACATTGTTGCTTTTATCGTAGCCATGTTAGCCATTAAATCTTTCATTGGCTTTTTAAGTAAAAAAGGCTTCAAAGTTTTTGGTTACTACCGCATAGCAGCCGGATTAATCCTGTTGCTCATTCATTATTTCATTCACCCGCTTACCGTTATCTAATGACAAAAGAAGAGTATTTAGAAGGGCAGGTTTTATTGATTGACAAACCTTTGCAATGGAGTTCCTTTCAGGCGGTGAATAAATTAAAATACCTGCTGATTAACAAGGTAGGCTTACCTAAAAAATTCAAAATTGGTCATGCCGGAACTTTGGATCCTTTAGCGACCGGACTATTGTTAATTTGCACCGGAAAATTCACCAAAAAAATTGCCGAACTACAAGGACAAGCCAAAGAATACACTGGAACTTTCTATATTGGAGCGACCACACCTTCTTATGATTTAGAAACCGAGATGGATGCGACTTTCCCAACAGACCATATCGACGAAGCTTTAATTCATGAAACGGTGAAGCAGTTTTTAGGCGAAATCGATCAAAAACCTCCAATTTTTTCGGCAATTAAAAAAGACGGCAAACGCCTGTACGAACACGCCCGCGCCGGTGAAGAAGTGGAAATTGCCAGCAGAAAAACCACGATTCACGAATTTGAAATCACCCGAATTGCACTTCCTGAAATTGATTTCAGAGTAGTATGCAGCAAAGGGACTTATATTCGTTCCCTGGCTTTTGATTTTGGAAAAGCCCTAAATTCTGGTGCGCACCTCACCGCATTACGCCGTACCAAAATTGGCGATTATAATGTAAAAAATGCCATTGATATTACGCTTTTTGAAGAAAGCTTAAATTTAGATTTCTAACAACTTCACATCATAAATTTAACTAACTTAGTGTAGAAATAATAAGGAGTTTATCGCATACTGACTTTTTAAACGTCTATATATGAAAACCTTAGTTTGGCTACTACTAATTTTGGGATGTTCCTGTTCCGTATTTGCCCAATTTCAACAAGGCGCTTATACACAATATAGCCTTTCCACTCCTATGAGGGCAAATCTAAACAGCGACAACGAAGACGAATATTGGTTTACGCCAAATGGTTTAAGCTTTAAATTTGGCGAAGGCTTGCATTTTAACCGAAAAATTGCCGTGGGTTTAAATTCAGGTATTGACTGGGTTGCCTCCAAAAAACTTGTTGTTGTTCCTGCCTTTGCAAATTTGAAATTTAGTCTGAAATTAGATCCCGAAACCTTCTTTTATATCGAAACCGATTACGGCAAATCAATTATTATAGGTCGCGGAAATTTGCACGGAGATTATAAAAAAATTGGATTAGGAATTGAAGGCATCGAAGGACCTGCTGTTTTTATAGAACTCACCCAATACGGATTTAAACTGTACAGTGAAGAGAAAGTAGCCACGATTAGCTTAGGCATCTCATTTTCAAGTTTCAGAAAAAACTCAAAAGATAGAAGTAATCGTTGAAAATCATTATTATTCTTACAAAAACGAAATAGTTATTTTTATTGAATTTATCTAAATATTTTAATCTCATAAAGTCTAAAAAAAGTCAAACCTAGTTGAAACTTTTAAACTATTCAAATAATCTCCTCTGTCTTCTAAAAAAACAAATTTTAGACTTATGAAATGCGTAAAAAGTGTACTTTTATAAAAATTACCAACCAAATGAACCTCTATTCAAAATCAATTGGGCTGGCGCTTTCGGGTGGCGGAACAAAAGGTTTAGCCCATGCGGGGGCAATTAAATTTATGGAAGAACAGGGCATTCGTCCTACTCAAATTGCCGGAACCAGCGCCGGTTCAATTGTGGGCGCTATGTATGCCTGGGGTAAAACACCCGAAGAAATCCTCGATTTCTTCAAATCTATTTATTTATTTCATTGGAAACACATCACTTTTACCAAAGCCGGCTTGATCGATTCTGAGGCATTCAAAGAATATTTTCAGGCGGTTTTTAAGGATGCGACTCTTTCTGATTTGGAAATTCCAACACAAATTACCGCGACCGACATGATTGAAGGCAAACTGAAAATTTTCGAACCCGAAACCAAAATTGTCGATGCACTGATTTCGTCCTCTTCCTTTCCGGGAATCATTTCGCCTTATCAAATCAACGGCAATCATTACAGTGACGGCGGAATTTTGAATCACTTTCCCACCGATTTACTCAAAAAAAACTGCGATACCATCATCGGGGTTTATGTAAGTCCCATCAATACTATCGAAGCCAAAGATTTGAATTCCATCCGCGCCGTAACCACTCGTGCTTTTGATATTCTTTCGGAAAATTCGAATCGAACTAAATTCAATCATTGCGACTGGATGATCGAACCCAAAGAGTTAAGCACTTTCAGTACCTTTGAAACTAACAAAATTAAAATGGATACAATTTTCAATTTAGGCTATCAGGCCGCTAAATACAGCTACGAGAACAAATTATATAAAATTTAAGGCGTCCTATTTCAGAAAAAAAGAATATCCCTATATTTGCACCAATCAACGCAACAATCACATGAAATACAAAAGAATTCTTCTAAAATTAAGCGGAGAAGCTTTAATGGGAGAACGTCAATACGGAATCGATCCGGCAAGATTAGCTGAATATGCTGAAGAAATCAAAAAAGTACACGACAAAGGAGTAGAAATTGCCATCGTAATAGGTGGAGGAAATATCTTTAGAGGTGTTGCAGGAGCAAGCAACGGAATGGACAGAGTACAGGGCGATTATATGGGAATGCTCGCTACCGTAATTAACGGAATGGCTTTGCAGGGCGCTTTAGAAGAAAAAGGCATGAAAACCCGTTTGCAAACAGCCTTGAAAATGGAAGCTGTAGCCGAACCTTATATCAAAAGAAGAGCCGACCGTCACCTTGAAAAAGGAAGAATCGTAATCTTTGGTGCAGGAACCGGAAATCCTTATTTTACTACCGATACCGCTGCTGTTTTACGCGGAATTGAAATTAATGCCGACGTAATTTTAAAAGGAACAAGAGTAGACGGAGTTTATGACTCTGACCCTGAAAAAAATGCTGCTGCCGTAAAATTTGACTATATTTCATTTGATGATGTAATCAAAAAAGGACTGAATGTAATGGACACTACAGCCTTTACTTTAAGCCAGGAAAACAAATTACCTATCCTGATTTTTGACATGAACAAAAACGGAAATCTTGAAAAAATCTGCGATGGTGAAAACATTGGAACAGTAGTTAATATTTAATTTGCAGACAGCAGCTTTCAGACAACAGAAAATCTGAAATCTAATCCCGAAGCTTCGGGACTGAACACTAAAAATCTAAAACAATGACTGAAGAAATTGAATTTATATTAGATAGCGCACAGGAATCTATGGAAGGTTCTATTGGTCACCTAGAAAAAGAATTTCTAAATATCCGTGCCGGAAAAGCCTCTCCTGCTATGCTTGGGAGTGTATTTGTAGATTACTACGGATCTTCAACGCCGTTGAATCAGGTAGCTAAAATCAGCGTTCCGGATGCGCGCACGATTACTTTGCAGCCTTTTGAAAAAAACATGTTACAAACCATTGAAAAAGCCATTATGATTGCTAATCTTGGTTTTAACCCAATGAACAACGGAGATGTCATTATCATTAGCGTACCGCCTTTGACAGAAGACCGTCGTCGCGAATTGGCTAAACAAGCCAAAGCGGAAGCTGAAGATGCCAAAATTGGTATCCGAAACGCCAGAAAAGACGCTAACAACGACATCAAAAAACTGGAAAAAGACGGAACTTCGGAAGACATTTGCAAAAGCGCCGAAGAAGATGTTCAAAATCTAACGAACACTTACATCAAGAAAATAGACGAGCTTCTTGCTGCCAAAGAAGCCGAAATTATGAAAGTGTAACTTTCGAAAAACACATTTTAAAATCCGTCCTGATTATTTTATCGGGACGGATTTTTCATTCTAGAAAAGTTATACCAAATGGGATTAAAGCTTAGCGTCAGTTCGAGTAAATTTTCGGAAAATGCGAATAGCTTTTTCAGAAAATTTGTATCGAGAACCAATAAAGTCAAATCATTAAAGCCCTTCTCGATACAATTTTTCTCCACTCTGTTACGAAAAATCACTCGAAGTGACGATTAATCAAACATAGCTTCTTACTTTTGCCATACCAAAAAAGCGTTTCCTTTCGTTTTGATTCAAAAAGCAGCCATGAAGCATTTTTTATTGTTTTTCCTTTTTACCCTTTCGCTTCAGGCGCAATTTCAAATTAATGGAATTGTAAAAGATTCCCACTCCGGCAAACCGCTGCCTTTTGCCACCATCACAACCAATTCCGGCAGCAACATTAGCGATGTAGATGGAAAATTCAGCATTAACTTTGATTCCAAAACAACTTTTTCGTCTTTTTATGTTTCTTATTTGGGTTACCAAATAAAAAAAACCGACTATCAAAACGAAACTGTTTTTTACACCGTTTTTTTGACTCCGCAAACAGCCGTTCTAAAAGAAGTAAAAATTCAAAATAAAAATACGGCACTGGCCATTATTCAAAAAACCATCGCACTCAAAGACCAAAACAATCCCGAAAAAAAGCTGCAAAGCTTTGAATTTAAAAGCTACAACAAACTCATCGTCTCGGCTAATCCCGATTCGATTTCCGGAAAAATTGACTCTACCATTGTCAAAAGAACCCGGGATGGCGTTTATATAAAACTGGATTCTACCAATTACAAATTCAAAAAAACGGTCAGCAAACGCCATTTATTTCAAACAGAAAAAGTATCCCAATTTCAATTTGGCGACAACAAACTCAAAGAAACCGTTTTAGGAACTAAAATGGCGGGACTTAAGCAGCCACTTTATGAAATCTTATCGTTCAACCTGCAGTCTTTTTCCATTTACGATTCGAAATACGAACTTTTCGAAACCAAATATAACAGTCCGATTGCCGAAAATTCTTTTCGGGATTACGATTACAAACTTCTGGACACCATTGCTATTTCGGGCAGAAATTCTTTTATGATTTATTTCAAAAACAAAAAGAAAAGCAAAGCCAAAGGACTCGAAGGTATTTTATACATTGACCAACACAGTTACGCCGTTACCAAAGCGATTATGCGCATCCGCGGCTTACTCGATATTAGCGGAAGCCATGAATTTGAATATTTCCCGGAAGAAAATCTTTGGTTTACTACTCACAAAAGCTTCCGGATTATTAAAGGAAAAAATGACGATGACATTCGTATTTTTGGCGGAACGATTCAATTTGACGGTGATGTAGAAAACAATCTTAAACCCCGAAAAAAACAACCTTCGGATTATATTTATCTACAATCAGAAACCTATAATTTTGACATTAAAAGAAACATTACTGTCTCCATTCCTAATTCGTATTTTGCTGTAGAAATAGAGAAAAATGCGCTGAATAAAGAAGAATCTTTTTGGGAAAACTACCGAAAAGACGCCATGGATATTCGCAGTCAAAAAACCTATAGCGAACTCGATAGCATTTCGGTTAGAAGAAAAATTGCCCATCGCGTGCAATTTGGAAAAAAAATCATCAACGGCTATTTCCCCATTGCTTTCTTTGATTTGGATTTACGAAAAATATTCAGCTACAACAATCACGAAGGATTCCGTTTAGGATTAGGTGGTGTCACTAACGAACGTCTTTCTAAAAACTTCCGAATTGAAGGCTATTATGCTTACGGAACCAAAGACGGCATTTTCAAAGGAAGTCTGGGCGCTGCCGCAAAAATAGATCAGAAAGACAATTCCTGGATGGGAATTGCCTATACCGATGATGTTCGGGAAATTGCCAGCACCTGGTTTTCGATTGAAAAAAGACCTTTCAAAATTTACGATCCGCGCCCGATAAACATCAGCACTTTTTACAATTATGTGAGTTGGAAAAGCTATTTTGAAACCCGAAAAATTCCCAAAACCGAAAGTATTCTGGAACTCAATCACGCCGATATTACTCCAAAATTCAATTATGCCTTTTTGTATAATGAAAAACTCTACACAGCTTACACCATGACCACAGCCATGTTGTCGCTGCAATGGAGTCCGCTGAGTGATTTTATGCAAACTCCGACCGGCAGAATCGAAATAGAAAAACGCTTTCCTAAATTTACCTTTCAGTTCACACAATCGCTTGGAAAATTATGGGAGAATGATTTTAATTTCAGCAAATTTGACTTTAAAACCGAATACGAAAAGAAATATTTAAACGGGCAAAAAACGTCCTTATTATTTCAGGCAGGTTACGCTTTAGGAGACATTCCGCTAACGCATTTATACAATACCTCGCCGAATAACATTACAAAAGAAACCGTTATTCAGCGAATTACTTTTGGCGGAAAAAACAGTTTTGAAACCATGTTTTTTAACGAATTTTTCTCCAACAAATATGCTTTGTTTCAATTCAAACACGCTTTTAACCGTGTGACTTTGTTCAAAAAAATAAAGCCTTCGCTGGTTTTAGTTTCCCGAATGGCATGGGGAAATTTAGACCATCCGGAACAACATGTCGGACTTAATTTTAAAACCTTACACAATGGTTTCTTTGAATCGGGAATTGAATTAAATCAGATTTTCAACGGATTAGGACTCACTACTTTTTTCCGTTACGGTCCTAACCAACTTCCGCGATTTGAAGACAATATTGCCATCAAACTCAGTTATGTTTTGAATTTAGGTTTTTAGTGACTCGACACAAATTTGAGTCCGATGATGGAAGCAATAAGCGTACTAATGAAAAACAAGCGCCAGAAAGTTGCCGGTTCTTTGAACACAAAAATCCCTACTAAAACTGTTCCTACAGCTCCAATTCCGGTCCAAACCGCATAAGCCGTCCCGATAGGTAATTCCTGCGTGGCTTTGTACAACAAAAACATACTCGCCGTTAAACTCAGCAAAAAACCAATCATCCAGTAAGCCGATTCCATTCCTGTAGTTTCTTTGGCTTTGCCTAAACAGGAAGCAAAAGCAACTTCAAACAATCCGCCAATTACCAATAAAAGCCAACTCATATTTATGATTTAATTATTAAAACAGAAGGAATATCCACCAGCCAGTCGGCAGCTGTATCCATCACACTTTTCCAGCTTTCTAAACTAATCAGCATCAAATCCTGTTGTTTGATAAAAGAAGCATTCATTTCTTTATCGCTGATAACACTGATATTATTAGGGTATTTTTGCAACAAAGTCACCACAGTACTTTGAATCACAAAATTATTTTTCACAAAACCATTGCTGTCCACCAGATGAATTTTTGAATTATTATTGTAAATCATTTTTTGCACATAATCCATCAACACCGCATCGTCTGATTTTAAAATAGGCACAAAAACATGATCCATTTGTTCAAAATCATTATCTATTAAAATTCCCAACGGAGTTTTAGTTTTAGCTACAATTTGCCTTGTTCTTTCATCAAAAGGCGAATTTTCGAACAGACCTTCTTTTCCTTTGAATTTATCAATCAATCGATCCGGATTAATGATTCGCGTGGTAAATCCGATTACTTTCCCCAGCAAACTTCCTTCGAAAATCGATTTTCCTAAACCAACCAAAAGCAAATCGTAATCACCGTTATTAGCCACATCGGCAATTTCGGCTTCAATATCGTTGGTCACTTTAAAAATAGAAAGCAATTTCACTCCCAACTGATCTGACTCGTCAAAAACAGGTTCGAAAGTTTCTCTTTCAATTTCTTCCAAATTAAACGAATGCAGTTCGTCACTTTGAGACAAATGCATCGCTGTAATGACCGAAGTCTTTTTTTGTTTTTTGGTTAAGCCATTGGCCAAACGCAATAAAGATTTTCCTTTTTCATTATTTCCAAAAGAGATCAAAATACGGTATTTACTCTCGTCAATTACTTCAACGCTTTCTTCCTCTCTTTTATTTTTAAAGATAAAATCCAACACGTTCAATGCCGGCCCTGTCATAAACGTCGTAACCAATGCCATAATGACCATCATGGTAAAAACTTCAGGAGTTAACACTTTTAGTTCCAAACCAATATTCAAGACAATTAATTCCATCAAACCCCGTGTATTCATCAAAGCACCAATAGTCAAACTTTCATGCCAATTTTGCCCGACAAATTTAGCCGCAAGTGCGCTTCCCAGAAATTTCCCCATCACTGCAACTCCAATAATTGCCGCCGTAACTTTCCACAAATACGGATCATTAATCAAGCCCACCTGCGTATGCAAACCTGTAAAAACAAAAAATAACGGTAAAAGCAAAATCACCGATACATCTTCGACTTTTTCGATAAAAATCATTCTGAATTTAGCAATATCCGGCATGATAGCTCCCATCATAAAACCACCAAACAAGGCATGAATCCCGATTACTTCGGTAGCGTAAGAAGAAAGAATAAGCAGTAATAAAAAAAGCGCCATAACCGGCTTTCCGATATTTTCTTTTTCGGCATACAAATCACCTATTCGTTTCAGAAAAGGTTTGACCACATAAAGCATGGCTAAAACATAAATAAATGCCAACGAAATCACATACAACGAACCTACAAAATCACCGGCTTTTACAATAGCAATTACCACTGCCAGCAAGCACCAGGCAGTAATATCATCGGCAGCGGCACAGGTAATTACGATAGCTCCCAATCGGGTTTTATGAATTCCGCGCTCCTGAACAATTCGCGCCAAAACCGGAAAAGCCGTAATACTCATCGCGATTCCCATGAAGAGACTAAAAGAAAGAAACTCTACTCCTTCCGGTGCAAATTGATTATACACAAAATAAGACAAACCGATTCCCATAGCAAACGGAATCACAATACTGGCGTGACTAATAACAATAGCTTCACTAGCCTTATTTTTCAGGACTTTTACGTCCAATTCCATTCCGATAACGAACATAAAAAGAATCAACCCAATCTGACTTAGAAACTTCAAATTTCCCAAAGAAGCTTCCGGAAACAAAGCCGCCGAAAATTCCGGAAAATACATTCCTACCAAAGAAGGTCCAAGAACAATTCCGGCGATGATTTCACCAATAACAGTGGGTTGCCCAATTTTCTTAAAAAACCAGCCGAAAATTCGGGCGGTAAGGATAATCATCACAATCTGAGCCAGCAAAATAGCCAGCGGATCCTGAAAGTTATGCAGCATCGAATTAACAAAATCGTTAAAAGAATCATTAGACGCTTTAACTCCGATTGGTACTTTTTTCAACTGAAGCAATTTTCCCTGTCCGATAATCCAATAAATTAAAGCCGAAAAACCTCCCGTAACCCCAAAATAAAAAAGCGAATTTTTATATTTTTTCAAAACCATAACCCACAAAATTATTGATTCAAATTTCACACAAAGATGCTAAATTCTTTGATTGAAATTACAAGCCGAAGATTAATTATAAATCAAGAAAAACAAGCGCTCCAAAAACCTAAAATTCATTTAAAATTTACAAATAAATTACGCCTTTACTTTGGTTTTCATTACATTTGCAGCCATTTTAAAACCCTTATGAAAAAGAAATTAAAAGTGGGATTTTGGGAGTTTGTGGCCCGAATTGTACTTAAAAACAAAATAGCAATACTGGGACTTATTCTTCTGTTCACCATTTTTCTGGGATTACAATGGAAAAATATTCGGTTTTCATTTACCGAAGCCAACTTACTTCCGGACGACAACATCGTTAACAAAGAATACAACGCTTTCCTGAAAGAATTTGGCGAAGAAGGAAACCTTATGGTTGTTGGTATCAAAGACGATGTATTTTTTACCCCGAAAGTTTTTGCTGCCTGGAATAAACTGATGACCGATCTTAAATCACAAAAAGAAATCGATTTGGTTATTTCAGTAAGTGATTTGAAGAAACTGAAAAAAAACGAAGCTATTGAAAGTTTCGAGTTAGCTCCTTTTGTAGATCAGAGTCAGACAAACAATCAGGCGTATCTGGACAGCATTAAAAAAGATTTATTCGAAAAAATGCCTTTCTACGAAGGTTTGCTTTTTAACAACAAAGGCACCATTCGTTCGGCCATTTACATGGATAAAAAAATTGTAAACACCGCTGCAAGAAAGGACTTTATCCTAAATGATTTTATCCCGAAAATTGAAGCTTTTGAAAAAGAAACCGGTATCGATCTTCGGGTTTCGGGAATGCCTTACATTCGAACTTTAAATGCCAAAAGCATCACCGACGAAATCAGTCTGTTTATTGGAGCCTCGCTATTTATTACCTCCTTTATTTTCTTTTTCTTTTTCCGTTCGTTCCGCGCTACTTTAATTTCGATGATTATTGTAGTTATTGGCGTAATGTGGACTTTTGGATTACTGGGATTATTCCATTACGAAATCACCGTTCTTACAGCCATTGTTCCTTCATTAGTGATTGTAATCGGAATTCCGAACTGTATTTTCCTGACTAATAAATACCAGCAGGAATACCGCGCTCACGGAAACAAAGCCAGAGCACTGCAAAGGGTAATTACCAAAGTAGGAACTGCTACTTTGATGACCAATTTAACCACAGCAGCCGGTTTTGCTACTTTTATCATTACCAATAGTGAATTGTTAAAAGAATTTGGTATCGTTTCTTCGTTAAGCATCATTGCTTTATTCTTTTTGTGTTTGATTGTAATTCCTATTTATTACAGCTATCAGGCCGTTCCAAAAGACCGACACTTGGAACATTTGAGCCGTGATTATACTAAGAAATTTATTTCCTGGATAGAAAAAACCGTAAAATACAACCGCCGCTATGTGTATGCAGTAGCTATTTTTCTATTTCTGATTAGTTGTATTGGCGCTTTAAAAATCCAGACTTCAGGAAGTTTAATTGAAGACATGCCTAAGAAAACAGGTTTTTTCAATGATATTCTTTTCTTCGAAAAAGAATTCAACGGCGTGATGCCGCTTGAAATTACCATTGACACCCAACGCAAAAAGGGAGTTATGAAACTTTCGACCATGAGAAAAATGGACGAATTACAAAAAACTATCGAAGAAATTCCGGAATTGTCTAAACCGGTTTCGATTCTTAATTTGGTTAAATATTCGAAACAGGCGTACTACAACGGAAACCCGGACTATTATGAATTACCAACTTCTCAGGAACAGGCTTTTATTTTAAGTTATGCCAAAAACGGAACCAAAGACAGCAAAGAAAACATCATGAAAAGTTATGTGGACAGTACCGGACAGGTTGCCCGAATTACCACTTTCATGAAAGACATCGGCACTGGAAATATGGCTAAAATTGAAGATAAACTTTGGTCAAAAATCAATACTATTTTCCCAAAAGAGCGTTACAAAGTATCCATGACCGGAAAAGCTTTGGTTTTTGAAAAAGGAACCAAATATTTATTGGATAACTTAGTTAGTTCGATTTTGTTTGCCATTTTCCTTATATCCATGTTAATGGTTTTCATGTTCCGTTCGTTCAAAATGGTAGTCGTTTCTTTAATCCCTAATTTACTTCCACTTGCTATTACAGCTGGTTTAATGGGCTATTTTGGCATTCCGTTAAAACCTTCCACAATATTAGTCTTTAGTATTGCGTTTGGTTTATCAGTTGATGATACCATTCACTTTTTGGCACAATATCGTCAGGAACTTACACACAACAACTGGAAGATTAAAAAATCGGTATTTGCCACAATTAAAGAATCCGGAATCAGTATGTTTTATACTTCAGTAGTATTATTTGCAGGATTCTCTGTTTTCATGCTTTCTGATTTTGGCGGAACTGTAGCTCTTGGAGGATTAATTGCTATCACGCTTGCTTTTGGAATGCTTTCTAATTTGATGTTATTACCTTGTTTGGTTTTAACATTAAACAAATCATTGGCTAACGAACAGGAATTTATCGAACCTAAAATTGATGTTTTAGACCATCTAGACGAATTAGAAGACAAATAAAATTAGAATAAAAAAACAAAAAAATGATTATTGAAGAACACGTAACAACCGTAAACAAATATGTAGAAAAATTAATCGATTTTGGAATTGAATACGCCCCTAAATTAGTGGGTGGAATTATCGTTTTGATTATTGGTTTATGGTTCACAAAAATCATCACAAAAGCCGTTGGCAAATCCTTAGAAAAATCTAAAATAGACCAATCATTAGTTCCGTTTTTAAAAAGCTTGACTAACATTGCCCTGAAAGCTTTAGTTTTCGTAACAGTAATGGGAATGATTGGAATCCAAATGACTTCATTCGTAGCCATTCTGGGAGCTGCCGGTTTGGCTGTAGGTATGGCGCTATCGGGAACTTTACAAAATTTTGCCGGAGGTGTTATCATCTTAATCCTGAAACCATTTAAAATTGGTGATTTTATCGAAGCCCAGGGATTCACAGGTACGGTAAAAGAAATCAGCATTTTTTCGACCATGCTGAACACAGCCGATAAAAAACTGGTAATTATTCCTAATGGCCCACTTTCAACAGGCGCTTTAATCAATTATTCGGCTGAACCTACAAGAAGAGTCGATTGGACTTTTGGAATTGCCTATGGAGATGACGTCCAAAATTTCAAAAGAGCTATCAATGATTTTATCGCTCAGGACGAAAGAATCTTAAAAGATCCGGCTCCTTTCGTTGGATTAGCTGCTCTTGCTGATAGTTCGGTGAATTTTACTGTAAGAGTTTGGGTAGATGGACCTGATTATTGGAATGTATTCTTTGACATGAATGAAAAGGTTTATACCCAATTTGCTAATTACAACCTCAACATTCCTTTTCCGCAAATGGATATGCATTTTATTAAAGAGAAATAATTTTTTTCAAACACAACTCTCAAATCCCGTCTTAACTTAAAGGCGGGATTTTTTTATTTATTAAAATTTTAACTAGCACTTCCTCAAAAAAAGTCCTTCTTTTTTTCTGAAACAGAAAAAGAAACTTTGCAATTCTTTCAATTAGACAATACTTAACTTACACTGAAACAGTTGCAGAAAAAAGTCTTATTTTTACTTATAACCAAGCTCTAAAAATCAAAAGCTGGTTTTAAAAAATACCACAAAATTATGGCGCATACCACTTCAGAAAAAGAAAGACTAGCTGTTGCAAATAATTACAGAAATTGGAAAAAATGGGGTCCTTACCTAGCCGAAAGACAATGGGGAACGGTACGTGAAGATTACAGCGAACACGGAGAAGCCTGGGAATTTATTGACCACGACAAAGCCCGAAGTAACGCCTATCGCTGGGGCGAAGAAGGCATTGGCGGTTTTTGTGATTCCAGAGAAATTGTATGTCTGGCTGCTGCTTTTTGGAATGGTAAAGATCCTATTCTTAAAGAACGCCTTTTTGGTCTAACAAACAATCAGGGAAATCATGGTGAGGATGTCAAAGAATTGTACTTCCATCAGGTTTCGACACCTACGCACACTTACAATAAATACCTCTATAAATACCCACAAAACGAATTCCCTTACACGGATTTGGTTCAAAAAAACCAACGAAGCCGTGAAGAACCGGAATTTGAGATTTTGGACAGCAACAGCTTTGACAACAATGCTTATTTTGATTGTTTTATCGAATATGCCAAAGCGGATGTAGAAGATTTATTGATGAAAATTACAGTGGTCAACAGAGGTACAGAAACAGCCAAAATTCATGTATTGCCGCATTATTGGTTTAGAAATTTCTGGAAACACAACAACCGTCACCCAAGACCGAATATGGAATCGGTTTCTGAAAATGCAGTGCTTTCTAAAAGCAGTCGTATTGAAGATTATTACTTATACCATGAAAATGGCAAACAATTATTTTGTGAAAACGAAACCAATAACGAGCGTATTTACAATTTCGCTAACGAATATAAATACGTTAAAGACGGTATCAACAATCATGTTACCAAAGGAGAACCAACTGTAAATCCGGAGAAATTTGGAACTAAAGTCGCTATCTGGCATGAATTAGAATTAAAAGCCGGCGAAGAAAAAAGCATTAGAGTTCGTTTAAGTCATCTACCATTAAACAATCCCTGGGGAGATTTTGAATCTATTTTTGACCAACGGAAAACAGAATGCGAAGCCTTTTACAGTGACATTATCACCGAAAAAATCCCTGAAGCCCACAGAATCATAGCCAAAAGTGCTTTTTCAGGTTTGTTATGGACCAAGCAGTTTTATTATAACGATGTTTTCAAATGGCTCTTTGGAGGCCCTAAAGAAGAACCGCCACATCGTTCTAACATGCGGAATTTTTCCTGGCAGCATCTCACCAATCGTCATGTGATTTCAATGCCTGACAAATGGGAATATCCTTGGTATGCCGCCTGGGATTTGGCTTTTCACATGGCTTCCTTTGTAGAAATTGACCCTTATTTTGCCAAGCAACAATTGCTGCTCGTTTTACAGGAAAGCTACATGCATCCTAACGGACAAATTCCGGCTTACGAATGGAACTTTAGCGATGTCAATCCTCCCGTGCATTCCTGGGCGGTGTGGACCGTTTATGATAAAGACAAAAACAAAACCGGAAAAGCAGATACTGATTTCTTAGAAACTGCTTTTCAAAAATTACTCATCAATTTTACCTGGTGGGTGAACCAAAAAGATACCAGCGGTACCGACTTATTCGAAGGAGGCTTCCTGGGCTTAGATAACATTGGGGTTTTTGACCGCAACCACATGCCCGAAGGAATAAAAAAAATGCAACAGGCTGATGCCACTAGCTGGATGGCTATGTTTTCGCTGAATATGCTTCGCATGTCACTGGAACTGGCCAAAACCAATAAAATTTACGAAGATGTATCGGCTAAATTTTTCAGACACTTTTTGAATATTGCCTGGGCAATGCACCACATCGGGAAAAAAGATATTTCGCTTTGGGATGACGAAGACAATTTTTACTATGACGTAGTGGAAATGGCAAATGGTAAAGCCGAACGTTTAAAAGTGCGTTCTCTGGTGGGAGTAATTCCACTGTTTGCGGTCGAAATCATGAACAAAGAGCTCTTCGACCAATTACAGGATTTTAGAAAAAGAGCTAACGAAATCATCAGAACCCGTCCTGACCTTGCTTCCTTAATTTCGAATTTAGAAAAATCCAATCCCGATGGCAACTTCCTGTTCTCGATTATGCGTGGCTTCCGACTCGAACATCTTTTAATCCGTTTATTAGATGAAAACGAATTCCTGTCGGATTACGGAATTCGTTCCCTGTCTAAATTCCATAAGGATCATCCTTTTGTTTTTGAACATCATGGACGTCACCAAATTCAGTACGAACCGGGAGAAAGCCGTTCGAATATGTTTGGTGGAAATTCGAACTGGCGTGGCCCTATCTGGATGCCGTTAAACTATATGATTATCCAATCGCTTCGTAAATATTATACTTTTTACGGACCAACATATATCTATGAATTCCCAACAGGATCAGGCAACAAATTGAATTTAAAAGAAATCGCTAACGAATTGACCAAACGTTTAATCAAACTGTTTGAACGCAATAGTGATGGCAAATTCCAATACCATTCGGACGACCACGAAATGCATTTTGCCAAAGACGAGCATTTTAGAAACGAACATCTGTTCTATGAATTTTTTGATGGCGATACCGGAAAAGGTCTTGGCGCTTCCCATCAAACCGGATGGACAGCCCTGATTGCTAATTTGATTTTGGAACTGGAGGAAAACAGTTAAAATTTAAAACCATTTATATTAAAATCCCGTCTTGTTTTTAGGAATGAGATGGGATTTTATTTTTTGGAGCAGAAAATATTACTTAAAAACAACGATAAATACCTGCCATTCGCTGTATCTTGTAGCGGCTTAAAGAAATCCACTACAAGGATGCCTCTACCGTCAGGGCTAGTTAGAAAATTCTGTTTTACAAGAATGTTTTTATATATTTGGAAAAACAACAATACGAAACAAAATTTCACATACACACCTTATTTACAATGGATTACCGAAACTTTGTTTCGCTTATAAATGTATTCACAGCAATGCTAACGCAAAGTATAAAACCATAAATTTTTCGAAATGATACCAAATGATATTTATACTCCCGAAAAGTATATCATAACAGAAAGTCATACTTTTTACAAACAATTAAAATCTGTTATTAGGCAAGACTATTTGATTAGTAAGGAAATTTTCGAAGAAAATCAAAAGCTATTTAATCCTATTAAAATATTAGCTGCATTTATATCCGAAAAGACAATATGTTTTAATCCTGATTTAATAAATATAAACAACTCAGAACCTTATGAAATTGAAAGGCAAACTCAAATTGGGATCGGAAAAGTAGAAAATATTAACAGTGAGAACTTTAGTGTTGTAAGCGCAATTCCTGAATACGAACAATTATGCAGTTTAGCTGAAAAACAATTTATAGACTGGTGGGAAAATGAAGTTTGTCAAAGAATTATAACAAAATATGGAGGAATAAACAAAGCAAATTCAAAATGTCAATTTGCTAGACAACTAAGAAATGCTTTCGGACATTCTAAAATAAACATCCAAGAAAATCTACGATGCGTTGATCCTATATGGCAATATTTAAACTTAAAAAAATTCCCTGGACAAAAAATTTTTGAATTGATGAGTTTGGGAGATTTGGTTAACTTTTGGATCGACTTTGAAGAAACAGAACTGAATTAAAAAAACACAGCTGTCAACAATATTAGACAGAGTATTTAAATTTTTTGAAAACAAATCAATACATTTAGGTTTAAAGACTTCTATATTTATCATTTCTATTTTTGTTCTAACTACTTGTGATTACTATTTTAACTTTTCTTATGATTATCATTTGAGTAATAAAATAGAAAAATTAGAATCCATTAATAACCTAAAGAAAATTTACAAAACTGATTCTCTAAAAATAGTCGAACTGACCGAATTAGAAAATTGTATTTATAATAGAAAGCATTATTCTGACCGATTACGGAATTTGGATTTAAACCAACTCAATATTTTTAAAAAATCAGATAAAACTGAAATTAAAAGGTCTGTTATTAAAAACAAGAATATAACTATAAAAAAACCAATTCGTTCATTGTTTTGGATGGTTTTGACATCTAATTATTTTTTTATTATCATGATTATTGGCTTAATAGTTATGCCTTTTACCGGTTCCGTTCACAGAGAATTAAAAAATGTTTTAGGCGCTATCTCTGGAATAATTATAATTATCGGAATTATATATCTAATCACTTGGATTGCTTATAAGATTCCTTTGTTATGGAATAGACCATATTTGAATTATATACTTAATTTGTTAATTCACTCACCTTTTATTTATTTAATATTTTGGTGGAATAAAGCAGGTAAAAACTAATACCAACCTCCAACTGGTGCTCGATTACATCGAGTACCTACTTAACTAAAAAGAAAAATCGTAGCGTTTGCAACTCAAATATTCAGTCTGTACTCATAAATAGGAGTTTATAAAAATGCTTGATGAGATTCCTCCTTCGTCGGAATGACAAGTTTGTAGACAAACTGTTGGGGATAACTACAAAACGCTAATACTTGTATTTTCCTTCACTGAAATGGTAAGTTTGCGGATTATTAATCATTGTGATATTTCGCATAACACGCATTTTGTCATTCCGACGAAGGAGGAATCTCCGCAAAGAAATTAACCTAAAACTAATTAGCCGATGCAATTTCAAGAAGGTTATCATACGTATTATATTTACATCATTACAAACAAAGCCAAAACAGTTTTATACACTGGTGTAACAAATCATCTAAAAATTAGATTGCAACAGCATACCGATAACATAGAATTGGATAATAAAACTTTTGCATCAAAATACCATGTTCATTATTTATTGTATTTCGAAAAATTCACTTGGATTCAGGAAGCTATTGCCAGAGAAAAAGAAATTAAAGGTTGGCGTAGAGAAAAGAAAATCAATTTAATAAAAACAATAAACCCAAATTTAGAATTTCTTAATTCCTTATTTGAATAGATTTTGATTGTGAAGATTCCTCCTTCGTCGGAATGACAACTTTGGGGTTACCATACTTTAAAAAACATTTCTTTTGCAAATTAAATATTCCGTACCTACGGCACTCCAAAAAATTACCGTCAATTGTGGATGGATTAAAATCCATCCCTACAAAATAGACCGAGCCTACGGCTCTTACTTTAATTAAAAAGATAATTTCCCGAATAGATTCAATCATTTAGTTCCGTAGGAACGACATCTATTGTAGCCCCGAAATTTATTTCGGGGTGAATCATTGAACGTAAATCATTAGTCCCCTAGGGACGGCATATATTATCGCCCATCCATTCCTAGCCCCGATAGCAGCGGTATCCTTTTATCACGTTTTTAAGAACGGGATAAAAGATATAGCAAATAGCGGGAATCAGCTTCTAATTCAATTCATAGGTTTATTCCTTTGGGAAAATGAATTATATTTGTGACATAGAAACAGGATTATTCTTAATCGTTATTTACAGATAAATGAGGCACACAAAAGTTAAAGACTTATTGAACAGCTCGGTTACACTGCAGGAAGTAAACGCCAAAGGATGGGTAAGAACATTTAGAAACAATCAGTTTATTGCATTGAACGATGGTTCGACCATCAACAACATTCAATGTGTGGTGGATTTTGAAAATACGCCTGAAGAAACCTTAAAAAGAATCACTACCGGGGCTGCGGTTTCGGTAACAGGAACTTTGACAGAAAGCCAAGGAGCCGGACAGAAATATGAAATCAAAGTCTCTCATTTAGAAATCCTTGGCGATTCGGATCCGGAGAAATTCCCGATGCAACCTAAAAAACATTCTCTGGAATTTTTACGCGAAAATGCGCATTTGCGTGTCAGAACCAATACTTTTGGGGCAATTATGCGCGTGCGTTCGGTATTGTCATTTGCGGTGCATAATTATTTCCAACAAAAGGGATTCGTTTATGTCAATACGCCAATTATCACCGGAGCCGATGCGGAAGGTGCCGGCGAAATGTTTCAGGTGACTTCGTTGCCACTAGATAATTTGCCAAAAACGGAAGAAGGCAACATCGATTACAAGAAAGATTTCTTTGGAAAACATACGAATTTAACCGTTTCAGGACAGCTGGAAGGCGAAACCTTCGCGATGGCCTTGGGACAGATTTATACTTTTGGGCCAACTTTTAGAGCCGAAAACTCCAATACTTCCCGCCATTTGGCTGAGTTTTGGATGATCGAGCCGGAAGTCGCTTTTAATGATTTGGATGCCAATATGGATTTGGCAGAAGATTTTATTCAATATGTGATTAAATATGCCATGGACAAATGTCCGGAAGATTTAAAATTTCTGGAATCCCGTTTGCTGGAAGAAGAAAAATCAAAACCGCAGGCAGAAAGAAGCGAAATGAGTTTGCTGGAAAAATTGAATTTTGTTTTAGAAAATAATTTCAAACGTGTTTCTTATACCGAAGCGATTGATATTTTGAGAGATTCAACTCCAAATAAAAAGAAAAAATTTCAATATATTATTGACGAATGGGGTGCTGATTTACAATCGGAACACGAACGTTATTTGGTGGAAAAACATTTTAAATGTCCGGTAATTCTGTTTGATTATCCGGCCAAAATAAAAGCTTTCTATATGCGTTTAAACGAAGACGGTAAAACCGTTCGCGCCATGGACATCCTTTTCCCGGGAATTGGAGAAATCGTTGGCGGTTCGCAAAGAGAGGAACGTTTTGATGTTTTGGTCGAAAAAATGAAAACACTGGGCATTCATGAAGAAGAATTATGGTGGTATCTGGACACCCGAAGATTTGGTAGTGCGGTTCACTCCGGTTTCGGACTCGGATTTGAAAGATTAGTGCTTTTTGTAACCGGAATGACTAACATTCGTGACGTAATTCCGTTTCCAAGAACACCTATGAATGCTGAATTTTAATAAAAAGTTTAATCGGTTAATCGTTTATTTGTTTAACCGATTATTCCGAATAAACAATTAAACAAATAAACGATTAAACACAAGTGCTAAAGCAATTCTTAAATTTAAAGTTAACCCAAAAATTATCTCCACAGCAAATTCAGCTGATGAAGTTAATTCAATTGCCTACGCAAGCCTTTGAACAGCGTCTTTTAGAAGAAATGAATGAAAATCCGGCATTAGAATCCGGAAAAGAAGAAGAATACGAGAAAGACGAATATGAAAACGACGAGTACGACGACTTTGAAGATTCAGACCGAATTGAAGCCGACGACATCAATATCGACGAATATTTAAGCGACGACGATACTCCGGATTACAAAACGCAAACTAACAATTACAGCGACGATGATGAATCGCGCGAATCGCCTATAGCCGCTCCGATTAGTTTTCATCAGGATTTAATCAACCAGCTGAACACTTTTATTCTGGAAGACCATGAAAGAGAAATTGCCGAATTTCTGGTGGGAAGTATTGATGATATGGGCTACATTCGTCGTAGTATTCCGGATATTGTGGACGATATGGCTTTTACTCAGGCCATTTACACCGATGAATACATGGTAGAACGTATGCTTCAGGTTATCCATCAGTTAGAACCTTCCGGCGTAGGAGCAAGAGATTTACAGGAATGTTTGTTATTGCAGTTAAAACACAAAACGCCTACCGATTCGGTTGATTTGGCTGCTGATATCATCGAAAATCAGTTTGATGCTTTTACCAAAAAACATTACGACAAACTGATTCAGAAATACAATGTTTCGAATGAGCTTCTTAAAAAAGCGATTTACGAAATCGAAAAACTAAACCCGAAACCGGGTGGTGGTTTTACCGGAAACAACAAAATAACCGAAAATGTAGTCCCTGATTTTGCCATTCGAATTATTGATAACGAACTCGAATTGACCCTAAACGGAAGAAACGCCCCTTCTTTGCACGTTTCTAAGGATTATCAGGAAATGCTGCAAACGTATAAAGATTCCCGCGATAAATCAGTAGCTCAAAAAGATGCTGTTCAGTTTATCAAACAAAAATTAGACTCAGCCAAATGGTTTATTGATGCTATCAAACAACGTCAGGAAACCCTGTTTGTAACCATGAATGCCATCATGCATTATCAGGAAGAATATTTCTTAGATGGTGATGAAACCAAACTAAAACCAATGATTCTGAAAGACATTGCCGATATTGTAGGTTTGGATATTTCGACTGTTTCCCGTGTGGCTAACAGCAAATATGTGGAAACGCCTTATGGCACCAAACTGATTAAGGAATTTTTCTCAGAAGCGATGAAAAACGATCAGGGAGAAGATGTTTCGACTTTGGAAATCAAAAAAATATTGCAAAATATCATCGAAGAAGAAGACAAGAAAAAACCGCTTCCGGACGACCAACTGGCAGAAATGCTTAAAGATAAAGGCTATCCTATTGCCCGAAGAACAGTGGCCAAATACCGCGAACAATTAGATATTCCGGTTGCCCGAATGCGCAAAAAGATTTAAAACCTTCCCTTTTTACAAAACAAAAAAGGCTGTTTCGTTATTTGAAACAGCCCTTCTTTTTATAAAACAAACCAACCATTTTTATTCTTTCTTACTATCGATGATTGCTCCGGTTCCGGCACCAACACCCGCTCCGGCCAGACCACCAATAATAGCACCTTCTCCTTTTTTCTTACTGATAATAGCACCTGTAGCAGCTCCTACTCCGGCACCAATTACCGCACCTTTAGCCGTACTACTCCATTTCTTTTTCTCAGTTGTAGTCTGAGGTGTGGTATTATTAATTACCGTTACCTCTTTTCCCTTAGCAGCTTCCTGTTTTGCCATTTCTATTTTCATCGAATCAATGGCTTTTTGCTTAACCATTTCCATTTTCATCGAATCAATACTCGCCTGTTTCATCGAATCAATACTGGCCTGACTATCATCCATCATTCCTGCTTTTTCGGCTTTTTTACAGGAAACAATCATCAAAGAAGCTAAAATTACATAAACAATATATTTCATGACTTATCGTGTTTAAAATTATTACTCTACAAAGATACACTAAAAGACCGCCTGAATTCCTTACATGATTTTGTTAATATATTACAGAATTTTAACTCCGGCCTTATTCTTCCTGACTTTTTTGCATGGCTTCAAAATAAGCCGCGCGACTTAGCGGTTCATATTCTTCGGTTTCACCTAATAAAACCAATTTATCATTAGCTGTTTTTCTAAAACTGTAATTCGCCAGATTTCCGGTTCGGGTACATACCGCATGAACTTTCGTCACATATTCGGCCGTTGCCATCAATGCCGGCATGGGGCCAAAAGGATTTCCTTTAAAATCCATATCCAGTCCCGCAACAATCACACGAACACCCTGATTCGCCAAATCATTGCAAACCCTTACAATTTCATCATCAAAAAATTGTGCTTCGTCAATTCCTACCACATCACAACCCTGTGCTAAAATGGCGATATTAGCCGCCGCAGGCACCGGCGTGGAACGAATTTCATTCGCATCGTGCGAAACTACCATATCCTGATGGTAACGGGTATCCACTTCAGGTTTGAAAATTTCTACTTTTTGCCTGGCAAATTGTGCTCTTTTCAACCTGCGAATCAGCTCTTCTGTTTTTCCCGAAAACATGGAACCGCAAATAACTTCAATCCAACCAAATTGCTCTTTATGATTTACTGTATTTTCGAGAAACATTTTATATTTTTTCTAACTTAAAAAATGAATAGTTTTTATTACTTTGTAAACTTAAAATCGGCTTAAGATTTTATACTTTTACACTTTCTCAAAAGTAGAAAATTTTTAGCAATTTGAAGGTTTTAGAACACTTAATTAAAAGCAGTTCCTAATTCTTTCACTAAATAATAAAAAACATTCGCCAAAACTAAACCATTGTAAAATTGCCGGTCTAAACAAACGGCGAGAGCATCATTTGACCTCTAAAAATAAATTACAGATATGAAAAAAAGATTAGAAGCCGATTTAATTAGCATCGCACACAGAATTTTACAGCTTAAAGATAAATCTGATGTGAATCAATTGTATTTGGAAACCCAAAAACTATACGAAAAACTGTCTGTTTTAAAATTTATAGAAGAAAATTACGCGGATACCAAACCTACCATTGGCAACTATAGCGATATTGAAAAGGAAGTAGAAGGTTTCTATGACAAAGAAGCTGCTTTACCGGTTGAAACGGTTATTGAAATGACCGAAAGCACTATTTATCCGGAAACTAAAACCGAAGAAACTGTTGCTGCAACAACAGAAATAGTTGAAGAAGAAAAAGAAGCTGTTGCCGATTCTGAAAATAGCACAATTAAGGAAGAAACTATTGTTGCAGAAGAAACTGAAGAAGAGGAAGAAGACTTAGTTTCTGACGAAGAAGAAATCTTAGAAGAAAACGAAACTGAATTCCACGAACAGGAACCGGAAATTGAAATTGAAGAAGAGGAAAAAGAAGAGGAAGAAACTGATAATGAAAAAGTGGAAATTCCGGCTTTCAAAGCAGCTTTCGAATTAGCATCTGAGCCGGAAGCTGAAGAACCTAAAAAAGCGGAGCCTTTACAAATTTCGTTTGAAGACTTATTAGGTTTGGATTACAGCGAGCCTGAATTTGTTAAAGTAGATGAAATTCCGGCTCCAGCCGCAACTAATAATATTGTTTTTGAAGCTCCGGAAGCCATAGAAACTCCTGTAGAAAAAGCCGTGGAAACTTCTGAAAAAACCAATTCAAAATCTCTTTCGTTAAACGATAAATTTTCAAAAGGAATTGAAATTGACCTGAACGACCGTTTGGCTTTTGTTAAACATCTTTTTGGCAACAGTAACGAAGACTACATTCGAGTGATGAATCAAATCATCACTTTTGATAATTTTTATGAGACCAAAAGTTTCATAGACGACATGGTTAAACCCGATTACAACAACTGGGAAGGAAAAGAAGAATATGAGGAACGTTTTATGGAAATTATCGAAAAAAAATTCCTTTAAAACAACTGAAGAAGAACTAATTTATGTCTAAATTATACATCGTTCCCACACCCATAGGCAACCTCGAAGACATGACTTTTAGAGCCATTCGGATTCTAAAAGAAGTCGATTTAATTCTGGCCGAGGACACGCGTACCAGTGGAAAACTCCTGAAACATTTTGAGATAAGCACGCACATGCACAGTCACCACATGCACAACGAGCATAAAACCATCGAAAATCTGGTTGCCCGATTGAAAGCCGGTGAAAATATTGCATTAATTTCAGATGCCGGAACTCCTGCTATTTCCGATCCCGGTTTTTTACTCACCCGTGCCTGTGTTGAAAACGGAATTACGGTGGAATGCCTTCCGGGCGCAACAGCTTTTGTTCCGGCTTTAGTGAATAGTGGTTTACCTAATGACAAATTTGTTTTCGAAGGTTTTTTACCTGAAAAAAAAGGACGTCAAACCCGCTATTTAGAATTAGCTGAGGAAACCAGAACGATGATTTTGTATGTTTCGCCACATAAATTAGTCAAAACACTGAGCGAATTTGCGACTTATTTTGGCCAAGACCGACAAATATGCGTTTCGCGGGAACTTTCTAAAATGCACGAAGAAAACCGAAGAGGAACAGTCAAAGAAGTTTTGGCACATTTTGAAAACACAGCTCCAAGAGGCGAAATTGTAGTTATCGTTGCCGGAAAAACGATTGTAAAAGAAGCCAAGAAAAATAAATTTCAAAAAGACAAAGAATAATTAAATCTCATTTTGTCACATCGAGCGGAGTCGAGATGCTTCTATTAGTTCTCGACTCCGCTCGAACTGACAATAAAATCATAAAACAAAAACACTAGCAGATAATGAATATTCCAACTTTCCTAGAAAAATTAAAACAAACACCTGAAGCCATTACTTTTCCGGAAACCATTGAAGTAATCGAAGCGAATTACGATTTTACTCCAACCGCTTTTCAAAACGGAAATACACATAACGCTGCCGGAACAAACTCTGGTTCCTGCAAATTATTTGCTTTTGCCCAATTACAAAACTTATCTCAGGACGAAACCTTAGCTTGTTTTGGCGCTTTTTACCGCGATGAAGTTTTAGGAGATCCGGAAGGAACGAATCACCAAAACATCCGAAACTTTATGGTTCACGGCTGGAGCGGCATTCAGTTTGAAGGAACTGCTTTAGAATTAAAATAATTATTTAAGATTGAAGGTTAACGTCCCGATAGCTATCGGGACTGATTTCAGATCTAAAATCGTTAATCAACATTCAAAAATCGAAAAAAATGCGCTGGACACTGAAACCCAAACCTTCGGAAGACAAAATCAAACATTTGGCGCAGGCCTTAAATGTAGAAGAATTTGTAGCCCAATTGTTGGTGCAGCGCGGCATTGAAACTTTCGAACAGGCCAAAAACTTTTTTCGCCCTTCTTTAGAGCATTTGCACGATCCTTATCTGATGAAAGATATGGACAAAGCCATTGCCCGAATTGAAAAAGCTATCGAAAACGACGAACGCATTCTTATTTTTGGCGATTATGATGTTGACGGTACCACGGCAGTTTCTTTGGTTGCTTCTTATTTAAGCAGTTTTTATCCCAATGTGGCCACTTACATTCCGGATCGCTATACCGAAGGTTATGGCGTTTCTTTCAAAGGGATTGACTATGCTGATGATAACGAATTTTCATTAATCATTGCGCTGGATTGTGGCATCAAATCGATTGATCATGTGGCCTACGCCAAAGAACGAAACATTGATTTTATTATTTGCGACCACCACCGCCCGGGAGATTCTTTGCCCGAAGCAGCTGCGGTTCTGGATCCTAAAAGAAACGATTGTAATTATCCTTATGATGAATTGTGCGGCTGCGGAATTGGTTTTAAACTCATTCAGGCGATAGGTACAAACCGAAATCAGACGATTGAAGATTTAGTTCCTTATCTCGATTTGGTTGCTACCGCCATTGCCGCTGATATTGTCCCGATAACCGGAGAAAACCGGGTATTGGCGTATTTTGGTTTGCAGGTCATCAACAACAATCCCAGACCGGGAATTAAAGCTTTGGTACACCAAATCAAAAAGCAAAAATTAGACATTACCGATGTGGTTTTTATCATTGCTCCGCGAATTAATGCTGCCGGACGCATCAAACACGGAAATCAGGCAGTGAAATTACTCAGCGAATTTGACTTCGAACAAGCGCAACAGTTTGCTTCTGAAATCGAACAATACAATGCTGACCGTAAAGATTTAGACAAACAAATCACTAAAGAAGCTTTCGAACAAATTGAAAGAAATCAGGAGCAAAATAGATACACTACGGTTGTTTATCAGGAAGACTGGCACAAAGGTGTTATCGGGATTGTAGCTTCCCGATTAATTGAAACCTATTATCGCCCGACGCTGGTTTTTACCAAAAGTGGTGATAAATATGCTGCTTCTGCCCGTTCGGTTAAAGGATTTGATGTCTATAATGCACTGGAAGCCTGTTCGGAACATTTGGAGCAATTTGGCGGACACATGTATGCTGCCGGAATGACTTTAAAAGAAGAAAACTATGCTGCTTTTAAAGAAGCTTTTGAATTACAGGTTCAAAAAACCATTCATCCGGAGCAGCTTATTCCTGAGGTTGAAATTGATGCTGAGATTAATTTTTCGGATATCACACCTAAACTTTGCCGGATTTTAAAACAATTCGAGCCTTTTGGCCCTATGAATATGACACCTGTTTTTGTGACAAAAAATGTTATCGATACCGGTTATGCCAAAAAACTCGGAGCTGAGGAGGAACATTTAAAACTTTTCGTGAAACAAAATCAATCCGAAGGAATTGCAGCTATTGGTTTTGGTTTAGGAAATAAAATTGATTTGACCACCAATCAAAAACCATTTCAGGCAGCTTATTGCATTGATGAAAACGAATGGAACGGTAAAACTTCCATTCAATTACGATTAAAAAGTATTCAATAATGACTTCAAAAAAAATAGATAAAAAAGACCCTTACGCAGCCTTGCGTTACAAAGAATTCAACACCTTTTTATTCCTTCGTTTTGCGATGGTTTTTGCCTGGTCCATGCAATTTATTGTGATAGAATGGGAAGTGTACAGCATTACTAAAGATGCGCTTTCACTGGGAATCATCGGATTAATGGAAGTAATCCCTGCGGTTTCATTAGCCTTATTTGCCGGACATATTGTAGATCAAAAAGAAAAAAAAGGTTTGCTGATGAAATGTATTTTTGCTTTCTCGATAATCAGTTTTGGACTGTTTCTTTTAACCTGGCCGGCTGTTGTAGGAGGAATTTCGAATCAAGTTATATTATACCTCATCTATTTTCTGGTATTTTTAGGTGGATTAGTCAGAGCTTTTTTAGGTCCTACTATTTTTTCCTTACTTTCCTTAATTGTTCCTAAAAAAGTATACCCGAATGCCGCAACCTGGAGTAGTACGGTTTGGCAAATTGGTTCAGTAGTAGGACCCGCCGTAGCCGGTTTTTCAATTACACTTATGGGAGTGCATTGGTCTTTATGTCTGGTTTTTAGCTGTTCGGTAATGGCATTATTGGCTTTATCCCAAATTAGCGAAAAACCAATTTTAAATCCTAAAATTGGCGAACCGGTAATGCAAAGTTTAGCCGAAGGAATCAAATTTGTCTTTAACAATAAAACGGTTTTAGGAGCGATTACCCTTGATATGGTTGCCGTTCTTTTTGGCGGAGCTGTTGCTTTATTACCTATTTTTGCTCAGGATATTTTGAAAGTAGGTCCGGAAGGATTTGGTTTCCTGAGAGCCGCTCCGGCTGTGGGTGCTTTTTTAACGATGCTTGTTACTGCCTATGTCCCTTTGAGTAAAAATGCAGGAATGAAATTGCTGACCGCCATTTTTGGATTTGGTGTTTGTATCATAATTTTTGGACTTTCTACCCTGTTTTGGGTTTCCCTTTTAGCCTTATTCTTTAGTGGTGTTTTTGACGGAATTTCTGTGGTCATTCGTCAAACTATTTTGCAAATCAAAACTCCGGATAATATGCGCGGAAGAGTTTCTTCGGTAAACTCCATGTTCGTAGGTTCTTCCAATGAGTTAGGCGCTTTTGAAAGCGGCTTGACCGCCCGATTAATGGGGACCGTTACCGCAGTCGTCTTTGGAGGAAGTATGACACTTTTAGTGGTTTTAACCACAGGAATTATTTCACCTTCTTTTAGAAAACTGGATTTAACAAAAGATATTGAAGAACACGAGAAGAAAAATTAAAAAATAACCATAGAAATTTCCTAAAAAAGACTAATTATTGTTAAAAAAACACATTCTTAACAATAATTTAATCTAAGTATTTTTCGTTTAAACTACTTTCATAGCTTTTTAAACGAAAACATGAGCTTCAAAACAAAAATTAATGCAGTAAGAAGAAAAATTACGCGCAGCTTAACAAAGAATATTGGAACAACAAAACTGGGACAAAATCCTGATTCCAAAATAGAACTTAAAAACGTGTTAATCTGCCGTCCTAACCACCGTTTGGGTAATTTACTCCTTATCACGCCTTTAGTTCAGGAAATCAACCATGCTTTCCCGGATTGTAAAATTGATATTTTTATAAAAGGAGGCTTAGGCCCTATCGTTTTTAAAAATTATCCTTCGGTTGAAAACTTTATTGTTTTGCCAAAAAAACCGTTTAAAGAACTCCTCAAATACATTAAAGTTTGGTTTAAAATCAAACAAAAAAAATACGACTTAGTCATCAATATCGATGGCGGTTCTTCTTCAGGACGTATGTCAACTCAATTGGCAAATGCCGATTTTAAATTTTTTGGCGAACTCAACCTAGAAATTGTTGCCAATCATCCTGATTATAAACACATGGCCAAATATCCAATTTTTGAATTTCGCCATTATTTAAACCAACTTGGTTTTTCAAATCAGCAAAAGGAAATCCCAACTATTGACATCAAACTCAGCGAGCAGGAAATTCAGGATGCTAAAAAAATTCTGAATCAAATTGTTCCAAATGATAAAAAAACCATCGCCATTTTTACTTTTGCTACAGCTGCCAAATGCTACTGCAAGGAATGGTGGGATGTTTTTTATGAAAAATTAGTACACAATTTTCCGGAATACAATATTGTGGAAGTTTTGCCTGTGGAAAATGTTTCGCAAATTAACTTCAAAGCACCTTCGTTTTACAGTAAAGACGTTAGAGAAATTGCAGCTTTTATAGCCAACACCGAAGTTTTCATTGGTGCCGACAGCGGAATTATGCATCTTGCCTGCGCTTCGCAAATTCCTGTTGTAGGATTATTTTCGGTAACAGTTCCTGAAAAATATGAGCCTTATGGAAACAACAATATCGCCATCGATACCAATGTTACCGATTTAGAAACTATGATTGAAATCATAAAAAAGCGCCTTAACTAAATCAGGATTTTTAATTATTTTTATTTAGAACAAATTTAAATAATGATTATATTTGTTTCATACTTTAAAAATCATGGAACAAATACATCAAATATACCTTAACAGCACAGGAATTGCGTTTTATTGGGAAAAAGAAGAAGGAATCATTCCCGGCCGAATTCAACTAATCTTTAAGGAAATCGGTTTGTTTTTTTCCTACGCCGAACTTAAGGATTTTAATTATTTAATTGACGAAAGTATTGCTAAAAACAGTTGTTGTGCGGCCTGTGAACTAAAAAATTCTAACTGTAAGTTTTTATTAAAAACGCCTTTATTTCCCCTCGATTTATCAGTTACTATGAACGAATTACGAGATATAAAAGATTTGGTTTACGGAACTTTGTTCAAAATTGATTTGGAAATCTATTTATACGGGGAAGGAAAAAACTAGTTTTCGAAAGTTTTAATTACAAAATTTTCTCCATCAAAAACACCATAGGTAAAATACGAAATCCAATCGCCAAGATTAACATAATCGGCATTTTCACCCACAGGATGAATCATCGGCAAATGACGGTGACCAAAAACCAGGAAGTTATAATGCTTGGTTTCTAATTTTCGTTTGGCATACAAAATCAGCCATTCTTTGTCTTCTCCTAAAAATTTCACATCCGATTCTCCGGAAATCAATTTGTTTTTCACAGATAGATATTGCGCCAAACGGACACCAATATCCGGATGCAACCATCTGAAAAGCCATTTCGAAAAAGGATTCGTAAACACTTTTTTCATGCGTTTGTAACCTTTATCTCCCGGGCCTTTTCCGTCTCCGTGACCAATTAAAAAAGTCTTTCCGTTAAAAGTAAACTCCTGATTATCGTGAAAAACAGGAATATTCAATTCTTTTTCAAAATAATCATCCATCCACAAATCGTGATTCCCAACGAAGAAATAAATCGGAATTCCGCTGTCTCGAATTTCGGCCAATTTGCCTAAAACACGCACAAAACCTTTAGGAACAACCGTTTTGTATTCGAACCAGAAATCGAATAAATCACCCAAAAGAAAAATTGCCTCAGCATCTTGTTTCACTTCGTCAAGCCAGGCCACAAATTTTTGTTCTCTGGGAAAACTCAATTCGGCTGTTGGCGCTCCAAAATGCTGATCGGAAGCAAAATATACTTTTTTCATAGAAGAAGTTCTGAGTTATGGGTCCCGATAGCTATCGGGATGGGTTATGAGTTTATACATTAGAAATTCTATTCAACGTCTAACTCTTAACTTATATCTTTTAGAGATTATCACTGGCAAACCATTCGGCAAAAGAAGAATCGGTTTCCTGTAATTTCAGCGAAAACAATTCAATTCCTTCAGGTAATCTGCCGCTAATTCTTTGGGCAAAATCAATAACCATATTCTCACTCGTAGGCTGGTAATCTACTAAAATAACGTGGTGTCCTCGATTTTTTAATTCTGCTGCCAATTCAACATGAGGTGTTGTTTCGTTAAAAACTGTTGCATGATCAAACTGATCTACCACTTCTTCTTTTACGATTTTTTTCAAATCGCCAAAATCGATTACCATTCCGAATTTCACATCATTACGATTCTTTATCGGTTTTCCAATAACCGTTACGGACAATTTATAACTATGACCATGTACATTTTTACATTTTCCATCATAGCCGTACAAAGCATGACCGGTTTCGAAACTAAATTGTTTGGTAATTCTGATTTTACTCATCGTAGATTTATTTTGACGCAAATTTAAGGAATTGCTACGAGAAATAGCTATTTCCCCTTTTTAAACTGTTCCAGAGCTTTTTTAGTAAAATCGGACAAAACCAATTGTCCGGAAATCGCAGCGCGTTCTAACAACAAAGCATTCCAGTGCCCGGTTCCTTCCCAGAAAACTTTTTTCATAGCTGACAAAGAAGCCAAACTATAAGAAGTCAGTTTCGCACTAAAATCAGCAATAGCCGCATCCAATAATTCGGAATTTTCAAAAACTTCGGCATACAACCCTTTTCCCTGCGCCCATGCAGCCGATTTCCATTGGTGTGCGTTTAAAGTCATTTCGGTCATGGCGGTTGTACCCATTTTTCTGCTAACAGCAGGTTCAATCACAAAAGGGCCGATTCCAATCGCTAATTCCGATAATTTAACCGCAGCATTATCTGTCGCAAAAACATAATCACAGGCTGCTGCAATACCTACTCCTCCTCCAACTGCTTTTCCGTGAACACGACCAATAATGAGCTTGGAACATTGACGCATGGCATTGATTAAATGTGCAAAACCGGAGAAAAATTCCATTCCTTCCTGCTCATTTGAAACAGCCAGAAGCTCGTCAAAAGAAGCACCGGCACAAAAAGCAGCCGCACCTTTACTTTTCAAAATAATTATAGCCACATCGTCATTGGCACTTAAAGAATTGATTTCCGTTGTTAATGAATCCAACAAGGATCTTGGAAAAGAGTTACTCGCCGGATGTCCAAACTCAACCGTAGCAATTTTATTTTCGATAATAGTAAGTAAAGAACCTTTAGTTTCCTGCGTATTCATTTTGAATAGTTTTTAGGTAAAGTTAAAAATATTCGATAAAAACAATAGTTTTTTCAAAAGTTGTTTTTTGAATAAGATAAAATACTATATTTGCCTCGCATTTTGAAATTCAATCCATACGGGGGATTAGCTCATTTGGCTAGAGCGCTACGCTGGCAGCGTAGAGGCGACCGGTTCGAATCCGGTATTCTCCACAAAAAAAGGCTGTAAACTAACATTTACAGCCTTTCGTTTTTTATAAAAACATGCACTTATTTTTCAGGACAGTCAACTGTTGAAAATTTATATTTTACATTTTCAAAATCTATAGGTTCTCCTTTCACAAAGTAAGTAGCTCCCATTGTCGTCTCCATTTTTCCGTTACCAAGAATCAACTGACCTTCTTTTTTTAAGAAAGCCAACGGATTTTTATAAGTTACTTTGTCATTTCCTGCATCTATAAATGTGTAGCTAACCAATAAAGTGTCGCCATGAAAATCACCGAAAATCTCTCCAATTTTATTTGGCATTTTGTCAATCTTCATGACCATATCACCAGAAACTTTCCCGCTTTCTAAGGTATTTATTTTTAAATCGATAGTATCATTTTCGTATAATGCCATATAGCATGCCGTACTTACCACCACATCAGGTTTTAATTTAGCTTCCTTCTCCGCTTTTTTTTCAGGATCTTGTTTACAACTTCCAAAACCAATGCAAACGAATAAAAAACAAATCCAACTTAGAATTCTCATAATAGTATATTTTAAATTAATAATTGCGATAATAGCTAAAGCTAATTTACGAACAAACTCCAATTATTAACCCATATATTTCCAATTATTTCAACTAAAAATCAAAATAGTACTAACTTCCGGCCAAACTTTTCATCATTATTATTGTAGTTCGAAAATTAAAGCCGATTGTTTCTCTACCTCAAAAAAACTGCTTAATTCGAATTGCTTTCCGGTCAAAACATCTTTCCCAATTTTAAAATTCTTAATATTCTCCTGAAAACGTTTTGGATTTATTTTACCAGAAGTCAAACCATTATTCACCACCACCATTACTGTTTTGGTATCGGTAAATCTAAAGTAAACATAGACATTGTTTTCCGGAACATAGTGCGTCATTTTTCCAAAATGCACGGCGTCATTCGATTTTCTCCATTGGAACAATTTAGAGGTAAAATCAAAAAATTGTTGTTGTTCAACAGTTCTGCCAGTTTTTGAAAAGGCATTATTAGAATCTCCCTGCCAACCTCCCGGAAAATCCTGTCGGATTGCGCCATCGCCTTCACTTTTATTTCCGGCCATACCAATTTCGGAACCATAATACAATTGTGGAATACCACGCACTGTTGCCAAAATAGACATTGCCATTTGGTACTTTTTGAAGTCCTTTTGATAAACTTCGTTAAAACGATTGGTGTCATGATTTTCAACGAAAGTCAAAAGATTATTACTGTTTGGATACAAAAAATCATTAGTGAAATTGTTGTATATTCTTAAAAGTCCCTTATCCCATTCGGATTGATTTTGATTGAATACCACAGCCAAAGCATCCATCAGCGTAAAATCCATCACACTTGGTAAATGAGAATTAAAATTTTGTATCGCTCCAATTTTACTGTCCTTTTGCCAATAAGCCATTTGCGCCTGATCCTGCATCCAAACTTCACCTACAATATTAAAATTCGGGTATTCATCGGTGATGGCTTTGGTCCATTTGGCAATTCCTTTTTTGTCATTATAAGAATAGGTATCTACGCGAAATCCATCCAAATCGGCATATTCAATCCACCAAATAGCATTTTGAATCAAATAATTCAACACCAAAGGATTCGATTGATTCAAATCGGGCATCGATTGTACAAACCAGCCATCGGCACATAATTTTGCATCTATTTTAGAAGCATTGGTATCAAATTGAGTCGTCATGCGGTAATTAGTTTGCGCATAACCCGGAAATTGATGTAGCCAATCATAAGTTGGCAAATCATTCATCATCCAGTGTGCGGCTCCCCAATGATTGGTCACATAATCCATGATGAGTTTCATGTCTCTTTGGTGCAATTCGGATGACAATTTTAGATAATCCTCATTCGTTCCGTATCGCGGGTCTATTCGATACACATCCGATTGTCCGTAACCATGATAGGAACCTTGGGCATCGTCATCTTCACAAAGCGGAGTGGCCCATAGCGCCGTTGCGCCCAACTCCTTAATGTAATCTAAATTTTGAATAATCCCTTCAATATCGCCACCATGTCTGCCGGACGGATTATCCCTGTCAGCCTTTTCAAGCATAGCTTTTTGATTGTCATTTTTCGGATTCCCATTAGCAAAACGATCAGGCATAATCAAATAAATCATATCCGAAGCATCATAACTTTTGCGTGAAGCAGAATTAGCTTTTCGCTCTTTCAAGGCATACTTTTGAGTGAAAACCACTTTTTTATTTTTGAAAAATGTAAAAAGCAGCTCTTGTGAAGTCAGGTCTTTGGTATCAATAGTGACAAAAACATAATTAGGATTCTCCGTTTTTTGGATGGATTTAATTGGAATTCCATTTGAAACCGAAACTTCATTTTCAGCTATATTTTTGCCATAAAATAAAATTTGGAGTTCCGGATTGTGCATGCCTGCATACCAAAAAGGCGGCTCGGTTTTTTGGATTTGTGACCAACATTTTATCGAAAGAAAACACACTAAAAAAAGACTTATCCTCAATAGTTTTTTACTTTTTATAAATAAATTCATCATACTAATTCGTCTTAAAATTCCAAATTTGCCCAATTGTTTCTCCGCCCTTATTATCCTTAACCACCACTTTCCAGTAATAATTTGTTACAAGCTGTAAATCATTAATTTGCAAAGAAGTTACAGTCAAATTGGTTCCTACCTTGGTAGTTGGATTAGCTGTCGTTCCGCAATAGACATCATAAGTAAGCACATCACTAGCATCTACATCTGAAGCCAACCATTTTAAGGTAACGCTCGTTGCACTGATAAGCGAATTGATTTCAGGCTGTACCAATTGAGGTAAAAAAGGCGCGTGATTGGCCACTGCCTCTCCTTCGGTATAAAAACTAAAGGTATTAGAGTAGGTACTGGACGCATTCTTACTGTCAATAGCTTTCACCCGCCAATAATAAGCCGTTCCTTTATTGAGGGTAAAACTTTGGTAACTAGCAGTGCCTTCGGCTGTTTTTACAATTTGGCTAAACTGATTATCGGTAGCGATTTGAATTTGATAAGTAATCGGATTATTCTCGGCATCCGTGGCAGGATTCCATTCCAAACTCACCGCATTATTGATACACAAAGTGTTATTAGCAGGTGTTACCAACGAAGGAGCTGTGGGCGCCGTATTTCCAGTTTCCGATTCGAATGACGAATCACCGCCACCACAGGAATTCAAAAATGATATTATTAAAAATAAAGCAACAATCTTTCTCATCTTTATTGTTTTATAATCGTTAAACTAACCGGATTTTCTAAATCAATTTTTGCGAAATAAACAGCTGAGGCTAATTTTCCCAGAGACAATTTCACTTTTTGATCCACAACCGCATACGTATCTTTAGAAATTAATTGCCCGTTTGCCGTGTACAAAGCAATATGAACTTCATTTTTGAAAGTTGGAACCAAAAGCGTCATTACATCCTGAACCGGATTTGGATAAGCCAGCACCGTATCACTATTTGCAGAAATATTTTGGGTATAAATTCCCTCGCAAGGCACAGCCGATTTCACTTCCAATACATCGCCTTTTTGAACATCAATTGAAAAAGAAATGGAATTGGTCTCAAATTGAGTTATTCCATTCAAAACAACCTGATAAGGTGCTGTTCCCTCGGCTATTTCAACTGCTATTTTATTCGAAGTAAGCGTAGATTTTCCAACTAAAGTCCCACCCGAACCGATTGTAATGAAAAAGCATTGTTCGAAAATTTTGCCGGGAATAGTAATACAAACCGGGTAAGTTCCAGGTGCTAAATCAGAAACCGTCAAACTATTGTTCACAAAATTATAATTGACATTATTGATTTTGACTACATAATTATAAGACTGAATTGCATTGATCGAAATTTGTCCGTTTTTCTTATTGGCGCAGGTTTCAGATTTGGATTCGATAGTAAAATTATCCGAAGGTAAAGCAAAAGGGACATCGGCAGCAAAGGCTGCTTTATTTCCGTAAATTCGAAATTGTCCCGCAGGAATGGCAATCGGCTCATTGACATTAGTCACATTCCAAACCGAATTATCCATCAAATTATACCATTCGCCAGTGTATGGAAATCCTGTTGCAACATTTTGGCTAGTTACATCAAAATTGGCCAAAATAAGCACATCTTTTAAGCTGGTTGAAGGTAGATTAGCATCACTTATTTTTATGGTTTTGGTCAACGAACTACTATTAGCCATGGTAACTGTACCAGAAAAAACTGCCTCTTCGGTTTTAAGTTTTATCATTCGAGCCCAATCGGAATAAATTTTATAACGATTGTCATTGGCTAACCAATTATTTACCCATTGCGGTTGCTGTTTGGTAGCCAATTTACAATCACCAGCTGTAGCATCCGATGAAGTATTTACGGTTCCATCAGTACAACTAAAAATAGAATTTTCATAACCCAATTCTCCAAAATGCCAAATCATCTTTGGTCCCGGAACCAACAAAGAAACCGCTCCAATAGCCGACATTCTGGACAAAGCCGTATTGAGATTTTTGACATTATGAGTAGCGTTGGCAGCATTTCCATATTGTAAATTTTTATACATCAGGCGTTCTTCGTCATGACTTTCGGCATAGCCCATCAATCTGTTTTTAGTAAAACCTCTATTAGCGCTGTTCATTCTGGCAATATTGGCTGTATAACCCATCGAAAGTTCGTTGTACTCATTGGTCATTTTTCCCCACAACATAATTCCCTTGCTAGGCGACTCGGCAATTCGATAATTGGCCCATTGCTGTTCTTCGGTATCGGTGCCCAGATGTTCAAAAATAGTATAATGTGTTGGGTCTAAACCCCAAGAATAATCGGCATAGGATTTCAATACATCCACGCGATCCTGTTGATATCCATTGGTACAACTTTCGTCAGCAGCCGTACAGTTTTGCGTAAATCCTTTGGTCAAATCCCATCGAAAACCGTCAATGTGGTATTCCTGAATCCATTGTTTGATGACTCTTTTTACATAATATTGAGTTCGGGCTTGTTGATGATTAAAATCTTCTCCTACATTGTAACTGTGTTTAGCCTCTGTATTAAAATAAGGATTCTCGGTAGTTGGAGAACCAAAACCATCTCCGTCAGGATCGTTCATCCACATGCGAACCATTGGGTTTCGACCAAAAGCATGGTTGAGCGCCACATCCAGAATGACTGCAATTCCGTTCTGATGACACAAATCAATCAGCTCTTTGAACTTATCCGAAGTTCCATAAAATTTATCCAAAGCCAAATGAAATGAAGTATTGTAACCCCAGCTTTCATTGCCTTCAAATTCCATCACCGGCATTAACTGAATTGCGTTTATTTTTAATTTCTTGAAATGATCCATTCGATTAATCAAATCCTGAAAATTGCGATGCGCATCAAAATCACGGACTAAAACTTCGTAAACCACTAGTTTTTCTTTTTCTGGTTTGGAAAAATTGGTCACTTGCCAATTATAGGCAGTTTGACCAGTTTTTAAGACCGTTACTTCAAAATTTTGTCCGGCTGGATAGGCAGGCAAATTGGGATAAGTAGTTGAAGGAATCCCAGAATCATCATAAGGAGAAAGCACCAAAGTAGAATAAGGGTCGGCAATTTTGACTAAAATTGGCGAATTTGCCAAAGGCGTTTGATCGACAACCCAATATTGATAAGAATAATTAGTTCCAGAGGTCAAACCACTTAATTCCAACCAAAATTTACCTGTTGCTGGATCTTTTTTCATGGCATAATTTGAAGTTGGCTGCCAATTGTTGAAACTTCCAGCAACATAGACAAAATCTTTCCCCGGCGCATCCAAAACCAGCGTTGCTTTTGTCGCATCTGCAACATTATAATTAATTCCATCTTCTAAACCTGATGGCATTGCCTCGGAAATTGTATTTGGATTTACCACCACAGCAAACTTTTTGCTAATTACAGTTGCTCCTTGCGTAACCACCAACTCATAATTTTGATTACTCGAAATTGCCGAATGCGTATAAGAATAGCTGTCTGTACTAGAATTGGTATTAATTGTTGAGCCATTGGCTTTCAAAACATAGCTGGCATTTCCTCCTGAATTGCTCGCTGAAATACTAAAATTGGCTCCCGAAGCAATTATCGTTGTACTATTTTCTGCCGGGGAACTCAAAGTAACTTGGAAAGCCCCAACCTCAACAGCGATATCCTGAGATTGTTTGGACCCGGTTCCGTCTTTTGCTTTAATTAAAAACCCTATTCTGCCAATTCCGTTTCTATTAAAATATACTGATGGTGTAAATGTTTTTGTGTAAGTATCCGTTCCTGCATTATATGTAAATCTACTAGCTTCATTCGAAGAAGTCCAGGAACCGTTAGAAGGAGCATCCATTTGAGTTGCATCATTTACATCATAAGACCATGCCCATAGATATAATGCATTGCCTGTAACTCCCCAAGTACTTTCATTAATACTTGTACCCGCAATTGAAATAGTAATAGAAGTTGTCTCTTCAAAAGTTAGCGGATTTATTGAATAACTAACGGTTTGCTTCTGAGCAAAAGCAGTTATTGCCATCAATAAGAATATTAATAGTACATTTTTTTTCATAATCTCGTTGTTTGTTTAGTTAACTTGATTAAAAAAGGCTATCCGCAGATAGCCTTTTTATCGTATTCAAAAATTACTAATTTTTTGTAACGATGTATGTTTTTGCAGTAAAATCAACAACAATAGTATAGTTTCCTGCTGTTGCAATTGGAATGTTAGCTCCACCCGCATCTAAAGTGCCATCATTTCCATTATCGCCGTAATTTGTTGTCCAGCTATCATCTAATCTGAATTTGATTTCTCCAGCGGCTAAATCCATTGTGATTGAATATTTTTTAGTAGCAGAATTATAATCTAAGTTCGCATCAGCTCCCCAACCGTCACCACCTGTTGTTGCAGCGGTAGCACTACCAATTATACCCCAGTTTGGCCAGGCAGGATATGGTGTTACAGTGATAGTATAAAAATTAGATACCTGAGGAAGCGCACTAACCGCACCAACAGTAGATTTAATACGTACATCTAATTTTCCCTCGGCAAAAGGAGCAAGCCCGGCATCTAAAGCAGCAGCATTTAATTCTTCAACCGTAAAATTTTTAAATTTAACAGTGGTTGCACCCGCTACAGTAGGAGTTTCAAAATTAGTACCTGCTTTTGCTACTTCAATTGTATAGTTAACAACTGTTTCAGTTCCTTCATATTGCGCATCATTCCAAACAAAAGTAGTCGCCAAACTCGCAGCGTTAGCATTTTGAAGCACAAGATTAAAATTAGATTGCGGAGTAAGTAATACCGGTGCAGTTCCTTGAGTGATTACCGGTCTGTTTTCAACATCATCAGCATTACATGACACTGTTAATACGGCAATAAATCCAATTAAAATTTTATATATATTTTTCATTTTTATTATTTTTTATATGGTTAATTATATCCAGGGTTTTGTTTTAAAGTTGGGTTAGCTTGAATGGTTGTGCCAGGAATTGGCATAAGATTTCTGTATGACGGAGTAGAAGTACCATTTTGAATACCACCTTTCCATTGCCATATTTTACTTGATCCCGTAAATTTGTCAAAACGAATTAAATCGGTTCGTCTGTGGCATTCCCAAAACAATTCTCTTGCTCTTTCTGCCAGAATAAAATCTAATGTTAAATCGGAAGTTGAAAGACTGGTCGCATTGGCTCTTGCTCTAATTTTATTGATATAACCTAAAGCCGTTGCTATATTACCGTTTGATGCCCCTCTTAAAGTTGCTTCAGCATACATTAAATACGCATCTGATAATCTAAACATTGGAAAATCGGTATCCGGAATATCATTTCTTTGAGCAGCACTTCCGTCAGATTTTACATTTGTGTACTTCGTAACTGCATAACCATTTGAAAAAGCCCCAACATTAGCAATATCTAAAGTTTGTCCATTGGTATAAAAAGTACCTCTGGCATCTCCCGTAGCAGTTTCATCAGGAAACAATTGAACAAATTCTTTTCTTACTCTGATACCTGACCAACCACCATTCATACCTTGTGCAGCAGCATCCATACTGCCTCCTATAGAAGCGTGCAATATAAAACTCATACCTCCACCGGTCGCTCTAATCGCATTTCCGTCATTGATAACGGGGAATATAAATTCATTTTGAGCTCCATTGGTGTTATTATCGGCAGAAAATAAATAACGGTAAGGCACATCTGCGAAAGTGTAAGCTGAATTGATAACATCATTACAAGCTGTAACTGCTTCATCATTTTTGGCTGTTCCAACATATACTTTTGCATTAAGATAAATTTTTGTCAATAAAAACTTAGCAGCCGTTTTATCTACTCTTCCGTATTCATTTGTTTTTGAAGCCGCAAGACTATTGTCTAAATCTTTTAATTCCGATTCAATAAATGCAAAAACTTCGGCTCTGGTTTTTTGTTCCGGATAGAAAAATCCAACAGGATCATTTTCAGTTGTAATAGGTACATTCCCAAACAAATCCATCAAATTATAGTATGAAAATGCTCTTAGGAAACGCGCTTCCGCTCTGTAAATAGCAATTTCAGCTTTTAAATTGGAGTCGACACCTCTACTGTTTAATTTCTCTTCTGTAGTTTGTCTTAAAAATTCATTAGCAATACTAATATGGAAAAAGGCTCTGGAATACAATCCGTATAAGAATTGATTATTAGTGCTCCAGGTTTGAAAATTTAATGCTGGTAAACCATCATCTCCCCATGCCACAATAGCTTCGTCAGTTGTAAATTCTTGTGTTACAAATAATAGCCTTAAATAACTACTAAAATCACCTCCAATTCCGGCAATATCAGCAGCTCCATCACCATCATTTCCTCCCACATATAAACCGGCATAAAGCTTAGCCAATACCTGTTTATAAGATGCTGGATCTTCAAAAAAGGTTTCTGATAAAAACTCATCATCGTCTTTTGGGGTTACTTCTAAGTCGCTTGTACACGAAGTAAGCGTCATATTCAATCCTAAAATGAATAGGAAAAAATAAGATATATATTTAAATGATATTTTCATTTTATTTTTTTTTAAAATTTGTTCTTGAATGTACTATTAGAAATTTGCATTAACTCCAAACAAATACGTTCTGGCACGAGGATAAACATTGCCATCAATACCATTAAATTGTTCAGGATCCAAACCGTCATATTTTGTCAACGTTAAAACATTTTGAACTCCTGCAGAAAATCGCAATGTAGCAGCCTTAAATAATTTTTTTTCTAAGGTGTATCCTACTGTCAGGTTGTCTAATTTTATGAAAGATGCATCTTTTACAAAATAATCAGAATAGTTACGTTGTGTCCCATTTGAATTAGTTTCTTCATCAAATCCTGTATTATAATAATCTATAGTAATATTTGCTAAATCAGATTCTCTTCTTAAACCTGCCTGTAAATATCCTTTATCAGAGCTTACATTATCAAAAATATAGTTACCCAAACTAGCTCTCCAGTTCATTGTAAAATCAAAATTTTTGTAATTCAATGTACTGACAAAACCAAATGTATAATCCGGTGCTGCTTTGTGAAACCTGTAACGATCTTCGGTGTTAATTTGCCCGTCTCCATTTCTATCTGCATAAGCCCCTTGAATTGGTCTTTTGTTTGCATCATACAATTGCTCATAGACATAAAATGTATTTGGGGCAAAACCTACAGAGTTAATTTGTATTTGATTACCAGTTCCTCCCGTAATAGCTCCCGTAGTATATCCTTGAAAACCCGGAACAGCAAAACCTAAGTCGCTTATCTCCTGTTTAATATAGGTGGTATTGAAAGCTAAATTCCAAGTCAGATTATCGTTTTTAATAACATCTGATTCAATGCTGAATTCAACTCCATTTGTTTTTACACTACCTACGTTAGAAAAACCCTGATTTCTCATATTTGCACCATCAGGATAAGCAATAAAAGCTAAAAGACCATTTGACTTTTTATTAAAATAGTTAATAGATCCTGTTATTTTGTTATTGAATAATCCATAATCTAAACCTATATTAGCTTCAGCTAATTCTTCCCATTTAATATCTGGATTATAACCCTCAGTTCTTGCGACCCTGTAAATAGTGTTTCCAAAAATATACTGGGAATTCACCGTACCTAAGGTCACTCTTCTTAGATAATCATACGAGGCATTAATATCCTGCTGTCCTGTTTCACCATATCCTAATCGTAATTTAAGGTTTGATATAGTGTTGTTGTCTTTCAAGAATGATTCATTTGAAATATTCCAGGCGAAAGCAGCACCTGCAAAATTACCCCATCTGTTTTTTTCAGAAAAACGGGAAGTACCATCTCTTCTATAATTCAATGTTAATAAATACCTGCTGTCATATCCTAAATTTACACGACCAAAGTAAGATTGCAAATTAATATCCGGATCCGTTTGTACATCAGGCTCTGTACCAGGTATTCGTACATCATTAGTTGTAAATCCTTCTCTTTGGAACATCTGATAGTTGTAACCTGTCGTAACATCAACTTTAAATTTTCCTAAATCTTTAGTATAGTTAAAATAGGCATTTAAGTTTTTATTTTGGCGCGAATCTGTATATTGGGTATATCCTCCTTTATTCACCCAATTTCCTGTACTAAAACCTTCAGGTTGAAATCCGGTAGCGCTTTCAGTACTAATATCTATAAATCCGCTACTATCAAATTTATCAATACCTAATTCAACAACAGCTCTTAAATCTTCAAAGAAATGCAATTTATAATCTAATCTTACATTACCCCATTTTCTGGTAGAAGTAGATCTATTGTTTGTTTGATTCAACATAGCCACCGGGTTTCTTCCTGGCAATAATGGTAAATTCCCATTAGCTTCTAACCATTCAAAATAGCCTCCATAACGAGACCCCGCCTGATAAACCGGTTGTGTAGGATCAAATCCTATTGCATTACCTATTACAGCCGCCTGATTTTGGAATCTGTTTTTTCCAAAAGACAGATTTCCGCTAATGTCAATTCTTAAATGATTATCAAATAAAACCGGATTCAAAGACAGAGATGTCGTTGTTCTTTCGAAGCTGGTATTTTTTAATATTCCGGGATTGTTAGTGTTACCTACAGAAAGCCTTACAGGTAATTTACCAAATAGCGCACCACTGGCAGATATATTATTATTTGTTGTTAAAGCCGTATGGAAAATTTCATCTTGCCAATCAGTATTTGCTGTACCTAATAACGCTTTTTGAGCCGCAGTACCTTTTTCATTTACTACAGCACGAAATTGGTCAGCACTTAATACATCTACCGTATTGGCAATGGTATTCACACCTACCTGAGAACTGAAATTCACTTTTACACCGCCTTTGCTCCCTTTTTTAGTGGTAATTACAATTACCCCATTAGCTGCACGAGAACCATAAATCGCTGCTGCCGAAGCATCTTTCAATACCGTGAATGACTCAATGTCATTAGGATCAATTGTAGATAAAATACTTGTAGCGCCATTCGGGACAGCATTACTCATAGGAAGTCCGTCTATTACAATTAAAGGTTCGTTTGAGGCATTTAACGATGATCCTCCTCTAATTCTAATGTCTGCTTTTGCACCAGGTTGCCCTCCGCCGGTTACATTCACACCCGAAATACGGCCGTTAATTAAACTTTCAGCTGTAACGTTCTGACCTTTATTAAAATCTTTTGCTGAAATTTGGGAAACAGAACCCGTTGCATCTTTTTTCTTTACGGTACCGTAACCTACCTGTACAACTACCTCTTTAAGTTGATTGGTGTCTTCAGTCAAAGAAACCGAAAACCCTGTTTGTCCGTTATAAACGACTGTTTGGGCAATATACCCCATAAATGTAAACAGAACTTTGTCACCCTGTTTTACATTAGGCAATTTAAATTTACCGTCAAAATCAGTCGATACTCCTGAAAGAGCACCTTGTACATTTACATTTACTCCCGGGATTGGTTGACCTGTTGCTTTATCGACAACAGTCCCGCTTAAAGTGTTTTGAGCAAACACGGTAAACGGCAACAATAGGAATAAAAATAACAACTTTTTGTAAATTGTTTTCATACTTTTTGTTTAATTAGTTTGTTTTGGTTGTTAATAATAATTTTACAAAACCGAATATGGTCTTTAAGGAAGAGATTATTTCGATTTTGTTAATGTAAAATTATAGAGATTTAACAGTCTCCATTTTAACAACAATAAAAATGTAGTTAAGTAAGTAACTAATTAAGCCTAAAAAACTTTAAAAACAAGCAGTTAAGCATTTTTTATCTCGTGAAAAAAGTAGTGATTATGTAGTCAAAAAAACTGTTTTTTTGTGCTTTTTTTCTCTATTAACAAATAGTTAATTTAACATTCTATTAATTGTATAATTAACAATTATTTATTCTTTAATTTACATAATAAACAATTAAAATTACAAAAAAATACAGACTTTAAAGAATTTAACCGAACTAAATTATTAATTAAAACGGTCTGGAAAGACCAGTTAATTTGACCTATATCAACAGTCCTGAAGGCAAAAAACAATAGCATTTTTACTGATTTTGTATTTTAAGTATTTCAAAATACAAGCTCTACAGACCGGTATTTACGCCTAAAATTTGATGCTATAGTGTGAACCGATAGGTTATTTTTATCAAAAAAGTATTCGCCGGCTTTTTTCCCAATATTTGTGAATTCAATTCGGATATTAAACTTTCATTTGGATTTCCATTTGCCACTATTCCTTGTGACCAGACCAAAAATATTTCCGAACCGGGAATATATTCCCAACGTGCCACTAAATTAGATCTGAATTGTACAAATGAAAAATCAGGATTTTGGATTGAATAATCAATTTGATCATTCATATCTTCATCTATTTCATACTTATTTTCTGTTTTATTAAAATGAATCTGATTATGATTATATAAACTTACCCTGTCTCCATAATAGCTCGCAGTTGGATTTATCACTCTGCTAAAATGATTATACTTCACTCTGGAAATAAAAGGCTGACCATAATATTGAATGGTCAAATTAGGATTAATATTGTAATCTAACCGAATCGAAGTACTTAACGTATGCTGAACTAAATTTGCAGTAATATATCTCGGTATAATATTAAAATGAGTCTGATTAATATATTGCAATTTATTTTTATTCAAAGACAAAGCCGGATTAACCGAAAACATAAAAGCATTTATTGGCTGATAAACCAACGCTAAATTCAGTTCAGAGTATGAAAAAGAATCATTTTTACCTTTGTTATCATATATATTGACATTATATCTTAATTTTTTCCGACTGTCGGATATAATGCTTACCGATTTAAAGAAATCTTCGGAATAACGAAACCGAGGACCTCCCTGTAAAATAGAATTTGAATAATTTACCGGCTTATAAATGGCCGAAAAAATAAAATTCCAGTTGTTTTTCAATACAATATCCGAACTAAGAGTATATTGCATTTTATTATAATTTCCTTCGAAATCAAAGTTAGCAAGCTGCTCCAGATTAGTTGTTATTTTCCGAAAAATACCAAAAGGCTTTAAGGTTTCATAAGACAAAAATGCATATTGCTTAATTTCATCGGCTTGCCTTAAAAAACCAATATCGTTTAATTCCAATTCAGGTGAGCGCCAAATGATTCCTCCTCTATAACGCCAGTTTCCCACACTGGCTTTTCCTGTTTCAAATTTTCCTCCGATTCCGGCAAGGGATGTTCTTGAAGAATTAACTGTAAGATGTCCTGCATCAGTTCTTTGAAAAAGATGACTTATGCTTTTTTGGGTTGCAGTTATAGCTTCTTCACTTCCATTAACCCTGCTGGCTATAAAATTGCCCTTGAAGTAATACTTTCTGTTATTCCAGTTATGCATAAAATCAACTCCTACAGTATAAGCCGATTTATGCATAAAATTTAAAAAATCAGCTTCTAAATTTCTATTTGTTGCTGTAAAAATGGCTCCTATATAACTGTTGCGATTGTTAAAATCTTTTTGGGCACGTCCAACAAAGTAGTTGGTTAATGGTTCAACTAATTCTTTACCAGCTTGTCCGTTTTCCTGAATTTTTGCATATTCGCTATCTGTCACACTTTCCAAAATCCCTATTGACCAGCCATTTTTAGTTTTTCCGCTAAATTTTGCCGCACCTAAAATATTGGTATTATTTGGTACGGATACAAAAGAACCATTAGAAATATTAAATCTGCCATAAGGTTTTCTTCCAATTCGTCGGGAATAAAACAAATTGTCCTGATCATCAGCAAAAGTGTAGTTGAAAATATTTTTGTTCTCAACAAAAAAAGGTCGTCTTTCATCATAAAAAATCTGAAAACCATCCAGCACAATCGCAGCCGGATCAGCTTCAACCTGCCCAAAATCGGGATTTACGGTTAAATTTAATGTTAAATCATTAGTAATAGCTATTTTAGCATCCAAACCTCCATTTAAGTTAAAATCCCTACCTTTTTTAAATGGATTTCCATCTTCACGAGGGTAAGTCTCTAATTTAGAAAGAACAAAAGGCTGAATTTCTATTTGTCGTTGAGGAGACAAAGCTATCAAACCGTGTAATTCTCCAAATTCGCTTACCCAACCCGGAGCGTCGAGAGGAATACGCTGCCAAAGGGAACGCTCTTCAGTTCTAAAATACCTGCGTGTGGACTGAAGCCCCCAAATCTGTTCAGGGGCATCACTAAATTTTAACTGACTAAGCGGTATTTTAATTTCAGCAGTCCAGCCTTCATTGTCAATATTGGTTTTTAAATACCAAATCGGGTTCCAGTTACCCTCCCATGTTTTTCCGTTATCAGAAATAAATCCATCACTTTTTACACCCGCTACCGATGCTGCAAATGAAAAAGCTGTAAGCTTGTCATAATGACTACTTATGTTAATTTCAATCCAGTCTCCTTCAAAACCATCCCGTCTGGATAATCTTTTAACAATACCTTTAGGATCTTTGTCATAACATCTAAACCCAAAATAAATAAATTCTTTATCATATACTATTTTAAATTTGGTTTGTTCAATCGGTTCGGTATTTTCTTCAGGAAGATTTTCAATATAATCTCCGGTCCAGTCCACAATATCCCAACTGGCATCGGTTAAAATGCCGTCTATAACCGGAGCCGCTAAATCACCTAAAAATTTTGTGGTATAAACTCTCTTTTCGATTTTGGGCATATCCTGCCCTGAACAAAAATAAAAAGAGAATACGAATACCAGCAAAAATCGTATTTGCAGTATAATCATATCATTTTATTTGTGTTTAAATTATTTGAAATCTTATGTATGAATTATTTTTTGTTCTGCAGCCCAATAGCGTAACAATTACCGTCAGCGCTTCCAAAATAAACAGTGTTATTGGAAATAAAGGGAGAAGAAACAATAGAACCCAATTTATAAAATTGATCCATCACCGTTTTATTGACATCATAAAAGAGAAAATCACCCCCGTTAGCAGCATAAGAAAAGTCAAGAAGGTCATTATTTAATATTTCAGGGGCTGATAATTTTCTGCTTTCCGTACTGAAACTATTCCATTCCTTGCCCGAAGATTTAGTGCTTACGGCGAAGAAATTACCTGTAAAATCTCCAAAATAGGCCGTATCACCAGCAATGGCCGGAGAAGAATACACATACCCGCTTGTTTTAAACTTATATAATTCTTTTCCGTTTTTTGCGTCCAGCGCCAGCAGCTCAAAAGTATCTGATGTTCCAACATATAATACATCATTCGCCACAACTGCCGAACTGATAATCCATGAATTAGCCGCGTCATACTTCCAAACCAATTTTCCGGTTTCGGCATGGAGCGCAAATATAAAAGGATCACGAGCCCCAAAATAAACCATATCATTAGCCGCCACTACGGTAGATTCAATTCCTTTAAAGCCTAATTGCGTTCCTGTTTCAAATTTCCAGCGCATTTTTCCGGTTTCTGCATCTATGGCATACATATTAGCATCCCAACTGCCAATATAGAGCGTATTTTTGTACAGAACAGGACTGCAGTGAATGGATCCTTTTGCCTCAAACTTCCATTTTAGTTCTCCGGTATTTGCATTGAGTGCATATACATTTCCATCGCTGCTCCCAAAGAAAATTCTTGGATTTTTATCGTCAGGGTTGATAACAGGGGAGGACAAAAAGAAATCCCATAAATCATCCATATATTGGTCCACAGGTTTAAAACCTAAGTAACCTATTTCGCCAAACCACTTTTCGCCACCGGTTTTAAATTTCCATTTCACACGCCCGGTTTTGGTATCAATAGCGTAATAATAGCCATCAAAACTTCCAATGTAAACAGTGTTTTTGAAAACTGCCGGCGAACTATGTACAGCACCTCCGGTTTTAAATTTCCAATGTGTTTTACCTGTTTTTTCGTCGATAGCATAAAGATTGCCATCCTCACTGCCTATGTAAAGGACACCATCATAAACAACAGGTGATGAAAATATTTTTCCACTGGTTTTAACAGCCCATTTTAAATTGCCTAAAGGCATGTGTTTATCTCCTTTAAAAACGCGATTTTGAAATACGTTTGCGGTTCTCTTTTTTTCCTGCTGTCCAAAAACTGCTGAACTTTTTATTCCAAAAAGAATTATAATTACTGCAATTAAATACGTTCGTTTCATGTTTGGCTTGGTTAAATTAGTTTTTTTATGACAATATATTATTACAAAAATAAAAAACAACAGTATGTCTGTTCACTATTTTTTTAATTCCAATATCCACATTTTCATGGCAGGGATAGTGGTTTTGGTTGAAGCATTAAACTTCTCCTCAGTGATCACATTTCTTGCAGATGTAAAATCGGCAGTTCTTTCATCATACTTTTGCAAATCAATTTCTTTTTCAGTAGTACTAGTATTCATGACGCACATGATAGTCTGATTTTCATCGTATCTGAAATAAACATACAAACCATCAACAGGCACATAATGCATCATTTTACCTGTTTTAAGTGCCGAAGATGTTTTTCTGAAATTCGCCAGTTTTCGAACCAGATCCTGAGTAGACTTTTCATCCTCTGTGAGTCCTTTTCCTGTAAAAGCATTTTTTGTATCGGTTGCCCATCCACCGGGAAAATCACTTCGGACCAAACCATCCGGATCCTTAAATCCTTTCACCAAAACTTCTGAACCATAATACAATTGAGGGATTCCGCGGCAGGTAAGCAGCCATTGAAAACCTATTTTTTGTTTTTCTACATTTTTTCCAACAACAGAAAAGAAACGATGTTCGTCATGATTGTCCAAAAGCAATACTTTTTGCATCGGATTTTTACTTAAAAAATCACTGCTAAGTGTATAATACAATTTGTTTACGCCATCAGTCCAGCCAAATGGCTGAGTAAGTGCAGGGATAATTCCGTAATACAGACTCTGGAAATCAACAACCGATGGCAAATTGCTTTTAAAAGGCGTATCGATGTTGTTTTGCTCAAAATAAGTCTGGTTTGCCACTCCGTGAACCATAATTTCTCCAAAAATGGTCATTTTAGGATATTCATTTAAAATGGCTTGATTGCAGCGATTTGCAAAGTTCAAATCATTGTAAGTATAAGTATCCAGGCGAACGCCGTCGATACCAAAGGTTTCAATGTGCCAAATACAATTTTGAATTAAAAAATTGGCCATATAGGGATTATCCTGATTGATATCAGGCATGATCTTGTCAAACCACCCATTACTCATTTTTTTCTGATCCGATTTTGCACCATAAGGGTCAAATAGCGTCTGTTCCCTGTAATTAGTCTGCGTATATTCCGGCCAGCGGTGTACCCAGTCATTTTCCGGTTGATCCTGCTCTAAAAAATGATACAGTCCAAAATGGTTGTAAACAGCATCAAAAATGAGTTTCATACCACGTTGATGCAGTTTTTCGCTCAGTTCTTTATATTTTGCATCTCCACCGTATCGCGCATCAATTTTATAATGATCTGTAATGGCATATCCGTGTTCGGTACGGTTCATCATATCATTTTCCATTATAGGAGTAAACCACAAAGCAGTAATTCCTAATCCTTGCAGGTAATCCAAATTGTTAATTACACCTTGTAAATCACCACCATGACGGTCGTACATTTGGTTTCTATCCAGAGATTGATCCCTCATTCCTTTAATGCGATCATTGGTTACATCTCCGTTACTAAAGCGGTCCACCATTATTAAATCAATAAAATCAGCAGAATTTACACCTTGGGCATATTCGGTGCCGTTGCCGGTTCTGCGGGAATTAAGAGTCCAGTTGATTTTTTGCTTTTTTCCGTTCTGAATAACTTCAATGGATACGGTTCCCGGACGGGCTTCAGGTGAGATTAAAATATCGACAGCAAGATATTTTTTGTTCGAAAACTGATGTGTTTTCAAAACCTGAATTCCTGAATAATTAATGCCGGCATAATCAGAAGAAAAAGCCTCGCCGGTACTCCGAATAAGTAATTGTATTGAATTTGTTTTCATATCTACCCACCAATTAGTAGGATATACATCAATATTCTTAGCATTTGCAGCAAAAGCCAAATGCATTAAAATCAAGAAAAAAAAGAATGCTTTTTTCATCTTTGGTTGTTTTTAAGTTAGTTTTAGAACGAAAGATATTTCTCTTTTTCACTTTAAAAAAACAACTTATTTAAACAACATGATTTACATTGTAAACAACAATTTTAGTTTAAATTAAAGCCTTATTTTTACATTAATACAAAGCCTAAATTAAATGAGCGGAATCACTTATAATCCTGAGAACAAATTTCAAAAAATAAAACGCTATACCTTTTACTGGCTGGGTTATATTTTGCTGTTTAGTATGATTCAGGGACTTCCGGAAGGTGATTTCATAATAGCCTGGCGCAACGAATGGTACAGTGTTTTGCCCAAGATATTTTTTGTGACTATTATTGTTGAATTTTTAATGCCCGGTTTGTTATTTAAGAAAAAAACGACTGCTTTTATTGTCTGCTATATTCTTCTCATTTTATTTTTTGCATTCTTGCAGCGATTAATCGACAATTATATAATATTACCTTATTATTTGACTTTCTGGAAGATTGAACCGCTTTTGTCGGCACCGGTTTTTTTGTACAACGTGAGTAAATTGCAGTTTGTAGTCACGATACCAATAGCATTTAAACTTTTTTATTACTTAGCAGAAGAAAAAAACAAAGTCCAGACGATTTTATCCGAAAAACTGCAGGCAGAATTATCGTCGCTCCGAAACCAGTTTCATCCGCATTTTCTATTCAATGTCCTAAATAGTTTATACTCTAAAATTTTGAGCAAATCGGATGATTCTGCTGAAATTGTGCTTAAAATATCAGATTTGCTTCGGTTTTCCATTTATGATGTCAACAATAGAAGCATCTCTCTGCAAAATGAAATAGATTATCTCAAAAATTATATTTCGTTACAGCAGCTGCGTTTTGAAAATCAGCTTCAATTAAGTTTTAGCGTTTATGGAAATATTGAGAATCATTTTATTGAGCCTTTTTTGATACTTCCGTTTATCGAAAACAGTTATAAATATTGTTTAGACGAAAACAATAAAGGCTGGATTACAATTGCTATTAGTGTCAGTGATGATTGGCTTGTGGTTAAAATTGAAAATAGTCTGCCGGAGCATTTTAATACTATACCGGATAATGTGAGCAGCGGAATTGGAATTGCAAATGTAAAGAGGAGATTAGAATTGCTATATCCTGATAAACATGCTTTGACAATAAAAAATGAGACGTTAAGTTTTTTTGTTTCCTTAAAAATAAAGATAAAAGATGGCAGCAATTAATTGTATTATAATTGAAGATGAATTACCGGCTTCTGTTTTATTGGAACTTCATATTGCTAAGTTTGATTTTTTGGATTTAAAAGGCAAATTTACCAGTGTTTCCAGTGCGCAGAATATTTTGAAATCACATAAAATCGATCTTATTTTTTTAGATATAAATTTACCCGGAAAATCAGGAATAGAATTTGCAAAAAGTCTTTTAGCGGAAACTGCTGTTATTTTTACAACCGCTTATACAGAATATGCTGCCGAAGGATTTGAAATTGATGCTGTCGATTATATTTTAAAACCAATTTCGCTGGAACGTTTTACGAAAGCTATTAATAAATACAGCAAAGTTCGGGAGTTAAACGATATGATATTGTATTCTAAAAAACAAGAGAAAGAAAATCCATTTATTTTTGTAAAATGCGAAAGAAAAATGGTCAAGCTTTTTCTGGAAGAAATAAACTATTTTGAAGCTCAAGGCAATTATTTGCTGATTTTTACCACAGAAGAATGTTATAAAACCTACCAATCGATTACTGAAATGGAAGACAAACTGCCCGAAGGCTTGTTTTGTAGAATTCATCGTTCATTTTTAGTGGCAATAAATAAAATTACAAGCTACAGTACCGGCAGTATCAACATCCAAAATAAGCAATTGCCTATAGGAAGGTTTTATCATTCATCTGTATCTCATATTTTAAATTCTATGAGCAGTGCATTTAGACAATATTGATTAATAAGCAGCGAGAGATTGTTTGGATTTGAAATTTTTCAATTTAATATGAAAAAAATTATTTACACTAGCCCAAAATAATAAAAAAACCCCTCAAATTGCTTTGAAGGGTTTAGGTGTAATAAAATAACTCTTTGCCACTTAACTAATTAAACAAAATTTACTTTATCAATATTCTCAAATCTATTTCTTTTCAATTACGCTGATGGCATAACCACCTCCCGGCGCAGAAAACTGACTCAATTTAGTTTTGTTGGTCACATTCATTTTACGAATGGTATAAGCCTGCGGATTAGTTTTATAATGCGCATTTTTAGCATCGGCATAAATAGTGGCTTCGTATTTTTTTCCTTTTTCAAGGAAATCAAAATTGATGGAAGATACACGAGACGTTTCGCCATTTACATTTCCAATAAACCAATTGTTTGTTCCCTTGGCTTTTCGGGCTACGCTAATGTATTGTCCTGGTTCAGCTTCTAAATATTTACTCTCGCTCCAGTCAACTGCAACATCTTTGATAAATTGGAAAGCATCAGCAAAGCGCTCGTAATTTTCCGGTAAGTCGGCAGCCATTTGCAACGGACTATACATGGTTACATACAAAGCCAGTTGATTTGCCAGAGTACTGTTTAGGTGCGAAGTATTCTCCGGATTGATTTTACTGATATTCATTTCAAAAATTCCCGGTGTATAATCCATTGGCCCGCCAATTAATCGGGTAAATGGCAAGATGGTAACGTGATTCGGTTTAGAACCACCAAAAGCCTGATACTCGGTTCCTCTGGCCGATTCATTTCCAATTAAATTCGGATAAGTTCTGCAAATTCCAGTTGGACGAATCGCCTCGTGAGCATTGACCATAATTTTATAATCGGCAGCTTTCTCAATAGCATATTGATAGTGATTTACAATCCATTGATCGTAATGATTTTCGCCTCTTGGCAAAATTGGCCCTACATAACCACTTTTCACCGCATCATAACCGTTGTCTTTCATAAACTGATACGCTTTATCCATGTGACGCTCATAATTTCGGGTTGAACCGGAAGTTTCGTGATGCATAATCATTTTGATTCCTTTGGATTTGGCATATTCATGAATTCCTTTTACATCAAAATCCGGATAAGGTGTCACAAAGTCAAACACATAATCTTTAGAATGACCAAACCAGTCTTCCCAACCTACATTCCAACCTTCAACCAATACGGCATCGAATCCGTTTGCGGCAGCAAAATCAATGTATTTTTTCACATTAGTTGTATTGGCACCGTGTTTTCCGTTAGGTTTCGCTTTAGCAAAATCAGTTACACCTAATTGCACCGTTGGATACTCATCAGTATAAGCCCATGTGCTTTTTCCGGTAATCATTTCCCACCAAACACCTATATATTTCACCGGTTTTATCCAGGAAGTATCGTCAATTTTACAAGGGTCATTTAAGTTCAAAGTCATTTTGGAAGCCAAAATTTCCCGGGCATCATCACTCACCATAACAGTTCTCCAAGGCGACTGGCAAGGTGCCTGCATATAGCCTTTATCTCCTTTAGCATCCGGAGTTAACCAGGATTCGAAAATCATGTTTTTATCATCCAGATTCAGGTGCATGCAGGAATAATTAATCAAAGCCGCTTCGTGCAAATTGATGTATAATCCGTCAGCCGTTTTCATCATCAAAGCCGTTTGAACTCCCGTAGGCGAAAAAGATTGCTGAGAAACATTAGCCGTCATGGCTTTTTCCGTCAAACCTCTGATTTCGGATAATTTTGAAGTCGTATAATCGTATTCCTGAGTATCATAATCTCCCGGAATCCAAAACGCGGTGTGATCGCCGTTCATGGCAAATTGGCTGCGCTCTTCTTTAATCACAAAATAAGTCAGGTTCTTTTGCGAAGGAAACTCGTAGCGAAATCCTAAACCTTCATCAAACAAACGAAAACGGATAATCATTTGTCGGTCGGTTCCTTTTTGGTTTAGCGTAACTACCAATTCGTTATAATGGTTACGAATGCTGGCTACTTCGCCCCAAACCGGTTTCCAGATTTCATCAAAAGTAGTCGTCTTTGTATCTGCAATCGCGAAATCATTCAATAAAGATTTTGCATCGTCTTTCAACTCCAATCCCAATTTACTAGGCTTAATAACTACTTTGCCTTTGTATTTCAAACTGTAGCCGGGAGTTCCGTCTTTTTGCAAAGAAAACTCCATTTGCAATTGCTGATTGGGTGACTTAAGCTGCTGTGCTAACAAAGTATTGCACGTTAAACAAAGCCATGTTAATAAAAAGAAATGTCTCATTTGGTTGTTTTAATAAAATTAATAATCTGCTTTAACTTCTTTGGTTAACCAAATTTAAAACGATTTCACAGTGCCTATTTTTACTAATATAATTTGGTAGCTATAAATCGTAATTTAAAAACATAATTTATTCATTTACAATATTTTAAATAATATTTTAAATCAAAAAAAGTAGTGGTTTAGTAGTATAAAAAAAGCCTTTTAACCCCAAAAAAAGAGTCAAAAGGCAGCTGTTTTTGAAAAAACAATTTTCTATTTATTTGTACCTATTCGCATTACATTTGCTTCAAACTCATCTCTTGGTCCTAATGCTTTATTCCTTAGTTTGGTCCTGTAATTATAAATAGTCGATAAGGAATAACGCAAAAATTCGGCAATTTTAACACTATCGGATATTCCTAAACGAATCAGGGCAAAAATTCGCAATTCGGTATTCATTAACTCGCCCGGTTTTAATTTAATGTCTTCGTTATCGGTCAGCAAACTGTTGAATTCCTCAATGAAATTAGGGAAAAGCAACAAAAAGGTTTTATCAAAATTATGATAGAACTCTTTCAACTCAACTTCGATAAACTCCTTGGATTTTACGGCTTTGACCAATTCAGCGGTTTTTCCACTGGAAACAATAACATTCAGTTTGCGTCGGTATTCGTCTAATTTACTGATGTAAACCGAGCATTGATCCATATATCTTCCAATGTAAATTTCTTTTACCAAATTGGCTTCTTTGAGTGTGGTATTAGTTTCATTCAATTTTTCGTTAAAACTGTTCAACTCTTTATTCAATTCGATAAATTGACTGTTGGCCAAACTGATTTCCTTTTTAGCTTTAGATAATTTTTTCATTTGTTTGAACAACAAAATCAAAACCACCAGTAAAAACAACGACAGAATACTGGCGCTCACCAAAAAGACAATCAGCTGATGCCTGTTGGTATCATTTTGTTTTTGATAGGCATCATTAATGATAGGCATCATTCTCGAAATTTCATACGTTCTCAAACGCGCATTACAAAAAAGCGCATCTTCCAGCGAACGCTTGATGTATTTGTAAGCGCGGTCGATATCGCCTTCTTTGTACATGATAAAAGCCAAAGAACGCAGGGAAATGTATTCCTTTTTCTCCAGCTGTAAATCGGAAATAGCCGATTTAATTAACCATTTTTTCTCCTGTTCAAAATCTTTTTTTCGTTGGTAAGTTTCCGAAATAATATAAGCAACCACCGCTTTATCAGGATCATTATTACTTATTTTCGGAAAATAATCCTGTAACATTCGAAGCGTCTCATCGTATTGTCCTTTTTCAAAAAATTTATTCGCTTGCGTGATAACATAGGATTTCGAATTTGCAGGATCATATTTAAAAACAGAATCCCGAAACTGCTGCGTCAACTGCACATAACTATTTTTCTCCTGATTGGAAGCCGCATATTCCGACATGTACAAATAAATAGAACTATGCACTCCGTAATAAAAACTTTTAATTTCGGGCGTGGGATTGATATCTACTTTATTCAAAATATCCGTAGCTTCCTTATACATTCCCAAAGTTCCCATAATGGACGCCAAATTTAATTTTGCCGTATTAATTTTGTTTAAATCCTTTAAAGTATTGGCTACTTTCAAACTTCGTCGGGCATAATTTAAAGCCGAATCCGATTGATAAGCACGATATTCATTATATAATTTTTGATATATCTCGTATTTCTGGGCATTTGAAGACGTTAATTTCAGTAAACTGCTCAATTTATTCATTTCGGCTTCTTTCTTATTATGATAAAATTCGCTTTTATCCAAAGTCGCGTCTAATTCATCTAATAATGAATTCATTTCATCTTGAGAATACAGTAGTGCAGGAAAACAAATAATAAGGAATAAAGTCCAAATTTTATTCATTGTGGTTGTTTTTTGGTTAGGTTAAGGTAGAACTAATTTATTAAATATTCGGCAATAAAAACTTTTTTAGAGCACTTAAAAAATACTTTTCAGCAAAAAAATTGCATAACAAAATCAAAAGAGTTAAAAAATAATTCGCTCGTATTCCAGAAATATTTTCAATTTTTATCTAAAAATATACGAAAGGCGAATAGAACCGTAAAAGTAGCCAATCGTTCGGTGAAATTTTAATTCTTTGCCCCGGTAAACAAAGGCATAGGATAAATTCCAATTGTTTTTTCGATAGCGAAATCCGGCTTCGGCATTGAACCGCAACGGAATCAAATCAAAAGTTACCGGACTGTTATCATTAAACATGCTGCCCTGAATGGTAGCATCATAAATTTGATAATTTAAAAAAGGCGCCATGTAAAAATAAAATTCCCTCGCCTGCTGGATCGTATCGGCTCTTATTGAAGCACCATGAAAATTGGAATCTGAAAGCGGCATTAATTTTTTCAGCCCAATTCGGGTTACAAATCCGGTGGTTAGCGAAGTAAAAATGGTTCCTAATTTAGCTTCCGACAACCATTGAAAATCGATTCTTTCGCTTTTAATTTTTTTCAGAACAGGACGGGAAATCATAAAATACGTTTGAATCCCAAAGGTGTTTTGAATTTGATAATCCCATTGCTCAAAAGCAGTATAATGAAACAACCGATGCGTTCCGGATTGTACTTTGTCAGCAAAAGAATAAGGTCCTACAAATCCTAACTGTAAATATTTTTTAAAAACCGTTTGATTCGAATAAAAATTAGTATTTCCAAATTCTCCGAAAAGATAACCCGCAAAAGGACGATCAAACATATCTTCCTCATCGACATAAATAGTCCGCGGACTGTACATGTATTGTCCTAAACGGATTTCATTGATTTTCTTGAGAACATTTGGTTTGCTTTTTTTAGCCAAATACCGATAGAAAACTTCTAAACCATTCGTATAATATTGATCATTTTTAGTAGAAGTATACAAATCATTATCAGTAATAACTCCTATTTCAACACTATTATTCTGACCCGATATACGAACCGAAAGCAAAAACAAATAGAGTAATAATAATGTTTTGATTCGCATCTAATATTCAATTTTACCTACAGTATTCATCACGCGCATGATTTTATCTTTTCGTCTGTTGATGTAAGACGACGAACTCGTTGCGGTATATTTTCGAGGATTAGGCAAAATGGCGGCTATTCCGGCGGCTTGTCTTCGGGTTAAATTAGCGGCGTCTTTTCGGTACCAATGTTCGGCTGCCGCCTGTGCTCCGTAAACGCCATCGCCCATTTCGATGCTATTTAAATATACCTCCATGATACGCTCTTTGCCCCAAATTAATTCTATTAAAACCGTAAAATAAGCTTCAAGGCCTTTTCTTAAATAACTTCGACCCTGCCACAGAAAAACATTCTTGGCGGTTTGTTGCGAAATGGTACTTCCACCTTTTATTTTCCTTCCTCTGGAATTACTTTTATAGGCTTTTTGCATGGCCTTAAAATCAAAACCATTGTGTTGTAAAAACAATCCGTCTTCACTGGCAATAACTGCTTTTTGCAAATTAACTGAAATATTTTCCAGTGGTTCCCAGTCGTGACTGAAATAAACCGGCTTTCCGGCAACTTTATTTTCTATGGCTCTGATGAGCATCAATGGTGTAAACAGCACTGGAACAAACTTAAAAAAGACCACCAAAAACAGTGAAAGACCAACAAACCACAAAATCATTTTAAAGAAAAACACTCTCAATGTTGCCATAAAATTTCGGGAAGCTTTTTTAGTTTTTGTTTTAGGATTTATTTTTGTTGCCATTATTCGAAACCGGATTTTTTAATTTCTTTAAACTTACATAATTCTTTTAGAAATAAAAATCCACCCTTAAAAAACGGCGATTTTTACAGGGAGTAAAATTACTTTTTTTAAAGATTCTTCCAATAGATTTAACCTTATTTCTAATTCATTTAAAAAAAACTTAAAGTACAATCTACTTTAATACGACAATTTTAAATTAGCTATTTTTATATTTCTAAATAAAGATCAATGACTGCTCATAAAATGACTGCCGAATTATTATGGCAACTAGGAAGATTAAGCGTTTTAGGATTTTCCAAAGACAAAAAATATATTGTTTATAAAGTCAACACACCTTCAATAGAAGAAAACAAACAAAATACAAAGCATTATTTTATTCCGGTTAACGGAGGAAATCCAACCGAAATTGAAAACCCAAATACTATTTTAAAAAACAAAAATATATCGCCTGATGGCAAATACCTGCTTTCGCATCAGGAAGTAAAACTTCAAAATATTTTAGGGAAAGATTTTTATCCGGAACTGGAAAAATCAGAAGTTCAAATTTACGATTCCTTAAATTACAGACATTGGGACAGCTGGCACGAAGGGAAATTCAACCATGTTTTTTATAGTGAAAACCGCGATGATGCTCCTAAAACCGACATTATGCCAAACGAACTTTTTGACTGTCCGCAAAAACCTTTTGGCGGAGACGAAGATTACATTTGGTCACCGGACAGCAAAAGCATTTTGTATGTATGCAAAAAAAAGACAGGAACCGAATATGCTGTTTCTACCAACACAAACATTTTTCAATACGATTTAAAAAACAAAACAACCCGCAATTTAACCGCGGAAAATGCCGGTTATGATGTGGCACCCCAGTTTTCAAATTCCGGAATATTAGCCTGGTTACAAATGCAACGAGACGGTTATGAAGCCGACAAAAATGATATTGTTATTCTTAACAATGAAATCAAAACCAACTTAACGGCTCATTGGGACGGCACAGTAGATAGCTTTTTATGGAGTGATGATAACCAGAAAATTTATTTTATTGCTCCTATTGATGGCACCAAACAATTATTTGAAATCGCCTTAACTAATCCAAAACCCACTCAAATCACGGACGGAGATTTTGATATCACAAAAATCGTTGGTTATCACAACACTCAAATTATTGTTTGCCGAGAAGATATTAATCATGCTTCTGAAATTTTCTCTTATGATTTAGCTGAAAAAAATTGGATACAAATCACCAATATCAACACTAAAATCTACGAAAAATTAACCTTCAGCAAACCCGAAAAACGATATGTAAGCACTACCGATGGCAAGAAAATGCTGGTTTGGGTCATTTTTCCGCCTAATTTTGATGCTTCCAAAAAATACCCAACACTTTTATATTGCCAGGGCGGACCGCAAAGTGCGTTGAGTCAGTTTTATTCTTTTAGATGGAATTTTCAGTTAATGGCTGCCAATGATTATATTATTGTTGCCCCAAACCGTCGCGGAATGCCCGGACACGGAGTAGAATGGAACGAACAAATAAGCAAAGACTGGGGCGGTCAGGTAATGGACGATTATCTTTCGGCGATTGATACTGTGGCTGAGGAAAGCTATGTTGACAAAAACCGTTTGGGTTGTATCGGCGCCAGTTACGGTGGTTATTCGGTATTTTATTTGGCAGGAATTCACGATAACCGTTTTAAAACTTTCATTGCACATGACGGGGTTTTCAACACCCAAAGTATGTATGGCACTACCGAAGAAATATTTTTCAGCAACTGGGATTTTGGCGGTGCGTATTGGGAAACTGAAAACAATGTTTCCCAAAAAGCCTACAATGAATTCAATCCGATAAATTTAGTAAACAACTGGAACAAGCCTATTTTAATTATTCAGGGAGGAAAAGATTTTCGGGTTCCTATTGGTCAGGCGCAGGAAGCTTTTCAGGCAGCGCAATTAAAAGGTATTAAAAGTCGTTTTCTCTATTTCCCGGAAGAAAACCACTGGGTTCTTAATCCACAAAATGCACAAATTTGGCAAAAAGAATTTTACAAATGGCTGAAAGAAACACTTTAAAACTATCAAACAATAAAAATGGGAAATAAGAACAGTAATATTCCTTTAAAAGTATTCATCAGCTACATCATTCTTGTTTCACTTGTAGCAAGTGTAGGCTGGGTTTTATACAAAGAAAATCAAGACTATTCGAAAATAGAAAACAAAATAGCTTTTGAAAAAAATAAGGTTTTAAAAGTAAGCCAACTCTTCTCGAATGTGTATAAAACCGAAAGTTTAGCCCGAAAAACCATTCAATCCAATTCGGAAACCGATTATAAAAACTACATCCGGGAAACGAATTCTTTGCAAAACAGAATTGGTTCTTTAAAACAAATACTTTCCAGCGAATATCAAATTAAATTACTGGATAGTGTGATGATTTTGCTTACCGAAAAAACACAAAACATTAAGCACCTCAAAGCTATCAAAAACAAAACTTCTGATGAAGCTTCGGTAAACGAAGCCATTAAAGAACTCACCCAATTAGAATTTTCACTTAGCAAATTAAAACTCGAAGATTTTACCAAAAGCCCCGAAAAACTTAGCAGTTACCAGCGCAAAGTACTGCAAAACTACATAGATTATCTCAACCAGAATATTCCCGACGACAACAGCAATACGCTAACCAAAAAAGAAACCGATTCTATTTTAGCCGCTTCAAAACGATTGCTTAGCAAAGTAAAACTGGAAACCGAAAAGAAAAAAGAATCCTTAAACATTCAGGAAAGCAAATTGCTTACAAATGAACTTTTAATCTCGGACCAACTCAGAAAAGTACTCCGTGTTATAGAACAGGAAATCCTGACTTCATCAACTAAAAACAACACTGAAAAAGAAAAATCATTAAAAAAAATCAACCAAATCATAACCTATGCGGCCATTTTAGGACTATTACTCACCCTCTTTTTTTCGATATTAATTGCCAGTGATTTTTCAAAAACCCAGCTGTATAAAAAACAACTGGAAATAGCCAATTTTAAAACGCAAAACTTACTAAAAAACAGAGAACAACTCATCTCCACCGTTAGCCATGACTTAAAAACGCCATTAAGTACTATAACCGGTTACGCCGAATTATTAGGTAATTCAACCTTAAACAGTAAACAAAATTACTACACAAACAACATTAAAAGTTCATCGGAGTTCATCGCCAGGTTAGTACAGGATTTATTGGATTTTTCGCAAATTGAAGCCGGAAAAATCAATTTAGACAAAAAACCTTTTTCCCTGGCTGAAACTATCAACGAAGTCGCTAAAAATATTCAGTCGGTTTACCCGCAAAAAAATATCGACTTGGAAATTTTAATAGACAAAGAACTCGAAAATCCAATCATTGGTGATACTTTTCGTTTAAAACAGGTTTTAATTAATATCATTGGAAACGCTTATAAATTCACTCCGGAAGGTTTTATAAAAATACATGCAGCTCTTAATTTTGACAAAAACCAAGCATTGATAAGCGTTGAAGACTCCGGAATAGGAATTGAAAAAGAAAGTCAGGATTTAGTTTTTGAAGAATTTGCCCAAGCCAATGAAAATATTGAAAAAAATTATGGCGGTACAGGCTTAGGACTGGCTATTTCTAAAAAAATAATGACACTTTTAGGCGGCGAATTGTACCTGAAAAACAGTTCAAAAAAAGGAAGTTGCTTTGAAATCAGTTTAGCCGTTACATTTGATACCGAAACTAAAACCGAGGAAAAAAAACCACCGGTTTACATCCCGAATTCGCTAAACAAAACGATTGTTGTAGTCGATGACGATGCTCATTTGCTACAATTAAGTTGCGAAGTTTTAAAGGAATATCATCAGGTTCTTTGTTTTTCAAATGCCGATCAGGCGCTGCAAAAGCTGGCATTTGAAAATTTTGACCTTCTGATTACCGATATTCAGATGCCGGAAAAAGATGGTTTTCAATTCATCGAAGAATTACAAAAAATGAGCATTTACGACAATCAACCATTGATTGCCGTAACCGGAAGAACTGATTTGGGAGAGGAAATTTACACTAAAGCAGGATTTGCAACCCTACTCAAAAAACCATTTAGCCCTAATATACTGTTACAAACCATTGATGCTATTTTTGAAAAAAAACAGCTTCCTGTTCAAAATAATACCATTAAAAATCATGAGAACAGCTTCACTTTGGATTCTTTAAAATTATTTCTAAAAAATGATTCTGAGGCTGTCAAAAACGTCGTTGAATCTTTCATCGCTTCAACCATTTCTAATCTTATGCTACTTGAAAATGCAGTTCAAGCACTCGATCACCAAAAAACAAAACAACTCGCGCACAAAATGAATCCTATGTTCAAACAAATTGAAGCGATCGAAATTACAGCAATTTTAGACCAATTGGAATCAAAAGAATACGATGCAACCGGATTAGTTACTCAATTCTCTAATTTGAAAACCAAAACCAACCAACTCCTTACTGAATTAGCAAAAGTCATTTAGTGAATATTGTACAGTTTGAGTTTATTGTACAATGTTTTTCGGGTAATTTTAAGCAATTTTGCGGCTTCTGATTTATTATTTTTGGTTTTTACCAAAGCATTTTCAATTGCTTCTTTCTCGTTTTCCGACAAAGAAAAAGAAGTGTTTTTTGTTTCATTTTGCTGAAAAAATTCCACAGGCAAAACCGTGCTTTCTATAAAATCGCCTTGAGTCAACAAAGTAGCGCGTTTGACACAATTTTGCAATTCCCTTAAATTTCCGGGCCAGGGATAGTTTTGAAAAATATTGACTACTTCTTTTGAAAAACCTATTACCTCTTTATTCAACTGCTGATTGGCTTTTTCCAGAAAATAATCAGCAAAGAGAATTAAATCTTCTTCGCGCTCAACCAGCGAAGGCGAATGAATGGAAAATTCATTAATCCGGTGATACAAATCTTCCCTGAAATCGCCGTTTTTAACCGCTTCGCGCAAATCTTCATTGGTAGCTGTAATAATTCGAATATCAACCTCAATTTCTTTATTGCTACCCACCGCTTTTATTTTTCGCTCCTGCAAGGCACGCAACAATTGAATTTGATTTTCATAAGACAAATTTCCAATTTCATCCAGAAAAAGTGTCCCTCCGTTAGCCGCTTCAAAATAACCAATCTTATCGGAAATAGCGCCTGTAAAAGAGCCTTTTAAATGTCCGAAAAACTCGCTGGCGGCCAATTCTTTTGGAATAGCGCCACAATCTACAGCGATGAAATTATGCTCTTTTCGAAGACTTTGACGGTGAATACTTTGAGCGATTATCTCTTTTCCGGTTCCGCTTTCGCCAATAATTAAAACTGACATATCCGTTGGACTCACCAGTTTGATATGCTCCGATAATTTTTTAGAAGCAGCCGAAATTCCCTGAACATATTCGGTAGTAATAACTTTTTTTTTGTTTTTAGGAGCTATTTTTGACGTCTCTTTGACCGAAGTTTCACTTGCAAGAGCATTGGTAATTACTGCTAAAACTTCGTCGGGGTTAAAAGGTTTCGAAATATAATCGGAAGCGCCATTTTTAATAGCTTTCACAGCCGTACTTACCTCCGAATAACCGGTCATCAAAATCACGGGAAGTTGCGGAAAAATTGCTTTAAACTCGGCTAATAAATCAATTCCATCAGCATCTGGCAGTCGCAAATCTGTTAAAACTAAATTGAATGCTTCATTTTGAATTGCTAATCGGGCTTCACTGGCTGAAAAAGTAGTTCTAACCTCAAAATTATTTTTGATTAGAAATTTTTCTAACAGTTTACCAAACGAAACATCATCTTCAATAATTAAAATCTTCAACATTAGACAGACACTTTTTGTGCTAAATTAAGGCTAATATTATTGTATTTTCATAAAATTATGCAAAAAAGAAGGCTGCTCTTTCGAACAACCTCCTTCAAAAACAATAAGCTAATTCGCGATGCTTATTTTTGTATCCAGTTCCCATCAACATCTGTATAAACAGTAGCCAATTGGTCTTTAACTGTGATTTCTAGTTTGTATTCCTTTTTTTCGTTGATATAAGCCTTAGACAATACGGCATCCGGATAAGATTTCTTTAATGCTTCGGTCACTTTTGAGGGCAAATCCCCTGCTTTAATTTCTGTAAATTCATCTGTTGCCGGAGCTTTTTGTTCTGTTGGAGCTGTATTTTGATCTTGCGTTTGAGCATTTATTGTTGATAAACTTCCTAATACGATTGCTGCTGCTAAAATTAATTTTTTCATGATGTGTATTTTTTTAATATGTTATTTTTAAAATCTGTTCTATTCGTTTTTAATTATTTTTGAATCCATTTCCCTGTTTCATCTGCATATAAAGCGCCTTCTTTATCACCAACTTTTACCTCCAGTTGATATTCTTTTTTATCATTAACCGAAGCTTTATTTAAAATTGCAGTTGGAAAAGCTTTCTTTAAAGCCTCAGTAACGGCTGCCGGAAGTTCTTCTGCCTTAATTTCGGTATAAGCTGACGTTGCTTCTGTTACTTGTTCTGTTGCTTTAGTTTCCGCTGCAGGAGTTGCAGTCTCATCTTTCTCTTGTGCATTCATTGCTGTTAAACTTCCTAATACGATTGCTGCTGTTAAAACTAATTTTTTCATAATGTGTATAATTTAAAGTGTTATTAATGTTTTACACTTTGGACAATGAAATTATTATACCAGTATTTTTTGAAGAAGGAATAAAATTAAAAACTATTGATTTTCAATAACTTAAAAACAAATCATGATTTTACACTTTGTGTACCACTGTGTAAAACAGAAAAAAACTGTTTCTTTTTTACACACTTTTACACATAAAAAAAGCCGCACATCACTGTACGGCTTTGGATTTTTCAACAAATTAAACTTTATTCCGGTTCATTCATTTTGAAAGTTTCCATGAAGGCAGTAGTATAATCTCCCGCAATATAACGAGGATCATCCATTAATTGTCTATGGAAAGGAATAGTAGTTTTGATACCTTCGATTACAAATTCATCTAAAGCTCTTCTCATTTTAGAAATAGCTTCTTCACGGGATTGCGCGGTAGTAATTAACTTTGCAATCATCGAATCGTAATTTGGCGGAATCGTATAACCTGAATATACGTGAGTATCTAAACGTACTCCGTGTCCACCCGGCATGTGTAATGTAGTAATTTTTCCTGGTGAAGGTCTAAAATCATTATATGGATCTTCGGCATTGATACGAACCTCAATAGCGTGTAATTGCGGAAGATAATTTTTTCCAGAAATTGGAATTCCTGCAGCTACCATAATCTGCTCACGAATCAAATCGTAATCAATAACCTGCTCTGTAATTGGATGTTCTACCTGGATACGGGTATTCATCTCCATGAAGTAGAAATTACGATGTTTATCTACTAAAAATTCAACCGTTCCGGCACCTTCATATTTAATGTATTCAGCTGCTTTTACGGCTGCTTCACCCATTCTTTGACGCAATTCGTCAGTCATAAATGGCGAAGGCGTTTCTTCTGTTAATTTTTGGTGACGTCTTTGAACAGAACAATCTCTTTCAGAAAGGTGACAAGCTTTTCCATAAGCATCTCCTACAACCTGAATCTCGATATGACGTGGCTCTTCGATTAATTTCTCCATGTACATACCGTCATTTCCAAAAGCAGCAGCCGCTTCCTGACGAGCACTTTCCCAAGCTTTAAGTAAATCCTCTTCTTTCCAGATAGCACGCATTCCTTTACCACCACCACCGGCAGTAGCTTTCATCATTACTGGATATCCAATTTCTTTGGCTACTTTTTTAGCTTGTTCATAAGACTCTAAAATCCCTTCTGAACCTGGAACACAAGGAACTCCTGCTTCAATCATAGTTGATTTTGCAGTAGCTTTATCTCCCATTCTGTCAATCATTTCAGGAGCAGCTCCAATGAACTTAATTCCGTGTTCCTGACAAATTTTTGAAAATTTAGAATTTTCAGAAAGGAAACCATATCCTGGGTGAATTGCATCAGCATTTGTAATTTCTGCTGCAGCAATAATATTTGACATTTTCAAATAGGACAAGTTGCTTGGTGCAGGTCCAATACAAACCGCTTCATCAGCAAACTTTACATGCAAACTTTCTGCATCAGCAGTAGAGTAAACAGCAACTGTTTTAATTCCCATTTCCTTGCACGTTCTAATCACACGAAGTGCAATCTCTCCTCTATTTGCAACTAATATTTTTTTAAACATCTCTTTTGAGTTATGAGTTATGAGTTATGAGTTTAAAATTATGACTGATTACAAAATCACTTCATAATTTATAATTCATAATTTATAATTAATTAAGATGGGTCTACTAAGAATAATGGTTGATCAAATTCTACCGGAGACATATCATCAACTAAAATTTTAACGATTTTTCCGGAAACTTCAGATTCGATTTCGTTAAATAATTTCATTGCCTCAACCACACAAAGTACATCACCTTTAGCAATAGAACTTCCTACTTCAACAAACATTGGTTTGTCCGGAGATGGTTTTCTATAGAAAGTACCAATCATTGGTGACTTAATTGTAATATATTTTGATGTATCATCAGCTGCAGGAGCAGGAGCCGCAGGAGCTGCTGCTGGTGCAGGAGCTGCAGGCGTTGCTATAATTTGTTGTACTGGTGCAGCAGCCGGCATTTGTTGTACATAAGTTGGCTCTGGAGTACTACTTTCTAATACCGTTCTGATAGTAATTTTCACATCATCCATTTCCAGCTTTACCTCAGCAACACCAGAATTAGATACAAATTTGATCAGGTTCTGAATTTCTTTTAAATCCATAATATTTGTAATTTTAGTTTTAATTTATTGTTTGTTATACGCCCATTTCAGATAAATAGATCCCCAAGTGAATCCTCCTCCAAATGCGGCAAAAATAATAGTATCTCCTTTTTTAAACAAATGTTCAAAATCATTTAAAACCAAAGGCAGAGTAGCCGATGTTGTATTTCCGTATCGCTCGATATTCATCAAAACTTTAGATTCCTCTAAGTTCATTCGGCTTGCCGTAGCATCAATGATACGTTTATTAGCCTGATGTGGAACCAAATAAGCAACATCTTCGTTAGTAAGATTGTTTCTTTTCAAAATTTGTTCACTGGCATCAGCCATATTGGTTACAGCATATTTAAAAACCGTTTTCCCATCCTGTCTGATACTGTGTCTTTTTTCTTCAACTGTTTGAATTGTTGGCGGATGAAGAGAACCTCCGGCGTCGATTTTTAAGAAATCACGACCAATACCGTCGCTTCTTAAGTATTCATCCTGTAAACCTAAACCTTTATAATTAGGTTCAAATAATACTGCTCCGGCACCATCACCAAAAATAATACAGGTCGTTCTATCAGTATAATCTACGATTGAAGACATTTTATCAGCACCAATTAATAATACTTTTTTATATCTTCCTGATTGAATATAGGCGGCTGCAGTTGACATTCCGTATAAAAAGCTGGAACAGGCCGCTTGCAAATCGTATGCAAAAGCATTAGTGGCTCCTATTTGAGTCGCAACATAAGCTCCCGTTGCAGAAACCTGCATATCCGGTGTTGCCGTTGCCATTAAAACCAAATCAATTTCCAAAGGATTAATATTCGCTTTGGCAATTAAATCTTCAGCTGCTTTTATTGCTAAAAAAGAAGTTCCTTTGTCAGCGTCTTTTAAAATTCTTCTTTCTTTTATTCCTGTTCGTGATGTAATCCACTCATCGTTTGTGTCAACCATAGTTTCAAGAACCTGATTAGTAAGCACAAAATCTGGAACATAAGCTCCAACAGCAGTAATTGCGGCTGTAATTTTATTCATTTTATTCGGATATTTCCTCTTCTGTTTTTACCCAGAAGAAAACGTTTAAAAAAGGGGTTAAAAATACAAAAAAAATCTAAAACCCTTTATCTTAAAACTTCTTATTTAACGAAAATAACAAACAACAAAAAACTCTCACAAAGTGTGAGAGTTCTCGTAGTATCTATAAAAACATATTAAGCAAAAGTAGCTTCTGACTTGTCAATAACCACTTGTCCTCTGTAATACATTTTTCCTTCATGCCAGTAAGCTCTGTGGTACAAGTGAGCTTCACCTGTAACAGGGCAAGTAGCGATTTGAGCTACAGTAGCTTTGTAATGTGTTCTTCTCTTATCTCTTCTTGTTTTCGAAGTTTTTCTCTTAGGATGTGCCATTTTACTATATTATTTATCCGTTAATAGTTGCTTTAATTTGTCCCAACGCGGGTCTATATTCTCTTCTTTATTCTCTTTTTTCTCTACTTCTTTGACCTGTAATTCATTCAGCTTATCCAAAGCATCCGTTTTTAAACTTCCGTCTTTAACTCCTGGATGAATTCGTTTTTGAGGAACCGAAAGAACAATCATCTCATAAATATACTGTGCAATATTTATTTCAAACTCTCCAAAAGGCAAAATAAGCAACTCCTCATTATCATCATTAAACACTTCTCCAAAACGAACGATCAATTTCATTTTACCTTTAATTGGCAAATCAAAATCTTCACCCGTCAAGTCGCAAGGCACGTTAACCGTCCCCTTGTGCTTAAAACTTAACTCAAGCATATTGCTACTTTTCTCTAAAACCACCGAAACTTTGATATCCGAATTTTGAAATTCGTCATACTCAAAGATCCCAAAGAACGCATTATCTATCTGATACTCAAAATGATGTTTTCCTAGCTTTAACCCTACAAAAGGAATTAAAAATTCTTTAGTCTTGTCCATTTCAACAAAATTTTGCCCAAATCCGAAGCTTCGGAAAGGGAGTGCAAAGATATAAAATTATTGTAAATCCAATAACTTATTAATCTTTTTTTATTTACATTTATTTTTCCTTAACTTTTAGCGGATTTTTAACCATCTCCTCATGCTGAATCCTTGAGCGATAAACATCTATAGCCAAATAAACCGCTTCTTTAAAAGAATTAAAATCTGCCATTCCTTTTCCGGCAATATCATAAGCAGTTCCATGATCCGGAGACGTCCTTACCTTACTCAATCCCGCTGTAAAATTAACTCCTTTACCAAAAGACAAAGTCTTAAAAGGCACCAATCCCTGATCATGATAAGTTGCAATAATTGCATCAAATTTTTCATAATGTCCACTTCCAAAAAAACCATCTGCCGCAAAAGGCCCAAAAACCATCGTTCCCTTATCAAACATTTTTTTCAACACCGGACGAATCAATTCTTCATCTTCTTTACCAATAACCCCTCCGTCGCCACAATGCGGATTCAAACCTAAAACAGCAATTTTAGGATTATTGATACTAAAATCCTTAATCAAAGACTGCTTGACCGTATTTATTTTTTTTACAATCAAATCTTCCGTCAATCGGGAAGTCACTTCGTTAATTGGCACATGATCCGTCAACAAGCCTACTCTCAGGTTGTCCTGAACCATAAACATCAACGCATCACCTTCTAACTCCTGATCTAAATAATCCGTATGTCCAGGAAACTTAAAATCTTCCGATTGTATATTGTATTTATTTATAGGTGCCGTAACCAAAACATCTACCAAATCCTCCTTCAAAGCCTTGGTAGCCGCCACAAAAGATTTTATAGCATACTCACCCACCTTATCATCATTTACACCCAAATTCAAATCGACTCCTTCTTTCCAAACATTCAAAACATTTAGCTTCCCCGGTACCACCTGATCCAGTTTATCAATACCGTGAAGCGCAACAGTCAACTCCAAATTTCGCTTTATAAAAGACAAAATTTTCACATTAGCAAAAATAACCGGCGTACAAAGCTCCAACATTCGGGTATCTTCAAATGTTTTTAGAACCACCTCGCTCCCAATACCATTTAAATCCCCTATCGAAATTCCTACGATAATATTTTCTGCATTTTTAATCATATCCACACGTTTTATTGCTAATTTTGAAAGCAAATTTAGTAAAATAAAACAAGAATGTTTACAGGAATCATAGAAACCCTCGGAACTATCCAGGAAATAAAACACGAAAAAGACAACATCCACGTTACAATAGAGGCCAACATCACTAACGAACTTAAAATTGACCAAAGTGTAGCCCACAATGGCATCTGTTTAACCGTAGTAGCTATCAAAGATTCCACCTACACCGTAACTGCCATTGACGAAACCATTCAAAAAACCAATTTAGGCGAATGGCAAAAAGACGACTTAGTCAATCTGGAAAGAGCCATGAAACTAGGCGACCGCTTAGACGGACATATTGTTCAGGGACACGTAGATCAAACGGGAACTTGCATTTCGATCGAAGAAACTAATGGAAGCTGGCTTTACACCTTTGAATACGATGATAAATTAAACAATCTAACCATCGAAAAAGGATCTATCACTGTAAACGGTGTTAGCCTGACCGTTGTGAATTCTCAAAAAAACCAGTTTAGCGTAGCCATCATCCCTTACACTCACGAACATACTAATTTTAAAAATTTTAAAGTAGGTTCTAAAATCAATCTCGAATTTGATGTTATTGGCAAATATGTCTCCCGATTATATGCTAACAAAATATAAAAAGAAACGCCCGATTAAACCGGGCGTTTCTTTTTATCTATAGAGCAATAAATTTTATAAAATCCAAATAATAAAGCTACAATCAATAGCACTACCAAATTTTCCTCAATTGGCAAACCCGGAGGAGTTACAGGACCACTTAAAGACACAGGTGCAGACGTCGGTTCGGGAGGCTCAGCATCGGCGAACGCAATTAATTTCCCTGCAAAAAAGAAAAAAAGACCACCACTATACTTGTTAAATATTTTTCCCATACGGTAAAAAACAACTTTTTAAAAACAGCTCACTTTTTATAAAATTCAAAACCAAACCTTCTTAACAAAGATAAGCCATTAAAACGAATTTACCCCAAAAGCAACACCTCTCAAAACGTTAATTTTAAAGGGTTTTAATCGTTTTTTTCAAACCGTTCGTCAGACAAGAAACATTGCAACACCCCAAAACAAAATCACAAAAAAGCAGAAAACTCATTTATTTTCAACAGTTTCACCTATATTTTTACCGCCTCAAAAGCAATCCATCCTAAAAAAATCAAAACACAAAAAAAAGGCTCCGCAAAACTGCGAAGCCTTTACAAAAAGTGGTCCCACCTGGGCTCGAACCAGGGACCACCTGATTATGAGATAGACTATTAATGTTTGTATTTGATTGCATTTAGCTTCAAAATCGCTGTTTTTCAACTATCTATCATTTTTAAAAAATATTTTTGTTTCATCCAGTTTCACAATATGTAAGCATTTGTTGTACGTATGTTAAACTTTTAAAAATATTAAAAATGAAAGCTAGTGTAAAAATCATCCTAAAAAAAACAATACTTAATGACGGTACTTTTCCAATTAATTTAAGAATAACGATAAACAGAAAGTCTAAATTTTACAAAACCCCTTACAATGTGTTACCAAAATTTTGGGATGATAAAGCAAATGAATTTACATCTAAATTCCCAAATTATTTACAATGTAACCGAATATTAAATTCGATAAAACAAGATGCCTCCAAAATATTAGATACAATGATTGAAGATGGACATAACTTTTCCCTAGAATCATTTGACACTCTGTTTAGACCTGAAGAAGTTGAAAAATTAAACTTTATTGCTTATTTTGAGGAGAGAAAACTTCAATTAAAAGAATCCGGAAAAATAAGTTCAAGTAGTTCCTATTGTGATACCATCTCTGCTCTCATAAGATTTAAACCAACAATTACTACTTACGATTTCACAAAAATTAATTACGATTTCCTAATAGCATTTGAATCCTCCTTACGGGCTAATGGCTGCAATGATGGCGGTATAGGAGTATATATGCGCAATATCAGAGCGATATATAACTCTGCAATAAAATCTAAAATTGTTTCTAGTGAGTTTTATCCTTTTAAAGATTATGTAATTTCAAAATTAAAATCCAGTAAAGTAAAGAAAGCTTTAAACAAAGAAGATTTACAATCATTATTAGACTATGACATATCTAAAAACAAAGAAGGAGTTAAAGCCTTATACACTTACTTATTCAGTTTTTATTGCCGAGGCATGAATTTCACTGATTTAGCTGAATTGAAATGGACAGACATTAATTTAAATGATTTCTCATACGTTAGAAATAAAACTGGAATAAAACTAAATGTAAAAATTCCAGACAACAATTACATGAGAACTATCCTTAACTACTTTAAAATTTATCGACCATTTGATACCGATTACATTTTTCCAATATTAGATAGAGATGAAAAACTATACACAAAAGAAGAATTGAGAGACAGAAAAAAAAGTGTTTTGAATTATTATGGAAAGCTCCTCAATACTATTGCTCTCGAATGTGAAATTAAAAACAAAGTAACTTTTTATACTGCCAGACATACTTTTGCAACTCTATCTTTAAAAAAAGGTATCAATACCGTCATGATTAAACAAGCTCTAGGACATCAATCCATTAAAACAACCGAAACTTATCTGGAAGATTTTAACACCAAAGAACTAGATAAAGCCTTTGAGAATTTAATTTAATAAGCAAAAAAAGTAATTCCGCAAAGTCAAAAGACATTGCGGAATTTTAGTTATCAAAATCATTACTTAAAAATTGATAATTTCCACGGTAAATAAATTTCTTTCTATGACTAAATCATCAGCATACTTCGCGAAATAGAAAACTGATATAGTTAATATAAAATCCAAAAACTAACTATTAAATTTACAAATAATCTTTGAAAATGTTTTCCCCCTTTTTGTAAACTACATACCTTGTATTTAATGAATCCCAAATTTGTACATATATTGTCCCATCCTTATTTTTACCAATATTTATAGAAATATTATCTTCTTGCTCATTTGTTTCAATTTCAAGCTCTTCATTATTAACCACATAAGCCTCAATAGCCTCTGGTTCTTTAGTGATTGACATTATATCTTCACTACAATTTTTTAATTTTATCTTTACCTTCATATAATAATCATTAGAAAAGCGTTGTTAGTATTTCTTGTATTTGATTTGCTCTTGCAATAGATGCCGGATTTAGCTCGCCTGTACTAGGAATAGTTTTCTGTGCCGCCTCCATTAATCCAGTATATATTTCGGTTAACACTTGCTTAGTATAACCAGATTCGATGAGTTGTTCTGCTGTGAAATCGGATGCTGATTTTAATATTGTTGTTTGATTCCCCCAACCTAAAAATTCTGATGCTGCTCTACTACCACCTACTTTACCTAAAGCCTCAACAAGAAGATTAGTCCCTTGTGTAGCCACTACTTCTTCAGCAATAACAGCAGATGCTCTGATCAACAATCCCGCTTCAGAAAAAGCTCCGAGGGTATATAAATCGAGTCCTGCCCATAATAAGTAGCCACCTGCTGCCAAATAGTCTCCATTTTCAAGAGCTTCACCGCTTTGATATAATGCACCAACAACGGGCAGTAACTTTAGAGTATCTTCAGCAATAGAGGATAAATCAGGTGAAGATGAGGGATCATTAAATAGCCTATCCTGAGCAGCAAGATAACTTGCCGTAACATCAGCCATAAATTGCTCATGATCAAAATTTGTAGCTGAATCAACTGTTACAGGATCTAAAGTCGCCCAAAGATCCATTTGTTCTTCGGTTAAATTATACATCATTTCCGTAATCTGTTGATTGTCGGCACCACCATCAAAATCATAATTTAAGAATTCCATAGAAGAGGTAATCACATCCCCGGATAAATTCCCAGAATCATAATCAGCATAAGCATTCCCATTATCGTCAAAAGTCCAATGTGAATCACCATCTCCCTGAAACGCTATAAACAAAAAATCATCGTAATAATCTTGATAATCCCCTCCATCATTCCAATCCTGTGAATAACTAATTTGACCTACAAGCATACATAAGAACGTAAGTGCTAATATAAAGTATTTATTTTTCATGGTTCTTATTGTTTAATTAAAATAGAAGATTTCACTTGTTGTCCGTAATTTAAACGCAGTATGTAATATCCTGAAGGTGCATTAAGACTAATGTTCATCTTTTGTACTCCCTGCTCCAGATTATTCCACCGGGTAGTATAAAGCTGGTTGCCAGTCATACTGTAAATACTTGCATTAACATTAGTTTCTTCGGTTAAATCAAAACTCAATTCAAAGCTACTACCAAAAGGATTGGGATACACCACTACCTTAGAAAGGACTTCACTTTCCTGAGTAACTGTAGTTTGATCTTGTTTCTTCTCTAAAATAAGATACATGGGTTTTTCGTTCTCCCATTCTTTTATGTTGTAAAGTTGTAGATTACCTGCCAAAAACAGGGATTCATCAGTTTGCAATAATTGTAACTTAGCATCTTTAAATTCATAAGAATTTATAGTATCTTTATAAAAATGTTCTGTTCGGTCTATTCTAGAGTCTTCAAATACAATGGCATCGTCTTGTATACGGGCATTAAAAATAGCGGTATCACCTGCTATCTCTTTCCATTCTCCAGTTAATTGCTTACCGTCTTGCTGTAGGTTTATTTCCAGTGGAGTACTGCTTATAATGTTTTGACCACTAAAATCATAACGCAACAATGTACCAGTATAATTTCCTGAAATGTTTTGAGCTATAGGAGCTTGTTTTACCTTCTTGAAAGTATCCGGAGCATCTGTTTCGGTAATTGTAATAACTTCGTCTATGGGTTTAGATACAGTCTTTAACTGATTTGGATGAGCATTTTCAGCTTCCGGGTCAGATAGTTCTATTTCTGATTTTTTAAATCCTAAAACTGCAGATTTGTTAAGCCAGTATTTAGCCTTTTCAGTATCAATAGTTACACCGTATCCATTACGGTAGCATAATCCCAACATATACATAGCTGCAGCATTATTTTTTTGGGCTGCCTGTTCAAATAGTCCAATGGCTTGAGCATAATCCTGTGGATAACCAAAACCTTTATAATGCATATAACCCAATGAGTAAATACATTGACTACTGCCTTTATCTGCTCCTTGCTGAAAAACACTTATAGCTAATGGAAAATTTTCGGCGGTACCTTTACCCTTCATTACCATACCACCCCAGGTATTCCAAGCCCTGTCATAACCGCCTTTAGCCGCTTTTTCAAAACAACTGATAGCCTTTTCATAATTTTGGGCTACACCAACGCCTTCTTTATACAATAATCCTAAGTTGTACCAGGCTTTGGCATAGCCGTTTTCACCCGCTTTTTCAAGCCAGTTAATAGCTTGTTGTTCATCAAGTGATACGGAGATTCCTTTGCTGTACAATAAACCCAGCCCGTTCATTGCTTCAGCATTACCCTGAGCTGCAAGTTGCTGATAAGTGGCTAATCCGGCTTCGGGATTGTAATTTTTGCTTCCCTCAATAAGTTGCAATCGGGCAGTTACTAACGCCCTCTTAATTTCTGGAGATTCCTGTGCCCGGCACAGCATTGCTCCCAGAAGCAGTAGAAATACTGCTGTTTTTTGAGTAATTTTTCTCATGGTTATATTGATTTTAATTGATTAATTGTTTTTTCTTACCCTAGTCTCACTGAATTGCTTTATTCTTTACACTGACAAAGGTTCTTCGGTTTAAGACCTTACCAAGTCAAAGCATTTTTTACAGTGGTATTTTTAGCTTTAGTACGGGTTATCACATCTAATTGTTTAAGCAATTCCGGTTTTTTACGCTCTACATCTCCTCTCATAAAAACATTTTCAGGAGTATGATATACGTAGGCCTTCTCTTTAATGACCAAATATTTTAATTGATAATTAGCAAATTCTGTTAAAGTTTTATTCTTATCTAAATCTTTGGTTAGTCCTTCCGCTTCAAGTTGTAACCAGTTTCTTAGGGCTTCTTTCCGGGCATCCTCTTTATTTTTAGAAACCAACCATTTATTGATTTGTTCTGGATTTAGTATCCTGCCTATAACCTCATGTTCCGAAGGAACTATTTTTGAAGGACTAAGGTTAGACTCCTTTTCGGAATTTTCTAATTTAATTTTTTCATGCTGTCTGTATTGAGACAAAAGAGAATCAATTTGATTTTTAGTTAATTCCAATTCTTTTTCATACTTAATTACTGAAGCATACCTGTTATTTTTATAGGATCCATTAGACAGTATGTTAGCACGTACTAATAGAGGAGGCTCTCCAAGTGCAATTTTTTTTGCTAAAAAATCCCCCTTTTTTTTATCGTATTTATCTGCTTTTTTATCTAACAAACTGTTTTTAGCCAAATAATAATTTAAAATTTTAAGAAATTCTGTCTTATAATCTTTTTCGCTTAGGATTTTAAGTCTTAGGATTTTGACCATCTCTTTTTTTGCTTCCTCTATTGATTGGTCTTTATAAATTATGTTGAGTAAGGATATATATTGCTCTTTAGCCAGAATTTTGCTAAGTTTAATATTATAAGCTTGAATGGTTCCTTTTGATGGCACAGTAGGAACAGAAACTAAAGAATCGTTTTGCTCACGTATTTGGCTAACTTGTGTTGAAGTTAATTTTAATTCAGTTGCAAATTTTAGAGCTGTTAGGAAACGGTTATCCTTATTAAGTTCATATCCATAGTGATCTAATTCTTTTTCGGATAATATGGATTTTAAAAAAGGAATATTAATAGTATAATACAATTTTAACTTTTCAACAGATTCTCCATTTGCTAGAGCCATAGTAGCCAGACTATCGGCTGTGATAAGTTTTTGACCAATTTTTATTTGTTTATCTTCGGCTACATTTACTTTTGAAACAACTTCATCTATTTTATAGATAATGTGCGCTGGAAATTGTTTTATTACTTTAGAACTTATTTGTGCCTGAATTAAAACAGGACAGAACAGAATAGTTAGAAGTGTTTTTTTTATTCTCATTTTTTATAATTTTAAAATTGTTATTCAAATTGGCTTTAAAACCAGGTTCTGTTTCCTTCATTATCCACAATAAAAGGACGTTCTAATCTTTTTGAATCACTGGATAATAATAAGAGTAAAGCATTTTCAGGTACTTTGGTAAAAAGCATGGATGTAATTTGATTATCCACTCTTTTAGTATCAATAAGTTTCCAACCGTTATCCCAGTAAAAGAGTTTGTACGTTACTCCTATTTTAAAGCGAAGGTATTTATCTGCTTCTGCTATTACCAAATCTCTGGTATGCAATAAATCAGGCAATAGTACTTTAGATTCTTTATCTTTGACAACGACCGGAGCACCAGCCGGAATCAATTTTCCATCACTAAAATATTGAGGAATTAAAACTGTTTCTTTACAAATAGAGTTGAAAATGGTTTGTCCTTTATCTACTTTTCCCCACCAAAAAGGTCTCCACGACAATCCATTAAATGTGGTTGCATATACTACCTTAGAAGTAGTTATTGATGGAAATAAAGGACAAGTTACATCAGTTGTTTCCCAAAAATCTTTGGTTACATCAATGTAATTTTGTTGTTGAAGAATGCCTTTCGGAATATGACTTGGATCTTCAAAACTAGCTAATGTTTCGGCTTGTTTTGAATAAGTTAATCTTAATACTTTAGCAGGTTCTCTTTTCAAATTTTCTCCAAAATCTTTAGATCCAAAATCACAATTATATGCTTGCATTGTATCTCCAAAAACAGTATTCATAAAATGACCTCCTGTAGCTGTTGCCCAGTACGGAATTACATTGACTGTAGCTGGAATACCTTGTGAACGCATAGTAAAAACGCCAAGATCTGCAATATCAGGACAGGGACCTTCTTTTCTAAAAAGTAATTGTGAAGCACCTAGCCTAGGTAAAGGTTCTTTACGAGCTTCTTCCCAGGTAGTTGTAAACCAAGTGTCGTAATCGCCTTTTAAATAATACAAAGCCGATTTAAATCCTTTTGAATGGATTTTTTCATCAATCCATTTGAATTTTTCGTGATAGATACTCCGCCAGTCTTGTATTTGTTCAGTACTTACTCTGTAAGGCAAAATATACTCACAGAAATCAATAAAAGAAGTTGTTTTAATTGTAGATGCTTTCCAACTAGTAAAAGCCCTTTCTAAATTCTGTATTAAATAATCGCCTGTAATAGTTTTGATGTCTTGATAAATAATGGGCTTAGCTTTGAGTTCAGGATTTTTTTCCTGAATAGCTGTAAGTGCTTTTTTTGCTTCTTCCGTATTAGAGTAGCTTAACTCATTATATTCTATTTTCTGACCTGCAGCATCTTCCCAATAATAATCAGACGAAGAGTGAATATCCATATTAGCAATCAAAAATTGCATGGCTTTTAATTTTAAGGGATCGCCGGTTTTATTACTATACTCTAAAGCTTTTTCAAGCTCAGCTCTGTTAGTTCCTGCTTTTTTTAAAACAGTTTCGACTGCTACAGGATGTTGCGCTTGTGTCAAAAAAGGAAACAGTAGTAATAGGATTTTAAGATGTTTTCGCATATTTGTGTTTAAGATTTTAGAAATAATTGCTATTGGAATCGTTTACTATTGAAATTGTTATTTAAATTGAAATTATTTTTTAGTTGTTTTCTAACCCCCAATTTCCATAATAACTTACGACACCTATATTTATATTCATTTACTTTTTCGGATGGTATTTTGGGGTTTAGTTGAATGATTTCCTGTGCTAAGGCAATGGTTTTAGCGGTGTCTTTATTTTTTAAATAAGCATTCAATAAAAGCATTTTATACAAAAATTTAGGGGGATACAAAGCATTGAGAGTTTCATATTCCCTAATGGCTTTGGGGTATTGATGCAATTTTTCATAGCACAAACCACTACCTTTATATATATCAGGTAAAGAGCTTAATTTTTTTGCTTTTTCCATACAGTATAATGCCTTGGAATACTGTTTTATTTCCAGATGAATAACAGCGTAATTTTTCCAGTAATCACTAAAACTGTTTATGTTTTTTGCTAAATCGGGCATAATTTGTAGTGCCTGCCCATAGTTTTTTTCTTTTTTTAAGAGAGCCGCTTTTTTATTGAGATTATCGGCTGTAGCCATGCCAAAAAGAAGGTATAATACATAAAGGTTAACAGATGCAATTGTAGTTTTAGTTAGTATTGAAATGCCTTTGTTTGTTTCAGGAAAAGTAAATTTTACAGGAAGTTGTACTGGTTCAAGCATACTGCAAATAATAGCGGCATATATGATTAATAAACACATTATTGGCACCATTTGAATAGTTGAATTGACCATCGACATAGCAATAAAAGCAACAATTCCAGCATAAGAAAGATTAAATATACTGTTGTCGCATCCTGTTACAGTTTCTTTTTCCCTTTTTTTAACAACTAAAAGGAGTGATCCAAAAAAGAATAACAGCAAAAGAAGTCCTATGATTCCGCCTTCAACTACATTCAATAGTAATTCGTTATGCGGCATAATTACAGGTCCGGCATTAGCTAATTCTTCTGCTGTAGCTTTTCCTTGTTTGATGTAATCAGCCTGAAATAGGTTGTATTCTTTTTCAAAGAAACCATAACCATAACCTGATAATGGCTTTTCAGTTGCCATTTGAGCAGAAAGTTTCCAGATGAATTTCCTTCCGTCAGCTGAAGCCTTTTTAGAATTATATAATTGTGAACTTATAGGGATAATTATGAGTAAACTTATAATGAGCAAAGCTTTAGCTGAAGATCTGTTTTTCTTGTCTTTTATCCAATTGATGAAGTTGTATTCTAAACCATAGAAAACTATAATAGATAATATTGCGCCTATAAAGGCAGCCCGACATTTGAGTAATAGTAATGCAATAAGTAGTGTTATAAAACCTAATAGTGCTGTTTTTTTATTTTTTCCCCGAAATAAGAATAAAAAAGCGGGGGTTGAAAGTGCTAAAAATATAGCAATAACATTAGGGTTATTCCAACTGCCTGTAACTTTAAAAAGTTCGTTTTGACTTTTGAACCAACCTAAAAATTGTCCGACACAATAAATAGATTCTATAGATGCTATTGTTGCAATACCTATAAATAATTGCGTGAAATTAAAGTTGGCTGTACTAAAAAGAATAGTTGCTTTGAGAAGTAAAAAGTATAGACAAATACAATAAATTGTAAAAACAAGAGTTCCTGTATTAGAGAAATAATGGAAGAGAACGTACAAACACCATAATCCAAATAGGATAATTGGTGTTTTAAGAATTTTACTTTTATTGTTTACAGTGTTATTATATGGAATAATTGTAAAAAATAAAGTAGCTATACAAAAACCATAATAAGCAAAAGCAGTCACGCTATAAAAGGTTTCGGTATTGACTAATCCTATTAAAATTATAATAAGCAGAAAAACAGTCAGTAGTGGTTTTAAAAAAGGATTTAATAAGTTCAATTTTTGGTTTTTTATAAAATTTTTACCCACAAACCTATTGTTGTCAAATTAAATATCCAATACCCACTTTTAGTGATATTTTGCAAATCATTGATTTTTATTAATTTAAACCAAAAAACAAATTTTAATTACCTAAACAAAACCAAACACCGATTAAGGCATTGTAGTTTTATATATTTAACAAGAATTTAAACTTAAATTTGTAATTAATGGATTATTAGACAATAAATAAAATAAGATTTTACTTCTATAATTTTTCAGAATAACTTTTATTTGAAATCATATTTTTTTAATTTTTGCTATAAACCTCCTAAATTTTAACTTCTATATATTATAGCATTTAGTCATCGATAGAACAATATATTAATCAGAAGGATTATCAATTCACGGTTTTCTTCTTATAATTTTTACAAAGAAAAAAAGAAAAAAGAAAGTCCTCGTATTAGTGGAGGTTTCAAAATAAGTCAAGTTTTTTGAAAAAATACTACCTCAATGTTTCTTAAAAATCGGAAGTGTTGTTGTATAGGCGGTTGTTATGGAAATAAAAGAGTAGAGATTTTTTCAAAAACCCGTAGGGCTTGAACTTTACTTTTTGAAACCGGAACTTAGCTTTACTTTCTTTTTTTTATATTTTTCTGAAGTCGGACGTTCTCGCTTTCCTCTTTTTGGGAGCATTTTTATGTAATCGGCAATCAAATACCTCAAGGCACCGCAGTCCCGTCTCGTTTTTAGAACGAGACAGGACGAAGTCGAGAGAAGGGCTAGCAGCGTATAACAGCGCAAAAAAATAAAGAGCAACCTTTAGACTAACCTTGATTTAGGGCAAACTGAGATTTTTCACCAAACGGAGTCAACCCCGATGGCTGAGCGAAAGAGCAACCGCTGAAAAAATAAGGGGCGGCAGACATAATACTGCTGGAATGTAGTGAAACGTAGCCTGCGGAGTGTAAAGAAATGAAGCGGTATTGTGGATGCAGTAGCCCGACCGAACGTAGGAAGTGACCGTGTGAAGACGAGTAACGAAACAGCGCAAAAAAAGAGCTGCTTTTTTTCTAAGCTGCTCTTTTTTTGTGCTATGAAGTGCCTGTGGAACGAAGGAAGGAGACTTTTTCTACCGACGACCGACTGAAACAGACGAGCAGAACAAAAGGTAGCAACCGGAGAGAGACCGCTATATTGTTATAGTGTTATAGCCATACTTACTATCTTTTTAATCTTATCTTTTTCTTTAAATTATCGTCAGTATCATCAGCAATATTTATGGATAGCAATGAAGATAATGTATTTACTAGTTGAGTATTGATTTTCCAATCTTGGAGTGATTTTTCATTAATAAATAGCTCATTATCTCTATTAATCGATTCTATTTCTATTTTTTTATTGACTTCAAGTTTGTCTTGAGGACTACCATTTTTTAGAATATTTTGATTTTCAAATTTTTCAAGTTCTCTTCTTTTATAATTAAAATGTTCATCAAAAAGTTTTTCGTTCGAATTAATCCATTTAACTCTATCAAATCCTACTTGATATTCGTTATTACCAATTTTTCTATTGGTTTGTTTTTCATTACAAGTAGGACTTAATTTTAATTGTTGAGTTTTGTCTTTTCTGGAAACAATTATGTGAATATGAGATTGCAATCCTTTTTTATTTTGTCCCGAAATTTCCTTTCCACCAATAACCTCTTTATCTGTTCCCTTAAATTTCCTAAAATGCTCAATTTTTCCAAAATAAACTAAATCAGCTCCTGACTTTATTCCTTTGTCTTGACGATTAAAATTCAAAGCATAGTTGTCCATCGCTTTGCGTCCATATTCTCTAATCAGGTTATTAAATTGCTCTAATTCGGATGAATTTAATTCTAAAACACTTGTTACTTCTTTTTTACCAGTTGCTAAAAAAGCAATGTGATTCAACTCATTCTCGCTGAAACTAATTGTTGGAGCAAAATATTTAGCATCATTTGCTCCTAATTTTCTTTTATTATTATCGATAGAACTAATAACATCTATCGTGCTAATATTAATCTCTGAAGCTGTAAAGAAACCTTGTTTCCTACTTTCTAGCTGAAATATTTCATTCATTGAAGAAGACTTTTTTATGAGTTTATCTAATTCTTCATTTTCCTTTTCTAAGTAAATGACCAAATTAGAACAACTTCCCTTGTTCTCAGCTCCAAGTGTACTATGTGGTTTCGATATTGGCATTATGAAAAAAGAGATTTAATTTTACTCAATGTGCCAGATTTATTTTTGTCGTCTAATAGTTGACAAAGAAGTAAAATGGCTTGTCGGTTTTTTTGTAATTCAACAACTACCATTTTAGTTCTTTCTAAATCATTACTATTAATTTTGTTTAGATTCTCAAAATGAGCTTTTTTTATTTCAGTAGTTCGTTCTGAATGTTGTTCTAAGAGTTTATTTATCGAAATAATTAATTTTGATATTTCTTCTTTTTGAGCATTTTGATAATTAAAAACATCTTGTCTTAATGGTTTCAAAATATCTCTTTCTTGAACTTTTAAAAAAGAGACTATTCTTTTATCTAAAGCTGCAACCATTAAAGAAGGATCTTTGTTTACAGCATCCTTAGGATCTATTCCAGTTTTCTTGAAATAATAAATCATCTCCTGTATAAGAGCTCCTAAGTTCATTCGTAAACTTTCAGATAATTTCCCAAGTTCTGAATGAGCTTTTTCATCTATAATAATACTTTTTTTAGTCATAATTATATTTTTTAAAACTGTTAATCAGTTAGTTACACATTTAATTATATTTAAATTATAAAATATTATAAATTTCATTCTCAATGAAAGCCTTATTTTCAAGGCTTTAGCCTCGCAGAGCAAGTAGGATAGGGGTTTTTCCGCCCCTGTCCTACTTGCTACTAAATACACTGCCTTTATAAACTCTTTCAAAGCATCCCCCACAAGCCTAACCATTTGTTTTAATGTTTAAAATCAAGAAATCATTTATATCTTTTGAGCCATGAAACAGATACCTAATATCTTTACATCTTACCCCCGCAAAATTCCACTTCTTTAAACAGTTTTCCGTTGCATTCGAACCCGCAACATCGTTGTCCAGAGCAAACAAAAGTTCAGCATAGACATTTAGTACCTTATCTACTTTTGAAAGCATTGATAGGGAATTCAAAACCAAGAAATCTTTTGACTTTTCGCATTTTGGATACAAACTCAATAATGAAATGAAATCAGACCAAGACTCTAAAATTATTATGGATTTATTGCTTTTATTAATCCATGTGAACCATTTCTCCCCCAAACATAACTTGGCGTATTTATTTCTGATTTCATATTGATTTTTATCATTCTTAAATCCCACCCCAAAATATTTCTTTTGATTAATCGTATAATAAACTTCATCTAAATACTTTTTACATATTTCAATATTCAATTTTCGGCTTTTTAAATATTCGATTAAAATGAAATTTGCTAATGGTTTTGTTTGATCAATTTCATAGCTTTTTTGATTCTCCTTTTTTTTGAGTTCAATATTGTTTTGTGGCTGGTGAAAAGAAAAAGAATCAAATTCACTTCTCAAAAAATGTAAAGCTTCTTTAAAATTGCAATCTTTCATTCGCATTATTAAATCGAAAACATTTCCACCTTTTCCTTCTCCAAAATCGTAATAAAGATTTTTTTTACTATCCACTTTAAAAGAAGCTGTTTGTTCATTTCTAAAGGGACTTTTATACCATAAATTTGAGTCATTTGTCCGAATTATACAAAAACCTAACCTGTTCATTACAGTCGAAATTGGTGTGTTTTTTATTGTTCTTATGTCCATAATTGTAAAAAGCTAAAAAATTGTTTTTTTTGATGCAGTGATGCAGAAACAACTTAACTAATTGTATATAAGCTAAATACTCTGCATCACTCTTGCATCACTGCATCAAACTGATTTCAATTCTTGCATCACTCTTGCATCAAAAACCATGTTTTTTCAGTTTGATGCAGAGTTTAATGCAGAATAAACAATTATATATCAACACTTTAAACTACTCTTGCATCAAAGCATCAAAAATTTTATAGAACAAAAACTTTTTTATCAAATAATAGCGACCTCTACGATCTACTTTTACAATCTCTCCATGCGACAATAGTTCAATTCCTTGATATGATTTTGTGTTGTCTTCTGGTTGAAATTCCCAGCGTTTTAAAATTTTTCTTATTTCACTAGCAGAAATAAACAATCTTGGATTTGTTTTACGTAACAACAATAAGATATCATTAGGTGCAACTAAAATTTCATCATCATCAATTTTTTCAAAACACTCGTGGAATAGTTCCAATAATGCAACTTCTGTTTTATTTTTATTGATCAATTTCATTAGTGATTCCGTCATAATTTGTTGTGGAGTAAACCACATACGTGTTTTTTGAGAAGATTTAAAATCTCGTTCGATTAAATATTTTAAAAAGTAAGGGATTTCAGCATTTAGCTTTTTCAAGAAAAAAACATCCTCTGACTTTATAGGTCGAATTTTACGAATCCAGAACCGAATTTCTTCTTCGTCGATCTGAATGAAGTTATCTTCATTATTAGAACATAAGATGAACTTTGCAAAGAATTCAATTTCCTGTCGGTCTTTTCCTTTGGCTTCCACTTTATCTTTATCGGTTGTGGATAGATATTTTAAACGTTCTGTAATTTCTTTTTTATCAAAGAATACTTCATCAATAGCAACAAGCAACATGCTTGCCCAATCGCTGTTAAATTGCGAGTTAAAAGAATCGCCTTTTATGTACGTCATATTCAGTCCAAAAATTGCTTTAAGCCATTTGATAAAGGAACTTTTACCTGTAGCTCTTTCTTTGCTCACAAGACATAAAATAGGTAATGTTTGCGTTGGTTTTTCAAACAACAGTTTCAAATAATCTAAACCAAATTCTTTTTGATCTCCGAATATATGCTGCACGAATTTTAACGTATTTGGTATGTTATTTTCTAATTGTTCCAAAGTTAAAACTTCGTTTGTTGGCGACGCACCTAATTCATTATAGGTATTATAAAAATTATCTACAATTAATTGATAGTTAAGATGATCTGGAATACAACAAAAACCGTCTAATTTCTGGATATTTCCTAAAAAATTTTTACCATGATCGGAAACAATTGTTTCGCGATTCCAGCGTGTCATTACTTTGACTTTATCGCCAGAAATGAGTGGTTTTTCTATAATTTTAAAATAGGAAGTTCCTACTCGGATATAAGGAATATCTAAGTCCATAGTTTAATGGTATTTTATTCCTACATTTGCATAGGAATAGATTAAGAAATAGGATTTTATGCGTTCAGTTTGCGGAAGTTGAACGCATTATTTTTTTAATTGCTTGGAAAATTTAGATAAAACTTCCTCATCAGAATAGACTTTATGTTTTCTGATCCATTCAACTATTTCGACTCTATCGAAGAATAAAGCTCCGTTGGTCGGTTTATTATGAGGGATTAATTTTTTAGCAGATAATTTATGTATAGTACTATCTGAAAAGCCTGTATAAGCCATCAAATCCTTAATAGTAAAGATTTCTTTTTGAAACTGATTACCCTTAGTAATCATCATTTTAATTTCATTTAACTGTTCAATAATTTTTTGTGGACTCATAATAAATGATTTAAGATTATGAGGCTAAATTATCTAGATGAAGCTAGATGAAACGTGGAATTGCGACTTGATCACATAAAAATTCGGGGAAATTCACCTTTTTTTAAGACTCTCGTATATTTCTCTTTGGTAAGGGGTAACTAATATTCTTTTTATATCTGATAATGATTTTTCATTTACAGGAAAATATTTTCCTGCTTTTTTATATAGAAATAATGAAGCCATTATTTTTTTACTAACCTTATAATTTGAGTCTATTTTTATCAAAAAAGGGATCATAAATTCATTAATAAAACCGTGTGTTTGCATAGCATTAACTTCCAATTTAAATAAACATTTGTCTTTAGACTTTTTTAAACAATTACCAATCAAAATTTGAAAATCACTTAATGACGTATCATCATTAAATAAATCGATTTTTCTAAATTGTTTATAATAATGATTTATGACATCTTTATTGGAATCCAAAAGTTCATTAATTTTTCTCTCAGAAATATTTTTGGAAGATTTTTGTGAATTTTGGAATTGAGACAAATTCTTATTAGATTTTTCTCTATTAATTTTAACATAAATACTATCGTTTTTATAAAAATAAAATGACGATACTCCAAGTATGAAAGTGAAAATAATTCCTAATAGTATCATTATTGAATGGAATAAAATATAAACTCCATTACTTAATTGAAAGACACTTAAGATAACAACTGAAAAAGGCAACAAAGGAGCCAAGATGAGAGAAATTATCTTAGAATTAAAAATTGAATTTAACTTTTCAATATGTCTGTGAAGGAAGAAAAAAATTTCTTCAATTACATTTTTCATAAATCTAGTTTTTTTTGAAGCGTAAAAATACTAAAATAAACAGCTAATTGAAACAGAATGAAAAGTTTACTATCTTTGCAAAGTCCAACAGTTTGTTGTACATATGTTGTACTGAAAGAAACAAAAAAGCCTCTACATCACTGTAAAGGCTTGATTTTGAGAGTGGTCCCACCTGGGCTCGAACCAGGGACCACCTGATTATGAGTCAGGTGCTCTAACCAGCTGAGCTATAGGACCGGTTAAGAGTTTGCAATATTACTACTATTTTTTGTTTGCTCCAAATATTTTTAGTCTTGTTTTACACATGCTAAAACACTTCATCTAAAAAGCGTTGATTATTAGAATTATAAACTTTGACATAATTCTATCAAAACACCATTTGTACTTTTGGGATGCAAAAAAACGACTAACTTATTATCGGCTCCTTTTTTAGGAATTTCATTCAAAACAACAAAACCTTCAGCCTTCAGCCTTTCCAACTCATCCGGAATACTTTCGACCTCAAAGGCAATATGATGAATTCCCTCCCCTTTTTTCTCAATAAATTCAGCAATAACACTATCCTCCTGAATAGCAGCAAGCAATTCAATTTTACAGCTATCATTTTTAAAAAAAGAAGTCAAAACCGATTCATTTTGTACTTCCTCCTGCTTATAAGCCGAAACACCTAATAAGCTTTCAAACAATTTATTAGAAACCTCAATATCTTTTACCGCAATTCCTATATGATCTATTTTTTTCATTTCCAAATTTTACAACCTCAAGAAACACTTACTACTGATTAATAAAGGTATTAAAATAACCGCATTCCCTAATTACATCTTGATAATATTTAGTATCCGAATAATCTTTTTGCAAAGTTTTGAATCCATTCCACGCTAAAAAATTAAGCTTGTCTCCATAAAATTCCCAATAACTCTTGTTTTTGAAATAATAACGTTGGTTGTAAAAATCGTTCCGTTCACATTTAGCTAATAAATAGCTGCATTTTGCCTTTTGCTCTTTTGTAGTTGCCGCCAATAGCGCTTTTTGATAATACATTTTAGACACTGAACAATCAACAATCATCTTTTTCATCGATTCTCTGAAATAAGTTGGACTAGAACCATAACCTACAATGTTAATCTCGTAAAATGTTCTTGCATTTCCAAAATGAGAAATATTATAAAACGCATTTCCTAATAACAAACTATTATTGTAAACATCTTCATTTGCTGCCAATTTTTCCTGCATTAATTGGATTGTATTCAAAAAATCAATTTTGGAATATTTCTTTTTTTGAAAAGCCAAATGTTCACAATCGTGACAATCTTTTATATTCCCATTAAAGGGATTTCCATAGAATAACTGCAATTGGATAGAATCTGTTTGCTTCAAAAAAGCTATTGCGTCAGGAATTTTGTTTTGAAAGGTAGCTTTAACAGCCTGAAAATTTATAATATCCTTCAATCTTAAATCATAAATTCCTTCAGCAATTTGTTCCAATTGTGTTTTGTTTGATTTTGATAAAAAAGTCTTCATGTCCAGAAGATTCTTTTCATCATCATAAAATGAATTACCCATATTGCCGGAATAATATTCGGTAGATTGTGAAAACAACTCTGCCATAACCGCGTTATTTTGTACTTTAAACAAAGAAGACAAATAGCATCTGCTCCAATTTGAAGCATGATCGAATCGGAAATTTTCGATATTCTCTTTTGGAAGCTCTTGATACAACCATTTCAAATCCTTTAAAATGGTTTGCGTTGAATGGTCATCAATTTTGGTTATTTTATTCAAATTATTCACAAAACGAAGCAATCGCAATTGACTGGAAGCCAAAACTGTTTTTGGCATTTCCTTTTCAGCTTGGCTATAATTTTTATCAGCCATAAGATATTTACCATGTAAAGTTTGCAAATAACCTAAAGCCATATTCCACAAATAAGGCTTAGCAGTAGCATTGGAGGCATTAATCTTAGTTACCAACTCCAAGACTGACGGACTCAATTTAGATATTTGTTCCTTTTTACTTATTTCTAACACAGGATTTCCTCTGTCACCTCCTATTTTATTTTCCTGATTATTTATTAATCGGGTCAATAAATAATCTAAATGCGGACTTTTAGGATCCAACTCGAATATTTTGGCAACAGCTTCTTCTTCATCATTATAATAGCCTCTAATAGCCCAAAGCGCTGCTTTTTCCTCTTTTGTTTTTGCCATTTCTAAGGATTGCTTCCAGTCACTCTCTTCCTGCGGACGAAAACTATAAGCAGCCACTACTCTCATTTCGGGACATTTGTCAAAAACCTGACTATATAAATAATTCGAAACAGCATAATTTCCCTGTTTATAATGAATTCCGGCCAAATACCCTATAGCTCTGTAATACAAAGTGTTTTTAGGAATTAAACTCTCTGTTTTATGGAAAAAATCAATTGCTCTTTGTTTAGTATCACTATAAAAATAAGCCTTTATGGTTTGAAACCAATATCTGTTTTTCAGAAACAAATCTTTGGTCGTATTGTATTTATTTTCTATTTCCTCAATGACATCCGAATTTACAAATTCTTTTGAAACTACCGGATCATAACCCCAATTTTCTTCTCCAATTGAGACGGTTTCTATTTGCTGTGCCAAGTATAAAAAATTAATAAATTCTTTAATTTTGGCCTCTTTCAAATTCATTTTAGAAGCAAATCCTAACGAAGATTCATTCTCCTTTTTAGTCTTAAAAAAGAAATACAACTCTTCCACCGTTATCCTACGGTTGTTTTCCAGTAAAAATTCTTTTACATATTGAGGATTCATCTTTCCTTTCAAAAAAGACTGCCACTCGGCTACAATTTGATTATTGAACCTTGAATTATGCCCATTGTCAAAACCAATTCCGTAAAAAACATCTCCTGATAAAAACAAAGGCGAATAGGATTCATCAACAAAGGTTTCCGGAGTAAAATTAGAATTGTAATACCAATTATCAAACCAATCTCCGCCGCCGCAAGCGTAAATCACGCCATAGGCAAACATCAAAACACCACTAAAAACAACTACTAATTTGCTTAAAAATATTCTTTTCATAATTTTTCAAATTATCCTGATCTAAATCGTAAAATATAATTTCTTTAGGCTTTTGGGCTAAATTCTCTTTTAAATCTTCAGCCATTTCTTTTAAATCTGCGGCTGTTACTGCTTCAATTTTCACGAAATCTCCTTTTTTATAAAAAACTCCCTTTCGGTAATTAGATTGTATCACTTTAAAAGTAGTTGTATTAATAGCTAGAAAATTTTCATCTTTCTGCAAATCCTCAAACGTCAATTTACTCCGCAAACCCAGAATATTATTGTCTCTGCTATGAATTCCCCAGGAATAAATAGGCAAGGCAACATTTAATGCCAAGGGATATTTATTTAAACTTGAAATGTAGCGTTTTGCAATACTTCTGTCATAAATGGAATTACCTGATTTCATAGAAATTGTACCCATGTTATAATACATTAAAACTCCGGAATCGACATTTGGCACCTTCGTTTTTTCAAAATATTTTACCTGATGCAAACGAATTGTTGCTGATATTTTTTTCTTCGAAATATGTTTAAACCGCTCAATAAACACTAAATAATTTTCCTTTGAATTCAAACTCCAATCACAATCAATTTGAACTTCCCTGCAATTTATCCCATTTATAGTATTAATTGTTTCCATAAAACGTACTGTTTTTTGTACCAAATCTTCAACATCTAAATCTGTTTGTAACATTACGCTGTTTTTAATATAAACCACCGGAACAACATTCTTAACAGTTGGTTTTTGAATAAAGTGAATTGGACTTCTTGGGTATGGAGTTTTAGTTTTGGGATTCAAATCAATATCAAAATAGCGGATATAAATTTTTTGAATATTATTGTCCCGGATCGCTTCTTGCTCTGTAGCAGACAATTCGTAATTGGTTTTCCAGTAATAAAATGAAATAAGTGAATTCTCTTTTTTATCACAGGAAAAAAATAGGAAAATTAAAAGAAGATATATAGTATTATGTCTCAAAAAAGTAGATTTACAAACTGCTAAAGTAAGAATTAGCTTCGAATTAGCACATAATATCCTTTGTTAAAACTCAAGAAATTTGGTTTTAAACCAAACAAATACTACTTAATAATTCCATAAAAAGTTTTAATACCAGTAATTATAATTGTTATTTTGTATTCTCTAAATTTTAAATTTCATGTTGAGAAACAAGCTTAAATATATTTCGATAATTATATTACTAATCACAATTGTAAGTTGTGCCAAAAGAGGTTCTATTACCGGCGGATTAAAAGACACTATTCCTCCAAGCCTGAGAACAAGTTTTCCAAAAAACTTCAGTACAAATTTCAACGCCAAACAAATCAGACTGGAATTTGACGAAAATGTTATTCTGAAAAACCTCAGAAAACAATTGGTTATTTCGCCGCCAATGAAAAATGACCCGCTTATCTTACCCACAAACGCGAGTAAATTTATCACGATTAAAATTTCAGACACTTTACAGCCCAACACTACTTACAGCTTTAATTTTGGACAAAGTTTAACCGATAACAACGAAGGTAACCCGTTGAACCAGTTTAAATATGTGTTTTCAACCGGCGATTATATCGACTCGTTAAAACTTAACGGAAAAGTAAAATATGCTTACGAAAAAGAAGCAGAAGCCTTCATTTCGGTAATGCTTTATGAAATAAACGACAAATACAACGACTCGGTAATTTATAACGAAAGCCCAAGATACATTACCAACACCCTGGACAGTTTAAAAACTTTTAGCCTTGAAAATCTAAAAGCCGGAAAATACCGTTTGATTGCACTAAAAGATTTAAACAACAACAATAAATACGATCCAAAAACCGAAAAAATTGGTTTTATCAAAGAAACTATTTCAATTCCAAACGACACTTTATACGAAGTAGAATTATTCAAAGAAAACGTTCCGTTTAAAGCTTTTAAACCCACTCAGGAATCCGGTAATAAATTATTCATGGGGTACGAGGGAAGCCTTAAAGAAACTCATGCAAAACCCAAAATCACATTAAAAAACAACAACGAAATTTTACCGAGCATCGCCACCAAATTACCTAAAAAAGACTCTTTGCAAATTTGGTTCAAACCAATAAAAACCGATTCTTTAAAAGTAGAAGTTGCTCAGGGAGATTTCAACAAAACATTTGCCATAAAAATCAAAAACCAAAAAAAAGACAGCTTAACTATAAGCTCCGTAAACCCTGCCAGTTTTTATGATTCTTTTGCTTTAGAAGCCACAACGCCTTTAGTGAAATTTGACGAATCCAAAATCAAATTAATTGATAAAGATTCTGCAGCGGTAAAATTCACCACAAATTATGATGAATTCCGTCAAAAATTATTTTTTGATTTCAAAAAAGAACCGGCTCAAAAATATGCTTTCCAGATTTTACCGGGCGCTCTAACTGACTTTTTCGAACAAACTAACGACACTTTAAACTACCAAATAAGCACCAAAGAACTGGAAGATTACGGAAATTTAAAAGTAAAATTAGAAAACATAAAATCTTTTCCCGTTATCCTAGAACTCCTTAAATCCACCGGAGAAGTGGTTGCAAATGCTTATTTAGAAAGCAACTCCGTTGTTAATTTCAACCTCTTAGATCCGGCCGTATTTTCGCTGCGCGCTATATACGACAACAACAAAAATAAAGAATATGACCCGGGAAATTACTTAGAGAAAAAATATGCCGAAGAAGTAATTTATTTTTCCGGAGAAATTGACGTAAGAACCAACTGGGATGTCGAACAAACTTTTGACCTCAGTATTCCATACAGCCCGCCTGTTAAAAAAGACGACAAAAACAAAAAGAAGAAAAAGCCGTAAAAATCAGAGCATTTTAAAAAGATCCTGATCTTTTAAAAAACCCAATTGTTTGCGCGTAGCCAGCATACTTTCACGATCTAAAACCAATAGAAATACCCCTTCGGATTCTTTGGGTTCCAACAAATAATCTCCCAAACAATCCACCACTTGGGTATGTCCGGAATAGCCGTGACCGTTATCATCGGTTCCAATGCGGTTTACACCCACAACATAACTCATATTTTCAATCGCACGCGCCTTTAAAAGCGCATCCCAAGCCTGAGTCCTTTTTTCAGGCCAACTCGCCACATACAGCAGCAAATCATAGTTTTCAACATTACGTGAGAAAACAGGAAAACGCAAATCATAACAAACCATCGGACAAATTTTCCAACCCAAATAATCAACAATTAACTTTTGCTCTCCGGCAGTATAAATTCGATCCTCTCCTGCAAGAGTAAACAAATGTCTTTTGTCATAATGCAAAATTTCACCTGATGGATAAACAAACAACATTCGATTATAAAAACAACCTCCGTCTTCAATTACCAGACTTCCTGTAACAGCCGTTTTTTTATCCTTCGCCAAAGCTTGCATCCACAAGACCGTTTCTCCCTGCATCGTTTCAGCAATCGCCGCAGGATTCATAGTAAAACCCGTGGAAAACATTTCGGGCAATACAATTAAATTGACCGACTCACTAATTCCATTAATTTTTTCTTCAAAATAAACTCGGTTAGCTTTTGGGTTTTCCCAAACTAATGGCGATTGGATTAAGGCTACTCTCATATTCAATTATGGTTTTCCAATAAAGATAAATAAAAAGCGCATTCAAATCAATGAATGCGCTTTTAAAATATATTGAAAAAAATATTATCCTTTCAAACTTGCCGACATGTATTCTCTGTTCATACGAGCAATGTTTTCTAAAGAAATTCCTTTTGGACATTCGATTTCACAAGCTCCTGTATTGGTACAGTTACCAAATCCTTCTTCGTCCATTTGTTTCACCATGTTCAATACACGGTCTGCAGCTTCTACCTGACCTTGTGGCAATAAAGCATATTGAGATACTTTAGCAGAAACGAATAACATAGCCGATGAGTTTTTACAAGTTGCCACACAAGCTCCACATCCAATACAAGTTGCAGCATCAAAAGCAGCATCAGCGTCTTTTTTGTTTACCGGAATCGTATTAGCATCGATAGTATTTCCTGAAGTATTTACCGAGATAAATCCTCCTGCGTGTTGGATTCTGTCAAAAGAACTTCTGTCAACCACTAAATCCTTCACAACTGGGAAAGCAGCAGCACGGAATGGCTCAATAGTGATAGTATCACCATCTTTAAACATACGCATGTGCAATTGACAAGTAGTTACCCCTCTGTCCGGTCCGTGAGCTTCTCCATTAATGAATAAAGAACACATTCCGCAAATTCCTTCACGACAGTCGTGGTCAAAAGCTACCGGCTCTTCACCAGCATTAATTTGTTGCTCATTGAATACATCAAGCATTTCAAGGAACGACATATCAGGTTCGATTCCGTCGATTTTATAATCGACCATTTTCCCTTTATCTTGAGCGTTTTTTTGACGCCATATTTTTAATGTAAGTTTCATCTTCTCTAAGTATTAAGTATTAAGAAACAAGTATTAAAACTTTCTCTAAATACTATTTATAACTACGTTGTACTAATTTAATGTTTTCGTAATTCAACGGCTCTTTGTGTAATACCGCATCACTTGGTTTTCCTTTGTATTCCCAAGCAGCAACATAAGCAAAGTTTTCGTCATCACGAAGTGCTTCTCCTTCTTCTGTTTGGTATTCTTCACGGAAGTGACCTCCACAAGATTCTTTACGATGTAAAGCATCTTTAGCAAACAACTCTCCTAATTCTAAGAAATCCGCAACACGAATTGCTTTTTCTAATTCCTGATTGAATTCTTTATCTGATCCAGGTACTTTTACATCTTTATAAAACTCTTCACGTAAAGCAGCTATTTCTTCCATTGCTTCAGTTAAGCCCTTCTCATTACGAGCCATACCTACTTTGTTCCACATAATTTTACCTAATTTTTTGTGGAAATAATCTACTGAATGCGTTCCTTTATTATTCATAAAGTTAGCAATCAAATCTTTTACAGATTTCTCCGCTTCTTCAAACTCAGGTCTGTCAGTAGAGATAGGTCCCATTTTGATATCCGGAGCTAAATAATCTCCAATTGTGTATGGCAATACGAAATATCCGTCAGCCAAACCTTGCATCAAAGCAGAAGCTCCCAAACGGTTCGCTCCGTGATCAGAGAAGTTAGACTCTCCAATTGAGAAACATCCAGGAATTGTAGTCATCAGGTTATAATCAACCCAAGTTCCACCCATGGTGTAGTGAACCGCCGGATAAATCATCATTGGCGTAGTATATGGATCTTCGTCAACGATTTTGTAATACATCTGGAACAAGTTTCCGTATTTACTTCTAACGATATCAGTTCCTAATTTAGTCACTAAAGCGTTATCATTTTCATCCAATCCTTTAATATGTGCCTGCTCTTTTCCGTAACGTTGAATAGCCGCAGCAAAATCCAAGTAAACTGCTTCTCCAGTTTTGTTAACACCAAAACCGGCATCACATCTTTCTTTAGCCGCACGGGAAGCTACGTCACGAGGCACTAAGTTACCAAAAGCAGGATATCTTCTTTCCAAGAAATAATCTCTGTCAGCCTCAGCTAAATCAGTTGCTTTTTTCTTTCCTTCACGAATAGCTTGCGCATCTTCTAATTTTGCAGGAACCCAGATACGTCCGTCATTACGAAGCGACTCCGACATCAAAGTCAATTTAGACTGGTGATCTCCTGAAACCGGGATACAAGTTGGGTGAATTTGAGTATAACAAGGGTTTGCGAAGAAAGCTCCTTTTTTGTGGATTTTCCAAGCTGCAGTAGCATTAGACCCCATTGCATTAGTTGACAAGAAGAATACGTTTCCGTAACCTCCGGAACCTACAACAACAGCGTGAGCCGAATGTCTTTCGATTTCACCAGTAATTAAGTTACGAGCGATAATTCCTCTTGCTTTTCCGTCAATAATTACTAATTCAAGCATTTCATGACGATTGTACATTTTGATTTTTCCACGACCAATTTGACGGTTCATGGCAGAATAAGCTCCAAGCAATAACTGTTGTCCTGTTTGACCCTGAGCATAAAATGTACGGGAAACCAAAGTTCCTCCAAAAGAACGATTATCCAATAATCCACCATATTCACGAGCCAATGGCACCCCTTGAGCCACACATTGGTCAATAATATTAGCAGAAACTTCGGCCAAACGATATACGTTTGCTTCACGAGCTCGGTAATCTCCTCCTTTTACAGTATCGTAGAACAATCTGTAAACAGAGTCACCGTCTCCTTTATAATTTTTTGCAGCATTGATACCTCCTTGTGCAGCAATAGAGTGCGCACGACGAGGTGAATCCTGAAAACAAAATGCTTTTACGTTATATCCTAATTCTGCTAAAGTAGCAGCTGCTGAACCTCCGGCTAATCCTGTTCCTACAACAATAATATCTAAATTACGTTTATTAGCAGGGTTTACTAAATTAATATGATCTTTATAATTTGTCCATTTGTCCGCAATTGGACCATTTGGAATTTTTGAATCTAATGCCATTATAATTGAATATTAATGATTGAAATGATGAAATAATGCAATAACTACGAATCCTAAAGGAACAACTACCGAAAACCATAATCCGAAGTTTTTCATTCCCTTTGTATATTTATTGTTTTGCCCAATAGACTGGAACGAAGAACTGAAACCGTGACGCAAGTGTAAAGACAATAAAATAAAAGACAAACTATACAATCCAGTACGAACCGGACTTACAAATTTCTCTGCTAATTCATGGAAATAACGGGTCTCGTCAGCAGGATTGAATTCTATATACTTGTAAACCATTTCCGGAAACCAGAAATCATAGAAGTGTAACGCCAGGAAAGCCAAAATAACTGAACCGGAAATAATCATGTTACGTGAAGCCCAGCTTGCATTAGCCGCTCCATTATAACTTGCATACCCAACCGGTCTTGCTTTTTTGTTTTGAATATCCAAAACAAATCCCATGATAAAGTGAAACACAACACCTACAATAAGAATAGGTTGGATAACAAACTGAATCAAAGGATTGGTTCCCATGAAATGAGAAATCGAATTAAAAACATCAGCACTAAATACTGACATCATATTAATAAAAAAATGCTGTGCTAAGAACAACATCAAAAAAAGTCCTGAAAGTGCCATAGCTACTTTTTTTGCTATTGACGATTTCAATAATCCAGATTTTGCCATAATATTTTAGAATATAATTTAAAAAAGTACACAAAAATAAAGTAATTAGCAACCAACTACAACCTTTTCGCTACTATTTAGAAAGATTATAAAGTTCTAAGTCCCAAAAGCTTTCGTTTAAGCAATAATTAATTTAAATTATTGATTTACAGATATTTAACTACAAATAAAAAAAACAACAACAATAAATTACTACAAAAAAAGAATTAATTATTTACATTTTAAGAACTCAAAAAATATAAAATCCATAATTTTAAGAATGTTTTACTTTCGAATTGACAAAAACACAAAAACCAACTATTTTGTGTAGTTAATAAAACTACATTTCTAAAGCATCATTTTATCTTTGCAATTCCAAAAAAAATTGAAAATGAAAACCGGAATTGACGCTATATCTTTTGATGTAGCAAAACTACATTTACCTATAAAAACATTGGCTGAGGCCAGAAACATAGAACCCGAAAAACTGGAAAAAGGTTTAGGATTAATCAAAATGACTTTACCTGACACCCATCAGGACAGTGTCGTTTTTGCAGCCAACGCTTTAACCAAATTAATTCAGGACAACAAAATTGACCTAAACGAAATCAGCAGAATTTATGTAGGAACCGAAAGTTCCATAGACAGCGCTAAACCTATCGGATCTTATTTAGTGGATTTGATGGAGCAAAAATTTGGCGAAGATTCTTTAGCAGAATGTGATGTTGTTGATTTTACCTTTGCTTGTATCGGAGGGGTTGATGCCATGCAAAACTGCCTGGATTTTATAAAATTAAACCCAAACAAAAAGGCAATTGTCGTTACGACCGATTTTGCCAAATACGACTTAAACTCAACCGGCGAATACACTCAGGGTGCGGGAGCTCTGGCGATGCTGATTACTGCCAATCCAAGAATAATAGCCTTCGAAAACCATTGGGCTACCAATACAAAAGGTGTTTTTGACTTTTTCAAACCGCACCGAACAATTACAAAAGAAGCCATTACCGGAAACTCAAATAACGAAAATTGGTTTGACAATTTGGAAGCCGAAATCGAAATCCACAAAGACCAACCGGTTTTTGACGGACAATATTCGAACCAATGCTACATGGACAGAACCCGAAATGCCTATTTCTCGTTCAAAAAATTAAAAGAAACTTCAGCAACTTTGTACCAAAACTGGAACAGTATCATCATGCACCTGCCTTATTCTTATCAAGGTCGTCGTATGTTATCTGAAATCTACGCTTTGGATGCTGAAAATTCGATTATTTCAGGCGAAGAAACGCCGGCTGAATACCAAACAAAACTAAAAGAAACCAGCAAAACTACCGAATACAAAAATTTTGTTGAAGAAAAATTAATACCTGCCGAATTAGCTTCTTCCTTAATTGGAAACTTATATACGGGTTCTATTTTCATGGGACTCCTTTCTACTTTGGCTCATTTTTATGATTCGAAAAAAGAAATCACAGGAAACACTTTTGGATTCTTAGCTTATGGAAGCGGTTCTAAATCAAAAGTATTTGAAGGAACAATACAACCAGAATGGAAATCGGCAATTGCAAACACAAAACTTTTTGAAACCTTAGAAAAAAGCTTCGAAATTGATTTTGACACTTACGAAAAACTCCATAAAAAAGAACAAAAACAAAGCGTTCAAACTCCAAAAAACGAATGGATTTTAGACCGCATTGAAAACGAAAATCCAAATCTAATTGGTGCACGTTATTACAAATGGGTTGATTAAAAATTAAGACCGCAGATTGCTTCGCCTGTTCGCTGCTGCTCGGGTCGCAGATTTTTTTGCCACGAATTCACTAATTATTTTTTAGAATCTAAGAAGTCTAAAAAATCAGTGATAATCTGTAACATCAGTACAATCCGCGAGCTAACATATCTAATTCTCTTTCCGAACTTTGCGAAAAAACTTTACAGCCTTTGCGGTTAATTTCTTTTAACCACAAAGGCTATTATAAAATTAGCGTTTACAAACTACAGCTACGCTGATTTTAAATTGGATTGATTAGATTTGTATTTCAAAACTTTTTCAAATGAAATACCATCCAATTGATCGCCATTTATTTATAAAAAACCGCAGCAAATTTACGGCTCAAATGAAACCTAAAAGTGTTGCCATTTTCAACTCAAACGATATTTATCCCGTTAGTGCCGACAGCACTTTGCCTTTTGCGCAACACCGTGATATTTTTTATTTAAGCGGAATCGATCAGGAAGAAAGCATTCTTTTACTTTTTCCGGATGCACCTTACGAACATCAAAAAGAAATACTGTTCCTAAAAGAAACCAGCGAATTGATTGCTATCTGGGAAGGCGCTAAATTAACTAAAGAAGAAGCTTTTGCAGTTTCAGGAATCAAAACTGTTTATTGGTTACAGGATTTCGAGAAAGTACTTTTTGAGTTAATGACTTATACCGAAACCATTTACATCAATACCAACGAACATTATCGTTCAAACGTAGAAACCGAAACTCGTGAAGCCCGCTTTGTAAAATGGTGGAAAGAAAAATACCCTGCACATCAGGTAGCCAAAAGCAACCCAATTTTACAACGCCTGCGTTCTGTAAAAGAAAGCGAAGAAATCGATTTGATTCAACAAGCCTGCAACATTACTGAACTTGGTTTCCGTCGTCTATTATCTTTTGTAAAACCAAATGTAATGGAATATGAAATCGAAGCCGAACTAATCCACGAGTTCATTCGCAATCGTTCCAAAGGTTTTGCTTACACACCGATTATTGCCTCTGGAAATAACGCCAATGTATTGCATTATATCGAAAACAACCAACAATGTAAAGAAGGCGATTTGATATTACTTGACGTTGCTGCCGAATATGCTAATTACTCTAGTGATTTGACACGCACCATTCCGGTTTCCGGACGTTATTCCAGCAGACAAAAAGACGTTTACAACGCTGTTTTGAGAGTTAAAAACGAAGCGACTAAAATGCTGACTCCGGGAACGCTGTGGAAAAACTACCAATACGAAGTAGGCAAAATCATGACTTCCGAATTATTAGGATTAGGACTCCTGGACAAAGCCGATGTTCAAAACGAAAATCCGGACTGGCCAGCTTACAAAAAATATTTCATGCACGGCACTTCGCACCACATGGGATTGGACACGCACGATTACGGACTATTGTACGAACCGATGCAAGCCAATATGGTCTTTACTGTAGAACCTGGAATTTACATTCCGGACGAAGGTTTTGGTATCCGAATCGAAGACGATGTGGTCATTCAGGAAAAAGGAGAACCTTTTAATTTGATGAAAAACATCCCGATTGAAGTCGAGGAAATCGAGAGTTTAATGAATTCTTAATTCTTCTTCTTTAGAGCAAAGAAAAAAGAAACAAGAGAAAAGACGGTTTGCAGAAATGTGAGTCGTTTTTTATTTTTGTGCTAAGCTTAAAAACATGAATAAAATTCTCCATAAAAACACTAAAATCGCTTATACCGATTCCGGCAAAGGAACTGTCGTTGTTTTGCTGCATGGTTTTTTAGAAAACCAACAAATGTGGAACAACTATATTGAGGTCTTTGCCAAGAAAAATCGTGTCATTACCATTGATTTATTAGGGCACGGTGCAACAGAATGTTTAGGTTATGTACATTCAATGGAAGACAATGCCGATGTAGTTCACGCTGTTTTAAGCAAATTACACATCCGAAAAGCTGTTTTTGTGGGACATTCGATGGGCGGTTATGTAGCTTTGGCTTTCGCCGAATTGTATCCGGATAATGTAAAAGGTTTGGTTTTGCTTAATTCCACTTCACGTGCCGACAGCGAGGAACGAAAAGCCAATCGTGACCGTGCGATTAAAGCGGTAAAACAATCTTTTTCTAATTTTATTTCGCTTTCTATTGCCAATTTATTCAGCGAAGAAAACAGAGAACGCCTGAAAGAGCAAATTGAATTAGTCAAAAAAGAAGCCTTAAAAACACCTCTCCAAGGAATCGTTGCAGCATTGGAAGGTATGAAAATCCGAATGGACAGAGAAGTCATTTTGCATCTGACACCTTATCCCAAAATGTTGATTTTGGGTCAAAAAGATCCTGTTTTGAATTACGAAGAAAATTTAGAACAAATTGAAGAAACTAATGTGCAACTCGTGACTTTCCCTGACGGACACATGAGTCACATTGAAAATCAAACCGAATTAGCTAAGGTTTTGTTAGACTTTTTCAAGAAGGTTTAAAGCATTTCTTTATAAAATTAATTTAACCACAGATTACACAGATTAACACAGATTTTTTTTTAAAACTTTGTGTTCTTTGCGAAACCTCAGTAATCTTTACGGTTAAACCTTTTCCTCAAACGGCATCGTTTCATCTAGAATCTCTTGCAACAACAAAACAATTTGCTCCAAATAATTCGCCATTATTTCTTCATTTATAATCTGCTCTATTTCTTTATCTTCTTTAAAATTAAAAGGTAAAAACCCAGCTTTTAGATTTTTAAACGAAATGATTCCGGCTTCAATTGGTTTTCCCTGAGCTTCATTTTCATACATAAAAGCATAAGCCAAAACCTGAATAATTTTGTCATGTTTAATTTCCTGAATCAATCCGTTCCAGGATTTCAAACTCACATTTCCTTTTTCGACTTTTCCTGTTTTATAATCAATAATTCGAATGATGCCGTTGCGTTCTTCAATTCGATCCACATTTCCTTTAATCAATACCGGAAATGGTAACGAAGGATGTTCTAAAGTTCGAGAATAAGTTTGTTCAAGAGCAATAATTTTAATCGCATCACCTGCTTTGATACTTTCTAATTCTACTTTCAGGAAATTAGAAACATTGCGTTTGGCCACTTCAAAAGCAAGCAAATTACGCCCTTTTTTGATTTCACCTTCTTTATAAACAATTTTAAACTGCTTTAAAACCTCAGCATCAATTAGTTTAAAACAATTTTCAATATCAGCCTCCGAAATAAATTTCCCAATGAAAGGCGTATATAAAGCCAATAAGGTTTCGTGAATAATCGTCCCCAAAGTATTCAACGCTATGTTCTCCTCTACTTCTTCTACCTCGCGAATGCGTAGTATTTTTTGAAAATAAAACTGAATCGGATTTCGAATATAAGAAGTCAGTGCGGAAGGCGAGAAACCGTCTTTGGCAATTTCAGCCAAACGCGTCATTACTGCTACAGATTTTTCAACAACCATAGGTTTATATGCTGTTTCGGGCAAAATCGCATTATAAATTTCATGAGTCAAAGCATGATTTGGCTGTTTCTCAACTTCTAATTGGGTAATAAAACGGCTTTTTTCACCAGCATCCAAACCTTCACTTTCAGTGTTGTACAGCAAATACACATTTTTGGCGCGTTGCAACAAATGATAAAAATGATAGGTATAAATTGCGTCTTTTTCTTTAAAAGTTGGCAATCCCAATTCTCTTTTTACATCATAAGGAATAAAGGAATTTTGCGATTTTCCAGCGGGAAATTTCCCTTCATTCATAGAGGTCACAATCACAGTTTCAAAATCCAGCACACGACTTTCTAAAACTCCCATAATTTGCAAACCACTTAAAGGTTCTCCTTCAAAAGAAACTTCGGCTAAATCAATCAGCTGTTTATAAATAGCATGCAACGTTTCAATTTTATCAATATGGCGATGTTTTGAATAGTACGTAATCAGTTTGTTAATCACTTTAAAAATAGCATAAACAAAGGCTTTAGTGATTTTTTCCTCTTCATTATCATTGCTTAAATTCTGCTTTACAGTCAATAACAATTCCGAAACAGATTGCAAGACCGCTAACGAATTATCATCCCATTTGTTAAAGAGCAACAAGAACAAATCAGATGGACCCTGATTCAATTCCATCAATTTCTGATGACTGATAAATGTATAATTATTAGTATTAATAGTATTAACCAAACGGGAAGTTTTAGCGTAAGGCTCTACCAGCGGATGTGTCAGAATATCCAAAACGTCTTTATAATAAAACACATAACTCGAAGACTTTCTGGACAAAGCATTGGTATGCATTTTAAATAATTTGGCAATCAAAATTTGCGCCGGATTATTTTTTCCCGAGTAACCCATCGTGATATTCAAAGCCCCGACTGATGCGGGCAAAGAATACAACAAGGGAACCAAAAGATTTTCTTCGCCAAGAACAATAGCTACTTTATCTAATTTGGCCGAAGGATTTTGCTCAACAATTTGTTCAATAATTTTTCCGGATATTTTAGCCTGACCAATACTTTTTGGAGTACCAATAATTTGAATATTTTTAGATTGCGAAAAATCATCCACAATCCATTCAAAAGAATGAGATTTATAATGCTTCCAATTTTCTTTAAAACGTCGTAAAAACAATCCGGCATCGTGATAAGGATCATTTAAAAATGTCTGATCGGCATCCCAAAAAATTTGAGCCTGATCATTGGCTAACAAATGTTGGATGATTTTTTCCTCAGAAGCATTCAAGGCATTAAAACCTGCAAAAACGAACTCCGTATCAACAACATTATTGGAAAAATGAGTAAGGTTTGCTACCGCTTCGCGATAAATTAATCCCTGATAACCGATGCCTTTATTCAATAAATGCTGGTACAATGACTGATAATAAAGAGGTAATAATTTCCAGAAATCAATATATTTTTCCAGTAATGGGGTTTTATTCTCCACCTCAATTCCCCATTTTTTAATATCTTCGATATCTTTAAGATACGACAAAACATGAGTTGGATCCAGCAAATAGCGATCTATTTCATTAAAATCCTGTAAAAGTGTTTTGGCCCAATTGGCAAACAATTCAAAAGATTGCTGATTTGGCTTTTCAGTAACCGATAAATAAACCTCATAAAATTCAAACAGCAATTCGATTGCATCAACAGTCCGAATTCCGGCAATATCCTGAACAAAATCTTCAATGCTAATAATTTTTGGAGCCAGAATATTGTTTGAAACCCTTTTCCTCAGAGCTTCCATCAAAAAAACTTTAGCTCTTTTATTAGGCAAAACTACAATGGTTTTAACCAGCCTATCCGAATATTTTTCAATTAAAACCTGAGCTATTTTATCTAGAAAAGTACTATTTATCATAGCATAAAAATAAAAAAACGCCCCGATAAACGGGGCGTTTTTCAATAATTATTTAGAAGAAATTATTTGATTAATTTCACTTCAGTTCTTCTGTTTAATGCTTTACCAGCAGCAGTTTTGTTAGTAGCAATTGGCATAGTTTCACCATATCCTACTGATTTCAATTTACTAGGAGAGATTCCTCTGTCTAATAAAGCATTTTTCACTACCGCAGCTCTGGCTTCAGAAAGTTTTTGGTTGAATGCTTCAGAACCGTCGCTATCAGTATGTCCTTCGATTAAGAACTCAGAGTTTGCGTAGTTTTTAAGCAATGCAGCCATAGCGTCTAATCTCTTAGGAACGTCAGCAGATTTAAATGTTGATTTTCCAGAGTTAAAGTAGATAAATCTAGCTTGAGATTTCAATTGATCCATAGCTTCTGGAGTTACTTCAGGACAACCTTTGTTACTAGCAGGCCCCGCAACTTCCGGACAAGCATCATCTTTATCAGCTACACCATCTTTATCTGTATCTGGCCAAGGACAACCTGCGTTTTCTTTTGGACCAGCTACGTTAGGACATTTGTCATCTTTATCAGCTACACCGTCTTTATCAGCATCCGGACATCCTTTTAATGAAGCCAAACCAGCTACATTAGGACAAGCATCTTCAGCATCAGTGATTCCGTCACCATCAGCATCCGGACATCCTTTCAATGAAGCTAAACCAGCAACTTCAGGACAAGCATCTTCAGAATCAATAATTCCGTCACCATCAGTATCAGGACAACCGTTGAATTGTTTTAAACCTGCAACTTCAGGACATGCATCGTCTTTATCATACACTCCGTCACCGTCAGTGTCTTTTCCTCCAAATTTGAAAACAACACCAGCTGTATGTTGGAAGTGAGAACGCTGCAATGGATCAGAACTATCAAATGCTTTTTTATAGGTAGTTCCTAATTCGATACCAACATTTTGAGAAACCCAAAAAGCTAATCCGGCACCTGCATTAACAGTTCCAAAACTACTATCTCCTAAGAAAGTATAACCTCCTCCTAAGTGTAAACTTGGATCAATAACTTGAGATTTGATTAGATTCATGAAACTATATTTCACTTTTCCATCAATTCCATAATACATTAAATCACCTGGATTAGTAACAATCATACCTCTACCATCGTGACCCGGAGCAGTTGGATCAAAAGTTACCAACTTATCAATTTTATTAACAGAACCCTGAAGTCCTACTGTAAAATTGCTTCCCACGTAACGAGATACACTTAAATAAGATACTGAAGGCAGAATATTCCAATTGTTTTTCACATCAAATGGCTGAGAAAAATGACGATCTAACCAATTATTACCTCCGCCTGCACTAGTTCTAGTATCCACGGCATTTACTCCAAAAGCAATTGCCCATGGATTGTTACTGTCTTGCGCCTGAGAGCTAACCCCCATAGCCATCAGCACAGCAACAAAAAGTTTGTTAAGATGTTTCATACTTAATTTTTTTAATTACAATTTAGTTAATTACAGACAAAAATAACGCGTAATTTTTTAACTACAAAATAGAATGTTAAAAAAAAAAGATACATGCAAGGTATTTTAAACTGACTAAATCCATAAAAATTAGTACTTAACAAAACAAATCCTCATAATTTTAACAACAAACAGAAACCGCAAAAAATCAAATTTTTATTTCAAAAAACACCAAAAAAATCACAAATACACAACTTCCACTTCCTGACCGATAAACACCAATGCTTTTTGAACAACTTTTAAATCCATTAATTCAATCGCCTGCTGATATTCTTCTAACTGTTTTTGATATTTAGCCTGATAAGCCCCGGTTTTATAATCCAACAGCAAAACTTCTTTATTTCTATCAATCACAATCCTATCCGGCTTAATAATCCTTCCTTCTTTTTGAATAATCGTTTGCTCATTCAACACTTCATTACCTTCCGCAAAAAAAGACTCTAACAAAACATGATTTACCACTTTCAAAATTGTTTCCGACACTTTTTCTTTTTGCTCCACGTGAATCAAACCATTTTCAACCGATTTTTCAACAGCCACATCCACATCCGATTTTGATTTCACAAAAGACATGATTTCATGTATCACATTCCCATATTCGATAGACTCCTGCTGATGCGTTCCCCACATTAGAGCCTCTCGTTGTGCAATTTTTACTTTCTTAGGCTCTAAAATTTCCACAACGCTTTCAATCGGTTTTGAAGCATCAACATGTTTGACTAACAAAGAAAGCTTTGTCTTTTCACCAAACTCGTATTCCGATTTATTCTCTTCAAATAAACCTTTACTGATTAGGTAATTAACAAAAAAAGAAGACATATCTCCCTGTTTAACCTCGCCTTTGTTGGTCAAATTCATATTAGAAATCACATACAACTGCTCTTCGGCACGGGTTAAAGCCACATATAACACATTGATATTATCCAACAACTCTTCCTGTTTTTTCTGCCCGTACACTTTTTTGGCATTTTCCCCAAAACCTTCAACTGCTGCACTATTATCGATTAAAACTTTTGGCATTTCTAAATCCATTTCATCAGCATCCAGCCATAGTTTATCTTTCGGTTTTCGCCCATAATCCTCTTCAGCAAAAGGCATAATCACCACTGGAAACTCTAATCCTTTTGATTTATGAATCGTCATAATTCGCACTGCATTATTTCCTTCGGGAGACGGAATACTGTATTTAGAACCATTTTTATCCCAAAAATCCAGAAAATCAGCAATTCCAGCCTGATTACGCACATCCCGTTCCAAAACAATATCCAAAAAGTATTGTACATAAGCACTTTGGCTTTGTTCCTCATTTGAAATAAATTTTAAAACAATCAATTCTACGGCTTCATATAAAGATTTTTTTCGAATATTTTGAAACGAAAGTGAAATGTCAAAATTAGACAACCATTGTTCAAAATCCTCTTCGTTTGTTCGCTGCATTCCCTGAGCAATAAAATCATGTAACGCCAACTGCTCCTGCAAATTCACAGCGATGCAATACAGGAAATAAGCCTTCGATTCTAAATCGGCATTATTTTTCAGGTATTTTAAAAAGTGAATCACAAAACGAACTTCGGTCGCATTTTGAATCATCAAAGTTTCCGATGACAACAACGGAATTCCTTCTTCCGTCAAATAATTCGCTATCGCAATTCCCTGATCACGTTTACGGGTCAAAATCACAACATCTTTATATTCAAAACCTTCCCGAAGCACTTTTTGAATAGTATTTAGCGTAGCCAAAAGATACAAATCCATTTTACCTAAAACTTCCTCCTCATTTTCTGTTTCCTCTGTTTTTGGAATGAAAGAAATATTTACATAACCTCCTTTTTTAGCATTGGTGTGCTGATGACTATGATTTTCATATAAATCTTTATAATCTTCCTGTTCAAACTCCGATGCAATTAACCTGAAAAATTCATTATTAAATTCAATAATCTGAGAATACGAACGGTAATTTTTATCCAAATGTTCAATTTTTTTATCCGGATTGTTAAAAGGATTTTCGTCCTTACTCAATTCAATAAATTGTTCGGCTTTTCCACCACGCCAGCGATAAATGGATTGTTTTGGATCACCCACAATCATCAAAGTCCCTTTATTTCCGTAATCATCCTGACCGGAAAGCGCATTATCGATAAGCGGAATTAAATTTTTCCATTGCATTTCGGAAGTATCCTGAAATTCGTCAATAAAAAAATGGCGGTAACGCTCACCCAATCTTTCATATATAAAAGGAGCCGGCTGATTTTGAATTTCGCGCTGAATAATTGCATTAAATTCCGAAATAGAAAGCACATTTTGCTCTTCCTGAATTTTCGCCAATTCGTTACTCACCGTATTGAGTAGCGAAAGCGGTGTGATGTTTTTCAAAAAAGCTTTGTAGAAATTTATTTTTTCAAAAATCTTATAAATCTTATCCAAAAGTTGCAACAAATCCGGAATAATATTTTCAATCAACGCCCGGTCTTTAGCCGTTTTATTGATAGCAATATCGTCAAATTCATGAAAAGTTTTATTCTTAGGATTAAATTTCCCATCGCGGATACTCGCCAAATGATTTGGAAAAGTGCCTCTGGAAAAAGATTTGGAGTCAATTCCGTTTTTTTCAATCAACAACAAAGCTTCCTCTGCCAAAACTGCCGTTTCCTTTTCCAGCGCTTTACAGATTTCGGCTAATTTTTTCTTGATTTCAACAAATTCTCCAATAGATTTATCCTGAAACTGCACAATTTCGTTACGATTGTTTTCATTCAAAATCAATCTTCCTGTTTCGAGAATTTCACGGGAAACATCCCAGGACTTATCGTCATCGGTTTTTTCCATCGTAAAATCGATGAGTAATTTGGTCAAAATATCATCTTCTCCGGCCTGTGCAATAATAGCGTCGACCGCTTCGGTTAATAAATTTTCGGTATCCAAAGTCACCTCAAAAGTCATCGGCAAATTCAAATCGTGCGCAAAAGCACGAATCACCTTGTGCGTAAACTTATCAATAGTCGAAATATCAAAAGCAGCATAATTATGAATAATATGCTTGATGATTTGTTGCGATTTACTTTTGATTACATTCAGCGACAATTTTCTATCCCAATCCTGAGTGTCATTTACTAAATCCTGCATTAAATCTAAGGCTTTCAACGAAGGTTCGTCTTTCGCAAATTCAGACAAACTGCCCACAATCCGGCTTTTCATTTCATGTACCGCCTTATTGGTAAAAGTAATCGCCAAAATATTACGGTAAGCATCATTTTTAGGCGAAGTGAGAATAATTTTCAGGTATTCTTTGACCAAAGTATAAGTTTTACCCGAACCTGCTGATGCGTCGTAAATTGAAAAAGAATGTCTTTGCATTTAGATTTTTGATTGCTGATTAACAATTTTTAATTTCAAATGTTTCAGTAAAACTAAAAAGCCCGAAAAAATCAGAAATTATAAAATTGTTCGTTGAATGCTTAAAAGTAGTATTTTTGCACTATGGAAACAAACAGACAGAAAAAAATAGGCGGAGTTATTCAAAAAGATTTGGTGGATATTCTGCAAGGTGAAGTGAGAAAAAACGGTGTTAGTAATTTGGTTATTTCGGTATCCAAAGTTTCTGTAACCAGCGATTTATCTGTAGCAACCGTATATTTGAGTATTTTTCCACAGGAAAAAGCTCAGGAAACTTTGGAAGGAATAAAATCAAATACTCCTTTGATTAAACACGATTTAGCGCAACGTGTTCGCAAACAACTACGCCGTGTTCCTAATTTAGTTTTCTTTATCGATGACTCTTTGGATTATATTGAAAAAATTGACAATGCTTTGAAAAACAAAGAAAATCCAATTGAAAACAGAGATTTATTAGACCGAAGAAAACAATTTTAAGCATTTGAATTTTCCGCTTTACATAGCCAAACGTTACATTCGCAGCAACAGCAAAAACAATGCCATCAATATCATCAATCGTATTGCGAGCATGGGAATTATTGTGGGCGCGATGGCTTTGTTTGTGGTTTTATCGGTTTTTAGCGGACTAAAAGTTTTTAGTCTTTCATTTAGCAACAACATTGACCCCGACTTAAAAATATCGAGTACACTTGGTAAATCTTTTTTAGTCACTCCCGAACAAGAGAACAAAATCAAAAAAATTGAAGGTGTTACGGCTTTTTCCAAAATTATTGAAGAACGCGTTTTATTCACTTTCAACAACAAACAGGAGGTCACTTACCTAAAAGGCGTTGACTCCAATTACAGCAAAGTTAACAACGTTAACAAAATACTTTACAACGGTCAATGGCTTGAAAAAAATACTTATCAGGTAGTTGTAGGTTTTGGTTTTGTGCAAAAACTCTCTTTAGGCTTAATGGATTTCAATAACCATCTGGAAGTTTTAGTTCCAAAAGCCGGAAAAGGAAACATTGAAAGCGCCGAAGACGCCTTCAATTCATCGGAAATTTTCCCAATTGGGATTTATGCCATAAATGAAGATTTGGACTCCAAATATGTTTTTGCCGACTTAGGATTGGCTCAGGAATTATTGGAATACAAATCCAATCAGGTTTCCGGAATTGAACTCAAAGAAAAACCTAACTCCGATGAAAATACGATTATCAAAGAATTAAAGAGCATTTTTAACGGAAAAATCACCGTAAAAAACCGCGCACAGCTCAACGAATCCTTATATAAAATGTTGAACACCGAGAATATCGCGGTGTATTTGATTTTTACTTTGGTTATTATTGTGGCACTTTTTAACCTCATTGGAGCTCTGATTATGATGATTCTGGACAAAAAAGGAAATTTAAAAACCCTTTTTAATCTGGGAACAGAAATTAAAAGTCTGCGAAAAATATTTTTGCTTCAAGGGACTTTACTAAGCGTTTTTGGCGGACTAATCGGTCTTGCTCTGGGAATTATTATTGTGCTTTTACAGCAACATTTTGAGTGGATTATGATTACTCCAACGCTTCCCTATCCTGTTGTTTTTTCGATGGAAAATGTTGTAATCGTCATGGCAACCATTACCACACTGGGATTTGTTGCTTCACTAATTGCGAGTAGCCGAGTAAGTGAAAAATTATTAGATTAAAAAACTACACCACTTCGTAATTCGAATAAGCCTCATTGATTTCATCTAAAACCGCAAACAATTCTTCCGGATGATCCAGCGTAACTAATTTTTGTTTAAAAGTTTTAAACGAATGAATGCCTTTAAAATAATTGGTATAATGCGGACGGGTTTCTACAATTCCTAATCGTTCGCCTTTCCAGTCCATCGCCCAAGTCAAGTGATTGCGTACTGCTTCAACTCTGTCGACAACAGTAGGTTTTGCCAAATGTTCTCCTGTTTTTACAAAGTGTTTGATTTCGTTAAAAATCCATGGATAACCAATAGCAGCACGACCAATCATAATGCCGTCAACGCCGTATTTGTTTTTGTATTCTAAAGCTTTTTCAGGCGAATCAATATCACCATTCCCAAAGATAGGCATGGTTATTCGTGGATTATTTTTCACTCTCGCTATGTGCGACCAATCGGAATGTCCTTTGTACATCTGAGCTCGGGTTCGGGCATGAATACTCAAAGCAGCCACTCCAATATCCTGCAAACGCTCGGCAACCTCATCGATATTTATGGAATTATCATCCCAACCCAAACGGGTTTTTACTGTAACCGGAAGATTGGTACTATCAATCACGGCTTTTGTCAAACGCACCATCAAATCCACATCTTTCAAAACACCGGCTCCAGCACCTTTACAAACTACTTTTTTTACAGGACAACCAAAGTTGATATCAATCAAATCGGGATTTACTGTGGTTACAATTTTGGACGAAAGCGCCATAGCTTCTTCATCACCACCAAAAATTTGGATTCCTACCGGGCGTTCGTAATCAAAAATATCCAGCTTCATTCGGCTTTTAATAGCATCACGAATCAAACCTTCCGAAGAAATAAATTCAGAATACATCATATCGGCACCATGCATTTTACACAAACGACGAAATGGCGGATCGCTCACGTCCTCCATAGGCGCTAATAATAGTGGAAAATCAGGTAATTCTATGTTGCCAATCTTAATCATCTTCTCAAATTTGCTGCAAAATTACGTTTTTTAAACGAAACGATAAAAGAAGAATTAGGAAAGACTTATCACTTAAGCAATTAGTTTACTAATTATACGCTTTGAAGCTATCGAATTTAGCGTATATTTGCAGATTAATTGTCTTGTTTTTTCGGGATTGCGTTAGGGAGTGTAGCGGCATCCTTTTATGGAATGAAATGGAATAAAAGATAGAGCGGAAAGCCCGCCCCGTAGGAGAACGCCCAAAACAGGCAAGACAAAAAATTGATACAAAGAAGAAATGAAGCACATTAGAAATTTTTGCATTATTGCACATATTGACCACGGGAAAAGTACGTTGGCTGACCGATTATTAGCAGCTACGCAAACCGTTACGGCTCGTGAAGAAAAAGCACAGCTTTTGGACAACATGGATCTTGAGCGTGAACGTGGAATTACCATTAAGAGTCACGCTATTCAAATGGAATACAAATACAAGGGAGAAGAATATATTCTGAACCTTATTGATACTCCGGGACACGTGGATTTCTCTTATGAAGTTTCTCGTTCTATTGCTGCCTGCGAAGGTGCTTTGTTGATAGTAGATGCTGCTCAGAGTATTCAGGCGCAAACTATTTCGAACTTATATTTGGCTTTGGACAACGATTTGGAAATTATCCCGGTCTTAAACAAAGTCGATTTACCAAGTGCTAATCCGGAGGAAGTAAGTGACGATATTATTGATTTATTGGGATGCGACTTAGAAGATATTATTCACGCTTCGGGTAAAACCGGTTTTGGAGTTGAAAACATCCTGGCTGCAATTATTGAAAAAATTCCTGCTCCATCTGGAAACAAAGAGGAACCTTTACAAGCTTTGATTTTCGATTCACATTATAATCCTTTCCGTGGTATCGAAGTTATCTTTAGAGTGGTAAACGGTGAAATTACCAAAGGTCAGAAAATCAAATTCATGGCTACTGGAAATGAATATTTTGCCGATGAAGTAGGTACTTTAAAATTAAATCAGGTTCCGAAAAATAAAATTTCTACAGGTGATGTAGGTTATTTGATTTCGGGAATTAAAGAAGCTAAGGAAGTAAAAGTGGGTGATACTATTACCGACGCTAAAACTCCTACCAGCAATATGATTACGGGTTTTGAAGATGTAAAACCAATGGTATTTGCCGGAATTTATCCGGTGGACACCGAAGATTTTGAAGATTTACGTGCTTCGATGGAAAAGCTACAATTGAATGATGCTTCATTAGTTTTTTCTGCTGAAAGTTCTGCTGCTTTAGGATTTGGTTTCCGTTGTGGATTCTTAGGAATGTTACATATGGAAATTATTCAGGAGCGTTTGGAGCGTGAGTTCAACATGACTGTGATTACCACAGTTCCTAACGTTTCGTATTTGGCATATACGAAAAAAGAACCAGACACTCCAATTATCGTAAACAACCCAAGTGATTTACCAGATGCTACAAAATTGGATCGTGTAGAAGAACCATACATCAAAGCAACTATTATTACTAAAGCAGATTTCGTGGGTAACGTAATGAGTTTGTGTATCGAAAAACGAGGCTTGATTACTAATCAAACGTATTTAACAACGGAGCGTGTGGAATTGAATTTTGATATGCCTCTAGCTGAAATTGTATTTGATTTTTACGACAGATTAAAAACGGTTTCTAAAGGTTATGCTTCGTTTGATTACCACCCAATAGGAATGAGAGAATCCAAATTAGTTAAAATGGATATTTTATTAAATGCTAATCAACTAGATGCTCTTTCTGCTCTTATTCACGCTGACAACGCCTATACTATTGGTAAAAAAATGTGTGAAAAATTGCGTGAGTTAATCCCGAGACAACAGTTTGAAATTCCAATTCAAGCTTCTATTGGAGCAAAAATTATTGCTCGTGAAACCATTAAAGCTTTGCGTAAAGACGTTACGGCAAAATGTTATGGAGGAGATATTTCGCGTAAACGTAAGTTATTGGAAAAACAGAAAAAAGGTAAAAAACGTATGCGCCAGGTAGGAAACGTAGAAATTCCACAAGAGGCATTTATGGCTGTACTTAAATTAAATGATTAAAAGATTTTAAGATTGAATAATTGAAAACCTGATGATGAAAATTATCAGGTTTTTTTGTTTTTATTGAAAGTAATCTATTTAAAATGGAAAAATATTTATCGCTTTCAGTATTTACGAAATGATTCAATCTTTCAGAAAATTCAAAGCTAAAAACAATAAACTATTTTCATTAACTTTGTTACTATGGAAACTATAAAATTAAATATCGATTTAAGTGTCAATCAACTGATTGAAGCGGTAAAACAGCTTTCTCCAAAAGATCGTTTGAAAGTGAATGATGCCATTTGGAATGAAGACATTGAAATTCCTGTTGAACATCAAAAGATAGTTTTAGACAGAATGGCTAAAGCAAAAACAAATCCCGAAAGACTTTTAGACTGGGACAAAGTTTCTAAAACATTATAACTCTTGAGTTATCATTTAAAAATAGACATTGATGCGTTCAATGATATTCAGAGAACTTTTGAATGGTACGAGTTGCAATCAAAAGGTTTGGGTTTACGCTACAAAAACCAAACTAAAAAACAAATCAATGCTTTAAAAAAAGATCCATATTTGTTTTCTATTAAATACAATTCTATCCGTTGCCGAAAAATAGAAAAATTTCCTTTTCTCATTCATTATGAAATAAACGAAGAAAACAAAACAGTAACTGTTTTCGCAATTTTTCATACTTCAAGAAATCCTGAAATTTGGAAAACAAATCTTAAAAAATAATCAACCTGACGATGAAAATTGTCAGGTTTTTTTGTTTCCAAAAATCAAAAATTACATTTAAACTATGGCTTAAAAACTTTGTATCTTTGCCACTTTAAATTATAAATAAATGAACGGAGATTGCTTCGTTCCTCGCAATAATATGATTGAAGATAAAAACCCACAACGTACAAGCATTGCTCAATTGGGCGAATTTGGATTGATTGAACATCTTACCAAACATTTTGAAATAAATCAAGCTTCTACTTTAAAAGGTATTGGTGATGATGCCGCAGTTTTGGACTTTAAAGACAAAAAAGTAGTAGTTTCTACCGATATTATGGTAGAAGGTGTTCATTTTGACTTAGCTTATATGCCTTTGAAACATTTGGGATACAAAGCAGTTGTGACCAATGTTTCTGATATTTGCGCTATGAACGCCAAAGCAACACAAATCACAGTTTCTATTGCAGTTTCTAACCGTTTTACTTTGGAAGCTTTAGAAGAATTATATGAGGGAATAACTTTGGCAGCCACTGAATACAAAGTAGATGTGATTGGTGGAGACACCACTTCTTCCCAAAAAGGATTAATTATTAGCATCACCGTGTTAGGCGAAGCAGATGAAGAAGAAATTGTTTATCGCAATGGGGCAAAACCAACAAATTTATTGGTAGTAACTGGAGATATTGGTGCCGCTTATATGGGATTACAGGTTTTAGAAAGAGAAAAACAGGTCTTTCAGGTAAATCCAAATTCGCAACCTGACTTAGAATTATATACCTATTTAATTGAACGTCAATTAAAGCCGGAAGCCCGAAAGGATGTTCGCACTTTATTACATGCTTTGGAAATCAAACCTACAGCTATGATTGATATTTCGGATGGATTATCTTCGGAAATTATTCATTTGTGCAAACAATCCAATGTTGGCTGTAATTTATACGAAGATAAATTACCACTGGATCCTCAATTTATCAATGTTTGCGAAGAATTCAATATTGACAGTACCACTGTTGCCATCAATGGAGGTGAAGATTACGAGTTACTGTTTACGATTCCTATTGAAGATTTTGACAAAATAAAAGGGAATCCAAATTTTTCTATCATTGGACACATGACTGAAGAAAGTGAAGGCATTCATCTTGTAACCCGTGCCAATACCAAAATCCCTTTGAAAGCAAGAGGCTGGAACGCACTCAGCGAATAAATCACACCAAACTATTACAATAAAAAAAAACGCAAATTCAGGATATTTATTCTGAATTTGCGTTTTTAATTTTTACGGTATTTTTAGAAAATCAAGCCTTTATTTTTAGCAGCTCTCACCAAATCGCTATCTTCTCCATCAACTACTTCGAATAACTCTTTTAGATTTGCCTTTCTGGATTCAATGGCATTTAGAGAAATTGGTACAAACTGGGGAATATCTTGTATTTTGGTTCCTTTGGACAAATGAAACAAAATCTGTTTATCAAATAAATCTATTTCAATCGAATTATCATGCGAGCTTAACATTTCCAAAATAGATTTACTATAATATATTTCGTCATTAATAACCTTATCAAAAGCAATTAACAATTCGTCAAAAGTCAAATCATTTTTTATCACTAAACCTCTGGGACTAACATTATTTATCAAAGTTTTTAACTTTAAAAACTCCGTAAACATCGTTAACATTACAATCTTGCAATCAGGCATGTATTGCAAAATTAATTTAGCCAAATCTTCTCCGGAATACAGTTCTTTTTCCTCATAGGAAGGCATACTTATATCCAAAAAAGCAATATCAAAAACAGCTGTATCAGGATTAGTAATTAAATCAAAAGCCGACTGACAGTCTTTTGCTTCAGCAATTACAAACTCATAAGCATTTGGATTATATCTTGTAATGGCATTTTTGTACCCCTGAATAATAAACGGATGATCATCAACAATCAAAATGTTTTTCTTGAGCTTAGTTTCAGTTGTCATTTGCTTTATCAAATATTAATATTATTCTAAGGGAATACTAACCGTAATTGTGGTTCCTTTACCAACTTCTGATTTTACATTAAAAGTTCCATTACACTCTTTAGAACGCGAAATCATATTTTGCAACCCAATGCCTTTCTTTTTAAGATTTACATTAAAACCAATTCCATCATCAGTAATGGTTAACAGAATACTATTTTCCTGTTTTTTCAAATCAACTTTAACAGTAGTTGCTTTTGCGTATTTATTAATATTCTGCAAAGACTCCTGAATAATACGGTACAAATTAATTTTTACCGAATTGACTGCTAAATCCCATCTAATAGTAGAATCGATACTCGAAAATAATTTTGCTGAAAACGTCTTCCTTTGTTCCTCAAAAAGATTGTCTACAATAGCAACGAAGTTATTAATTAATTCTGATTTTTCCCTGTTCAAATCATGTGAAATTTCACGAATATCCTGTTCGATATTTTTCAATTCAGCCAGATAATCATTTCGCTGACTAACCGCCAAATCATCATTAAAGGGATTCAAACCTTCCAAGTTCATTCTCACCCCAAACATTCTACCCAAAACACCGTCGTGTAATTCCTGCGCCACACGTTTTTTTTCCTGAACCCTGTTAGCTTCAATAGTATTTTGCTGGGAAATCATCAGGTTATAAATATCCTCATTAGCTTTCTGTTGCTGTTGTTTATACAAAAGCTCTCTATTCTTCGCCTTTTGTGATTTAATGATGTAGATAAACATTCCTAAAATTGCAATCCCGGAGAAAAAATAAACCAATCGTCTATTTTTAGCTTCTAAATCCGAATTTTCACCTTTTATCTGATCCGTTTCATATTCTATACGAGAAAATTTTTCGCCTATTTTTCGTTCTTCTCTCTGCAACTCTTCATTGATTCGGATATACTCTTTTGTGTAAGCAGAAGCATTTTTCGGATCTAAAACTGAAATTTGATTCAAAGCTCTCATCACATCACGAGGAACATTAGTACTCCTTGCGAGAGAAAGTGCTTCTTTAGAAAATTGTAAAGCTTTTGCTGTATCTTCCCTAGAACTATAATACTCAGACAAATGCATTTTACTAACAAAAACTCCAGAAGCTAATTTCAAACTATCCCATATTTTTAATGATTGATAAAATAAATTAGGAAGATCTCTTTTCTCTTCTAGTTTAAACTTAGCATACCCCAAATTATCTAATAAAAAAGCCTCTATATTTAAATCCTGGTTATCTATCTTTTGTTGCTCTATTCCTTTAATAAAATAATCTTTTGCTACCGCAAAATTTTTCAAATTCACATAAACTAACCCTAAATTTAAGTATGAAATGGCCATTGTTTGACTCTTTCCTATTATTTGCATTTTATCGAGCGTTTTCAACGCTTTATTATGATATAAGATAGAATTTTCATACTCTCCCATTCCATTATATACTTTCCCTAAAATATTATAAGCATCATAATTTACCTCATTAACTACATCATTATTTCTATCACCCTTAATCGTTCGTAAAACCTTAAAGACCTCTTTTTCACTACTAACAAAATCTCCAACTTTAAATAATAAATCAGCTTTATTTATGAGTGTTCTGGCTAATTCAGATTTTACACTTAATTTATCATACATCTTTTCAGCCTTGTAATAATTTAAAAAGGCCGAATCTGCTATAGACTTTTGGAGGTAATAATCACCGAGATAACCATATGCTTTCGCCAAACTTAAAGTATCTTTAACCTCTTGTGATTTTTCTAAAATCAAATTGACTGTCTTACTATATTCTTTCCAATTATTAAGATTATAATACCTGTTAGCAATTTTAAAGAGATTTACCCTATTTAAAGAATCATTTTCCTGATGAATGACTATTTCATTAGCCTTACTAACATAATCAAGTCTTTTTTGTTTCGGAAGATTAAAATCATTAGCTAAAGAAAAATAAACTAAAAGACTGTCATTTGTTACTTGAATAGACTTATTATCTGTTTTCTTTTGATTGCAACAAAAAAAAACAAATAATACCAACCAAAAGATTAATTTAACTCCAATTGTCTTCAAAAGTAAATTTCAATTTCGTCAAAAATACTAATTTAAAGTTAACAGCATAAAAAAAGGCTGTCAAATTTGACAGCCTCTAATATTTTAGGATAGAGTATTTAATTATCAGTTTTGATTGTTCTGCTACCTCCATCGATATTAGCTATATTATCTGTTTTAATAGTTCTGCTACCTCCATCGATATTAGCTATATTATCTGTTTTAATAGTTCTACTTCCTCCATCGATATTAACAACATTATCAGTTTTGATTGTTCTACTTCCTCCATCAATAGAAGTTGAAGCTGTGAAAGAAGTTAAAACTAACATTAAAGAGAATAATCCGATTGTTACGATTGATTTTTTCATGACTTGGGTTTTTTATGTTTTAATATTTTTTTACTTATTAATCGAAAGCGCTTGAGCGTTTTTCTTGAAGTAAAATTACATAGACAACCCTTATTTCATGCCTGTTTTCAGGCGTTTATGGTAGAATAACCCCGTTTATGAGTGAATGAACCTCAAATCTGGGTAAACGACCGTTTTTTAAATTTTCAGGTAATTTCCATTTGAAATTTCAGAAACAACCGAGAGCTATTATTTGCTTTACACGATTTACAGAATGAAATTTTAGCATTAGAATTCTTAATAGCATACTGAATTTCCAGTATAAATTCTGGAAATTAAAGACTATTACAATAAAGCTACAGAATGTACTTTTTTAAATTTCTAAATAATTTCCGTTTGAAATTTCAGAAATAATAAGATCAATGTTTGCCTTATATGATTTGGAGAAAGGAATTTTGGCAGCAGAATTTTTGATATAACACACTGCATTTCCGGTATGAATTCGGGAAATCAAATTACTATTTACAATATAACTGTTGTGAATTCGAACAAAAGGAAAGGACAAAACATTTTCAAAATGTTTCAACGTTTTAAAAGCCGTAACGGTTTCGCCCGTACTTAAATGAATATCCGTTGAATTATTATCAGCCTGCAAATAACAAATATCTCTGGTATCAATATATCTATAATCTCCATAGGACTTAATACACAGAATAAGCGGCTCAGTAACTGTTGGTGTCTCATGCTCGGCTACAAAACTGGTTTTGGGATCTTCTTCCTCTTTTAAACTTTCTGTCTCAACCACTTTTTCCGAAACTCCAGTAGCTTTTTTTAGCTTTAAGACCAACTTTACAAAATCAATCCGCGCCAAAGGTTTGAGTAAATAATCAGTAACCTGATACTGAATGGCTTCGAAAGCAAAATCCTTTTTAGAAGTAGTAATTATTATTTTCGGAATTACATTTAAATAACGATACAATTCGTTAATCAATGCTAAGGAAAGGTTGCTTTTCTTATTTTTAGGATCAATTTCAAGAAAAACCAGTTGAGGATTGTGCTCTAAAATCAAATTCAAACCTTCTTCGTAGTTATTAGCAGAGCCGACAAAAGTAAGTTCAGAAAAACCTTCAGCTACTGCTTTGGTTTCCATGACACTTTCAGGACTGTCATCAATAATAACGTACGAATAATTCATTTGAGGCACTTTCTAATATAATTAGATCGCACAACATTAGTTTAAAGTATAATTATGTAGGTAGTTTTGGGAACTAAATCAAAAATTGGTTTTAGAAAAAACAACAACTTTCAACTAGCTAAAAATAAACATTTAACTTATTTTTCACATTAAATAGCCTGAGAAATCGATAAAGTACCGATACTAGTTGATAAAGAGTAAATAAATCCGACCAAGAGCAATTCTATTTTATTTTAATCTTCATAATTTTACAATTATTTCATTTCAAAAACGAAAAAAGCCCTCCAAAAAGGAGAGCTTTCATCAAAATTGTATAAAAAAATTACATCTTCATTAACCAATTTTTCATCGAAACTTCATTTTCGATAATTCCTGCCAACTCAGAAATTTTAACACGATCCTGTTTCATCGTATCTCTATGACGAATAGTTACTGTTTGATCTTCAATTGTTTGATGATCTACTGTAATACAAAACGGAGTTCCTAAAGCATCCTGTCTTCTGTAGCGACGTCCTACCGCATCTTTCTCATCATAAGCCACATTAAAGTTCCATTTTAAATCGGCAATAATTTGATGTGCAATTTCAGGCAAACCATCTTTTTTTACCAATGGCAAAACTGCCGCTTTTGTAGGCGCCAAAACCGCCGGCAATTTCAACACCGTTCTTGACGAACCATCTTCTAATGTTTCTTCCTGTAAAGAAGTTGCAAAAACAGCTAGGAACATTCTGTCCAAACCTACCGAAGTTTCTACTACATAAGGAACGTAGTTTTCATTTAGCTCAGGATCAAAATATTGCAATTTTCTACCAGAATATTGTTCATGCGCTTTTAAATCAAAATCAGTACGCGAATGAATTCCTTCTAATTCTTTAAATCCAAAAGGGAAATTAAATTCAATATCAGCCGCAGCATTAGCATAATGCGCTAATTTTTCGTGATCATGGTAACGGTAATTTTCTTTTCCAAGACCTAAAGACAAATGCCATTTTAAACGCGTTTCTTTCCAGTGCTCATACCACTTCATTTCCTCTCCCGGACGAACAAAAAACTGCATCTCCATTTGTTCAAACTCACGCATACGGAAAATAAATTGTCTTGCTACAATCTCATTTCTGAACGCCTTCCCTGTTTGAGCAATTCCGAAAGGAACTTTCATTCTACCAGATTTTTGAACATTTAAAAAGTTTACAAAAATCCCCTGAGCGGTTTCCGGACGCAAATACAAATCCATTGCATTATCGGCCGAAGCACCTAATTTGGTTCCAAACATCAGGTTAAACTGTTTTACTTCAGTCCAGTTTCTGGAACCTGACTCAGGACAGGCAATTTCTAATTCTTCGATCAAAGCTTTTACATCAGCCAAATCCTCATTCCCTAAAGAGCGAGCCATTCTTTCCAAAATTTCTCTTTCTTTAGCTTTATATTCTTTCACACGGGCATTTGTAGAAACAAATTCCTCCTCGTTGAAAGCATCACCAAAACGAACACGGGCTTTTTCAATTTCTTTGATTGCTTTTTGATTTAACTTTTCAGCATAATCTTCAATCAAAACATCAGCGCGGTATCTTTTTTTCGAATCTTTATTATCAATTAACGGATCATTAAAAGCATCTACGTGGCCGGAAGCTTTCCAGGTAGTTGGATGCATTAATATTGCAGCGTCAAGCCCTACAATATTTTCATTCATCTGAACCATTGCTTTCCACCAATATTCGCGGATGTTCTTTTTTAACTCCACTCCGTTTTGTGCATAATCATAAACTGCACTTAAACCATCGTAAACTTCGCTGGACGGAAAAATAAACCCGTACTCTTTTGCGTGCGAAACTACATTCTTAAATATATCTTCTTGTTTTGCCATAGTGGTGCAAAAATATAAAAAGTGTATTTAAAAAAAAGAAAATAATTAAAGTTTGAACCCTTGATTTTTATAATTTTAGAACAAATAAAGCTTCTAACATGTTTAACAGCATCCTAAATCTTTTTTTTCCTAAAATTTGTCCGGGTTGCGAAGCAATTCTTTTAACTAACGAAAAAGTAATTTGCAGCATTTGCCGTCATAATATCCCGCTTACCAATCATCATTTATTAAAAGAAAACGAAGCTTATCAGAAATTTTATGGTCGAATTCCGCTTGAACATGCTTCGGCTTTTTTATATTTTCACAAAAAAGGAATCGTACAAAACCTTATTCATCATCTAAAATACAAAGGGCAACAGGAAATAGGAGATGTTTTAGGTCAATGGTACACCGAAGATTTAGAAACTACCATACAAGCCTTAAGTGCCGACGAAATTATACCCGTTCCTTTGCACCCAAAAAAATTCAAAGAAAGAGGCTATAATCAGGTTACTAATTTTGGAAAATCACTCTCAGGAAAATTACAACTAAAATACAACGACGGCATTTTATTTCGAAAAGTCTATTCGAAAACACAATCTCAAAAAAACCTTTTAGATCGTTCTCAAAATATCGAATCTATTTTTGATGTTCATTTCACCGAAAAAGACCACAACAAACACTTTATCCTAATCGATGATGTAATCACAACCGGAGCCACACTCGAAGCCTGCAGTCGTGCTTTATTAAAAATACCCGGAGCTAAAATCAGCATTATTTGTATGGCTATGGCACAATCTTAACAAAAACAAAACATTGAAAACCAACAAAAAAAGAGATTAAAATCCTAAAAAGCAATTGATTTTTTCTCATAAAAAATAACAAAAAAACAGATTATATCATTTATTTAACGAACAAGTATTTCCAATTCCAAACTTAAATGTTTAATTTTGGATAAATTATTTATAAATCTTAAACAAAAAATATCATGGCTTTTGAATTACCTCAATTACCTTATGCGTACGACGCACTAGAACCACATATTGATGCACGTACAATGGAAATCCACCATACAAAACATCATAATGCTTACACTACTAACCTTAACGCTGCCATTGCCGGTACTGATATGGAAGGTAAAACAATTGAAAACATATTAATTAACCTTGATATGTCTAATGCTGCTGTTCGTAATAATGGTGGAGGTTTTTACAATCACAATCTTTTCTGGACTGTAATGTCTCCAAACGGAGGAGGACAACCAACAGGAGAATTATTAGCTGCTATCGAAGCTGCTTTTGGATCTTTTGAAGAATTCAAAGCTAAATTTGCCAAAGCAGGAGCAACACAGTTTGGTTCAGGATGGGCTTGGTTATGTGTACAAAAAGATGGAAAATTAGACGTTTGTGGAACTCCAAACCAAGACAACCCATTAATGCCAGGTGTTGGATGTGGTGGAACTCCAATCTTAGGAATGGACGTTTGGGAACACGCTTACTACTTAAACTACCAAAACAGAAGACCAGATTATATCGAAGCTTTCTTCAATGTAATTAACTGGACTGAAGTAGCCAGAAGATACGCTTCAGAAAAATAGTATTTTTAGATAAAAGAATACAGAAAATAGAGAATAGACAAATGACTGAAAAGTTATTTGTCTATTTTTTTTGTTTTTATTCCAAAGTTGATTTTATCTTTTTAGAACTTTATTCTAATAAAAAAGACGAGCCAAATATATATTTCGCTCGTCTTTTACTCTATTTACTTTACTCAATTTTAATCCAATAAAAAAGGTGGAATTGCTTCCACCTTTTTTGCCCCAAATCTACCATAAACTTAACCTACTAATATTATGGTATGACAAATTTATCTCAGATATAACTTAATAACAAATATTCAGGATAAACGACACAAAAAACCGATAAATAACGTGATTTATCGATTAATATGCCCTAGCATCTTTACCTTCATAAAAATTCATGAAAGCGCGGTTCACCACACGGTTTCCTCCCGGCGTAGGATAATCTCCCGTAAAGTACCAGTCACCTAAATTTTTTGGACAAGCTACATGTAAATCTTCTACTGTTTGGAAAATAATTTTAACCTCTGCTTTAATCTCCGGAGAGCTTAACATCACAGCAATTTTATCTGAAATTTCCTGATCGGTAAACGGTTCATAAATAGCCGTCACATAGTTCACCACATCCACATCTTTAAAGTCTTCCTGTGATTTACATTTTGCATAAACTTCATCCACAATATGATATAGATTTCTTTCTTTCAAAAGCTCTAAAGCAGCCCTAAAAGCGACCAAACCTTCTAACTTAGCCATATCAATCCCGTAACAATCCGGATAACGAATTTGCGGTGCAGAAGAAACAATCACAATTCGCTTTGGATTCAAACGATCCATCATTTTGATGATACTCTTTTTAAGCGTAGTTCCTCTTACAATACTATCATCAATAATCACCAGATTATCTTCCGGCTTAATCACACCATAAGTTACATCATAAACGTGAGCAACCAAATCATCACGACTATCATCCGCTGTAATAAACGTTCTTAATTTAGCATCTTTAATCGCAACTTTTTCGGTACGAATTTTAACTTCTAATAATTCCTTTAAAGTTTCTGCCGTTAATGTATTTCTATTTTCTAAGATGTAATTGTTTTTTCTTTGATTTAAGAAATCCTGAGCTGCTTCAACCAATCCAAAGAAAGAAGTTTCAGCTGTATTTGGAATATAAGAAAATACCGTGTTATCTGTATCCTGATCAATAGCTTTCAAAACTGCCGGCAGGATTAATTTTCCTAAATCTTTTCTTTCCTGATAAATTTCAGCATCACTTCCTCTGGAGAAATAAATTCGCTCAAAAGAACAAGCTTTTTTAACCGTTGGGGTCAAAATTTCTTTCATTGAAACCGCTCCGTTTTTCTTGATAATCAAAGCACTTCCCGGATCAATTTCTTTAACTTCATCAAATGGGACATTAAAAACTGTTTGAATAACCGGTCTTTCTGAAGCTACCACTACAATTTCATCATCCTGATAAAAATAAGCCGGACGAATTCCAGCCGGATCTCTAAACACAAAAGCATCACCATGACCTAACAAACCAGCCATAGCATAACCTCCATCCAGATTTTTAGCCGAACGCGCCAAAATTTTAGCCACATCCAGTCTTTCTGCAATTACCGGAGAAGCCTCTTGTTTTGAATAACCTTCCGCTTTACAATCCTGGTACAACTGCATTACTTCTTTATCTAAGAAGTGACCAATTTTTTCCATTACAGTAACGGTATCAGCCATTTCTTTTGGATGTTGTCCTAATTCAACCAAATTTTGAAATAACTCTTTAACATTTGTCATGTTAAAGTTACCCGCCAAAATAAGGTTACGATGCATCCAGTTACTTTGTCTTAAAAACGGATGCACACTTTCAATACTGTTTTTACCAAAAGTTCCATAACGCACATGCCCCAAGAACAATTCTCCTATATAAGGAATATTCTTTTTTTGCGCCGCCACATCATCGGCATATTCCGGATTAGCAGTCAACTCTTCATTAATTCTTTCATTAATCTGAGTAAACACATCTTGAATTGGCTGAGCCTGATTAGAACGAACTCGGCTAATATATCTCTCTCCCGGCTCCACATCCAGTTTGATACTTGCAAATCCGGCTCCATCCTGCCCACGATTGTGCTGTTTCTCCATCATCAGATACATTTTTTGTATCCCATAAAAGGCAGAACCATACTTTTCTTTGTAATATTCAAGCGGTTTAAGCAGTCTAACTAAAGCTATTCCACATTCATGTTTTAAAGCGTCGCTCATTGTAAATTTATTTGTAGTGTGAGTTTTTTACTAAACTATTAAAAACAATACTAATTAAAAAAGCCCCGTTTCCGAGGCTTCAAAGCATTATAATTCTATATCAAATTGTGTCAATGATTTAAATTGTTTTAATCGCGACACAACTTCTTCTTTATCTAAACTAAGCATTCGTTCTGTTCCAAATTTTTCCACGCAAAAGGAAGCTAAATTGGAACCATAAATAATTGCATTTTTCATATTCTCAAAAGAAACATTTTCACTTTGAGTAATAAATCCGGCGAAACCTCCCGCAAAAGTATCTCCTGCCCCTGTTGGATCAAAAACTTCTTCTAATGGTAATGCCGGCGCAAAAAACACATTGTTTTCATGAAACAACAATGCTCCGTGCTCTCCTTTTTTTATCACCACATATTCCGGACCCATCGCCTGAATTTTAGCCGCAGCTTTCACTAAAGAATATTCTCCCGAAAGTTGTCTGGCTTCTTCATCATTAATAGTAATAACATCTACACGCTTAATAACGTCCAGCAATTCAGGTAAAGCACAATCCATCCAAAAATTCATAGTATCCAAAACTACTAATTTAGGCTTGCTCTCTAACTGATCCAAAACACCACTTTGCACTAACGGATGCAGGTTCCCAAGCATCACCACATCGGCATTTTTAAAATTTTGAGGAACTTTTGGCTGAAAATCGGCCAAAACATTTAATTGCGTATCCAAAGTATCTCTTGAATTCAAATCGTTATGATAACGACCGCTCCAAAAGAAAGTTTTACCTCCTTGTACTACTTCAAGACCGGAAATATCAATCTTTCTATCTGTCAGTAAATCAATATATTCTTGAGGAAAATCATCTCCAACAACAGAGACGATAGCTGATTGCAGGTTGAAAAAAGCTGCCGAAAGTCCAATATAAGTTCCCGCTCCACCTAATATCTTATCGGTTTTTCCGAATGGGGTTTCAATTGCGTCGAAAGCAACAGTTCCAACAATCAATAATTTATTCATTTTATGAATTTCGAAATTTAAGCTGCAAAGATAATTTATCTCTTGCAAAGTTGCAAAGTTTTAAGCTCAGTTTATTACTTAGCAGCTTTTACTTCCAGCTGACTCTTCATATTTCTAAAAGTATAAAACGGTGCTTTAGCTATCATCATATTAATAAAAAAAGCCGGAATATTAGATTCGGGATCACCATACAACTGCTGTGTAACCTGAGTATGATTAGCATCCAATTTTTTCAAAGTCCAAATCCCTTTGAATTTTGTTAATCGAACCACATCTTTTTTCTCCTTCACATAATTATTATAAGGCGTAAGCAAAACAACATAATCCTCCTTTCTTTTTTGAAGCTGAACTTTCGAAACATGATCCCGGTCTTTTACAGGCCATTCAATATCATTATGAATATAAAAAATCCAAACAGAGTCGTTTATTTTTTTTACCAAATCCGACTCCGCTATCCTGTAACTCCAGTTTTTAAGATTTTTTATATCCAGAATTTTTTTCAGCACCGTATCAACTGGCGACTTAACCTGCATGGTTACCTTATATTCTTTTATTGCAACCGAATCGGTTTTTCGGGTATAAACCTTTACCCCTTCTTTATCAATAGCTAACTCCCATGACCTTTGCTGAAAAGCAAAACCAGAGAACATAAAAATGAAAATAAAAAAGAATTTAGTCATCTTGTGAATTTATAAAAAATCAAATCAATTTTCCGTCTTCATTTTCATAAAAAGCATCAATTGACAAACTCTTTTGATTGGAAGCAAAAACAGCCAGCTCATCACAACGTTCATTTTGAGGGTGACTATTATGTCCTTTAATCCATTTAAAATCCACCTGATGTTTGCGATACACTTTTAAAAAGCGCTGCCACAAATCGGCATTTTTTCTTCCTGCAAAAGCTTTTTTTTCCCAACCTAAAACCCATTTCTTAACCACAGAATCCACTACATACTTAGAATCTGAAACAACCAGCACTTTCATATTCGGATTTTTTAATTTTTCCAACCCTACGATTACCGCCAACAATTCCATTCTATTATTTGTAGTATAACGAAACCCCTCATAAAACTCTTTTTTATGAGATGTCCCCACCAATTCCATAATCACACCATAACCTCCGGGGCCGGGATTCCCTTTTGCAGCGCCATCAGTATATATATGTACCTGATATTCCAATTTTACGATTTAGCCTTTAACAAATCAGCGACAACTCCCGGAAAATACTTTTGTTCCAATTCATGAATTTTTTCAGCCACTACCTCAGGCGAATCTGTTCCTAAAACCGTTACCTGTTTTTGAAAAATAATAGCACCTTCATCATAATGTTCATTTACATAATGAATGGTAATCCCCGTTTCTTTCTCTCTGTTTTCTACAACTGCCTTATGCACATGCATTCCATACATTCCTTTTCCGCCATATTTTGGCAACAAAGCAGGATGAATATTAATAACCTTATCCGGATAAGCTTCGATGATAGCATCAGGAAATTTTAATAGAAAACCAGCCAAAACTATCAAATCAGGTTGAATATCATTTATTTTTTGTAATAATTCACTTTCGTTTAATTCTGATTTTGTAAAAATCACGCAAGGAACATTATTATTTTTTGCCCTGTCAATCACTTTTGCATTTGCATTATTAGTAAAAACACTTACTACTTCGGCAAGAGCCGTTCCTTGAAAATATTTAATAATATTTTCGGCATTTGTCCCAGATCCAGAAGCAAAAACAACAATTTTTTTCATATTTCATCTCATTTAAGTCACACAAAAAAAAGAATAAAAAACGAAATTAAATAGCTTTGATATCTCTTTGTTTAAAATTATTTTTTATTTTAGATGTCACATTTATCAACTTAATAGTTGTTTTAAAATAAAGTTTTTTATTTTTGCCACAAAATTAAATTCTAAAATTAAAGATTATGTCAGACATTGCATCAAGAGTAAAAGCGATTATCGTAGACAAATTAGGCGTTGACGAAAACGAAGTTGTAACAGAAGCAAGCTTCACTAATGATTTAGGAGCTGACTCATTAGACACTGTTGAGCTTATTATGGAATTCGAAAAAGAATTCGATATTCAAATTCCAGACGATCAAGCTGAAAACATTGCTACTGTTGGTCAAGCTATTTCTTACATCGAAGAAGCTAAAAAATAATAAATATTCACCCATATCTGAATTTTAGGTATGGGTGTTATTATTTTTTCAATTGAGAATTACAGATTGAATTTCAATCAAAAAAGATACACACAATCTAAATCACCCACTACTTTATAATTATACAGTAAAGAGAGTGGGTTTATTTGTTAATACATAACAAAATTTAAATGTATGGAATTAAGGCGAGTAGTTGTAACAGGTTTAGGAGCGCTTACCCCAATAGGTAATACTGTTGAGGAGTATTGGAATAGTCTTATTAACGGAGTTAGCGGAGCTGCACCAATCACTTATTTTGACGCGTCAAAATTCAAAACACAGTTTGCTTGTGAATTAAAAAACTTCAATGTTGAAAATTTTATTGATCGCAAGGAAGCCAGAAAAATGGATCGCTTTACACAATATGCAGTAGTTTCTGCAACTGAAGCGATGGAAGATGCCAATTTCGATTTAGACAAAATTGATGTTGACAGAGCAGGAGTTATTTGGGGTTCAGGTATCGGAGGTTTAGAAACCTTTCAAATAGAAATGCTAAACTATGCCGCTGGTGACGGGACACCAAAATTCAACCCTTTCTTCATCCCTAAAATGATTGGCGATATTGCTTGCGGGCATATTTCCATCAAATACGGCTTTAGAGGACCTAACTTTGGAACTGTTTCTGCTTGTGCTTCTTCCACAAACGCTATTATTGACGCATTCAACTATATCCGCTTAGGTCATGCTGACGTAATGGTAACCGGAGGTTCAGAAGCAGCAGTAACTATTGCAGGAATGGGAGGTTTTAACGCTTTGCACGCATTATCTACAAGAAATGACGCCCCTGAAACAGCTTCAAGACCGATGGACAAAGACAGAGATGGTTTTGTTTTAGGCGAAGGTGCCGGAGCATTAATCTTAGAAGAATACGAGCATGCAATTGCACGTGGCGCTAAAATCTATTGTGAAATAGGCGGAGGCGGTATGTCTGCTGATGCGCACCACATTACAGCTCCTCATCCGGAAGGGTTAGGTGCCAAAAATGTAATGCTAAACTGCCTGAGAGATGCCGGTTTAAAACCAACTGACGTTGACGGTGTTAACATGCACGGAACTTCAACTCCACTTGGAGATCAGGCTGAATCAAAAGCTATTTTACAAGTTTTTGGAGAACATGCTTACACCATGAACCTAAATTCTACAAAATCTATGACTGGTCACTTGTTAGGAGCTGCCGGAGCTATTGAAACAATTGCTTCTATTCTGTCTTTAAAACACGGAATTGTTCCTCCGACAATTAATCATTTTACAGATGATGAAACTATTGACCCAAAATTAAACTTCACTTTCAATACAGCTCAAAAGAGAGAAATGAATGTGGTTATGAGCAATACTTTTGGTTTTGGAGGTCATAATGCTTGTGTATTAGTGAAAAAATTAGGATTCTAATTTGATACTATGAGTATATTCAAAAAAATATTCAAAAAATCCCGTTCTCAAGAAGACGGGATTTTTTTTGATGCCATCCAAAAAATACTGGGATTTCCCCCTGGAAAACTGAGTCATTACCAAAAAGCCTTTACACATCGCTCCTCCGGAAAAACCGATGCAACAGGAAACCCTGTTAGCTATGAACGCTTGGAATTTCTTGGCGATGCCATGTTAAGCTCAGTAATTGCAGCGCATTTATTTAACGAAGTACCACACGGAGACGAAGGCTATTTAACTAAAATGCGCTCAAAAATTGTCAGCAGAGAACACCTTAACGAATTGGGAAAAGATTTAGATCTGATACGATTTGTTGACAGCAAAGTACCGGTGCAACATTTTGGTGAAAACATCCACGGCAATATTTTTGAATCACTCATTGGAGCTATTTATCTGGACAAAGGCTATTTTTTCTGCGAAAAATTCATTCAAAAAAAAGTAATTACTCCTTATGTTGACATTCCCCGACTGGAAGGAAAAGTTATCAGCTACAAAAGTTTAATTATCGAATGGTGTCAAAAAGAAAAAAGACAATTTCATTATGACATTTACGAAGATAACGCCATAGATGGTCAGCGTTTATTTGGAGTAAAATTAAGCATTGATGAAAAAGTAGTTGCAAAAGCACGTGCAACTTCTAAAAAGAAAGCCGAAGAAAAAGCTTCCCAACGCGCTTATTTTGCATTTCAGGAAAAAATGAACAAAAAATAAGACTGTTTTTCTTCACTCTACAACGTTTTCGTTTTAAATTTAACGAATTCCTTGTATTTTCAACACTTAAACTTAGGGAGAAATAGTATATTTACATCTTTATTTTTAAAGAAGATGGCTGTTCATAAACTAAGTCTTGATGAATTTGACGAAATAGACTATAATCTAATCGCAATTCACACATCTTTAGACGATTATAGATTGGCATATTTTATCAATCAAAAACTTCCCATAAATCTCGCCAAGAGCGAAGATGAAGTTCATATAAATGTCAAAGAAGGCGAAACAATGTTTTCGAGATTTTATTTTTATGACGAAGAAAATACTGTGTCCTGGAATTTGGTTCAAAACAAAAATGAAGTTGTACCGGACAATAACTTTCAGGCTCAGGATTTATTTTCAAACACAGAAGAAGGCATATCAGCAAAAGCATATTTGTTGCCCGAATTAAAAAAAGCCGACTATTTTTTAAAAATAGACAACACCGATGACAGCATCGATGTAAACACAATAAAAACAATATTAAATACAATAGACAATATAACAGCAGTTTATACTGTTGAAACAAAACAAATAAAATCTAAAAACAATCTAATTTTTTAACGCAAATGATTACTACAAACAAGAAAACTAAAATTGTGGCTACTCTTGGGCCTGCTTGCAGCACGAGAGAAACCATAAAAGATATGGTTGAAGCAGGTGTAAATGTATTTAGAATCAATTTCTCTCATGCTGATTACAATGATGTAAAAAACAGAATTGAAATCATCAGAGGACTTAACAAAGAATTTGGATACACCACAGCCATTCTAGCAGACTTACAAGGACCAAAACTTCGTGTTGGAGTAATGAACGACGGCGTTGTTGTAAACGACGGTGATTTGATCACATTTACTACTGCCGAAGACATTGTAGGAACTGCCGAAAGAGTTTTCATGAAATACCAAAACTTTCCAAACGACGTAAATCCGGGAGAAAGAATCTTACTAGACGATGGAAAATTAATTTTCGAAATCGTTTCTACAGATAAAAAAACTGAAGTAGTTGCCAAAGTAATCCAAGGTGGCGAATTGAAATCTAAAAAAGGAGTTAACTTACCAAATACTAAAATATCTCTTCCGGCTTTGACTGAAAAAGATATCGCTGACGCTATTTTTGCTATTGAGCAAAAAGTAGACTGGATTGCTCTTTCTTTCGTAAAAACACCACAGGATTTGAAAGATCTTCAGGATTTAATCGCAGAACACTCTGAATACAAAATTCCAATTATTGCCAAAATCGAAATGCCGGAAGCATTAGAAAACATGGACAAAATTGTAGCTTATTGCGACGGTTTAATGGTGGCTCGTGGAGATCTTGGAGTTGAATTACCAGCTCACGAAGTTCCATTAGTACAAAAAGACTTAATTCGCAGAGCTAAAACAGCCAGAATTCCGGTTATCGTTGCTACTCAAATGATGGAAACGATGATTAGTAGTTTAACTCCAACTCGTGCCGAAGTTAATGACGTTGCTAACTCGGTTATGGATGGTGCCGATGCAGTAATGCTTTCGGGAGAAACAGCTGCCGGAAACTACCCGGTACAGGTAATTAAAAAAATGACTCAGATTTGCGAAGCAGTAGAAAACTCTCCGTTAATTCAGGTTCCTCAAAATACACCACAAATTAAAACAAAACGTTTTATCACTAAAACTATTTGTCGTCATGCTGCAGTTATGGCCAACTCTATCGAGGCAAAAGCTATTTCTACAATGACTAACAGTGGTTACACAGCATTTCAATTATCAGCCTGGAGACCTAACACCGCTGAAATTTTAGTTTTCACTTCTAACGAAAGAATCCTAACGCAATTAAACTTACTATGGGGTGTTAGAACTTTTTTCTATGATAAAGAAGAAAGTACCGATACTACTGTAACGGAAATCAATAATATTGCTAAAGAAAACGGACATGTTCAAGCCGGTGACTACATCATCAACCTAGCTTCGATGCCTATTAAAGAAAGAGGAATGGTTAACACTTTGAGAGTTTCTGAAATTAGCTAAAAAACTATTTTCCTTAAATACTAAGTCCGTCCCGATTTATCGCGACGGATTTTTTTATTCAAAAAACTTTCAACAAAACTAAATTCATTTTTAAATAGCGAACAACAAGTTTTATCTTCAAAATAATTCTTCAGGAATTATCCTTCGAAAATTTTAAGACTATTTAAACATTCAAATGCAAAATAAAATTTATATTTGACTAACATAAAATGAATGTATTATGAATTTTAAATCTAAAAATCCTTTTTTAAACAATAAAAGCTTTTCGCCAACTTCGAGAGCCGAACAAGTACACGAAGCAACTGTAATTGGTTTAGAACAAGAAATGACACTTTCGGGAACCATCAACAAAACTATTTTACTATTCTTATTACTTACAGCATCGGCAATGGTAATTTGGTGGTTAACTTTTAATGGAATGAACCCTATTATTCCCGCAATAGGAGGAGCAATAATCGGACTAATTCTGGTAGTTATTTCCTCTTTCAAACCCCAGTATTCATCATATCTTGCTCCGGGTTACGCTCTTTTTGAAGGCTTGTTTATCGGAGGAATTTCAGCCATATTTGAAGTTCAATATCCTGGAATTGTTATTCAGGCTGTTGGAGCTACTTTTGTAACTTTTGCCGTTTGTTTAGGATTATACAAATATCAAATTGTAAAAGTTACCGAACAATTTAAATCGATTGTATTAGCCGCAACCTTAGCGATTGCTACTTATTATTTAATTTCCTGGTTGTTTTCATTATTCACAAGCTTCCAGCCTGTACATTATGGAAATTCCTTATGGAGTATTGGTATCAGTGTTTTTGTAATTGTAATTGCAGCTCTGAACTTATTTTTAGACTTTGACCAAATTGAGCAAGGTGTTCAAAAAAGAATGCCAAAATACATGGAATGGTTTGGCGCTATGGGACTAATGATTACCCTGGTTTGGCTTTATGTTGAATTCCTAAGATTACTTTCCAAATTATCCAGCAGAGATTAATTTCGTAACAAAATATTCAATACTAACCCTTCTCACAAAGAAGGGTTTCTTTTTATTTAAAAGTCAAATTTTAATTGCACTGCTACCACTGCTTTTTTTACTTCAGTATTTAAATTACTCATCGAAATCCCGAGTAAACGAACGGAATCTTTCATGCGCTCCTGATATAATAGTTCTTTAACCGTTTCCAGAATCAAACCTTTATCAGCGATAAAATAAGGCAAAGTTTTACTTCGGGTTTGCTGTGTAAAATCGCTATACTTAATTTTTAAAGTCACTGTTTTTCCGGAAACTTTATGCTTTTTAAGTCTGCGCTCCAAACTATTCGCAATCAGTTCCAATTGTTCCAACATAAAAACTTCCGAAGAAAGATTTACTTCAAAAGTATGTTCGGCAGCCACCGATTTTGCAATGCGACTGGGTTTTACCTCACTATTATGAATACCGCGCACTACATTGTAGTAATAACTTCCTGACTTACCAAAGTGTTTTTCTAAGAATTCTAAAGATTTACTTTTCAGTTCCAATCCGGAAAAAATACCCAACTGATACATTTTTTCGGTCGTGACTTTACCAACTCCGTAAAACTTCCGAATTGGCAAAACTTCCAAAAACGGAATTACTTCTTCCGGAGTAACCGTTTTTTGGCCATTAGGTTTATTATAATCACTGGCAATTTTAGCCACAAATTTATTAATCGAAATCCCCGCTGAAGCCGTTAATCCCACTTCATTATAAATACGATTTCGAATTTCCTGCGCTAACAAACTGGCACTTGGATTTCCTTTTTTGTTTTGGGTCACATCCAAATAAGCCTCATCCAGAGAAAGCGGTTCAATCAAGTCAGTGTAATCACGAAAAATTTTATGAATTTGATTCGAAATTTCCTTGTATCGTTCAAAACGCGGACGAACAAATATAATGTCAGGACAATTTCTCTTAGCCAAAATCCCGCTCATAGCCGAACGAACACCAAATTTTCGAGCCTCATAACTGGCCGCTGCCACCACACCCCGATTTTCGGCACCACCAACCGCAATAGGTTTTCCCCGAAGTTCAGGATTATCCATTTGCTCCACAGAAGCAAAAAAAGCATCCATATCGATGTGTATGATTTTTCTATTCGGATTCATTTCGGACATACAACAAAATTAGGCTCAATTTTTCAAAATGAAATCAATAAACTCAAAATATTTGATACTTTTGAACATCAAAAAGCCGTAAAAAACACCTTTTAAACTTATTTATAAAATGCTGGAAATAGAACGAAAATTTTTAGTCAAATCAGACGCTTATAAAAACGAAGCTTTTACACAAAAACGCATTAAACAGGGTTATTTGAATTCAAATCCGGAACGCACTGTTCGCATCCGAATAAAAGACAATAAAGCTTATATTACCATAAAAGGCAACTCCAATGCCTCCGGCATGTCGCGTTTTGAATGGGAAAAAGAAATTCCCGTGGAAGATGCCCAAAATTTATTGTTGCTTTGCGAAACAGGAGTTATCGACAAAACACGTTATGAAGTAAAAATAGCTAACAACATTTATGAAGTGGACGAATTTCACGGAAAAAATGAAGGATTAGAAATGGCCGAAATCGAACTTCAATCAGAAACAGAATCGTTTGAAAAACCCGATTGGTTGGGAGAAGAAGTAACCAACGATAAACGGTATTACAATTCGTATTTAAGCAAAAATCCTTTTAAAAACTGGTAGTTATTTTATAACTTCTTCGATAGTTACGATAATAGAACCGGCTCCTTTATTTGATGCAATTTCCATAAATGCTCTCTTAGTCAGGTCTATTTCTCTGGATCTAACAAAAGGACCTCTGTCAATCACTTCTACAAATACAGATTTCCCATTTGCTTCATTGGTTATTTTCAGCTTAGTTCCAAAAGGAAATTTTTTATGAGCCGCAGTATAATCTCTATTGCTGAATTTCAATCCGCTTGCAGTGCGTTTTCCATTAAATTTATCGGCATAATAAGAAGCATGCACACTTTTTTTATACACTTTCAATTTCCCGATTGCTTCACCAAAAAGAGTATCGGTTACGACACCTTTTTTATCAACTGTAAAAGGAAGTTTTCTCGGAACATTATCTTCTTCCGGACCGGCAACTTGTTGATTATTTACCTTTTGTTCGGAAGTTTTAGCACTTTGAGCGTTAGCAAAAACAACCGCAGCAAATAAAAAAAGTAGTGTTGTTATTTTTTTCATATTAACTTTTTAGTTCAAATCTATTTAAAACAAAAACCATACCTCGATAAAAAAAGTCCTAAAAAGGACTTTTCTAAGTTTTTATTGAAACCATAACGACCAAGGAATTCTACTTAGTATAAGTACTAATCCTAAACCGTAAAAAATAGTAAATGTTTTAAATTTAGACTCGCTTGTGGTTAATTTTTTATGTTTAGACCATCCAATTGTAATCAACGTAATAGCAATGATGTTAATTAAAGGATGCTCTAATGAAGTTAAACGTAACATTTTGTCTGACATTTGCCCTAAAGAAGTAAACCCAAGCGGAGAAACAAAATACAATACCAATCCAATTAACAATTGTGTATGAGTTCCAATTAATCCAAAAATCGCAATCTTTCTGTCTTTGGCTGTAAACTCTTTTTTAGCTGTAAAACCTATAAAAGCGTTTACTACCGCAATTACTAACAATACAAGTGCTATATAAGCCCAACCCGAATGAAACTTTTGAATAAATACGTCCATATTTTTGATATTTTTTTTTAACAAATATAAACAAAAAAGGCATAAAAAAAACCCCGTATTACTAAAAGCAAATCGGGGTTTTGTCATTTAAAATCAGTACTTTTTAAAATAAGAACTGATAATCAAACATTTAAGCAAAAACCAGCAAAATGTTATTTATTTCTTAAAAAATGACTTAATAATGAAGCAGTTGAGCTATCATGATTTTTAACTTCATTCGCATTAATTTCGTCCAGGATAGAATTAGCCAATTGCTTTCCTAATTCTACTCCCCATTGATCATAACTAAAAATGTTCCAAATGAATCCCTGAACAAAAATCTTGTGTTCGTATAAGGAAATCAATGAACCTAAAGACTTCGGAGTTAATTTTTGAATCAAAAATGTATTTGTTGGTTTGTTTCCTGCAAATACTTTAAACGGTAATAAAAACTGTGCCGCTTCAGCCGATAATCCCTGTTTATCAAATTCTGCCTGTACTTTGCTCTCGTCTTTCCCGTTTAACAACGCTTCGGTTTGAGCAAAAAAGTTAGACATTAATTTATCATGGTGGTTATTGTCCCCATACAAAGGCTGAACATAACCTATAAAATCGGTTGGAATTAATTTAGTTCCCTGATGAATCAATTGAAAGAAAGCATGTTGTGCATTAGTTCCCGGTTCACCCCAAATAATAGTTCCCGTTTGATAATCCACAGTCTTACCATCGCGACCTACACTTTTTCCGTTACTTTCCATAGTTCCCTGTTGTAAATAAGGTGCTAATTTTTGCAAATACTGCGTATATGGAATCAAAGCTTCACTTTCGGCATCAAAGAAATTATTATACCAAACACTCAACAAAGCCAAAACAACCGGAATATTTTGATCAAAATCAGCTGTTTTAAAATGTTCATCCATTTCATTTGCTCCGTTCAACAAAGCTTCAAAATTTTCAAAACCAACCGCCAAACTGATTGACAAACCTACCGCACTCCAAAGTGAAAAACGACCACCAACCCAGTCCCACATTGGGAATACATTGTCCGGATTGATTCCAAATTCAGTCACTTTTTGCAAATTGGTCGAAACCGCCACAAAATGTTTTGCTACATCTTCCTGAGTAGCCGATTGTAAAAACCATTTTCTAATCGTTTCTGAATTGGTTAAAGTTTCCTGAGTTGTAAAGGTTTTGGAAACAATAACAAATAGCGTTGTTTCCGGATTTAATTTTTTAATTACTTCATTCACATGGTCACCGTCAACATTGGAAACAAAATGAACATTCAACTGATTCTTGTAATATTGCAAAGCTTCCACCACCATTGCCGGCCCTAAATCAGAACCTCCAATTCCGATATTCACCACATCGGTAAAGGCTTTCCCGGTATATCCGGTTTTTTTACCCGAAACAATTTCGTTTGTGAAATTTTTAATTTTATTTTTTACCTCATATACCTCCGGAACAACATTTACACCATTTACATTAATCACCGCCGAATCTTTGGCTCTCAAAGCCGTATGAAGCACCGCTCTGTTTTCAGTTTGATTAATTATTCCTCCTTCAAAATAATCCTGAATTCCGTTCTTAAGTCCCATTTCATTAGCCAACTCAAGCAACAAATTCATTGTTTCCTGATTCACAATGTTTTTAGAATAATCAATTAAAAAATCCTTCCACAGAATACTGAATTTTTCTGCTCTTGAAGCATCCTGTTTAAACATTTCCTGCATGGAAACATGTTGCAATTCTTCAAAATGTTTTTCAAGCTTCTTCCATGAAGCAGTAAGCGTTGGATTTAGTGTACTTAAAGCCATTTATTATTTGTTTTTAGTGTTTTTAGATGGTCGTAAAAATACTGAATTTAGTTCGAATAGCCGGAAAAATCCCCACTATATAATTAAAAAACCAACCAGTTTCTAGATAAAAAAAGAGAAGTAAGTTGCTAACAATTACTTCTCCTTTATATTTTCAGTGATTACTAATTCGCATTATAAATTACCGATACTGTCCAACTCTCTCTTTAGCGGCTCAATCGTTTTTAAGAATCTTGCTTTATTCCTGCTTTCCATTGGTGTTCCTGTAGGCAATTTTAACCTTAAAGCATCCACTTGTACTCCATTTTTCCAAAAACGATAACACACATGCGGCCCTGTTGCTAAACCGGTACTTCCTACCCTTCCGATAACATCCCCCTGATTGACATGTTGTCCGCGTCTTACCAGAATTTTAGACATGTGTAAATACTGAGTCGAGTATGTTCCATTGTGTTTTACTTTAACATAATTTCCGTTTCCGGCAGTATAACCTGTTCTCTCAACAACCCCGGTGGCTGTTGTCATAATAGGAGTTCCGGTTGGAGCCGCATAATCAGTCCCTTTATGCGCTTTCCATTTATGCTGAACAGGATGGTATCGGTTCATAGTAAATCTAGATGTAATTCGACTAAACTTAATTGGCGATTTCAGGAAGAAATTTTTCATCGTCTTACCCTCCTCATCATAATAATCAACTTTTCCCGATGCTTCATTCTGCACAAATGGGAAAGCGTACATAATCTTGCCTCTGTATTCAAAAAAAGCAGCTTCAACATCGCTTACTCCATTATAAATAGTATCATTTATGTAGCGCTCGTTGAAAGCAATCCCAAAACGATCTCCTTTTTTCAGCTTAAAGAAATCGATGGACCAGGAATAAATTTTTGTAATCTGACTAGCTAAATTAGCCGCAACACCAGCATTTGATAAAGTTTCCGACAAAGAACCTTTCAAAACTCCGGTAATTAATCTTCTTTTAAAAGTAACCGGTCTGACTTTTTTGTGAGCCACCACCGCCGAATCCCGAAGATCAAAAATATAATAGGTTAAATCATTTGGCTGATATACAAAAACCTGAAGTTTATTGGTTTTATCCTTAGAACGCAACATCGTGTAAGCCTTATTAGGACGAATCACACGAACATCAAAAGTATCTTTAATACTGTTTACAATTTCATAAATTTTACGTTCTCCAATGTTTTGTTTACTTATAATTGTTCCAAAAGTATCTCCTTTTCTAACGGTATCCTGAATCACATTAAAATCAGCAAAATTAAACCCAAAATCCGAATTGTCTTTTTGGGGAATTTCCTTCTTTACCAGTTTCTTTTTTTCCGTTTCTTTATCTGATTTTTTACAAGATACGACGAGAGTTAATGCAATTATAAATGTTAAAACGTATTTCAAACTTAATCTATTTATTCAATTCTACTTAAATTATTATTTTATTGTTCCTTTCCCCAATTTTCAATTTCATCCTTAGACCAAAGTTCCGGAAAAAATATCCTTTTTTGATGTTTCGGATGCATGTATTTACGCCAGTCGCTTCCTCCGGTTGCTTCGCCATCTCCCATACCACTTTGATCAATATACTTAACCGCAACATTAAAATGCTGCATTACCCATTTAATATTAACAGTATAATCTAAATGACGCATCGCTTCTTTCAAACTTAAAGATTCCTGATCTTCTAAAGGAAGCTGTTTGTATTTTTGCCAAATATTAATTGTTTTATACTCCTCCATATAAGTCAAAAAAGCAGCCTTATATTTTTTTTCAAAAGAGCTTAAAGTATAAGATTTCGCATCTGTTTGCTGCTCTTTTCCGGCAGCCTGCCAATACAGCATTTCAAACGCATTTTCATTCGAAATAGTATGATCAAAAGTTGCTCTGAAACGACTATCTATTAAATTAACCAAATCGGTAGCACAAAATTCAATCAAACGATATTGCGCGCTTTGAAATCCGCTGGCCGGCGTAAGCGTATTTCTGAATTTCATATACTGATTAACATCCATTCCGTTTTCCATAATAGAAAAAGAAGTTGTCAACATATCAAAATAACGGCTAATGCGCGCTAATCGGTCGATAAAAAAATAGGCTTGAATATTGACTGCATGAGAGATTTGATTCATCTCCCAAAGAATCATTTTGAATATCAATTCGTTAATCTGATGATAAACAATAAAAACCATCTCATCAGGAAGAACGGTTCTTTGAACCTGCAAATTTAATAAGGCATCCGTTTGAATATAATCCCAATAATTTATTGGTTTAGACCACAGCAAGCCTTCAAGCTGAGTCTCTGTCTTTTGATTAATAGACTCGTACTTTTGCTCTATTTCTTTTAAAATAGCTGCTGTATGCTCATTAATATTCATTATTTCTTTATTTTAAAAGGAGCCTTCAATCCTTTAAAAGCATCCAAATCGGCCTTTAGTGAACCCACTGCCAAATCGGCTTTAATGCGCAATGGCAACCTGTTATCATCATCTGAAACCCAAACCGTTAAACTTTCCTGTTCTTTAAAAACCCTGCCCGATTGTACTAATGGTCTAAAAATCATAGCTGGAACGGTTCCAAATTTAGTTGATATATTTTCACGACCCATAAACTTTAACTTAAATTTTGTGGTTTCGTCGTCAAAAAACATATCGATTTCAATAGATTCTCCGGGTTTAATCTTGTCAATCGTAGGATAATTTCTCAGATAATAAAAAGTAGATAATATATCCTGAGTATTATCAGGAATAACAAAGGTTTTTTCAGTTTTCTTTTTATAATCTTTTACCGTAACTCTATTAGCTGACTGATTAAAAAAACCTTCCTGATTTTTGGTATAACCTCCTTCGTTTATTTTTCGGACAAATTGATACGGATTACCGGAATCTTTATCTATATAGCTTTCATAGAGATCTTCCACTTTGAAAAAAAAACGGGACAAACCCGTAGTATATCCTTTCCCTACAACGTGAAAAACTTTTTTTTGATTAATTACAGCATCCTTAACTTCCAGAGTGGCATAACCTGCATTTACAAAACCATAGTGAACTCGAAATTTAAACCATTCGCCCACACCAAATGCATCGTCAGAATGAGAATCAAAACTTACGGTTAAAATCAACAACAAGAGTAATATTATTTTTTTCATAATTTACTAAATTTCTTTTTATTGATTTAATTGGCAAAATTTGTTCCAAATATATCAAAACAAAAAAACCCAGTCAAATTAATGACTGAGTTTTTATGCTATTAACCAACCAAAAAATTATAAATTATTAAATTTATATAAACCAAAAGGAAACCACCCCTCTTGTTTTGATACGACAAAGATACGGCAAGAAAATGCGATTTCTACAACAAAAATTCAGTTTAACAAAATTTTAAAACAAGATTCGGAAGGATTAGCCTTTTTTTTTGAATATCATAAAAAAAGCAAGGATAAAAAATTAAACTCATAATTTTTGGTTTACCTCAAAAATTCAAAAAACGGTTGATTTTACACTTATAAGCTTTTTTTAACTAAAAAAACGCCTGAGATTTGACTAAAAACAACCGTTCTCAATCTTTGTTAAATAATGATTTTATAGTTTTCGGGATTTAAAAAGGAAAACCAACACTAAACCAGGTATAACTTTTTCCGGTTTCCGGCGACCAGCTTCTTTTTATCTCAATAGGCCCAATAGCTGTTTCTAAACCATAACCTAAAGCATAGCCGGATATTTGCGGAATTGAAACCCAATCAACCGTTTGAAAAATATCCTCACCTATATTGGCATAATTTGCCGTAAAATTAAGATGATTGTTTTTGAAGACTTCATAATCCAATGTCAGTGTTGATTTAATGTAACTATTGCCGCCCATGCTCAGAAAATCATAGCCGTAGAAATGGCTGAAATTATTAGAAACATTATACCCAAATCCTCCCAGAATGAAATTAAAGAAAGACACACTCTTACCTCCAATGGCAAATCCTGCTTCGGTTTGAAATCTTACCGTAGCCGACTTAAACAACTGAAACGCCACTCCAAAATCAGCCTTAGCAATTGAAAAAGGACTGAATTCCCCTGTATAATCGGAAGAATACAAATAGGAATGAATATCTCCTGAAAACGACCAACCTCTTTTTGGAAAAAATTTATCGTCCATAGAATCAAAATTCAAGCGACCAAAAACACTCAGATAATCACTTTTATCAATTTTAGGATCGGTATTCGCCAGCGTTTTAGAATTAATATTCAAATATTTATATTCCACACCGCCACCAATCAGGAAACGTTGGGCAAACATGGTTTGAAAATACAACTGATTTGTCAAATCAAACAAATCAACATTAAGAGACTGAATGCCTAAATCCTCAAAATTCAGATTACTAATTTGCCCTTCTACATTTCGATTAAACTGATTTAAAAAAGATTTGAATCCCAAACTGATATTGTATCCGTTTTCGATATAATAGTCAAAATTATACCTGAAATTATCTCCCAAAATCACATCTAACGAAGCTACATCATTTTTAAAAAAGTTTTTCTTATGCGTTAGATTAATTAAAACCGAACTTTTATACAAGCCATCATAATGCAAGCCAAATTTCAAAAAATTATTTATCGGATTTTCTTTTAATACCAAATTCAAATCGTCCTTTCCGTTCTCATCCTCAAATGAATAATCGATGGCACTAAAGTTTTCCGTTGCATTCAGATTATTAATTCCGGTTTGCAATTGACGGTAACTGATTTTGGTTCCCGGTTTAAACCGCAACTTTCCGTAGATATATTCTTTGGTATAATTTCTCAATTTGTTGCAGTTTATAGCAGCAATTTGCAAACTATCCGACTGTTGCTCTAATTTTGGTTTTTTATAATTTTTAGATTGAGCACCTAATTGTTTTAATCGTTCAAAAACCGAAAAAGCAGCTTCTTCACCTCTGCTCAAAATTACATCACCGCTGTCAAAAGACATCACCCCGTATTCTCTCACATCGGGACGAATATAAATATCCGTTTTTAAAATATTCTGCTTCATTTTATCAATAGAATGAAGGTTGGTTATTTGCACCAAAATTTTAGTAGCATCATTGAGTTCTTTTCTGTCCAGTAAATCATTTTGAACATCCACACCGATAATAATATCAGCTCCCAATTTTCTAACTTCATCCACCGGATAATTATTAACCACACCGCCGTCAACCAAAAAGCGATCCTGGTATTCAACCGGAGAAAACAACGACGGAAAAGCAGAACTCGCAATCATCGCCTGGGCCAGATTCCCTTTGTTCAACACCACTTGCTCGCCTGTTTCAATATCAGAGCCAATACACAAAAAAGGAATCGGAAGTTTATTAAAATCTCTTACATGGCGAACATTTCTGGTGATTCGGCTTAGCAAATTAAAATTATACAACCCTTTAGAAAGCGCATCCGGAATACCAATTTTGTATTTGTTAAATGGCAAAACCAACGAATAAACTTCATCATTGCGTTTCTCATAAAAGTTCTTCGTTTGCCGCGGAATATAATCACTCAACAATTCATCAAAATCGGTTTCTTTAAAAATAGAATCAAGCTGGGCAGCATTATAACCTGCCGCATACAAACCACCCACAACAGCACCCATACTGGTTCCGCCAATATAATCAATCTTAACTCCGGCCTCTTCAATTACTTTAAGAACTCCAATATGAGCAAATCCTTTTGCACCACCGCCACTTAAAACCAAACCTATTTTAGGTCTGTCTTTTTTTTGGGAAAACATAGTTAAACCACTAAAAAAAACAAGTAACAAAAGGATATATTTTTTCATAAAACAAGATTCGGTTTTAAAAATTAAACATCTTTACTTCTATCATTGTGCTGTGCTTTTGTAAAAATCGGTAATTTTTTTGGCTTTTGATACTCCTACCACCTCCGAAATCTCTTTTTCTGTAGCCAATTTCAATCTTTTAACACTTTTGAAATGCTGAATCAGCGCCAACATGGTTTTCTCTCCAATTCCGGGAATCGATTCTATCGAAGAATTCAAAGCTCCTTTGCTTCTTCTGTCGCGATGATGCGTAATCCCAAAACGATGCGCTTCATTCCGCAAATGCTGAATTACTTTTAAAGTCTCCGATTTTTTATCCAAATATAAAGGCACCGGATCATCCGGATAAAACAATTCTTCTAATCGTTTGGCAATACCAATAATGCTTATTTTTCCGCGCAACCCTAAATCATCCAGACTTTTTAATGCCGAAGACAACTGCCCTTTTCCACCGTCAATAATAATTAGTTGCGGCAAAGATTCCTTTTCGTCCAACAATCGTTTGTATCGACGATAGACTACTTCTTCCATCGAAGCAAAATCATTCGGTCCTTCGACAGTTTTGATATTAAAATGACGGTAATCTTTTTTGCTTGGTTTTCCGTCTTTAAAAACTACACAGGCCGAAACGGGGTTAGTTCCCTGAATATTAGAATTATCAAAACACTCAATATGTCGCGGCTCAGCCGGCAAACGCAAATCTTTCTTCATTTGCGCCATAATTCTATTGGCGTGCCTATCAGGGTCAACGATTTGCAATTGCTTTAATTGTTCTATTCGGTAAAATTTAGCATTTCTTTCAGACAAATTCAGAATTTGTTTTTTATCTCCCAATTGTGGCACAGTCACTTTTATATTTTCGCCTAAATCCACGACAAAAGGCACAATAACTTCCTTAGACAACAACTGAAATCGCTCTCTGAGTTCCACAACAGCCAATTCTAACAACTCTTCATCCGATTCCTGCAATTTCTTTTTCATTTCTAAAGTATGGGAACGAATAATAGAGCCATGTGAAATTTGTAAAAAATTCACATAAGCCGAACTTTCATCCGAAACAATAGAAAAAACATCAACATTGGTAATTCTCGGATTTACAATGGTAGAACGCGATTGATAATTCTCCAGAACTTCAATCTTCTCTTTAATTTTTTGGGCTTCTTCAAAATGCATTTGCTGCGCCAAATCCATCATCAGTTTTCGGAAATCTTTGAGACTTTCTTTGAAATTTCCTTTTAAGATTTCGCGAATTGCATTCACCTGTTTTTGATATTCTTCTAAAGATTCATAACCCTCACAAGGACCTTTGCAATTTCCAATATGGTATTCGAGACAAACCTTAAATTTTCCGCTTTGAATATTCGCATCACTCAAATCAAAATTACAGGTACGCAACGGATACAATTCCTTAATTAAATCCAAAATAGTATTTACAGTCTTAAAACTGGTATAAGGTCCAAAATATTCCGAACCGTCTTTAACCATTCTTCGGGTTGAAAATATTCTCGAAAAAGGTTCTTTCTTAATACAAATCCACGGATAACTTTTGTCGTCTTTTAAATTGATATTGTAACGAGGCTGAAGGGTTTTTATCAAATTATTTTCCAGCAAAAGTGCATCAGTTTCTGTAGGAACCACAATGTGTTTGATAGTCACAATTTTTTTGACCAAAACATTCGTTTTAGCTGTATCATGAATTTTATTAAAATAAGAAGAAACCCGTTTTTTTAAATTCTTCGCCTTTCCCACATATAAAATTTTGCCATCTTTATCGTAATACTGATAAACACCGGGACTGTCTGGTAAAGTTTGAATTTGAAGTTCGAGAGCTGTTTTTTGCATTAGAATTTAGTTTCAAAAAAGATAAGAAAATCCCAAAACAAGCTGTTTTAAGACCCTTATTTGAATTCTAATCAAATTTACGAATTACAAATAATTATTTCTACTTTTAACTTTTTAATTCCACGCATAAAATCAAACATGGGAAACACTAAAACAGAATTACGCTCCAAATACAAATCACTACGCAAACAACTTTCGGAAAACGACATCGAAGAAATGAGTTTAACCATTGCTAATCAATTGTTGAAACTCGACATTTGGGACAAAAATTATTTCCATGTTTTTCTACCCATTGCCGAACATCAGGAAGTGGATACCGAATTGATATTGCACCTGCTTTCCGGAAAAGACAAAGAAATTCTGATTTCAAAATCGGATTTTGAAACCCGCAAAATGACCCATTATCTTTTAACTGATAACACTAAAATTAAAAAAAACGAATACAATATTCCGGAACCGGTTGATGGCATTGAAGTACCTTCGCAAAAAATAGAAGTTGTTTTTGTACCGCTTTTAGCTTTTGACAAAAAAGGACACCGCGTGGGTTACGGCAAAGGTTTTTACGATAAATTCCTGAGCGAATGCCAATCCGGAACTATCAAAATAGGACTTTCCTTTTTTGAAGCCGAAGAAAAAATAGACGACCTTCATGAAGCCGACATGCCACTGAATTATTGTGTAACGCCAAACAGCATTTATACATTCAACTAATAAAAAAAACCCGACATTATAAAATATCGGGTTTTGCTTTTATATCATTTCACTATTAATGTTTGTGAAAAGCTTTTTTATTAAAAACGATTAAGATTCCAACTCCGGTTGAAATGGCCACATCGGCAACATTGAAAATAGCATTAAAGAAAGTAAAATCCCTGCCGCCCCAAAGCGGTAACCATTGTGGTAAATTGCCATGCCAGAAAGGGAAATAAAACATATCCACTACTTTTCCGTGAAAATATTCACCATAAGGCTCATTGGAAAATAAAGTTGCTAATTGTGAAGTACTATCGTCAAAAATCACTCCGTAAAAAACCGAATCAATAATATTTCCAAATGCACCTGCCAAAATTAAAGCGATGGCTACGATTAAATAATTACTACTGTGTTTTCTTTCTATAGAATCCCACAACCAGTAACCTATACCTCCAACAGCCACTAAACGAAACAAAGTAAGAATCAATTTCCCGTAAGCTCCCGGAATTTGAGTTCCCCAAGCCATCCCTTCATTTTCTATAAAATGAATTTTAAACCAATTGAAAACCTCAACCTCTTCTCCTAATATAAAATTAGTTTTTACATATATTTTAGAAATCTGATCTACCAGTAATACGAGGAAGATAAGCAGATACGCTTTTCGTAATGACATTTTAAAAATTTTAAGTGCGCAAAAATAGAATAAATTATAAAAAATAAATTCCAAACTCCAATAATTTTATCATTATTACTGGCATTTGGAATTTATAGATAGGAATTTCGATATTTTATTTCTGTAGATTTTTAGCCTCGATGCTCATTGTTGCATGAGGAACAATTTTCAATCTCTCTTTACTAATTAATTTTCCAGTTACTTTACAAATTCCGTAAGTTTTATTCTCTACACGAAACAAAGCATTCTTTAAATCGCGAATGAATTTTTCCTGACGGATAGCCAATTGAGAGTTAGCTTCTTTAGACATCGTCTCGCTTCCTTCTTCGAAGGCCTTGAATGTAGGAGAGGTATCATCTGTCCCGTTATTCAAATCATTCATGTAAGCACTTTTTATCAAATCTAAATCCGCTTGGGCTTTCTCAATTTTCTTTTGGATTATCTCTTTGAACTCTGCCAAATCGGCATCTGAGTATCTTATTACTTCTTCCACCATAATCAATATTATTTTGTAATTGTTATTTTAGTTTTTATGTCATCAAATTCAATTTCTGTGCCATTTTCAATTTGTGTATCAAAAACCAACTCCTCAGTCAAGGTTTCTGATTGAATGTATCCTTTATTCTCATTAACCGCGGCTTCTAAAACTGCATTGCTTTGCAAATACACTTTAATTTTATCAGTTACTTCGAATCCGGAATCTTTTCGAATATTCTGAATTCTGTTTACCAACTCCCTTGCAACTCCTTCTTTTCTCAATTCTTCAGAGATTGTGATATCAAGCGCTACGGTAATTCCGTTAGAATTTGCAACCAACCAACCTTCAATATCCTGAGATGTTATTTCTACATCCTCTAATGATAAAGTTACGTCTTTTCCTGCAATAACAATAACTATACTTCCTTCTTTATCCAGTTGATTAATCTGATCAGAAGAAAAGTTTTGTATCTCTTTGGAAATCAACCCCATATCTTTTCCGAAACGTGGCCCAAGCGCTTTAAAATTCGGTTTAATTTGCTTTACCAACACTCCTGAAGCATCATCCAAAAGTTCAATTTCTTTCACATTTACTTCTGCTTTTATCAGGTCGGAAACGGCCTCAATTTCGGCTCTCTGACGCTCGTCAAGTACCGGAATCATTACCTTTTGCAAAGGTTGACGCACTTTGATCATCTCCTTTTTACGTAGTGATAAAACTAGTGATGAAATGGTCTGTGCTTTCTGCATTTTGCTCTCTAACGATTTATCAACAAAGTTTTCAACGTATTTTGGAAATTCCGCCAAATGTACACTATCAAATTTTTCTGTTTGTGTCGCCTGCGTTAAGTCTCTGTAAAGCTTATCCATAAAGAACGGAGCTATAGGAGCACTCAGTTTACTTACGGTTAACAAACAGGTATATAAGGTTTGATAAGCCGCAATTTTATCCTGCGCATAATCCCCTTTCCAGAAACGACGACGACACAAACGAACGTACCAGTTACTCAGGTTTTCCTGAACAAAATCAGAAATCGCACGAGCTGCTTTGGTTGGCTCATAATCGGCATAAGCCTCATCAACCAATTTAATCAAGGTATGCAATTCAGATAAAATCCAACGGTCAATTTCCGGTCTTTCGTTCAATGGCACCTCTACCTCATCAAATTTGAAACCATCAATATTGGCATACAAACTAAAGAAAGAATAAGTATTATATAATGTTCCAAAGAATTTACGTCTTACCTCAGCTACTCCTTCGATATCAAATTTCAAGTTATCCCAAGGATTCGCATTGGCAATCATGTACCAGCGCGTAGCATCAGGACCATATTCTTTTAAGGTTTCAAATGGATCAACGGCGTTACCCAAACGCTTCGACATTTTTTGTCCGTTTTTGTCCAATACCAATCCGTTTGAAACCACATTTTTATAAGCAATATTATCAAAAACCAATGTTCCGATAGCGTGCAAAGTATAAAACCATCCACGGGTTTGATCGACACCTTCGGCGATAAAATCAGCTGGAAACGATTTATTGTTATCAATTAACTCTTTGTTCTCAAATGGATAATGCCATTGCGCATAAGGCATTGCCCCCGAATCAAACCAAACGTCAATCAAATCAGACTCACGTTTCATTGGTTTTCCCGAAGCCGAAACTAAGGTGATTCCGTCCACTACATTTTTATGTAAGTCAACTAAATCATAGTTAGCCTCGCTCATGTTTCCAATTTCAAATCCTTTGAATGGATTTTCCTTTTGAACTCCGGCAGCAATTGCTTTTTCAATTTCGTTGTACAATTCTTCTACCGAACCAATTAAGATTTCTTCTTGTTTGTCTTCGGTTCTCCAAATTGGTAATGGAATTCCCCAATATCTCGAACGCGATAAGTTCCAGTCGTTAGCATTTTTCAACCAGTTTCCAAAACGACCTTCTCCGGTAGCTTTTGGTTTCCAGTTAATCGATTCGTTCAAATCAAACATTCGGTCTCTTACCTCCGTAATTTTGATAAACCAGGAATCCAATGGATAATATAAAATAGGCTTGTCAGTTCTCCAACAATGTGGATAACTGTGCACGTATTTTTCAACTTTGAACGCTTTATTTTGTTCCTTCAAAAGAATCGCAATCTCTACATCCACCGAACGTTCCGGTGCCTGATCGGCATCGTAATATTCGTTCTTCACATATTTTCCACCAAAATCTCCTAAACTTTGAACAAACTTACCTTGTAAATCTACTAATGGAACTGCTGTACCATTTTCGTCTAAAACCAACATTGGCGGTACTTCTGGCGTAGCTTCTTTAGCCACTTTAGCATCATCAGCACCAAAAGTTGGCGCCGTATGTACAATTCCGGTACCGTCTTCAGTAGTTACGAAATCTCCCGAAATTACTCTGAAAGCATTTTCCGGATTTTGATATGGTAACGCCCAAGGCAATAATTGCTCGTAACGAATTCCTACTAAATCAGCACCTTTTGCTTCTGTTAAAATTTGGTACGGAATCTTTTTATCACCGGCTTTATAATTTTCAAAATCGGCAACTTCTTCAGTAGCAAAAAACGCTTTACCAAATTGTTTCCCTACTAAATTTTTAGCCAAAATCACATTGATTGGCTCAAAAGTATATTGATTAAAAGTTTTAACTAAAACATAATCGATTTTTGGACCAACTGTCAAAGCAGTGTTGGAAGGCAAAGTCCAAGGAGTAGTCGTCCAAGCTAAAATGTGAATGTCACCAAAACCTTCTAAAAAGCTTGGCAAACTTTCATTTTTTGCTTTAAACTGTGCTACAATTGTAGTATCAGTTACATCACGATACGAACCCGGTTGGTTTACCTCATGCGAAGACAATCCTGTTCCTGCTTTTGGAGAATACGGTTGGATCGTGTAGCCTTTGTACATCAAATCCTTGTTGTAGATTTGTTTCAACAACCACCAAACACTCTCCATATATTTGGATTTATAAGTAATATAGGGATCTTCCATATCTACCCAATAACCCATTTTTTCGGTCAAATCATTCCAAACGTCCGTGTAACGCATCACCGTTTTTTTACAAGCCTCGTTGTATTCGGCTACCGTAATGGTTTTTCCAATATCTTCTTTGGTAATTCCTAATTCTTTCTCTGTACCTAATTCTACCGGTAATCCATGAGTATCCCAACCTGCTTTACGCTTTACCTGAAATCCTTTTTGGGTTTTATATCTGCAAAAAATATCTTTAATCGCACGCGCCATTACGTGGTGAATTCCCGGCAATCCATTAGCCGAAGGCGGTCCTTCAAAAAACACATAAGGAGCATTCCCTTCACGAGTGCTCACACTTTTTTCAAATATATTTTCTTGCTTCCAAAAATCCAGAACTTCCGACGCTACTGTAGGCAAGTCAAGTCCTTTGTATTCAGTAAATTTTGTACTCATTGTATCCTTTTCTTAATCGAGGTGCGAAAGTAAGGAATTTTGAGGAAATTTGTGAAAAAGTTACACCCAAATGTGAATTCATTTCACATTTTTTAGTCATTTTTATTGCTATTTTGAGCTTTTTTACTAAAGAATTGGTTTAATGAATACTATTTTATTAAAAACAATGGCGCAAAGTGAGGACATTTTGCGCAACTGGAGCAGCTGAAAACTAGTACTTTGTTACTCTCGTTTTTACCGCAAACTTGTCATCCTGACGAAGGAAAGATCTCAATCCAAACAATCGGGTTTATTTCACTATATATCTCGTTTTATTGAGATTACCAACACTTTCAAACATATCCATTTCCATCCCTTTTTTCAAATCTCTGCTTGCTGTGGCAGACGATAAATCTTTAAATATGTTCATATAATCTTTTCTGCTAAACTCTTTTATTCCGAGTTTTAAAAAATACTCTAAACGATCAATATCTTTTAGAATCCTGTTGTTGTAATTAAGCAAGTTTTCTAAAGATTTTTCAATAACTCCAAGCATGTATTCAATAAAGATTGTTGACTTCCCGGATTTATCACTTAATGCTAGTGATTTATAATATTCATCCTGAGTTTTGCTGATTAATGTTTCGAATGGTAAAAACTCAAAAACCGGATATTCAGCCATTAGAATCAGCGTTTGCCATAATCTTCCCATTCTTCCGTTACCATCTAGGAAAGGATAAATGAATTCCATTTCGTAATGAAATACACAACTTTTTATTAACGTTAATTCATCAGGATCTTTCAAATATTCAAACAAATCTTTCATTAAATACGGAACATTCTCATGAGGCGGAGCAATATGTTCTACATTTGTTCCTTTAACTATTCCAACACCTTGTTTTCTATATTTTCCGGCACTTTCAATTAATCCATTCATTAACTGAAGATGCGCTTTTAAAAAACTCTTATCAGATGAAAACTTATATTCTTCCAGTTTTTCATAAACCTTAATGGCATTTAAAACTTCCAATACATCTTTTTCAGGACCAATTACTCTTTTATTTTCTATCAAAGCCGTGATTTGTTCTTCTGTCAATGTATTACCTTCGATTTGTAGCGAAGAATGAATGGTTTTTATTCTATTCTGTTTTCGAAGTTGTGGAGATTGTTTGCTTAGATAATTAGCGTTTACTTCTCCTATTTTCTCTGAAATTGAGCTTATCAGTTTTAGAATTTTCGGAGTAATGTCGTAAGGTGGCTTCATTGATGCTATCATTTGATATTATCAAAGATAGGTTTTTTCAGTAAACGTCCAAAATTATTGTTACTAACACCTATGTGTATCCGAGCCATCGGGTTCCATATCTTACCATATGCGTTAGCGCAGGCATTTGCCTGTGTCCGCTTCAATTTAAAAACAAGAAAGTTGTAACCGTTTTAATTGTTAAAACTTTCTTTTACTCTCTTTACGGGCACAGGCAAATGCCTGCGCTAACTTTTCCCTTATATACTACAAGTCCGAGCCATCGGGTTTCTAAAAAGCAAAAGAAGATAATTACTCAACAAACATTTCAAACCAGTTTTAAACATAAAATATTAAAATTCAATTTATTATGATTAAATTTGATATAAGCTCCAAATAATCAAAAAAACCTATAAAACAATGCGTTATTTAAGGCGATTTCTTGAAATTGCCCCTAAAAAGACAATGGATTAAAAGAGAATTTTATAACAAATAAAACTCAAATCATGTTGCAATGTTTCGTAATCATATTGTTCACCATTTCTCTTTATTCACAGTCTTACGTTGAAGCTTTACAACTTAAATACACTAATGCTTTTCAAAATCAACTATACAACAATTCCGTTATCAGTACTTTTGAAATCAGCAGCGAACTCCCAATTACCATCAAAAAAGGCAGCTATTTATTTTTAAGTCCATCTTATAACAATCACCAAATTACCTTAGAAAACACCGAATTGTCATCAACCACAATAGAGTCGTTGCGTTTACCAATAGGCGTGATTGCGCCAATAGGAAACTCGAAATGGTCCCTTACAGCGTTAGCCTTACTAAGTTCAAACGGAGCCGAATTATTTAGGGGAAATAGTTTCCAGTTTGGCACCATTCTTTTTACTACTTTTTCCAAAAATCCCAATAAAAAAATCCGACTAGGCGTTTATGCCAATAAAGAGTTCTTTGGCTGGTTTGTAATTCCCGTTGCCGGGGTAAATTGGCAAATAAACGATTCCAATACTGTTTTTGGATTACTCCCCGGCCGATTGACATTTGAACATAAATGGAATTCGAAATTATATGGCGGACTGACTTTTCGTGCCCCAATGAACAGCTACCGAATAAATGACCATCAATACATCACCTTGTACGACAACCAGCTTTCTTTGTTTTTAGATTATTACCTGACAAAACCTGTTTGCCTGACCTTAGAATCCGGCTGGGGACTTTTTAGAAAAATCCGAACGAGTACCATAGAAAACAATATCAAAACAAACGAAACCAACAAAATTGACGGCACTTTTATCCGATTATGCGCAGCTTATCGATTAAAAATATAGCTTAGAATCAGGAGTATAATTCACTAATAAATCTTTCAAAAGATGAAACAGGTATTTGATTTTGTGATGATATCAGGAGTACTGCTTGGAATTATTTTCATCATTTCAACGCTGTGCTTTAAAAAGAAAACTGATAAAGCCATCCTTTATCTAAACCTTGTTATTGCCTTTTTGATACTCAATAATCTTCAGGCTTTTTCTTTGGAAACCTTTCTAATTGATGCGCCTTTCTTTATAAAAAGATTACAAATTCCGTGGTATGTTTTAATTGTACCTTCTTTTTATGTCTTTTTGACCTATTACCTGAAAATTGAAAAGAAAATTTCCTCTTATGTGTATATCTCCTTTTCGATTTTTACTATCGAAATGCTGATTCGGGTGGCCTTGTATCCGCATTATTACCATTTGGGACAAAATATGTTTATTGCAAAATATGTACAGATCGAAGAAATTATCAATGCCTGCTACTCTATTTTTCTTTTTATAAAAACACTGTTAGTCTTATTTAAATACACCGATTTATACCAGCAAATATTAGTTTTTGACAATTTAAAATGGTTGCGAAATTTAATGTTTTTGGGAGCCATTATCATTCTCATGTGGGTTTGTGCCATTTTACTAAATCTGGACAAAACCTTAAATCCACAGGTATTGATATATTATCCGTTGCGCCTCAGCACTACTACATTACTCTATTGGATAAGCTATCAGGGCTTTTATAATTATTCGTTAATGACGGAACGTATTGAATTACGAAAAGCAATCTTAACCGAAGAAAAAAACAAAGAATCAAACCTTGCGAATAATCATTCTAACGACAGTAAATTCCAACCCGTGAAGAATTATATCGAAAAAAATAAACGTTACATTGATCCGAATTTCAGCCTGGAAAAACTAGCTTCCGAAATGAATATCAGCACCAGCAAATTGTCCCATTTGATTAATCAGGAAAGCGGTTATAATTTTTCGGATTACATTAACTATTTAAGAGTTGAAAAAGCAAAAAAATATTTGAACAATCCTAACTATTCCACCTATACCATTCTGGCGATAGGATTAGAATGCGGATTTAATTCCAAATCAACTTTTTATTCTGCCTTTAAAAAATTCACTTCTCTAACCCCTTCCGAATACAAAGAAAAGTAGGAATAAGTAGTCCTATATTTCCTTATTTATCCCAATTTCAGCAAAATACATAATCTGGGATAGCACTTCTTTTTACCCGTTATAATTTTGATACAGAAATTAAACTATCAAAGTTATGAAAACCTCTACTCCCTCTTTAACCGTAATTTCCTTCTTATTCAAAAGTTGTCATAGTCACAACCCCAACAATTCGAAAGAAACTGCTTTGTTTACAGAAAAAGATTGTTTCAGCAAACCCATACCGCTTTTTGAAGAATCCAAACTACAATCTGTAAATCACCGCTCCCTTATTGTGCTCAATCACAATATTCAAAAAAACATTCTTACAACAGAAATCAAAACACAAAACACCACAACATTCGAAGAAATTATAGCCATAACTGTTTCTTCCCTTTCTATTATTATCCCCATAACTACCTTAAACAGTGATTTTGTTTTTAATGATTACAGCTTTTCGAAAAATTAAATTCCGGCAATCATGTTAACGCTCATCATTTTTTCAATTTTAAAAAAATGTATGCCCCCAAATTTAACTGCGCCTTTTTTTAAAACAGCAACTCTCTTAAAAATTTTTGTTACTAAAATTCTAATTCGGCTTTCAATAAAACTAATCACTTTTTTACCCATCATTTCCCTTGCTCAAAGCGAACAACTGGATTACAATATAATGTTTAACGGAACTACTATTGGCTGGCTCAAACTCGAAAAAAATGAGGTCGGGAACAAGTCTAATCTTCAGTTAACTTCTGAAATTAAAACCAATATTTTATTTCCCATTAAAGTGTTTTCGAAAGAAACATCCACTTATGAAAACGGCAAACTAATTTATTCCTCACAATTCAGAAAAACGAACGGAAAAACAAAAATTGATAAAGAAATTAAACTCAATGAAAATCAATATGAAATCATTGAAAACAACAAAAAAACCAAACTCTCCTGTCCTGTGATCGACACAAACCTGCTGAGTTTATTTTTTCAGGAACCTAAATACATTAAAGAAGTTTATTGCGACAATCAGCAACGTTTCATAAAACCTATAAAAATGGAAGATGGTAGTTACAAAATGAAATTTCCTAATGGTTATTGCAACAGCTATTATTACAAAGAAGGAATCTGCATTAAAGTTAAGGTAGAACATAAATTTTATGTAGCCGAAATAATCATCAAACATTAAAAACCGTGGAAACTACGACCTTATTCTTGTATGCTTTCAGCTATATTATCTTTTTTGCTTTCAATTGGAAACAAATAAAAAAAGGAAGTCAAAGACTCATTGATGAAAACGGAAATTTCTCTTCCAAACCAATCCAGTTGATAAGCAATCAAATTTTCGAAGCTATTTTACTCGGAATTACTGCCTTAATAACACTAAAAAACAATGTTTTACAACTTTTATTTAATCCAGAAATAACCGCAAACATAATTACACTTTATCTTTTAACCTTTATTTTAATTCTGTTTCTGGCATTCAAGCAAAGTAAAAATACATTTAAAAAAAGAAAACAATCCTCAGGAAATGCAACACAGTTTTCAACACTTTTTTTCTGTTCTTATTTTATAAGCCGGGCACTTTTTCTTTTTTCGTATGAATTATGGTTAAGAGGAAGTTTCCTTTTTGAAACCGCTCATCAATTTGGAATTCCTATAGCCATTATTACCAATGTGTCCATCTATGTTTTACTACATCTATTCAATAGCAAAAAAGAACTATTGGTCTGTATTCCTTTTGGAATTATGGTTTGCATATTCAATTTACTGTTTCAGGCTGTCTGGCCTGCCATCATCCTCCACATAAGCTTTTCATTAGCTTATGAGATTAATTTTTACCGATTGTATGTAATTGATTTAAAAACAACACGTCATGAAAATTTTAATAACAGGGGCTACGGGACAAATAGGTCATAAACTAGCACTTACCCTTGCCGAACGAAATAACGAAATACACATATTGGTTAGAAATCCAAAATCTCCGAATATTCCTGCGCATAAAAACATCCACGTTTTTCAAGGCGACATCACGGATGTACAATCAATTTCTAATGCAATTCAAGGGTGTAATCAGGTGTATCACACTGCTGCTTTGGTAAAAATATTCGATTCCGATGCGACTCAATTTTACAAAATCAATGTTGAAGGAACCAAAAATCTATTAGAAAAATCATTAGAATTTGGCATACAAAAATTTCTTTTCACCAGTAGTTGCAGCGTGATTGGCCCGTCAGAAGGAAAATCATTAACCGAAAATCATTCGCGAACCACTCCTTTTATCTGCGATTATGACAGTACTAAATATGAAGCAGAAAATTTGGTAAAAAAATACGCTTCCGAAGGACTTCACGCAGTAATTGTTTCTCCGTCAAAAATTTACGGTTACAGTTGCACCGAAACAAAAAGTATTACTATGAATACCGTAATTCATAATTTTTTAAACGGCAAACTCACTTTTATTCCAAAACCCAGTCATTTAATAGCCAATTATTGTTTTATTGACGACGTAATTGAAGGTCATATTCTTGCTTTAAACAAAGGTAAATCGGGTGAAAATTACATTTTGGGAGGAGAAAATATCTCATATAAAGATTTCTTCAACACCGTAAAAAATGTTTCCGGAGCCAAAACCAAAATCATCGAAATCCCGAAAACCTTCCTCAAAATTGTTTCTGTAATGCAATGGATCCGATTTTACACCACTCAAAAAGAGCCTTTTGTTACCAATGAAAGTATCCAACAAATTTTTTGCAACAAACTCTTTAGCAGCAACAAAGCCATCCAGTTTTTAGGATATAAAATCACTCCTTTTGAAGAAGCCCTGAAACAAACTATTCCTCATCTAAAAAATCAACGTCATGAATACTAAACTTTACACCCTGATAACCGGTTCCAGCGAAGGATTCGGAAAAGCATTAGCCATTGAATGCGCCAAAAGAAAAATGAACTTAATTCTGGTTTCATTACCCAATTCCGGACTCACACCATTAGCCGAATTTATAATGCAAACTTACAACGTCCATGTAATTCCTATTGAAAAAGACCTTTCGGTGGAGGAAAATTGTGTTGCCCTGTACAAAGAAGTGGAGCAAAGAAAGCTTTCCGTAAATATGCTGATCAACAATGTCGGTTTAGGAAGCACTATGTTTTTTAAAGAAGGAACTATCGATTTTTATCAAAAACAAGTCAAATTAAACGTAATGGTAACCACATTGCTCAGCAGTTTGTTTTTAGAAATGCTAAAAACCAATCAGCCTTCTCATATTTTAAATGTAAGCAGCCTGAGTTGTTTCTTTTATCTGGCGAAAAAACAAGTGTATGGCGCTACCAAATCTTATGTCTATTCTTTTTCCAAAAGCCTGCGTGCCGAATTAAAATCCGACAATATCAATGTGAGTGTCATTTGCCCCGGCGGAATGAACACCAACCCAACAACTATTAAAACCAATCAGTCTAATCACTGGCTCGCCCGTCAATCCATCATGAATCCGGACAAAGTGGCTGTTATTGCCATTAAAGGCTTATTGCATCAGGATGAAATTATAATTCCCGGTTTAATGAACAAACTTTTTTTGTTAATCGAAAAATTACTTCCTGATTTTATGATTAAAATGATTGCCAACAGTCATGTCAATAAGTTCCAATCCTACAACATTGGAAACGGAAATCACGAGCAACAACTCCTTAGTCAAACTTCCCAACCTTAAAACCAACTGTTATGAAAACAATATTATTCCTCATTGCTATCCTAAGTTTAGGTTGCAGCCCTGAATACTATGTTCCTAATTCACAAAATATCCCAATTATGAAAGCCAAAGGACAAACCAACTTTGGAGTGGCTTACAACGAAAGTGAATATACCAATGGATTTGAAATCCAAACCGCCCATGCTATAAGCGATCACATTGCTTTACAATTCAATGGCGATTGGGTAAAAAATGGCAATGGCGGATACTTAAGTGATTCCTCGGATGACTACAAAGCAACGGGAAGAATGCTGGAAATAGGTGCCGGCTATTTCAACAAAATTGCTCGTCATTTTGTATTTGAAACCTATGGATTACTTTGTTTTGGAAAACTTGACTTAAAAAATTATACTGATGAAAGCGGATATGATAATTTTTCGGCCAAATTTAATCGTATAGGAATTCAACCCAGTATTAGTTACAGCCGGAAATATTTTTCCACTTCTCTTTCTTCAAGACTTGTTCACCTAAAGTACAAAGACATCAATGGCGATGATAACGCAACTAATTATGATGTTGCTTATTTAAAAGCGAATAATGCTTTTTGGTTGTTTGAACCTGCACTGACTATTCGGGCTGGATTAGAAAATTTCAAACTTCAGCTTCAATATGTTTACAGTTTGAATCTTACGGATTCTTCATTCCCTCAACAAAAAGATATTATTTCTTTAGGTGTCAAAATAAATATCGATCCAACTAATCTAAAAAAATAAATCAGGCAAAAACCTCTTTTAAAACCTCTAGTGATTTAGGTCTTTTGAAACCATCCAAATGATACGCATAATAATCAATGAGGATTTTTAAGAGCAATTGTCTTTCAATTACATGAAATACTTTTTGATTGCTGTCTAATTTTAACGTTAGGAGTTTTTTAAACAAATGCGTTTCATGTTCGCTCAAAGCATTTGCTCCGGCAAAAGGCGTAAAAATTCCTTCGTTGATTTCAAAAAAAAGCATATCGCTATCGGAAGTATCCGGATAAAAACCGAGATATTTAGTCATTTCGAGCATTAGAATCAGATGAAAATTAGCAATTTCGTCATGATTGTCTAACCAATGCAAAGCGGTTTCTAAAAAAGTAAAAAGGGTTTCGTTCTTCTCTTCTTCATGAATGGAATGATGCAAAATTTCAGAAAGAAACAACACAATCGTACTCTTGAAAATATCCGAATGAATGCTTTGAAAAGGCGCTGCAATTTTAATTTCTTTAAAATGTTCCAAAGTGCCTTTGTTCTTATGAGTAGCTTCAATTTCGAGAATACTCATCGGCTGAAAATAAGCCATTTTTTGCGACGTTTTTCTCCCTGAAAAAGCATCTCTGACAAAGTACGATTTCAATCCATGCGACAACGTAAAGCACTTTACAATCAGACTTTTTTCCTGATATTTTAAAGCCGAAATAACAATTGCTTTGGTTTTAATTTGCATGGATTGGTTTTACTAAAATGAATTGCGAAGATAGTTAAAAGAGTCCTTAGCTATTTAGTCCCTAGTCCTTAGTGCTAAAAAGTAACTAAGGACTAAGGACTGAGGACTAAAAAACTAAACGACCCCCTGAGCAAGCATAGCATCGGCTACTTTTACAAATCCGGCAATATTGGCACCTTTTACATAATCGATATATCCGTCTTCTTCGGTACCATACTGCACACAGGAAGCATGAATATTAAGCATAATTGTTTTTAATTTTTTATCTACTTCCTCGGCCGTCCAACTCAATCGCAAAGAGTTTTGGGACATTTCCAGTCCTGAAGTGGCTACTCCGCCGGCATTAGAAGCTTTTCCGGGAGAAAATAATATTCTGGCTTTGTGGAAAACAGCAATTGCCTCAGGAGTCGAAGGCATATTAGCGCCTTCAGAAACACAAACACAACCGTTAGCCACTAAAGTTTGCGCATCTTCGGCGTTCAATTCGTTTTGAGTGGCACAAGGCAAAGCAATATCACAAGGTTGTTCCCAGGATTTAGCGCCTTCGTAGAATTTTGCATTCGGGTATTTTACAACATATTCACTGATTTTAGTACGCAATTCATTTTTCAAATGCATCATATACGCCAGTTTTTCGGCATCAATTCCGTCAGCATCGTAAATATACCCTGTAGAATCCGACATCGTAACCACTTTAGCTCCTAATTGTGTCGCTTTTTCTACCGCATATTGCGCTACATTTCCGGATCCCGAAACCGCAACAATTTTGTCTTTCAAATCCATTCCACGGGTTTCCAGCATACTCTGAGCAAAATACACCACTCCGTAACCGGTAGCCTCGGGTCTGATTAATGATCCTCCGTAAGACATTCCTTTACCCGTTAAAACGCCCGTAAATTCATTTCGAATTTTTTTGTACTGCCCAAATAAATAACCTACTTCGCGGGCTCCTACTCCCATATCTCCTGCCGGAACATCCGTATAAGCACCTACGTATTTGCACAACTCCGTCATAAACGATTGGCAAAAACGCATTACTTCGATATCTGATTTCCCTTTTGGATCAAAATCCGAACCTCCTTTTCCGCCTCCCATTGGCAAAGTGGTCAAACTATTTTTAAAAGTTTGCTCAAAAGCCAAGAATTTCAAAACACTTAAATTCACTGTAGGATGAAAACGCAATCCCCCTTTGTATGGCCCAATTGCTGAATTCATTTGAACACGAAAACCTCTGTTTACCTGAGTTTGTCCTTTATCGTCAATCCAGGCCACACGAAAAATGATAATTCTGTCGGCTTCTACCATTCGCTCCAGGAGCATTTGGTTTTGGTATTTTTTATTTTTTTCGATAAAAGGAATTACTGTTTCGGCAACTTCTAAAACAGCCTGTAAAAATTCAGGTTCATTGGGATTTCTCAATGTAACCCCATTCATAAAATCTTGAATAGCCTGAGACATAATATTTAGGTTTTTAACGTTAAAAAACATTTTGTGCTTCCTAACAAATATACATTTTTATACAAAAATTTCACCTAAAACTACTACCTAAAAACCAAAGAATAATTCTATTCTTATTAAGAAATGACAACAAAAACTTTAACTAAAAGGCAATTCATCTGAAAAAAATCCATTTCATCTAGTTTACTGATTATTTAAGTAGTTGAATAAGCTTTTTTATATCTTTGTTGTATCTTGAATTGTACTAAAATGCTCAAAAATAAATGGATAAGCCTACTAGTTTTAGCAGTTTTATTTGGATTTTCCAATAAGACAAATGCACAGCTGGGTTTTTCGCACGAAATTGGAGCTATTGCCGGTCCGGTTGCTTTTCAATCCGATTACGGTGAAAGACACGATTTAAAAACCAATGCCGGCAATACCGGAATTGGAGTTGGAATTATCCATTACATCAACTTTTCTTATACGGCAGAATGTGACTGTTACAATCCCGAGACTTATTTTAACGACCATTTTAAACTTCGAAGCGAATTATCATACAACAAAACAAATTTCGATCATTTTGGAGAATGGGTTTCTCTGGAAAGAACTTCACTCGAAGCTGACCAATTGAGAGCCATGAAAGGAAACAGCTCTGTAACCAACATTGGAATGCAGTTAGAATATTTCCCGTTGAGTATTCGTGATTTCACGGCAAGAATAGGAAGTTTAGGTCCGTTTGTGAGTTTGGGCGGTCAATTTAGTTATTACAACACCGAAGCCTATTCAACGATGGGACCATTAGGAACATCATTAACAACTTATCCAAAATACCTAACACCAACCGACAATCGTCAGTATGGTTTTTCGACTGAAGGCGGCACAGTGTGGTCTATTGTTTCCAGTGTAGGAACCCGATACAAACTGGCTCCGTTAAGCGATTTAATGATTGATTTACGTTTTCAATATTATTTTTCAGACTGGGTGGACGGCCTAAAACCCAACCCGGATTTATACAAAGAAAACAAGGCCAACGACTGGCTGGTTTGGCTAAACGTAGGCTACATTTACTACCTGCAATAAGCCTTAATTCCTTTTCTGATTTTTATTTTTAAAATCAAACCGCTATCTTTAAAGTCACTTCTTCTTTATAGGAAGGCATTTTTTATACCCAAAACAAAAGGAATTTCCTCAAACTTTTTTAAAATGAAATACAGTCTGCTCGTTTTCTTACTACTTTTTATTAGCTGTTCCAAAGAATTAAATTTTGAAAATCAATCTTTTAAAAAAACATCCTCTTTGGATTGCAAAGAAAATTGCCCAACTATCAAATTAAAAATCCCTGTTGCCACCAATTCCGGAATTATTGCTGACAGTATTAACAAAACCGTTTTTGAAACCGTAAAATCGATTATTGATTTTGGGGACAAGCCCAATATCGCTACCAATTACGAGCAACTGGCTACTTCATTCATCCAGGCTTATGAAAAAATAAAAAAAGATTTTCCCAGAGATCATTTTGGCTGGGAAGCTAATATAGAAGGAAAAGTAAAATACCGTTCCGAGAACCTCATCAACATCGAAATCAATCATTACACTTTTACCGGTGGCGCCCACGGCTATGCCGGATTACGCTCTTTACTTTTTGACCCCGAAACCGGCAAACAAATTCCTAACGAAACTTTGTTTAAAAACTGGAATTTATTTCAGGTTTTTGCAGAAGCCAAATTCAGAGAAAAGTTCCAAATCCCGAAAGACCAACCCATCAACAGCACCGGAATGCTTTTTGAAGATGATATTTTTCATGTTGCACAAAATATTTTCTTTACCCAAAAAGGAATTCTCCTGCATTACAATCCTTATGAAATTGCACCTTATGTAGACGGATCAAGAGAATTATTAATTCCATACGAAGAAGCCAATGACTACTTAATTAAAAAATAAAAGCCTCTACATTGCTGTAAAGGCTTCTAAAAAAAGCTCCCCCTCTTGGGCTCGAACCAAGGACCCTCTGATTAACAGTCAGATGCTCTAACCAACTGAGCTAAGGAGGAAACTGTATATTTTAATGTACTTAATAACGTTTCCGTTTGCTAAGTTTGTCGGTTGACTTGTTCTTAGCGGTTGCAAATATAAGAGGTTTTTTGAATGTAGCAAATAAAAGAGTTGTTAATTCGTAATAAGATTTAAAAAGTTTATAGTTGTAGAAAGACTATCGTTGCTAATCGTCTTTCCGAAAAATTTTTCGTTCCTGAATCTGAAATCAATATTTTTGTTAGGCTATAAAGTCAAATCTTAAAAAAACAAAAATTAAACTAATATGAAATACAAATTTTTAAGTTTACTCGTCTTTATGACATTAACTTTTGCTGCAAAAGCCCAAAAACTTTCACAAGCTGTTTGGGAAACTTCAAATTTAGCCGTACCTGAATCGGTGTTGTATAGTGCGACTGAAAAAAGCTTATTTGTGAGTCTGATAGATGGCGCCGGTAATGCAAAAGACGGAAAAGGAGGCATTGCTGTCCTTAATACTGATGGCAGTATTAAAAACGCAAAGTGGATTGAAGGCCTAAACGCACCTAAAGGCTTAGCACTTTATAAAAAAACACTTTACGTGGCAGATATAGACGCAGTAGTAAGTATTGATATTTCGAGCGGAAAAATCATTAATAAATTAGAAATCGAAAATGCTATATTTTTGAACGATATAACGGTAGATAACAAAGGTGTGGTTTATGTATCAGATACCCGTGCAAATAAAATTTACTGCATTAAAAATGACCGAAGCGAACTTTATTTACAAAACGTAACCAATGCCAATGGATTAAAATGGATTGATAAAGAATTATATGTTTTAGCCAATACAGAACTTTGGAAAATAGATGAAAAGAAAAATATAAGTGTTTTAGCTAAAGGTTTTGAAAAATCAGGAGATGGTTTAGAAAAACTTAAAAATGGTGATTTTATAGTTAGCTGTTGGGCGGGATTGATTTATTATGTAAAAGCCAATGGCGAAATTCGAAAATTACAAGATGTTCAAGGGCAGATGAATACTGCTGATTTAGGATATAATGAAAAGGAAAATTTGATATACGTTCCCACCTTTAACCATAACAGCGTGATTGCTTACAAATTATTAGTGAACCAAAATTAGTTTTTATTGTTCTTTTCCAGAATGAGATATAGCATAAAAATCCTTTTCCGAAAGCAAAGGATTTTTTTATTTCTTGCTATCACTCGAAAATTTAGCACAAAAAAGCTCCCGAAAATATCGTTTTTTCAAACCAATTTATAGTTAATTTAGAGAAATTATATCATTTAAGTCTGGGATTTTAAAAAAATAGATTCTAAATATACCATCAACTTTTATTTTCTTTTTGCTAATGCCTCCCCTATTATTTAATCCTTAATAATTGTTACTTAAGGTATTTTAATTATGTTTGCTTTTATCTTATTCTATAAATTAATAGCCAATCTAATAGTATGAACTCTAATTTGAAACTTTCAAATGAATCTGATCTTCTATTGAGTATTGCATCAGGCGACGAATTATCTTATTCTAAATTAGTTGAAAAATATTGGCAAAAAGTGCTACAACACGCCTTAAGTTTTGTTAAATCTTATTCTATTGCCGAAGAATTAACCCAAGATGTTTTTATTCAAATTTGGGAAAAACGAGACAAATTAGCTGAAGTAAAAAGTTTTGAAAATTATCTTTTTATTGTGAGTCGTAATTTAATTATTAGTCATATTAGAAAAAAATTGGTAGAAACTGATACATTGAAAGATCAAAAACTACAAGAGTTATTTTTAAAACCTGATGAGCAATTTGAATTTCAGGAATTAGTTAAGATCATAAACGAAGGAGCAGCACTTTTACCCGAACCCAGACGCTCAGTTTTCTTATTAAGCCGCATGGAAGGAAAAGATGCCGATTATATAAGCAAAAAATTAGGTCTGGCAACAAGAACGGTTCGTTGGCATCTGATGCATGCCTTAAATTTTCTTAGAAATTATCTTCACAATCACCATATCATCAGTTTTTTGACTATAATTTTATTAGGATCGTTTTTTTTCGAATAAATTTTTTCATTTTTCATTGCCACTTTAGCAAACAAATCTCGTCTTTATAATTAAACGGCTTTTAATGTCGTTTTTAAATTTGTATTTATGTATCAAAAAAAAGTGTTCAAAGAGCTTATGGAGCAGTTTATTTCAGGAGAAATCACCCCTGAAGGAAAAACCATGCTACTCACAATGTTGGACAATCCTAAATATTCAGAAGAGCTAAATACTATTCTTCAGGAAAATTATGATTCTGTAGAAATTCCTTCCATCAGTCCTGAGTTGACTAAAAAGTTCATTGACGAACTTAAAAAGAAAATGAAAACTTCTTCAAAAACGAAAGAGACACCAGTTGTAAACATGCTCAATTGGAAAAAAATAGCGATAGCTGCAAGTATTATTGTTGCTATTGGCATTGGAACTTTTACCCTCTTCCAAAAAGAAGCCCCATCTACTAGTGTAATAACATCTAAAGAAAAAAATGACAAAGCACCAGGGAAATCAGGAGCTATATTAACACTTTCTGATGGTTCCAAAATTGTTTTGGATAGTGTTGGAAATGGAGTATTGGCGAATCAAAACAACACTCTTGTTTCAAAAAAGAATGGCAAACTGGTATATAAAACGAGTAAGAATGCTCAATTAGCATACAATACCATGACTACTCCCAGAGCGCGACAATATAATCTGGAATTATCAGACGGTACAAAAGTATGGCTTAACGCATCTTCGTCAATTATGTTTCCAACTTCTTTTGCTCCAAACGAAAGAAAAGTAATCCTAACCGGAGAAGCTTATTTTGAAGTTGCCAAAGATAAAAAGAGACCTTTTAGGGTTGTTGTTAATAATATGCTGGTAAATGTATTAGGGACTCATTTTAATATAAATGCGTATGATGACGAAACCAGTGTAAATACTACTCTTTTAGAAGGAAGCGTGTTAATTACTGAGAAAACTAAAAAAGTACTGTTAAAACCCGGACAGCAAGCTCAAAAACAAAAATCTGGCGTCATTACTATAAATGACAATGTAAATATAGAAGCAGTGATGGGGTGGAAAAACGGTGTATTCTATTTTGAAAAAGCTAGTCTTCAAACAGTTTTACGCCAACTAAGTCGCTGGTATAATGTAGATGTTGTATTTGAAAAAGACATACCTGAAAGAATTTTTGAAGGAGAAATACAACGAAATTTACAATTATCACAAGTATTGAAAATTTTAGAAAAAAATAAAGTCCATTTTAAAATAGATGGAAATATTTTAAGAGTGATACCCTAATTTAGATTAAAATGGGGAAACCCTTTTTATATAAAATATGTATCTGTTAACCATAAAAAAAGCCAGCAAATGTTGGTAGCATTGCTGGCTAGTTCCTAAAATAATAAAGAGGAACGAACAATTAATGGAAAATAGATAGATAAACCAAGCAAGGAGAATTTATTATTAACCAAAATCATTACCAAAATTATGAAATTATTACCAAAAACCAAGCCAAAAAACCATTGGCCAATTGCTAACGCCTGGAAAGTTATGAAATTAACATCCGTATTAGTTGTTGCTCTAACTTTTCAAGTTTCAGCAGCAGTATCCTCACAAACAATTACTTTATCAGGGAAAAATGTCCCGTTTAAGAAAGTAATATCGGTCATAAAAAATCAAACAGATTATGTTTTTTTCTATGATATGGCCATTTTAAAAGAAGTTAAACCAATATCTATTGATGTCGTAGATGTTCCTGTAGAAAAAGTACTAGAACAAGCCGTAGCGGCAACACCAATTACCTGGATTATTGAAGGCAAAACAATTTCGTTTATCCCTAAAAATGAAAGACTAAAAGAATCAACTAATTTGCTTTTAGTACAGCAAAATGTAGTTAAAGGTAAAATTACAGATCAGCAAGGATTACCTTTACCCGGGGCTACGATTCTGGTAAAAAGTACTAATAAAAGTACTACTACAGATTTAGACGGAAACTATTCTATTGAAGCTTCTGAAAAAGATGTTTTATTGTTTTCTTATATTGGATATACTACAAAAGAGATTATAGTTACAAATCAAAAAACGATTAATGTAAGCTTGAAAGAAGACATCTCTGATTTAAATGAAGTAGTTGTTGTGGGTTATGGTACTCAGAAAAAAGGTGATGTAACTAGTGCAGTAGCAAAAGTCTCCTCTAAAGATTTTAATCAGGGGCAGGTAAAAGATGCCGGTCAGCTTATACAAGGTAAAGTAGCTGGTCTGGCCATAACTAATACAAGTGGTGATCCTACAGCAGTAACCTCAATTAAACTTAGAGGCAACAACACACTTTCAGGTGCTTACACAGATCCATTAGTACTTATTGATGGAATTCCCGGAGCGCTTAATACTGTTGCGCCGGAGGATATTGAGAGCATAGACGTGCTTAAAGACGGATCAGCTGCAGCAATTTATGGAACACGTGGTACTAACGGTGTAATTTTAATTACTACTAAAAAAGCAAAAGGAGGAGAAATTGATGATGTTCAGTACACAGGATATGTAAGTACATCCAGCATTGCAAATAAATTAGATATGCTTTCCAGTCAAAAGTTTAGAGAACTTTACCCACAATATGACAAGGGTAGTGATGTAAATTGGCTTAATGAAATCACCCGTACACCAATCACTCATGTACACAATCTTTCTATGCGAGGAGGAAGTTTTAAAACAAGCTATGCTGCTAATCTTAACTACAACAGCCAGCAAGGGATTATGCTAAAATCAGACAATAATACTTTTAGAGGCCGTATTGAAATCAACCATCATATGTTTGATGATAAGTTGTTAGTGAAATTTTCTATTTTAGGAAGGGAAAATAAATTTACATCCACATCAGATGCAGGTAGTTTTAACGGTGGAGCATATTGGCAGGCCTTACGCAGAAATCCTACAGATCCTATTTATAATGCAGATGGTACATATTATCAAAATAAAGACAAATTGGATTATCTAAATCCTCTGGCATTATTGAATGAGGCTGATGGTAATGTTAAAACATCTGAAATCAGATACAATAGTACATTAACATACAATCCCATTAAGGATTTAACTCTTAATGCCCTTTTCTCTTATGTGAAAGAAAATAGAGCAACTGGCTATTCAGAAACACTTCAACATTCATCAGCAACAGTATATGGTTTTCCGGGGTATTCATCTATTTCAGGATTTAATCGAATGGAAAAACAAACAGAACTTACGGCTAAATACGATAAAACAATCGATAAGAATAAATTCAGCGTATTAGGCGGTTATAGTTATATTGAATCTGATATTGAAAGATCTAATATGTCTAACTACGGTTTTCAGGATGATTATTTTGGCGGATGGCATAATATAGGAGCAGGTTCAGCGCTCCCATTGGGTCTTGCAACAATGAATAGTTCTAAAAATCATGCAAATTTAATCAGCTTCTTTGGTCGTATGACTTATGCCTATGATGATAAATATCTTTTAATGGCAAGTTTACGTCATGAAGGAGCTAGTCAGCTTTATGGAACAAATAATGCTTGGGGTACCTTTCCTGCGGTTTCTTTAGGGTGGAAAATAACCAACGAGAATTTTATGAAAAACCAGACTTTATTTGACGAAATAAAACTTCGTGCTGGTTATGGTGTTACAGGTTCACAACCTGCAAATTCATTTCTTGGTGTAGCATTGTTACAATATGGTGATTTTGCTTTAGTAAACGGGCAATGGGTTAGAACAATTACACCTGCTTCAAATCCAAATCCTGATTTAAGATGGGAAGAAAAGAAAGAAACAAATATAGGTGTTGATTTTTCAATGTTTGACGGTCGTTTATCAGGGTCTATTGACGCGTATAATCGTAATGTAGATGGGTTATTATATTCTTATAATGTACCAACACCTCCAAATTTATACCCTACAATTGTTGCTAATGGAGGTACAATGCAAAATAGAGGTTTAGAAGTTTTAGTATCTGGAATACCAGTGCAAACTAATGATTTTGAATGGACAACTACAGGAACCTATTCGACTAACAAAAATAAACTTAAAAGTTTGGATGGAGCCTTTAAAACGCAATTTGATTATTTTGATACTGGAAATGTAAATTTTGAAGGAATGACAACTTCATCCCACAGAGTACAGGTTGGTCAGCCAGTAGGTAATTTTTATGGCTTTAAAGTGGTAGATGTAGATGAAGAAGGTAAGTGGGTGTATTTAAATGCGGCAAATGAAAGAGTAAATTATGATGATTTTGCTCAAAGTCCTACAGACAGACGTGTCATTGGTAACGGATTACCAAAATGGTATGCCAGCTGGGTTAACACATTTAGATACAAAAATTTTGATTTAAATGTAAACATTCGTGGTGCTTTTGGTTTTCAGGTAGTTAATGAAGCTCGTATGAACTATGAAGGTACTCAAAACGGATATGCTGATAATCGTCTTTCCTCAGTAAATGATTTAGTATTTGGAAAAACATTATTGAATAATACAATAGCACCTCAGTTTAATAGCTATTATGTTGAAGACGGAGATTATGTTAAAATTGATAATATAACACTTGGTTACTCATTCAAAGAAATGAAGTCTTCTATTTTTAAATCTATAAGGCTTTATAGTACTGTAATGAATGTATTAACAATTACAGGTTATAAAGGTATTGATCCTGAGGTTAACACATCAGGATTGAATCCTGGTGTAGATAGCAGAAGTAGATATCCTACTATAACCTCTTTTACTTTTGGAGTACAAGCTCAATTTTAATTTCAAAAAAAATACAATGAAAACAAGAAATATATTTTTAGCAATAAGTATTGCTATGTTATTTAGTACCTTTTCGTGTACTGAATTAGTTGATGACAGTTATGGATCTGTTATTTCAGAAAATTATACACCAAGTACAGAAACAGATATTAGTGCATTAGTAAATGCAGCATATATACCTTGGAGAAAAACAATGCTTTTATGGAATGGAGTTGTAAGAGCTCAGGAACTTCCTGCAGATCAGGATGTACTTCCTGCACGAACAGGTATAGGTTGGGTAGATGGTTATGCTTATAAAAGAATGCATGAACATACCTGGACTTCAAGTGATGATGGTGTGTTGCAACCATGGAGTCGTACTTTTGAAGGAGTTAACACCTGTAATCGAATAATATACCAAATTGAAACTGGCAAAATTGCTGTTGACGACGAAAGAAAAACAGGACTTCTAGCTGAACTTAAAGTACTTCGTGCTTCATATTATTATATCCTAGTGGATTTATATGGTAATGTACCAATTGTTACTGATTTTAGTGATACAAGTTTGCCAAAACAAGCTACCAGAGCCGAAGTTTTTGATTTTATAGTAAAAGAAATTAAAGATAATATAGGAGTTTTGTCAGAAACCCCAAGAGGTCTTTATTATGGACGAATCAACAAATGGGTAGCTAATACAATACTGGCTAAGATGTATCTTAATGCTGAGGTATGGCGTGGACAAACTATGTGGGCTGAATGTATCACTGCTTGTGATAACGTAATAAATTCTGGTCATTATTCTTTAGAGGCAAATCAAAAAAATGTATTCATTACTGAGAATGAAAATTCAAATGAAATAATTTTTGCTCTTCCTTTTGATGAGAAATATGTAAAAGATTGGAATGCATTTGACTTTCATATGTACACTCTGGCAAGTGAAAATCAAAAAACATATCAATTTACAAATTCTCCATGGGGCGGAGTTTGTGCCACTCCACAATTTATAAATTCTTATAATCCAAATGATATTCGTTTAAAAGAGAATTTTATTGCTGGCCAACAATATGCTATTACTGGTGAACCATTATCAATTAATTATACAAATGCAGTTCCTTCAATAGATGAATCTGATAAAGATGATGGCCTTCGTTGGGGTAAATTTGAGTATGCTATTGGCGCTACAAATCGTTTAAGTAATGATTGGCCAATGTTTCGTTATGCAGACATATTACTTATGAAAGCTGAGGCTTTACTAAGAGCTGGACAGCCAGGAGCTGGTACTTTGGTAACAGAAGTTCGCGAAAGAGCATTTAAAAATAATCCTGCATTAGCTATAGTAACCGATGCGCAATTGATGCTAGGAAGCAATTATGATTATGGAAGACGCGATAAAAATTCTCAGACTTTTGAAGGCGGTGCCGATATTGTTATGGGTAGATTTCTTGATGAGTTAGGTTGGGAGTTTACACAAGAAGGACGCCGTCGTCAGGATCTTATCAGATTTGGTGTGTTTTCAACAAAATCATGGTTTTCACATAATGCAACTAAAAACAATAATTTTAATTTATTTCCTATTCCTAATGATGCATTACTGACAAATTCTAATCTTGATCAAAATCCAGGATATATAAAATAAATATCAAATGGCGAGCTTTTGTTCGCCATTAATTATTAGTTAATTCTTTTCAGAAAAGAGAAAAATATTAAAATCACTTAAAAAAACAATTTGTCAAAGTTAGCCAGAGAACTTGGAGTAAAAGAAACTTTTATTCCAAGTTCTTCTTTTTTTTGTAGATTAGTTATTCGAAATAGATAAATAGCCACAATGCGTTATATTTTACTTGGATGTTTTTTTTGTTTTTATGTGTCACTATGTGCGCAACATTCTTTTGTCTTTTCAGCAATTGATTCCAAAGATGGACTTTCCGACAATAGGATCCGTACTATTTCGCAACTTCAGGATGGGAGAATGGTTATTACTACCGAAGGATTAACAAATATTTACGATGGAACATCCTTTAAATATTTACATCAAAAAAGCAATACCAATTATCCTTTAACCGACTATAACGGATTTCACCACAGCTATGTAGACAAAGATTACATGTGGATAAAAGACAAAGGAAAACTGATGCTTATTGATATTAAACAGGAACGCTTTGAACAAAATCCAAAAAAAGTATTATCCTCTATGGGAATCCGGGAGTCAATTGCCGACTTTTTTCTGGACGCTTACCAAAATTATTGGATACTTACAACCTCTGATAAGCTTTTGTTTAAAGATGCTCAAAAAGAGAAAGCTACTGTTTTTCTTCAAAATGTTTCCACTCCCAATGGCATTAAAGACCAACTTTATGATATAGCAGTAATTCAGAAACAGCTTTTTCTTTTTTATAGAAACGGATTAATCGTTTGTTATGATTTAAAAACAGCTAAAGAACTGTTTAGAACCAATTCTTTATCAGAAGAAGAGCAAAAGCGATACAATCGAACCCTAATGGTCGTTCAATCAAATAATTCATTGTATCAAATAAGAAATGGTTCTGCCGGTCTTATGTTGGCTTATGATATTAAGAACCGAAAGCACAAAAAAATACTTCAAACCGATTATTGGCTCAACACTATTTCTGTGGATAGTAGAGGTAATTTATGGGTGAGTTGTGCTATTGGGTTATGGTTTATTGATAAAAATTTAAAAGAGAAACAATTTATTCCCTCGTTTAAATTGGTTGACGGAACGCAGGTACATACGGAAGCCAGTACCCTTTATAATGATTCACAAGGCGGACTCTGGATTGGGACCTTTAATCATGGGCTGTTGTATTATCATCCCGATCGTTTTAAATTCAAGAATATTGGTAAAACATTTTTTGGCACTCAGGATAAGGATATTAATATAAACTGTTTTACAGAAATAACACCGAATACATTTCTGATAGGGACAAGAAATGGATTGTACAGCTATAATTTTCAAAAAAATACGCTCTCGGTTTTCCAAGGTTTACCAGCTGATGCCGATTGTCTTTCGATGACAAAAGATTCCAAAGATAGGATTTGGATTTGTACCAGAAATAAAGGGATGTATTGTTTACAAAACAATCAGATAAAACCTATTGAGTTACAATACCATTGCCGAAACATTGTTGAGCAATCAGCAAATCAATTTTTACTGGCAGCAACCGAAGGATTGGTTGAATTTAATTCAACAACTGGAAATGCCCAATTGTTGCAACCGAAGTTGAATGGGGAAAGATTAGGTTCCGTTTCTCAATTAATTCCTTTTGGCAAGCAGACTTTTATAGGAATAAGTGACGCAGGATTATTTGTGTATAATTATAAAAAACAACACATTGGTCAACCTTTTAATAAAATTTTGAACAATAAAAATCAGCACTATAGCTGTGTTTTTAAAGACAGTCGGGGGATAGTTTGGCTGGGTACTCAGGATAGACTAAATGTTTGGAATCCCCTAAAAAAAGAATTTCATACGCTCTATACCGATGATGGTTTGGTCAATAACAGTATTAAGGCTATTGCGGAAGACAAACAGGGGAAGCTATGGGTTACAACCGCTGCCGGTATTTCCCGAATAACAGTCAACAACAAAGGAAAACAGCTTGATTTTGCTATTGCTAATTTTAATCATTATGATGGTGTGATTGAAAATGAATTTGTTACCAATGCTATTTATACCGATGAAATCGGAAAGTTATTCATGGGAGGTGTAAATGGTTTTAATGTTATTGATTTAAAAAAGCCCCGGGATTTAAAGCAATTACAAAAACCATTGTTTACGGGGCTACAGCTTTTTGGCAGTGAAGTAAAAGTAGGGGAATCCTATGACGGGAAAACGATACTGAAAAAAGCAACTGCTACAACCAGTCGCATAGAGTTAAATTACAATCAGAATTTTATAACGGTTCATTTCTCTGCGCTAAATTATGTCAATCCTACACAAACCTATTACCGATATCGTTTGGAAGGAGTTGATGATAATTGGCGGGAAATAGTGGCTAAAAGCGGAACAGGAAGTGCCACCTATACTAATCTGGCGCCCGGAACTTATGTATTAAAAGTAAAAACCGCCAGCAATAGTCGGGCATGGACTGATGATTATTCACAAATTAGCATCATAGTTCATCCGCCTTTTTGGAAAACCCCTTTGGCATATATTTTATATTTAGCAACAGCTTTATTCTTGCTCTATTTTGCTTTGCGATATTACAAACAATGGACCACTCAAAAAATAATGAGGAAGAACGAAGAAAAACTGAATGAAATGAAGTTTAGTTTTTTTACTAATGTAAGCCATGAATTCCGCACACCACTTACCTTAATTATTACGCCTCTCGAATCGATATTGAAAGAAATAAAAGAAACTCATTTAGAATCAAGAATTCGTTTAGTCTACCGTCATGCTATTAATTTACAGCATTTGGTCAATCAATTATTGGATTTTAGGCGATTGGAAATTTCGGGTGAAAAACTGCATCTGACTTTTGGTGACTTGGTAGATTTTGTAAAACAATTTGAAGAATTATTCAGCAAATTGGCTCAGGAAAAACAAATTGAATTTTCAATACAATCGAATGTTTCAGAGTTATTTATGTATTTTGATAAAGATAAATTACATAAAGTAATCAATAATTTATTGTCGAATGCATTTAAGTTTACGCCAAAAGGAGGGACTATAAAACTTAGTATTTTGCAAAAAAATGCGGATGCAGTTCATTTAGAAGTTATCGACTCGGGTTCGGGAATTCTTGATAAAGATATGCCGCATTTATTTGAACGTTTTTATCAAGCCACAACAACTCAAGGGGGAAGTGGCATTGGCTTGCATCTGGTAAAAGAATATGTAGAATTGCATTCGGGAGAAATTATCGTAACGAGTGAGCCCAATGTGAAAACAGTATTTACAATAACAATTCCAACTCATCTTGTTCCGTTAAAAACAGATTTGGAAGTAAAAAATACAGATTCAAAGCTTTTAACTGAGAATCAAAGTTTGCAAGCAGATGTAAGAAAAGAGAAAATTCTGGTAGTGGAAGATAATGAGGATTTAAGGTCTTTTCTCGTGAATGAGTTAGCTAATACATACGAAGTTTTTGAAGCAGCTGATGGTGAAGTAGGTATAGAAATGGCTTTGTCAATAACTCCTGATTTGATTATAAGCGATGTGATGATGCCTAAAGTAAATGGCTTTGAATTATGCGAAAGCATAAAATCCAATTTGCAAACTTCACATATTCCGGTAATTTTATTAACCGCTCGTTCCTCCGAAGAGCTCAAAATTACAGGTTATCAATCCGGAGCTGACGAGTATTTGTCTAAACCCTTTAATCTCGATATTTTGTTGCTTCGAATAGAGAAACTGATTGCGCAGAAGAACCTTCGTCAAGCTACTTTTTCTCAAAAATTAGAAGTGAACCCCAAAGAGATTACCATAACATCACTCGATGAACAATTAATTGAAAAGGCACTTTCTTGTCTGGAAAAAAACATGGATAATGCCGAATATTCTGTTCAGGAGTTCAGCCGGGATTTAGCTATGGATCGAACCGTTTTGTATAAAAAACTACAATCCATTACAGGACTTTCTCCTTCGGAATTCATTCGTTCCATTCGATTAAAACGAGCCGCTCAACTATTAATTCAGAGACAATATTCGGTTGCTGAGGTATCCGAAAAAGTGGGCTTTAATACTCAAAAATATTTCAGTAAATATTTCAAAGAAGCTTTTGGAGTAAGTCCTTCAAAGTATGCGCAAAGTGAAAGAAATACTGATAATGAACTGCTATAAAAAAATAAACAACCAAATGCACCCATGAAAACAACATAGTGTACCTGTTTCTTTAAATGATAAAAAATAATTTTGGTTCTTTGATTAACTAAAAAATTAAACCAAATGAGAAATGCATTTCTGAGTAAAAATCCGCAGTACTTGCTATTGCTGGTATTATTCTCTTTTTCGTCCTTAACAGCTCAAGATTATCAAAAAACAACTCTTGGAGTAAAAACTAAATTCCAGGCACTGGATGTTGAAATCCAATTTTACAGTCCAACGATTGTACGTATTTTAAAATCACCGAAAGGAATTGCTTTCAAAAAAGAGAGTCTGTCTGTAATTAAAAAACCAGAGTCCATTAAATTCACCACTCAACAAAAAGGAGATCTTGTTTCTTTGCAAAGTAAAAAATTGAAAGTGACTATTGATGTAAAATCGGGCAAAGTTTCTTTTAACTCTCTTGCCGGGTCAGCACTTTTAAGCGAGACAGCATCAGGCGCAAGTTTTACCGATTTTAATGATGCAGGATCTAAAACATACAATGTAAATCAAGAGTTTAAATTAGATCAAGACGAAGCTATATATGGTTTGGGACAACAACAACGTGGTCAGTTATCGTTGCGTAATGCCAAAATCAATATGGTACAAGGGAATGTTGATGATTATGTTCCTTTTTTAGTATCTACTAAAGGATACGGATTATTTTGGGACAATTACTCTCCAACTATTTTTGAGGATAAACCCGAAAGTACTTCATTTCAATCAGAAGTGGGCGATTGTATTGACTATTACTTTATACTTGGTGATAATATTGACGGTTCTATTGCGGGTATGCGAGAACTTACCGGACAAGCTCCTATGTTTCCTTTATGGACCTTTGGCTATTGGCAAAGTAAGGAGCGTTATAAAAGTCAAAATGAATTAGTTGGGGTTGTGAGTAAATATCGTGAACTTGGAGTACCACTGGACGGAATTATTCAGGATTGGCAGTATTGGGGCAATAATTACTTATGGAATGCGATGGAATTTCTTAATACTGAATTTCCAAATCCAAAGAAAATGGTGGATGATATTCACAATATGAATGCACACATGATTATATCTATCTGGAATTCATTTGGACCACAAACCAAACAATTTCGGGAAATGCAACCAAAAGGGATGCTTTTAAATTTTGGTACCTGGCCGCAATCTGGTGTTGAATCATGGCCTCCTAATCGGGACTATCCATCCGGAGTTCAACCTTATGACCCATATAATCCGGAAGCTCGTAACATTTATTGGAAGTATCTTAGTAAAGGTCTTTTTTCAGTAGGTATTGATGGTTGGTGGATTGATTCGTCAGAACCTGACCACTTGGATTTTAAACCTTCGGATTTTGATATTAAAACCTATTTAGGTTCTTTCCGAAAGGTGCGTAATGCTTTTCCTTTGATGACCGTAGGAGGAGTTTCTGAACACCAGCGTGCAGAAAGTTCAGATAAGCGAATCTTTATTCTTACACGTTCCGCTTTTGCAGGACAACAACGTTATGGTGCTAATACCTGGTCGGGTGATGTTAATTCATCCTGGCAGTCTCTGCGCAATCAGATTCCGGCTGGTTTGAACTTTTCTATGAGTGCCATTCCGTATTGGAATACGGATATTGGAGGTTTTTTTGCAGGTTCTTACAAAAAAGGATGGGGTGACGGAACTAAGAATCCATCATTTCAGGAATTGTATGTACGCTGGATGCAGTTTGGTGCATTTACCCCTATGATGCGTTCTCATGGTACTGATATTCCCAGAGAAATATACAATTTCGGAAAAAAAGGAGACATTATTTATGATGCTATAGTCAAAACCATTGATTTACGTTATTCACTGTTGCCATACATTTATTCCGCTTCATGGGATATTACAAAAAATCAATCGACCATGATGCGTGCTTTGGTAATGGATTTCGATGATAAGAAAGTGGTTGACATGAATAATGAGTATCTATTTGGTAAATCAATTTTAGTTGCACCTGTTGTTCATGCACAATATACACCTGAGACTATTGTAAAATCAAACGAAGAAACAGGCTGGAATAAAAATGAGGATACAAATAGTGCAAAAATACAAGAAACTACTTTTGCTCAGGTGAAATCAACAAAAGTATATTTACCGAAAGGAACATCCTGGTACGATTTCTGGACCAACGAAAAAATTAATGGTGGACAGGAAATAACCAAAGCAACAACAATTGATGAGATTCCATTATATATCAAATCAGGAAGCATAATTCCTTTTGGACCACAAGTACAATATGCTACGGAAAAAAAATGGGATAATTTAGAAATCCGTGTATATCCCGGAGCCGATGGGGAGTTTACTTTATATGAAGATGAAAATGATAATTACAATTACGAGAAAGGTGCTTACTCAACTATTACTTTTAAATGGAACGATAAAACTCAAGCCTTAATGATTGGAAAAAGAAGAGGTAGTTTCAACGGTATGCTAAAAAACAGAAAGTTTAATATTGTAATTGTAACTGATGGAAAACAGTTTAGAGAGAACCCAACTACTAATTTTAATAAAACACTCTCATACGATGGTAAAGAAAAGATTGTAAAATTATAAAACCATCAGAGAATATAATTGCCCTTCAATTGTCTAACCATAGATAGGCAATTGAAGGGCATATTTTTTACAGTTCTTTATCCAACCACTTATCTGGCGCGGGAAAAGCGAGTTTTTTGAGTATAATTTACCCTGAAAATTTAATTATAGAAAATGACGGTTTTCGAACTAATTCCTGTAATGGTAATCGACGTCATGTCCAGTATTTGCGGTAGTTTGGAGAGTATGGAAATAAAAAAAGCCATGTCCGAATGGCTTTTCCAATAAAAAGCTCCCCCTCTTGGGCTCGTCCCGATAACTATCGGGACAAGGATCCTCTGATTAACTGGGTTTATTAACTGTATTTTAGTAATAGTTTTTGAGAAATTTCAGGATATTTTTTGAGGTTCGAAATATATGTTTTGCTTTTCATGTTTTTTATATGTCTCTCTATTTTTCTGGCTTGAGTTATATCAATGCATTCAATCAAATGAAATAAAACCCAATCTCTAGATATTTTAGTATGAGAATTGGCAAATTCGCCTGAGTTATGCCATTCCAATCGAAGTTGGAAATTTGAAGTTTCACCTATATAATAGGAGTCTGTTTGTGAAGAATAAATGATATAAACAAAATGCATACAATAAGATTTAAACAAAAAAAGCCTCTACATTACTGTAAAGGCTTTCTAATAAAAGCTCCCCCTCTTGGGCTCGAACCAAGGACCCTCTGATTAACAGTCAGATGCTCTAACCAACTGAGCTAAGGAGGAAACTGTATATTTAATATGCGTAAGGAACGTTTTTGTTAGCTAAATTTAAGCGCTGTTAGCTTGTTCTTAGCGGATGCAAATATAAGACTTTTTTTGAATGTAGCAAACAAAAAATCAAAAAAAATCGATTTTTTTTATCTACCTACAATAGCCTTATAAATATCGTTTCCGTTAGCAAATAACAACAGCGTGATAAGTAATACAAAACCAACCATTTGGGCGTTTTCTAAAAATTTATCACTTGGTTTTTTACCGGAAACAATTTCGTATAATAAAAACATTACATGTCCACCATCCAGTGCAGGAATAGGCAATAAGTTCATTACACCAAGCATAATTGATAACAAAGCGGTGATGTTCCAAAACACTTCCCAACTCCAGGTGCTAGGAAAAATATTGTATATAGCCGCAAATCCACCCACTTGTTTATAAGCTCCGGTGCTTGGGCTAAAAATCATTTTTAATTGTTTTCCGTAACCAATCAATTGATTTTTCCCTTTTTCAATTCCCACTGGAATAGATTCCAGAAAGCCAAAATCCTGTGTACTTACTTTATAATACCCCAATTTTTCCAAAGAATCCATTCCTAAACCGCCTAGCTGCACTCCTAATTTCCCTTCTTTGTTCACATTAAGTTGAATTGGAGTTTCTTTTTGGTCACGTAAAACCACAGCCGAAATAGTTTTTCCTTTATTACTGTCCAAAATAGTTTTGGCTTCGTCAAAATATTTCGTCTTCTGACCGTTTAACGAAAGAACAATATCTTTTGCCTGTAAATTTTTGTTAGTAGATTCATCGCTTACAGCTCCAATTACAAAAGGCATACGAATTGAAACAACAGGTATTTTTTCAGATTTGGTAGATAACTGATCAATAAAATCATTTGGTAATTTTATGCTTTGTTGAGCACCGTTTCTTTCAATAAGAACTTCTTTACCCATTGCGATTTTCATGTTGATGTCATTGTCAAATTTGGCAATTTGAACTCCGTCAACCGCCAAAATTTTATCTCCCGTTTGGAAACCTGCTTTAATCATAGCCGGATTTTCAATCAAAAGTCCGTCTTTCAAATCAGCATTTGCAATATAAGTTTCGCCAAAGGCAAAAGCCATTCCGATGTAAATAATAAAAGCAAGAATAAAGTTTACAGTAACTCCTCCCAACATAATAATTAAACGTTGCCAAGCCGGTTTAGAACGAAATTCCCAAGGTTGTTGTGGCTGAGCCATTTGCTCTTTGTCCATACTTTCGTCAATCATTCCGGCAATTTTCACGTAACCGCCCAGTGGCAACCAACCGATTCCATAAACCGTTTCACCGATTTTCTTTTTGAAAAGTGAAAATTTCACATCAAAAAACAAATAGAATTTTTCAACTCTGGTTTTGAATAATTTGGCAGGAATAAAATGTCCTAATTCGTGAAGAATAATCAGTAATGATAAGCTCAATAAAAATTGAGAAAGCTTGATAATTATTTCCATTTTTTAATTTCAGTTCTTTATATAATTCGGCTAAAGTAACATTTTCTATTTTAGTTGCAAAGATTTACCTTAAACCTAGGGTAATAAATGTTTGTTAATAATTTTCATTTTGCGCTTTGAAGCGTAACTTTACGTTTCTTAAAAAACAAATCCTATGGCTTCTTTGTTATTTTCAGCTTTACAAATAAAAGATATCCGTTTTAAAAATCGAATTGCGATTTCACCTATGTGCCAATATTCATCTGTTGATGGTTTTGCTAATGATTGGCATTTGGTACATTTAGGAAGTCGCGCCAGTGGTGGTGCCGGATTAATCATTCAGGAAGCAACTGCAGTAGCTCCCGAAGGACGCATTTCTCCGGAAGATTTAGGAATTTGGAAAGACGAGCATATCGAAAAAATGAAAGCGATTACGGCTTTTATCAAAAGTCAAAATGCGATGCCGGGAATTCAATTGGCGCATGCCGGTCGAAAAGCCAGTGTTACTTCGCCCTGGAAAGGCAATAAAAAATTAGATATTTCTAATGGTGGATGGCAAACGGTGGCACCGTCTGCAATTGGTTATCATGATGAGGAAACGCCACAAGCTTTAGACAAAAACGGAATCCAAAAAGTAATCGCCGATTTTAAAGCAGCAACCAAAAGAGCTGTTCAGGCAGGGTATGAAGTTTTGGAAATTCATGCGGCTCATGGTTATTTAAATCATCAGTTTTTGTCGCCTTTATCAAATAAAAGAACCGACGAATATGGCGGAAGTTTTGAAAACCGTATCCGTTTTACAATGGAAGTTCTTGAAGCAGTTCAAACCGAATGGCCGTCGAATTTGCCGTTATTCGTTAGAATTTCGGCGACAGACTGGGCGGATGGCGGCTGGAATATTGAAGAATCGATACAATTTTCGAAAATATTAAAAGAAAAAGGTGTCGACTTAATTGATGTTTCTTCGGGAGGATTGGTTTCCTACCAAAAAATTGCCTTAGAACCAGGCTACCAAGTCCCTTTTGCCGAAAAAATTAAAAAAGAAACCGGAATTTTAACCGGAGCTGTGGGATTACTTACCGAAGCTCATCAGGTAGAAGCTATTTTGCAAACTGAAAAAGCTGATTTGGTACTTTTTGCTAGAGAATCACTTCGTAATCCAAATTTAGGATTGGATTTTGCCAAAGCTTTAGAAACTGAAATTGATTGGCCAAAACAATATGAACGAGCGAAAAAGGTTTAATCGCAAATCCCGATAACTATCGGGACACAAAGTTTTCCGCAAAGAACAAAAAGAATTATAAAAAAATCAGTGTTCATCTGTTGTATCCGTGTAATCTGTGGCAAAAATTTTTAACGGAAAGGACACAAAATTTTTCGCAAAGTTTACAAAAAATAAAAACCATTAAGGCATTAAGTTTCATTAAGAAAGAGCAGACTTATTTTTCTTAATTTCTTAATGGTGAAAAAATAATTTTTAATGTTTGACAAATAATAAAAATATGAAAAAAATAAAAGCGGCTTTACTTTCTTATGGAATGTCAGGCAAAGTGTTTCAGGCACCTTTTTTAGAATTGCATCCGGGATTTGAGTTATTAGGTTCCTGGGAACGAAGTAAAAAACTCATTCAGGAAGATTATCCGCATGTACAAAGTTATGCCACTATCGAAGAGGTTTTGGCTTCGGATGCCGATTTGGTAGTGGTAAATACGCCAATTGATACGCATTTTGAATATGCTAAAAAAGTTTTAGAAGCCGGAAAGCATGCCATTGTGGAGAAAGCTTTTACCACCACAGCTGCCGAAGCCGAAGAATTAGCCACATTGGCAAAAGCTAAAAATTTAAAATTAGCCGTTTTCCAAAACAGAAGATGGGACAGTGATTTGAAAACCGTGCGTCAGATTTTGAATGACGGTGTTTTGGGCGAAATTGTCGAAGCCGAATTCCATTTTGACCGATACAATCCGTTGTTGAGTCCAAAAGCACACAAGGAAACGGTCAATGCCGGTTCCGGAGTTTTAAAAGATTTGGGGCCGCATATTATTGATCAGGCCTTGTATTTGTTTGGTTTACCAAAGTCGGTTTTTGCTGATATTCGCACTACCAGAACAAATTCGGTGGTGGATGACTGGATTGATATTTCATTGTTTTACCCAGATTTGAGAGTGCGATTAAAAGCCGGTTTTTTTGTCCGCGAACCTAATCCGGCTTATGTGATTCACGGCAAAAAAGGTTCGTTTTTAAAACATCGCGGCGATGTTCAGGAAGACGATTTGAAAGTGATGAAAAAGCCTAATTTGACTGATTGGGGAACAGAACCACTAGACAAAGAAGGTTTTTTACATACAGAAATTGATGGAAAAATTATGCATGGCAAAATTCCGACTCTTCAGGGGAATTATTATGACTTTTTTGACGGGGTTTACAATGCTATTACAAATGATACTGTTGAGCCGGTTACTGCTCAGGATGGATTCAATGTGATGCGAATTATTGAAGCTGCAATCCTGAGTAATACCGAAAAAAGAGTAGTTGATTTATAAAATTTTTACGTATAATCTATGACCGCAAATTATATTTAATCAGCGAATCTGCGGTTGTTTTTTTACATAAACTTATAAACGATAACGATATATTAGGAGAGTCTTAAAGCCAAATTTCGAACAGCTCAAAATTGCTTTTTGTATTTTTGCAGCTTCATTCACTAAAAAACAGAAAGCCTTTGTTACGATTAAATTTTATAGGAAGCTTCAGAGCGCAGGGAAAAATTAAAAAGAGTTTTAGAAACGCTAAAGTTTCTTATCTGAACAGAGTGCGTATTGCAGTTTCCTCTTTTTATTTCGGAATGGGATTGTGTTTTGCAACCTGGGCGAGTAGAATTCCGGATATTCGGGTGGCACTTGATCTTAGCGATGCCGATTTGGGCTCAATTTTATTTGCCCTGCCGGTAGGACAATTGACCATGATGGCTTTTTCAGGAAAATTAGTTACCCGTTTCGGGAGTCATCGATTGGTAGTTTTGTCATTAGGTATGTATGCTTTTTGTATGACCAATTTAGGTTTGGCTACCAATGCCTGGCAGCTGGCTTTAGGACTCTATTTGTTTGGAATGTTTGGAAATATGAACAACATTGCCGTAAATACTCAGGGCGTTTATACCGAACAACTTTTTAACCGAACAATTATGGCTTCATTTCACGGCGTGTGGAGTTTTGCTGGTTTTACAGGAGCTTTGGTAGGATTAGGAATGATGGCATTAGACTTAACGCCGCACCATCATTTTATCATTGTAGGTATCATGACCTGGATTTTGATTGCACTCAATTATAAATTTTTGGTAAAAGCCAAAGAAAAAAGAAAATCCACCGAAAAGAAAAAGCTGTTTTCTAAACCGGATACGGCTTTAATCTGGTTGGGAATTATTGGTTTTGGATCGATGGCCAGCGAAGGAATTATGTTTGACTGGAGCGGAATTTACTTTAAAGATATTGTTCAGGCGCCTGGTCCGTTGATTATTTTGGGATATACTTCGTTTATGATTATGATGGCTACCGGACGTTTTCTGGGTGATGGAATGATTAATAAATTTGGTCGAAAAAGTGTCATCCAAACCGGAGGAATACTGATTTCAACCGGACTTTTTACAGCGGTATTTTTACCTTTTTTAGTTCCGTCCACAATCGGATTTATGCTGGTAGGATTAGGTGTTTCGACTATTGTTCCAACCTTATACAGCATCGCCGGAAAACATCCTACGATTCCTCCCGGTGAAGCTTTAACGGCAGTTTCTAGTGTAAGTTTCCTTGGATTTTTAATGGGACCACCTGTTATTGGCTACATAGCCGAATTGTTTGGGTTGCGATTTTCTTTTGCCTTTATTGGAATCTTCGGAATTATTATTGCTTTTTTAGTACCAAGAATCAAGGTGATTCAGTAGCATTCTAATTCGATTTTTAAAAAAGATAAAACCTTAGCTATGATTATAGAAAAACTAATCGCAGCTAAGGTTTTTTTATTTGAAAAAAATCTTTTAAAAAATCTTTGTTTAAATAATTTTTTTCTTACTTTTAATTCGTCAAAAGTGATAAGCTATTTATAAATCGCTTAATACCACCACTTTTTGATTTTGTAAATTTTCCAAAACAAGTTTGCCTGCGATTATTGAAATTTTCCTGAAAAAAGGAACAATTTCTAAATCGGTAATTCCAGTTTTCAGTTTGTATTGCTACCTGATTTTCTTTTTTGAAAAGAAAAACTCAGGATTAATTCTATTGGTTTATGAGGCGTTTACTTGTTTTATTTTTTGGTGTTGGAGCAGTTTGTGCAACATTCGCACAGGAACAATCCCGCATTTCGGCTAAAGTTTTGGATGCTAAAACACTCCAACCGATCGTGGCTGTGGTGGTTTCGATACAAAATACCAATTTCACCCAACTTAGCAACGCTCAAGGAGTCGTGATTTTTGAAGCGATTCCCGCAGCCGACTATTTAGTGCTTTTTCACAGTCAGGGATATAAAGACGCCCTGTTTACGGTTTCAACTCAAAATACTTTAGCGGTAGATTTAGGAACAGTCTTGTTAGAATTGGATCAAATTACCGATCAGCAGGCTGCAATTGTTCAAATTTTTGATGAAGATTTAGCCGATGATAACAGCAGTTCCGAAAGTACTTCGGGATTGTTGCAGTCTTCAAAAGACGCTTTTCAACAGGCGGCCGCTTTCAATTGGGGACAGGCGCGTTTTAGAATTCGGGGTTTGGACAGCGAAAATGCCACTACAATGCTAAACGGAATTGCAATGAACAAAATTTATGACGGACGGCCGAATTGGAACAATTGGGGCGGACTCAACGATGCGACCCGAAATCAGGAACTTTCCATTGGCACTACTCCTTCCGATTATACTTTTGGAGGAATTTTGGGTGCTCAACAAATCAATACCAGAGCTTCAGTTTATCGCGCCGGAAGTCGCATTACTTTTTCGGGAACCAATACTAATTATCGTTGGCGGGCTATGGCCACGTATGCTTCCGGGATGGAAAAATCGGGTTGGACTTATGTGGTTTCTGCCGGAAAACGTTATGCACAGGAAGGCCATTTTGAAGGCACAAATTATGATGCTAATTCGCTATTTATTAGTATCGAAAAGAAATTAAATACCAAACATTCCCTCAATTTTACCGGAATTTACACCCCAAACGAAAGAGGGAAAAATTCGCCTAATACTGCCGAAGTAACTCATTTAACCAGCGAAACCTACAATTCCTATTGGGGCTATCAAAATGGTAAAATCCGAAATTCGAGAGTAAAAACCGTTGAAGAACCTATGGTGATGCTGAATCATTATTTCAAAATTAACGATCATACGAATTTGAATTCCGCGGTGCTGTATCAGTTTGGAAAAATTGCCAATAGCAACATCGATTATCAAAATGCTAACAGTCCGGATCCAACGTATTATCGGAAAATGCCGAGTTATTACAGTTCGATGTATGCTCCGGATAATGGCGAATTCTCCGGTGATTTTATTCCGGATTATGAAAATGCCGAGAAAAGCCGATTGGTATTTTTAGCCAATCCGCAAATCGATTGGGAAGTGATGTATCGGGCGAATCAAAATCCTGTGACGGATGCCAATTCGAATATCATTGGTTACGAAGCGGCTCAAAGTCATTATGTGTTGTATGAAGACCGAAATGATGATAAAACACTGGCAGTAAATTCGAATTTTAACTCCCAACTCAGTGAAAATCTAATAGTCAATGCCGGAATTTCGTTTCGGGATTTGCAATCACACAATTACCAAAAATTAACCGATTTGTTGGGTGGTGCTTATTTTGTAGATATTGACGGATTTTATAACGGCACACAAGCACAATCAGATTTGAACAATCCAAATCGAATGGTAAAAGTTGGGGATACTTACGGCTATAATTACCGGTTTTTGGCAACGGTTATAGATGCTTTCACGCAATTTAAATTTTCGTATCACAAAATTGATTTTTATCTGGCGCAAACTTTTTCGAAAACCCAATATCAAAGAGAAGGTTTGTACAAAAACGGAATTTACCCGACGATTTCCTTTGGCAAAAGCCAAAAATTAAATTTTGAAAATTTTGGTTTTAAAGGCGGTATGCTTTTTAAAATTTCGGGCAAACAATCACTCCAATTTAATGCCGCTCATTTGACCAAAGCGCCCAATTTAAGGAATAGTTTTTCGAATGCAAGATTGAATAATACTATCGTTGACGGTTTAGAAAATGAAACACTCAACAGTTTGGATGCGACTTATATTTTTAGAACTCCTAAAATCAAAACCCGATTGACAACTTATTTTTCGAATATAAAAAACGCAACTAAAATCAGCTTTTTTTATGCCGAAGGAATATTTGATAATGAAGCCGGCTATACGAACACCAATGCTTTTGTGAGTCAGACGCTGACGCATTTAGACCGAAAAAATATCGGAGCCGAATTTAGTTTGGAATACCAAATGACTCCTACTTTCAAAACCACTTTTTCGGCTGCTTATGGCAAATATACCTTTGACAGCAATCCGAATGTGAGTATCAATAACGATGCTGTAGCAACGGCCGAAAACAGCAATCCTTCCTTTGATTTCGGAACAGCATTTTTAAAAAATTACAAGCAGGCCGGAATGCCGCAGCAGGCGTATTCTCTGGGTTTGGAATATCGGGATCCTAAATATTGGTGGATTGGGACTAATGTTAACTTTTTAGCAGAAAATTATATTGATGTTTCACCAATTTCAAGAACCAATAGGTTTTATACAAATCCCGCAAGCGGTTTCCCTTTCCCAGAAGCCACAGAAGAAAGAGCTGCTGAATTATTGCAACAGGAAAAATTGGATTCGGCTTTTTTAGTCAATTTGTTAGGCGGAAAATCCTGGCGTACTAAGAAAATGAATGTTGGATTATTTGCCAGTATCAATAATCTGTTGGACACAAAATATAAAACCGGCGGCTATGAACAGGCGCGAAATGCCAATTTCAGACAACTCAACCAGGATATTTCCAGTGGTACACCTTCTTTTGGAAACAAATATTATTACGGTTACGGCCGGACTTACTTTATAAATCTCAATTTCAGTTTTTAATTTAAAAATCCAACTGTTATGAAAAATTATACTTTTCCATTGTTTTTAATATTATTGGTTTTGGAAGGCTGTGCCAATGATCCGACAGAAATTCCAAAATTGACTTGTAGCCAACCCGATTTTCCGGTCAACAAAACGGTTGAAAATATTCAGCAAACCGCAGCAGAAATTGTGGCTCAATATCCGTATGACGATGTCATTGAAGCTTATGTGGTTTCGAGCGATGAAAACGGGAATTTTTTCAAAACAATTTCGTTACAAACTTTAGCGACAGAAACCACTCCGGCGGTTGGTTGTAGTGTGCCGGTAGATGCAACGAATCTTTATGTTGATTATCGAATTGGGAATAAAGTTTATATCAAATTGAAAAATCAATACACGGATTTGTATTATGGAGGCTTGCGAATTGGCAGTTTGTATGTTAATGCTTATAATCAGGGCGGTGTGGGAAGGCTTTCGCAAAATGATTATAAAAAAGTATTAAACGCTTCCTGTACCAATGTAAAAGAAGAGCAATTAGTTCATGCTATTGATTTGGGCGAAATCAATGATTCTCATTTGAATACACTTATCGAATTGAGTGATGTGCAGTTTACGGAAGCCGCTATTAGTCGCCATTATTATGAAGAAACGAATGATGTAGGCGGAGCGACCAATTGGAATTTGGTTGACAAAAAAGGAAATCAACTGATTTTCAGAACGAACACTTATGCTGATTTTTCAAAAAATATTGTTCCGGAAGGAAGTGGGAAAGTACGGGGCGTTTTAACCAAATATGCTTCCGATTATCAGTTAATTGCCCGAAAAGAAAGTGATGTTCAAATGTCCAAAACCCGAAACATTCCTTTTTTTGTCGAAGATTTTCAATCGGTTTCAGATGGAACCAATTTAAGTTTACCGGGTTGGAGTAATATTATAGAAGCCGGAGCGATTGTTTGGAAAGGCGGAATCACTTCCACTAATGGTTACGCTGAATTTGCGATTACAGGAACAAAAGTAGCATCGAATATTGTTTGGTTGATTTCGCCAAAAATTGATATGGATACGCATACTAATGAAAGGTTTTCGTTCAGAACCGCGCAACATCATCTCGATGTAGATTCACCTTTAAACACCCTTAAAGTATATGTTTCAACCAATTTTGACGGTGCAAATATTAAAACAGCGACCTGGATTCCAATTTCGGCACGAATACCAACTCAAACAACACCCTGGTACGAATTTATTGGTTCAGGTGCAATTGATTTATCTGGCTATTCCGGAAAAATTAATATTGCTTTCAAATACATCGGTTCCGGAAAAAATTTGACCTTAGACGGTGCTTTTCAATTGGATGATGTACAAATTTATGGAGATTAAGTAAAAAAGCGGCTCGTCATTAAAATACAAACCCTGCTTATCAATGATGTTGATTTTAAATTTTAGATGCATTATCGAATTTTATTATATTTGACTGCATTAAAAAATATATATTATGAAAAAGCTATTATCGGCAGTATTAATTATGACCCTTTTTATTTCTTGTAAAAAAGAAAGTAAATCGAGTGAAGCAGGAAGCGAGATTCCGTATATCGCTAAAAACGAAAAAGAAATTGAAAAATATGTTGCTGAAAAAGGACTTAAAGGAACTAAAAGCGAGTCTGGATTGTATTATGTAATCCAAGATCCGGGAACCGGTGCTCAGGCTACGCCAACTTCAAATGTAACCGTGGCTTACAAAGGTTATTTTATGGACGGAAAAGTCTTTGATCAAAGTGACGAAAAAGGAATTTCTTTTGGGTTGAACCAAGTAGTAAAAGGCTGGACTGAAGGAATTTCATATCTGAAAGAAGGCGGAAGTGCAATATTAGTCATTCCGGCTAAATTAGGATATGGCGGTAATGATTATGGAAGTATTCCGGGAGGTTCGGTACTTGTTTTTGAAGTAAAATTGCTTAAGGTAAATTAGTTTTTTACAAAAAAAGGTAAGAAACACTCATTCCAGCATAATAATTTCTGGGATTTCCCGGATAATAAAATCTTGCCGGAGCATTTCCAAAACCTACAGCATTAGGCAAAATGCTGGCGGCATAACGACCGTTTAAGGTATTGTTGATTCCGGCGTAGAATTCTGTTTTTAAACTTTTTAGCAAATTAAAAGCATAACTTGTTTTTATATCTAACAGCTGATACGAATTACTGTATTTTGAATTAGCATCATTCATGGGGATTCGTCCTGTATTTCTAAAAGAAGTGTTGAGACGAAATCCCTGAACGGTGCTGAATTCAAGTCCTAAATTCCATTGTATATCCGGAACATTGGTGAGTTTGTTTCCGGAATAATCATGATCTCCATCCACAAATTTTTCGAATAAAAAATGATTGATTGTCCCGGAAAAATAAGGATTCAATTGCCATTTGTCCGATTTTAAAAAGTGGTAATTCACCTGAAATTCAACTCCCTTATGCCTAGTTTCTCCGGCATTAACTCCTACATATTGGTCATCGGCCGTACGCTTGGCAACTAATAAATTGGTTATGTCAATATAAAATAATGCCAATTCCGTATATAAACTATTGTTGAACCAATTGCCTTTAAAACCTAGTTCGTAATTCCAACCGCTTTCCGGTTTTAGAGCGGTATTTATAGTGCCTTCTGGAGTTAAAGTTTCGGCAACAGCAGGTACCGAAAATCCTTTACTGATTGATAAATAAATATTTTTTCCTTGGCTGATTTTATAAGAAAGTCCTAATCTGGGCGACCAAATTTTCCCAAATGAAGAAGGTTTGTCTGTATTTGAAAGCTTTTCTTCTAACAAATTTTCCATTGTATATCGGGTAGAATTCATCGCCAAACCACTTTCTAAAAGGAGTGTATTCGTTAATTGAAATTGCAGTTCCAAAAAATAATTAATATAGTGTCGCTTTTGATGAATAGTGCTAAAAGAGTCTCCTTTTATACTTCCCTGCCCCGGTTGTGTTTGATAAAGATTTTGGTAAAGATTGTATTCGTATTTTTCATTCAAAAATTCGACACCACTGCTTATTTCCAAAGGTCTTTTTAGAAAATAATTTTTGTAATTGATTTTGGTTCTAAAACCTAAAGCATTCGATTTATCCGTTAAAATATCAAAAGGACGGTCTTCATTTCCTTTTTTTGAATTGGAGAAAAAACTGGTCTTCGCCGACCATTTTGCTGAAAATTGATGCTGGTATCCAATTCCCCAAATCAATTTATCATAAGATTCATTTCCTCTGGCAGCCGCCCAATTTGCAGCTGCTTTTTGAGGCTGATACAGAAAATCATTTTCATTTATTGAACTCGGGATATAGGCTTTGACTTTTGTAAAGACTCCCAAATAAGATAATTTTCCTTTCGGACTAATTGCTTGTTTTCCGTGCAAATTAAATGATTTTCGGTCGTAAGCGCTGTTTTCTCTAAAACCGTCATTTTGTAAATGAGTAAAACCGGTAAAAAGATTTGATTTAGCAAAATGAAATCCTCCGGAGAGACTTTGTTTAATCAAACCAAAACTACCATAAGTGGTGTTTGATTTCCCAAAAGCTGCTGTGGTAGTCTCTTTAGGTAATAAATGAATTACACCGCCCAATCCGGAACCAAAACTGCTGGAATTAGGCCCTTTGATAATTTCAATATTTCTAATGGATTCCAAATCTAAATCCTCCAGCGTTGTTTCGCCTTCTCCTGTTGATAGCGGAATATTATCAAAATAAGCTTTCACTTTGTTGGTTCCGTAAGGAGTTCTCGCGCCAATTCCACGAATAGTGATTCGGTTTGTATTTAATGCGCCTTGTTGCATATACAAACCGGGAATAGTGTTCAAAATTGGAGTCAAAATCACGCCGTTATTTTTGGTAAGATCGTTTTGACTTACTATCGCAACTGCCGATGCTGTATTTTGAATCGTAGTTTGAATAGGAGAAGTTTGGATTGGTAAATCCGAAAGCGTGATCGTATCTTTCTGAATTTGTCCATAAAGACTTGTCTTTAGTAAAAAGAGCAAACAAAGCGCCTGATAGCGGACAAATTTCTTGAGATTCATAGCTTTTGAATAAAAAATAAAGATATTCATTTGTATTTAAAAGGACAAAATCTACAGGCAAATGAAAGACTGCTTTTTATAAAAACATAATTTCCAATACTATCGGGCAAATCATTAAATTTGTAGCCTTATTTAAAGACATGTTAGAAAAAGAAGTAATCAATTTTGAGAAATCGGTCATTGTAGGTATTGTGACCCAAAACCAGAGTGAAGAAAAACTCAATGAATATTTGGATGAATTGGAGTTTTTAACCTTTACTGCCGGCGGACAGGTAGTGAAGCGTTTTTCGCAAAAAATGGACAAACCTAATCCTAAAACCTTTTTAGGAACCGGAAAAATAGATGAGATTAATTATTATGTGAAGGAAAACGGAATCTCGACCATTATTTTTGATGACGAATTAACACCTTCCCAACAAAAGAATATTTCCAAAATTATCGATTGTAAAATCCTCGACAGAACCAATTTGATTCTGGATATTTTTGCTCAAAGAGCCGAGACTTCCTATGCGCGAACACAGGTCGAATTGGCACAATGCCAATATTTGCTGCCAAGACTTTCCGGATTATGGACGCACTTAGAACGTCAAAAAGGGGGAATCGGGATGCGTGGTCCGGGGGAAACTGAGATTGAAACCGACCGTCGTATTGTGCGCGACCGAATTTCGTTATTAAAAGACAAAATCAAAACCATCGACAAGCAAATGGGCGTACAGCGCAGTAACCGCGGTGCAATGGTACGTGTGGCTTTGGTAGGTTATACCAATGTGGGAAAATCTACGCTGATGAATACCATTGGAAAAAGTGATGTTTTTGTCGAAAATAAATTGTTCGCGACTTTAGATACTACCGTTCGAAAAGTGGTAATCAAAAATTTACCATTTCTGTTGTCGGATACGGTTGGATTCATTCGAAAATTACCTACACAATTGGTAGAATCGTTTAAAAGTACACTGGATGAAGTTCGCGAAGCCGATTTATTATTACATGTCGTTGATATTTCACATCCTGATTTTGAAGATCATATTGCTTCGGTAAATCAGATTTTGGTAGACATCAAAGCCAGTGACAAACCTACTTTGATGGTGTTTAACAAAATCGATGCGTATCGTCATTTAACTATTGATGAAGATGATTTAATGACCGAAAAAACAACCAAACATTATACGCTTGACGAATGGAAATCGACCTGGATGAACCGCGTGGGAGAGCAAAATGCTTTGTTTATTTCGGCGGCACAAAAGCAAAATTTCGAAGAATTCAGAGAACGAGTTTATGAAGCCGTTCGTCAAATTCATATTACACGTTTCCCATACAACAAATTCCTGTATCCGGATTATAAAGACGCTTTTGACAAGGAGGACGAATAACATTGGTCTTAAATCATAAAAAATCCCTTTTTAGAACTGATTCTTAAAAGGGATTTTTATTTTGGAAAAAAAACTAAAAACCATAATTGATTCCCAGTCCGAATATTTCTTTCACCTGAAAAGCTTTGATGGCATTGTCATCGTAAATGGTTTGCACATTAATATTAGCCGAAAGGTATTTGTTGATTTTCATTACCAAATTCATTTGGTAGTTGATATCTACATTTTGAGCATCTTCTAAATAGTTAGAATACAAATTCAGAATATTTTCAATGGATACATTAGTTATAGGGCTAACTTTATAGTAAGCCGAAACACTGGCTCCTAATTCAAAACGGGTATTATCTCCCTGTAAAACTCCGAAAGAAGGACCTAAATCAGTGAAATGTTTGTGCACCAAAATCAATTTTCCGGCAGCCGGAGCAATATTGATACTTAGATTATTGTCTTTTTTCCATAAAAAACCAGGACCAAACTGAAAATAAGCCGGAGAGAAAAAATGAGATATTTTTAAACCATCTTTGTCTAAACCGGTATCCATTTGTGATTTGAAATTAAAAAACATGGAATAGTACCAGTTTTTAACCGTAGATTTTTTTCCCCAAAGTGAATTCAGTTCAATACGGTCATCAGTTTTAGCCATTCTTTCGTTACCTTTTATTTTACTCAGTCCGTAAGCCAGAATGAATTTGTTATCCCAAACAACATTCCCTTTTTTGTAATTGAAATCATAGTTTAAATTAAAATTTCCCGCCACGTTAGAAGTTCCGCCACCCAGCCATTCTTTGTTGTATGCCGACTGACTTAGTAATAAAGAGGCATTACCTTTAGTTGTCCAGATTTTTGTGGTGTCTTTTTGCGTTTCCTGAGCGTTTATGGAAAGGACAGCAAACGTAAATACGATGAGTAGAAATAGTTTTTTCATAACTTTCAAATGATTGATGAATAGTAAATATAAAAAAAATGCTACTTAAAAAGTAGCATTTGATTTAATAAATATGTGGTTAATTGCTTTTAGGCGCTTTGTATAATGGCACTGCCGAGCAGGCTTCGCCATACATAATACTTCGGGCAAAAGGCTGTAAATAATGAGCCGCCAGAATATAAGCCCGCATTGGAACAGGTTTTTTAGAGCAGCCTTTGATAATTACAGGCTTGTTTACGTAAACGCTGTAATCAATTTTTGGAAGCAATTCTTCATAGAGTGCCGCATCCATATCTTCATTTTTCCCATTAATGATTTTTTTGGCAAAAGGGGCTAAATGAACCGCTACCAAAATAGATGCCCAAGCCGGAACTATCGCATCGGTACTACAAAAAACAGATACATATTGATCCTGATATTGCGTCCAATCGTGATTTTTTAGCTGTTCGCGAAAGTCTTTTTCTTTTAACAATAAACCTTCCAGAAGCCATTGCGAAATATCAATTTGTGCGCGAATTCCTTTTGGATAGTAATCTTCTAAATCGAAAACTTCCAAAACGCTGTTGGCTACTTTGTTTACTATTTCTTCCATTTTTTCAGTATTCAGTAATCAGTGTTTAGTAATCAGTGCAGACGCTGGTATTTTAGACTGCTAACTGCTCGCTCACTGAATACTAATTAAAGCATTCCCAATTCTAATTTAGCTTCTTCGCTCATTAAATCTTTGCTCCAAGGCGGATCGAAAGTAATTTCTACTTCGGCTCCTTTTACATTTGGAATAGATTTAATTTTTTCTTCAACTTCTCTTGGTAAACTCTCCGCTACCGGACAGTTTGGCGAAGTCAATGTCATTAAGATTCTTACTTCATAATCCGTATTTATCATTACATCATAAATCAAACCTAATTCGTAAATATCTACAGGAATTTCAGGATCGTAGATGGTTTTTAATTTCATTACGATTGCTTCTCCTAATTCGTTAGTGTCTATTTCTTGTTCCATTTTGTTTTATTTTGAGTTTAATACATGCTTTTTAAAAACATATAAGTCATGTAAGTTTTTTAAATTTATTAAGTCTAATATAAGTTCATTTAAGTTGTTTTACTTAAATAACTTAATCATCAAGTTTATTATAAAAATCATTTACCAAAGTTTTTTGCCCTTCATAGAAAATGTTTTTCACATTAAAATTAATCAACAACCCAATTGGAGCTTTCAATAAATTCATGTAAGTGAGTAATTGTGCTTCACAAATTGGATTCATCTCATTAACAGATTTTAATTCAACTACCAGACAATTTTCTACAAATAAATCACATCTGAGTTTTGAATCTAAGTCGTATCCTTTGTATTGGAGCGGAATTGATAATTCAGATGAGAAATTGATGTTTCTTAATTCTAATTCTTTTTTAAAACATTGATGATATACACTTTCCAAAAGTCCGGGACCAATACTTTTATGTACCTCAATAGCTGCACCATTAACCTGATAAACTAAATCTTTGAGATAACTTCTTGAAATAATCATCTTTAAAAAATTAGAATTACTTATATCACTTCTTTCCTTGCTTTAACAATTTAGTAAAAAACTTATATGACTTATATGTTTAAAATATTAAAAAAATTATTTCTTAGCATCAAATGCTAAAGCATACATTTTAATATTCTTAATCATCGAAACCAAACCATTGGCTCTGGTTGGTGATAAATGCTCTTTTAATCCTATTTCATCTATAAAATCCATTTCGGCATCAATGATGTCTTTTGGAGTTTGGTTTGAAAAAACGCGAATTAATATCGCAATAATTCCTTTGGTTAAAATGGCGTCACTATCGGCTGTAAAAACTATTTTGTCGTTGTCTTTTTCGCCTTGAAGCCAAACTTTAGATTGACATCCTTTAATCAAATTTTCATCAACTTTGTATTCTTCTTTGATAAGCGGAAGATTTTTTCCTAATTCGATGATGTATTCATAACGTTGCATCCAATCGTCAAACATCGAAAATTCGTCCACTATTTCGTCTTGTATATCTTTAATTGTCATTGTCTTATTTTGCAAATGCATTGATTTTAGTCACTATTTTTTTTATTGCTTCGGGAGGAAAACCATGGTCAAAACTTTGGGACTCATAGTTTTTTCCGTCATAATTTATTTTTAGTTGCGCTATGGCAGCGCCGTCATAAAAACGTTTTTCGGTAGGTGATTTTAAGTTTTTTATTTCGTCTAAATTCACTTCCTGAAAAAGCTGTACCAATTCTTTCCAGTCGGCATCGGAAATTTTTGACTGAACGGCTTTACGTTTTCGGTCTTTTTTTATACTTAGCTTATGATTTTCAATTACTATTTCCTGAAAAAAACCTCTGGAATTGGCAGTGTAAATCAGTTGCGCCGTTTCCATTTTCTTTTGCGCTTCACTTTCGCAACTTTTACCCAAAAACAAAGTCAATATAAATAAAGCCAGTACTTTCATTTTTAAGACAGCATCATTTTAGCTTTTTTAACCGCTTCTACAAGAGCGTCAATTTCTTCTTTGGTATTATAAAAAGAGAAAGAAGCTCTTATGGTTCCCGGAATACCAAAGAAATTCATAATCGGTTGCGCACAATGATGTCCGGTTCTTACAGCAATACCTAATTTATCAATAATAGTACCGATGTCATAAGGATGAATGCCTTCAATATTAAACGAAATTACCGATGTTTTGTTTTTTGAATTTCCATAAATACGCAAACCTTCAATTTCCGATAAACGCTCGGTAGCATAAGCTAATAATTCTAATTCCTGTTTTTGAATGTTTTCAAAACCTACTGAATTCAGATAATCGATTGCTGTCCCAAGCACAATTCCACCGGCAATGTGCGGAGTTCCGGCTTCAAATTTATGAGGCAAATCAGCGTAAGTGGTTTTTTCAAAAGTTACTTCCTTTATCATTTCGCCACCACCCTGATAAGGAGGTAATTTATGCAACCATTCTTCTTTTCCATACAAAACTCCGGTTCCTGTCGGACCGCACATTTTATGTCCTGAAAATGCATAAAAATCGCAATCCAATGCCTGAACATCCGGTTTTAAATGTGGTACCGATTGCGCTCCGTCAATCAGGATTGCTGCTCCTACTTCATGCGCTTTATCAATCATGTATTTCACCGGATTGATGATTCCTAAAGCATTCGAGATATGATTTACTGCTACGATTTTAGTTTTTCCCGAAAGTAATTTGTCATATTCCGTCATAATCAACTCGCCATTTTCACTCATTGGAATGACTTTTAGCGTAGCTCCGGTTTTCTCGCAAAGCATCTGCCAAGGCACAATATTACTATGATGTTCCAAATGGGAAACAATCACTTCATCACCCGGTTTTAAAATGGCCGCAAAACCATTGGCAACCAAATTAATCCCAAAAGTAGTCCCCGAAGTAAAAAGTACTTCGTGGGCGTGCTTGGCATTAATATGATGTTGTACTTTGCCACGAGCTACTTCGTAAGCATCTGTTGCCAGTTGGCTCAAAGTGTGTACGCCACGGTGAATGTTGGCATTGATTTCCTGATAATATTTTGAAATGGCATCAATAACCACTTGTGGTTTTTGTGATGTTGCCCCGTTGTCGAAATATACTAATGGTTTTCCGTTTACTTTTTGATTTAAAATAGGAAAATCAGCTCTTATCTTTTGAATGTCTAGCATAACTATTTAGAAAAATTCTATTTTACAAAAGTACTAAAACTAAAATTGTTTTTTGTTCTTTATTTAACCGAAGTGCTTTTGTAGAATTTAGTTTTAACAGAAAATTATATTGTTGGTTTTAAAATCACAAAGGGCACAATGTTACCGGAATAAACTTTGTGCCCTTTGTAGTAAATAGTTTTGAAAACTATAAGTCAAATCCTAATTTCACTCCTAATTTGTTAGCAATGATTTTTGTGATTCTTTGTTTCAATTCTGGTATTTTGATGTTTTCGATAACGGCATTTGAAAAGGCATACATCAACAAAGCTTTGGCTTCTTTTTTAGGGATTCCGCGTTGTTGCATGTAGAATAAAGCTGTTTCGTCCAATTGTCCTACGGTACATCCATGCGAACATTTTACATCATCAGCAAAGATTTCCAATTGCGGTTTTGCATTGATACTGGCTTTATCGCTCAACACAATGTTGTTGCTTTGTTGGAACGCATTGGTTTTTTGAGCTTCTTTTTCCACGAAAACTTTTCCGTTGAAAACTCCTGTAGAACGGTCAGAGAAAATCCCTTTGTAATCCTGGAAACTCTCGCAATTTGGCTGCGCGTGATTTACTAAAGTATAGTGGTCTACGTGTTGTTTTTCACCAATGATAGTGATACCGTTCAAAGTACTGGTCAATCTTTCTCCAAAGTGGTAATAGTTCAGGTTGTTACGAGTTAAATTTCCACCGAATGAAAAAGTATGTACCGAAGCATGACTTTCTTTTTGTTGTGAAACATAAGTGTTGTCAATCAAATTGGCTTCGTGATTGTCATTTTGGATTTTGTAATAATCTACAATCGCACGTTTTTGAGCAAAAATCTCAGTTACGGCATTGGTCAAAACCGGATTATCGCTTAAACTTTGGTGACGCTCAATAATTTGTACGTGTGAATTTTCACCTACAATTACTAAGTTTCTTGGTTGCACCATCAAAGCAGCTTCGTTACCGGTTGAGAAATACATGATTTCAATAGGTTTGTCGGCTACTTTACTTTTTGGGATATTGATATAAGCTCCTTCGCTGGCAAAAGCAGTATTTAAAGTTGTTAAACTTTCGTCTTTGCTGGCAATTTTGTTGAAATAAGCATCAATTACCATTTTGTATTTAGGCTTGGTTAATGCCGCAGACATTAAGCAAACATCAATTCCATCATGAGTTGTTGACGAAAGGTTCGAACTGAAAATTCCATCTACAAATACAACTTTGTAAGTATCAATTTCATGAAGAAAGTATTTTTTTACCTGGCTAAATTCGATTGCGTTTTCTTTTTTAGGAAAAACGGTAAAGTCATTCTTAAGAATCGCATTCAAAGAAGTATATTTCCAAGCTTCTTCTTTTTTTGTTGGGAAACCTTTTTCTTCAAAGTTCTTTAAAGCCGAAGTTCTAACGTCGTGAAGTTCGGTTTGAACATCTACGCGCTCTTCAAAGGCCATGAACGATGAGATTAATTTTTCTTTTAATTCCATTTGTCTTTTTAGTTATGAGTTGTGAGTTATGAGTTATGAGTTTTGTAAACTGCTAACTGTAAACTGCAAACTAATTATACTTCTTGTTCTTGTTTAATCCAGTCGTATCCTTTTTCTTCTAATTCTAAAGCCAGGCTAGCGTCACCGGATTTTACAATTTTTCCGTTGTATAATACGTGAACAAAATCAGGAACTATATAATCTAATAATCTTTGGTAATGCGTGATTACAATAATCGCGTTTTTGTCGCTTTTTAATTTGTTTACTCCATTGGCAACAATTCTTAAAGCATCGATATCCAAACCAGAATCGGTTTCGTCCAAAATAGCCAATTTAGGCTCTAACATGGCCATTTGGAAAATCTCGTTACGTTTTTTCTCTCCTCCTGAGAAACCTTCGTTCAAAGAACGCGATAAAAATTTACGGTCAATTTCTAATAATTCTGATTTTTCACGAATTACTTTCAACATTTCGTTCGCCGGCATTTCTTCTTGTCCGTTTGCTTTACGAGTTTCGTTGATTGCCGTTTTCATGAAATTAGTTACCGAAACACCTGGAATTTCAACAGGATATTGGAACGAAAGAAAAACTCCTTTGTGCGCTCTTTCTTCAGGAGCTAATTCAGAAATATCTTCATCTTGTAAAAGGATTTCTCCTTCTGTTACTTCATAATTTTCGTTTCCGGCAATAATGGCAGAAAGAGTACTTTTTCCGGCTCCATTTGGTCCCATTATCGCGTGAACCTCTCCTGCTTTTATTTCAAGGTTAATCCCTTTAAGGATTTCTTTATCGCCTACCGTGGCGTGTAGATTTTTTATGCTTAACATTTTTCGAATGTGTTATTTTACTTTAATTTATGACTATCCTACTGAACCTTCTAATGAGATTTCCAACAACTTCTGAGCTTCAACGGCAAATTCCATTGGTAATTTGTTCAATACATCTTTACTGAAACCGTTTACGATTAAGGCAATCGCTTTTTCAGTTGGAATACCGCGTTGGTTACAATAGAAAACCTGATCTTCACCAATTTTGGAAGTCGTCGCTTCGTGCTCGATTTTAGCCGATGGATTTTTACTTTCGATATAAGGAAAAGTATGAGCCCCACAATTGTTACCCATTAATAAGGAATCACATTGCGAGAAGTTACGAGCGTTTTCGGCTCTTGGAGAAATCTGTACCAATCCTCTATAGCTGTTTTGTGATTTTCCTGCCGAAATACCTTTAGAAATAATAGTCGATTTAGTGTTTTTACCTAAATGAATCATTTTAGTTCCGGTATCCGCTTGTTGGAAATTATTAGTTACCGCAATCGAATAAAACTCACCTACCGAATTGTCTCCTTTTAAGACACAGGAAGGATATTTCCAGGTTACAGCCGAACCGGTTTCAACCTGAGTCCAGGAAATTTTAGCGTTGGTTTCACACAAACCTCTTTTGGTTACAAAATTGAAAACCCCACCTTTTCCTTCTTTATTTCCAGGAAACCAGTTTTGAACCGTAGAATATTTAATTTCAGCATCGTCCAAAGCGATTAATTCCACTACCGCTGCGTGTAATTGATTTTCGTCACGACTTGGTGCTGTACAACCTTCAAGGTAAGAAACATAACTTCCTTCATCGGCAATAACTAAGGTTCTTTCAAACTGACCTGTTCCCGCCTGATTGATACGGAAATAAGTTGAAAGTTCCATAGGACATTTTACGCCTTTTGGAATATAACAGAATGAACCGTCAGAGAAAACAGCTGAGTTCAAAGCCGCATAAAAGTTGTCTTTTTGCGGAACAACAGTTCCTAAATATTTACGCACTAAGTCCGGGTGTTCTTTGATAGCTTCAGAAATACTCATAAAGATAATTCCTTTCTCAGCTAATGTTTTTTGGAAGGTAGTAGCCACAGAAACAGAATCCACAACAATATCCATCGCAATGTTGTTCATCTTTTTTTGCTCATCAACAGAAATTCCTAACTTTTTGTACATTTCTAAAAGTTCCGGATCTACATCGTTCAAAGTTTTATTTGGATCCACTTTTTTAGGAGCCGAATAATACGATATTGCCTGAAAATCCGGTTTGGCATATTTTACATTAGCCCATTCCGGTTCTGTCATTTCTTCCCAGGCTTTGAAGGATTCAATGCGCCAGTCGGTCATCCATTGTGGTTCTCCTTTTTTTTGTGAAATGGCACGAACAATGTCTTCATTTAACCCAACAGGAAACGTCTCCGATTCTAAATTGGTGTAAAATCCGTACTCGTACTCTTTCGTTTCGAGTTCGATTTTTAAATCGTCTTCTGTATATTTACTCATTTTGTTTATTTAAAATTGAAAAATTAAAGAGAGAAACTTTCCCCGCAGCCACAGGTTCTGCTTGCATTTGGATTGTTAAAAACAAATCCTTTACCGTTTAATCCTCCGGAAAATTCCAAAATTGTTCCGGCCAGATATAAAAATGATTTTTTTTCTACAGCAATTGTTATGTCATTGTCTATAAAAATCTTATCATCTTCTCCTGTGTTTTTGTCGAACTTTAATTCATAAGATAAGCCCGAGCATCCGCCGCTTTTAACACCTACTCTTACATAATCTGTAGCGGCATCAAAACCATCCTCTTTCATCAAATCGATGATTTTCTTTTTGGCAGTATCAGAAACCTTTATCATTGTGTGTTGATTTTGTCTAAATTAACTGCAAAGATAAGGCATAAAAATGGTATTCCATAGCGGATAACATTTTTATAACTAATATAGAAATAGATATTATTTATTTTTTCTGTTTAGTAAAAAAAATATTATATTTTTATAGCCTATTTTTTAACCGGAAAATCTTAATAATTATGGAAAAGTCTTTAGAAAAGAGAGTAGAGTATGCTTTAAATTATAACGGAAAAGGAAGCGATTACTTTGGAATTATTATTGTTAATTGGCTATTAACGGTAGTTACTTTAGGAATTTATTATCCTTGGGCCAAAGCCAAACAGCTACAATACATTTACAATTCAACCTCATTAAACGATGATTCCTTTGAATTTCACGGAACCGGAAAGGAAATGTTCAAGGGTTTTCTCAAGGCAATATTAATATTCTTAGTTTTATATGGTGTTTTAGGGCTTTTCATCTATTTAAAAATGCCAATAACAGCGCTTTTATTGTTTTACGTGTTGTTAATTGCAATTTTCCCTATTGCCATTCACGGTTCTTATCGTTATCGAATGTCACGCAGCTCCTGGAGAGGAATTCGTTTTGGATACCGAGGCGACAGAAAAGAATTCACCCTGTTATTTTTTAAATGGATTTTCTTTACCATTATTACTTTAGGAATTTATGGTCCCTGGATGGCTATGAATATGCGAAATTATTTATTAGGAAATGTTCGTTTTGGCGATGTAGAATTTGAATATGACGGTGACGGAACTGATTATTTTGCACTTAATATTAAAGGCTATTTATTAACAATTGTTACTTTGGGTATTTATGGTTTCTGGTGGCAAAAAGATTTGTTTGAATATTATGTAAACAATTTAAGTTTAACCCGGGAAGATGGAAAAATTCGTTTTAATTCAACTGCAACTGGTGGAGATTTTTTTAAATTAATCACATTAAATCTTTTAATTTTAATTTTCACACTAGGGTTAGGTTACGCATGGGTGGTTACCCGAACGCTAAAATTTGTTTTCGAACATGTTGAAGCCGAAGGAAATATCAACTTAGACGCTTTGACTCAAACAGAGGAAAATTACAAAGATGCAACAGGTGAAGATTTAAGCGATTTCTTAAACTTAGACAGTGTAATGTAAAAGTGATGAATAATAAAACTACAGCCGTTTTTTATGATGGCAACTCATCGGTTCCGCAACAAATAGAGTTGTCGTTGAATAAATTAAATGCAACTTTAGAGTTTCAAATATCTGATGGTACACATTGTAAATGGCTCGTTAAAGATGTTTTTTTTGACAAAAGAGCAACAGGACTCCACTTAAAGTACGGTTCTGAAGTCATACAGCATATCAAAATTAAAGATGACCATTTTATCAATATTATTCATCATTTCAGGAGAGAAAACGGCCATATAAGTTGGTATCAAAAATTGCTGGATTTAGGATTTCCCGCTCATTTTGGTATTGCTGTAGTAATTTTGGGGATTATTGGCTTGTGTTATGTTTATGTGATTCCCTGGGCAGCCGAGCAATCGGTAAATTTGATTCCTGAGGAATATGATAACAAATTAGGCAACTCAGCCTGGGCAGGAAATGAGTATTTCATGAATGTCGACTCGAAGAAAACAAAATTATTGAATGATTTTGCCAAACAACTAAATCTTAAAAACACTAAAAATCTTAAGTTTATTGTTGTAAAGTCGGATGAAATCAACGCTTTTGCTTTGCCAGACGGAAGGATAGTTGTTTTTACGGGCATTCTCGAAGAAATGAAAAATTATGATGAACTCGTGGGATTATTAGGTCACGAGGCTTCGCATGTTAATAATCGGCATTCGATGAAAATGCTTTGTCGTAGTTTGTCTGGTTATTTGTTTATCTCGGTAATTTTAGGAGATGCCAATGGAATTATGGCAACAATTGGCGACAATATAAATAGTTTCCAGTCTTTATCTTTTTCAAGAGAGTTTGAACATCAGGCTGATGTTGATGGTTATAAAATATTGTTAGCAAATAAGGTAAATCCTCAGGGAATGTCTAATTTGTTTAAACGATTGCAAAAACATCAAAGCATTTCGATTCCGGAGTTTTTAAGTTCGCATCCGGTAACAGAAAATAGAATTGAGTATATTGATAAAATGATTAAAAATCAAAAATTTACAAATACAAACCATCCTCAATTAGAAATTTTATTTGCTAAATTGAAGCAATAATAATTTTTGGATTAAGATTTACAACAAAAAAATCATACTGATTCAACAATGAAACTACAATTATTTAGTAGTTTTATTGTTGAATTTTTTATTTTACAATTTAATGAAATTATATCCCATCGAAACAGGAAATTTTAAATTGGACGGAGGCGCCATGTTTGGTGTAGTTCCCAAAAGCATTTGGAACAAAACCAATCCGGCCGACGCCAATAATTTAATTGATATGGCAGCCCGAAGTTTGCTGATTGAAGACGGTAATCGGCTGATATTAATTGATACCGGAATGGGAAACAAGCAATCGGAAAAGTTTTTTGGCTATTATTCGCTTTGGGGGTCGCATTCTTTAGACACTTCATTGGCAAAATACGGTTTTCATCGCGATGATATTACTGATGTTTTTTTAACGCATTTGCATTTTGATCATTGCGGAGGTGTTATTCAGTGGAATAAAGACAAAACAGGCTACGAACCGGCTTTTAAAAATGCTAAATTTTGGACGAATGAAAATCACTGGCAATGGGCAACCGAACCCAATTCCAGAGAAAAAGCGTCTTTCCTGACCGAAAATATTTTGCCTATGCAACAAAGTGGCCAACTTCATTTTATCCCGAAAAATGACAGTGATTTTTTGGAAAAATCAGCACTGGATTTCGGGATTTTCTTTGTGGATGGTCATACCGAAAAACAAATGATTCCGCATATTCAATACAAAGGAAAAACCATTGTTTTTTGCGCCGATTTATTACCCACCGCCGGACACATTCCGATTCCTTATGTTATGGGTTATGATACGAGACCACTTTTGACCATGGATGAAAAAACAAAATTCATGCATGCTGCCGCCGACAATAATTACTATCTGTTTTTAGAGCATGATGCGCATAACGAAATTATAACAGTACAACACACCGAAAAAGGAGTGCGATTGAATGAAGTTTTTAGCTGTGCGGACATTTTATAAAATAAAAGAGTTCCTGAAACAGGAACTCTTCATATTAAAAAAAAATTAGCTTTATACTAATTTTCGAATTGCCATAATCACACCTATATGAAGTCCTTCGTGGAAATTATTAAATTCCATCGAATCCTGATTGCTTTTTAATACAAATCCGGTAGAAGTTGGATATTCGTTGAAATTTTGGAACAAATTATTTTCAATATCTTTCTCGGTTTGCGCAACCGTAGCATGCAACAAAGACAGAATTTCGTCAACTTCTTCCTGAGAAGCCTGATTTTCCGTTTTTGTCCCTTTTCTATATTTTTCAACTAATTCTTCCGAAATCATCATTGGCAAACCCGCCAATTTATAAACCAACAACTGCTGTGTCACAATGATATGCGCCACGTTCCAAATCAAATTGTTATTAAAACCTTCAGGAACTTTGTTCAACTGCTCTAAAGTGTAACCCTGAATCAATTTAGAAACCATGTTTCTACTAGTTTTAGTAATCTCTAAAATCTCTTTCATTGTATTGCTTTTGTAAAATTTTGCGTAAAAATACGCATTTAAGCTCGCAAATGATTTTTCTTTGCATAAAAGAATCAATATTATGACAAATAAAGTATACCATCTTTCCTCTTGCGACACTTGTCGAAAAATTATCAAATCTTTACCTGAGAATCACAGTTTGGAATTGCATGACATCAAACAAAATCCGATCACCACAGAACAATTAGAAGAAATGCACCAACTTTCAGGGAGCTACGAAGCCCTTTTTAGCAAAAAAGCGCAGCTGTATAAATCATTGGGATTAAAAGACCAAAATTTAACTGAAGCTGATTTTAAGAAATATATTTTAGAACATTATACTTTCCTGAGCCGACCTGTTTTTATTATTGAGAACAAAATTTACATTGGCAACAGCAAACAAAATGTGGAAAATGTAATTCAGGCACTAAACCGATAGCATTTTCAATTTTGAAACCAAAATGAAATTCACCATTAAGAAATTAAGGTATTTTAAGCTTAATATACTTAATCTCTTAATGGTTAAACAATCCATTAATCTCTCTTAAAGTTGAAATTTTTCACTTGAAAAACTGAAAACTGACTACTGCGAACTTTTTCCTATCTTTGACCACTTTTTAGAAAATGATATGATACAATCAATGACCGGTTTTGGTAAGGCTACTTTGCAGTTACCAACCAAGAAAATTACCGTTGAAGTTAAATCTTTAAACAGCAAAGGCTTAGACCTAAACGTTAGAATCCCTTCCTTATATCGTGAAATGGAATTAGGTTTACGCACCCAAATTGCCGCCGCACTGGAAAGAGGAAAAGTAGATTTTTCAATTTATATCGAAAATACTGCCGAGCAAACTTCAACAAAAGTCAATGTACCTATCGTAAAAGCTTACATCGCTCAACTTAGAGAAATTTATGCTGATGCTGATGAAACCGAATTGATAAAAATGGCCGTTCGAATGCCGGACACCCTAAAAGTGGAAAGAGAAGAAATTGACTTAAACGAATGGGCTCAGATAAAAAAAAGCATCGATGAAAGTCTGAACAACATTCGCTCTTTTAGAAAAGATGAAGGACTTTCACTGGAAAAAGAGTTCCAATTGCGTATTGCCAATATCCGTCAATACATGAATGACACACTGGCTTTAGATCCGGAGCGCATTCAAAATATCAAAGACCGTTTGCAAACTGCAATTTCAGAATTAGAAGCCAACGTTGACCAAAACCGTTTCGAACAGGAATTAATCTATTATTTAGAAAAATTAGACATTACTGAAGAAAAAGTACGTTTGACAAACCATTTGGATTATTTTCTGGAAACCTTAAACGGAACAGAAGCCAATGGTAGAAAACTGGGTTTCATCACCCAGGAAATGGGTCGCGAAATCAACACTATGGGTTCTAAATCCAATCACGCACAAATGCAAAAATTAGTCGTGATGATGAAAGACGAATTGGAAAAAATAAAAGAGCAAGTCTTGAATGTTTTATAAAAGTTTTTAGTACCTAGTCCTTAGTCCCTAGCAATGAAAACAACTAAGGACTAAGGACTAAAAGCTAAGGACTAATACTAAAAAAATGAAAAAAGGAAAATTAATCGTATTCTCGGCACCATCTGGTTCCGGAAAAACAACTATAGTTAGACATTTACTAAAACAAGCCGACTTAAATCTGGAGTTTTCTATCTCGGCAGCAACACGCGCAGCCAGAGGTGAGGAAGTAAACGGTAAGGATTATTATTTTATCTCTTTGGAGGAATTCAAAAACCACATCAAAAACGAAGATTTCGTAGAATGGGAAGAAGTGTACAGAGATAACTTTTACGGAACTTTAAAAAGCGAAGTAGAACGTATTTGGGCCATGGGAAAAAACGTCATTTTTGATATTGATGTTGCCGGAGGATTGCGTATCAAGCACAAATTCCCTGAAGAAACATTGGCTGTTTTTGTAAAACCTCCAAGTGTGGACGAATTGAAACGTCGCTTAAAAGAACGCTCTACCGAAAGTGAAGACAAAATCAACATGCGAATAGCCAAAGCTCACGTAGAACTGGCAACTGCTCCACAATTTGATGTGATTATTAAAAATTATGATTTAAGCGTAGCTTTGGAAGAAGCAACTGAATTGGTTAGGAATTTTGTAAATAATTAAAAAAGTGAAAAGATTTAAAGATTGAAGAATTCTAAAACAAACCAATCTTTAAATCATTTCATTTTTAAATCTTTAATCACAAAAATGAAAATCGGACTCTATTTCGGTACTTTTAACCCCATTCACGTGGGGCATTTGATTATTGCTAATCACATGGCAGAACATACCGATTTAGACCAAATTTGGCTGGTGGTTACACCACACAATCCTTTAAAGAAAAAAAGCACTTTACTGGACGACTACCACCGCCTGCAAATGGTTTTTCTCGCTACGGAAGATTATCCAAAACTCAAACCTTCAGACATCGAATTCAAACTTTCGCAGCCAAACTATACCGTGAACACGCTGGTGCATTTGGAAGAGAAATATCCCAGTCACGAATTTTCCCTGATTATGGGCGAAGACAATCTGAAATCGTTTCACAAATGGAAAAACTACGAAGCCATTTTAGAACATCATAACATTTATGTGTATCCGCGTATTTCGTCAGAAGTCGAAAATGTTGAACTTAAAAATCACCCAAAAGTACATCTTATCGATGCTCCTGTCGTAGAGATTTCTTCGACTTTTATTCGAAACAACATCAAATCAGGCAAAAATATTCGTCCGTTATTAACCGAAAAAGTCTGGGAATACATCGACCACAATTTGTTTTACAAGAAATAACTAAGCTAAAGATTCTTTTAATTCGTTAGAAATTATTTCAAAAAAAGAATTCAGATTATTATTTTTTGCTGTTAATAAAAACACATCTACATCCGGCATCTTTTCATTTTCCCACAACAATTTTAATTTATTTTCTTTGATAAATTGATTCGCATTACAATTCCAGGTGATTGCAATACCGGAATTTTTCGATAATATTTCAAGCATTTCGTAAACAGAAGGAATAATATAATTAGCAACCATAGATGGTCTTTTTTTATTAAATGCATGCAACCAAAACAATTTAATATGAGGTATTCTTGCATCATGGCTGTACCATTTTTGTTCATTTAACCATTGCTCTATTTCGATGAGATTATCTGATTTTAATTTTTCATGAAATGTAGCTACATCCTGTTGTAGAGAAGTTACCATAACTAATTTAATTTTTCCTACCAATTCATAAACGGTATCGAAAGTATCAAATCGTTTGGAAACAATTGCAAAATCAAGCTTTTTAGAATCTATCAATTCAAAAAGCGTCTCATTTTCAGAAAATGTAAAGTCGATAAAATCAAATTTTGAAATCAAACTATTTCCTAAACTGCTAAACAGGTTTTTTGAAATTCCAACAGAGATTAGCCGTTTTGAATTCTGAGCCTTAGATCTAAATCCATTTTCAACATTTTCCAAACGATCCAATGCGTCAATAATTAAGTTGTTGAGTAACTTGGCATATTCTGTCGCCTCAACTCCTTTTGATTTTCGATTAAATAATTTATATCCCACATGTGCTTCCAACATTGATATTTGTTGACTAACTGCCGGCTGGCTAATAAACAACTCTTTAGCAGCCACTGAAAAATTTCCGTTTTTATACACCGATTTAAAAGTCCTGTACCATTCTAAATTCACCATGATATAAATATTTTTATCACAAACATAGTTTAATTTATTTTTACAAATATCACTTTGGTCGTAAATTCGCCTAAAAATAAATCTTATGAAAAAAATAACATTCTTTGTAATTATAGCATTTACAATATTCAACAGTTCAGCTTTTGCTCAAAAAAAAGTATTATTTGTCCTTACCAGTCATGACAAATTAGGAAACACAGGAGAAAAAACAGGTTTTTGGACAGAAGAATTTGCAGCTCCTTATTATGAATTAGCTGATAAAGGAATCCAAATTGACATTGCAACTCCTCTGGGAGGTCAACCCCCAATTGACCCAAGAAGTGCTGATCCTGCTTCGGCAACTGAAGACACTAAAAGATTGGATGCCGACACTGCATTATTGAACAAACTAAAACACACTCTAAAATTAACCAATGTAAAAGAAGCTGATTATGATGCTGTTTTTTATCCCGGAGGACATGGTCCGTTATGGGATTTGACTCAGGACAAATACTCTATCAAATTAATCGAATCTTTTTACACCCATAACAAGCCTGCAGCTTTTGTTTGCCATGCTCCTGCTGTACTTAAAGATGTAAAAGTAAAAGGTAATTATTTAGTAAAAGGCAAAAAATTAACCGGATTTTCAAATACGGAAGAAGCTGCGGTAGGATTGACGAATGTCGTTCCGTTTTTGCTGGAAGAAGTACTTCAGGCACATGGCGCCATTTATTCTAAATCTGAAAATTGGCAACCTTATGCCGTTGAAGATGGTTTATTAATCACAGGACAAAATCCCGCTTCTTCAAAACTGGTAGCACAAAAATTATTAGGTCAATTAAACAACAAAAATTAATATGCTCAACTTCGAATTATACAACCCAACCAAACTGGTTTTTGGTAAAGGACAAATAGAAAAATTATCGGAATTAGTTCCAAAAAACGCTAAAATTCTACTGGCTTACGGTGGCGGAAGTATTTTTAAAAACGGAATTCACCAACAAGTAACCGACAATCTCAAAGGATTTGAAATTGTAGAATTTGGCGGCATTGAACCCAATCCGCATTTTGAAACTCTAATGAAAGCCGTGACGATTATCAAAGAACAAAATATTGATTTTATTCTGGCTGTTGGCGGTGGTTCCGTAATTGATGGTGTAAAATTTATTTCGGCCGCAGTTCACTTTGACGGAAATCCGATTGATATTCTGCAAAAACGCATTCTGATAACAGAAAATGCGATGCCATTTGGAACCATTCTGACACTTCCGGCAACCGGTTCTGAGATGAATTCCGGATATGTCGTAACAATCGAAGCCACTCAGGAAAAATTAGCTTCAGGCGGAAGTGCTTTATTTCCAAAATTCTCTGTTTGCGACCCAACCGTGATTCAATCTTTACCTAAAAGACAATTGCAAAACGGAGTGGTCGATGCCTTTACCCACGTGATGGAGCAATATTTAACTTATCCACACGATGCTTATTTACAAGACAGAATTTCAGAGGGAATTTTGCAAACTTTAATCGAGGTTGGTCCAAAAGTAGTCGAAAATCCAAACGATTACGCTCTGGCTTCTAACTTCATGTGGTGTTGTACCATGGCACTGAACGGACTGATTCAAAAAGGCGTTCCCAGCGACTGGGCGACACACATGATTGGTCACGAATTAACCGCTTTATACCACATTGATCACGCCCGAACTTTAGCCATTATTGGCCCTAATTTATACCGGGTTTTGTTTGAAACAAAAAAAGCAAAACTGGCGCAATACGGAAAACGTATTTTTAATTTAAACGGTACCGAAGAAGAAATTGCTCAGGAATCTATTAATAAAACGGTTGCCTTTTTCCACCAAATGGGAATGGACACCAAATTATCTCAATATACCAATGATTATACCAAAACCGCCGATTTTATCGTAAACCGATTTGAAGAAAGAGGCTGGAAAGGATTGGGAGAAAACCAACAGGTTACCCTTGAAAAAGTAAAAGCAATTGTTGAAATGAGTTACTAAAAACACTCTACAAGACACAAAAAAAAGGCGTCTACATTTTTTGAAGACGCCTTTTTCATAACACCAAAACTAAATTAACTAATTCTAACAATATTAGAAAAACACAAATTATTTATATACAGAAACTTACAACGAAAAAAAACAAACCTTTATTATAAAAAAATCAAAAAAATTAATTTTTTTTCACCAACAGCCTCACACTAAAAAACGATTAATCTTGTTTCATTACTGCATTTTTAAGTATTTTTGAATAAATTCTAACAAAAGATGGATCAAAATAAAAAGTTTGCAGTAATTGGTGGCGGAAGTTGGGCAACAGCTATTACAAAAATGCTCTGTGCAAATCTTAATGAAGTGGCTTGGTATATGCGTAATGAATCTGCGATTGAACACATCAAAAAATACAAACACAACCCAAACTACATCAGTTCAGTTGAATTTGACACCAAAAAGTTATTGCTAACTAACGACATCAACGAAGCTGTAGCTTATGCCGACTATGTTGTCTTTGCTATTCCTTCGGCCTTTTTAGATGCCGAATTGCAACAACTTAACGTTTCCCTTAAAGACAAAATTATTTTCTCAGCTATCAAAGGAATTGTTCCGGAAACCAGTTTGATTGTTGGTGAACATTTCCATTTTCAATACGAAATTCCATATTACAATATCGGTGTAATCACAGGACCTTGTCACGCCGAAGAAGTGGCACTGGAACGTTTATCATACTTAACAATTGCCTGTGGCGATCCTGAAAAAGCCAAAACAGTTGCTAAAAGTCTCAACAGCAATTACATCAAAACCAAAATTACCGATGACATCATTGGAACGGAATATGCCGCGATGCTTAAAAACATTTATGCTATTGCTGCCGGAATTGCTCATGGCTTAGGTTATGGTGATAACTTCCAATCGGTGTTGATGAGTAATGCCATTCGTGAGATGAAGAAATTCATTCGAAAAGTGCACAAAATGAAACGCAACATCAATGATTCGGCTTATCTGGGTGATTTGTTGGTAACGGGTTATTCGGTGTTTTCAAGAAACCGAATGTTCGGAAACATGATTGGAAAAGGCTACACCGTAAAAAGCGCCATGATGGAAATGAGCATGGTTGCCGAAGGTTATTATGCCGCTAAAAGTGCTTACAAACTCAATCAGGGTTATGGTGCCAAAACGCCAATTATAGATGCAGTACATGAAGTTTTATATGAAGGTAAAAACGCCAGAACTGTATTTAAAAAACTGACTGAAAAACTGGATTAATGTCATTGCGAGTTCCGATAGCTATCGGAACGAAGCAGTCACATAACGAGAGCAACCGCAAATTGCTTCGCCTATTCGCTATCGCTCGGGTCGCAAATTATAATAAGTGAATTTGCGGTTGTTTTTTAATAACCAACCTAATTCTTTTTCAACTTCCAAATCAGTTAACCCAAAACTTGTCATTCCGACGAAGGAGGAATCTCCACAATCAAAGTTTATTCAAATAAATAATTAAGAAACACTAAATCTGGATTCATAGTTTTGATTAAATCTATTTTTTTCTCTCTACGCCAACCTTTAATTTCTTTTTCTCTGGTAATTGCTTCTTGAATCCAGGTAAATTTTTCAAAGTACAATAAATAATGTACCTGATATTTTGAAGCAAAAGTTTTATTATCTAATTCTATGTTCTCTTTATGTTGCTGCAATCTAATTTTTAGATGATTCGTCACACCCGTATACAAAACCGTTTTAACTTTATTTGTAATAATGTATATGTAATAGGTGTGATAACCTTCCTGAAATTGCATAACTAATCTTTGGGTTAATTCCTTTGCGGAGATTCCTCCTTCGTCGGAATGACAAAACTGTGTGTTTATTCTTTATCTATGGTAAATATGCGATGTCAAGTATTAATTATTTAAGTTTAATTTTTGAACTAATTCATTAAACTTTTTCAACTCAACTGAAGGAAAATCTGTAATTATCATTGAGGAATCACTAAGCATAATTCGGTTAAATATTCCACTGTGAGATGGATATTCTTCTCTATCCATTTTGTTTTTACAAAGCTCATTAATACTTTCAACAATTAAATTATTTTCTTCTTCGGTAATCTTTATACGCTTAATTAATTTAGTAATTTTCGATTCACTTCCATTACCACAAGTTTTAGTTTTTTCGGAATAATCGGCTAGAAGTTGACCTTTAAAATCATCTCGATAAATTATTAATTGCTTTTCATTGCCACCCCATTCTCCACAATTATCGTCTACAGTTAGTAATTCCAACTTATTGACGTGATTTATATAAAGCAATGTATTTTGTTTATTTTCTGTTTGGCATGAACTGATTAATACAATTGTTCCAATTAAGCTATATAAACTTTTCATAATCATATTTTATAATTAATATCAATCCATTAATAAATGTGAAAAACAATCTCATTTTATATAGATAAATCTTTTAAACGCAATACATTATTCAAATATACAAAACAATACTTACAAAAACAGAAAATAAAAAAACCGCAAACTCACATTTATAATCTGTGAATCTACGGTCATTATTTTTTTTTAGCAGCTTATCGGACAATCACCCCATCCACAAACAAAATAGGCACTTCTTCGGTGTTGTTTTCGTTAATGGAATTGGCTTTAAAAATAAATTTCTTGTCGTATAAAGTGTTTCCAATGAAATAAGTCAGCATAAATTCGTTATTCAAGGCCAAAAGACTTTTCTCAACTAATTCAATTTTAATGACAGAAACAGCCGGAACCTGTACAAATGCATGACGCAAAATAGAAGTTTTCTTCATTTCGCCATCAATAGTCCCAAAAGCTTTTGAAACCACCATCACGCTGTCGATATCAAAATCGCTGTCGTTTACTAAATAAGCATACCACACTTTCTCCATAAAATCGTCACTCCATTCCTGAACGGCTGCAATGAATACGTTTTCTACTTCGGGGATTGTTATGTCTTTTTTCATTTTTAAAAAAGAGTCCCTAGTACTTAGTACTCAGTCCTTAGCAATATTTTAAACTAAGGACTAAGGACTACCAACTAAGGACTTATAAATTATATTATCGATTTGAATTGCTCTAAGAAACGAACATCATTTTCATAAAACATACGGATATCACCTATTTGATACAACAACATCGCAATACGCTCTACTCCCATTCCAAAAGCAAATCCGTTGTATTCATCTGGATTGATTCCACAGTTTTTCAAAACATTAGGATCTACCATTCCGCAACCTCCAATTTCTAACCAACCTGTTCCTTTGGTAATTCTGTAATCAGTTTCGGTTTTCAGTCCCCAGTAAATATCAATTTCGGCACTTGGCTCCGTAAATGGAAAATAAGAAGGACGCAAACGGATTTTAGATTTTCCAAACATCTCTTTAGTGAAATACAATAAAGTTTGTTTCAAATCGGCAAAAGAAACCTCTTTATCAATGTACAATCCTTCCACCTGGTGAAAAATACAGTGCGAACGGGATGAAACGGCTTCGTTACGGAAAACACGTCCCGGAGAAATCGTTCTGATAGGCGGTTTATTATTTTCCATATAACGCACCTGCACCGACGAAGTGTGGGTACGCAATAAAATATCAGGATTTGTCTGAATGAAAAAAGTATCCTGCATATCACGCGCCGGATGGTATTCCGGTAAATTCAAAGCGGTAAAGTTATGCCAGTCATCCTCGATTTCCGGACCTTCAGAAACATTGAAACCAATGGTAGAAAAGATATCGATAATTTGGTTTTTCACAATCGAAATCGGATGACGCGAACCAATAGTCACCGGCTCGGCAGCGCGGGTCAAATCGCCATAAACGCCTTTAGCTTCTTCCTTACTTTCTAAAGCTTCCTGGATGGATTTTACTTTGTCTTCGGCAGAAGTTTTAAGCAAATTAATTACCTGACCAAATTCCTTTTTTTGTTCGTTAGGCACATTCTTAAATTCAGCGAAAAACTCTTTTAGAATTCCTTTACTTCCTAAAAATTTAATTCTGAATGATTCTAATTCGGCTGTATCCTGCGTAGAAAAAGCCTGTGCTTCACCAATATATTCTTTAATCTTATCTATCATTTTCGTCCAATAATTGAGAGTGCAAATTTAAGTAAAAGTTGTGAGTTATGGGTTATGAGTTATGAGTTTTTAAAGCAAATCTAAAATGCTTCGCCAGTTCGCTATCGCTCGGGTCATCAATCGTTACTCCGCAATCATCAATCAATAAGTTCTTTCTCGATAAAATAATTCACAATGGCCTCTTTCATCAAAACCGATTGTTCTCCTGCTTTTAACGAAGGTAATTGTTCTTTTACTTTGTAATGCGGCCAGCCTTCGGCGTCAAAAAAATCAAATTCGTAATAGCCATAAGGCTCCAGCAAACGACAAATGGCAATATGCATCAGGTTTACTTTTTCATCTTTTTTAAATTCCCGATGTAATTTCCCTAATTCCTGAACTCCAATTAGAAAAATAATGGCGTCCAAATCCAAATCTTCTCCCTGCGAAAATTGGTTTGAAAGTATATCGACGAGCTTTTCCCAACGCTCTTTAAGTTTTATATCTCTTGACATTTTTTTGGTTATGAGTTATGAGTTATGAGTTATGAGTTCATAAAACATAAAATTATTTCCGGCAAAGATACCAACATAATTCTTTTATCTTTGCTCTTTATACTATTCTCTTATTTTATGGGTTTTTTAGATATTATTTTAGGCGCTTTACTCGTTTTTGCTTTATACAAAGGAATTGCTAACGGACTTTTTATCGAATTAGCATCCTTTCTTTCCTTACTGGTTGGAGTTTATTTTGCCGTAAAATTCTCGGTTGTAACCAAAGATATTCTTGCCAATCACGTTCACTGGAATCCAAACAGTATTCAGGTTTTTGCCTTTATCCTGACTTTCTTGGCTGTTGTTATTGGCATTCATTTTTTAGCCAAAATCCTAACCGGACTGGTTGATTTTGCTTTCTTAGGATGGATTAATAAATTAGGCGGAGGATTATTTCGCGTGCTAAAAACCGTTTTAATCGTGGGGATGATTTTTACTATTTTCGAAAAAATCAATCACAATCATTTTTTTGCTAAAAAAGAAACGCTGGACAAATCCATATTTTACTATCCGATTCAAAAAACAGCCGCTTTTATGTATCCTTCAATTGCAAAATGGTACGGTGATTTGAAAAAAAGTGATCAGTAATCCGTATTCAGTGTTCAGTCACAATTAACAGAAATCTGTAATCTTATTTTACTTCCCGAATGGCTTCGCTGTCAATCCAACCTTCGGTTCCATCGGTTAATTGTACTTTTTTCCAATTATCAACAGTTTCTTTGACAAAAACTTTGGTTCCTTCGTGCAACACCACGACATCCGCACCCATTTTTTGTGGTTCGCTTTTTACTTCGGTCATTTCAGCAAAAACAATTGCCGGTCTTTCGTTTTTAAAATAACTTTTTTCAAAAGCAGCCGAAGAAACACTTATCGCTACAGCTACTAACATTACAAACATTCCGAAAAAGAACAGTCTTTTATTTAATGTTAAAGCTGAAAAATAATAGCCTAAAAAACAAACTAAAAACAATACCGAAAAAGCTACGGCAATCCACGCCCAACTGTTGTAATGATACATTCCTGTAAAATCACGCAATAACTTGGCAAAACCTACTTTTGGCACCACTTTGATTTCGTCAACGGTGCGTTTTTGAGCAAACTTTAAATTATTCTGAATATCGCCATCATTCGGATTCAAAACCAAAGCTTTTTCATAGTTATAAATAGCCGGCGCAACTTTGTTGAGTTTGTAATAGCAATTTCCTAAATTAAAATACAATTCCGCCGATTGTTTATTGGCACTTAAAACCGAATTATAAGCATCAATCGCCTGTTCGTATTTACCATTTTTATACAGCTCATTTCCTTTGTCAAAAGCTTCCTGAGCAAAGAAAATTTGGCTAACTAATAATAATATATAAAGTATATTTTTCATAAAAAAAATTTAAACACTAAGAACACAAAGAAGGCGCAAAGAACACCAATTAAAGTACTCCGTTAACCACTCTTCTAACTCCTTCTTTAAGTAATTTGACATTAAAATTAATTAATAATCCTAACTTACATTCTGACAATCTTAAATACGTCAATAATTGAGCTAAATGAACATTATTTAATGTTTCAACAGATTTAACTTCAACAATAAATTTATCTTCAATAATAATATCTATTCTATAACCAACATCCAACTTTACTTCTTCATAAATTAATGGCAATGCTTTTTGTTTTTCAACTCTTACATTATACTTTTTAAGCTCATAGAATAAACATTCTTCATAGGCACTTTCTAACAAACCAGGACCTAAAGCTTTGTGAACTTTCAAAGCACTTTCAAAAACTATTTTTGATATTTCATTTTCAGTCATAAGCATTGTGTCCTTTGTGCCTTCCTCGTGTCCTTCGTGGTTATTCGTCTAAGAAAGTTGTTTTTCCAAATCAGAAATTATCATAACCGCTTTTTCATAATCATTATGAATTGTCGCACTCGACGAAGGCGCATATCGGGCAATTTCACAGTTTTCCGTCAGAGCAATAAACTCGTTTACCGATTCCGGATTTGCTTTTTTAGATAACAAAATTTCTTTGATATTTTCCTTACTCATTTCGGAAGTTTCGATATGTAATTTTGCTTTTAAGAAATTGTGCATTGCTTTTTCAAGAGCCACATAAAACGGTTCTTTGTTATTGATTTGTTTTTTAGCTTCTGATAAATATTTCTTCGCCAATCGGTTATTTCTCTTGATTCTGTTCCCCACAACATCGCCGTCAATCGCTTCTTTTTTCTTCTTAGCCAATACAATTATTGGTAATAATCCAAAAGGAATCAGCAATAAGCTGTAGAATAATTTAGACCCAAAAAAATCTTTCGGATGAATTGGTTCTAAATGAGTTTCCAACTTGATATACTGAAATTGTTCATTAGCAACCACCTTATTTTTAGCCACTCCGGAATTTGGTGTAGCACTTGCCACAGCCGTTGGACCATCAAGCACTTTGACAATAATTTCCTGAGAACTTATGGTTTTATACCTTCCTGAATTTAAATCGAAATACGAAAACTGCATTGGTTTAATAGGATATTCCCCTTTGTATTGCGGAATAATCGTATAACTGTCGGATATCTTCCCAGCCATTCCCGAAAGCGGCGTATTCACCTGTTCGTTATGTACCGGATCATACATTTCCAAAGCATTTGGCACCACCGGTTTAGGTAAAGTAAACAATTTTAAATTTCCTTTTCCGGCTACACTTACCACTAAATCCAGACTTTCTCCACTTTTCAGAACGGTTTTACTTGGAGTGACTCTAAAATCAAAACTACCTACTGCTCCCGTAAAATCTTCCGGTTTCCCGGCTTCAGGCAAAGCTTTTACAGCAATAGTTCTGGCTCCGGCCGAAACTCGCTTACTGTCTTCTTTGATAAGCATTTGTCCAAACATATTTCTACGATTCGTAGGTAACTCAACATCAATATCCATCGAAAGTGGTTCTATGGATAATTTTCCAGATTTTTGAGGATATAAGACCGTTTTTTTCAACACCACATAACGAAACTTTTCGCCCTTGAACATGCCTTCTTCAGGAACTAATTGCCTGATTTCAATATTCTGACTCCAAAAATCATTGTATTTTGGTTTACTCAATTCTCTAAAATTCTTAATTCCGATATTGTAACTAAAATACAGCTTGTAAACTACCGTTATAGGCTCATTTACATAAGGATTGGTTTTCGAAATATCGGCAACCAAATACAAATTGTCATCTACAGAAACACTAATATCATTTGGATCTTTAGGCTGTTCGACAGCATTAGTAACGGTTACTCTAACCGGAGACGTTTTATACACCTGACCATTGTACTCAATAGTTGCCTGTTTAATTAACAAACTTCCTTTGCGTTCCGGCATCAGATAATAGGAATAGATTTTTTCAAACGAACTTTTTCCATTAATCCAGGACTGACTTACCTGCTGACTCGGTCCTGCAATAACCCGAAAACCTTCAAAAGAAGGTTCGTCAAAATTATCTCCGTCAATATTCATCACAAAATCAATACGAAGTCTTTCGTTAAGACCCAGCGTGTTCTTGCTTACCTTAGCCTCAAAATGCACCTGAGCCCAAAGTCCCTGAAAACTTAACAGTAATACAATTAAATATCTTTTCATCGAATTGTTTAAATAGTTTAACTGCTTAATCGTTTAATCATTTCTGTAAATACAAAAAGCGATTAAACGATTAAACTAAATTTTACCAATCTTTATCGGTTTGAACAGGTCTTCCTTTTTCTTTTCTGGCTTTTACTTTATCCTGAATTTTCTTCTCTTCGTTATTTACCGCATCCAATAAATTCTCTAAGCGGTCTTTAGAAATTCCACCCGGTTGTGGTTTTGGCTGCTGATTTTGATCCTGTTTGTCTTTACCGTCTTTTTTATCTTTATTAGGATCGTTTTTGTCTTTGTTTTTATCGTTTTTGTCCTTGTTATCCTTATTCTGATCTTTGTTATCCTTATTATTTTTGTCTTTGTCCTTATCCTTGTTTTTATCTTTATTCTTATCGTTTTTATCTTTATTATCCTTAGGCGGATTTTCTTTCAGCATTTTTTTAGCTAAGGCAAAGTTGTATCGGGTTTCCTCATCCGAAGGGCCGTTTCTCAAAGCATTTTTATACGCTTCAACAGCTTCAGAATAGTTTTTCTCCTTCATAAACACATTTCCTAAATTGTGATAAGCCTTGTGTTTTTGAACTCGCGAACGGGCATTTTTTAGTGCTTTTGCATAAGCGTATTTAGCTTCCGAAGCTTGATTTTGCTTATAAATTGCATTTCCTAAATTGTAAGGCGCCACAGAACGATTAGGAAATTTTGAATTCGATATTCTGTAATCCGCTTCTGCCTCTGCATATTTATTTTGATCATATTCTTCATTAGCTTTAGGCAGGGTCTTATCTTTTTGCTGCGCCATAGCAGTTCCCAATCCGATAAAAAGGAAAGTAAAAAAAGTAAATCCGTATTTGCTACAATTCTCCATTTTCATTTTTTTATGTTCTTTCTCTAAACCGAGAAATGCCATTTATTTTTCTTCGTTAAATAAGTTTAACTTCTTCACCCAATTGGTTTTTTTCTCCAAAAGGAAAATATCCACAAACAACAACAGAAAAGCAAATCCTAAAAACCACTGAAATTGAGATTCAAAATCGGCCATTTGTGTCGATTCAAATTCGGTTTTCTGAATATTATCCAAGGTTTTTTTGATGTAATCCAATACTTCTTTGGTATTATTTCCATTCACATAACCGCCTTTCGTTGCTTTGGCAATTTCTTCAAGCCCGGACTGATTTAACTTAGTTACTACTACCTCATCATTTTTATCCCTCTTGTAACTTTGAACCACTCCGTTGACTTTTAACGGAATCGTTCCACCTTTTTCAGTCCCGATTCCTACCGTAATAATGCGCATTCCCATTTTATTGGCTTCTTCGGCAGCGGCTTCGGCACCTTCCGAATGGTCTTCTCCGTCCGAAAGCATAATCACCAACTTGGAAGTTTTGCTTTTATCATCAAAATAAGTCCCTGACAATCTGATGGCTTCATCCAAAGAAGTTCCCTGCGAAGAAACAATATCGGTATTCATGCTTTGCAAAAACATTTTGGCTACGCTGTAATCGGTCGTGATGGGCAAAACCGGGAAAGCGCTTCCGGCATAAGCCACAATTCCGATGCGGTCGCTTCCTAACTGATTGATAATTTGCGAAACAATTTGCTTGCTCTTCTCCAAACGATTTGGAGCAACGTCTTCTGCGAGCATACTTTTAGAAACGTCCATTGCAAAAACAATGTCGATTCCTTCGCGTTTTACCGTTTCTAATTTGGTCCCGATTTTTGGATTGACTAATCCGATAATCAAAGCTAATAAAGCCAACAAAAGAACAATCAATTTTAAAACGGGTTTAAAAACCGAACGTTCCGGACTAAGTTTATTGATGATTTCCAAATCGCCAAATTCCTTTTGTTTTTTCTTTTTCCAATACATATTCATCAGAAAAAGTAAAACCACAAGAGGCAATACAATCAGTAAGTACAAATATTTTTTTTCGTCTAATTCCATAATAATTTTTGATTGTTGATTAACGATTTTTGATTGCTGAAGTGCCAAATCAAAGATCAAAAATCGTTAATCTTCATTCAATAAATCTTTTTATATAAAGCTTCTGTAAACTGTATTTCGCAATCCAATTTCGATTAAAACTAAAATACCGGCTAACCACACAAAAGGGCGGTATTTTTCATCATAATCATAAAACTTTAATTCCTGTATTTCGGTTGTTTCCAGTTTGTTGATTTCGTTATAAATCTCTGCTAATTTACTGTTACTCGTTGCTCTGAAATAGGTTCCGTCCGTTTTGGCAGCGATACTTTTCATCAGTCTTTCATCAATTTCCACCTTCATCATTTGGAACAAAAATTGTCCGTTTGGAGCTACTGCATAAGGAAACTCCGCCATTCCGTTAGTTCCAATTCCGATGGTATATACTTTTATACCGTATTGTTTGGCGATATCAGCGGCCGTTTCCGGCTCGATAAATCCGGCGTTATTTACTCCGTCCGTCAATAAAATAATCACTTTACTCTTAGCCTGACTGTCTTTTAATCGGTTTACGGCTGTTGCCAATCCCATTCCTATTCCGGTTCCGTCCTGTAAAACATTATCATATTTAATACTTTCAATCGCCTGTTCTACAATGGCTTTATCACTGGTTACGGGCGTTTTAGTATAAGCTTCAGAAGCATAAACCACTAATCCAATTCGGTCATTAGGTCGTTGTTCAACGAAATCAGTAGCTACTCTTTTTAAAGCTTCCATACGGTTAGGCTTTAAATCTTTGGCCAGCATACTTCCTGAAACGTCCACTGCCATTACAATATCAATTCCTTTAGTAGTTTTAGTTCTATTGCTAATATCCACTGTTCTGGGTCTCGCCAGTGCCACAATTAAAGAACTTAAAGCCAAAAGACGCAATACATTTAAATAAGGTTTTAGCTTTGCTAAAGTAGATTGCTTGGTTTTAAAACCTTTTATCGAACTCACTTTTAAAGTTGCCGATTGCTGATTTCTTTTTAAAACCAGCCAAATAATGGCCAATGGAATCAAAAGAAACAACCAAAAAAACTCCGGATTTAAAAAAGTTATTTTTACCATTATCTGCCTTCATTTTTTAATTCAACGGAACTTAACACTCTTTCCGAAATTTCATTTGCATACTTGTCTCCTTCCTGATGTAAAATCAATATCTGTTGTAAACCACCTTCCTGACTAAACATCAAAACTTCATAATACATTCTTTGCTGATCATTAGTTATCGGACTTACTCTGGAGAAAGTTCCATAAGCTTTTAAACCCGTAATTCCCTCCTTAGTCTCATAGTCTTCCTGTTTCACAATCATATTTTGCGCGCCTTGGGACTCCATAGCCTGTAATGAACCATCCATCGATTTTTTCAAATCTATTTGTCCTTCTTGTTTGTACTTGAGAGTTGAAACCATCAAATAAAAATCATCAATCAAACTTCCATAAACAAAAGATTGCATTTCTTTAATTAATGCCATTCCCTCTTTAGGCAAGGATTTTGTCAAATCGGTACGCACCAAAACTTTAGGGGTTTCTATCTGAACGGCCGGATTTCCGTATTCACTTTTTACCCATTCACCTTCCAATAATTCTTTTGACGGATGACCGATAAGATTGTCTTTTACATAATCAAATCCTCTGGTTGCCATCAAATAAAAAGTAGTGGCTAACAATAAAAAAAGAACAGAAGCTACACTGATAACAATACGATTGTTTCTTTTTTTCTTTAATTGAAGTGCAATTTGTTTTTGTCTTTGAACTTCATTCAGTAAAACATCTTCTTCCTCCGGAATTTCAACCGGAATCGAACTATCCAGTGTTAAAATCGCTTTTTGTATTTTATTTTTATCCTCGGTAATTTCATATTCCAAAGGTTTTGATTTGGCAAATTTTACTAAATCGGCCTGTTTTAAAACCCTTTCTAAATTTTCGATTGTCTCAGCCGTAACGGTCATTTTCTTTTTTACCGAAGCCGCTCTCAATCCTGCAATCAATTCAGATGTGGTGCTTTCCATTGCCGGAATTTCTATCGCTTCTTCGATATAATTTCGGGCAATATCAGTCAGTTCGCTATAATATTCCTTTATTGCTCCTTTTTGCCAAAGCTCTTTCTTTTCCAGATTATTCAATAAACTGGTTGCTTTTTCAATTGGCGTTTTATAAACTTCTTCTTCTATTTTTTTCTTTTGCTTATGCTTTAAGAAGAAATATACCCCCGCAGCAATTATATGAATAAGCAAAAATCCCAAAAGATATTTCCACCAATTACCTATTGAATAAGTAGCCGGCTGAATATCCTTAATGTCATACATTTTTTGCTTTAAAGTATCCACGGGAACATTGGCCACCTCAACCGCAATCGAATCACTCAAATACGGTTTGTTGTTAATTACGATTTTCACCGCCGGAATCACATAACGTCCGGAGTCAAACTGTGTTAAGCCATATTTTTTAATCAACTCATAACGGTCGTTATTTTTTACCGTATCAATAGGATAAGACTGGATTACTTCAAGAGCACCAAGGCTTTTTAAATTTGGAAAAACAACCTTAGACAAAGTATCTACCGAAGTTTTTAAAGTCAGTTTGAACTCGGCTCCTATTTTATTTTTAGTGGTATCGATACTTGTTTCTACTCTTTTTTGAGCAAAAATGGCAGTAGAAAACAGAAGTAATAAGAAGAATATTTGTTTTTTCATGTTTTTAAAACATTTGTTTTTCAACTCCTTTCCTTTGTTGGAAGGCTGAGAGAATGCTTTATCTCGATTTGAAATAGCCCAGTAATTTGGTTACGTAACTTTCGTCAACTCTTGTATTTACTACGCCTGAACCTGATTTACTGAAAGTTTCTTTGAAATAATTCAATTGGTCATGATAATATTTTTCATAACTCATTCGAACGGCTTTTGAACCGGTGTCTACCAATTGCATTTCGCCGGTTTCAGCATCCAGCATTGGAACCATTCCCAGATTTGGCATTTTCTCTTCGCGAATATCATAGACACGAATTCCCGTCAAATCATGTTTTTTAGACGCAATTTTCAGCGTTTGCTCATAATCGCTCGCCATGAAATCGGAAATCATAAAAACAATCGCTTTCTTTTTTTGTGTACTCGACAAAAACTTCAAGGCCTGAGCAATATCCGTTTTATGACTTTTGGGTTCAAACTCGATTAATTCACGAATAATTCGCAATACGTGCGAACGTCCTTTCTTGGGCGGAATATACAATTCGATTTGGTCCGAAAACAAAATCAAACCAATTTTATCATTGTTTTGTGTAGCCGAAAAAGCCATCGTGGCAGCAATTTCTGTTACGATGTCTTTTTTAAATTGATTTTTGGAACCAAAACTCTCCGAACCTGAAATATCCACCATCAGCATCATGGTCAATTCGCGTTCTTCTTCAAAGACTTTTACGTGAGCTTCGTTATAACGGGCGGTAACATTCCAATCAATGTTTCGAATATCATCACCATATTGGTATTGACGTACCTCACTAAAAGTCATTCCACGCCCTTTGAAAGAAGTATGATATTCCCCGGAGAAGATATGATCGCTCAGTCTTCGGGTTTTGATTTCTATTTTTCGTACTTTTTTTAAAAGCTCTTTTGTATCCATTTTTTTCAGTTGTCGGTTGTCGGTTGTTTGTTGTCAGTTAAACAGATTACTGTCAACTGACAACTGATAACTGCAAACTAAATTAAGGTACTTCTACTTCGTTTATAATTTTATTGATGATATCAACCGAAGTAATATTTTCAGCTTCTGCCTCATAAGTCACTCCAACTCTGTGACGCAACACATCATGAACCACAGCACGAACATCCTCAGGAATTACATAACCTCTGCGTTTGATAAAAGCATAACATTTTGCCGCTGTTGCCAAATTGATACTTCCACGAGGCGAAGATCCAAAACTGATTAAAGGTTTTAAGTCTGCCAATTTATATTTCTCCGGATAACGTGTCGCAAAAATGATATCCAGAATATATTTCTCGATTTTTTCATCCATATATACTTCACGAACCGCCTGTTGCGCACGCAAAATTTGTTCGATAGAAACCACCTGATTTACTTTGTCGTAATTTCCGGAAAGGTTTTGACGAATTACCAAACGCTCTTCGTCCATTTTTGGATAATCAATAACCGTTTTCAGCATAAAACGATCCACCTGAGCTTCCGGCAATTGGTAAGTTCCTTCCTGCTCAATTGGGTTTTGTGTAGCTAAAACCAAAAATGGTTTTTCTAATTTAAAAGTAGTATCACCAATGGTAACCTGTTTTTCCTGCATGGCCTCTAACAAAGCAGATTGTACCTTAGCAGGAGCACGGTTGATCTCATCGGCAAGAACGAAATTAGCAAAAATAGGTCCTTTTTTAATCGAGAATTCATTTTGCTTAATATTGTAAATCATCGTTCCAATAACATCGGCAGGTAATAAATCCGGTGTAAACTGAATTCGGCTGAATGAACCATGAACCGCTTGCGAAAGGGTATTAATAGCTAAAGTCTTAGCCAATCCCGGAACTCCTTCAAGCAAAATATGTCCTTGCCCTAATAATCCAATCAATAATCGTTCAACCATGTGCTTCTGACCCACAATCACCTTATTCATTTCCATAGTAAGAAGGTCTATAAAAGCACTTTCTCTTTCTATCTTTTCATTGATCGCTCTAATGTCTAAAGTCGCTGTATTCTCTTCCATAAAATTATTTTTAATTCCTTGAATTTAATGCCTTAGTTTTGAGAGTGCAAATTGAATTTTTTTTTAAAGGTAAGATGTTAAAAAATGGTTAAAACTTCTGCCAATACTGCAATTTTAAGGACGAATTATGATACAATTTCCATAATTTTAAGAACTTTAAAAATTAGTCTTTGAAAAAAAGCAAAATCTCTTTTATTTCAAAAAAAAGCAAATCTAAACAACAGAAATTAAAGCCTTTAGAAATAAATCTGACATTTGTTCCTTTCCGGAAATTTATTCTGCTGTAATATTTTATTTCTTCGCAAATAAACAACAGCAACTTATTTTTAGAATCGACAAAAAATACTTCAATTAAATCATGAATAAAACAGCATTAATAACCGGAGCCACCAGCGGAATTGGAAAAGCAACGGCTCAACTTTTGGCACAAAATAATTACAACCTTATTCTTTGCGGAAGACGCAAAAACCGACTGGAAGAGCTGGAAAAAGAATTAAGTCAACTGACAAAGGTTTACAGTCTGGAATTTGATGTAAGCGACAAAAAAACCGTTCTTGAAAAAATAAATTCCCTACCCGAAGCCTTCTCTAAAATTGATATTTTAATTAATAATGCCGGAAATGCACACGGTCTGGATCCAATTCAGGACGGCGATTTAGACGACTGGGAAAATATGATTGACATCAACCTGAAAGGACTTTTATATGTTTCGAAAGCAATAATTCCAAAAATGATTGCTCAAAAATCAGGTCACATCATCAACATCGGTTCCACAGCTGCCAAACAGGTTTATCCAAACGGTAATGTGTATTGCGCCACCAAACACGCTGTAGATGCGTTGAACAAAGCAATGAAAATGGATTTAAACCCTTACGGAATTCGTGTGGGAGCTATTCACCCCGGACTGGTTGAAACCGAATTCAGTCAGGTACGTTTTAAAGGTGATATCGAAAAAGCGAGTAATGTTTACAAGGGTTTCACCCCGTTAAAACCAGAAGATATTGCCGACATTATTCATTTTGTTATCTCCAGACCTTATCACGTAAATATTTCTGATTTGGTTGTCATGTGTACCGCTCAGGGTTCAGCAACTATGATTCAACGAGAAGAATAAGCATAAAAAAAAACAGCTCCGTAAAGAGCTGTTTTTCTTAATTAGCTATTATAATTTTTAAAATTATGGTAATGCAACTAACGTAATAGTTCCCAAATCATTTACCTCTCCATTTTCAACGACCACACCTTCTATTGTTTTTACAGCTTTCCCTGAACCTTCCTCAGGAGTTAAAGTAACGGTATAAGTTCCAGCTGGCACACCATCTAATTGGAACATTCCTGTTTCTTCATTAACATATGCTTCTATAGTGGTATCACCTACTGGCACCGAAGCAACAACCTGATAACCTTCAAGGATTGGGTCAATTTTACCTTTAATCACTCCCGATGTAGCCGTAGCTGAAACGCGAATAACCGGTTTTAAATTAAAGCTTCCGGAAGTTCCTGCCGTCACAATAGATTTAGAAACATCAAAATCCAACACAAACTCATACGTAGCTCCTGCCTGTAAAGTTTGATTTACCTGCAATTTCAAGCCGGATTGCATAGCACTTGGCGTAGCCAATGGATAATCTACTCCATCTTTAACAAAATAATTTCCATCTCCTAAAATTAATCGGATTTGTCCCAATTCTCCTGCCGGAACAACATTATCAGCCAATAAGAGACTTACTCCTCCTGTTAAATCCAATAAATTTTGTTCACCGGGAACAAATTCATCACTAGCGATACTTACCCAACCTTCCTCTCCGGTATCAGTTGAAGCCTTTATCTTTATATCCTGAACATTGATATATACTGCATCATAATCTCCGGGAGCATCGGTCATTCGAACCATCATTCGCGCAGTTTGATTACTGTCGTCATTATCATTACAAGCAGTAAAAAAAGTAGCCAGAAAAACAATGATAAAAAATAATTGGGGGCGAAATTTAATCTTTTTCATTTTTTCTTATTTATTTAAAATTAGTATATTGACAACGCAATAAAAACAACAATATTGCCAAATAACTGTTGTTTTTTATTCAAAACTCAAATCGTAAATCTTTTTTTCAGATGATTAACAAACGACTTTTAATAAAGAATTTGCTGGCTCATAATGATGAAAATAGTTTTTACGATAAAAAACGCCAATTAAATTTACACACAAAAGAAGGTAAATCCAAATTTTTAAAGCATATATGTGCTTTATCCAACTCTAATCCGGCAAACAACTCTTATATTGTCGTAGGCGTTGAAGATCAGGACAATGAAATTATTGGCGCCGACTTTTTTGACGACAGTCACATTCAAAATCTCATCAATGCCTATTTAGATAATCCTCCGAAAATTCAATACGAAAATGTGCCTTTTCCTAACCTGCCCAAAGACAAAGTAATCGGACTGGTTACTATAAAACCTAAGAATAAAATTTCCTCTTTCAAAAAAGGAATTCACACCATTCCTGCTCACAGTACTTTTATCAGAATAGGAAGCAACACCACTCCCACCGAAGACAAAATCGAAAAAAACTATCTGAATACCGCAACGGTTATTGACCTTGAAAACAATTCGCGAAATAATATCAAATATACGCTGGACGGTTTTTTTGATTTTATGAATTACAGGCACAAAGACATGGATCCCAAATACAAGGTTTTCAAAGAATTATTTGTCATCTGCTGGGCCGGAATTCCCAAAACAGTTCGCGAAAAAACCTTCTTATCCCGCGTGGATATTGAGTTAATTAACGAACACATCAAACTTTTTTATTCTGCTCAGGATGTTATCACTATTTCCTTTGACGAAAACAGTTTTACCATTATCGAATATGTTCCCCTCGGATTAAACGACAAAACCAGTTTTTATCCTTTAGAACAACAAACCATCTTTTTCTTTGAAAACGGCTATTACAAAATTGAGAGCAAAATGCTTTTTGAACCTCCGGCTTTCAATAAAAAAATGCTTTTCCACATTTACAACAACAATCTGGCAATTGTAAGCAAACTAAAAAAAGACATACAGCTTAGCTCCAGAGAACAAAAAGATTTGGAAAACCTGCCTTCAACATTTATGATTTGTTACCTCAACGGTTTTGAAGAGGCCAAACAAAAACTAATCGATGCCAAAACACACCTAAAACCCTTTCCTTCAGTCTATTTATCTTTCAAAGAAGCCATGCGGATTTTAAGAAAAATGAAATACGACGTCCAATAATTTGACAAATTCATTTTTTAGCTAAAAGAAAAAAGCATTCCTTTTTTGTCTGTCAATCAATTTTTATTAAATTGGGAAAACAAAAGCAGCATTCAAAAAAATGAGAACATTAGTTATTGGAGATATTCACGGTGGTTTACGCGCCTTACATCAAATTCTGGAAAGAGCTCAGGTTAGCTCAAAAGACAAACTGATTTTTCTGGGAGATTATGTGGATGGCTGGAGCCAATCACCGCAGGTATTGGATTTTCTAATCGAGTTAAACACCAAAAACAACTGTGTTTTCATCAGAGGCAATCATGACGAACTGCTTTTACATTGGTTAAAAGACAACAAAGATAATTTGTTGTGGTACAATCACGGAGGTGAAGCAACCGTTATTGCTTATGAAGAAGTAAGCCACGAAAACAAACAAAGACATATTGAGTTTTTACAATCCCTGCAGGATTATTATCTGGACGAACAACAACGTCTTTTTATTCATGCGGGTTTTACCAATATGAACGGCATCAACTTTGAATATTTTCCCAAACTGTTTTATTGGGACAGAACCTTATGGGAAACCGCTCTGGCATTAAACCAAAATTTAAACCCAGGCGACTTATCCTATCCCAAAAGATTAACCTTATACCATGAAATTTACATTGGCCACACTCCGGTTACCCGAATTGGAAAAACTGTTCCGGTAAACAAAGCCTGTGTTTGGAATATAGACACCGGAGCTGCTTTCAAAGGACCTTTAACCATCATGGATATTGACACTAAAGAATTTTGGCAAAGCGAACCTTTGCACCAATTATATTTTGACGAAAAAGGAAGAAATTAAATACATTTGCAATAAAAATAAAATTATGAGAAAAATTTTCACATTACTTACAATGCTAACAATCAGCTTTGCAAATGCTCAGGCTTTTAACGGAAAAGGAGATACTAAATTTGATGTGGCAGCCAATATTCAGGAACATGGTTCGGGAATAAGAGTTTCTACCGATTTTGGTTTGGGTGAAAATATTTCCGTGGGCGCAACAGCCTCTTATTTACTATCTGTTGACAAAGACGGATTAGGCAACAAACCTGATTTTGGTGACAGAGCTGATCTTAAAGTCCGTTTTAATGCAAATCTGGGCAATGTTTTTAATGTAGATGAAAAGGTCGATATTTATCCGGGATTGGATTTAGGACTGAGAAACTTTGGCGCACATTTGGGGGTTCGTTATTTCTTTACAGATGGTTTTGGAATCATGAGTGAAATTGGTTTCCCTATTGCCAAATACAAACCCGAAGCTACCGGATTTGAACGTTTAAACAATCAGTTCACCTTTAATATTGGTGCTTCTTTTAATTTATAAAACCATACTTTTTAGAATAAAAACGGCTATTTGAGTTTCTCAAATAGCCGTTTTTATATTTATCACTTCTTACGTTTTTCAAAACAGAGACTAATTTCTCATCGTAATGAAGAAATTTTAAAACTCCCGTTTTCTTCAACAACAGTAAGATAAATATTTATTGCTTTCCCCGAATATTTATCGAGATATTGCACGTTAAATTTATTTTCTAAACCTGATAATTTACTTACGGTAAAAGTTTCTATCCAATCTAATGATACATCCTGAGCTTTAACAAATGGATTATAATCCAGTTCATTATGCTCAAATTCATTTGAAATACTGTCTAATAAAGATTTCGTACAAAATTTAATTTCAATTGAATCTAATTTTCTTTCCGATTCAGCGATATTTTCGTTTGCAAATTCTTTTATGTAAGCACTATAAAATTCCTTTAGCATTTTTTGAATGGCAGCACCCTTATCAATTTCATTTTTAGAACTTTCAATGGACAATTGTTTTTTAGATTCCAACGGTTCTTTTTTACAACTGTATAAAAAAGACATTAGCAACATACAGACAAAAACAGTTTTCTTAGTATTCATATAAAACAAAACATTTACAAATCAAATTTTATTCCCTGCGCCAAAGGTAAAGTACTACCATAATTGATGGTATTGGTTTGACGACGCATATACACTTTCCAGGCATCCGAACCCGATTCGCGACCGCCGCCCGTTTCCTTTTCTCCTCCAAAAGCACCGCCAATTTCGGCACCGGAAGTTCCAATGTTTACATTCGCTATTCCGCAATCCGAACCTGCAGTTGACAGGAATAATTCGGCTTCGCGCAAATTGTTCGTCATAATTGCCGAAGACAATCCCTGCACCACATTATTCTGAATCGCAATCGCATTTTCAACGGTTCCGCTATATTTTAGCAAATACAAAATCGGGGCAAAAGTTTCGCATTGTACGATTTCAAAACTATTTTCAGCTTCTACAATCGCCGGCTTCACATAACAACCACTTTCGTAATCTTCTCCCGAAAACACGTCTCCGTTCACAAGAATTTTTCCGCCTTCAGCAACTGCTCTTTCTAATGCTTTATTGTATTTTTCAACCGCATCGGCATCAATTAACGGTCCCACATGATTGTTTTCATCCAGTGGATTTCCAATGCGTAATTGCTGGTAAGCCGCCACCAAAGCTGCCGCGACTTTATCATAAATATTTTCGTGAATAATCAATCTTCGGGTTGAAGTGCAACGCTGTCCGGCTGTTCCCACAGCACCAAAAACAGCTCCGATAACCGTCATTTTAATATCGGCATCCGGAGTAACAATAATAGCGTTGTTTCCACCCAATTCCAACAATGATTTCCCTAATCGGGCAGCCACGGTTTGAGCTACTATTTTCCCCATTCGGGTAGAACCGGTTGCTGAAATTAACGGAATTCGGCCATCATTAGTCATTAATTCCCCCATCGTATAATCACCGGTAATTAAACAGGAAATGCCTTCCGGCAACTTATTTTCCTGTAAAACCTGTGCTAAAATATTTTGGCAGGCAATTCCGCAAAGTGGTGTCTTTTCAGATGGTTTCCACACGCAAACATCACCACAAACTAATGCCAATGCCGCATTCCAGGACCAAACTGCCACCGGAAAATTAAACGCAGAAATAATTCCGACTACACCTAATGGATGATATTGCTCATACATGCGGTGATTGGGTCTTTCGGAATGCATGGTCAAACCGTGTAACTGACGGGAAAGTCCAACAGCAAAATCGCAAATATCGATCATTTCCTGAACCTCTCCGTAGCCTTCCTGCAGGGATTTCCCCATTTCGTAAGAGACTAATTTTCCGAGAGCTTCTTTATTTTGACGTAATTTTTCCCCAAACTGACGCACGATTTCGCCTCGTTTTGGAGCCGGAATCAAGCGGAAAACTTTGAAAGCTTCGGTGGCAGCCTGCATTACTTTTTCATAATCAGCTGCTGAAGTCGTTGTTACTTTAGCAATTAAAGCACCGTCAACAGGTGAAAAACTTTCCAGAATTTCTCCTGACGAAAAATTGTTTATTCCTGTTGATGTTCCTTCATTTATTTCCTGAATTCCTAATTGCGTTAATGCTTCTTTGATTCCAAATTGTGTTGCGATTGTTGACATGATATTTAATAGGTTTCGTGTTTTAGCCCCGGTAGCAACATCATTTATGGCCTTTCTTTAAGAACATAAAGATAGAGCGGATAACGGGTCCCGATAGCTATCGGGAAGCTCCTGAAAAAAATTATTTTTTGGCTGTAAATCTTGGGTCGGTGTCCATAACCGTTCCGCAATTTTCACAAGTGCGAAGACTTTCTGAATTGTAAAAATGCTCAAAATGAGGCAGGAAATCTTTTTCGATATTGTTCAATTCAAAATAAACTTCGTGCAACTTGTGATTGCAGTTGTCACAATACCACAGCAAGCCATCTGTAAAACCCTGTTTGGCTCTTTTTCGCTCAATAACCAAACCGATAGAACCTTCGGAACGCACAGGCGAATGCGGTACTTTAGCCGGATGCAGGTACATATCGCCGGCATTGAGCTGCATAATTTTTCGCTCGCCCTCTTCCTGAATGTGTACTTCAATTGTTCCTTCTAACTGATAAAACAACTCTTCGGTTTCATTGTAATGAAAATCCTTTCGGGCGTTAGGTCCGGCCACAATCATCACGATATAATCACCGGAATCCACATAAAGATTTTTATTACCAACAGGTGGTTTTAACAATTGACGGTTTTCGTCAATCCATTTGGTCAGGTTAAAAGGTCTTGAAATTGCCATGGCAGCTTATTTTAATAACAGCTAAGTTACAAAATCTATTTGGCTTCCTTTATCAAATAAACATAAACCGGAAAATGATCGCTAAAACCTACTTCGGTTGCCGAATGTCGCTTGGGATAACCTTTGTAGTTACCGGAATTTTGAATCAGATAACTTTTGTTGAAAATGCCGGCTTTCCAATATTGATAGCCTGAAAATTCCTTTTTTATCAGGGTTTGCGAAACCATAATCTGGTCGAAAATATCCCAGGAATCTCTAAAAGCAATAGTTCCCAAACCTTTTTTAGCCATTTCTTCAAATGGATTATAAATCCCCAATTCCGGAACTTCCTGTTGATTTGCTTTGGCTCCCAAAGCTTTTTTAATGCTGTTATTAAAAGGTCCGTCGTTCAAATCACCGAGGGTAATTACTTTGGCTTTCGGATTTATTTTTTGCAAAGAATCAATGATTTTGCGGTTTAACATTCCGGCAGCTTCCCGGTACGGACTGGATTTTTTCTCTCCGCCCGAACGCGACGGCCAGTGATTAACAATAATGTGTATTTCCTCTCCATCCAAAAAACCGCTTACTAAAAGTTGGTCCCGGGTAAAAATCCTGTTTTGATAATTATTTTCAGACAAGTCATCATCATTGTCTTCCACTGCTACAGCTTCCGGTTTCCCTTTGCTATAAATATACAAGGGAATATTCGTATAAGAAGTAGGCATGAAAAATTTCTTTTGAAACAACAAAGCCACATCAATTCCTCTTTTGTCCGGCGAATTAAAATGAATAATGCCATAATCCTGCATGGCTATATTAGGCTGTTGCACCAAATCTTCCAGTACATCCCGATTTTCAATTTCGGAACAACCAATCAAAGTAGGCGAATTAGTATTTTCAGGTTTTCCAATATCTGCGAGAACCCGCGCTAAATTTTGCAGTTTTTGATGGTATTTTTCAGCAGTCCAATGCTGACTTCCCCGCGGCGTCCATTCGTCATCGTACGTATCCGGATCATTAATTGTATCGAAGAGATTTTCAAAATTATAAAAAGCCACTGTGTGAATCCGATAGCTTTTGGGTTGTGAGAAAAACATTTGAAACCAAAACAGCAAAACAATAACAATCCCTTTTTGCATTTGCATAACTAATTCAATTTAAAGCGTTTTAGTAAATTTAAACCATTTCATACAATTTGCAATCATTTATTTTTTGAATTTCTTTATCTTTGTTTGGATGCTTCGCCAAGGCATTGCAACTTTATTTATTCAGGAAAAAAAGCCCTATGTTTACTTCTCAATTTTCAACATTTAATCTGCGATTTTGCTTTTCCCTGATTTTATTTTTTCAATTTTTCAATAATAGTCAAGCCCAAAAACAGATGATTACACCAGCCGCTTTACAAAAAGGAGACACCGTTGCCATTGTTGCCACCGCCCGAAAATATACCGACAACCAACTACAACCTGCGATTGATTTATTACACAGTTGGGGACTGGAAGTTGTTATTGGAAAAAGCATTGGATTAGACAACAATCAACTGGCAGGAACAGATGAAGAAAGAACTGCCGATTTTCAAACCCAGCTGGACAACCCGAATATCAAAGCGATTTGGTGTGTAAAAGGCGGTTACGGAACCGTGAGAATTATTGATGCTTTAGATTTTACCAAATTCAAAGAAAACCCAAAATGGATTGTAGGTTTTAGCGATATTACCGTTTTACACAATCACCTGAACACTTTGGGTTATAAAACCATTCACGGCATTATGCCGGTGAGTATTCCCAGAGCAACGGCTGAAGCCAAAGAAACTTTGAGAGAAGCCTTGTTTAACGAATCCATAAGCTATGAAGTTCCTTCTGACCCGATGAACCGCACCGGAGCAGCTAAAGGTGAATTGGTAGGCGGAAACCTCTCTATTTTATACAGTTTATTTGGCTCTCCATCGGCTATTGATTGTCATGAAAAAATATTATTTATCGAAGATTTGGACGAATACTTATACCACATCGACCGCATGATGATGAATTTAAAACGCAATGGTTGCCTGGAAAGCATCAAAGGAATTGTGGTGGGTTCGATGACCAAAATGAAAGACAACGAAATTCCCTGGGGGAAAAATGCAGTTGAAATTATTCAGGATGTGATTAAAAATTACAAAATCCCGGTGATTTATAATTTCCCGGCAGGACACATTCAGGACAACAGAGCCTTGATTTTGGGAAGTCAGGTTTCAATGGAAGTTACACTGGAGAAAAGTACGTTGAAATTTGAAAATTAATTTTTTACCATATAAGTCATATAAGTTTAAAAACAATATTACGAACTTATATCTCTTACTTTTAAGTAGTTTCTAAAAGAACAAATAAGACAAGAATAAAAACTTATATGACTTATATGTTTAAAAAAATCAAATAGTAATAAACAATGGCTGAGCACAACGAATTAGGAAAACTGGGTGAAGAATTAGCTGTTGAGTTTTTACAAAATAACGGCTATTCGATTTTAGAAACCAATTGGACTTTTCAAAAGGCCGAAATAGACATCATTGCCCAAATAAATGACACGCTGGCAATTATAGAAGTCAAAACCCGTTCTTCGATCGAATTTGGTCTTCCTCAGGACTTTGTAAACCAGAAAAAAATAAAACTACTTACGAAAGCCGTAGATAACTACGTAGTTGAAAAAGATCTCGACTGCAACGTTCGATTTGATATTATTGCCATCCAAAAAACCAATAAATCTTTTGTAATTGAACACCTTACAGATGCTTTTTATCACTTTTAACGTTAATTTTTCATGTTATTTTTGTAACAAATTGTTTTTTTAATTATATTTGCCCATATTTTTAACGATTTAACTAAGTAAATCGATATAAAAACTAAGTAAAAACACCTATATAATTATGAAAACTGTTTCCTCAATAGTCGAAAATTACATCAAAACAAAACCCTTTTTATTAAACGCCTTGTCACTGGGAATCATTAATTTAACTTCATTATCCAGGAACATCATGGCCGAATTAGAAAGCGAATTTGGTAAAGAAGTAAAACAGGGTGCTGTGGTAATGTCTTTAAAACGACTAACCGAAGAATTGGATTTCAGACTCAACCACAAAATCAACAAAGTAATTAAAAATATAGGTGAAATTACCGTTCGTTCTGCGCTGACTGATTACACTTTTGCGGTTTCGGAAACTGTTTTAAACAAACAGGCCGAATTAATTTCGGACATCAATAGTTTTCCGGATGTATTTTATACTTCTTCAAGAGGCGTAAATGAAATCAACATTGTAGTAAGCAATACCGTAAACAAACTGGTTGACAAACATTTTTCGAACGAAAAACTGATTCAAAAATTAGACAATTTAGCTTCCATTACAGTAAAATTACCAAAAGAAAACATTGTAGTTCCGGGAATTTATTATTTCATTTTCCAACGTTTGGCCTGGGAAGGAATCATCATCAACGAGGTAATTTCGACTTCTAACGAATTTACCATTTTAGTAGGTGAAGATCAGGTTGATGTGGCTTTCAAAGTAATCAAAGATTTGAAAAACTAAAACTAACATAACTCTTTTAGAAAGCAGGTTTTTATCTAAATTCCTGCTTTTTTATGCTTTCTTTCGAAATTAAAAAACTGAAAGAAAGTTTCATTAATACCCAAAACTCACTCCGGCCACCAGGAAATTTTTTCCGAAAAAATCAGTGTTTTTTGTCGCTCCGTTATGGACATAATTCAGCGAAACAGGCATCAACAAATTATCGCTCAAACTTATCTCTTTAGTTGCTTTTAATGACAAATTAACAAATGACGGCTTATTATAATTGGCAAAATTATAATACTCAGCTTTGTTATTTAAAACTACTCCCGAAGAAGCTAATAATTCAATATTTTGAAACAAATTAAAAGTATAACCTAATTCCAAATAAGTAGTGTAGTTGTGTCTTGGAATTTCATTTTTGGTGTAGCGATAATCGTTTCCACCAATTAATGTACTGATGGTCGCATTGAAAGGAAATCGATAACCCTCTGAAAAATCAAAATACAAAATCGCATCAACTGTTTGCGAACTCGTAGGACCGTAATTAAAAAACCGATTACTCACCCCCTCGACCCTCGAAACCGAGGGCCAGTAATAATCCCAAATCTGAACTTGCAAAAAATCAGTAAGCTGATAACTGGCGTAAAAATCTATTTCGCGATAACCTTTATAGTAGTTTTCATTATCCGGATAAAAATAATCCTTTTTAAAGTTAGTCGTAGCCCAACTTCCAATGGATAATCTTGAGGTTATTGCATATTCAGCCGAAGGTTGCACAGCCATATAATTTCCACCCCAACATTGGCCTCGCCACAAATACCGACTCACAATATCCACATTCAAACTCAGCTTTTTTTCTTTTAAAACGGAATCTGTCACTTGCTCCTTTTGCGAAAAACCAACAACTGAAACCAACAGCAACAAACCTAAAAAACCTGCTTTTACTATTTTCATCTAAATCAATACTTATCCATTAATTCAAACAAACGTTCTCTGCTCAAAGGTTTGGTAATGTAATCATCAAATCCTGCCTGCTCTATTTTAACCTTATCTTCGGAAGAAGAATAAGCCGTTTGAGCAATTACAGGCAGTTGTGGCCGGAAAACCCTAATCTGTTCTATGGCTTCAAAACCGTTCAAAACCGGCATTTTGATATCCATCAAAACCAAATCAATCGCAGCATTATGAGAACAAATATCTACCGCCTCCTGTCCGTTGACCGCACGGATAATTTGATAAGCCTTGTCTTTCATCATTTTTTGAAAAAGTAAAAAATTGATATTATCATCTTCCGCAATCAAAATCACTTTATTTTCTGATTTGGTCAATTCTTTTTCCCTGATAGATTTCACCTCAACAGGCTCATCCTTGGCATATTTCAACGGAATTGAAAAATAAAAACTGGAACCTTCCCCTATTTTTGACTCTAGTCGAATGCTTCCGCCTAAAATTTCGATATAAGCTTTTGAAATAGAAAGTCCCAAACCTAAACCTCCCACTATTATTGATTTGTCGTTTTCGACCCGCTTAAAACGATCAAAAACATGCTGATGCTGCCCTTCTTCAATTCCCAAACCTGTATCCTGAATGGCAAAATGAATCAGATTTTGTAACTCATCAATTTCATATTTAAACCGCACCATTCCCTCATCGGTATATTTAATGGCATTAGTAAGCAAATTGATGATGACCTGTTTTAGCTTAATTTCGTCCGTTACGATATTATTAGCAGCCGGAATGCTGCTCTTAATCAGTTTAAATTTCAAAGGTTTGCTTGGCGGAATGGTAACTTTAATGGTTTTATAAAGTTCGTCAATACAGGATTCCAGATTAATTTCGGTAAAATTAGGCGCAATCTGATTGGCATCAATCTTAGACATTTCAATCAAATCATCGATAATGGAAACCAGATTTTTTCCGTTTTGCTGAATAACATTCAAATATTCGATTCGCTCTTTTTCATTGAGTTCTGTATTCAAAATCAATTCGGTAAAACCGTTAATGGCATTCATTGGAGTCCGAATCTCATGGGATAAATTAGCCAAAAAGGAAGCTTTCAGCAAATCGCCTTCTTCGGCTTTTATCTTGGCTTTTATCAAATCTATTTTCTGATTGTTATTTTCTTCAAACAAATTACCAATATAACTGAACTCTCCGCTGGATTTTTTCAATTCGGCTATCGCGCTTTTACTTCCTTTTTGTAATGCTTTCCGAACCAAAAACAACGGGCGGTAAACCAGTTTTCGGGTGTAGTAAATACTGACCCCTAAATACAATAAAAACACCGCAATAATTACATATAAAATCCGGGTGGTGTTTTCAAAATAAACATCAAATTTTCTTTCGAAAAGCAATCTTCCTATCAGTTTACCTCTGGAATTTTTCAATGGAAATACAGAACTTACCATGTGTCGCTGTTCAGCAACAGCTTCATTATCTCCAATAATTTTAATGTTTGAAGAAGTGATTTTCTCTAAATTTATAAGAAATTTCGAATTGATTAAACGTACTGCAAAAAAATAACCGGAAACTTTAGTCTTCTTTTTAAAAGGATCATCAGAAGGGTGAATCGTTGCTCCGGTAACTTCAACAATACCTTCAGGGATTTTTATATAAAACTTTGCTACACCTTTCTTATCTAAAACTTCCATAGCCTGTTTGGGTATAAAATCGACCGTTTTAATTACAGGTGTAGGTGTACGGGTTATGAATTTCTTATTTTTATCGTAAACCCCTAAATAATCGGCACCGTAAATTTCCAATTCATTACTAATGGTTTCATCATACCAGGATTGATTTTTTGTAATGGTAAAATCGACAAACTCATCCCAATTGGTATCATTTTTCAGCGCGGTTAAAATAGGTTTAGACTCTAATAATAACAGCTGATTGATTTTACTTTCGAACAATTCGACCGAATTTCGATAAGCATCTTTCTCCGTTTTATTGATATAATACAACAAAACAGCATAGAGCATTAAGAAAACCACACTGGAGGAAACAATTAAAAAAAATATTTTTGGGGACGTTTTTTTAATGGTCATAAATCTTAGTACAAATCGGCTAAAATCATAAAAAAGCCTTACGGCTTTTTACAAATTATTCTTTTTTACACTAAAGTATATAAAAATGCCATAAAAAATTAAAAAACATTAAGAAAACCGATGAACTACAATTATTTTGACAAAAAACTTACTTAGCCTTCTTTCCCTCCCAATAGCTCCATCAATTCCAAAGCTCTTCTGGTCGATTTTACATTGTCAAAAGTCAATAACAAACGTAAACCGTTAGCGGTTTGTTTTTCTTTCATTTTACAAAGTGTAGGTTGTTTTTGAACAAATTGCAACACCTTATGAAAACGATTGGATTGATAAAAATCCGATTGTTGATCGGAAACAAAATAACCAATCATTTTGCCTTGTTTCATTACCAGCTTTTCAATTCCTACATGCGTCGCTACCCATTTGATGCGGATGCTGTTCATTAAAGCATTGGCTCTTGGAGGTAACGGACCAAAACGATCAATTAATTTATTTTGGAAAACCTGCAATTCTTCCTCGTTTTTAATCGTGGCCAATTCGTTATACAAATTCATTCGCTCCGAAATATTATTGATGTATTCATCCGAGAACAGCAATTCAAAATCGGTATCAATTTGTAAATCTTTTACATATTCCTTAGTTTCAATATCATTTTCAGCCGGATACAAATCCTTAAATTCGTTCTCTTTCAATTCTTCAATAGCCTCATTCATGATTTTTTGATAGGTATCAAAACCTATTTCGTTAATGAAACCAGATTGTTCTCCACCCAATAAATCTCCCGCACCACGAATTTCCAAATCCTTCATCGCAATATTAAATCCGCTTCCCAGTTCGCTAAACTGCTCCAAAGCCTGAATACGTTTTCTGGCTTCCTCAGTCATTGACGAATAAGGCGGACAGATGAAATAACAGAAGGCTTTTTTATTGCTTCGACCTACTCGACCACGCATTTGATGCAAATCAGACAGACCGAAATTATTGGCATTATTGATAAAAATGGTGTTTGCATTGGGTACATCCAAACCGCTTTCGATAATGGTTGTGGCTACCAGAACATCAAATTCTCCGTTCATAAATGCCAACATCAATTCTTCAAGCTTTTTCCCATCCATTTGTCCATGACCAATTCCTACTTTAGCATTTGGCACCAAACGCTGAATCATTCCGGCTACTTCCTTGATATTTTCAATGCGGTTATTGATAAAATACACCTGACCATTTCGTTGAATCTCATACGAAATCGCATCACGAATCACTTCTTCATTAAAACCTACTACATTGGTTTCAATAGGATAACGGTTGGGCGGAGGCGTTGTAATAACGGATAAGTCTCGAGCCGCCATTAACGAAAACTGTAAAGTTCTCGGGATTGGCGTGGCTGTCAAAGTCAGCGTATCTACATTGGCAGCAATAGTTTTGAGTTTGTCTTTTACGTTGACACCAAATTTTTGCTCTTCATCCACAATCAGCAAACCTAAGTCTTTGAAAACAACATTTTTGTTGACCAATTGATGGGTTCCAATCACAATATCCAGTTTGCCTTCGGCTAAATCTTTTAAGGTTTCTGCTTTTTGTTTCGCCGTTCTAAAACGGTTCAGATATCCAATTTTAACCGGCATGTCTTTTAATCGCTCTGAAAAAGTACGGAAATGCTGGTACGCCAAAATAGTCGTAGGCACTAAAACCGCCACTTGCTTGCTATTGTCCACCGCTTTAAAAGCAGCACGAATGGCAACTTCGGTTTTTCCGAAACCTACATCACCACAGACCAAACGATCCATCGGACGATCGCTTTCCATATCGGCTTTGACTTCTGCTGTGGATTTAATTTGGTCCGGAGTATCTTCATAAATAAAGGAACTTTCTAATTCGTTTTGCAAATAACTGTCCGGAGCATATTGGTAGCCTTTTTCCAAACGCCTTTTAGCATACAACTGAATCAAATTGAACGCAATATGTTTGACTCTGGCTTTGGTTTTTTGTTTCAAAACCTTCCAGGCATTCGAACCTAATTTGTAGATTTTTGGAGGCGTTCCGTCTTTGCCGTTGTATTTTGAAATTTTATGCAACGAATGAATACTCACATACACAATGTCATTATCGGCATAAACGAGCTTAATGGTTTCCTGAGTTTTACCTTCAACCTGGATTTTTTGCAAACCGCCAAACTTCCCAATTCCGTGGTCAATATGCGTTACATAATCGCCTACCGAAAGCGAAGTCAGTTCTTTAAGCGTAATATTCTGTTTCTTCGAATAGCCGTTTTTGATACTGAATTTATGATAACGTTCAAAAATCTGATGGTCGGTATAACAGCAAATTTGATTTTCTTCGTCCACGAATCCCTCATACAAAGGCAAAACGATGGTATTGTATTGCTTGCGGATATTCTCGGAATTGGCCTCATCTAATGTTTCAAAAATATCATGAAAACGTTTGGCCTGAGAATCATTCGAACAAAACAAATAATTTTTAAAACCGTTGAAATGATTTTCGCTCAAATTATTCAACAACAAATCAAATTGTTTGTTGAACGATGGCTGTGGCTGAATATGAAACTCAAATTTTTTAGTAGTTTTGAAAATCGCTTTTGAGTTCAATTCCACAATTGAAAAATCCAAAGCACGTTTTATAAAGGCCTTTTGATCCAAAAACAATTGTTCCGGAGTGGCATGCTTAATATCTTTGGATAACTTCTCAAAAGCTTCTTCGGCGCGGGCAAATTGCTTGTCTAATTGCGCCAAAACATCTTCCGTATTTTGAATAAAAAGTACGGTTTGTTCCGAAATATAATCCAGAAAACTTTCGCGGTTTTCCTGAAACAATTTGTTTTCTACATTGGGAATAATTGTAATTTTCTTTTGTTGCTCAATCGACAACTGCGTAGCTACATCAAAAGTTCGAATACTATCCACTTCGTTACCAAAAAACTCTATTCGGTACGGATTATCATTGGAAAACGAAAAGACATCGACGATTCCGCCACGAACAGAAAACTCTCCCGGTTCAGTAATAAAATCCACTCTTTTGAATTCATATTCGAATAAAACTTCATTGATAAAATCAATCGAAATTTTATCGCCAACATGTACTTTTAAAGTATTTTTATCCAAATCCCTACGAGTTACGACTTTTTCAAAAAGTGCTTCCGGATAACTCACAATTACCGCTGGTTTTTTGCGGGAATTAATGCGGTTTAAAACCTCGGCACGTAGCAACACATTAGCATTGTCAGTCTCTTCAATCTGGTAGGGACGACGATACGAACTGGGATAGAATAACACATCTTCCTCACCCAACATTTGCTCCAAATCGTTCAAGTAATAAGCTGCTTCTTCCTTATCGTTTAAAATCAGCAAAAAAGGCAATTCGGCTTTCTTGAAAACCGAACGAAGCACAAATGAAACCGCCGAACCCAGCAAACCGCTAAGCTGTAATTTAGCCTGATTTTTTTGCTGTAAAGCAGCCGAAATTTGTTGAATTTTAGGCGATGAATCGTAAATAGTGTATAAGGCTTTCTTACTCAACTCGGGCATCATTAGGGTTAATAATTGCTCTCGTGCCGGCCGGAAGAACAGACGGATTAGGCATCATCGGTGTATTAGGAATGGCTCTCGCCGAATCCAATAACATGCGTCTCATTTCATCTTCTCCTTCTTCCACCGGAATTTTACTTTTCTCGGTCAAAATATCAATCTGACGTTGCAAAGTAGCCAACTCTTTATTGACTTCGCCCACTAATTGCACCACTTTTTTATCAGGAATATTATCCAGATGAATGTACATATCCATCAATCGCACCTTAGTAATCAAAACCTGAATACGGCTTTTGATTTGCGGTTTATTGAACATTTCAGGGATGTTGTTACTCAAAGCTATGGCTTTTTTAGCAATAGCATCCGATTTTTGCTGAAAAGCGCCAATAGTCTTTTTAGGTTTTTGATGTAATTCCTGCATGAACAAACGCAATTCATTCCATGTTTTTATGGTTTCTTCGGTAGCCTCATTGATGGGTTCGTCATAAAAATCCCAGCCTTTTTGAATATTTTCAAAAATAACTTTTTTCTTCTTAGCGTCTTTGGCATTTTCAGCTAACCTCATTTGATTGTTTTCCTGATTACAGGAAGCCAATAAAATCAGCAAACCAAAAACATATAATAGTTTGTTATTCATCTTATTTTTCATTGAACCGCAAAGTTACAAAGTAAATGCTATTTCGTACACTTCTTTAAGTAAAGAATAACAACGGAGGAATGTAAGAACTTTTTTATTAGATTTGTTTAGAAATTTAATGAACACGAACAAGATGTTCGCACTATGATTAGAAAATAAACGAAATAAAAATGAATGCTACTAGAGACTTTGTAAAAAATAATTGGTTATTTCATTTGAGTGCATATTTAAGTAAAAGCGATAATAATTATGTTGGTGGTAGAATATTATGGGAACAATGGATGTTAGATTCCGCAGGAAATTTACTTTGGTTAAGCATAGAACAGTTGGTTAAAATCATTGTTGTACAGGACGAAATTGATTTTCAAGTATATTTAAAACAAAAAGAATATACTACATTAGAAAGAAACTTAAATAATACACAAGAGTTTTGTAAAACTATATCTAGTTTGTTTCGAAGAATAAATGGAAATCATAGTGTTCAAGGTCTATTAGATAGTACTTCTGAAAACCTAAATAAATTATTGAATAACAACATTAATTTACTCAATAACATTAACATTCTATATCAGAACCGTTATTATATATCACAAAACAGGACGACTCAATTAAATATGGTAGATGAAATTGATGAATTATATTTTAATTTGAGGTCAATGATAAATGAAAATATTCCAAGATCATATATTGATGAAATATTGTTTTACAAAGAATGTGCTAACTACTTTATTTTAGGAGGACATTTTTTGTATTCAGGAAATAAATTCATAAAAAGCAGAAAATATCCGTCAATTAATACAAGAATGGAAGATGGAACTATTATTAGTTATGATGGTAAAACTAAAAAGGTATTAGAATTGTAAAAACAAATCCCGATTGCTCATATCTCTAAGCAATCGTTAGGCAGACATTTTCCTATGCCTATAAGAAACAACCCCGACAGTTTTAAAAAAACTGTCGGGGTTCTATCTTAAGGAAGAAATAAAAACTACTTCACTTCATAAGTATTATTCTGTTGTTTTACATCCGCCATTAAACCGCTTGGGTCAATGGTAATTTTTTTGATAGCGCTTTTAGGTTTTGAAATAGTTAATTCGTATTTTGGGTTTGCCCAAGGCCAGTCATTCAAAACGGTTCTTTTAATTGCCGGATTAGGATTTTCTTTTTCAAAAAATAGCATTCGCAACGGAATGTAAAAACTTTCTACAGTTCCATCAGTATATTCAACTTGTAAGTCAATAGGCATCGGCATGCGACCCATTCGTTCTAAACTCACTAGCGTATTTGCTCCATTTTCAGTAACAGCGGTAATTCCGTAGTCAATGGTATTAGTCGTTTGTGTCCAATCGGTTAAATACCAATCGAGTTCTGCTCCCGAAACACGTTCGGCAGTACGTTTGATATCATTAGGGGTAGGATGTTTAAATTTGAAATCCTGATAATATCTTTTTATAGTTTCTGCCAATTTGTCCTGACCAATTAAATAACCCAATTGAGAAAGAAAAATACTTCCTTTGACATAAGACGCAATACTATACGAACGGTTAAAATCATAACGGTCACCATGTGTGGTTAGCGGCTGTTCTTTGCCGGAATTTACCAGCGAATAGTATACTTTATAATTCCCTTCAAAAGGATTCGCTGCCTTTTTTCCTGTGATTTCATTTACGGCCAAATCTTCTACATAAGTGGTAAAACCTTCGTCCATCCAAGGATGTTTGGATTCATTCGAAGCCAAAACATGCTGGAACCAGTTATGCCCTAATTCATGGGTTGCCGTTCCAAAAATGCCTTCCAGAGTTCCATTTCCTAAAATCAAAGTACACATAGCGTATTCCATTCCGCCATCACCGCCCTGAATAAAGGAATATTGTTTGTATGGATAATCGCCAATCATTTTATTGTAAAAATCCATCACCTTAACCATTAACGGCTGTAATTTTTTCCAGTTGTCTATAATCTTAGGATTGTTTTTGTATAAAAAATGTAAATCCACATTATTAGGTCCTTTGACTACATCATGCAAATATTCCTTATCGGCAGCCCAGGTAAAATCATGCACCATAGGCGCTACGAAATGCCAAGTTAGTTTTTTGGTTTTCTTTGGATATTTCACCTCAACACCGGCATCCTGATAGCCATGACCTATTTCGTTTGGATTTTGCAAATAGCCGGAACCTCCTAAAACATAATCCTTATCAATGGTAATTTTTACATCAAAATTTCCCCAAACGCCATGAAATTCACGGGCAATATATGGATCAGCATGCCAACCTTCAAAATCAAATTCGGCAATTTTAGGATACCATTGCGACATGGAGAATGCGATTCCTTCGGCATTATTTCGACCGGAACGACGAATTTGCACCGGAAGCTGTCCGTCAAAATTCAGCGTAAAAGTAGTTTGGGTATGAGGTAAAATGGGTTTTGCCAAAATCACTTCCAGAATAGTCCCAACAGTTCTTGTAGTAGCAGTAACACCGTCCTGTTTGAAATTAGAAATTTTCAGATAACCAATTTCGTTAGGTTTTAAATTTTGAATTCGGTTTTCTTTAATTTCCTTGTCTCCATCTTTGATTTTTTTCACCATTCGGGCATCAGGATCTGGAATATAATCGGCTCTTTCGGCCATTTCACTTCCCGGCTGAAAAGCATTGGGATACAAATGATAATACACTTTCTTTAAGGTATCCGAAGAATTGTTGGTATAAACCAATTCCTGTTTTCCTTTGTATTGAAAATGTTCCGCATCGACAGAAACTTCCATTTTATAATCTACAGCCTGTTGCCAATAAGAAGCGTTTTGCCCCATTACAGCAAATGCATTCGAAAAAAGTAGTGCTAAAAAAAAGATTTGTTTCATTTGATTATAAATAAAAAATGGAAGGATGATGTGTCCTTCCATTTGGTTACTATATTATAGTTTTATTTTTTTGACATTTCATTAGCCATTAAAATCGCATTGTAAGCATTTACTATTCTTCCTGTTTTTGACAATTCTTTAAACGGACGAACATCATTTGGATTCCCCCCTACAACCACATCTTTGTTTATAGCAACTCCGGAATCCATCAAAATATGTTTTACCTGGGAAGCTGTCAGTTTTGGATAATACGAACGGATTAAAGCCGCAACTCCTGCCACATTTGGTGCTGCCATCGAAGTTCCCTGTAAAAATCTATATTTATTATTTGGAACCGTAGCATAAATTTTCACACCAGGAGCAAATACGTCCACATTGATTTTTCCAATATTTGAAAAACGAGCCGGAAGATTTTCATCATATTCAAAATTTAATGCTCCAACTGTAATTAGATTATCTGAAATCTCCGTTTTTTTATCTTCGGAATCATTAGGAAAATTATCATAAAAATCTATATTTTTAGCATCATTCCCTGCTGCATGTACAATTAAAACATCTTTTTCAGCAGCGTATTTAATAGCATCAAAAACCCAGTTTTTATGTGGTGAAAATGATTTTCCAAAACTTCCATTAATTACTTTCGCTCCATTATCTACCGCATATCGAATAGCTAAAGCGATATCTTTATCATACTCATCGCCATCAGGCACGGCACGAACGGTAAGAATTGCAACATTATCAGCAATTCCGTCACCACCAATGTTGTTATTTCTCATTTGAGCAACAATTCCGGCTACGTGAGTTCCATGAAGAGCTTCTTCTTTATCAGGGCCTATCACGTTATTATTTCCATAATGCGTATCCGTAATATCGTTTGGTTTGTCACCCAGAACTTTTCTGTAATCAATATCAAGATTCTCTTTGTCATTCAACAATTCGTTTTGAGCATCGATTTGTTTTTGAATTTCTGCTTTCAAATCGGCAATTGGCATTCCGTATGAAAACATTCTTTGTAAAATAGTTTTACTTTTTTGAACCAAAGTATCTTTCGATTCCAGTGCTTTTATTTCTTCTGCTGAATAAACCTCTTTGCCTAACTGCTTTTTAATTACATTATCTGCGTTATCAAGACTGACAATCAATTTAGAATAATATTTTTGTTGATTTTCGGCATCTGATATTTTTTTATCGTATACTTTTTTAGCCTCCTGATAAGTCACCTCATCAACTAAACTTTTGTCTTTTAGAATTCTTTCGTATTCCAAATGCTCTTTAACGATATCACCCAGAAAATTCCATCCGTAAACATCATCTACAAAACCGTTTTTATCATCATCAATACCATTGTTTGGAATTTCTTTTGGATTAGACCATACCACTGATTTCAAATCTTCATGCTCAATATCTACTCCCGAATCAACAATTCCAACAATAACTTTTTGTCCTTTTCTGTTTTTCAACAATTCAGTATAAGCTCTGTCAACACTCATACCGGGAATGGTATCTTTTACGATATCTAAATGCCCCCAACGTTTTAATTGCGTTTCTGTTAACTCCTTATTTTTAGTAACATCTACAGGAGCTGTTATTGCAGTGAAAGCGCTATAATTGGGCAGATTTTTTTGTGCACCACATCCTGCCAATACCAACGCAGAAATAAGTGAAAGACCACTAATTTTTATATTATTCATTGACTACTCTATTATTATATATTTTACAAATATACCAAAAGTATGTTTTTTTGTTAACCAAATAACTTTCGGTTAACATTAAATTATGAATTCTTCGCATTTGAAAATTTCATCTATTTCAATCTTCTCATTGACGAATTATGAATATACTGAAAAAATGAAAATCAACCCCAACAAAAAAAGACTGTTTCTAAAACGAAACAGCCTTCTTCAAAAAAAATAAAAAAAACAAAGACCTAAATCTTTCTAAATTAATTCAGGTATTTGTCCTTAATTAATTGCTTTGCTTGAGCATCTATTCCAAATTCTTTTAACAACATATTATCTACCGAACCATATTTAGCTTCTACTTCATTCCAGGCAGCGTTTAAATACGAGGCTTTTACTCCCATCAACAATTTCATTTTATCAGTCGGAATTCCGTACCCTGCTAATTTTTGTTCATCGATATACTGAATCGCCTCATTTGATTTTAAATAATCATTAAAAATCTCCTCACGAGGCACATCTAAAATGTGTAAAAACATTGAAGCTGCAAATCCGGTGCGATCCTTTCCTGCCGAACAATGAAACAACACTACCGATTTATCTTCTTTCAAACTCTCAAAAAAAGGTTTGAAATCAGTGATATTTGCCACAAAAGTTTTATTAGCTTCAATCATCAAAGAATCGGCTTGTTTTTCACCAAAATCAGGTTTTGCCATCGCTTTCATAAATCCCTGCATCGATTTTACACCCACATTACCTATTGGCGCATTTTTTACCGTAATATGATTTTCTGCAGGCACATAATCCGGCTCTCTGGCTATTTCATAATCATTTCTAAAATCGACAATGGTATTAATGTGTAAATCTCTAAAGGCTTTTTTTTCTTCTTCATTCAGATTTGAAAAACTTCCTGAACGGTAAATAACCGGCTTGATTTTTTTGCCTTCCGCATTCACAACTCCCGAAAAAGTTCTAAAATTAGGACTGTCCTGAAATAACAACTTTTGTTGTGCATTCATTTGAAAACCTGAGACTAAAGCGAAAAGCGACATGCAAAATAAATTCTTTTTCATTTTTATTTTATTTAAAATTTGACAATGGTTTCCTGAACCGAAACCCAATTTTGATTTCGGCATTCAGGAATAATAATTAGTAGTTATTAGATTAGAAAATTTGATATTTAAGTCCCAATTGACCATTAATAGCCGACCATTCACTGCTGGTGTATCGGTTTTTGTTAGATCCTAAATACTGTTGGAAAGGCTCATTCGTTAAATTACGAACATTCATAAACACTTTTAGTTTATCACTTATCGAATAATCTGCAGAGAAATCTACCGTAAAATTGCTTCTGGCCGAAACATAATAATCAGGTCCTAAATTTTGATTAATAGTTTCAACCGATTTTCCTCGGTAGTTTCCGGCAATTTTGAACATAAAACCATATTTCTCGTAGAAAATAGCCGCATTAAACAACAATCCTGACTGGTTAGGCAAAGTCGTTTTGTCAACAGCAACTACATTTCCATTAGTATCAAATCGGTTTACTTCCAAATTCGATTTGATTAAAGTAGCATTTACATCCACTCCGAAACCTCCAAAGAAATTTTTCCACTCCGTAAAACGTTTGGTAATTCCAAATTCGGCACCATACAAAGTTGCATTTTTCACGTTTTTAGGCTGCGTAGTCAAATAATCAACACCATTCATGTTTTGAACCGATAAATCTTTGAAGATATAATTGGATAAATCTTTGTAAAAAACACCTGCGGTAATCAACCCGATATCATTCAGGAAATACTCTCCCATAAGATCAAAATTATTAGAAAAAGTAGGCAACAAATCCGGATTTCCTTTAGTAACTCTAACCAAACCTGCCGAAGTCGCATCGTAGGTTTCTCCCGGACTCAAATCGCCAAAATTAGGTCGGGTATAAGTTCGGGTATAAGCCGCTCTAATATTCATGTTGTCATTCGCCGCATATTTTACGTGGAACATTGGCAAAAAGGCATTGTAAGTATTTGTATTTTCAACCGGAGTTACCGTTTTTGTTCCTGCATCATACTTAGAACTCTTAACTTTCAAAATGGTATATTCGTTTCTTACGCCACCAATAAGAGTCGTTTTGTCTGTCAACTTATACGTTCCCATCAAATAGCTGCTAAAAACATCTTCGCTGGCATCAAATTGCGTAGTAGGATTTGATTTTGACGAATAATCTCCAAAACCATTATCGGCTAAGAAACTTGGAGAAAAAATGTCAAACAAAGCATTTTTAGTAAGCGGATTAACAATAAGCGGCGAAAGCGAACCTCCAATTTCTTTGAAAAAAGTAGAACGGTTAGGATAAGCTTCTGTTTGAAAATCACTTAAAGTTTTCAAAGCCGGCGAATTTGGAATTCCTAATGATGCTCCAGGCAAATAAGCCAACGGCGTCATCATACCGGAATAATCTTTAAACTTCGCTTTAGCTCCGGTTTTTATCGTAAAATTTGAATCGGAATTATACGTAAAATTAAATTGTCCCATGTTGTCTTTATCATAATTGTTCAACTGATAAATCACCAATTGTGTCAATTGCAAACGACTTGGATCCAAATAATCATTAGAATTAGTCAACTTTGGGTCAATATTAAACAAATCCAATCCGTTAGCATCCGGAGAATCGAATAAATTGTAAACCAAACCATCAGTCGCTCTGTTTCCAAAATCTCCAACTAACTTTTGTGTAAATTGTGCTATTGGCAAACCTCTTTTGTCCGAAGGCATGTTTGGCGGCGTATTTAAAACATACTCCATCTCATTGTGTGAAACCGACCAGTCAAATTTTAATTTGGAATCTATCAAATGACTTCCGCCTATTTCAAAAGCATTTAAACTGGTTTCATAATACGAATAACGGTAACTATACACGTATCTTTTTTTGGCAAAATCATAAAAAGATTCATTTACCGGACGAACATCATCAAATTTGTCGATCAGGAATTTTCCGAAAAATTTATTGCTGGCATTCAATTCGTAATCAATTGTTCCGCTGAAAGCCGTTGTTTTCCTTGAACCAAAATACCTTTTGGCATTCACGCTATTAATCGCATAACGTTGATCCACATTCGTGGCATTGATATTATAATCCACTACCATTTCATCGGTAGAAAAAGCTCTGTCCCAAATAGAAGCCGCCAATACAACGCCCAGTTTTTTATCAAAAAATCTTTTTCCAAAAACAACCGAACCATTATAAGTCGATTTCCCGGCACGTTCATTGTAACCGGCACCTAAACTAACATTCAGCATATCTTTACTTTGCGCTGTACGCGAAATAAAATCGATAGAACCTCCGATGGCATCTCCTTCAATATCCGGCGTAATAGCTTTTGACAATTGAATATATTGAATCATTTCGGTAGGAATAGCATCCAACAAGGTGTTTCGTGTTCCTCCGGCAGAGGCACTTGGCAAACGATTTCCGTTATACAAAACAGAATTCCAACCAAAAGGTGTTCCTCGAACACTCACTGAATTTGCCTCACCATGGTATCTGTTCACACTCGCACCCGGCATTCTTTGAACCGCTTCGGCAGCATTACGATCCGGTAATTTACCTACCGCATCAGCCGCCAAAACATCCATAATAGCAAAGGACTTCTTTTTAATACTTAAGGCTTTAATTTGCGAAGGCGCTGTAAATCCTTTAATAATAACTTCACTCAGCACACCTTCATCTTCGGTCATGGTAATTGTTCCCAAATTATTAATTCCGGGTTCTAATTTCAATTCCTTCGTAATTCCTTTATAACCTAAATAGCTAATAGCCAATTTTATTTTTTCGCTAACCAAATTCGTCAGCTGAAAAGAACCATCTAAATCTGTAGTCACTCCATTATTTCCCTCAAGAATTACCACATTTACTCCGGGCAAATATCCTTTGTCATCCGATATTTTACCTACTATGGAAGAACGACTTTGCGCATAAAAATTAAGCCCAAACAAAATCATCCCAAATAACAATAATTGCTTTTTCATTTTTAATTTTTTAATTTTTTCGGCAAATGTATTTGGGAAGTTCGAACAACTTGTCCTTTTAAATTTAGACGTACCGTATTTAAATTTAGAGACAATAATTTTAGTAAAAAATATTTTTAAACAGTTCAAAATAAACACTTTAACAAAAGTTAACTTTGTATTAACTAATTGTAAAAAAGAGATTTAGATTCTTTTTTAAATGTATTTGAAGGATTTTAAACAACTAAATCATCTCAATCAGAAGCCTTTTTTAAGCAAAATCCAATTGGATATTTTTCTGATATTCTTTTGGAGTGATTCCGTTGAGCAATTTGAAATTTTTATAAAAAGTAGATTTGTTTTTAAAACCACTTTCAAAACTAATATCGGTTAAATTTGATTTTTGGGATATTTCGATAAGTCGTTTGGATTCTTCAATTCGATAGTAATTTAGATAATTGTAAAAATTACTGTCTAATTTGATATTGATTGCCTGAGTGATTTTGATTTTAGGAACATTAATTTCCTTAGCAAGCATCTCCAAACTAAAATCGGGATTGAGAAACACTTTTTGCGATTGAAACAACTGATTAATCTTAGCCACAATGGTATCCATTTCGTCGGCATTCAAATCGTAATTTTTATATTTCTCTTTTGATTTTTCCAAAAGAGGAACTTCTTTTTCAACAACCTGAAATTTATACGCCAGTTTTATTCGATAATTTAAAGTCACAATCATGGTAAGCAACAAAACAGCATAGTACAAATACCTTAAATTCAACGGATTTTGAATATGAACCACTGTAAAAAACAACCCTAAAATGACCAAAGAGCTCGAAAAAAGCAGCAAATAACTCAACAACTGAATCATTTTCTTCCTTAAACAACTACTCGTTTCACGGTTAAAATGAATTAAAAAACCGGTCTTTTTTAAACAAAACAAAGAATAAAAAAGTAAAGACGGAACAAAAAGAACCATCGAAAAAATATCATAATAGCTTACCCATTGATCATTTTCTTCAAAAAACAACAAATGAATCATCATCAGCAAATTAATGATAGAAGAAAACACAAAAGGAATACTGTGAAAAATAATCTTTTTACTGTTTAATGAAATTCCGTTAACCGAAGCATAGAAAAAATACAATATTGGCCCATACAGTAATGAAAAACAGGCATGGACTTTATCAAAAATTAAATCATTAAAAAAGTAGGACAAGCTCATTTTGAAAACAATATGTAAAAAAATAATTCCAAAAAAACTCATTAAATAGTAATCTTCCTTCTTGTCTTTTTTATTCAAAAACAGTAAAGACATCAGGATAAAGGACTGAAAAGCAACTACAAAAAGAATATTAATCATATAAAAAAATTTCTACAAATATATTCCTGGACGATTATTAAATAGTTAAGTCATCATTAAGCTTTGCTGAATACATTATTAACTGTAAAATTTCAATAAAAAAAGCTTATAAGAATGAGTCAAAATCTCATTGCTTATAAGCTTTTTCAGAAATCTGAAGTGTTTATTAATTCAAAATCAATGTCGCTCCGTTACAAGGAATGCTAACTTCTATTTCTTGATTTTTTTTCAGTTTTATTTTGGTTACTTTTCCATTTAATTGTGCATCATCACTGTATTGATTTAATTCAGATCCGGCAGCAATCATCGGTAATTTTACTTTCAATTTTAAGGTTTCTTTTTGAGCATTGATTCCTGCAACATACCATTTATCTCCATGACGACGGGCTAAAACAGCGTATTTTCCCGGATAACCATCTATAAATTTAACTTCATCCCAAGTCGTAGGTACTTCTTTCATAAAATCAATAGCCCATTTTGGAGCATCGGTTAAATTATTTGGTGCCAAAGCAAAATGTTGCACGCCACTTTGAAACAACACAGCCGTTGCTAAAGCATACACATCCGAAGTCATTCGTTTCGAACCTTTGTTTGGCGTATTATTTTCATTATAAAATTTGTTCAAAGCGCTACCTCCAAAATCCATACTTCCCACTGTATTTCTGATAAAAGTGTGTAACGTAGCGTTAAAAGCTTCTGCATCACAATATTTTTGACCAAAATAAAGATTCTCACTCGCTAACACGGCTTCACTGGAAACATAATTAGGAAACATTCTTTCCCAACCACGAGGCAAAGTGGTTCCGTGAAAAATTACCATCAAACCGTAATCATTGGCATCATACAAGATTTCTTCATACAACTTCATGGTCTCCTGCTTGTCACCACCAAAGAAATCAACTTTGATTCCTTTGACACCAATACTTTTCATCCAGGCCATTTCTTTACGGCGGATAATCGTATTATTCATCATTCCTCTTGGCGTTTGTGGCGCATCATTCCAATGTCCATTAGAATTATACCATAAATAGAAACTAACTCCTTTGCCGGCGGCATACTTAGCTAATTCTTCAATTTTATCACGACCTACCTGAGTATCCCAAAGCGCATCAACTAAGAGGGTTTCATAACCTAAATCAGCACTAAAATCAACATATCTCTTTTGCTCATCATAGTTCATACTTTTTTCCATACCAATAATCCAACTCCAGGTTCCCTTAGTATATTCGTATTTTTGAGAAGCTTTATAAAGCGGTTTCACCAAATCAAATGGCACTGTCGTTTCTACAATTGGAGCCAAAGTTTCTCCTAATGTAATGGTTCGCCAAGGCGTTTCTCCCGGTAATTGAATTCCAGGAGCCGAACTTCCGTTTCCGTTATTCTCACCTTCCATTGGAAAACCAATACTGTATAAACCTTTTTCATGCCCTATCAATCTGCTGGCGCAATACTGACTGTCTACCCCGGTTTCTGAAATTAAAACCCAGCCATCATTTTTAACTTTGAAAAGACAAGGAAAAGTATAACCTTCTCCATCACCATTTTTACCTAAAGCAGCATCAACAACATAGGGAATTTCATAACTAGGCATCGTTCTTTTCCAACCTGCCATTGCTTTACTTTGAGCCGATAGAAAACTGGTGGTTCCTTCAGGAAATAAAAACCCGGAAGCTTCCTCTTTTACAACAGTGGTAAGCGCTTCTTTTTGCGGATATACTTTGTATTTAAAAGCAACATCATGGTTACTTACTCTAAAAATAATATCAATTGCTGCATTATTGTCTTTAGTCAATGAAAATACAGCTTCATTAGCCACATAATGCACCTTACTTTGTTTAATATTGGGTAATTCATAGGTTTCATCAATTTTATTTTGGACTACTTTATTGCCTAATACTAATCCTGAACTAAAATCACCCACATTAGTTTTTAATCCTAAAGGTGATGATTCTAAAAAAAGCTTCCCATTATAGCTCACATTATAGGTTGGTTTACCATTATTTTCAGCAATTTTTACCTGTAGTTTTCCATCCGGACTTGTTACAACAGATTGTGCCTTTATGGCAAATGAATAAAGAAAAAAACAGCACAAAGCCGCTTTAGTACTCAGAAAACGAAGTTGTTTTGGATTTTGAAAAATCATTTAATTTTTTATTTTTTTAGTTAGTAGCTCTCAAAAATACCGATTAAATACTAAAAACCTAATTATAAAGTGTTATTTTAACACTAAAAATTACCGCATAAAAAAAAGACAGCTTTCACTGTCTTTTTTTTATTTCGAAATTAATTTAAAACATTCGTATTTGGCGCATATTTTTTTTGCCAAGCCGGATATTTATCCAAGACTTTTTGCGGACTTCCGGTGTACCAGGCATAACCGCTGCGGCGTTCTAAACTCACCTCAGCCAAGGAGTATAAAAACTCACTGTTGCGGTCACAAAACAACGGTCGGTGGGTTCCTAACTCGTAATAACGGGTCCAGATAGGTGCCGCAGCCGAATCGACCACCACGCGAACATCGCGTTTGATTTTTTTATACTTGGACTCTGTTGGTTCAATTGCAAAAGATTCCACTCTGGTGTTGAGAATTTTGGAATCGGCAAACCATTTTACAGCACTTTGAATCGATTGAATAATGCGTTCGTCAGGATTTTTTATTTTCATCAAAAACAAAACAATATCCACACTTTCGCCATTGCAAATACTTGGCGGTTCAAATTTTCGTGCCCAGGCCGGCGCCAGAGTTTCTTCGTCATGTTGCTGACACCAGGCGATCAACTGTCCTTTGTCTTTAATTTGCATATTCAAAATACAATCCAAACCCTTATCATAAGCTGTTTTGACTTTGGCTTTCAAATTTTCATCCAAAAAAGAAAAATTAGTATTTCCGCTAATCATTTTATCCAGCAAATTCATAATTCCCATATAAGCGCCGTCATTAAAAGTAATGTGACGGCTATAACCTTTTTCTAAAGGAAAATACTGTGGCCAGCCGCCATTGGCGTATTGGGCATCCAAAACAAACTGAATTCCTTTGATGCAGGCCTCTTTATATTTCTCAATTTTGGTGGCGGTATAAACCTGAGCCAAATAATAGATATGCGTATAAGTGGTCTCGTTGTCAAAAGTGGTATGCAAAATACTTTTGGTCGAAGCTACTTTTTCCTGCTGCTCCGGAGTCAAAATTGCACGCATATCGTAATTTTTAGGCCAGCCGCCATTGGCACGCTGAAACAGCATCATATTGTCGGCAATTTTAGTATAATCGGATTCTTCATATCGCGGCTGATTAGGAACAGCATTCACCAAATTCGATTCGTCTTTAATACCGTACCAATGTCTTTCGCTGTCGCCAAAAGGCTTAGTTGTAATCATATCTTCTTTCTTATCTGATTGCGCGTTTACAAAAACGCCCGAACAAAGAAGTGCGGTCAGGAAAAGATATTTTTTTTTGTTTTTGAGGGTCATCATTTATAATTTTTCAGGGTTGGTTTTTGGTTTAGAATAGCAAAAAGGAATTTGGTTTAAAACTCGCTTTTGATTTTGAAAAAAAATCTCCGGAATCGCAACTGGAAACCGGAGATTGAACTTATTTAAAATTTCACAGCTTTTTTAGGAACTGTTTCCCCAATGAATGTTTTCTTAGATAAATTGGAAGAAGTTAAATCAATATTTTGGCAGGCTGCACCATTAATCGTTATTGCTTTAGGAGAAGTCGAGTTGATCTCAACATTTTTCAAAGCACTGTTTTTAACATTATAAATCGTAAATACATTACTTTCTTTAATATCAAATTTTGCATCGCTGATTTTGATTCCGTTTCCGTCAATGATTGTAACCCCTTTATCCGCTTTTACCAGTAAATTAGAAATAGAAATGTTTTCAAGATTCATTTCCGGTAATCCCTGTAAAAATACTGCCTGAGCAGCACCATCAATGGTGATGTTTTTCATCACGATATTTTTGAACTGCGGCGTTTCTTCGTTAACCGGCATCGCTTTGCTACTAATTGTATTTCCGCCTTCGGCCAAAGTTTCAGCAATAGATTTTCCTCCGTAATACAAATCGAAAGAAATAGCCTGCGAAGGAATATCGGTCATATTAATATCCGAAATGTAGATATTTTCTACCACACCGCCGCGACCACGCGTACTTTTAAAACGCAATCCCACATCGGTTCCCATAAACGTACAATTAGTAACATACAGGTTTTTCACTCCGCCGGACATTTCGCTACCTACTGTAACTCCTCCGTGACCGTGATAAACCACATTATTTCTCACAATAACATTTTCACAAGGAATACCACGATCGCGACCGTCTTTGTCCTTTCCTGATTTGATACAAATGGCATCATCACCCACGTCAAAACTGGAATTTTCTACCAATACATTTTTACAGGATTCCACGTCCAGTCCGTCGCCATTTTGAGAAAACCAAGGGTTGCGAACCGTAACATTGCGAACAATTAAATTCTCAATCATCAAAGGATGGATATTCCAGGCTGGCGAATTTTGAAACACCGGTCCGTCAAAAAGAACATTTTTAGAATTTTGAATACTTACCAAAACTGGGCGCAGGAAATCATGAATTTTTTCAAAATCTTCTTTCGTTTTCAAATCCGGACGCACATTTTGGTCGGCACCTTCAGAGGCTTTCATAAAAACTTCCGATGGATACCAGCTCGTTTTTGATTCGTTGACCACTCCACCAGAAGCAACAAATTTTTTCCACTGATTTTCGGTCAATTTACTTCTTTTTACCTGTCTCCAAACCTCTCCAGATCCATCCCAAACTCCACTTCCAGTAAAGGCAATATTTTCTAAATTTTTACCATAAATTGGCGAAATACAACGCCAGGTATTCAATCCTTCAAAACTGGTTTCTACCAAAGGATACAAACTTTTGTCTGGCGTAAATTTGATTAACGCCCCTTTTTCGGCATGTAATTCCAGATTACTTTTCAGGATAATAGGTCCCGTTAGCCAAATTCCCGCCGGAATAATTAACTTTCCTCCTCCTTTTTGAGTCAGCGCCTCAATCGCATCGGCAAAGGCTTTGGTATTCAAAACCTGACCGCCGCTCACGGCTCCAAAGTCAGTCAGTTTAACGGAATGATTAGGAATCACCGGTTCTTTAATCTGAAGGTTTTTCAACGTATTAATTTCCGACAAATCTTTCGTTGCCATCGCACTTTGGGCTTCTACAGTAGTTGTGTGACTTGTCATCAAAAAAGTCAGTGCCACAAACAAAGGATAAAATGGTTTCTTTTTCATTTTTATTGTATTGGTTTTTAGGTCATAATTACAAATGTAATCGATTGTCCTGTAAATTTATTTAAAATTTTATTAAAGTCCTTAATTAATTTAAACCATTTATTTCAAACCTCCGAAAGTAAGTATTGTCTTTCTTAATGAAATAATAGTATCTTAGTAGGAAATTAACTTTTTATTTAAAAAAATTCAACATGAATTCGAAATTCGAAATAAAAGGATTATGGTTTTTACCTGAAAAAAAAGAAAATCGTATTCCAGGTACTTTAACATTTGATCCAATTAACGGTGGTAATCTAGAGCTAATTGGTTGTTTGGAAGAAGAATATTTTTTCTTCGAACAGAATTCTTCAGATGAATCACAAATTATTTTAGGAATTTCTACAGAAAGTGATCTTATAACTTTATATGACTGCTTCTGTTTCTCACGGAACAGTAAAACTAAAATTAATCAAGAAAGTGGACCTCCAAGTGTAAAATATTATGCAAATTTCATTTTAAAAGGTCATCATTTTGAGAATGAGAATTCACTAAAATTTAACTCCATTAAAAGTTCATTACAGAATCTTGATGAATGGGTAAATATTACAGGATTTAATCATTCCGAAAAATATGATGGAATAATCCGCCTAGAATATCAAACTCCTCAAAATGTTGAATTTGACCTACATTCTGGATATAAAGGAAAGTTCACTTTTTCTACAACAAGACCAACTTTTAATTCAAATAAACATGAATATATAACACAAATTACTGAAATACAAATTGATTCTAAAAATGAAATAAGTTTAGAAGATATACTAAAAATTTTAAGTCGCTTTAAAAATTTTTTAGTTTTAGGAATATATCGTAGCAGTTCTCCTAATTCGATTATTTTATACAATAACAATATTCAAAATGACTATGGAAAACGAGGAAAGTTTAGAAAACCTATAGAACTGTATCATACAACACAAAATCGATTAAATTTAAAAGAGAAAAGACATTTTGAAATGCTTTTTAACTATACACAAATAAAAGATTTTTTCCCACAAGCTATAAAATTATGGTATCAAAAATACGACAATCTTGATGCTGCTTTTAATTTACTTTTTGATCAATTTTATAAAGGTTCAACATTTTCTGAAAACACCTTTCTAAACTTAGCTCAATCGGCTGAAACTTTACATTCCAGATTGTATAGTCATACAAAGATTCCAAAGGAAGAATATAGCAAAATGAAAAAAACAATTCTCGAAACAACACCCACAGAATATCATTGGTGGATAAAAGAGCAATTAAATTTTGGTAATAATTTAAATCTTCATCAACGCCTAAGTGAATTACTAGAAAAATATGATCATTCAATAATAAGACAATCAATAAAAGACAAGGATAAATTCATTAAACAAGTAAAAGATTTAAGAAATTATTATACACATTATTCAAAGAGTTTAGAAAAAAAGAAAATCACTGAAAGAGAATTAATGATATTATCAGAAAAGTTAAAAATGTTATTAGTTAGTGGTTTTCTATTTGAAATTGGATTTCCAAAGGAGCTGATTGAGTCTTTATTTAAAAAAGCGAAATTTCAATTATTTCAACTCATAACAAGTGAATAAAACCTAACAAAAATCCCCTCTTCCTAACAACCAGAAAGAGGGGATTTCGATTTATTTAAAGAAAAAATTAAGCCGCTTTTTTTACTTTGTGTCCAAACACTCCAAAATAAAGAATGATTAAGAAACATACTAAAGGAATGATATAACCCGACTGAATATCATCGTGATTCATATCAATCAAAGTTCCCATTCCGTAAGGTAAGATCGCTCCTCCAACGATAGACATGACCAGCCAGGAAGAACCGGTTTCGGTATTGTTTTTCAAGCCAACTAATCCCAAAGAGAAAATCGTTGGGAACATAATCGACATAAAAAATCCAATAGCTCCTAAAGCATAAATTACTACAATACCACTACCATAAATAGCCACTGCACAAAGGATCGCACTCAAAACAGCATAAATAGAAAGCAATACATAATCTTTTACATATCTTAAAAAGAAAGTTCCAATAAAACGACCGCCCATAAACAGTACTCCATAAAGTCCTAAATAATAAGCTGCTGTTTTTTCATCCATATTTGCACCCTGTTCTGCCATTCGGATAAAGAAACTGGTCACACAAACCTGCGCTCCTACGTAGAAAAACTGAGCAATAACTGCCCAACTCAAATGACGGTATTTTAAAACCGAAAAAAATCCGGGTTTCACTTCTACCTCTGCATGATCTGGTTTCATAGATGGCAAATGCATAAAATAAAACAACACTGCCACCAAAACTAAAATTGTTCCTAAAACAATATAAGGCATTTTTACAGCAGCAGCTTCACCCGCTAAATAGGATAATCTTTCCGCCTCAGGCATCACCGCCATTTGTTCCGGAGTAAAACTTTTACCGGAAAGAATAAACATTGACCCTATTATTGGAGCAACCATAGCCGCTAAACCGTTAAAAGAAGCCGCCAAATTCAATCGTTTGGAAGAAGATTCAGGAGGTCCTAAAATGGCTGCATAAGGATTGGCACTGGTTTCCAGAATTGTCAGTCCGCAACCAATAATAAATAAGGCTAACAGAAACAATTCATAAGCTCTTGTATTCGCTGCCGGAACAAACAAAAATGCCCCTGATGCAAATACCAAAAGACCAATGATAATACTGTTTTTATAACCTACTTTTTTAATAATCATTCCCGCAGGAATTGCCATTAAAAAATAAGCCAAAAACACTGAAGTATCAATTAATGTTGATTGTCGGTTATTCAGCTGACAGGCTTTTTTAAGATGTGGAATCAAAATTGAATCCAAATTATGAGCCATTCCCCAAAGGAAAAACAAACTCGTAATTAAAATAAAAGGCAACACATAATTAGGGCCTTTTCCTCCCTCAGTCGGCACATTGTGCTGGTCACCCATCTGATTTGTTATTTGCATAATTTAAAATTATAGGTTGGTTAATTTTTCTTTTTTACCAGTAACAAATGATCACATACCATTACCACTTCACCTCTTTGGTTAATGATTTCCACGTGTTCGGTTACCGTTCCCATTTCCGGTCTTTTGGCTTCTCCTTTTTCAGAAATCGTAATTTCCGAGTGGATTGTGTCCCCAATGTGAACCGGTTTTACAAATCGCATGCGGTCATAACCTTTAGAAAAAGCTTCCGGATTAATTTCCGAAGCCGTCAATCCGATTCCAATAGCAAAGACCATCGTTCCATGAGCAATACGCTGCCCAAAAGGCTGGGTTTTACACCACTCTTCGTCCATGTGATGGGGAAAAAAATCGCCTGTGTGTCCGGCGTGAACCACAAAATCCGTTTCGGTAATGGTTCTTCCCAGCGTCACACGCTTTTCATTTAATTGATAATCTTCGAAAAAAGTTGATTTGAAATACATATTTTTAGTTTTTTAGTCTTTAGTTGTTAGTCCTTAGCAATTAGTCTATCCTTAAAAACTAAGGACTAACAACTAAGGACTTTTTTCGTTTTTATAACTCCATTTGTGGAATTCCTCCATTTTTATTACTGATATAGCAGGCTTCCACCACTTTCATAGTTCCCAGTACATTTTCTACACTGGCATGCAATACCGGATCCGAACCTTCTTTAAAACGCATCAAATTGGCCATCGTACCCACAAAAGCTTCCGGAAACCAGGAACCTTCCAATTGCACTTTAGTCCATTCATAATTCCCATTTTCATTTTGCACCGCATATTCGAAAACATCTTCCAATCCCACAGGATAATTCATCAACAAGCCCATTTTGGCTTTGACAGCGCCTTTAGTTCCTTCCCATTTTATGTAACTTTCTTCATGCTGTGGCCCAAAATGATGATCGTGATTCGTATTGATTACGGCACGCATGGTATCGCCATAATCTAAAATAATAGTCGAACGCGATGATGACAAATCCTTCAACGGATGCTTCCAAGTTTTAGCCAAAACTGATTTTGGATCACCCACAAAAGAGCGAATACAATCAATATAATGCACACTATGGAACAAAATCTCCAATCGTGGATGCACTTTCACCACAGGAAACATTTCCCAAGGCGTATTTACCGTTACTTTGAATTCCAAATCATACAATTCACCAATGATTCCTTCGTTGATCAAATGACGTGCAGCGGCTACGAATGGCGCAAAACGCAATTGGAAATTAATCGCACCCACCAAATTTTTTCTTTCGCAAACGGCAAGAATTTCTTTGGCTTCGGCCAAATCATTTCCCATTGGTTTTTGGATTAAAACAGCCGCACCATCAGGCAATTGTTCTAAAATTTCAATGTATTGCTCCGGCATCACCGTAATATCATAAACAGCATTAGCGGGAGCATTTTTAACCGCATCTGCTACGGTTTCAAAAACATGCGGAATTCCAAATTCTTCTGCCATAGCCTGTGCTTTGGCAAAAGTTCGGTTAGTAATTCCAAAAACTTCAAATCCTGCCATTTTATAAGCAGGTAAATGGGCATCTTTTACAATTCCGCTGGCACCAATAATTACTATGGGTTGTTTGGTTTTGGGTAATTCAGGTTTATAGGGAATATGCATCATTATAGTATTTTTTCAATTTCAATTTGTGTATTTTTTAATAAATCCGCTGATGGGATCTCTGTTTTTAAAGCGGTCAAAACCATTTGGTCAATCAAAATGGCGATATCCGGCCAAACCGCTATTTGAGGTAAAGTATGTGCATTTTCATGCAAACTTTCCAATTTATGATAATAAGGAATTGTAGCGTTGATTTCCGGATCTTTCCAGGTCGATTTTCGACAACCAATTCCTCCTTCATTGGTTAATAATTTATCACTTTCGGCAGTGGTTGCAAAGCGTAAAAAATCATAAGCCAGTTGTTTGTACTTACTTCCGGTTCCAATGGTGTACAACCAATACACATTTAGCGAAGCTGTTTTTCCGCCTTCGGCAAAAGGTAAAGTTGTAACATCTACTTTTCCTTTCACCTTAGATTCGGCAATTACCTCCGACATCGAAGCAAATCCAAACCAGTTGATGGTCATCGCAGCTTCTGCATTGGCGAAAGCCATTCCGGCTTCAACAGAACCAAAATCAATAGAACCCGGATGTACCGCATCAGTTTTCTTAACGATGTAACGGTAATAATCCAATGTATCAATAGCAGCCTGAGTGTTAACGTTTACACGATTTTCATTGTTGATCAAAGAACCTCCGCGAGTCCATAAATGCAGGCAAAAATCAAAAACCATATTATGTCCGTCAGGATAATTGGCAAAAACGCAACCGTATAAATTTTCATCTGGGCGATTAAAAAAAGTAGCCATTTGTTCAAATTCCAGCCAGGTTTTAGGTGGCGCTAATTCATAACCATACTCCTTTTTGAAATTTTCTTTTTCAATTGGATTTTCAAATAAATCTTTTCTGTAAATCAAACATTCAGGACCATCATGAAAAGGCAATCCATGAATTCCACCGTCAATTTCCTGTAAATGCAACAACGAATTATGCCAGCCCTGAGGGAAATCCTGAGGCGCTTTTTGAGCTATATAAGGTCTCAAATCCTCAACCGCTTTTGCATGAGTGGCATCAAAAATCCAGTCGGTATTGATGTGGGCAATATCCCAGTCACCTTTTTTCAAACCTTCTTCACTAATGGTTTGCTCATACAAATCATGTAATTCCATAGGCACCATTTCTACCGCGATACTAATATCGTTTTTTAGACAAAAGGCATCCCATAGTTTTTGCATGGCCGTTTCAAAAGGCCCAAATTTTCGAACTGCAATTCTAAATGTTGAATTTTCCATTAGCAAAGATTAAATTCTTTAATAATTTTTTCGTTATCCTGACCTAATTTCGGAGAGGCTTTTCCAAATGTAAATAATTCTCCGTCAATACGAATAGGACATCGCGTAGTTTTATAGCGATACCCATCGGTCATTTCAACTTCCTGAACAAAGTCTAAAACCCGGAATCCTTCCTGGGCAAAAAGTTGTTCGTAGTTTAAGACATTGGCACACCAAATATCAGCCGGCTCTAAAATATTTAACCAATATTCGGAATCCTGCGTACGCAAATGTTCAGCCAAAATCGATTTGATTTCGTCTCTTAAAATGAATTTGTTTTCCGGAAATTGTTTCAATGCTTCACAAGACAAAAGTTCTGCCAGCACCGGAATCGATCCCATGGCTAAACTTATGTAACCATTTTTGGTTTGATAAATTCCGTAAGGCGCTCCTAAATACGCATTGGCATTATTGGTTTTGGTTCTTACCGGTAATTCGCCACCGTCATTAAAGAAGGTCGTAATGGTTTCAAACTGAAAATCAAATGCCGATTCCAGCATGCTTACTTCTACTTTTGCTCCGATATTTTGAATCACTTTTCGATACAAAGCCGCTAAAATTCCTTGCGCCAAATGTGCTCCGGCCAACATATCCACAATAGACAATCCCATAGGAACCGGACCATCACCTTCATTTCCGGTAAGCCAGGTCAATGCTGTTAAGGATTGCAATAACAAATCCTGTCCAGGCTTGTCTTTAAAAGCTCCTTTGGATCCATAACCACTTATCGAGGCATAAACCACATTCGGGTTTATCTTTTGTACTTCTTCATAACTCAGCCCGATGCGTTCCATAACACCCGGTCTGAAATTATGCATCACTACATCGGCTTTCGCCAATAGTTTCTTCAGTTTGGCTAATTCTTCTGGTTGTTTAAAATCGATGGCAAAAGATTCTTTGTTTCGATTGATCGTATGAAAAACAGAGGATTCTCCGTTCATAATCAAATCCGAAATATATAAAGTACGGCAAATATCACCTGTTCCGGGTTTTTCAATTTTAATCACGCGGGCTCCTAAATCCGCCAAGCGTAAACTGGCAGAAGGTCCCGAAAGAAACTGACTGAAATCAATAATTAAATAATCTTCTAAAGGTTTCATTTTTTTGTTTAACCGTTTTTATAGTTTATTCGTTGAATCGTTTATTTTTTCATCCCTAACTGTTGAAGCGTGATTATTTGTTAAACATTTTAATACATTAAACAATTCAACAAATAAACGATTTAACAATCTAGCGAATAAACTCTTTTTGTATATCCACATTATGCTCTCCTACTTTTGGAGCTGCTTTTCGACTGGTCAAAATTTGGCCATCCAACTGAATCGGACTGCGGGTAGTGGTAATGGTTTTATGCTCGGAATTTTCAATTACTTGTTTCATGGGCATCCCAAAATCAATCGCATCTAATTCCTGATAATTCAATACTTTTCCACACCAAATACCTTTTTCCTGTAAGATTTGCAACCAATGGTCTGTTGTTTTTTGTATCAATCTATCACACAAAAGCGTTCTGATTTCGTCGCGTTTTTCAAACCATAAATGCTTTTCAGAATAGGCTTTCAAATCAACACCAAGCAATTCGCCAATATACATCAAATCGCCCATTGCTAAAGAAAGATAACCATCCTGAGTTTTATAAACCCCATAAGGCGCACTCAGGAAAGCATGAGCGCTTCCGGCAACATCACCTCTTTTTTGTAATTTTCCACCATCATTTAAGTACGAAGTGATTGCTTCAAATTGCACATCCAAAATCGATTCTATCAGAGAAACCTCAACCAAGACACCTTTATTAGTTTTGGCTCTTTTTAACAAAGCGGCCAAAATTCCTTGCGTCAAATGATTGCCGCACATAATATCGGCAGTTGATAAACCAAAGGGAACCGGTCCCTGACTGTCTCTTCCGCTTAGCCAAGTCAAACCAGATAAAGATTGTACCAATAAATCCTGTCCCGGTTTTTTAGCCCATGGTCCTTCATCTCCATAACCCGAAACTACACCGTAAATGATTTTAGGATTGATCGCAATGGCATCGGCGAAAGCCAAACCAATTTTATCCATCACACCCGGTCGAAAATTATGTGTCATCACATCAGCCTTAGTGATCAAACGTTTGACCAACTCTAAATCGTCAGGATTTTTTAAGTCCGCTGCAAAAGAATCTTTATTTCGATTAATGGTATGAAACAACAAACTGCTTTCGTCCACAAATAAATCTTTAATACTCAGCTGACGACAGGCTTCTCCTTTTACGGGTCTTTCAATTTTAATGACGCGCGCACCTAAATCGGCGAGTTTTAATCCTGCCGAAGGTCCCGCCAAAAATTGGCAAAACTCCAATACCACTATGCCTTCTAAAGGTCTCATAGCTATTCGTTTTTTAATGATTTGATATACAAAGCGTCCATCGCTGCCAAAACAGCTTTTTCGTCTCCACCGTTCATTAAATAATCACGCACTACATCACCGGCATGATCCTGAAAATACATGTGCCCGGCATATCTTGGACGCAAGAAAGCTCTTTCTAAAGCAGGCAAAGTATTTTTGAAATAATCGTGGGTGATTCCGTTAATACGTTCACTTTTCCAGGCTTGCAAATGTCCCGGTTGACCACCATTATCAGAAAAAATATTTTGCTGTACCTGAGAAGAACCTGTAAATTCAGCATATTTCAAGGCTTCCGGAAGGTTTTCGCTGAAAGAAGAAACTGCTAATCCGGTTCCGCCTAAAGAACTAATCATCGGTTGATCATTTAATTTAACCAAATCATAAAAATGCAATAAATTTTTGCTGTAGCCAATTCTGGAATAATTTGAATAACCGTAAGCAAACGGGCAATACGCAATTTCGTCTGTATTTACCATAGCTTCATAAACCTGAATCGGATTTCGGTTAAAATTAGCCGGATCCATCAATTGCGCCAGTTCGCGGTGCATTTGCAAGGCTTTAATACCAATTTCTTCGGAAATTACTTTTTCCTGAGATTGAAATGGCGCTTCGCCTAAACTACAGCAATAGGAATAGAAAGTCATTAATGAATCTACCGGAATTCCGGCAAAAGCCACCAATCCTTTTTTGGCCAAAGCCAATAAATCTTCGTAGGTTTCCGGAACTTTCAATCCGTTTTTCTCTAAAATATCCAATCGGGCAGCTGCTACCGGAGTAGCCGCATCGATAGGCAAAGCCCAAAGTTTATTGTGAAAAACATAACTCTCGTATGATTTCCCAACCGTATTTACTTCCTGATCTTTAATATATTCTTCTGAAAAATGATCCGACAATGGCACAATCGTATTGGTAGCCGCACCAAAACCGGTCCACGGATGATCGATTACCAACAAATCAAATCTTTTGGCCAAATCTTCAATCGAAGCATCTGCAAATTCCTGCAAACTTCTTTTTTCCCAACTAATTTCTACATCCGGATACAGCTCCGTAAATCGTTGAGCAGTGGCAACCATCGGCAAAAGCCCTCTTGTATGGTTCCATGTAATCCCTTTCAATTTCTTCATTTTTCGAATTTTCAATTTTTCTATTTTAGAACATAAATTTCCAAGCTTTAAAATTAAGAAAACTAATTAATTCGTTTTTATCTATGTTCAATCTATTTTTTTCATTTACAAAACGATAAGAATTGTAAATTTAACACTATTTAATTTATTTTTCCCGAAACCTTCCTAAACAAAAACTTCCCGACACCCTTTACAATCAAGCAAATGGCATCGGGAAAATTTTATTTTTAGCGAATTTGATTTCTTAAACAGCTACATCCCCACAAAAATGCACCTGAATTCCTAATTCCTGCAAAGCAGCCGCTTTGATTCGGCACAATTTGTTAGCTTCGGCCTCATTTTCGGCATACACCACGTGAATGTGATTCGCTTTATGACGTCCCATCATTTGGTCGCGATTCACCCCTTTTAAAACCGCATTCATAATTGGCCATTGCGGTGTGGTCATGTTCCATCTGCGGTCCAATTCTTCTTTTGGCAAATCAACCGATTCTCCAATTCCCATATCACAATGCAAAGCATCATCCATCACATAAATACGACTCCAAACAATAGCACCCGGTTTGCTCACCCCTTTGACACTTCCACCACCTAATCTGAAATACATTTCAGGCTGTCTCTGGCTGGAAGTTCCCTCATAACCGCCTACAAAATGCTCTGGTGGAGCGGCTCCACTGATTAAGAATACCCAAACAAATCCATCAATAGTTTCATTTTTAAAATATTCCCCATAACGCAAATCATGCAGGGTATTTTCGCCTTTCAAGCCCATAGAACGCCATAAATTATACGTTACCAAAGCATCGATTCCGGCACATTCATCCACTTCATTAAAATGTGGCAACGCTTCTCCGGCAAACAATTCCTTTCCTTCTTCATCATAAACCGGAGGACGGTTTTGATTGTTCAACAAACCTTCCACCAAATCACTGGCAGGAACTAAATCCTTCAACCCTTGCTGGTACTGGATTCCAATCGTATCACAACCAAATTCAGCCGCAATGCGTACTGCAGCAATGTACATTTTGCATTGTAACAACGTTTGGTTTCTGGTTAATTCAGTTGCTTCATCCGTTCCCCAGTCAAATTGCATTCCTTTATCAAGCAACCATGCTAATACCGCTTCAGCTTCTTCATCTTTCACCGTCAGCATTTTAGCGTAGAGCGAAGACTGCGATAATCTTTCTTTGTAAATTCCGGTTGGATGCAACAAATGATCCGGCACAATGGCATTGAACATTCCCATACAACCTTCATCAAAAACCCCCATAATGGCTTTTTCTTTTCGGAATGCTTTCGCAAAATCGACTCCTTTAGCCAATTCTTCCGCAGGAATAAGCGCCTTATCAAAAGCTTTTACATGACTTAAATCCGGTTGAATTGTAGCCGTTTGCATCCAGTTTTTCAGATTCGTTTTGAAAAAATCATCACTAAAATCCACACTCCACAACGTGCTGTATACTACACCTGCCTTAGTTAATGAACCATTTAAATTTAACATTCCTACCAATCCCGGCCATTCGCCACTCCAGTTGGCTACCGTTAAAATTGGTCCCTGATGGGTAATCAAACCTGCCAAGACATGGTGCGAATATTGCCAGACACTTTCGGCAACAATTAGTGGGGCTGTTGGGTCAATATTTTTAAAAACCTGCATTCCCATTTTTTGGCTATCAATAAAACCGTGCTTTTTTTCGGCATCATAAGCGTGCGCTCTGATGATTTTTCCGCCTGCCTCGGCAACTGCTGCAGTTAATAATTGCTCCATTTGGGCTTGTGCTTCCCAACATACCTGATTGGCCGATAAACGCAAATCGCCACTTGCTACTAAGTAAATGTCCATTTTTTTAAAATTATTTATAAGCAATATAACACAAAGACCATTTGTTTTTCCAAATCGTTTTTGTGATTGCTATTGATGATTATTTTTAAAAGCCACCTAAGAAAACATAAATTCTTTACAGGCTTCGTCTCTTTTCAAATTTGCTAAAAAATAAGCTCAGCCCCTTATTATTTATTTGCATGTCTTTATAGGATATTATCATAAAAAATATTGTAATTGTAAAATTTACACTAATTTAGCAAAACAAAACCAAACTTATTGTTTATGAAGCCTTTATTTCACAAAGTACCTACCAGCATCCAAAGTTCGTTTGAAGTACGACACAACCGGGAACCTAATTTTGGGAAGATTTGGCATTACCATCCGGAACTGGAATTACATTATGTTATCAAAGGCGAAGGTGTGCGATTTATTGGCGACAACATCAGTAATTTCGGTTCAGGAGAGCTGATTTTATTGGGCGAAAATTTACCTCACACCTGGCGTTGTCACGAAGAATATTACCAAAACAATAAAGATTTGGATGTAGAAGCCATTGTGATTCAGTTTTTACCCGATTGCCTAGGAAAAGATTTTATACATTTACCGGAATCTTTCCTAATTCCGAAACTCTTTGAAAAGGCTAAAAAAGGCATGATTATCCATGGGGAAACCCGCGAAAAAGTCATGGAACAAATGTTGAAAGCCCCAAATGCCAATCATATTGACAAACTGATTATTTTATTAAATATCTTAAAACATTTATCGGAAACAGAAGAATATACCGAAATTACCGCTTCGCACGCTTTTTACCAATCTAACGAATCCGATTCCATCCGTTTGAACAAAATATGCAGTTATACGCTTTCGAATTATAAAAAGGAAATTACGCTAACCGAAATTGCCGCTTTTAGTAACCTGAGTGTAACCTCTTTTTGTCGCTATTTTAAACTGATGACCAAGAAAACCTATTATGATTTTTTAATCGAAATCCGCATCAGTCACGCCTGCAGATTACTGATTGAAAATAAGATTCCTACTGAGATGATTTGTTTTGAATGTGGTTTTAATAATGTTTCCAATTTTTACCGTCATTTTAAAAAAGTCGCGGGAATTACGCCTATGGAATATAAGAAAAGCTATCTTTCGAATTAGAAGAAAGAGAAAAGAAGCAAGAAAATAGATAATAGAAAATAGACGAAACCGGAATTGTTCTCGCAAAGATTCACAGAGAAAATCACAAAGACACGCTAAGTTATTTTTTAAAATTTCTTTTATTTCTCTAATCTGTGTTCCAAAAAAAATTGAATTCGTTGATACTTTAACCGCAAAGCAAAGAAGGCCTTCGCAAAGATTTATATAGAAACCTGTCAAATCTGTGGAAATCTATGGCTAAAAAATTTTTAACCATATAAGGCATATAAGTTTTTTGTCTTTATAAAGCAACAAAAAAGTTCAGATAAGTTTATTTTCATATATGAAAATCTATGAAATCTGTGAAAATTTGCGGTGAATTTTTACCGCAAAGGAAAGAAGACTTTCGCAAAGATTTATATAGAAATCTGTCAAATCTGTGGAAATCTGTGGCTAAAAAAATTTCAAACACATAAGTCATATAAGTTTTTTATCTTTATAAAGCAACAAAAAAGTTCAGATAAGTTTATTTTCATATATGAAAATCTATGAAATCTGTGGAAATCTGTGGCTAAAAAAATTTCAAACACATAAGTCATATAAGTTTTTTATCTTCCTAAAGCAACAAAGAAGTTCAGATAAGTTTATTTTCATATATGAAAATCTATAAATCTGTGAAAATTTGCGGTGAATTTTTACCGCAAAGGAAAGAAGGCTTTCGCAAAGATTTATATAGAAACCTGTCAAATCTGTGGAAATCTGTGGCTAAAAAATTTTAAACACATAAGTCATATAAGTTTTTTATCTTCCTAAAGCAACAAAGAAGTTCAGATAAGTTTATTTTCATATATGAAAATCTATGAAATCTGTGGAAAAGATTTAAAAATAATTTGTGAATTTGCGGTGAATTTTTACCGCAAAGGAAAGAAGGCTTTCGCAAAGATTTATATAGAAACCTGTCAAATCTGTGGAAATCTGTGGCTAAATATTTTTCAAACATATAAGACATATAAGTTTTTATATCCCCTAAAAGCTTTATAAAAGTTCAGATCAGTTTATTTTCATATATGAAAATTAAAATCTGTGTAATTCTTAAATACAAAGATTGCGAAAAAATAATCTGCGAATTTGCGGTAATTTTTTCAATCTGTGTTCCAAAATAATCTGCGCATCTGCGGTAATTTTCAACGCAAAGATTTTAAAAATAATTAGTGCATTTGTGGCAAAGGGGTAAAAAAAAATTATCAAGCCGTCTGTTTAAAAAACTTCCTGTGGAAATCGTACGGAGCACCAAAATTATGGTCAAAAAAGGCACTCTACATTTTTATACGACGACCAAAAATTGGGAGGAGGGTCATTCTATAAAAACAATCGAACAGACGACTTAATAATCACTAACACTAACCAAAAATATATAAACTAGAATGACAATTCATTCTGGAGAATATCATAATCCTGTTGCAGTTTATCCACTGCATTTTTTACAATTGGAGTAAAATCACCTACCGCTCTACGTGTGAAATTGGAAATTGGTAATCCTCTTTTTTGCAAAGTATATTTAGCCACAATAGGGTACACCTCGTGCATCACTCCCATATTCGACTCTAAAAATTGTTGTACCGCGGCTAATTCATCAGCCTTTGTCGGGTCATTGTAATTATCACAAATCCAAACAATCAGTTCCGGAAAGAAATTCCCCTGAATACAGGACAATCCTGCCGAACCGGCTTTCAAAGATTCGATCGCATGCACCATATAAGCATCATACAAACCAAAATCAGGATTTTTAATCACACTCAGTTTAGCTTTAATCTGATTGATATCCAAACAGGTATCTTTGTGATAAATCACTCTTCCGGTATTGACAAAATCTTCTAACTGGGCTGCCGAAAGCACTCTTTTGTAAGGTACAGGACATTCGTAAAAACCCGTTGGAATTCCCGGTGTTAAATCTAAAAACTGATGCACATTGCTTTCAAATACCGCATCCGAATCATTTTCTTTCGCTAACAATCCCGAAATTAAAATCACAGCATCAATTCCGGTTCCGTAGATTTTTTTACTAAAATCAGCCTGCTCTGCAATCGTTCCTTCAAAAGTTCCGGTGGCCACAATAGGCACCTGTCCGTCCACAATATCCACCACATGTTTCGTTAACTGAATGCGCTCGGCATCCGACAATTCGAACATTTCGCTGGACAAACAATTGGCAAATAATCCCGTAACACCCGATTTTAAATACATTTCCGTTAAAGCCGTCAATGTTTTATAATCAATACTTCCATCATTATGAAACGGAGTCAACATCACTGGAATAAATCCCTTTTTTAACTTATTCATCGTTCTTTCTTTAATCTTTAGAGATTAATGACTAATAAAATAATTAGTCAAACTACCTCTTTATTCTATATTCTTGCTTCTCAAATACTGCTTTCCAACTTTTCTCCTCTAATTCTAGTAATAATAACCCCTGTCAAAAAGATACTTAGCGTTCCTATTACAATAATCATATTGCTATCAAATGGACTTTTTAAATGCGGATAAGTCGCGGCAATTTTATCAGAAAGTGACATCCATAAAATAACCACAATCCCGATGGTGGTCGCAATCATCGCTTCCAGATTTCTAGACTGTCGGCTCAAAATACCCAACAGGAATAAGCCCAACATTCCTCCGGAGAAAATTCCGCTCAACTCCCACCAAATGTCTAACACACTCTTAGTCCCTATAAGCATAATTCCCACACCCATTCCGGCAATACCAAAAATGGCAGTGGCGATATAAAGCATTTTCAAAAATTGTTTTTCTCCTAAATTGGGTTTGAAATATCTTTTATAAATATCAATGCAAAAAACCGTTGCCGTAGCGTTCATTCCCGAACTGATGGTACTCATCGCCGCCGACATGATGGCCGAAATAATCAAACCTACTAATCCGGTTGGAATTTCTTTTACCATAAACATTGGCATCACTTTATCGCCATAATCCGATGGTTTTAAATTTTGAGCCGCCAGTTTTATTTGCGCTGCGGTGCTTCTTAGCGGAAGTCCTTCGGCTGCTGCTTTCAATTTCACACCCTCAATTAACTCCGGATGCAAATGATAATAGGCAAATAAGCAGGAACCAATTACAAAAAACAGCAAGGAAATTGGCACATACATCAACACGCAAATCCATAACGACTTAGCCGCCGCCTGAGGAGTGGCTGCCGCATGGTAACGTTGAACATAATTTTGATCAATACCAAAGTTGTTCAGATTGATAAAAAATCCGTATAACAAAATAACCCAAAAAGTAGCCGATGTAAAATCTAAGGAGAAAGATCCCAGACTAAATTTGCCGTTATCCTGACCTATCTGTACAATTTCGCTCACGCCGCCCGGCACTTTACCGATAATCGTAAACAAAATAAGCAAGGCGCCAAAAGTCAGCAAAATGGCCTGAATCACCTCGGTCCAGATTACCGCTTCGATTCCGCCTAAAACCGTATAAATCACAATACAAATACCGGTTACCAACATAATCGACTGCATGTCGTAACCTGTCAAAGCCTGCAAACTCAACGCAATTCCGAAGAAAATAGAACCCATTCTAGCCAACTGCGTGAAAATAAAACAAAGCACAGCATAAGTCCGGGCCCACAATCCGAAACGTTTTTCCAAATGCGAATAAGCCGAAACTTCCTGTACACTACGGTAAAACGGAATAAACAATTTGTAAGCCACAATGGCCGCAAACGGCATCGATAAACTAAACACAAAAGAATTCCAATTGCTTCCAAAAGCTTTTCCCGGAACTCCTATAAAAGTATTACTGCTTAAGAAAGTAGCGTACAACGACAAACCAATTGCCCAACCCGGAATAGCTCCCGAAGCTTTCGTATATTGTTCTGAACTCTTGTTTTTTCTGGAGAAATAAATCCCAACACCCACCATAGCAACCAAATAGATCACAATAATGGCAATATCTAATAAAGGTAAATTTTTCATTTATTAAAGATGAGATTTTTAATTGAATTTTTGCTCATCAAATAATCATATCGTACAACATATTGATGATTTTACAAAATTATCCGAAAACTACAACGATTTCATATAATATTTTCTCTAACTATTATAGGATATTACCATAGCTAAAGTTTGCAAACCCATTTTAAGCTAACAAACTCCAAAACCCCTTAATAATTAAATAGCAATAACTTAAGATTCCAATAATAGGCATTCCTGAAATCGGGACTACTTTAGTTTTTTTGAAAAGAAAGGTAAAAACAAAGATTTCTTTTTTAAAAAAGAAGTAAAAAACGTTGATTCATGAATTCCAAAAAACGAAACAAACGCTACCAACATTTTGCAATAGCCCTGCTTTTTCTGGCTCCTCTGACACTTTTACCCAAAGGATTTATCGAAACCAGATACAATCTTTTTGAATATCCGGAACTTTTCAGCCTATTCCGATACAGCACACTTTTAGGTGACGGCTGGATGTTGCTGGCGGTATTGGTATTTATTCTGGTGCGTTTGCATTTTTACACCAACCGAAAAAAACTCAAAGAACTCTATTCCTTTATTTTCGCCGCAGCATTAATGAGTTTGACAGTTTGCCTGTTGAAAAACATTATTTTTCATAACGAACTCCGCCCGATAGCCTGCCTTTCGCTTCAAAACGTCCATTGGGACACCACACAATTTAACATTCACTTTAACCGCTTGCATTCCTTTCCGTCCGGACACACCGCAACTTTTGCCTGCATCGGCTTTTTCCTGATGCGTTTTATCAAAAAAACCTTTCACATCCGGTTGCTTTTCATCGGAATCCTGTTTGTGGGTTTTTCCCGAATGTTTCTCTTCCAGCATTTTGTCTTAGACGTTTTCATCGGTTTGTACATCGGACTCTTTTCGGTTGTTACTGCCGATAAAATCACCGCTTTAATTTTAAACAAAAGAAAAAATCCAAAAACTGTTCTGGTTCTCAACAATTCATTATGAAACTGCTTTTTTCAAAAAAACACCACAGCCTTTGGCTGACTATTTTACTTTTTATTCCGTTTATCGCCTTTTTGAATGCCTCGCCTATTTATATTTTGGACGAAGCCAAATTTACCGAAGCCTCCCGCGAAATGTTTGTTTCCAAAAACTTCTGGGTGCCTTATTTCAATGGCGAATTGTTTGTCGATAAACCGCCTTTGCAAAACTATTTCAGCATTTTAGGATTTTATTTATTTGGAGTTAACGAATTTGGTGCCCGATTCTTCTCCGGAATTTTTGGTGTACTCACCGTAATGAGCAGCTACTTATTTGTAAAAGAATTTTCAGGCAGCCGCATCGCCGGAAAAACACTGTTCATCCTGATGAGTTCGTTTTTCTTTTTGCAACAATTCCAACTCGCCGTTCCTGATCCTTACCTTATTTATTTTTGCTCGGCAGCCCTGTTTGCTTTTTACCGTTTTTATGTAAAAAGAAATCCGCGACAACTCTTATATTGCTATTTTTTACTCGGCTTAGGCGTGTTAACCAAAGGTCCCGTTGCCATTGCCCTGCCGGGATTAAGCATCGGTTTGTTTTTAATTTTCAACAAAGAACTCAAAAATGTTTTCTCTTATTATCCCCTACTCGGTTTATTAGGAATTCTGATAGTTGCCGGGCCTTGGTATTGGTGCGTTCACGAACTCACCAATGGTGCCTGGACCGAAGGTTTTTTTGTAGTCAACAATCTGGAACGCTTTTCCGGAGCCATGCAGGGACACGGCGGGCCTTTTATCATCACCTGGGGCTATGTGCTTTTGGGACTTTTTCCGTTTTCCTTTTTTCTGCCGCAGGCGCTAAAAAACGCTTTTAACCAAAAAGAAAATCCGTTATTACTGTTTTCACTGATAATTGGAGCGGTTTTCATTTTGTTTTTCAGTCTTTCGGCAACCAAATTGCCCAATTACACCATGCCCTGCTATCCGTTTTTGGCTATTTTGCTGGCACATTATCTTGAAAACAATTGGTTTACATTGACCAAAGGTGTCAACAAAATCAGTGTTTTAGGCATCGTAATTCTGGCTGTTTTGCTTCCTTTTGGTGCTTATTTCGGATTGCCCCTAGACCCGAATCTCGCTTCCCAACGCAGTCTGGGACTCTGGTTAATTCCTAGCGCTATCGGCAGCCTGATTGGCGGAATTTTATTGTTCAAAGGAAAATTTGTCTATTGGTTTCGCTTCACCGGAGCGAGTTTTCTATTGCTGGCTTTGGTGTTGTTTGGCAAAATTTATCCTTCCTTAAACGAAATCAATCCGGTAAATACGGTAAGCAAGCAAATGGGTAAAAATGCCGAAATGGTAGTCTATAAACGCATGGATTCGGCTTTTCCTTTCAATTTCCAACGCATTTTTCCGGTGGTACAAAACCTTGCCGAACTGAACGCCTACCTCAAAAAACACCCCGATTCTTATGTGCTTTCTAACATCCGAAACCCCAAAGAACTCGACAGCGTAACCACACTCCAATTGGTCTTACAGAAAAAATCGCCTTTTGAATATCATATTACTAAGGTGTATAGAAAAAGAGAAGAAAAATAATTCTCAAAAAAACAGAAGTAGCATTTTTAATATTTTATTCAAAATAGAATTAAAATTAATCCTATTTTAGAAATTATTTTGAAACGAAATTAATTAAATCAATAATGGCTGCGAAAAACCTTTGGTCACGAGAAGAATTAATCCTTGCTTTCAATCTCTATCTAAAAATAGAGTTTGGAAAAACTCATGCTCGTAATCCAGAAATAATAAAACTTGCAAATCTAATAGAAAGAACACCTGCTTCGATAGTAATGCGTTTAGGAAACTTTGCAAGTATAGATCCTTTTCATCAATTACGAGGAGTTGTTGGCTTAAAAAATGGAATGAATCAAGTTCAGCCTATTTGGGATGAATTCTTTCATAATCAAGAAGAATTAATTTTCTTAAGTGAAAAAATCTTAGCAGAAAGAGAAAATTCTACCATAGAAAGCAAGTACCAAAACTTACTTTTTGATTTAAAAGACTTAAAAGGAGAATCCGTAACAAGAGAAGTAAAAACAAGAGTCAATCAATCCGTTTTTAGACAAATGGTTTTAGCCAATTACACCAATAAATGTGCAATTACAGGTATTGATATTCCCGAACTGTTATTAGCTAGTCATATAATTCCTTGGTCAAAAAATGAAGAGCATCGCTTAAATCCTGAAAATGGAATCTGCCTTTCTGCTTTATATGACAAAGCATTTGACAAAGGAATTATAGGAATCGATAAAAATCATACTGTGCTTTTATCAAGTTCTTTAAAAAAGAAAAAGGACACAACTTTCTTCAAAAACCATTTTGCTCCAATTGAAAACCTAAAAATAACAGAAGCTGTAAAATATTTGCCAAAATTGGAATTTTTAGAATTTCATCTTGATACTATCTTTGATAAATAGATTACACTAAAACAGAAATTCTTCCCTTCTCAATCTTTTTCCCTACCTTTAAAAAAGTTTAATTTTTTGATTATGAAAAGCTATTCGTTATTCTTATTCTCTTTTATTATCCTGAGTTGTCAAGCGCAATTGAAAACTAATGATGCGATTCCGCTTCAGGAGGATGCCAAAAACTATACCTTAGAAACCGTTGCAGGTGGCATTAACAATCCCTGGGGAATGGTTTTTTTGCCCGATGCTTCGATGTTGGTTACAGAGAAATCAGGGATTTTATATCATGTTAGCAATGGCGTAAAAACCGAAGTGCAAAATGTTCCGGCAGTTTATACCCGCGGTCAGGCTGGTTTGATGGATATTCAACTGCATCCGGATTATGCTAAAAACGGCTGGATTTATATTTCCTATGCTTCACTGGAAGGCGAAGGGGAAGCCGGTGGTGCCAACACCGAAATTATCCGAGCCAAACTGGAAAACGATAGTTTAACTAACATTGAAAAGATTTACAAAGCGACACCCAACTCTAAAAGATCCATCCATTTTGGTTCGCGAATTACCTTTGACGATAAAGGCTATTTATTCTTTTCCATTGGTAGCCGCGGTTTTGAAGATGAAAATCCGCAGGATCTTAGCCGTGACGGAGGGAAAATCTATCGTCTGAATGATGACGGAACGGTACCAAAAGACAATCCGTTTGTGGGTCAGGCCAATGCCAAAGAAGCCGCATTTACTTATGGACACCGCAATCCGCAGGGACTGATTAAAAATCCTTTTACGGGTGACATTTGGGAACACGAACACGGCCCTCAGGGTGGTGACGAAATCAATATCATCAAAAAAGGCGCTAATTACGGCTGGCCCATCATCACTTACGGCATCAATTATGACAACAATATCATTACCAATGAAACGCAGCGTCCGGGCATGGAACAACCTCTTTATTACTGGGCACCTTCTATCGCTCCCAGCGGAATGGCTTTTGTAAGCAGTGACAAATATCCGGATTGGAAAGGGGATTTATTAGTAGGTTCGCTCAAATTTCAGTATTTGGAATTGGTAAAACTGGACGGAAATAAGGTCATTGGAAGACAAAAATTAGCCTCCGGAATGGGGCGTTTACGCAATGTGGTTCAGGGGCCTGATGGCTATATTTACATTGGTGTGGAAGGCAAAGGAATTCTAAAAATTATACCCAACTAAATTACCGTAACTTAGCGTTTACCAGCTTTAAAAAACAACCGCAGATTCGCAGATATTTTATATTAATCTGGGGTAAAAACTGAAACAGTGCTTCAATAAATTAAACCTAATCAAATTAAAATGCTATTTACTAAAATAAATATTGGTCTAAGCCTAATCCTTTTGAGTAGTTTGTATTTTTCAAACCCAACAACTATCACTTCAAATACAAAAACAAATTACATTGCTATAACCGAACCGCAACAGCCAACGCCTTTACAAAAAAGCATCGCCAACGGAAAAGAACTGTATACCGAATTGTGTATCCAATGCCATATGGCCAACGGTAAAGGAAACGGAACGACTTTTCCGCCTTTGGACGGTTCCGACTGGCTAAAAAAGAAAAGAACCGAGAGTATTCATGCGGTTAAATACGGTCAAAAAGGAGAAATTGTGGTCAATGGTAAAAAATTCAACAACATGATGCCGGCACCGGGTTTAAGCAATGAAGAAATTGCTGATGTAATGAATTATGTGATGAATTCCTGGAGTAATAAAACTAAAAAAATAGTTACGGCGAAGGAAGTTGCTTTATTGAAACCTTAATTTTCTTTTTTGCTTGATCAAAAAAGAAACAAAAAAATCAAGTCTTACGCTTCCTCGTCGGTCAAATTAGTTTTCGAATGCTAAAAGAAAAGAACTCGCTGCGCTCAAACAGCTTTTCTTTTTACGCATTCTTCAAACATTTGACGCTCGACTGCGAAAGCTAAGGACAGTTTCCCCCCTTACACAATTAAATTAATTAAGTATTGCGTTTAAATCTCTTAACTTCTTAATGATTTATTCTTTTGAATTAGCTTCTAAAAAAGTTAATCCTGAAATAACAAGGCTTTTAATGGAGCATCTTTGCTGTACACATCATCGTAAAAATGCAGCACACCATAGTCATCTACCCAGGCGGTAAAATAACCAATGTGGATTGGGATTTCGTTAGCTAAGGGATAATAGATTTCGGTATCTCCCTGCATGGCTTCATCCACACAGGCAGCTGGCCAGTCGGGATTGTCTTTCAGGATTAGATGCGCCAATTCCTGTGATTTCTCCAAATTGATACATCCGTGGCTGTACGCCCGATATTCCAAGCCAAACAACATTTTGGAAGGTGTATCGTGCAAATAAATATCTTCCGGATTTGGAAAAACAAATTTCACTAAACCCATCGCGTTTTTAGGACCAGGTTTTTGACGGATATTGCCGTTATTCCATTCCATTTCATGCGCTTCGAGATAATTTTTATCCTTTTTCATAGCCGCCATAATTTCATTTTCGATAATACTTTTAGGCACATACCAATACGGACTAAACACAATCGCATTGACACAACGGCTGAAAATAACCGTTTGCATGATATCCTGTCCCACGACCACTTTAGATCTTAAAATTTCCTGAGCATTTTTAATATAATACAATTCAAAAGCAGGAATATTTACCATCAGATATTCACAGCTATTAGTCAATTCCGGATCAACCCATCGACAGCGTTCCATGTTCAACGCTATTTTTTGAATATAATCCTGAATGGGTAAATTCAATTGTTTAATTTGCTGAGGAGTTATAAAATAATTAGGATAATAACCCATTCGTTTTTTATAATGCAAAACCGCATTCATTAAATCGTGGTCATATAGTTCGCTTTTAGAATCTTCTTTCAAATAGCCGAAAATATACAGCCGATGCCGGATTTGGCTTATCGTTTTACAACTGTCATAGGGTTTATAATTTTGTATCGTCGAATCGTATTCAATCGTATTCCACTCCCCGTTTTTTTCTATTTCACGGTATTTTTTTAAGGCTGAACGCAATTTGTAATATTGGGCAAATTGGTATTTTTCGGTATAATCCAACAACTTGGGATTCTTCAATAACGCATCCAGAAATTCATTATAATTCAGTTCTTTTCCCTGTAAAAACCATCCCATTTTTTGCAACTGAATTCTATCAAAATCGTCAAAGACATTTTGCACATAATACACGTACAAAACAGAAAGCATGATTTCAGTTTCATCATAAGAAAGCAAAGGCGAAGCAGAATTGGAATCAAAAATGCCATCGATAATGTTCTGATAATCGATACAACTTTCAACTGCTTCCTCAGTTAAGGAATTAGTTTTAGCATACAACAGTGGAGCAAGTGGTACCAATTGGCAATCTGTATCAAACCAGATGGAATGAAACTTTCTGTTCGCATACAAACTGGAAACCTTAGCTTCATATGGCTGTAAATTGACATACTTTTTAAAAAAACCTTTTAGAAGTTGTTTATTAATAACAACTGTCGAATTAGACTCTTGCTGTTTTTGGAGAGATGAAGCAATACTAACAGCAATATTATTACTAGTCTTTTTCAAATTAACAGAAAAAGATTGGAATGAAAAACCTGTTAAAAGAATTATAATGAACAACGTAATTTTCCTCATAGTTTCATCCTTTTACATAAAGATAAAACAATTATTTTTGAAAAAAATCAACTAGTTAACACATTTCGTTTTAAAAACTCAAAAAATAAAGTCTTTTTAAAGAAAATACTTAACGTATTTTTTGTTTCATAAAAGAAATCAGGGTTATTAAAATATTCTTTTTTTTCTCCCACAGCATACGAATTAAATGAAGAAGTCGTTACTTAAAAACTTACATTTGTCGTAAATACTAACGCTTTCTTTTTTATGAAAAAATATACTCCGGCTATTCTGATTTTCCCTTGCCTGTTTTTCCTTTTTACCAATTGCAATCAAAAAAAATCCAATACGAAAGAAGACATTGTTCGGGATAGTATTATTGTAAAAAAAGACAGCGTTAAAAAAGAAACGGTTTTAAGTCTTGATACGATAGATTACAATAAACGAATGCAGGCCTTGGCTAACAAAGACACTACCGGAAGATGGCCGGTAAAAGCTCCGTATCCATTACCAGGAGCATTGTTGCCTTACAACCGAATCATTGCTTATTACGGCAATTTATATTCGAAACGAATGGGCGTTTTAGGCGAATATCCAAAAGAGGAAATGATTGAAAAATTACAAGCCGAAGTAGCCCGATGGAAAGCTGCCGATTCTACCGTAAATACGATTCCTGCTTTTCACTATATCGCGGTTTCGGCTCAGGGAGCTCCGGGCGCAGCCAATCGTTACAATATGCGCATGCCGTTTAAACAAATTGACACGCTTTTAAATTGGGCAAAACCAATTAATGCGCTGGTATTTTTAGACGTTCAAATAGGACACAGCACGGTGAAAGAAGAAGTAAGCCAACTGACAGATTATCTGGCTTTGCCGAATGTACATTTAGGAATTGACCCTGAATTTTCGATGAAAACGGGGCATACTCCGGGTAAAAAAATCGGCACCATGTCAGCCGATGATATCAATGATGCGATTGCTATTTTGGCAAAAATTGTTCGCGAAAAGAAATTAGCGCCAAAAGTTTTGGTCGTACACCGTTTTACACAAGGAATGGTTACTAACTACAAAGCCATTAAAACTGTTCCGGAAGTCCAAATTGTGATGGACATGGACGGTTTTGGCAGTCAGGTTCTCAAACGCTCTACTTATTTAAGATACATTTACAGAGAGCCGGTTCAGTTTACCGGATTTAAATTGTTTTACAAAAACGACAACTGGAACGACTGGAAAATATACACTCCGGAACAATTATTACAGTTTTCGCCAAAACCAATTTACATTCAATACCAATAATTTACAGTTAATTTCAAATGAAAATACAGGGATTCCTCGGAGCTATGGCTTTATTTCTAATGCTTGGCTGCCAACAAAAAACAACAACTCCTGATAGTATGAAAACAGCAATTCCGGAAGAAGAAAAGGATACTGTTGCTATTTTGAAAGAACCCCAAAAAGAAATTACAAATGATGCGGCAGCTATTTTAGCCCGTAAGGAAGTGCCCATTTTGTGCTATCATAACATCAAAGATTTTTCGGCTTCTGCCGGGGAAATGACCAAAACCTATACCGTAAAACCAGCCGCTTTTGCCGAACAGATGAAAGCCTTATCCGATGCGGGTTACCACAGTATTTTACCGGATCAATTGTACGATTATCTGCTGCACAACAAACCTTTACCGGAAAAACCGGTGATGATTACTTTTGACGACACCCGTGGCGAACAATACAGCATTGGCGCAGCCGAAATGAAAAAATACAACTTTAAAGGGGTTTTCTTTGTCATGACGGTTTCCATCAACCGCCCGAATTATTTAAGCGAAGCTGAGATTAAAGAACTATCCGATTCCGGAAATGCGATAGCTGCTCACACCTGGGACCATCACATGGTAACTAAATATTCGGGTGAAGACTGGAACACCCAATTAGTAAAACCTAAAGCCAAACTGGAAGCAATCATTGGCAAACCTATTAACTACTTTGCTTATCCTTTTGGATTATGGAACGCAGCAGCGATTCCTGAAATCAAAAAAAGCGGCTACAACATGGCTTTTATCCTTTCAACCAAAAGAGATTCTCTTAATCCGTTATTTACCGTACGACGCATGATTGTATCCGGCAACTGGACTACGGAACGCATGATGCAATCCATCGAAGGGACTTTTAAAAATGCTAAATAATTATTTCTGGATTTTAAAAAAACAAAGCACCAATTTCACGGATTACACCGATTTTCATAAAACAGGTGGGAATCAGTTCTATTCGTTGTTGAGAATTTTGAAAAAAATTTAGTTTTAAAAGACTAATTCTCAAAAAACATATCGCCAAAAAAAGAATACAACATTAATTACGTTATTCGTAACAAAATTAAAATTACATATCTTAAAAATTATTAAATTAGCCTAAATGCTGAATTATTTTTAATCAAATTAAGTTTTTGTTAATTTTTCAATAATTGAAGATGGTAAATTTAACACCAAAATTAGGCCCAAAAGGATGGGACGAAATGTTTTCCAAAGATGGCGTCAGGGATGCTTACTAACAGGTATTGCACACTTTAGAGAGTTTAAATCTTGATAAACTGAATGTAAAACAAAAACAGGCTTCTGATATTTTTATGAATCAAGGGATTACATTTACGGTTTATAGTGATAATAATCAGGGAATTGAACGCATATTTCCGTTTGACATCATTCCCCGAATCATTACCAAAAACGAATGGATTGAAGTCGAAACCGGAATTGCGCAACGATTAAAAGCCTTAAACTTATTTCTGGAAGACATTTACAACGAACAGCAAATTATAGAAGAAGGCATCATTCCGGCTTCGTTAATTGCTTCCTGTCCGCATTACATTCCGGAAGTGCACGGTATCAAAGTGCCACACGACATTCATGTACACATTGCCGGAATAGATTTAATACGAGGAGAAAAAGGCGAATTTTATGTACTGGAAGACAACCTCAGGTGTCCCAGCGGCGTAAGTTATATGCTGGAAAACAGGGAAATTACCAAACGAATATTTCCGGAAATGTTCCGTGCTAATAATGTAAGTCTGGTGGCCAACTATCCGATGCTTTTCCACAATATTTTAGTTTCGCTTTCGCCAAGAAGCATCTCTAATCCAAATGTGGTTTTACTAACACCGGGCGTCTATAATTCGGCTTATTACGAACATACTTTTTTAGCCCGACAAATGGGAATTCCGCTGGTAGAAGGACGGGATTTGGTCGTCAATAATCACAAAGTCTATATGAAAACTACCTCCGGATTGCAACAGGTAGATGTGATTTACCGCCGTTTAGACGATGAATATCTGGATCCTTTGGTTTTCAAACCCGACAGTGCTCTGGGCGTTCCCGGACTCATCAGCGCTTACAAGATGGGTAATGTAGCCTTAGTAAATGCCGTAGGAAACGGAGTAGCCGATGACAAAGCCATTTATGCTTATGTGCCGCAAATGATTAAATATTACCTGAACGAAGAACCTATTTTGAAAAATGTTCCCACTTATCAAATGGAAAATCCGGAAGAACGGGAATTGGTTTTTGCCGATATGGGAAATATGGTTATCAAAGAAACCAATCAGAGTGGCGGCTACGGAATGATTATGGGCAATAAAGCAACCGATGAAGAACTGGAAAAAGCCAAAATTGCCATTTTAAATAATCCGCGAAATTTTATTGCGCAGCCTATCATTCAGTTAAGCACCGTTCCCTGTTACATTGATGGCGAATTGAAACTCCGTCATGTGGATTTGCGTCCTTATGCTTTATGTGGCCCAAATGGCATACAAACGGTTCCCGGCGGACTCACCCGTGTGGCGCTTACCGAAGGTTCTCTGGTGGTGAATTCTTCTCAGGGTGGCGGCAGTAAGGACACCTGGATTATGAAATAAATAGTTGCCAACTTAAAAAAAGAAACAATGGAAGTAAATATGCTCAGTCGTGTAGCCGACGGGATGTTCTGGCTTAACCGATACATGGAAAGAACCGACGGAATGTTGCTTACGCTCAACACGCTTTACATCATGTCATTTGATCAGGAAACCAATGATTATCAGGGATACAAACCTTTACTGAAATATTATACCGATTTACCACCTGAATACATCGCCGAATTTCAGCATGACTCTAATTTTGTTCTGAAATATATCATTTGCGATCATAAAAACATCAATTCGATGCGCAATCTGATTACTAAAGCAAGGGAAAATGCAAGAGGTTCGCAGGATAAAATTACCAAAGAACTTTGGGAACACATCAATTCGATGTATCATTTTATCAATGATCCCGAATTGCCTCATAAACTGGAAACACCGGAAGCCGTGAGTATTTTGGCCAAACTCAAAAATGACTTTCTGCTTTACAACGGTATTTTCCACGTCACCATGCCCAGAGGACTTGGTTGGTGTTTTTCAAGTATTGGTAAACATATCGAAAGATGCTTACAAACCATCTCAATGACTCAATCCTATTATGCCCCGATTGAATATAACTTAGAAGGAAAAGAAGATTTAATTTACTGGCGAAAACTGTTGTTATCCCCTTCCGGATACGAATTATACCTTAAAAGCTACAGCAATATTCCGCACAACCGAAAGGTTATTCAGCACGTAATTTTCAATCCTGATTTTGCGCATTCGGTAATTTTTACGTTGGGATTAATCGACACTTATTTGGATTGCGTTTTTAAAAACAACAACCTGATCGAAGCCCGAACCATGCGCAATCAGTTTGGAAGATTAAAAAGTTATATCGAATACACCGATTACCATCATTTAACCAATTTACAATTAGAACATGTTTTGAAAAATACCAAAGAACAATTGAATCAGTTTTCAATGGACTTTTCTAAATTATTCTTTTCATATACCTGATAAATATGGCCGTTTTTAATATCATTCATATTACCAAATACAAATACAATTTCCCCATTAAAGAGAGCATCAACGAAATCCGCTTGTTTCCTCACAACTTTAAAAATCAGGATGTGTTGCAATACCAGCTCATGATTAGCCAAAATCCTAATGTGGCTTACACCAATGATTATCACGGCAATCGGGTGGGGAATTTCAATACGCTGGAAGCCCATACCGAGATGACTATCGAATCCCGAATGCTGGTACGGGTGAATCATTCGTTGAAAATTCCGGAAATTGACACCACCAAAGTAGAAAATTTAAACCTGCACAACGACATTTATTTATTGCGGCTGTGTTATCCGGAAACCATTGAGAAACAAAGCGAAATTGAGGCTATTTTAAAAGAGCTTGACTATGAAAATAAATCCATAATCGACCTCGCTTTTGATTGCAGCCAATACATTTACAATAACTTTACTTATACCAAAGGAATTACGAATATCGAAACTACGGTAGATGAAATTTTAGGGCATCGAAAAGGCGTTTGCCAGGATTTTGCCCATGTGCTTTTACAGCTTTTAAGAACAGCCGGTATTCCGTCAAGGTACGTAAGCGGCTATATTTGTCCAAATGAAAGCGGTTTGCGCGGAGAAGGTGCCACGCATGCCTGGGTTGAAATTTATACACCAAAACAAGGCTGGCTGGGCATTGATCCCACTAATAATATCTGGACAATGGACAATCATGTTAAATTGTCGGTAGGAATGAATTTTAACGATTGTACTCCTGTGAAAGGAACCTTCAAAGGATTTTCAAAACAAACGCTTTCTGTTTGTGTTTCCATTGGTTATGAAGACGGTCGCCATTTTGAAGGAATTAATGATGTGGAATTGGAAAAAAATTCTGTTGAATTCCAACAACAACTGGATTATGCCGAGCAACAGCAGCAGTAATCCAAACGCATAAAAAAAGCGAATCTGGAAAATCCCGATTCGCTTTTTACTTTTATTTTGTCTGTCTTAATTGGCCAACCAACCCTGAGGATTCATATAAGTTGTATTTTGCAGAATTAAAAACTTAATCACTGTTTTACCTGTATCCCCATTCGTTCTGATGCGACCTAAATTTTGTTTAATACTTACTTTATCTCCTTTACTCACCGAAACCGAACTCAGGTTTTGATAAATACTAAAATAATCCCCGTGCTGAATCATCACCGCTTTATTTACCGGAGATAAAACCATTACACTAGCGACTTCTCCGCCAAAAACCGCTCTTGCATTAGCACCATCAGTTGTTGTGATTTCCACTCCACTATTATGAACTACCAGAGTGTTATAAATTGGGTGCGGCTGATCTCCGTAACCTAAGGAAACAAATCCTCTTTCTACCGGCCATGGCAATTTCCCTCTGTTGGCTCTAAAATTATCTGCAATTAACTTGTCATCCGGAGTCAACTCAATTCTGGAAGAAGAAACCGAAGCTTTAGGAATGTTTACTTTGGCACTCTCTTTAGAAGATTTATCTCCCGAAGCGGCGGCAGCGGCAGCAGCTCTGGCACGTTCGGCAGCAGCTTTTCGGTTGGCCTCAGCAATGGCTTCGCGAATCAAACGATTAATCTGGGCATCGATGGTTTTAGATTCTCTTTGTTTTTTTCGAATTTCAGAAACAATACGGTTTTTGTCTTTTTTAATCGAATTCACCAATTTTTCCTGTTCTTCTTTCTCTTTTACAAGCGATTGCCTTTCCTTTTCGTTTTCGGCAATTAATTTTTGCTTGGCAGCCTTTTGTACTTTTAATTTCTCGTTATACGAAACCAACTCCTTCGATTTGGCATTGATTTCCTCTCCCTGTGATTTCCTGAAACTGGTATATTGCTTTAAATACTGCACGCGTTTGTAAGCCTGCAAAAAATTCTCCGAAGAAAGAATAAACATCGCCCTACTTTGCTCGGAACGGCTTTTGTATGAATTGACAATTTTCTTAGCGTAATCTTCTTTTAACACCTTCAATTCTCTATTTAGCTTATTAATTTTAAGCTGATTACGATACATATCGTCGGCTAAAAGTCGCTTTTGTTTTTCGGTAGTATTAATCAAATTTTCTTTAAGCTTGATTTTGTTTTTTTGAATCAAAAAAACATTCATAGCCGATTTTTCCTTTGACTTGACACTTCTCAGCATCTTTTCGTTGTCTCTGATCTCTCGTTGAATCTGAGCTTTGCGTTGTTCTAATTTTTCTTGTTGCGATTGACTCCACATCACTGAAGTCAGACATACAAATAACAGGCTAAGGAAATATTTTGGCATCTTAAAAAATATATTTTTGGCAAATTTACTTAATTATTATTCGTTTGTAACCATCCGGAACACTATAAGGGAAAGAAAGTTCTTCATTAAAAGAAACCGAATTGTAATTTAAATTAATTTCCGATTTCCCTTTAGGCTGTTGTGTTCTAATCTCAATATTCGATGGCAGGTTGGCTTCCTTGTAAGCTACCCTTTCCGGATAAGCAATTTGGATGGTTCTGCTTTCGGTTGTTTGGGTAACTTCCTGCTTATTTACCGTAAAATCATTCGGATTAAAATAAAAACTTTTTTGAGTATTTCCGCTTTTAGCATCATCCAAACGGTACAAATTATCGAGTAAAGTCTCAGTATATTTTCCCTTATTCAAATCGTCTAATGCTTCTCCAACCAACATATTTTGAATTTTACTGTAATCTAAATCGGTTCCCAGCCACTGACTCAAAGAACTAAAATCGCCTTCAAAATAAGTTCCTTTTATTTTTTCGTAATAACTTACCGAAGCCGGAGTAATAGAAGCTTTGGCCATTGTTATTCCCAGAAAACGCAAACTCACTAAGATTTGTTGGTCTTTTTTAATTCTAATCTCAGCCGATACATTTTGAGCCTGTTTCTCGTCGGCATAACGGGCACTGGCTTTGATATATAATGTAGAAAAATCATTTTTATTGCTGTAATGACTGTCAATTATTTTGGTTGCTTTCATATAATCGACTGGTTCTGTAATGGTTGCCGAAGTAACGATGGCTTTGGGTTTACAGGAAACCAAAAGAATGACAACCAAAAAGGCTAGGTATTTTTTCATTTTATTTTTGTTTTTTTAATAATTCGTCTGCTTTAGAAAAGTAGAATATCTTTTTATTGGTATCGCCTAAACCATTATAAGCTTCTCCCAACTGAATGTTATAATTTATTTCTAAGGTTAGATCTTCTACTACATAATCCATGCCTGTTTCAAGCATTTCCTTAGCTTTTTTAAATTGTTGCAACTGATTGTAAGCCAATCCGGCATAATAATAAAACTGAGGCTGCACCGGATACAATTCGACCATATCGTTGGCGATTTTGGCCATTTTGTCAAATTGAGCCATCTGCGTATAAACATCCAGCAAAAGCAAACTGGATTCTACATCCGGAGTCGTATTCTTTTGAAGTCCCAGCTGGTAATACTTTTCAGCCTTATCCCATTGTTTTTTGTTGTGATAATATTTCCCGACTTCTTTGGCAACATTCACTTGCGAATCATCAGCAAAATAAGCAATTGCTTTGTCTAAATCAGATGTGAATTGTGGATGTGTATTGACATAAATTAAAAATTCATTGAAAATGCGGTGTTTTATTTTGCTGTCAATTTTGGAACTGCCCAAAACAATATTCATGGCCTTGATGGCTTTATCGCTTTCATTAGCAACCAAATAATTTTTAAACAAACTTAGCTGCGCCCATTCGGAATCCGGAATGGCAGCCTCCAGCCTTTTCGCCGTTTCTAAAACTTTTTCGATATTGTCTTTTTTCGAATACAAATAAATCAGCGAAATGTAATTTTCCTCTGCCTTAGGATATTTCAGGATTTGCTCCTCCAAATTGGTTATTTCCGCATCCTGATATTTGCCCTGAGAGAGAATTTGAATTTTATAACTTTCCCTTCTGTCCGATTTCCCAACGGTTTCATTCAACTCATTGATAAGTGCCAAAGCTTTGTCGAATTCGCCCGTATTCATATACAAGGAAGTCAAATCTTCTTTGAATTTTGGGTCAAAAGGAATCAGTTTTTGAATCACTAAAACAGCATCAGTATAGTTTTTTGTAGCATAGTCCACATCATACATACCCACCAAAAACCATTTGTTAGTTGGCTCTAAATGATGAGCTTTTTCAAATGAAGTGTAGGCATTTTTATAATCCTTTTGCGCCAGATAATTTTTGCCTAATTCGTGGTAAATCGTAGCATTATTACTGTCTATTTTCAAACAGCGTTCCAAAGCCACAATCGCCTTGTCGTAGTTTTCAATAGCTTTTTGCTTTAAAGCTTCGTAAAAATAATCCTGAAATTTATCTGCTTCTTTTTTGGTTTCAGACTCTGTTTGTCCCCATGACAAAACCGGATTGCATTGCAAAACCACCATTATCATTAAAGGAACTAACTTTTTCATTTTTGCTCATTAAACTTTAAAAAGCTGTACAATTTACCATTAAGAAATCAAAGATTCATTAAACTTAACTTCTTAATGGTAATTTTTTATTGTATTCGAAATTATTCTAAAACCGAATAATCTCCAATGCTTATGCTTGTAAAATTACCGTCAAAACTAGCGTGATTTCCTATCATCGCATTGTCCAGATTAGCATTTTTAATATGTGCATGTGTTTGCACTAAACTGTTCTTAATACTACTGTCAATCACGTGACAACCATTTCCTAAAGAAACATTCGGTCCCACCGTAGCGTTAATTAACACCACATCGTCCCCAATAAAACAAGGTTCGATAATCGTAGAATTTTCGATTTTTACCTTTGGAGAAACCAAACTTTCTTTGTCTTCAGCCAAGAAAGCCAGCATTCTGGAATTGGTTTCTACGGTTACATTTTTGTTTCCGCAATCCATCCAGGCGCTAACTTCACCGGTTTTAAAAATTTTTCCGTTGGCCATCATGTTTTTGATTCCATCATTAATTTGGTATTCGCCACCATTTTGAATGTTGTTGTCTAAAACATTTTGCAATTCCTGTTTTAAAACCGCAATATCTTTGAAATAGTAAATTCCGATAACCGCTAAATCACTAACAAATTCTTTAGGTTTTTCAACCAATTCGATAATTTCGTTTTTCTCATTTAGTTTTACCACACCAAAAGCTTCCGGATTTTCAATTTGTTTTACCCAAATTACCGAATCGGCAGTTGGATCCAATTCAAAATCAGCACGAATCAAGGTGTCTGCATAAGCAATCACCGCCGGACCGGAAAGAGAATCTTTGGCACACATAATAGCATGCCCGGTTCCAAGAGCTTCATTTTGATAGTAAATAGTTCCTCTTGCTCCTAATTTCTCGGCAATAGCAATTAAATCCTGCTCTACTTTTTGCCCAAAACTTTCATGAATAATAAAAGCTACTTCTTCTATTTCCTGATTTAGAACTCCGGCAATGTCTTCTACTAATCGGTGAACGATCGGTTTTCCGGCAACCGGAATTAAAGGTTTAGGAATGGTTAAGGTATGTGGGCGAAGACGCGAACCACGTCCTGCCATTGGAACGATTATTTTCATATTTCATGCCCGCGAATGCGGGTATCTTTTAAATTAAACTTTATTCTCTTATTTTATTAAAATTGAAATTCCAATTTAAGCTTATATCCAACCACGTTGGATTCATATCTTCTATTAAATTTACCTTCCAATCTCTTTTCCATTTTTTTAATTGTTTTTCTCTTTTGGTAGCATCAAAACCATTTTCCCATTCTTCAAAATAAATTAACTTATCACAATTATATTTTGCCGTAAAAGAATTTGAATAAACTTTTAGTTTATGTTCTTTAACCCGTTCTATTAAATTATCTGTTACTCCAATGTAAATTACTCCTTTATGTTTATTTGACATCATATAAACAAACCATAATTTCATTTTAATAATTTATTTTAAAATTTCCTCCTCTCGAAGAAAGTTTTTTCAATTCCTAAATTGAACACAAGATTCCTGCTTTCACAGGAATTATTTTGCTTCCTAAATTGAACATAAGATTCCTGTTTTCTCAGGAATTATTTTACCCCTGTACTGCCAAAACCGCCTGCACCTCTTGAAGTTTCCGTTAGTTCTTCCACTTCAATCCATTCGGCACGTTCGTGTTTGGCAATGATTAATTGCGCAATGCGTTCCCCATTTTCAACCACAAATACTTCATTAGAAAGATTGACTAAAATCACGCCTATTTCTCCGCGATAATCGGCATCGACGGTTCCGGGCGAATTCAGTACGGTTATCCCTTTTTTAGCAGCCAATCCGCTTCGGGGACGCACCTGAGCTTCATAACCTATCGGTAATTCGATAAAAAGACCTGTTTTAACGATGGTTCTTTCCAAAGGCTGCAACACTATAGATTCGGTCAAATTAGCTCTTAAATCCATCCCAGCCGAAGCCAGCGTTTCGTAGTTAGGCAAGGCATGCTGCGATTTATTGATAATATTTATTTTCATTGTAATATTTTAAAAAATGAAGGAACAAGCGCAAAACTGCTCCGTACTTATTTTATTTTTTTCGTTTCACTAAGCCCAATATCGTTTCTTTTTCGAAATGGTAAATGACATAAAGAAACAAAAGCAGCAATGCTATCCCTACAAAATAATTTTCTCTGAAACCATAAAAGGAAATCACAGAAAATAAAATAGACAATCCCAAATAAGACCCTATTTTTTTAAAATCATAAGGAATTGGATAAAATTTATTTCCAAGATAGTAAGAAATCAACATCATACTACCATAAGCTGCCAAAGTTGCAATAGCCGAACCCACATAACTCATAGTAGGAATCAGCATAAAATTCAGCACCAAAGTAATAATAGCTCCCACAATAGAAATATAAGCGCCCACGTAGGTTTTATCAATCAGTTTGTACCAAACAGAAAGATTCGTATAAATTCCCAAACAGAAATTAGCCAAAATAATCAACGGAACCACTTTCATTGCTACCCAATAGGATTCGTCACGAATCATTAAAAATTTGAATACATCGGCAAAAACAATTACGCTCAACATAATAAACGAACCGAAGATGACAAAGTATTTGGTAACCATGGCGTACGTTTGCGGCGCATTTTCATTCTTAGCATGACTAAAAAAGAAAGGCTCAATCCCAAGCGTATAAGCCGTGCGGTACAAAACCATAAACAATCCCAACTTGTAACAGGCGGAATAAACCCCCACTTCATCGGCGGCTATATTGTGCGGTAATAATTTATCTAAAAGAATTTTATCAAATTGCTCGTTGATAGCAAAGGCAATTCCGGCCACTAAAATAGGTAATCCATAGACCATCATTTGTTTCCACAAACGAAAATCAAATTTCCATTTTAAGAAAACATAATCAGGAGATAAAACCACAAAAGTTAACAAACTCGCAATAATATTAGCCAGGAAAATATAACCTATTTGGAAATTTTCGATATAAAAAGAACTTACTATTCCGGTAGGATTCAGTTCTGATAATTTAGGCAAATACACTAAGAAAAGTACACTCAAAAGTAAGTTTACCAAAACGTTTCCAATCTTGATAATAGCATACATAATTGGTCTTTGCAAGGCTCTTAATTTGGAAAAAGGAATAATCACCAAGGCATCCAGAGCTAAAATCCAAATAGAATACGTAATGTATTGCGAATCGATTCCGGACCAATCGGCTAAAGTAGTTCGGAACAAAAGCGCTGCAACCAAAAAGAGAATTGTAGTCCAAAAAATGGAAACCATAGAAGTTTCAATCACTATTTTTTTGTCTTCTTCCTTATTGTAAAAACGAAAGAAAGCCGTCTCCATTCCATAAGCTAAAATCACATTGAAGAATATCATCCAGGAGAATATAATAGTCACTTTTCCATATTCCCCTTTAGGCAGTAAATTGGTATAAAGAGGTACTAACAGAAAACTAAACATCCTGGGCAAAACCGTTGCCAGACCGTAAATTGCTGTTTGTTTAAAAAGATTTTTATATAAACCCAAGGTGTAATGCTTATTAATTTTACAAAAACAAAAATAACTAAATCTTTGGTTAAATTCGTATTGCTATTATAATGATTCTTATTTCTTTTTGACTTCTATTATATAACTAAAATACAGCTTAAAAAGTATCCCATGAATGTATTTAAACAAAAAAAGCGGTTGAAAAATCAACCGCTTTGATATGGAATAAAGTAAATATTCTTAAGCGTTCAAAGCTTCAGCTCCACCAACGATTTCTAAGATTTCGTTAGTAATAGCAGCCTGACGTGCTTTATTATAAGTTAATTTCAACTGATTTCTCAATGCAGTAGCATTATCAGTTGCTTTGTGCATAGCCGTCATACGTGCACCGTGCTCAGAAGCAAAAGAATCACGGATTCCTTTGTACAATTGTGTTTTTAAAGATTTAGGAATCAAAGTCAACACAATTTCTTCTTTTGATGGTTCAAAAATATAATCAGAAGCCGCCACATTTAAATCCGATTTAACCGGAGCTAAAGGTAAAAATTGCTCTGTTTGAACAATTTGAGTTGCAGCATTTTTAAATTGATTGTAAACCAACTCAATTCTGTCATATTCACCGGCAACAAATTTTTGAGTTAATGTTTCAGCAATTGCTGCCACATTATCAAAAGTCAAAGTATCAAAAATAGCACTTTGGTTGTCGATTACATTATTTGTTTTGCTTAAAACATCATTTCCTTTTTTACCAATAGCAAAAACATCAACTTGTTTACCAGCATAAAATGTTGCACGATTTTTAATTTCCTTAATTACATTGGAGTTAAAAGCACCACACAAACCTCTGTTTGAAGTTATCGCTACCAATAAAACTTTCTTTACTTCGCGTTGTGTAGTATATTCTTCTCCGATTCCTCCGTCAAGAGTTGCAGAAAGACCTTGTAATAATTCCGTTAATTTTTCGGCATAAGGGCGCATGGCTGTAATTGCATCCTGAGCTTTTTTAAGCTTGGCTGCAGATACCATTTTCATCGCCGATGTGATTTGCATCGTAGATGAAACGGAAGTAATTCTATTACGGATTTCCTTTAAATTTGCCATTTATTTTAAGTATTAAGACTTAAGTATCAAGTATTAAGTACCAAAATCTTGATACTTAATACTTGATACTTAGTACTTTTTAGTTATATTTTGCAGAAACTTCTTTTGCTACAGTCTCGATTACATCTGTAATTTCGTCTGTTAATTTTCCAGCTTTCAAAGCATCAAGAGTTGGTCTGTGCTTAGCGTTCATGAATTCTAAGAAATCTTTCTCGAATTCTTTAACCTTAGCAACAGGAACATTTCTCAATAAGTTTTTAGATCCGGCATAGATAATCGCTACTTGGTCTTCTACAGTATAAGGAGAGTTCAAACCTTGTTTCAAGATTTCAACGTTTCTTTTTCCTTTTTCAATTACGTTCAAAGTAACAGCATCCAAATCAGAACCAAACTTAGCGAAAGCTTCTAATTCACGGAATTGAGCTTGATCTAATTTTAAAGTACCAGATACTTTTTTCATTGATTTAATTTGAGCATTACCTCCTACACGAGATACAGAGATACCTACGTTGATTGCAGGACGAACCCCAGAGTTGAACAAATCACCATCCAAGAAAATTTGTCCGTCTGTAATAGAGATTACGTTTGTTGGGATATATGCAGAAACGTCACCAGCCTGAGTTTCGATAATTGGTAAAGCGGTCAATGAACCTCCACCTTTTACGATTCCTTTGATAGACTCTGGTAAGTCGTTCATGTTTTTAGCAATTCCGTCATCCGCGATTACTTTACAAGCACGCTCTAATAAACGAGAGTGTAAGTAGAAAACGTCTCCAGGATATGCCTCACGTCCTGGTGGTCTTCTTAATAAAAGAGATACCTCACGGTAAGCAACAGCTTGTTTAGACAAATCATCATATACGATCAAAGCAGGACGACCTGAATCTCTGAAATATTCTCCGATAGCAGCACCAGCGAATGGAGCATATACTTGCATTGGAGCAGGATCAGAAGCATTAGCAGCAACGATAACTGTATAAGCCATTGCTCCTTTTTCTTCTAACATTTTTGCGATTCCAGCTACAGTTGAAGCTTTTTGTCCAATTGCAACATAGATACAGAATACTGGTTTACCAGCATCATAAAATTCTTTTTGATTTAAGATTGTATCGATACAAACAGTTGATTTACCTGTTTGACGGTCACCAATAACTAACTCACGTTGTCCACGTCCAACCGGGATCATAGCGTCTACCGCTTTCACACCTGTTTGTAATGGCTCAGTTACTGGTTGACGGAAAACTACTCCAGGAGCTTTTCTTTCCAAAGGCATTTCGTATAATTCTCCACCGATTGGTCCTTTACCATCAATTGGTTGCCCCAAAGTGTTTACTACACGTCCTACCATTTGTTCTCCTACTTTAAGAGAAGCAATACGTTGAGTTCTTTTGGCAGTAGAACCTTCTTTGATACCAGTTGATGGTCCTAAAAGTACCACCCCTACATTATCTTCTTCCAAGTTCAATACAATAGCCTCAAGACCATTTTCAAATTCTACTAATTCTCCATATTGTACATTTGAAAGCCCGTAAATACGAGCAATACCATCTCCAACTTGAAGTACAGTTCCCACTTCCTCTAGCGTAGCGCCAGATTCAAAACCTTCTACTTGCTTTCTTAATATTGCTGAAATTTCAGCTGGTTTGATTTCCGCCATCTTAATTTATAATTTAGACACTTAATGTGCAATAAAACTAGTTACTTAATTCTTTTCTTAATACTTGTAATCTATTAGCAACAGAAGCATTGTATTGCTTATCGCCAATGGTTAAAATAAATCCTCCAATGATAGCAGGATCTACAATATTTTTGATTGTTACTTTTTTATCTGACAAAGATGCAATTTTAGCCAAAACTTTAGCTTCTAAATCGGCATCCATTGGGATAGCAGTAGTTACTTTGGCTACTTCTAAACCGTTAGCGCTGTCATATAAATCAGCATAAGCTACTGCAACTGCTTCAAGGATTTCAAATCTTTTGTTTTCGAATAATAAATGAAACAATCCCTTTGTTACTCCATTAACAGAAGCAAAAACTTCTAATAATGCTTTTTCTTTTACATCAACACTGGTTGTAGGAGACTGAATAAAGGTATTCAATTCAGCATTTCCTTTGATGGTGGATGCAATTAAAATCATATCGTTATTTACCTCAGCGGCTACTCCGATAGAGTCGGCCATAGAAAGGATTGCTTTTGCATAACGAATTGCTGCTCTTGTACCTGCCATAATATTAGTTTAGCTTTACGTCACCTAACATTTTCTCAACTAATTTAGTTTGAGCTTCTGTGTTAGATAATTCGTCTTTCAATAATTTCTCTGCGATACTCAATGACAATGAAGAAACCTGAGTTTTCAATTCAGCCATTGCTGCATTTTTCTCACTTTCAATTGCAGCTTTAGCCTGCTCAATCATTTTTGCACCTTGAGCCTGAGCTTCCGTTTTAGCATCAGCAACCATTTTCTCTTTCATTTCACGAGCTTCTTTCAACATAGCATCACGCTCCGCTCTCGCTTCGTTTAAGATTCTTTGGTTATCAGCCTGAAGATCCTGCATTTCTTTTCTTGCATTTTCAGCAGATTCTAATGCATTTTTGATTCCCTCTTCTCTTTCATTAACGGCATCAAGAATAGGTTTCCAAGCGAATTTTTTCAATAAAAATATTAATCCAACAAATATTAATACTTGCCAAAAAAACAAACCAAATTCAAACTGATTAATTAACTTTTCCATTATCTATAATTCTAAGTTTTATTTTTTACTTTTTAAGTTATTGCATTGCTGCAATGTAATGTTTTAATTTTAAAAACAATAGTTACAACCAACCGTTGCAACTATCGTTTTTTTGAGTTTTAATTAAGCTGCGAATAAAGCTGCGAAACCAATACCTTCAATAAGTGCAGCAGCGATAAGCATAGCTGTTTGGATTTTTCCTGAAGCTTCTGGTTGACGAGCAATAGCATCCATAGCAGAGCTACCAATTTTACCAATACCTAAACCTGCTCCGATAACGATTAATCCAGCTCCAATAATTTGTGGAATTTCCATGATATATATATTAAAAATTAAACATTCAATTTGATGTTGAATCGTTATTTGTTTTTCCGTTTAACCGATTAAACAAATAACAATTAAACGATTTTAGTGGTGCCCTTCTTCGTGGTGGTGTTCTTCAACAGCCGCACCAAAATAAAGAGCTGATAACATTGTAAAAATATAGGCTTGTAAAAAGGCTACTAAGATTTCCAAAATAGAAAGTACAAATGCCAATCCAAATGATAATGAGCTTCCAATCCAGCTTTTGAAAATAAACATCAACCCTAAAATACTCATCAATACAATGTGACCTGCAAAAATATTCGCGTACAAACGAATCATTAATGAGAATGGCTTGATGAATACTCCTAATAATTCGATAGGAGCCAAAATGATACGCATTGGTTTTGGCACTCCCGGCATCCAGAAGATGTGTCCCCAATAATTTTTATTTGCTGTTAAATTTGTAATCAGGAAAGTTAAGATTGCCAAAGAGAATGTTACAGTAAAGTTACCTGTAGCATTAATTCCCAGTGGCGTTAATCCGAAGATATTTAAAAACAATACAAAGAAGAAGATGGTTAATAAATAACTCATGTATCTTTTATAGTGTTTCTCACCAATGTTTGGAATTGCAATTTCGTCACGAACATATACAATTAATGGCTCAAAGAAACGTCCCACACCTGAAGCAATTCCTCCGTTTTTAGCATAAGATTTTGCCAAACGGGTAAAAATGAAAAACATTAAAATAGCAGCAACGATGATAGACAATACTGTTTTAGTGATAGAAAAATCAATAGGACGTACATTTTCAGGATGTCCGGTTTCTTCATTTTCATGAATAGTTCCTGTAGCATCTGTTCTGTAAATTTTTCCGTCGTGGTGGTTAATTACATAATAGCTACCGTTAGATTCCGCTACTTCTTTTCCGTGGTGGAATTTAGCCGAAGAAAAAACATGTAATCCGTTATCCCATAAGATAACCGGTAATGGAAATCCCCAATTTTCTCCTGTTTCATCATCCTGAGTTAAGGAGAAATCGTGAGAATCTAAAACGTGGTGATTAATAAATGCTTTGATTTTAGATTTTACATCGGTAGGTTCAGCATGAGCACCTTCATGGTGCCCTTCAGCTACTGCTTCATGAGTTGCTTCTCCTTGTACTTGTAACGAATCAACTTCTTGATTTGCAAAACTAATCATTGGAAGACACGCTAAAAATGCTACTAATATCAATCTAAGTGGTCTCTTTAAAATCACCATAATTACAGAATATGTTATATTTACGTTTCTAAAATTTGGCGCAAAGGTACATTTTTTATTTATATCCAAAAGGATATGAAAACATATTTTTTTTTACACCCTGTTAAAGCCCGTTTTTTAGGGCTTTTTGCTTAATATTCTTATAGTTACAATTGTTTCAATCGTCAGAAAAAGGATAAACATTCCAAAGAAATTCATTTTCTCCATTGTGATGTCATAATGCCTAATCTTCAAAATAGGTTTCAAAAGCAAATAATAAAAAAATATTTTAAAAGTGGTCAGTAACAAAAATGACATTCCCACCTGATCAAAATTGCGTTCGCTTATTTTCAATACAATTAAAATGATGATAAAGGACAGCAGGAAAAAGATAGCATACAGTTTTTCCAGACTATAATAAAACTGCTCCGGATTTACTTTAAACAGATAAAATCCTAATTTGTGCAACACATAAGCGATTAGAACCGAAATTACTAAAAAGAGATAGGTTTTGTAATTTTTAAAAATCATTATTGTTCCTGCTTTTGTACTTATTCCTTGTCTTTGTTTATTTCATTTACCTGCCTGATTACATTGTACAAAGCAATAAACACCCCCACCAAAACCAATACTTTGTTGTAATAAAATTTCGGATGCGGATGATTTTCATCAAGCCAGTCGCCCAAATAAGAAAACAAAAAAATAATCACTCCCATTTGAATAGGAATATTAATCAGTGCCAGCCACTTCGTCGATTTCTTATTATTGGGTTTCTTTTCCATTTATGACGCCGGTTTTTCGTTTTCTTTCATCGTACAACCTGCCGTAAAATCGGCTCCGGGTTCTACCGACAATTTCCCTACGATTACTTCACCTTTAATACTTGCTTTAGATTTGATATTTAATAATTCGGCAACCTGAATTTTTCCATTAAAAGCACCTTCAATATCAGCATTATTACAGCTAATATCTCCTGTAACACTGCCGGTAGGGCCAATTACTAATTTTCCCTCAGATTGAAAATTTCCAATTAACTCCCCGTCCAGTCTGAAATCAGCTTTTGAAATAATATCACCTTTGATGACAGTTCCTTCAACAATTCTATTGGTTTTTCCTAAAAGGTCGGTATAAGGTTTTTCTTTTTTCTTAGTAAACATTTTTATTGTTTTTTCGATTCTAAATACACCTTTAGATTCTTCTTAATTTGAACTATTTTATAATTTTCGTTTGAAATAATAATCGGTGCTGTTTGAATTTTGTAGGCTGGATTTTCTTTTAAAACATTAGCTACGCTATTAGCATAATCCTCAGAGGTGATTCCCTGAATAATTACAAATCCATTGGCCGCGTCATAAGAATTAAAAACTAAATCCAATTTTTGAGCATTCTCTGAATTGATAAATTTGGTGATTTTTTCCTCGATAGTTTTTTTATCGTTAACCGCGTTTAAAGCCAGCGGATACAAAATTTTCCAATGTTTAGAATCTTTCGAATCAAAGTTCCTGTTTTCCAATAACGGAATTTGTTTTTCTAAAATCTCATGTGCACTTTTCCCTTCCTCGGTATTCGGATAATTACCGGCAACCGTTTCTAAAGCAGCTTTGTAAGCAGCCAGTCCGTTTACTTTTCCTAAAGTATTGGCTTTTAAAAGTTCTAATTTTGACACTACTTCCTCACCCGAAAACTGATTGATTAATCCATCTATTTTAGCCAAAACGGCATCAAATTCTTCATTTTGATACTGTTGGTATATTTTTTTGTACACCACATCCGGACTTCCCTCCTCGACAATTACATTTCCATTATTTAAAATTTGGGCATAACGCGAATTTGGATATTGAGACAGAATCTTATTTTTAACCGCTTCTGCTTTATCCGGATTGGTATTTTGATAAATTTTATACAAATTGTACAAACTTGGCAACACTAATTTCTCTTCGGGATTATTTTGCAATAAATCTTCTAATTTTTTAGCGGCCAAATCATTTTCTTTGAATTTCTCCTTATAAATAACTCCCAACTGATAATACGCCTCATTGCGCTCTTTAGCAATGCTGTCAATAGCTGTTGTTGCTGTTGGTAATTGGTTCAAATAAAAAGCCGGATCGTATTTTGGGTTCAGCTCTTTTTCTTTCGCAACCGAATCAGTCGCTACTTCCTGCTGAGCAACTACGGTGGAATCTTTTGACTCATTTGCAGCCAGCGCATCTGCAACAGAAACTCTCCAATAACCTTGTTTAGTACGTTTTCCCCAATTTTTCTTAAAGGCTACTTTTCCAAAAGATACTGTGGTTGGGTTATAAAAATAAAATGTATTCTCGGCGTTGGCAGTCGAAATGGACGGAGGACCAAATGGCGCTTTAGGCAGCACTTTTCCGTTAGCTCCTACCGCAGCATCAGCAGTAACGGCTTTGCTGTTTCTTTCAATATTTTTTTGTTTTTCGGCTTCTTTTTCTTCCAGAATTCTTTTAGCCTCATCCGACTTTTTCAATTTTTCGATATAGGAATCAAAATAAGTCAGCTTTTCGGCTTCCGGCAATGCCACCACTTTTAGAATACTGTCGTTGCGGCTGGCAATGGCTTCATAGAAAATAACTTCGTCCAGATTTTTACGAACTTTTTCAATATGAATGAACTCTCTGGTTTTTGGATTTAGTTTTACTAAAGTACTGTCGTAATATTTGGCAGCTTCTAAATAACGGGCATTTCTAAAATGAATATTTCCAATATTTCTGTAATCAGAAGCCATTAAATAATTGTCCGATTGCGTTTTTTTCAAAGACGCATTGTAATATGCTACAGCCTTATCTTCCTTTCCTATTTTATCATAAAAAACCGCCATTTGGTAATTTAAAATATCCAAAAACGGACGATTTTCTCTGTTCTCCAATAATTTATGATACTTTTCATCAAAGGCAAATCGGTCACCATTTTGATAATCAAACAGTTCGGCTAATCTTGCCTGAGCATGCATCATGTATTTCCTGTCGGCTTTTCGGTTCATTTGTACCACCGCTTCATAATAATTTCTTGCCAACTCATTTTCTCCTTTTTCCTGATACAATTGTCCTAAAATAAAACGGTATCGGGCTTTGTCATTATTATGTGTACTAAAATTTACGGCTTTTTTCAGTTTGACAATCGCACTGTCTTTTTGTTCCATGTTCAAAAACGAAGCGGCCAAAAGCGCATTGGCATCAGCCAAAACCTGTTTTTTAGGCTGGTTTTCCTCAAGCATCTTAGTAATATTTTTAATTACTAAGGCATCGTTGTCCAAACGCATATTGGTTTTTTCGCGCCAAATTTTAGCTTCGTCAATTCGGCTGCTGTTCGGATATTTGTATAAAATATAATTGAAAGCATCCAAAGCAGGAATGAATCTTTTGTCATAATAACGGGATTTTCCTAATAACAAATAGGCTTCGTCAATTTGAGTATTACGTTCTCTTCCGCCAATATTCATCGAATGTTTCTGAATGGCTTTTGTGGCTTTCTCTTCTGCTTTGGCAAAATCGGCATTCTTAGTCGTATCGGCAACCACTAAATCTTCATCGACATTCATGGCTTCGACAGGCAAAATTTCCCAAAAATTATCCTGATTACTGGCATCAATGGCTTTAATTCCTTTGTCCAGTGCAATTTGTCCGTTATATAAAATGTTGTATTTTGTACTTAAGGCATGGGAGTTTCGAGCCAAAAAAGTATCTTTTTTAGTCGAACAGGCTACTAAAATGCACAAACATCCTATGGGAAATGAATATTTAAATCTGTTGGTTTTCAATGATTCGCCGTTTTTTTATCATTAAACTTTTAAAACAATTTTTTAGTATAATGACTGGTAAAAATACGTTTCTTTTTGAAATATAGAAATTTAAAGTCCCAAAAAGAAAGATACTTTTCTATTGAATCATTTTCTGATTATAACTTCTGATTGGATATTATTGGTATAAATATCAAATCAATTTGTATTTTTTGACTACTCTAAAATGTTCTACTGCTACAATAACTAAATAGATAGCCATAAAAAAGTAGAAACCATCGAAAAACCATTCAAAAAAGTTTCTAAAAATACTTTTATAACTATAATGACGAGACAAATCACTTAGTCTGTTTAAACCTGAATAAATCTTATAAAGACTAAAGGCCGTATAACCTACATATACTTGAAAAAATCGTCCATAAATTGTTTTTATTTTTAATTTCCAGATAAAATACATACTTATTATGTTAATTAAACAGACTAAAGAAAATACCGAATAAAAAAATAAATGTAAATTATAATAAACGTATTCTTCAGGTTTTAACGTTGTAATGGTTGTTATTAAAACACTAAAAATAACAACCGCTAGTAAAGAAAATTTGAAGAGATTTTTAGTAATCTTAGAAAATTTTTCTTTTACTATTCTTGGAGTCACAATTTTCTCCAAAGGATTAATTTCTTCCAATTCTTTTTCCCATTTAAGCATAGCTTTAGAAAAAGCAATTTCAAAATTAGATTCTTCGGTTTCTAATTCAATATCCGTTACAATGTGATCCAGTAATTCCAATTTAATTTCTTCATAAACCACACCTTTATCAATTAAAGTTTGGTCAATTATTGCGATTTGTTTGTTAGTTAATTTCATAATCAAACCAATTTATATTTTTTGATAATCTTAAAATGCTCCTTTGCAATCATGATATGATAAATAATCATAAAAAAGAATAAAGCAGGCATAAACCATTCTAAAAACATATTAAAAAAGGCACTTTTATCATAATGACGATGCAAATGAGTATGCCCATTAATAAACGTATAAATTATATAAAGATGTATAGCTAAATAAGAACAGTTTTTTTGAAAAAAACGTCCATGGATTGTTTTTGTCTTTAATTTCCAAATAAAAAATAAACTAATTATTATAATTAAGTACAAAACTATATATACTGAAGAAAAAACCATTTTCAAAACATTATAAATATATTCCTCTGGATTTAATTTTGTAATTATTATCATCAAAATACTAAAAGCGACAGCGAACAATAATGAAAGTAAATATTTCCTTTTTGAAAGTGAAGAATATTTTTCGATAATAATTCTTGGACCAACCAAATTACCCCAAAAACTAGAAGTTTCTTCCAATGCTTTTTCCCATTTAAGCATAACTTTAGAAAAGACAACATCAAAATCAGATTCTTCGGTTTCTAATTCAATATCCGTTACAATGTGATCCAGTAATTCCAGTTTAATTTCTTCATAAACCACACCTTTATCTATTAAGTTTTGGTCAATGATTGCAATTTGTTCGTTGGTTAATTTCATAGCCCGAAAAATTAAAATTCTAATTTTGGATTCACTAAACTCTGCATGTTTCTTATAAAATCTTCTAATTCCGAGAGTCGATTTACGGTTTCTTTTTCTCCAGATTCAGTGAGTTTATAATACTTTCGCATTCTATTATCTACTTTTTCAATTTCTACATCAAGAAAACCATCGGCTTCCAGTTTATGTAAAGCAGGATAAAGTGCCCCTTCGGTAATATTCAATTCCCCTTGTGTAATTGCTTTTACTTTTTGGGTAATTTCATAACCGTACATTTTACCATTTTCTTCTAATAGTTTCATGATAATAGTATTCAAACTTCCTTTATATAACTGTGAATTTTTCATAATCGCTTTCATCTTGAATCACAAACATACATAAGTTTCTTATACATAACAAATTTAGGTATGTAAATTTCAATCTTTTTGATTTTTAGAACTTATTCCGTTTGTTATCTTTGCTAAAAATTAAAAACACATGCCCAATTTTTTGAAACTCCTTATAAAAGAGGTAAAAAGAGAAACAGCTAATGCGGTTTCCATCCTTTTTAATGTGCCTGACGAATTAAAAGAAAATTATAAATTCATTGCAGGACAATATGTGAATCTTAAATTAACCCTTAATGGTAATGAGATTCGTCGTGCCTATTCTATTTGTTCCTCTCCTGAAAGTGGCGAATTACGCATTGCGGTTAAAGCAGTTAAAGACGGATTGTTTTCTCAATTTGCTAACACGCAACTTAAAGCCGGAGATGTTATCGAAGTAGGCAAACCGGAAGGAAAATTTACGCTTGAACCGGATGCACACCGTCAAAAAAATTATATCGCTTTTGCTTCCGGTAGCGGAATCACACCGGTTTTGTCCATCATTAAATCGGTTTTAAAAAGTGAGCCAAAAAGTTCTTTTGTATTGGTTTACGGAAATAAATCACCGGAAGAAACTATTTTTCATCAGGAATTACACGACTTGCATTTACAATACGTAAACCGATTCATGGTGCAATACGTTTACAGTCAGGTACAAGTTGAAGATGCTTTGTTTGGTCGTATTGACAAATCGGTGGTGAATTTTGTGTTAAACAACAAACACAAAGAAATAGAATTTGAAAAATTCTTTTTATGCGGACCAGAGCAAATGATTGACATGGTTTCGAATGTTTTGAAAGAGAAAAACGTAAAAGATTCGGCTATTAAGTTTGAATTGTTTACAGCATCTGCTTTTGAAAACGAAATTCAGGAATTAAGCGGTCATTCGAAAATTACCGTAATGGTAGATGATGAAGAAACTTCTTTTGAAATGTCGCAAAAAGAAACGATTCTGGAAGCAGCTTTAAAACAGGGAATTGACGCTCCTTATTCCTGTCAGGGCGGAATTTGCAGCAGCTGTCTTTGCCGTGTCACTGAAGGAAGCGCCGAAATGAGAAAAAATTCCATCCTGACCGAAAAAGAAATTGCCGAAGGTTTAATTCTAAGCTGTCAGGCACACCCAACATCAGACACTATTTATGTGGATTTTGATGATGTATAGGTAAACAACATCTTTAAAATATTTTTAAACCATTAAGAAATTAAGAAAATTGAGGTTATGCCTTAATGAAACTTAATCTCTTAATGGTTTATTTTTTCTGAATATTTTTAATACTCATTCCAAAATCAATATCACACGGGAAATATTTTGCATTTTTGTTTAAAACAATAATTATCATGGATTTACAAACTAGAAAAATTGAATTTGTACAAGAATTTCTAAAACTTCAAAGCGAAGAGTTAATTACTCAGTTTGAAAATTTATTGAAAAAAGAAACTCAAATGCGCACAAAATCAATGTCTGTAATTGAGTTAAACTCTAGGATTGACCAATCAGAAGATGATTTTAAAAATGGAAAATTCAAAACGAGTGATGAACAATTATCCAAATACAAATAATGGTTTTTAAAATAATTTGGTCTGATTTTGCAGAAACATAATTAGATTAAATTTTTGAATATTATCTTGAAAAAGCAGGAAATAGAGTTGCTAAACAGATAATTGAAAAAATCATTTTAGAACCCAACAAAATACTTTCACATCCTGAAATTACTCAAGTCGAAGAACTATTATTAGACAGAGAAAAAGAATACCGATATTTAGTTTGTGGCAATTATAAAATCATTTATTCAATAGATACCAAACAAAAATTGATAATGATTGCTGATGTTTTTGATACCAGACAAAATCCAGTAAAAATGAAACGAACAAAATAACAACTACAACTTGTATCTTTTATTATACCATGAAATCCATCAGAGAAATTTTTAAAAACAATCCTTCACTTTTGGACGAACCAGAAGTGCAACTTTTGATAGATTATTGCGAAGAATTGCAGAATGAAATAGTAGAGTTCAAATTTCAAAAAACAGACAATAAAGAACTCGCCATGCTTGATATGCTCAAAGAAGTAATTAAAGGCTGCAACGCAATTGAAAACGAACAAATGGAGCATGAACGATATGGCTATCCCGCACCCGATTTTCAAGAAACAATTTCAAATCTAAAAAAATATATTTATAGAAGATGTAGGGATGAAAAAATATATTTATAAAAATTTAATCTGCCAACTGTCTCTGAATACTAAATACTACCTTTTCCGGTAGAATACTTCGCATCGCATCTTCATAACCTTCCACCTTCTTATTTCCATAAACTGAAGTAGGTAATTTTGGAAACAAATTTCTATCAGCAACCAAGGCGTTTTCCAATGGCTGATTAAACGGCGAAAAACCGGCAAAAGGATGCGTCGCTCCCCAGAGTGTCACCACTTTTACGCCAAGCATAGCTGCAATATGAGCGTTTCCGGAATCCATAGAAAGCATCACATCAAGATTACTAATAAGTTGTAATTCTTGTTGAAACTTGATTTTTCCAGCCATATTGATGACGTTAGCATAAGGTTTCGAAATAGCATCTAAGATTTCAATTTCTTTCTTCCCTCCTCCAAAAAGAAGAATTTTATTAGAATGATTTTGAGCCAATTGAGCAATCACTTCCTGCATTAAATCCAAAGGATAAACCTTAGATTCATACTGCGCAAAAGGAGCAATTCCGATTAATTTTTGATGGTTTTCGCCAATAATAGCCCGAATTTCAGCACTTAAAATCGCTTTTTCAGGAAATTGTGGATTAGATAAATCAACAGCAAAACCTAACTGTTCAAAGACACTTACATGTCTTTCAAACATAGTTGGTAATTGTTTGAAAATCTTATTTTCGGTTCGGGTTAGAGCCTTTTTTTCGGCTCTTCCTTTATCAACTGCAGCCACTTTTTTTCCGCTCAGGGCAAAAAGTGTTCGCACAACCTTAGAACGAAGTACATTATGCAAATCGGCAAAAGCATCGATTTTTAATGGTTTCAAATCGGCAAACAATCGAATCAGACCCGGAAAGCCTTTATGACGTTCTTTTTCATCAAAAGCAAAAAAGGAAACATTAGGTATCGTTTCAAAAAAAGGCTTGAAAAACGGTCGCGAAATAACCGTTATTTTAACATTGGGATACTGTTTTACAAAAGCCCGTAAAACAGGCACCGTCATGGCAACATCTCCCATTGCGGAGAGTCTCATGACGGCGATATGTTGAATTTTTTTAGACAATTACTTAATGTATAAAAACCATTAAGAAATTAAGGCTCATTAAGTTTTACTTAATTTTCTTAATCCCTTAATGGTTGAAAATATGGTTTCTTATTTTTTATTCTGATACAAAACCGGATTCAATTCATCATCGTTGTACATTTTCATCTGTTTGTACACTTTCATGAATTTATCTCCATTTTCGATGTCTTTCAATAAATCGTCAATGGCTGTCGATAAGTCAGTTCTTTGTTCTAAAAGTACGTTTAATTTTTCCTGACATTTATCTCTGTGTTCCTGAGAAGCATCGGCACGGGTAGCTTCTTCCTGCATGTGATAGATTTTTAATGCCAAAATAGACAAACGGTCAAACGCCCAAGCCGGACTTTCTGAGTTGATTTTTGCATTCTCTTTTACAACAACCTTACTGTATTTTTGCAAAAAATAACTATCAATATATTCCACCATATCGGTACGCTCCTGATTAGAAGCATCAATTCTTCTTTTCAAAGTTAAAGCAGCTACCGGGTCAATTTGCGGGTCACGAATAATATCCTCAAAATGCCATTGCACCGTGTCAATCCAGTTTTTCAGATATAATAAATGTTCAAACTGATCCTTTGCATACGGATTGTTTATCGGCTGATCAACATTATCAAACTGATGATAATCTTTGATACTTTGTTCAAAAACGGAATAGGCTAATTTGGAAAACATCTTTATCTTTTTATTTAGACAAAGATACTTTTTATACTTTTATAAAAAAATTAGATTCCAACTTTCTCTAAGTCTTTCTAATCAAATTTCACAGGTTATGCAAATTCACTTTTTATCAGAAAAAAACAGTATTCTCAATCATTTTTTAGCAGAAATAAGAGATGTGAATATTCATAATGATGCCATGCGATTCAGACGAAATATGGAACGCATTGGCGAAATCATGGCTTATGAACTCAGCAAAGAATTAGAATATAAAAATGTCGAAATTCAAACGCCGCTTGGAATCAAAAAAACCACTCAAATTTCTGATTCTATTGTCCTTTGTTCGATTTTAAGAGCGGGATTAACTACGCATTTAGGTTTTTTAAATTATTTTGACAAAGCGGAAAACGGATTTATTTCGGCATACCGATACCATCCGAATAACAATGCTAATTTTGAAATTAAAGTCGAATATCAGGCCATTGCCGATATTACTGATAAATGTTTACTATTGGTTGATCCGATGCTGGCTACCGGACAATCTATTGTAGCTGTTTATAAGCGATTGATGGAACGAGGAACGCCAAAATCCATTCATATTGCCATAACCATTGCCGCTCCCGAAGGCATAGCTTATTTGCAAAAACATTTACCTGAAAATTGCCATTTATGGATTGCTGCTTTAGATAATAAACTCAACGAACACAGTTATATTGTTCCGGGAATTGGTGATGCCGGTGATTTGGCTTACGGAATCAAATTATAATTGGGAGAAAAAAGCAAATAAACTGCACAAAATCAAAACGCCTAAAGCCAATTCCTGATTCAGTTTTAACTGAGGCATTTCGATATGAGCCGTAGTCATCATAGCCAATGGCGCGATAGTAAAAATTAATAAATCATTGCTTTTGTTAGCCGAAATCACATAAATCACTATCGCAATTAAAAAAGCAAAAATTATTTTCTTGAACGAAGCATGCAATTGCAGTGGTCTGGATGACAAAGTCATTAGCATAGAAATAAGAAAAAACAAAGCAATCGTTGCATAAATAGAAAGCGCCGCATTTTGATAATTATTAGTAAAATAATCAATGCTGAAACTCATTTCTATTCCGCGGCTGATGTAATCTATTGCATCAGCATTGAACAGCAAGGAATACATTGCAAAAAGTATGGCTACCGCAAAAAAGGCAATGAAAGGCAAAAGCCAGTTTCTATAATCGCCAATAACATGCGAAATAATAGAAATAAACACCAAAACCAAATACAAAATACACCAAAAATGGAACAACGAAGCCACAAAAATCCATAAGGAAGCATCAAATATTTTTTCTTTGGAAGCTTTTTGCGATTGCAAAGAAACCAATCTTCTAAAGGCTAACAGAATAAAAAAATTAGCCAGAACTAAGTTGATATTTTGAAAAAGACCCGGGAAAAAAAGCAGGAAAATTAAATAAAACAAAATGCTGTAAGCACTGTCTTTGCTGAGTTCATTACGTCTTGAAATAAAACTGTTTATTAATGCCGAAAACAAAATTACCAAGCCAATTCCTATGTTTTTAAAAATTGAAACTACCGAATGAGACCAAGCTAAATCCTGAATTTGATAAATAAAATCAAAAAACAATATCAAAAATACTACTAAAGAAAAATTTAATGGTGTAGATTTTTTAAAAACACTTGTAATCATAAGGATATTTTATACTTTTGTGACTGTAAATATACTACTTGTTCAAATAAGGAAACGAGTTAAGACAAAATTATTATTCGCATGATAATTTTTATGATTTACCCCATAACAATTAATAAAATTTTAAATCTATATCATGAAAGCATTTTTCGAAGGAATACAATCACTTTTTGTTGATTTTCTTTTCAAACCACTAGACTGGTTACGTTCATTAGAATTAATTTCTTGGTTTGGAGCAAATACTCTAAACTGGATTTTTATGATTATTTGCTCGGCTGCAATTGTTTACTGGATTAAACAATTACGTATTTTTGACGATGCAGGAACTGAAAATCAAGATACTACTGCACATTCTTTCTTGAAATAAGAATAGAAAAAAATAAAAAAAACCGTCCTGAATAATAATCAGGACGGTTTTTTTATGCTTAATTGGTTTCGATTAAACTAAATCGAAACCAATATCTTTTCTGAAATACACATTTTCCCAGCTAATCTCTGCAACGTTTTTATACGATTGCGCCAAAGCTTCCTGGAAAGAATCGCCATAAGAAGTAATCGCCATTACACGACCTCCGTTAGTCACTACATTTCCATTGTCTAATTTTGTTCCAGCGTGGAAAACAATTGAATTTTGAACATTTTCCAATCCCGAAATTACTTTTCCTTTTTCAAAATCTTCAGGATATCCCCCTGAAACCATCATAACTGTTGTAGCACTTCTTGGATCAATTTTCAATTCAAATTCGTCTAATTTTTCATTGGCTACAGCCTGAAACAATTCTACTAAATCCGATTGTAATCTTGGAATAACAACCTCTGTTTCCGGATCACCCATTCTCACATTGTATTCAATAACCAAAGGTTCGTTTTTCACATTGATTAATCCAATAAAAACAAATCCTTTGTACGGAATTCCATCTTTTTGCAAACCTGCAATAGTTGGTTTTACAATACGTGTTTCAATTTTTTCCATCAAAACCGCATCTACATAAGGAACCGGAGAAACAGCTCCCATTCCACCTGTATTTAAACCTGTATCACCTTCACCAATACGTTTGTAATCTTTGGCTGTTGGTAAAATTTTATAGCTTTTCCCGTCAGTTAAAACGAAACAACTTAATTCAATTCCGTCTAAAAATTCTTCGATAACCACTTTTGAACTCGCAGCACCGAATTTTTGACCAACTAACATATTTCTTAATTCAGCTTTAGCTTCTTCTAAATCCTGAATAATCAATACTCCTTTTCCTGCTGCTAAACCATCCGCTTTTAAAACGTAAGGAGGTTGTAAAGTTGCTAAGAAATCACATCCTTTTTCAACAGTTTCAGCAGTAAAACTATCGTAAGCTGCTGTTGGGATATTGTGTTTTACCAAAAATTCTTTGGCAAATTCTTTACTTCCTTCTAAGGTTGCTCCAATTTTTGATGGACCAATCACAGGAATATTTTTCAAACTTTCATCGTTTAAGAAAAAGTCATAAATACCTTTTACTAAAGGATCTTCAGGACCTACCACAACCATTTCGATATTTTCTTTGATAACCAAAGCTTTGATTGCATCAAAATCGGTTACAGCAATCGCAACATTAGTAGCAATTTCGGCTGTTCCGGCATTTCCAGGCGCCATAAAAAGAGTGTCACAAAGCGGACTTTGAACCATTTTCCAAGCAAATGCATGCTCTCTTCCTCCTGAACCTAATAGTAATATATTCATGTCTTAAAATTTTAATTGAAAAAACTCATTTTTAGAGTGCTGCAAAAATAATTGCTTTTGAACGTAAAAAATAATTATTTAGTAAAAAGTTGTCGATTCTCCACGTTTAGTTGTTCTTATAATATTATTTTTGAAGAAATAACCACTTTCATGTTTTCTATTTTCGACCTTTCGCTGCAACTAAATGCCTTTCCCATAAAGAAAGCAAAATCCGATTTGGAACAAATAATTGCTTTTTCTGCCGAAGAAAAAAAGCAATTTATTGAAAATCAGAAACAAAATATTGTTGAATTCCACTTAGAAAACAATCCTTTTTATCATAAATTAGTTGGTTCAAAAAACTATAAAAACTGGGAAGAATTGCCCATTTTAAACAAAACTAATCTTCAAATTCCTTTAGAATCCAGACTTTCCAAAGGTTTTTCAACAAAAAACTGTTACATCAATAAAACTTCTGGTTCCAGTGGCGAACCTTTTATTTTTGCCAAAGACAAATACACACACGCCTTAACCTGGGCGTCTAATATATATCGTTTTGGTTGGTTTGGAATCGATTTTAATCGTTCGTTTCAGGCTCGCTTTTACGGAATTCCACTGGATTTTTTTGGCTATTATAAAGAAAGAATCAAAGATTTTTTGGCGCATCGGTATCGATTTCCAGTTTTTGATTTATCGGATGCTGTTTTGGAAAAAATACTTAAAAAATTTCAAACTAAAAAATTTGAATACCTCAACGGTTATACCAGTTCCTTTGTTTTGTTTGCTAAATTTTTACGAAAACGAAAGCTTATTCTAAAAGATATTTGTCCTACTTTGAAAGTCTGTATGGTCACTTCAGAAATGCTTTTTGAAGATGATAAAAACCTTTTGGAAACCCAATTCGGAATCCCAATTATCAACGAATACGGTGCCTCGGAACTGGATTTAATTGCCTTCCAGAATACTCAAGGCGATTGGCAAATCAATTCTGAAACTTTGTTTGTGGAAATTTTGGATGAAAATAATAATCCTGTTCCAAATGGAACTGAAGGTAAAATTGTAATTACATCTCTGTTCAACAAAGCGCATCCATTTATTCGCTACGATATTGGCGATATTGGAATTCTGGATGAAAAAAGCACTTTGGACAAACCAATTCTAAAAAAATTAATTGGTAGAACCAACGATTTTGCATTGTTGCCAAGTGGCAGAAAATCACCTGGATTGACTTTTTATTATGTAACCAAATCCATTATTGAAGACGACGGAAACGTCAAAGAATTTGTCATTAAGCAACTTGAAATAGATCAATTTGAAATCGAATACGTCAGCGAAACCGAATTAGATTTGGCACAAATTCAAAAGATTGAACAAGCTATTGCATTGTATTTGGAACCTAATCTTCATTTTAATTTCATTCGAAAAAACAGCTTAAAAAGAACCTCTAGAGGAAAACTGAAACAGTTTACTTCGTTGTTATGACGTAATATTTCTAGATTTCCTCAATATTTTATGTTTGAACTTTCTAAAGAATAATTTCAAAATTGGAGATCACAAATTGTGATGTCAAGTTTCAATAGGACTTGAATTAGTTTTAATAATATGAATGAAAACAGGGCTTTGTGGATGATTGGTTGTTGTTTGGTAGAAAATAAGTAGAGAAACCCTACTTTTAAACTAGGAAAAATGTCAATTTGGAATTATTTAAATTAAAAAAATGAGTTTTAAAGAAATTGAAAAATATAAAACAATGGATGCCGTGTATTATAATTTATTGTATCGGCTTTTATATAGTGCGAAAGATTTTAAGCCTTTGGAAATATTTAAAGAAGCTGAAAGCCAAAACAAAAAAATACACTTAAAAAGGGATCGATGGAAAGAGTTGTTTGCAAATAATCCAACTATCGATTGGGAGGATATTATTTTGAGAGAAGATTTAGAAATAAAGTAAAAAAACAGTTTATGAGACTAGAAACAATATTTGATTATAACCCAACCGAAAGAGAATTAATCGATATTCGTTTTGATTCACTTTCACTATGCTTAAAATTTGGAATTAATATAAAAGAAAGTATTACACTGGAACTTTATAAAAAACTTGTTTCACAGCAAAACGCTTACTATGATTTAGCAGTTTTATTTGAATTTAGAAATGATCCAGTAAAGGCGAATGAATATTGGGATAAATTACCTAAAGAATACAAAATAAACGGTCTTGGTTATGATGATAAAAAATGTTTTTTAATGTAGCTATTTAACTATATTTTATATATATTAATGAAAATAAACATTATATTTACTTATATTTAATACTTTTGCACTAAAATTAAAATCAATGGCGACAGAAATTTCAAAAATAAAAGCTTTTGAATACCTGACAATAAGACTTATAGAATGGTTTAACGAAAGTGTTGATTCGTCCATTGATAACGATATTAGTACTTTGAAAGCGCTAAAACTACTTTTCTTTGTGTCGTCAGTTGGTACTGTAAAAGATTCAATGGGTACTTTGCTTGATAGCCCGTTTAATAATTTTGTTGCAATGCCATACGGTCATGTTGAGAGCGATATTTATAGTGCTATGAAACAAGGCAAAATAAAAAATATAAAAATTGACAACTCTAAAACAGTAATTGTAAATTTAGGTAGTATTTTAGAATTATCGGATGAAATTAAAAAACAGATCGATAATGCGATTGAAACTTTAAAAGTTGCTAATTACAAATTGATAAATCTTTCCTCATTTGAGTTAGTAGAATTAAGTCATAGGTGGTTTTCTTGGAAAAAAAATTATCAAATAGCACTAAAAAACAATGCTTTTATGAGTGCTATTCAGGTTAATGAAATTAAAAGTGAGGATAAATTTTACCAATTATAAATGGTTTTTAAAATATCAACTTTATTAAATGATACTTTTTTAGATAAGCCTGATTGGTATATTTCTTTTATTGATAAATCTAAGATAGATCAAGATCAACTACGCAAATTCTTTCATTCTAAATTAATAGATATTACGGATCTGTTAGTTGAATCAATATTGATTGGGGAGTATGAAAAAAATCTGAATTTTGAGGATACATTAAATTCAGTGTTAAAAGAAGCGTCATCAGTTTACGGTAATTTGGTAAATGAAATGATCGAAGATTCTGGACTTTTAAATTCTACACAGGATTTTATTAGCGGAATAAATGTTTTATTGTCAGGATATAGTAATTTCAATACGGTACTAACTATTCATAAGTCATCTCCAAATTATGATGTGCTATTTGCTTCTTCACCAAATAGTAATGCTCTTATTGATGATTTGAAATTTCCAGACGAAGTTATTGGCGGTTTTTTGAACTTTTTTAGGACTTTGCAACTTAATCGTTTTGATCATTTTTTCGATGAAGGTATTGAGTTTTTTAAAGACTTGATTGAACTAGAAAATTTGATTAATAAAAGCAAATATCCATTTAAGCATAGTAGCGCACTTCAAATTAAAATATCTTTTTTAAAATATAAGTGGGTTATACGGCAAAATACTACATATCAAAATATTGATGGCCAGTTCTCTGTCAAAACTTATTTTATAGATAATGAATTGTTTTCTGTGTTGGATACTCCGGTTTTAGCGATAGAGAATAGTACCTTAAATGAATGGAAAAATTATTTAAATTTTCACTACGAATACAGTGGTAAAGATTATTATATAAAGAAGTACAATGAGTTAAAATTAAAAAATCTTAATGATTTAAATTTTTATCAATTGCATTTTTTGATAAAATACCATAAAGATATTAAAAAGGATTACGAAAATTTATCCAGCGTAGTAAGTGAAATTGAGGCAAGGGAGAATGAATATTCGTCAAATAAGAGTTTGTATTTTAAAAATTTAAATTACGCATTAAATAATCAATTTTCTTTACTTGTTGAGAAAGACTCTGTGGATGAGATCGTTGTAGTGAATTTACTTGGGAAAATTAGAAATTTGCAAAACAAAACAGGTAGTGATAACTTTTTTTTAGAATATAAATATTTAAAATATTGTGTAAAAAAATTAAGGTTGCTTATTGAAAACAGAGAGGCATTTGATACGGAAATACCAGTTAAAAGATATTTAAGAGAAATTAGAGAGTTAATTTCAGATTGTGAGAAAAAAATTGGTTGGTCGCAAAATCACCATAATTTATTGTACCAGTTGCCTTATGAAGAAAGTTTAGTTAAATATAATTCTGATTCTTTGGAGTCGGTTTATTATGCTTCTTCTTTTTTACTGCCTCTTTCTGTTGAACAAGCTTACAATGACATTCAAAAAATAAAAATTGATTTCAATAACGATTTTAATCATACAGAAGTTTATAATTCACTAGACAAGGAGTTTAACCAAATTAAATCACTTAAGTTAAGTGTAGCTGAAAGTGAAAAGAAGTCTATTGAAACAATTTCTATATATACGGCCATAATCTCATTCATTGTGGGTAGTGTTTCGGGATTTTCTTTTATTGATTCGTTTTATAAAGCCATTGTGTTTTTATTGATTTTTTCAACATCTCTTGTTTCTTTTTTACTTCTAGTCTTTATTTCTACAAAAGGATTTGAAAAAATTTATAAGTTCAAAAAAGTCATTTTGATGGTTTACGCAGGTGTTGCTTTGATAACTGCTGTAGTGTTTTATTTTAAAAAACAGAATGATGTATTTGAACAAGAAAAAAGCAAGCAAACTGTACAGAAAGAGATAAAAAAACAAATTGATTCATTTTCGAAGATTCAAGTTATAAAATATAAAGAGCTTCAAAAGGAGTTAGAAGAAATAAAAGTTTCTAATAAACGAAGTGGTAAAAAGTAATAGTTTTGTTTAGAATAAATATAAATTGTCTATTCTTGTGGATTTATACCAGTTTTCTACCAAAATAATCGTTTATCTCGTAATTTACTGTAGTTTAGTTGATTATGTTGTTTTTTAAAAGTTCAGGTGGAACTAGTAAAAAATAACCCTATATTTTATTTAAAATATCATCTTGATGTTATAGAGTGTTTCGAATTACGAAAAAACTTTACAAACCAAGAACCAAAATTGGTTACAAAAAAGATTAAATTTTCTTGCTATACTTAGGTTTTATAAGCAATTGTGTAAACAAAAAACCAATCATACAAAACACAGAAACCAACCAATTGTAACCATGAAACTGCCTGTAAACAGCAAAATTATATTGAATTAATTTGGTTTTTGAAGTAGAAAGTGAATTATCTCTCAGCCGATAATAAGCCAAACTTTCGGGAACTGGTTTTGCCGTTTTGATTTGCTTTAAAATAGTGAGCCAATGCATCCAATCCTGGCGTTTCCGAATGCTGGAAATACATATTTTTCCAAAAAAATCCACATCGTAAATTCCGGTTAAGTTGCCCACATAATTGCAAAAAAACAATTGACGATAGGTCAAATTTCGTGGCGCTTCTACCCTTTTATGTATAGAATTTCCCTGTTCGTCAATACATTCGTAAAAAGAAAAAGTAAAGGGTAAATTATGGGTTTGCAAAAATTCAATCTGCTTTTCCAATTTTTCGGGCTTCCACAAATCATCAGCATCCAAAAAAGCAATGTATTTTCCTTTGGCTTTCGCCAAAGCAGTATTTCGGGCTATACCTGTACCGGAATTCTTTTCCAACGGATGAAACTGAATTCTATCATCGGTTAGAAAAACCTTTATTGTATCGGGAGTTCCATCTGTTGAGGCATCATCAACCAGAATAATTTCCCAGTTTTGATACGTTTGATTTTGAACAGATTGAATAGTATCCGAAATGTATTTTTCAGCATTGAATGTTGGAATAATAACGGATACTAAAGGTTTTTCCATTTATTTAATATAATCGGTAAAATCCTTGTGTTCTTCTTTAGAAAGTTCTTCCGGAGATAAGGATTTGAAATATTCGTAAGTAATTTTCATTCCTTCTGCACGACCTACTTTAGGTTCCCAACCTAATAACTCTTTGGCTTTTGAAATGTCCGGCTGGCGCTGTAAGGGATCATTTATCGGCAACGGATGATAGACAACCTTTTGGTTGGTTCCTGTCAATTTAATGATTTCCTCAGCAAAATCTTTGATGGTAATTTCGTCGGGATTCCCAATGTTTACTGGAAATACATAATCTGAATGTAGTAAACGGAAAATTCCCTCCACCTGATCATCTACATAACAAAACGAACGGGTTTGCATACCATCTCCAAAAATAGTCAAATCTTCGCCACGAATCGCCTGACCAATAAAAGCAGGAATAACACGACCGTCATTGAGACGCATTCTTGGTCCGTAAGTATTAAAAATTCTAACAATTCTGGTTTCAACCCCATGAAAAGTATGATAAGCCATCGTAATGGATTCCTGGAAACGTTTCGCTTCGTCATAAACTCCTCTCGGACCAATGGTATTTACATTTCCATAATAATCTTCCGTTTGCGGATGCACCAATGGATCTCCGTACACCTCAGAAGTTGAAGCTATCAAAATTCGGGCTTTTTTAACTCTGGCCAAACCTAACAAATTATGTGTTCCCAACGAACCTACTTTCAAGGTTTGAATTGGAATTTTTAAATAATCAATCGGGCTTGCCGGAGAAGCAAAATGCAGAATATAATCTAATTCACCCGGAACATGCACAAATTTGGTCACATCGTGGTGGTAAAACTCAAAATTTTCCAATTTGAATAAATGTTCGATGTTTTTTAAATCGCCTGTAATGAGATTATCCATCCCAACAACATGATAGCCTTCTTTTATAAAACGATCGCACAAATGAGATCCTAAAAATCCCGCAGCACCAGTAATTAGTATTCTTTTCATCTTTATATTTTAACCCTCGCAAGGTATAAAAAGCATTCCAATTGCTTTATTATCCTCTTATTTTATATTGAAAATTTGTTCTAATATTTTAATTGTAATCAGGTAAGTTGGCTTTACTCCGGTAGTTCCTAATCCGCCCGAAGCCAGAGTACTTCCGGTTTCCAAAGGATTATCCGAAGCGTAATAGGCATAACGCACTTTGACATCTTTTGGAATGCTTTTTCTAATTTTCGAAGCCGATTGTATCGCTTTTTGATAATGCGAACCTTCCATTTCCAGACCAATCACACCCCAGGTTGACTCGTGGAAAAATTTGAGTAAATCTCTGTTTTGCAACGAAGTTCCCAAAACGGTAACCATCGCTCCTTCGTAAACGGCAATGCCATTTCCTGTAAACATTTCGGCGGTTAATTCGTTTTCGAAATAATAATTATCCGCCGTTCCTTCATTGATATGCGCATTCGGAATCATAATATCACCTTTTCCGCCTTCGAGAATTCCTGCTTTTCCCATAATTGAAACCGACTGAACATTAAGAAAAATGTTCTTTTTATAGGGTTTTAACAACTCATCCACCGTTTCATAAGCCTGTTCACCAAAAGCATAATCCATCACAATCAGTACTGGTTTTTGTTCGCCAAAATTAGCTTTCGGAAAAGAAGTCGTTGCCCAGTCAATTTTGGCCGTATCAAAAATTTGTACGTCAATATTAGCTCCTGAATTTTCCGGCAGGGAAATCATTCCTTGTTGTAAAGCAACTTCTTCCACCAAAATTCGATTTCCATTGGCGTTAGACTTACTCAATTCTTCAAAAATTTCAAAATCCGATTTGCCTTTTAAAGTCGATTTCAAAGCATTTTTAGCAAAAATAGAATTCATCACCGAGTGCATATTGGCACTAATAATATGAATAGGACGCTCTAAAAGATGATTGGTTTTTAAAACCTCCTTGATATGCGTTGCCCAGATTTCGCCGTGAATATGATGTCCTAAACGTTCTCTGAGAATAGGACTAAAGGTAATCGTTCTTTTGTTATTAGTAACCACTTCTTCCATGGCTAATTTTCCTAACCAAAAAATAATGCATAAAAACCGATCCGGATTTTCTTCGGAACCAAAATCATCATAGATTTCCAATACATCTTCAAAACTACGACCCAAAATATTTGCCGCATGTGAAATGGCAATTTCCTTTTCGACCAAAGTCAAAGCATCGGTTTTTAAAACCGCTTCTTCCAGTTTTAACCAATCGCGGGACACTTCGCCGGCATCATCGATTAAAACTCTGTTTTTTATTTTATGCGATTCGATAAAAATAAAAGTCAGATGTGTCAGAATATCATAAATATCCGAACGCCCACGGGTAATTTCGATATTCATTTGTTCGGCATCAATTCGATAACAATTGCGTCTCCTTTTTGGAGGAACTATCGCTTGAAAATGCGATTTAGAATAACCTTCATCCGAAGTTAAATTGATATAACGGCATTCTTCAATTCCTAACGGCAGTCGCTCAATAACATACAAAAGTCCGTTGAGTTCGACTTTTTCATCTGCTATATTTCCATAAATTTCGGGGCGTAAAGTCATCAATGCTTCCCGCAAAGTATCACCAGAAACTCCCATCGGTTTATAAAAACCTCTATTGAACAAATGGCGCATGGTAATGTACATTTTTTCAATTGCCGCTGAGGATTCCTGAGCACGGGTTCTGGATGTATTCTTAGTTTCTTTCATTGTTGTTTTTAGTTAAAAAATCAGCAATTTTTCGATCGTTAGATAATCTCGGAATTTTATTTTGTCCGCCTAGTTTTCCAATCGATTTCATGTATTCCTGAAATCCATTTTTAGGCACTTTGGTAATGACTACTTTTTGCAAAATATTACCCACAATCAAATCATCATAATAAATATTTTGTTTGCGCATGGCATTGTCTATCGCTTCCGCAAAAGCATTCATGTCCTCCGGTTCTTGTTCAAACTCGATAAACCATTCGTGATAAGGCAATCCTTCAAGCGGATTGATTTGAGGCGCCACCGTAAATTCATTCACCCGAATAGTAGTTCCTTCCATGGCTTCCTGCAAAGCACATTCCACCTCTTTACCAATCACATGTTCACCAAATGCCGAAATATAATGTTTGATTCTTCCTGAAACAATCACCCGATATGGTGCTAAAGATGTAAACTGAACCGTATCACCAATGTTATAACGCCAAAGTCCGGCATTGGTAGAAATAATCATCACATAATTCACGCCCAATTCTACCTCACCAATGGTATAAGAACGCGGGTTTTCATTATAAAATTCCTCTGATTTGATAAATTCATAGAATATTCCCGAATTCAACAATAACAGCATTCCCTTTTCTTTTTGAGAATCCTGATAAGCAAAAAATCCTTCCGAAGCCGGAAACAATTCGATACTATCTACTTTTCTTCCAATCAGATTTTCAAACTTCGCGCGATAAGGTTCGTAATTCACACCGCCATAAATGAACAAACTGAAATTCTTGAAAATCTCACCAACTGGCTTTTGACCTTTTTGCTGCAAACGCTCAAAATACATTTGCACCCAGGATGGAATTCCCGAAATCACCGTCATATTTTCGGCAAAAGTTTCCTCCACAATGGCATCTATCTTGGCTTCCCAATCATCCATACAATTGGTTTCCCAAGAAGGCATGCGGTTTTTTTGCAAATATTTCGGTACAAAATGCGCTACAATTCCGGAAAGTCGGCCAAACTGGATTCCATTTTTTTGTTCCAAAATTGGGCTTCCCTGCAGAAAAATCATTTTGCCATCTACAAAATCAGCTTTGCCCGTTTCATGGATATAACTCAAGATGGCATTTCGAGCCGCTTCAATATGATACGGCATTGATTCCTTGGTTAACGGAATGTATTTTGCTCCCGAGGTCGTTCCCGAAGTTTTAGCAAAATATAGGGGTTTACCTTTCCACAAAACATTTTCTTCCCCTTTGACTACTTTTTCCACATAAGGTTTTAAATCTTCATAATCACGAATGGGAACTTTTTTAGTAAAATCTTCAGTAGTTTTTATATGGACAAAATCATGGTCTTTCCCAAACTGTGTTTGTTGCGCTTCCTGTATTAAATTTTCAAAAACCGCTAGTTGAGTTGCAACTGGATTTTTGGCCCAAGTCTGCGTTTTTTTGTGAATATGTTGAGCAAATAATTTTGCCGCTATTGCTTTTATTGACATTTTGTACTTACTGATTTAATTTGAAGAAAAATAGAATAAATACTATTTCTTCTTTTTTACAGGAGTTTGTTGTGCTTTTTTATCTTCTTTTTCTACTTCCGCTCTTAATTCTAATTCGGCTTCAGAGGCGGATAAATCTTTTTTTGGAACCGTATCAGTCGGAGCAGCCAAGATAGAATCTTTATTAAATTTAGCATAGTCTAATTCTCCCGTCAATACTTTTTGAATCGAAGAAATATACGCCTGATTTTTCTTTAAAATAGCGGTTAAGGAATCGGATTTTAAAGCTAATTCGGTGGCATCTTTTTTTAATTGGGTAGAAGAATAACCGGGGATAAATTCGCGTAAGGGTGTAAAAGCAATGATAAAAGTAGTGACTGCAATCAGGAAAATTGCCCCTAATGACGCAACTACAAAGACATTCATCAAAGTTAATCTTAAAGAAAAAGTTTCTTCAAAAGTATCCTCATTCAAAATAACCAAACGGTTTTTGGTGAAGAGTTTTTTGTGCAGTTTTTTTCTTTTTATCCTTTTTTCCGACATGCTTTTGCTTTTTCACAAATATACTAATTAATGTCAATCCTTGTGCTTTGACAGCATTTGCTTATCAATATAAACTCCCTAAAAAAATTAGACAATTTTTAACTTAATAAAAATTAAATAATTGCGTAAAAATGAATCCCCGTTAATATATTCTATATATCTTTGTAGCTAGTTTTAATTACAAATTTGCTTCGGCATAAATTTTACAATCATGGGAAGATTAGGTTTACCGGAAATCCTTGTTATAATAGCAGTTGTTTTATTACTTTTTGGAGGTAAAAAAATTCCGGAATTAATGAAAGGTCTTGGTAGTGGAATTAAAGAATTCAAAAACGCCGCAAAAGACGATCAACAACCGGCTGATAAAAAAGAAGAAGAAACGAAATAAAAAATGCTATTTTTTTATTCAAAAACCTGATTCAAATTGTATTAATTTGAATCAGGTTTTTTTTTTATGCTTGTTTACAAAATCATCGTCAACTGAATGCGTTTTCTGTCCTCATCCACTTCTGTTACTTTTACTTGAACTTGTTGGTGTAATTTCACTACTTCGTTGACATCACTCACAAATCCGGCTTTCAATTGAGAAATATGCACCAAACCGCTTTCCTTAATTCCTAAATCTACAAAACAACCAAAATTGGTAATATTATTAACAATTCCCGGTAAAACCATTCCGGTTTTGAGGTCTTTAATCGTTTTTACATTCGGATCAAATTCAAAGATTTTGGCCGCTTTTCGAGGATCTAATCCCGGTTTTTCCAATTCCTTAATAATGTCCTTAATCCCCAAAATCCCAATGGTTTCATTGGTATAATTTTCAGCTTTAATCAGCGCTGTTTTTTCTTTATTACCAATTAAATCATTAACCGAAATTTTTAAATCCTTTGCCATTTTTTCGACAATTTCATAAGCTTCCGGATGTACCGCCGAGTTGTCCAAAGGATTTTTTCCTTCTTTAATCCGAATAAAAGCGGCACCTTGTTGAAAGGCTTTTTCACCCAAACGAGGTACTTTTTTCAATTGTTTTCTATCTTGAAATGCACCGTTTTCAGAACGGTATTGCACAATATTTTCGGCCAATTTCTCCCCTATTCCACTTACATAACTTAGCAAATGTTTACTCGCCGTATTAATGTTAATTCCCACCGAATTCACGCAACGAATCACCGTATTATCCAATTCTTCTTTTAACTTGCTTTGATCCACATCATGCTGGTATTGGCCTACGCCAATAGCTTTAGGATCAATTTTTACCAATTCGGCCAAAGGATCGCTCAAACGACGTCCGATTGATACTGAACCACGTACCGTTACATCATAATTAGGAAATTCTTCGCGGGCAATTTTAGATGCCGAATACACCGAAGCACCGGCTTCCGAAACTACAAAAACCTGAATTGGTTTATCAAAAGCTATTTTTTTAATAAAAAATTCGGTTTCGCGGGAAGCAGTTCCGTTGCCAATAGAAATCGCTTCGATATTATAAGCATTCACCATCGAACGGATCTTTTTCATCGCCATTGCTGTTTCATTTTGTGGCGCATGCGGATAAATGGTTTCATTGTATAACAGATCGCCTTTTTCGTCCAGACAGACAACTTTACAACCACTTCTAAAACCGGGATCTATAGCCAAAATTCGTTTTTCTCCCAAAGGTGGCGCCAGCAACAACTGACTTAAATTGGAAGCAAAAACCTGAATCGAATTCGCATCTGCCTTAGCTTTGGCTTCCTGCAAAGTTTCATTTGCAATAGCGGGTTGCAACAAACGTTTGTAACTATCTTCAATGGCTAATTGCACATGAGGCGTGGCTGGACTTTGTGCTTTCAAAACTAATTCGTCAATAATATCATAAACCTCGTCCAAATCAGCTTCGATCTTAAACTTGATAAAACCTTCATTTTCGGCACGCAACATGGCCAATAAACGGTGTGAAGGCGCTTTTGAAATGGGTTCCGACCAATCAAAATACTGATTAAATTTTTGAGCTCCCTCCTCCTCTTTTTTAGATTTCACCACTTTGGTAGTGATTGTCGCTTTTCGTTGGTACAATCGTCTTAATTGTTTGCGAACAAAGATGTTTTCGTTAATCCATTCGGCTATAATATCTCTTGCACCCTGTAAAGCAGCGTCTTCATTGATTACATTTTCATTCAAATATTTAGTGGCCAAAAAATCAACATCATCATTGTTTTGCGCCATGATAATATTTGCCAAAGGTTCCAATCCGTTTTCACGAGCTACATCTGCCTTTGTTTTTTTCTTCTTTTTGAAAGGCAAATAAAAATCTTCCAATTCCTGCAAATCAAAACTTTGAACGATTTTTTTCTCTAAATCGGGCGTTAAAGCTTTTTGTTCTTCTATGGATTTAAGAATGGCTTCTTTTCGTTTTACGATAGTTTCGTATTCCTTATTTAATTTGGCTATTTGCTCAATCTGAGTTTCATCCAAATTACCTGTTTTGTCTTTTCGATAACGGGAAATAAACGGAATGGTGCAATCTTCTTCTAATAGTTGAACCGTATTCTGAATGTTTATGGCTGCTGTTGGAACAGTTTTGGCGATGAATTGTATATTGGTCATTGTAATTTTTTTCAGAAAGCTAAAATAATATCTTTGAAGCTTAATTAAAGCTTCATGACTATTTTATTCTACTATTTTTGGATTGTTAACATTTTTGGATTTTTCCAAATTGCTTATGACAAAAGACAGGCTATAAAGGGAAAAAGAAGAATTCCGGAGCGAAGATTATTAGGAATTGTTTTCTTTGGCGGAACTGTTGGAAGTGGATTGGCTATGTTGATTTTCAGACATAAAACAACTAAAACTTCTTATTTATTACAATTTTTTGGAATTGTAGTACTCCAAATGTTAATCACATATTACTTCTACAACCAATAAAAAAAGCCCGGTGAATAACCGAGCTTTGTGCTATATTTTAGTGCGTAGCACCACTAATTTTTTTTTGACTTATTGACAAGCAATTTTATTTACTCTGTTTTGATGTCTTCCACCTTCAAAAGCAGTTTCTAAGAAAGTCTCAACAATTTCAACTGCCTGTTGAATAGAAGTATAACGCGCCGGAATACTCAATACATTAGCATCATTGTGTAAACGTGTTAAATAAGCAATTTCTTTAGTCCAACACAATCCTGCTCTTACTCCTGCATGTTTATTAACAGTCATGGCAATTCCATTTCCGCTTCCGCAAATTACAATTCCAAAATCGGCTTTCCCTTCTTCAACATCTGTTGCAACCGGATGACCAAAATCAGGATAATCCACAGATGCTTCTGTATCGGTTCCATAATTAGTTACTTCATATCCTTTAGCTTCTAACCATTTAACGATAGCTTTTTTATATTCAGGACCTGCGTGATCGTTTCCAATTGAAATTTTCATTGTATATCTATTTAATTTTGCTGCAAATTTACCAAAACTAATTGTATTTCATTCTTTTTTAAAAAAGGAAAAACTATTGTTTTTTAATTTGATATATAATTATCTTAAAATGAATGGTATAAGTGGTTTATCAACATTTTTAATAATTGATAAAATGCTGTAAATCAATTAGTATCCTATAATTAATTTGTTAAAATTTTACGTTGTTAATAGCAATTCATAATTAGCTGATTTTCAAATAACTTTAATTTAACATAAAATGTTAATAAGTATAGAAAGAAAATTAGAAGTTTTTTTTGCTTGAAAAGAAAAAATTTATAATCAAAAACTGAACTTAATTTTCCAAGTAAAGTTTCGGGAATTTTTAGAATAGTTATTCATATTCGAAATTGAGGTTATCAACAATTATTAATAATGAACTTATTTACATTTTAAAATGATTTTAGTTTATCAACGGTTGTTAATTATATTTCAAAAAGACTTTAAAATTAAATATTTAACCTAAAATAACTATGTTAATAACTCTTGATAACAAGGAAAAACTTCATTTAAAAACAATTTCTAAAAAAATTATTCCAACTATTAACAAACAATAATAACAATAAATATTTTTTAAAATTTTAAAATTTCTTTTTTATTATAATAGTATGTGTTGACAACTTTGAAAGCTTAAACAATTTTTAGATTGTTATTGTATTTCAATTCCTGAAGAATGCTTTTAACGGTTTCAAAATCGTTAGGATGAATTTTCAATTTGATTCCGCCAAGAGCTGTTGAATACATGGGAGCAATGGAAGACATGATTTCGTTTTCAAAATAGTATTGTAATCCTTCCTGATCTAAACGGTGTTTCAGGATTTCTATTTCATGGATGTAATCAAAAGTAGCGATAGTGATAAAAGCTTCCATATTAAATTGTTTTACAAAGTTGGAACTATTGTATTAGGTTATATTTTATTTAAAACTGACTCTTTTCTTTAGAACTGGCTAACTATTTCGTAATTTTCGACTTTTAAGAAAAGACGTATGGGAAAAAGATTAAGAAAGCCTGCCAAGAAAGAGAAAAATTTCTCTGATAAAATTATAAAAATATTGTCTAAAAGTGCTAATAAAGCTTTTAATTATAAGCAGATAGCGGCTATTTTGGACAAAGATGATACCCAAAGCAGAAATCAGATTATAAAAGATTTAAAATTATTGGCTGCTGCCAAAAAAATCACTGAAACCGAACCGGGAAAATATTTAATCAAAGCGATTAGTCAGGATTATTACGAAGGAACTATAGATATGACCAGTCGTAAAACGGCTTATTTTATTTGTGAGGATTTTGAAGAAGATATTTTTATTCCAACGAATAATTTGAATCGTGCTTTAGATAAAGACAGAGTTAAGGTTTATATTTATAACAGAAGGAAAGGAAAACGTCCTGAAGGTGAAGTAGTTGAAATTATTGAAAGAGCTAAAACTGATTTTGTTGGAGTTATTGACATCCAAAAAAACTTTGCTTTTGTTTCGACTGCCAATCCGAAAATGTACACGGATATTTTTATTCCAAAAGATAAAATAGAAGATGCTCAAAACGGAGATGTGGTTTTGGTTCATATCGAAGATTGGCCCAAAAGAGCAGATAGTCCTTTTGGTAAAGTAGTCAAAGTTTTAGGAAGACCAGGCGAACACGATACGGAGATTCACGCCATTTTGGCCGAATATGGTTTACCAGCTGAATTTCCAATTGAAGTGGAAACTTATGCTCAAAAAATTGATACTTCAATTAGTGATGAAGAAATTGCCAAGCGTCGCGATATGCGAGATACTTTGACTTTTACCATCGATCCAAAAGATGCAAAAGATTTTGATGATGCACTTTCGTTTAAAAAATTAGAAAATGGTCATTACGAAATCGGAATTCATATTGCTGATGTTTCGCATTATTTAGAAGAAGGAACGATTCTGGATGATGAAGCGTATCAAAGAGCAACTTCGGTTTATTTAGTGGATAGAGTAGTGCCTATGTTGCCTGAAGTTTTGTCAAATTTTGCCTGTTCGTTAAGACCTCAGGAAGAAAAATATACTTTTTCGGCAGTTTTTGAAATCAATGAAAAAAGTCAGGTTATCAATCAATGGTTTGGACGAACAGTAATTTATTCGGATCAACGATTTGCCTACGAAGAAGCCCAATATATCATTGAGACCAAAAACGATGTAATTCCGGCTGAAATTTCATTAACGGGTAGCGAATATCAAGTTCCTGCAGATATTGTCTCAGCAACGCTAAAATTGGATGAATTAGCTAAAATTTTACGTAGAAAGAGAATGAACGAAGGTGCTATTTCTTTTGATAAAGTAGAAGTGAAATTTAACTTGGATGCCGATGGAGAACCAGAAGGTGTATATTTTAAAATATCTAAAGATGCCAATCATTTAATTGAAGAATTTATGTTATTAGCCAATAGGAGAGTAGCTGAATTTATTGGAAAACAAAAGAAAACTTTTGTGTATCGTATTCACGACGAACCTAATGAAGACAAGCTGATTGCAATGCAAAATGTGATTGCTAAGTTTGGTTATAAAATTGATTTCCGTAATCCGGGTGATATTTCGAAATCATTGAACAAGTTGATGGAAGATGTAGCGGGTAAAAAAGAACAAAATTTGATTGATACCTTGGCTATTCGAAGTATGAGTAAGGCTAAATATTCAACGGAAAATATTGGTCATTACGGTTTAGCATTCGATTATTATTCGCATTTTACTTCGCCTATTCGTCGTTATCCAGACGTTATGGTACATCGTTTGTTACAATATTATCTAGATGGTGGAAAATCGGCTGATGAAGAATTGTTTGAAGAAAAGTGTTTGCATTGCTCTACTATGGAAGGTTTGGCTACCAATGCCGAAAGAGATTCTATCAAATACATGCAGGTAAAATACATGCAAGATCATCAGGATCAGGAGTTTTTGGGTGTGATTTCTGGTGTGACTGAATGGGGAATTTATGTGGAAATTATTGAAAATAAATGCGAAGGAATGGTTAGAATCAGAGATATAAAAGAAGATTATTACACCTTTGATGAAAAACAATATGCCTTGGTAGGAGCGACTTCCAACAGATTATTACAATTAGGAGACGAAATTTACGTTAAGGTAAAAAATGCCGATTTGGTTAAAAAACAATTGGATTTTAATTATTTAAGAAGATCAGAAGAAACAGAAAATTAAGGATGATGAATATGAAATTAAAAAATGTATTATTAGTAGCTATTGCCGTTATTTCGCAAACCACTTTTGCACAGGTTACCAAAGTTTTAGGTGATTTTAGTAGTGTAAAAGTATATGATAAATTGAGTGTAAAATTGATTGCTTCCAATGAAAATAAAGTATTTATAAGCGGAGAAAGAGAAAAAGAAGTTGAAGTGGTTAACAACAACGGAGAACTAAAATTAAGAATGCCTTTCCCAAAATTATTATCCGGAGATGCTATTTCGATAAAATTATATTATAAAAATGTGGATGATGTAATGGCGAGCGAAGGTTCTTCAGTAAGTAGTGAAGCTATTTTTAAACAAACTATTTTTAATTTGAATGCCAAAGAAGGCGCTACTATTAATCTGAAAGTGGATGCTCAAAAAGTAAATGTAAAAGCAGTTACCGGAGGTGTTATAGAATTAAGTGGAGCTGCTGCTAATCAGGATGTAGTAATTATGTCCGGAGGAGTTTTGAAATCTAAAAATTTACATACTTCACAAACAACTGTAACTGTTTCGGCAGGAGGTAATGCCGAGGTGAATGCCAGCACTTTAGTAGATGCTAAAGTAAAAGCCGGAGGTACAATTTCTATCTATGGAAAACCGAAACAAATTAATCAACAAACGATTTTAGGAGGAAAAATAGAAGAAAAAGAATAAAAAAAATGTATTTTTATTCGGTAAAAAATTCTAAAATTGATGATTAACGATATTTTATCGGGTATTCCTTGGGGAGTTTTCCTGAGTTTTATGATTGGTCCCGTTTTTTTTATTCTGCTTGAAACCAGTATTATAAAAGGATTTAGAGCTGCTTTGGCGTTTGATTTAGGAGTAGTTTCAGGCGACATTATTTTTATTGCAATTGCGTATTTAGGGAGTTTCAGACTAATTCAAAGTTTGAAAGACAAGCCGGCACTTTTTATATTTGGAGGTATTGTAATGCTGGCTTACGGAATTATTTCCTACATCAGTTTACACAAAGAAAAGAAGATTAATACTAAGAAAATTGATAATGAAATTATCAGAAAGGATTACTTTGGATTGTTTATAAAAGGTCTTTTTTTAAATGTTATCAACATTGGAGTTTTAGGTTTTTGGTTAGCTGTTATTATTTCTGTAGGTCCTAAACTAGACATGCAAACTTCCAGAATGATGACTTTTTTTAGTACTGTTATCATTACTTATTTATTAGTAGATTGTGTTAAAATTCTTTTAGCCAAACAATTACAATCTAAAATGACTCCCGGAAATATTCTTAGAATTAAAAAAGGAATCAGTGTGGTTTTAATGGTTTTTGGAATAGTTTTAATAACCCAGGGCTGGTTTCCAAAAGAAAAAGAAATGGTAAAACAGGCTTTTGAGAAAATGGAAAAGTAAAATATAAACCGTTCGTTATGAGCGGTTTTTTTTTACTCAGATGTGTCATTGCGAGCGTAGCGAAGCAATCTTATAACGAGAGAAAATAAATGAGATTGCTTCGCTACGCTCGCAATGATAAGACAATATTGTGGTACAATTAGCAAAAAAAACTCTAAATTACTTTAGAGGTTCTTGAGGCATCTCCCGATAGCTATCGGGACGGATTCGAACCTAACTTTACTTAATTTTTCTTAAAAATTAGATATAAAAAAAGAGACACATTTCTGTATCTCTTTTTGAGGCATCGTCCGGATTCGAACCGGAGTAGGAGCTTTTGCAGAGCCCAGCCTAGCCGCTCGGCCACGACGCCATTGTTTTTATGGACTGCAAAGGTAAAATAAATAATCTAAATTCCAAACGTGAAATTCCAAATAAAAAAACTTAATTCTATTATCTTGGAATTTGGAATTTTTTAATAGTTGGTATTTTAACTTCTATTTTCTTCTAAAATAATGGTAACTGATTCAACATCACCACCAATAGGAGGATTAATTTTAGAAACTTCTACTATACTTTTCATTACCATTGGAATTTCATTAAAAATTCTGGTATTGATTCTTTTAGCCACATGTTCTAATAATTGCGAACGAATAGCCATTTCTTCCACCACAATTTTATTTAAATGTACATAATCAACCGTATCCGCCAGATTATCCGATTCGGTTGATTGTTTTAAATCGGCTTTTATAGTCAAATCAACAGCATAATCAGAACCTATTTTTCCTTCTTCGATAAGGCATCCGTGAAATGAAAAAGTTCGGATATTTTTTAATTTAATCGTGTCCATAGTGATGTTGTTAATTTATTGATTTGAATTGGGCGCAAAAGTACAAAATATTTGATTTTTTTAACTTTAATATGAATATGCAATTACTCAAATTCATGGTTTAATGAACTATTTTGATAACTTTGTCTTTTTAATATTACGACATGTCAACTGAAGAAAAATCACTGCATTTTATAGAACAAATTATCGAAGAAAACTTAGCCAAAGGTTTTCCACAAAATAAATTAAGATTTCGTTTTCCCCCAGAACCTAATGGGTATTTGCATATCGGACATGCTAAATCTATTTGTTTAAATTTTGGTTTAGGATTAAAATACAATGCACCAGTAAACTTACGTTTTGATGATACAAATCCGGCCAAAGAAGAGCAGGAGTATGTAGATGCTATTAAGGAAGATTTGCAATGGTTAGGGTTTCAATGGGATAAGGAATTATATGCTTCTGATTATTTCCAGCAGTTGCATGATTGGGCTATTTTGTTGATTAAAAAAGGAAAAGCTTACATAGACAGTCAGTCCTCTGAAGCGATGGCAGAGCAAAAAGGAACGCCTAGTCAGCCTGGAGTTGATAGTCCGTTTAGAAATCGTTCTGTAGAAGAGAATTTAGCTCTTTTTGAAGGAATGAAAAACGGTGATTTTGTAGAGGGAACGCATGTTTTACGTGCTAAAATTGATATGACTTCTTCCAATATGTTGATGCGTGATCCAATTATGTACCGTATTTTACATAAAGAACATCATAGAACGGGAGATGATTGGTGCATTTATCCAATGTATGATTATACGCATGGAGAAAGTGATTATTTAGAGCAAATTTCGCATTCTATTTGTACTTTGGAATTTGTTATGCACCGGGAATTATACGATTGGTTTTTAGATCAGATTTATGATGAAAATTTGGTAAGACCACATCAATATGAATTTGCTCGTTTGAACCTGAATTATACAGTTATGAGCAAGCGAAAACTGTTACAATTGGTTCAGGAAAACTTTGTTTCTGGATGGGATGATCCTCGAATGCCTACTATTTCCGGTTTAAGAAGAAGAGGTTATACAGCGGCTTCTATTCGTAAATTCTGTGAAAATATTGGAGTTGCTAAACGTGAAAACATTATCGATTATTCTTTATTAGAATTTTGTTTACGTGATGATTTAAACAAAAAGGCTCCTCGTGTAATGGCAGTTTTAGATCCTGTAAAAGTAGTTATTAGCAATTATCCTGAAGGAAAAGAAGAGTGGTTGGAGGCCGAAAACAATCAGGAAGATGAAAGTGCCGGTTTTAGAAAAGTACCTTTTTCTAAAGAATTTTATATAGAAAGAGAAGACTTTTTAGAAGTTGCTCCGGCTAAGTTTTTCCGCTTAAGTATTGGTAATGAAGTACGTCTAAAAAATGCGTATATTATTAAAGGTGAAAGTGTTGTAAAAGATGCAGCAGGAAATATTACTGAAATTCATGTGACTTATGATGAAGATAGCCGTAGTGGAAGTGGTACAGAAGCTTCTAAACGTAAAGTTGCCGGAACATTGCATTGGGTGTCAGTAAAACATGCTGTTGAAGCCGAAGTTCGTTTGTATGATCGTTTGTTTATTGATGAAGCTCCGGACAGTCATAAAGAGAAAAGTTTCCTTGATTTTATCAATCCTAATTCGTTATTAACTGTAAAAGGATATGTAGAACCAAGTTTACAAACTGCAGTTTCGGGAGATAAATTCCAATTTCAACGTTTAGGATATTTTAATGTTGATAAAGATTCAACTACTTCAAAATTAGTATTTAACAAAACAGTTGGACTAAAAGATGCCTGGGAAGAAAAAGGAAAAAAAGACAGTAACAGTATTAATAATGCTTTAAAAGATATTAATAAATATTTCAAAGTAAATACGCGTGAAGAGCGTATTGCAATTAGAACTGCGATAGGAGAGACCCTTGCCGGAATTTCAAATTATAGTTTGTTGCAAAATTCTTTCAAGAAAAATATCAATAACAACAAAAGTTCATTGTTGTTTGCTAATTTAATTTTGAAATATGCACCTTTGAAAGTTTCGGATTATGACAAAGAAGAATTACAAAAGTTATTGAACATGTCTTTGAGAAGTGAATCCACTTTTGTTCGTTCGAGAGCTGTTTTAAATTTAACGCATTTAGAATTTGATTTGGATTTCAAAAATTCGTTCAGGGAGGAAATTTTAAAATTAGAAGCTAATCCTCCGAAGAATGCTTCTGAAAGAGAAAAAGAATTTATAGAATATTTTTTAAAATAAATTATAACTATCAAAAAGCGCTTTATCAGCGCTTTTTTTTATAATAATAAAAAACTATTTTATTTTTATAAATAATAATTTTTATTAATTAAAAACAGCTTTTATATTTTAGTTTTAAGCGATTTTTTAAAAATATTTGATAAAAGATTCATCTTTTAAATTTTCGTTTAACAGTAAGCTTTATTTTAATTTTTAGTCTTTTTTTGATGCATTATTAATGCAAAAAATACTGTTTTACTATTTTGCTGTTTGAAATATGGAAATCATAGCTTCAAAAATTGTTTTACGTGAAAAATTTGAAAAATCACTATTGAAATTTTTTTTGTTTTTCTCAATTTTCTTTCAGAAATAAAGTTTTAATCTTTTTTTAAATATATTCGATAAATATTATGTTTAAATTTATTAGTATCTTTATAAGAAACTTAAAAAATAACATATTATGGCAAGTAGTACAGGAAAAACTTTAATAGCTCTTGCAAGTGGTGCTGCAATAGGAGCTGTGTTAGGAATTTTGTTTGCTCCGGATAAGGGAGAAAAAACCAGACAAAAAATCAAAGATGGTTATAAAGATCTTGAAAAAGATATGAAATCAAAATTAGCCAATGCAAAAGTAGATTTGGAAGAAAGTTATGAAAATATGCTTTCAAGTATGAGTTATAAAACTGAAGATGCAATTACTTTTTTAGAAAAAAAACTGGCTGATTTAAAGGAAAAGAATGCCAAACTTCATAAAAATTAATTTCTTTATACAGCAATAGAACATTATGGCTTTTGATGATTTAAAAGAACATACCGAAAATATTCAGGAACAAACCAAAGATTATATAGAAAAGAATCTTTCTTATTATAAATTGTTGGCATTTAAAATGGCAATGAAATCAACTACGATGATTTTCAAGTTCACTTTAATTTTGCTGTGTATTTGTATGGTTTTATTGTTTTTATCCATTGCTTTAGCCTTTATTATTGGAAGTTATTTAGGAAGTTATGCTTTGGGTTTTTTAAGTGTTGGTTTGCTTTATCTTGTTTGTACCGGTTTACTGTTTTTAGTTAAAGATAAAATTGTAGAAGGACCAATCTTAGAGAAATTTTCAGAAATCTTTTTTAACGAATAAATTATGCAATCAAAGAAATATTCCTCTTATGCTCAAATTGACAGTGAATTAGAAATTCTGAAAGTTGAAAAAGAAATTAGTTATCAAAAGTTAATTTTAAGCATTGAAAAGACTAAAGAAAGTTTGTCTTTTGTAAATGTTGCCGCAAATGTTGCCGAGAGGGTTAAAAGTACTTTTTTTAGCTCCTACGGAACGATATTACGATTGTTGATACCAATAATAATAAAATGGTTTAGAAATAAAAAAAGAGGCGAATAAGCCTCTTTTTTGTTTGTTTAATTATACTTCTGAATCATCAGATGGTTTTTCGGGTTCCTGAGATTTCTTTTTATTGGTTTTTGTAATTGTTTTTAAATCTTTTTTCATTGATTCACCTACTAAATTACTGGCGGTAAAACTGGCTACCATGTTGTTTAACATATCACTTCCGGCTTGTGGAGAATTGGGTAACAAAATCAAATTAGAATTGGTATCTGAACCAATAGCCTGTAAAGTATCATAATGTTGCGTGACCACAATTAGGGCAGAGGCTTCCTGAGAATTAATACCCACACCGTTTAAAACATCTACACTTTCTACCAATCCACGTGCAATTTCTCTTCTTTGATCAGCAATACCTTGTCCTTGCAGTCTCTTACTTTCAGCTTCAGCTTTAGCTTTAGCAACAATTCTGATTCTGGATGCTTCGGCTTCAAATTCGGCTACAGTTTTTTCCCTGTCGGCTGCATTGATACGGTTCATGGCATTTTTTACCTGAATATCCGGATCAATATCAGTTACCAAAGTGTTGATAATCGTATATCCATAAGTGGTCATGGCTTCGTTTAATTCTCTTTTTACAGCAATGGCAATATCGTCTTTTCGTTCAAAAACATCGTCTAATTTTAATTTTGGAACTTCGGCACGAACCACATCAAATACATACGAAGTTATTTGATCATGCGGATATTCCAGTTTGTAAAAAGCATCATAAACAGTTTCTTTAACCACCATAAATTGGACAGAAACTTTTAATTTAACAAATACATTGTCTTTAGTTTTCGTTTCAATAATAACATCTAATTGTTGAATTTTCAGATTGACACGTCCGGCAATTCGATCAATTAAAGGAATTTTTAATTGAAGTCCGGAATGTCTGATGCTTTGAAATTTACCAAAACGTTCAATAATAACAGCGGTTTGTTGTTTTACTGTAAAGAAAGAAGACAGAAAAATAAATAATACAACGAATAACAAAAAAATAAAGGAAGTACTCATAGTTTATAATTTAGTTAGAAAATCTCTGTTAAATTACAAAAAAACTTTAGGTTTGTGTTAGTTTAAATTCCTAATTATGAAAAAGCTGGTTTTTACCTTTGGTTTTGTTTTAACAACTGTTTTAAGTTTTGCTCAATACCGTTATCGCGATTCTAACCGAATTGGTATTTATGGTGGAATTAATCAGTTTACTTTAAATACCGATAATTTTGAAACCAAAGCAGGAAACGGCTGGAATGCCGGTTTATCCATGCGTGGTAATTTTTACAACAATTGGGATATGGTGTATGCGATTCAATTTTCTGAGAATAATTTTTCGGTGGTTACTGACCAATTGGTTTTTGGAAAAGAAGATGTGAATTATAAATTGCCTTCGGCTCAAATTTCGTTACAATTAAGTTATTCCTTAATTGATAATCATTTATCATTTGAATTTGGTCCTTTGGTTCAGGTAAACGGAAAATTCAAAGTGGAGTCAGGCAAAGAAAATAATGTGATTTCAGGAACTACTTTATTTGCCAAAGATATTACCGATATTGGAAAGTTTAATTTTTATCCCACTGTGGGAATCACAGCAGGAGCCAAACATTTTAGAGTGAATGTTTCGTACCAATACGGAATTTCAAATATGTTGGGTAATTTGAATTCTAAAAATCTAGGATATAAGTTCAAAGGAAATCCTGGAATTCTAAACGGAAATATTATTATTTATTTATAAAAAAAGTCCCGACAATTAATCGGGACTTTTTAGTTTTATATGTTTTCAATTGCTTTTTGAAGTCTTGCAATTGTTTCTTCTTTTCCAATGATTTCAACAATGTCGAATAGGTGAGGACCTTTCAGAGCACCAACCAAACTCAATCGGAAAGGTTGCATTACTTTACCCATTCCAATTTCGTTTTTTGTCAACCAGTCTTTGACAATAGTTTCAATATTAGCAGAAGTAAAATCGGTGATTTCTTCTAGAACTGAAATCAATTCCTGTAGTAAAGCCGGAGTATCTTCTTTCCAGTTTTTCTTTGCTTTTTCATCATAAAAAGTTGGAGCCACAAAAAAGAAATCGCTTAAATCCCAAAATTCAGAAACAAAATTAGCGCGTTCTTTTATTAACGAAACAATTTTTGTGGTTAATTCCAAAGTAGGGGAGAAACCTTTTTCTTTTAAAATAACCGCAAAATCTTCTGCTAATTTTTCATCTTTTGCCTGAATCAAATATTGGTGGTTGAACCATTTATTTTTTTCCGGATCAAATTTGGCTCCTGCTTTATGTACTCTGTCTAAATCAAAAGCTGCAACTAATTCTTCTAAAGAGAATAACTCTTTATCGGTTCCGTCATTCCAGCCTAATAAAGCTAAGAAATTAACAACTGCTTCCGGGAAAAATCCTTTTTCTCTGTAACCGGACGAAATTGCTTCCTCAGTTTTCCATTCTAATGGAAATACCGGAAAACCTAATTTATCACCATCACGTTTGGATAATTTTCCATTTCCAACTGGTTTTAATATCAAAGGTAAATGTGCAAATTCCGGCGATGCCCATCCAAATGCGTGATATAATAAAACATGCAATGGCATTGAAGGCAACCATTCTTCACCACGAATTACATGGGTAGTTTCCATCAAATGATCATCGACAATGTTCGCCAAATGATAGGTTGGCATACCGTCACTTTTAAACAAAACTTTATCGTCTAAAAGATTAGTTTCAAATTTTACATGACCACGAATGATATCTTTTAGATGTAAAATTTCATCCACCGGAGTTTTAAAACGAATAACATAATGTTCTCCATTTGCAATTCTTTGAGCTGTTTCTTCAGCCGAAAGTTTTAAAGAAGTATCTAACTTTTCTCTATTGGTATGATTGTAAATAAATGTTTTTCCCTTTTCTTCTTCTGATTTTCGGTAAGTATCTAAAGCTTCCGGAGTATCAAAAGCATAATACGCCCAACCGGAATTGATTAATTGGTCGGCATATTGTTTATATAAATCTTTTCTTTCACTTTGACGATAAGGCCCAAATTTTTCATTTTTTCCAATAGTTTCATCAGGAGGAATTCCTAACCATTCTAAGGCTTCCATGATATATTCTTCGGCACCCGGAACAAAGCGATTTTGATCGGTATCTTCAATTCTAAGGAAGAAAGTTCCACCGTTTTTTTTGGCAAACAAATAATTAAAGAGGGCAGTTCTAACACCACCAATGTGTAAAGGTCCTGTTGGACTTGGTGCAAAACGCACACGAACTGGTTTTGACATTTTAAATAGATTTTCTACAAAGATAATTAGAAGTCAGAAGTTAGAAGTCAGAAGTTAGAAGTTTTTCAATATTTCGTTTTTGTTTTGATATTGAAATTGTTTTTTGACATTGATATTGATTCTATTATAATTATTACTTTTATAGGTTATTATAAAGCATAATGATTTTGAATAATTCCAATTTTATATATCAAAAATTAGAGGCTTTCATTCGAAAGTATTATTTAAACGAACTGATTAGAGGAATGTTTTTCTTTATTGGTTTAGGTTTATTGTATTTTCTTTTTACGCTTTTTATTGAATATTTTCTTTGGTTAAAGCCATTTGGAAGAACCATTTTGTTTTGGACTTTTGTTGGAGTAGAAGCCTTTCTTCTTTTTCGTTTTATATTGTTTCCCATTTTTAAATTATTAAAATTCAAAAAAGGAATTGATTACAATGAAGCTTCTGCTATTATTGGAAATCATTTTGTGGAAGTAAAAGATAAATTGCTCAACTTTATTCAATTGTCAGATTCTGATATGCATCAGAATAAATCGGAATTGCTTTTGGCTTCTATTGAACAAAAAGCGAATGCTTTGCAACCGATTCCTTTTTCAAATGCTGTGAATTTTAATGCCAATAAGAAATATTTACCTCTGGCTTTAATTCCTCTTTTGGTATTTTCTACTTTTTATTTTTCTGGAAATAGTACGATTATTAGCCAAAGTTTGAATAGAATTGTTCATTTTAATGCTCGTTTTTCACCTCCGGCTCCTTTTGAATTTGTGCTTTTAAATCAAAATTTACAAACGCAGCAAAACAAAGATTTCATTGTAAAAGTTCATACCAAAGGAAAAGTTGTTCCTGAAAATGTCATGATTTTTATTAATGATGAAACTTATTTTATGGAGAATGTCAAACCCGGAGAATTTCAATTCAAAATTGAGAAAGCGGTTTCGGACGTTAGCTTTCATTTAGAAGCTAATAAGGTTTCTTCTCCCGAATATCTTTTGAAAGTTGTTAATGTTCCTTCTATTTTAAACTTTGAAATGCAATTGCATTTTCCATCTCATTTACATAGAAAACCCGAAATTATTAAAGGGTCAGGTAACGCCATTATTCCTGAAGGAACTAAAATTACCTGGAAAATTAATACGTTGGCCACGCAGAAATTAGTTTTTTCTAATGGAAAATCTATTTCAGAATTCATTAAAAAAGATAATGATTTTAGTTTGTCAAAAAATATCAATGACAATACAAATTACCAAATTATTAGTTCCAATAATGCGATTGTTAATTATGAAAAACTAAATTATCAATTGGTGGTTATCAAAGATCAGTTCCCATCGATTACTGTCAATACAGCTCCGGATAGTTTAAAATTAGCTACGAATTATCTTTTGGGAAAAGTTAGCGATGACTATGGTTTGAGCAAATTGCAAATTGTGTATTATGAATCTAATAAACATAAAACTGCTAAACGTGGAACAATAGCTATTAAGCAAAATACTTATGACCAATTCATCTTTGCTTTTCCTGCTAATCTTCCGGTACAGGAAGGAGTGACTTACGATTATTATTTTGAGGTTTTTGATAATGATGTATTGCATCATTTTAAGAGTTCTAAATCGGCTGTTTTTTCTAACCGAATTAAAACGAAACAGGAAAAACAGGATTTGCTTTTACAACAACAATCTGATAATATTCAGGGTTTGCAAAAATCATTGAAGAATCAGGATAAGCAATTTTCACAGTTAGAAAAGATTCAAAAATCCGGTAAGGAAAAAGAAAATTTTGAATTTAATGACCAACAAAAAATTAATGATTTTATTCAGCAGCAAAAGAAGCAGGATGAGATGATGCGCAATTTTATGGATAAAATGAAAAATAATTTAGATGAATCTAAATATAAACCAGAGGATGACTTTAAAGAAGAACTAGAAAAACGTGTTGAAAAAAATAACGAAGAATTAGAAAAGAATAAGAAACTTTTAGAGGAATTAAAGTCTTTAAACGATAAGCTTAAGAATGAAGATTTACTTGAAAAATTAGATCAGTTTAAGCAAAAGAGTAAAAATCAGGTAAAGAATTTACAGCAGTTAGTGGAGCTTACTAAGAAATATTATGTAGAAAAGAAAGCAGAACAAATCGCTGATAAATTAGATAAATTATCGGAGAAACAAGATAAACTTTCTGAAAAGCTAAACGAAAATACAATTTCAAAGCAACAGGAAATTAATAAAGTATTTGATAAAATACAGAATGAATTAGATGATTTGGAAAAAGAAAATATGGAGTTAAAAGCTCCTTTAGATATTCCTAATGACGAAAATTTAGAGAAAAGTATTGAGGAGGATTTGAAGAATGCTTCTGAGGAATTGAGTAAAAATAACAATCAAAAAGCAAAGCCAAAACAAAAGAATGCTTCTAAAAAAATGAAGCAAATGTCTTTGAAAATGGATCAGGGGATGGAAGGAGCTGCGATGGAACAGTTGGAAGAAGATGTCAAAATGCTGCGTCAGGTTTTGGATAATCTTTTAGCTTTTTCGCTTTCTGAGGAATCAGTAATGTTAAGTTTTAAATCTCTAAATCCCACTTCAGCTGCTTTTAATAAGAATATAAAACTTCAGCAGGATTTACGTTTACAGTTTAAGCATGTTGATGATAGTTTGTTTGCAATGTCATTACGCAATCCTAAGTTTACTGAAGATATTACTAAAGAAGTTGGAAATGTACAGTACAATATAGATAAAGCATTAGAGAATTTGACTGATTCTAATATTTCAAAAGGTGTTTCTCATCAGCAATATGCGGTAGCTTCGGCTAATAAACTAGGTGATTTTTTAAGTGAATTATTAAATGCTATGCAGATGTCTTTATCTTCAATGGGACAGGGTAAGCCTCAATCAGGTAAAGGAGAAGGAATGCAGTTGCCGGATATTATTTCCAAACAACAAAAGTTAGGAGATAAAATGAAACAGGGTATGAAGCCTGGAGAATCTGGTGAAGGTAGCGAGGGTAATAAAAAAGAAGGTGAAAATGGACAAGACGGAGAAGGTGATGCGCGCAGTATAATGGAAATTTTTAAAGAGCAAAAAGCATTACGAGAAGCTTTAGAGAACGAATTGAGCAAGCAAGGTTTAGGTAATTCAGGTCAAAGTGCTTTGAATAAAATGAAAGATTTAGAGAAGCAATTATTGAATAAAGGTTTTAAGAATGAAACCCTTCAAAAAGTAAATACTATTAAACAGGAATTATTAAAATTAAACAATGCTATTCGTGAGCAGGGAGAAGATAATAAGCGTCAGTCCGAAACCAATTCTAAGGAATTTTCAAATAGTTCAAAAGCCCTACCTGAGAGCTTGTTAGAATATTTGCGTAGTATAGAAATATTAAACAGACAATCACTACCTTTGCGCTCGAATTTTGACCGTAAGGTTCAGAAATATTTTAAAACACAATGATAGATTTTAATTACGAATGTGATTTTAGCTTGGACAACGAAGAGGTAATTGCTTCGTGGTTATCGGCTGTGATAGTCTCAGAAAATAAAAAAGAAGGAGAAATAAATTATATTTTTTGTGATGATGAATACCTTCATAAAATAAATATGGAGTATTTAAATCACGATACTTTAACAGATATAATTAGTTTTGATTATACCGTAGGTAACGAATTAAATGGCGATATTTTTATATCGGTTGAACGTGTTCAGGATAACGCCAATGATTTTAATGTTTCTTTTGAGGATGAACTTAAACGGGTTTTAGTTCATGGTGTCTTGCATTATTGTGGTTATAAGGATAAAGATGAAGAAAGTGAACAATTGATGCGTGTAAAAGAAGATGAAAAAATAGCCATGTTCCACGTGAAACAATAATGATTTAATTTTCTTTTTTGTGTTTAATGTTCCACGTGGAACATCGGGAAAAAATAAAATACAAATGCTTCCGAAGGAAGCGAAATTTTAAATTTGCTTTTGAGATTTTTTATTTCAGAAGCTTCCCTGAAAAGGGTAAATGATAAAAAGAATGTTTTTAGAAGAGTATGATGTAATTGTTGTGGGTGCCGGTCATGCAGGTTCAGAAGCTGCTGCCGCTGCTGCAAATTTGGGTTCGAAAACTTTATTGGTTACAATGAGTTTGCAAAACATAGCCCAGATGTCTTGTAATCCTGCGATGGGTGGAATTGCAAAAGGTCAAATTGTACGTGAGATTGATGCTTTGGGAGGTTATTCAGGAATTGTTTCTGACAGAACTGCAATTCAATTTAAGATGTTGAATAAGTCCAAAGGTCCGGCTATGTGGTCTCCTCGTGTGCAAAGTGACCGTATGCGTTTTGCTGAAGAATGGAGAATGATGTTAGAAGGAACTCCTAATCTTGATTTTTACCAGGAAATGGTAAAAGGCTTGATTATTGAAAACGGAAAAATAAAAGGTATTCGAACTTCTTTGGGAGTTGAAATTCGTTCCAAATCGGTGGTGTTGACCAATGGAACTTTTTTGAACGGATTAATTCATATTGGAGAAAAACAATTCGGAGGTGGTAGAGCAGGTGAGAGCGCTGCACACGGAATTACCGAAGATTTGATTGAAGCCGGTTTTGAAGCCGGAAGAATGAAAACCGGAACACCGCCACGAGTGGATGGTCGTTCTTTGGATTATTCGAAAATGAATGAAGAAAAAGGAGATGCAAAGCCATCTAAATTCTCTTATTCGGATTTGACTTCTCCGTTAACGCATCAACGTTCTTGTTATATGACTTACACTTCTCCGGAAGTGCATAATATTTTAAGAGAAGGTTTTGATCGTTCGCCAATGTTTAATGGTCGTATTAAAAGTTTGGGACCGCGTTATTGTCCATCGATTGAAGATAAAATTAATCGTTTTGCTGATAAAGAACGTCACCAACTTTTTGTTGAACCGGAAGGATGGAATACTTGTGAGTTTTATGTGAATGGTTTTTCTACTTCCTTACCGGAGGATATTCAATTTAAAGCGTTGCGTACTGTAGCCGGTTTTGAGAATGTAAAATTCTTCAGACCGGGTTATGCAATCGAGTATGATTATTTTCCGCCAACGCAATTAAAACACACTTTGGAAACTAAATTGGTGGAAGGATTATATTTTGCCGGACAAATTAATGGAACCACCGGATATGAAGAAGCAGCTTCTCAAGGATTGATGGCGGGAATTAATGCGCATTTAAAAGTGCACGAAAAAGCGCCTTTGATTTTAAAAAGAGATGAAGCTTATATTGGAGTTTTAATTGACGACTTAATTACGAAAGGAACTGAAGAACCTTATCGTATGTTTACTTCCAGAGCGGAGTACCGCACTTTATTACGTCAGGATAATGCCGATTTCAGATTAACGCCAATGTCGTATGAAATTGGTTTGGCTTCTGAAGCCCGTTTACGTCGTATGGAACGTAAATTGAATGAGTCTGAAAAAATGGTGGCTTTTTTCAAAGAAACTTCGGTTACGATAGGAGAGACCAATCCAATTTTGGAAGCTAAAGAATCGGCGCCAATCTCTCAGGGTGATAAAATGTTTAAAATTTTCTCGCGTCCGCAAATTGATTTGGAAGACATGATGAAATTTGAAAAAGTTCAAGCTTATGTTGCCGAAAATGATTTAGACGAAGAAATTTTGGAACAAGCCGAAGTTCAGGTGAAATATTCCGGTTATATCGAAAAAGAAAGAAATAATGCGGATAAGCTTTCCAGATTAGAAGATGTAAAAATTCCGGAAGATTTCGATTATAACAAAATCAAATCGATGTCTATTGAGGCTAAACAAAAATTGAATAAAATTCGCCCGGTAACCATTTCACAGGCATCTCGTATTAGTGGAGTTTCTCCAAGCGATATTTCGGTATTGTTGATTTATATGGGAAGATAAAAAAGTATTCAGTGTTCAGTTATACAGACTGCAGCTAAACTGTTTACTAAAAACTGACCACTGAATGCTGATTTGTTCCACGTGAAACTACGGCCGTAAGCCTTGTTATTACTAGGAAGTAGCGATTTAAAAGAATAAAAAGGAGTAATAGATATTTTGATTTATTACTCCTTTTAAAAATTAGAATAAATTTTAATGTATAATATTTTCTTCATTATTAAGTGAAGATTTACCAGACCACCAACCACAAAAAATGGATATTTCAAATAAAACACATTTTCTTACTGTAAAAGATCATTCGGTTTCTAAAGAAACTTTTGATTTGTATTATGATGAAACTTTGGATATGTTAATTACACATCCGCAACCGAGTTTAGAAAATTTAGGGAAATATTACGAAAGTGAAGATTATATTTCGCATACGGATAACAGAAGATCTTTATTTGAAAAAGCCTATCATTTTGTAAAAGGAATTGCTTTAAAAAATAAATTGAATTTGATTAATTCCCAACAAGCGGCTAAAGGACGAATTTTGGATATCGGTGCCGGAACCGGCGATTTTTTATCGGTGGCTAAAAATGATGGCTGGCAAACGATGGGGATAGAACCAAGCGACAGAGCAAAGGAAATTGCTATCGGTAAAGGAATTTCTTTTGTTGAAAATACAACCGAACTAGAAAATCATTCTTTTGATGTCATTACGATGTGGCATGTTTTGGAACATGTACCAGATTTGGATTTTCAAATTAAAGAATTAAAGCGTTTGTTAAAACCAGAAGGAACTTTAATTGTGGCTGTTCCTAATTTTAAATCTTTCGATGCTAAACATTACGGAACTTATTGGGCTGCTTTTGATGTACCCATTCATTTTTGGCATTTTTCTAAAAAAGCGATTCAAATGCTTTTTGAAAAAGAGAATATGAAATTAGAGAAAGTGCTTCCTATGAAATTTGATTCCTTTTATGTTAGTCTGCTTTCTGAAAAATATAAAAATGGGAAAATGAATTTTATTAAAGCATTTTTGATCGGTTTACAATCGAATTGGAAAGCCAAGCGTAATTTGGAGTATTCTTCACTAATTTATGTCTTAAAAAATAACTAAAACGCATTTTAAGCGTTTTAAGCGTAGTTTTTCAGTAAAAACAACTGATAAGTCGTCTAAGTTTAGTTTTTACTTTATTTAAAAGCTATTTAATTTGATTTTAATAAATTCAAATTATAGCTTTTTAATTTTTTATAGTCAAATCTAATAATTTAAAAATTTCCCATTTTTCCGTACTTTTTTAGGTTACTATCTATTTTTTTATATTTTTGCCCATACACACATTTAATTACAATTTTAATCAAGATGAAGAAAGTTTTATTAATTATCGCAATTTCTATTTCAGTTGTTGCTTGTAACAAAACCGCAGAAGTTAAAGAAGTAAAAACTGCTTATATAGATACTTCGGAATTAATGAAAGAATATACTGAGGCGAAAGATTTAGAAGCAAAATACAAAGCACAGTCGGAAGAAAAAGGAAGACAGTTGGATGCTGAAATCAAACGTTTCAAACAAGATGCTGCTAATTTTCAATCTCAGGCTCAGGCTAACGGACAGGAATGGGCTCAAAAACGCGCTGCTGAATTGCAAAAAAGAGAGCAACAATTAGGTTATGCGCAACAGGCTTTAGCGCAACAATTGCAACAGGAAAGTGGAGCTGAAATGGATAGTTTAATCAGCGGAGTTAAAAAATTCATCAAAGATTACGGAAAGAAAAACGGCTATGCTTATATCTATGGTACCGGTGACGCTGCGTCTGTACTTTATGCAGAAGATAAATATGATATCACTAAAGAAATCATTAAAGCATTGAATGACAAGTATAAAACGACTGCTAAATCTGAGGATAAAGCGGATGAAAAAACCGAAGAGAAGAAATAATTTCACTTTTTTTCAATTAAAAAGCCTTCATTTCTATTTTGAAATTGAAGGCTTTTTTGCTTATTTTGAATAATAATTTACTTTAAAGAAAAATCTTATTTTAATTTTATGCAAATCGTTTCCGAAGCCGCAAAATACACTCTACAATTCATCAATCAAACCCAACGTTCGGTTTTTTTGACGGGTAAGGCGGGTACAGGTAAAACGACTTTGCTGCGTGAAATTATTGAAACCACTCATAAAAATACGGTGGTCGTAGCACCTACCGGAATTGCGGCGCTAAATGCCGGTGGTGTAACTATTCATTCGATGTTTCAGTTGCCTTTTAGCGGATTTATTCCTTCGCATACGGCTGATTTTCAATTTTCCGAAACTTTAAAATTTGAAACTAAAGAAAGTTTGCGTCGGCATTTTAAAATGAACGGACAAAAAAAAGCCGTGATTCGTAATATGGAATTGCTGGTGATTGACGAAGTGAGTATGCTGCGTGCCGATTTGCTCGATGCCATGGATTACATGATGCAAACGGTGCGGAAAAAAGCAGCCCCTTTTGGTGGGGTTCAGGTCTTATTTATTGGCGATTTATTGCAATTGCCGCCGGTAATTAGAGATGAAGAATGGCGTACCTTACGCAATTATTATAAGGGAAAATTTTTTTTCCATTCGCATGTCATTCAACAAAATCCACCTTTGTATATTGAATTATCTAAAATTTTCAGACAAACCGATTCGAATTTTATTTCGGTTTTGAATAATTTGAGAAATAATAAAATTACTCCCGATGATGTTCAGGTTTTAAACCAATATGTACGACCGGATTTTGATTTAAAAGCGAATAAAGGTTACATTACTTTGACAACGCATAATGCCAAGGCCGACACCATGAATGCGCAGGCTTTGGCCGATTTGAAAGGAGAATTAATCACTTATACGCCTGAAATTACAGGCGATTTTCCGGAGAAAATTTATCCTATCGAATACAATCTCCAGCTAAAAGTGGGGGCTCAGATTATGTTTGTCAAAAATGATCTGAACTTTGAAAAGAATTATTTCAATGGAAAAATGGGGATCATCAAATCACTTTCGAATAAAGAAATTTTGGTCCATTTTCCGGAAGAAAATAAAACAATCGAAGTAGAACGCTACGAATGGCAAAACATTCGTTACAAAGTCAATCAGTTAACAAAGGAAGTAGAAGAGGAGGTTTTGGGGACTTTTGTTCATTATCCTATCAAATTAGCTTGGGCAATTACCATTCATAAAAGCCAGGGACTAACATTTGACAAAGCAGCGCTTGACGTATCACAGGTTTTTATGCCCGGGCAGGCCTATGTGGCTTTATCGCGTTTACGTTCGTTAGAAGGCTTAATTTTGCTTTCTCCGTTGCGAATGAATGGTATTTCAAACGATCAGGACGTGATGGATTATGCTCAAAACAAAGCTTCAGATGAAATTTTAAAGCAATCTTTGCATTTTGAAACCAAGAATTTCATTCATCAATATTTGGTGAATTGTTTCGATTGGACCAATTTAGCTCAGGAATGGCGCAATCATAAATTCAGTTATTCTGATAAATCGGAAAGTTCCATAAAATCTAAAAATGCACTGTGGGCAGCCAAACAATTACAACAGATGGAAACGCTTTTGGATCCTTCCAAAAAATTCATGCTCCAATTGCATAAAATTTTTGCCAATGAAACGGTTGATTTAATTCATGTTTCTGAAAGAATTCAGGCAGCTTTTGGCTATTTTTTCAAACCCATGGACGATTTGGTATTTGAAATTTTATGGAAAATTGAAGAAGTAAAACGGGCAAAAAAAGCCAAAGCCTATTTTGAAGAATTATCGGAACTGGAAGAATTGCAAACCAAAGCCGTTTTGCAATTAATGAAAGCCAAATTATTACTCGAAACATTGCGTTCCGGTGAGGCTATTTCGAAAGAAAAACTCACTTCTGACGAAATCAAAAAATACCTTTCCAGAAAGAAAGAAGCAATTCAAAAACAATTCAAAGAAACGCATGTGAATTTGTTGGAAGACGATGTCGATTTGGATCGTTATTCTTCCAAGAAAAAAGGACCAAAAGAGCCCAAAAAATCAACTGTTGAGGAAACTTTTGAGCTTTGGATTGCTAAGAATTCTATTCAGGATATTGCCAATATTCGAAAATTAACCGTGCAAACTATCGAAGGTCATTTGGTCAAATTAATTCAGGGGAAAAGAATTTCTATTAGCGAAATCCTGCCACAGGATACCATTGATGAATTGGCGGAAGCCTTTAAATTTTATCAGGAAGAATCACTTACCCCAATGAAAGAACAATTTGGAGAAAAATATTCCTGGGAAGAATTGCGAATGTTCAAAGCGAGTTTGAACTAAAAAGTCATTGCGAGGAACGAAGCAATCTCATTATCTATCAAATTACAGAATGAGATTCCTCCTTCGTCGGAATGACATATTAAGCTTGTTTTGTAGTCTTTAGAGTTTTTTATACTTTTGCAAAAAATTTTCTAAACTTAAACTGTTTATAGCATGCAACTGTACAACACCTTAAGCGCAGAAGAAAGATCTGAATTGATTGATCAAGCAGGTCAACAACGTCTGACGTTGTCTTTCTATGCGTATGCCAAAATTGAAGATCCCAAAAAATTTCGTGATGATTTATTCGTAGCCTGGAATGCCTTAGATGCACTGGGACGAATTTATGTTGCTCAGGAAGGAATTAATGCTCAAATGAGTGTTCCTGCCGAAAATTTTGAAGCTTTCAGAGAAACTTTGGAAGTGTACGACTTCATGAAAGGCATTCGTTTGAATGTGGCCGTGGAGCAGGACGATCATTCGTTTTTAAAATTGACTATCAAAGTGCGTCACAAAATTGTAGCTGACGGATTGAACGACGATACTTTTGATGTAACCAACAAAGGGGTGCATTTAAGAGCAAAAGAATTCAACGAAATTCTGGAAGACCCAAATACCATTGTAGTAGATTTTAGAAATCACTACGAAAGTGAAGTAGGGCATTTTAAAGGAGCCATTACTCCAGATGTAGAAACTTTTAGAGAAAGTTTACCAATTATCAACGAACAATTACAAGATTTTAAAGAAGATAAAAATCTGGTAATGTATTGTACCGGAGGAATTCGTTGCGAAAAAGCCAGTGCGTATTTCAAGCATCAGGGATTCAAAAATGTTTTTCAGTTAGAAGGCGGAATTATTAACTATGCCAAACAAATTGAAGAAGAAGGTTTGGAAAGCAAATTCATCGGGAAAAACTTCGTTTTTGATAATCGTTTAGGCGAAAGAATTACCGATGATATTATTTCGCAATGTCATCAATGTGGAAAACCTTGTGACAATCATACCAATTGTGCTAATGACGGCTGTCATTTATTGTTTATCCAATGCGACGATTGTAAGGCTGCCATGGAAAATTGTTGTTCTACAGCATGTCAGGAAATCACACATTTACCGTATGAAGAGCAGGTGAAATTAAGAAGCGGGAAACAAGTAGGAAACAAAGTGTTTCGAAAAGGAAAATCAGAAAGTTTAAAATTCAAACATTCCGGAGATTTGCCAAATGCTGCTTTGGGAACTGCTTCAAAAACGAATGATATTCGTCAAAAAATTAAGGTAAAAAAGACCTTAGTAGGTAAAGCCGAGCATTATTATGTGAAAGCGGGAATTGGTCTTTTTACAATGGAAAACCAAGAATTGAATTTGGGAGATAAAATCCTTATTTCGGGTCCAACAACCGGAAATCAGGAATTGGTTTTAGAAAAGATGTTTGTTAACGGATACGAAGGAAATCAGGCGGTAACAGGTGATAAATTGACTTTTGCAGTGCCTTTCCGAATTCGTTTATCGGATAAATTATATAAGATTTTAGACTAAAATAGCAGTCATAAATTATTTTAAAGCCTGTTTCTGTTTTTCGGAAACAGGCTTTTGTGCATTTCAGAGTAGCGAAAAATTAATCCTTAATTAATTTGAATTTCACCGGTTGAAAAAATAGTTGCGAGTCTTTCTCAAAATAAATTCCGTTTTCTTTTTCCTCTAATTTTACTTGGTAGTTATGAATTAAAGTGGTTTGAGCAATCACATTTACCTGGTAATTATTACCCATTTTGTTTTCAATTGAGATATTTTGAACAATTCCGTTAATCACAATCGATTTTGGAATTATGGCGGTGTTATTCAGTTCAAAACTAACGATATATCCTTTTTCACTGTTCCTGTTATAGCTTTTATAAGTTTGGTTTTTAATGTCTAAAAGCTGCTTGGAACAAGATAAGAGAAAGAAACATCCGAATGAAAGTAAAATATAGATGGCTTTTGATGTAATATTTTTCATAATTTTAGAGTTTTTTAATAGCTACAAATCTAATTTAAACAATTGAATTATAATGAAATTAAAATATGTCCTTTTAACATTGCTTGTGGGATTGGTTTTTACTTCTTGCAGTAAGGATTCTGATTCGGATGCAACCAAAAATGCTGAACCCGACGAAATTAATGACTTTGTTTGGAAAGCAATGAATTCCTGGTATTATTGGCAACCCAAAGTTGCTAATTTATCCGATAGCAAAATAGCTTCTACCAATAACTATGCTAATTTTATTAACGGTAAGACTCCCGATGTGTTGTTTTATTCGCTCCTTTATCAAAGAGGAACTGTGGATAGATTTTCCTGGATAGAAAACAGTAATGAAGTGGTGTATGCCTCAAAAATAGCAGAAGTTAAAAAAAATGGCGGTTTTAATTATGGTCTTTACCCTAAAGATTTGAATAATGTAAATTTTGTGGCCCTGATAAATTATGTTGTACCAGATTCACCTGCGGCCTTAGCAGGATTGAAAAGAGGTGACGTTATTACAAAAATAAATGGTAAACAACTTACGGCAAGCAATTATGATCAGTTAGAGGATACACAAGTGACCCTTACTTTGGCTGCAAGTGTTGGGTTTGTAAGTACAGGTTTGGTAACTACTGACAAAGCAGGAACTGTAAATGTAACCCAAGCCGATATTGATGAAAACCCGGTTGCTTATTACGAAAAGAAAGTCTATGGCAGTAAAAACATTGGTTATTTGGTGTATAATAGTTTTAAATCAGATTATAATGATGAATTGAATGCAGCTTTCGCTAAAATGCAATCGGATGGAATTAACGAATTGGTTTTAGATTTAAGATACAATGGTGGCGGATCATTAGAAACGGCTATTGCTTTGGCACAAATGATTAACGGAAGTAATACCAGTAAACCTTATATTTATTTAGATTTCAATGATAAACACAATAGCGAAGATGGTTTTGAATACCTTACAGATAAAGTTAATGTTTACAACTTAGTTGATAACGAACCCACTTTTGAGAGAGAAGAAAGTATAAATAGTCTTTCTTTGCCCAAAATATATGTCTTAGTTAGTTTTGAAACGGCTTCTGCCAGCGAACTCACTATTCAATGTTTAAAAAAATACATTGACGTGGTTACGATAGGCGATGAAACAGTAGGTAAATTTGTAGGATCTATTACTCTATACGATAGTCCTGAATATGATTATGCCTCATACGCTAACAGAAGTACCAAACATAAATGGCAATTGCAACCCATTACTTTTGCTTATTACAACAAAGACAAAGACGTAAATCCAACTAAAATTACACCGAATCATGATATTAATCCATATTTAGTTTTTAATAATCTGGTTGAATTTGGAAACGTAAAAGACCCTTGTTTAAAAAAGGCTCTTGAACTAATTACCGGGCAAACTTTGTCCTCTAAAACTCAAAGCGCTGAAAGAATATCTTTTAGAAATAATAATCTTGCTTCGTTCAACTCTACAAATGCTGCCAAAGGATTGTATATTGAAGATTTTAAAAATTTAAAAAAATAAGAATTAGTATAACTAAGACTGAAGTTTAGAATTGGCTGCTAAAGCCTGTCCAGTAAAAATAATCTCGGTCAAAGAAATCTAAAATATTGGTTTATAAAACTTTAAAAGCCTGTTTCAAAATATTTGAAACAGGCTTTTTTTATAAAAAAATTAAGCTTTTGCAAAACGCTTAATTTTGCAACTTACGATTAAAAAATACTATCTTTACCGATTAAACGTTTTAAGAACTTAAGTTGTGCTGGTCACAACACTACATATAAAATTATGGCATGTGCAAGTTGTTCAACCGCTGATGGTAGCGCACCTAAGGGTTGTAAAAATAACGGGACTTGCGGCACCGATAGCTGCAACAAATTAACGGTTTTCGACTGGCTTTCTAATATGAGTCTGCCTAATGGCGAAGCGCCATTTAACTGTGTTGAAGTCCGTTTTAAAAATGGAAGAAAAGAGTTTTACCGCAATACCGAAAAACTAACTTTAAGTATCGGAGATATTGTGGCTACGGTAGCTTCACCGGGTCATGACATCGGAATTGTTACGCTTACCGGTGAACTGGTTCGTATCCAAATGAAGAAAAAAGGCATCAATCCGGATGCTACTGATATTCCAAAAATTTACCGAAAAGCTTCTCAAAAAGACATCGATATCTGGACGGCTTCCCGAAATAAGGAAGAACCAATGAAAGTGCGTGCGCGTGAATTGGCAATTATTCAAAAACTGGAAATGAAAATTTCTGATATTGAATTTCAGGGCGATGGATCGAAAGCAACGTTCTATTATACGGCTAATGATCGTGTGGATTTCCGTCAGTTAATCAAAGATTTTGCAAAAGAATTCAGTACCCGAATCGAGATGAAACAGGTAGGTTTTCGTCAGGAAGCGGCCCGTTTGGGAGGAATTGGTTCCTGCGGAAGAGAGTTGTGTTGTTCAACCTGGTTAACCGATTTTAGAAGTGTGAATACTTCAGCGGCGCGTTACCAACAATTGTCGTTGAATCCGCAGAAATTAGCGGGACAATGCGGAAAATTGAAATGCTGTCTGAATTATGAATTAGACACTTACATGGACGCTTTGAAAGGTTTTCCGGAGTTTGAAACCAAATTAATCACCGAAAAAGGGGATGCGGTTTGTCAAAAACAAGATATTTTTAAAGGCTTAATGTGGTTTGCTTATACCAATAATTTTGCTAACTGGCACGTTCTAAAAGTAGATAAGGTTAAAGAAATCATTGCCGAAAACAAGTTAAAAAAGAAAGTAGCTTCTTTAGAGGATTTTGCTATGGAAGTGACTCAGGAAGTTGAAAAAGACTTTAATAATACAGTAGGTCAGGAAAGTTTAACCCGTTTTGACCAACCTAAAAGGAACAAAAGAAACCATAAAAAGGCTAAAAAACCTGCGGAAAACGCCGCTGCTGCAGCTCCAAATACCAATGCTAAAAAAGGAGCGAATAATAAATCCGGAAACAAAGGAAATCAGGCACCTCAGGCTACAGCCGGACAACCAAAACCAGCCGGAGAAAAAAAGTTTAAAGGACCTAGAAAACCGTCAACGAATAAAAAAAATGAGGCTAAAAAATAGCATTTTAATACTTTTAGTAAGTGTGCTCTTTTTTTCTTGTGATAAAAAAAGGGTTTTTGATGAATATAAATCGGTGGGCAGTGCCTGGCACAAAGACAGCGTAGTTTCTTTCAATTTACCTGAATTGGATTCGACCAAAAAATACGATCTTTTTATAAACATCAGGGACAATAACAATTATCCGTTTAACAATCTTTTCTTGATTGTAACGTTAGAAAAACCTAATGGTTACACTAAAGTAGATACTTTAGAATACCAAATGGCAGCTCCCGATGGAACTTTGTTGGGGAATGGATTTACCGATATCAAAGAGAGTAAATTGTATTTCAAAGAGAATGTAAAGTTTAGAGGAAAATACAAACTCAATATCAAACAGGCTGTTAGAGAAAGCGGAAAAGTTCCCGGTGTAACAGCCCTTGAAGGCATTACAGAAGTAGGTTTAAGAATTGAAAAAAAAGAATAAATAGTTTATGGCAACTAACAAAAAGACAAATAATACCGATCACGATTTTAAGTATTATACTAACAAATTTTGGAAGCTTTTCTTTTATGGAATGGGAGCAATTATGTTGTTTTTTCTCTTTGCTTCCTGGGGACTTTTTGGTTCCATGCCTTCATTTGAAGATTTAGAAAATCCGGATTCTAACTTAGCTACCGAAATTATCTCTTCTGACGGAGTAGTTATTGGAAAATATTTTCAGGTAAACCGTTCACAATTAAAGTATTCCGACTTGCCAAAAAATTTAGTGGATGCTTTGGTAGCAACCGAAGATGAGCGTTTTTACGAGCATTCAGGAATTGACGGTCGCGGAACTTTAAGAGCTGTTTTGAGTTTAGGAACTAACGGAGGAGCGAGTACGTTGACCCAACAATTGGCGAAACAATTGTTTCATGGTGAAGGCTCTAAATTTTTGCCCTTTCGTATCGTTCAAAAAGTGAAAGAATGGATTATCGCTATCCGATTAGAAAGACAATACACTAAAAATGAGATTCTTGCGATGTATTGCAATGTTTACGATTTTGGAAATTATGCTGTAGGTGTTAGCTCTGCTGCACATACTTATTTTTCTAAATCTCCAAAAGAATTAACGGTGGATGAATCGGCAATTTTAGTGGGAATGTTTAAAAATTCCGGATTGTATAACCCGGTTAGAAATCCTGTGGGAGTAAAAAACCGCAGAAATGTAGTGCTTGCGCAAATGGAAAAAGCGCACATGATTACCAAGGCTGAAAAAGAAAAATTACAGGCTTTGCCTATTACGCTGCACTTTAAATTAGAAAGTCACCGCGAAGGAATGGCTACTTATTTCAGAGAATATTTGAGAGAATACATGAAAAAATGGGCCGAAACCAATAAAAAACCGGATGGTTCAGATTACGATATTTACAAAGACGGTTTAAAAATTTATACTACAATCGACTCCAGAATGCAGGCGCATGCCGAAGAAGCTGTTTCGGCACACATGGCTAATTTGCAGGAAGAATTTTTTATTCAGCAAAAGACCAATAAAAATGCTCCATTTGTTAATATTACTGAGAAAGAGACCAACCGAATTTTGAAATTAGCAATGAAAAATTCAAACCGTTGGTATGTGATGAAATCCATGGATAAATCCGAAGACGAGATTATTGAATCTTTCAATAAGAAAACAAAGATGACTGTGTTTACCTGGAAAGGAGAACGCGATACCATTATGACACCTTTGGATTCTATTCGTTATTACAAACACTTTTTACAGGCAGGTTTAATGGCAATGGATCCTCAAACCGGAAATATCAAAGCCTGGGTGGGGGGAATCAACTATAAATATTTTCAATACGATCACGTAGCTCAGGGAGCCAGACAGGTAGGTTCTACTTTTAAACCTTTTGTGTATGCCACGGCTATTGAGCAATTAAATATGTCGCCTTGTGATTCAATTATCGATGCGCCGTTTACTATTCCGGTAGGACGTCATCACGTTACGGAAACCTGGACACCACGAAACTCTAATAACCGATACATGGGAATGGTTACTTTGAAAAAAGCTTTGGCTAATTCGATAAATACCGTTTCGGCTAAATTAATTGACAAAGTAGGTCCTGAAGCAGTTATTAAATTAACACACAAATTAGGGGTAAAAACTCAAATTCCGGCGCAACCGTCTATTGCTCTTGGAGCCGTTGATATTACGGTGGAAGAAATGGTAGCGGCTTACAGTACTTTTGCTAATCAGGGAGTTTATAATAAACCGCAATTTTTATCCCGAATTGAAGATAAAAGCGGAGTAGTGATTTACGAACCAATTCCGGAATCACATGATGTTTTGAATAAAGATATTGCCTTTGCAGTAGTTAAATTATTGGAAGGTGTTGTTGAAGGAGGTTCTGGTAATAGGTTAAGATCTACCTACGGAGGAAACGGAGATAACCGCTGGACAGGTTATCCATATGCTTTTACCAATCCAATTGCAGGTAAAACCGGAACAACACAAAATCAATCTGACGGATGGTTTATGGGAATGGTTCCTAACTTAGTTACCGGAGTTTGGGTAGGTTGCGAAGACCGTTCGGCACGTTTTAAAAGTTTAACTTACGGACAGGGAGCTACGTCAGCCTTGCCGGTTTGGGGTTATTTTATGAAATTGTGTTATAATGATCCAAACCTAAAAGTTTCCAAAGAACCATTTGAGCGTCCGGCTAATCTTTCTATCAGAGTAGATTGTTACCAACCTAGAAAAGTTAATGATTCTATCGCTAAAGATTCTATTCAGTCTACGGATGAATTTGAATTTTAATAAACCTCGTTGATTTTATTTGTTGATTATGACTGAAATTAAAATTGCAATTACAGATAATGAAATAGCTTCCTGCTGGGAAGCTATTTCTGTATTACGACCAATGTTAAAAAGAGAAAATTTTGTTTCTCAAATTCAGGATTTACAAAAAGAAGGCTATCATTTGCTTTATATTCAGGAAAAGGATAAAAAAACGGTTGCAATTGCCGGTTATCGTATCTATACGATGTTGTATTGTGGTAAAATGCTTTATCTGGATGATCTTTCAACATTGGAAGAATACCGAGGTAAGGGTTATGCAAGCCAGCTTTTAAATCACCTGAAAGCAATTGCTTTGGAAAATAACTGTGTTTCTATTCAGTTAGATTCCGGTCCGACAAGAACTACTGCGCACAAACTCTATTTCAAAGAGGATTTTACGATAAGTGCTTATCATTTTCATAAAAAAATAGAGTAAAAATTATAATTAAGGACGAATTGAAATATTGTTTTTTCTTTTGGAAATAAAGCCTTATTTTTAATATCAAAAGAAATCAATTCGATATGATTAATAAAACAGTAAAATCCGTTCAGGAAGCGCTTCAGGGAATTGAAGACGGTATGACTTTGATTCTGGGAGGTTTTGGTTTGTGTGGCATTCCGGAGAATTCTATTGCCGAATTGGTTCGAAAAGGAACAAAACAACTCACTTGTATTTCGAATAATGCCGGAGTGGACGATTTTGGTTTAGGTTTGCTTTTGCAAAAGAAACAAATTAAAAAAATGATTTCTTCCTATGTGGGTGAGAATGCCGAGTTTGAACGCCAGATGCTTTCGGGAGAACTGGAAGTCGAATTGATTCCGCAAGGGACTTTGGCCGAACGCTGTCGTGTCGCTCAGGCAGGAATTCCGGCTTTTTATACTCCGGCGGGATATGGAACCGAAGTTGCGATTGGTAAAGAAACCCGGGAATTCAACGGAAAAATGTATGTGATGGAACAGGCATTCAAAGCCGATTTTGCCATTGTAAAAGCCTGGAAAGGCGACACGGCCGGAAATCTAATCTTCAAAGGTACAGCCCGAAATTTTAATCCTGTAATGGCAGGCGCCGGAAATATAACCATTGCCGAAGTCGAAGAACTGGTTGAAGCCGGAACTTTAGACCCTAATCAAATTCACATTCCGGGAATTTTTGTACAACGTATTTTTCAGGGTGAGAAATATGAAAAACGGATTGAGAAGAGAACGGTCAGAGAAAAGAAATAATATAGCCTAAATCATAGAAAATATTATGAAGAAAACAATTCAGATAGTAATATTATCGATTTTAATATTTACATCATGTCAAAATAAAAACAATGATATATTGAATGGGAAAAGTTTTAGTGGATTTGAAGAAGATGTATATTTTGATTCTCCAAAAGAAATATTTCAAACTACATTAACTTTCAAAAATGACAGTGTATTAGTCCTGAAAAAATTGGTTCGTATAATTGACAAAGATACTTTAAATTTTAAATTGAAGGGGTCAAATTATCAATATAAAGGATTAGTTAAAAGAGAGAAAACTAGAATAGAATTTGTAGCATATCCTTATAAATGCAAAGGTTGTCAGCATTCAATTGTGATGAGTAAAAAAGATTTATGGAAAAAAGATTTAGATAACAAAACCTATAGAGGTTTTGTTACTAAAAATGGATTAAATTTAAATGGGATTAATTTTAAACCAGAATAAAACCAAAACTTAAATAACCTTGGATTTCTTACATGGTTCAAAAATGTTCTATTTGAATAGAAAACTTATATTACTTATATGTTTTAAAAAAATAAAATTATGCTTTTAACAAAAGAAGATATTGCCAAAAGAATTGCCCGGGAACTCAAAGACGGCTATTTTGTGAATTTAGGGATAGGAATTCCTACTCTGGTGGCTAATTATATACCTGAAGGAATAAACGTTGAAATACAAAGCGAAAATGGTGTTCTGGGCATGGGGCCGTTTCCTTTTGAGGGCGAAGAAGACGCTGATTTGATAAACGCGGGTAAACAAACCATTACCACGCTTCCCGGAGCGGTGTTTTTTGACTCCGCCATGAGTTTCGGGATGATTCGCGGCAAACATGTTGATTTAACTGTTTTAGGTGCTATGGAAGTTGCTGAGAATGGGGATATTGCCAATTGGAAAATTCCCGGAAAAATGGTCAAAGGTATGGGAGGCGCGATGGATTTGGTGGCTTCAGCCGAAAATATTATCGTAGCGATGATGCATGTCAATAAAGCCGGAGAGTCAAAAATTCTAAAAAAATGTACATTGCCGTTAACGGGCGTTGGCTGCGTTAAAAAAATCGTAACCGAATTAGCTGTAATGGAAATTACTCCAAAAGGAATTAAATTGCTCGAAAGAGCGCCGGGTGTTTCCGTAGATTATATCGTTTCGGCCACCGAAGCCAATTTGATTATCGAAGGCGAGATTCCGGAGATGCAAATAAATTAAAAAAGAAACCGCAAATTCACAGATTTAATTTGCGAATTTGCGGTTAGAAATATTTAAAAACTTTGGTTATAAATTCTCAAAGAAATCATTTCCTTTATCATCTGTAATGATGAAAGCAGGGAAATCTTTGATGGTGATTTTTCTAACGGCTTCCATTCCTAATTCCTCAAAGTCAACCACTTCAACCGAAAGGATATTTTCTTTAGCCAAAATAGCTGCCGGTCCTCCGATAGAACCCAAATAGAATCCGCCGTAAGTTTTACAGGCATTCATCACATCTTTGGTACGATTTCCTTTAGCAAGCATCACCATACTTCCACCATTTTTCTGGAATTCTTCTACATACACGTCCATACGTCCTGCGGTTGTTGGGCCAAAACTTCCCGACGGCATGCCGTCCGGAGTTTTAGCAGGTCCAGCGTAATATACCGGGTGGTTTTTAAAGTAGTCCGGCATTGGTTTTCCGGCATCCAGTAATTCTTTAATTTTTGCGTGCGCAATATCACGGGCTACAATCAAAGTTCCGTTTAGTTTCAAACGCGTTTTGATAGGATATTTAGTCAATTCAGCCAAAATAGATTCCATTGGCTGATTCAAATCAATTTCTACGGCTTCTTCCAAGTGTGGAGGAGTAGCAGGCAAGAAACGTTGTGGATTCGCTTCTAATTGCTCTACAAAAATTCCGTCTTTGGTAATCTTTCCTTTAATATTTCTGTCGGCAGAACAGGAAACTCCCAATCCAACCGGGCAAGAAGCAGCGTGACGCGGCAAACGAATCACACGAACATCATGCGTGAAATATTTTCCTCCAAATTGTGCTCCAATGGCACTTTCCTGGCAAATTTGCTGTACTCTTTTTTCCCATTCCAAATCACGGAAAGCCTGACCAGCCATGTTTCCGCTGGTTGGTAAATTATCATAATAACCTGCAGATGCTTTTTTAACTGCGGCTAAATTCGCTTCGGCAGAAGTTCCTCCAATCACTAAAGCCAGGTGATAGGGTGGACAGGCAGAAGTTCCTAAATCCATAATTTTAGCACGAATAAAAGCGTCTAATGATTTTTCATTCAACAAAGACTTGGTTTGTTGGTACAAATAAGTTTTGTTGGCTGAACCACCACCTTTGGCCAAAAACAAAAATTCATAAGAATCTCCTTTTTTTGCATAAATATCAATTTGAGCCGGAAGATTAGAACCTGAGTTCTTTTCTTCAAACATGCTGATAGGTACAATTTGAGAATAACGCAGGTTTCTTTCGATATAAGTATTAAAAATACCTTTAGAAAGCCATTCGGCATCATCAACGCCTGTATATACATTTTCTCCTTTTTTGGCCATTACAATCGCTGTTCCGGTGTCCTGACAGGAAGGTAATTCACCGTCAATGGCTACTACCGCATTTTGCAATAAATTATAAGCCACAAATCGGTCGTTGTCGGTTGCTTCCGGATCGTCAAGAATAGCTCTTAATTTCTCTAAATGCGAAGTTCGCAACATAAAAGAAACATCTTTCATGGCTTCCTGCGAAAGTAATTCCAAAGCTTTTGGGTCAACGGTTAGAATTTCGCGGTCTCCTAGTTTTTCTACTTTTACGTAGTCAGAAGTTATTTTACGGTATTGGGTATCGTCTTTTAAAATTGGATAAGGATCCTGATAAATAAAGTCCATTGGTGTTTTATTTTTTTTGACAAATATAAAATTATTTAGCGTAGCCACAGTCTTTTAACAGCTGTGATTCTTTCGTAAAATCAAACTTTTTGTTATAAATTCAAACAAAAAGAGACGATATTTATGCAATACCATCTCTTTGTTTTTCCGATTAATGTTTTAAAAACTAGCTTATTAAGCTGGTAACTAAAAATAGAATGATTAACCCTATCGCGATGTACTTAGTGTATTTTGACATTTTTTTATTGGTTTAAGTTATTAGAATTATTTATTATGGCCTGGTGCATAGTATTTGGCACTTTTACTTCCTGTCATTTTTTTAGCCTGTCCCGGAGGTATTTTTCCGGAAGGTGTTGTGGTTACCGGATGAATTCGGCAACTCATTAAACTACTAAGTAAAAATAGCAAAGCTATGTGTTTTGAATATTTTTTCATTTTATACGATTTGGGGAAAATATAAAATTTATTGTTTTATCGATTCAAAAGAATGAAAAATAGATTAGAAATCCTAGAATTATTGTTATAGTAATGATTAAAATTTTCCAATATGTTCCGTTCCTACGGAATTCCATTTATTTTTATTTCATATTTACCAACGGATTAAAATCCGTTGCTACATAATGTTTCGAGCCGATGGCTCTATGAAATGTTTTAAATTTGAAAGTGAAAGTTCCGTAGGAACGACAAATATTGTAGCAACGGATTTTAATCCGTTGTAAACAATCATTTACCATCAAGAAAGAGCCGTAGGCTCGGGACATATTTCATATTAAATTTTCAAAAAGATATTTTTCATCAAATGGAACTTGGAATTTATCTAAAAATTCTAAATATTCTTCTTTGAAAGTTTTCTTCTTGTGATGCTCCTCTTGATTAGCAATATATTTATAAACTACATCAATTTGGGAATGTCCATAAGAAAACGCACCATAGCCTTCCTGCCATTCAAACCTTGATTTGGTTAAATTGTGGTCATTAATGTATTTTGATGATTTAGCTTTTACCGTTTTCATTAATTCTGAAATGGAAACAGTAGGTTTTAATCCTAGAAAACAATGAACATGGTCTTCGACTCCATTAACAATGATAGTTTTGCAACCAGTTTCATTAATCAAATTACCAATCACACCAAATAATGTTGATTTCCATTCGTTAGCAACAACTGCTTCACGGTATTTTACCGCAAATACAAATTGTACATATATTTGGCGATAGGTGTTTGCCATATTCTTTTATGCATCGTTCCTACGGAACTTTTTTTATTTATATTTTCTAGGGATTTAAATTGAACCAATAGTGATATTTGTTTTAAGATATTTCGTTGCTATGTAACTTTTAGTTATAAATGAGCCTTAGGCTCAGTCTATTTATTTTAAAAAAACCAACTTGCCACGAAAATCGCGGTAATCACACAAATCACATCTACCAAAAGCATGGTTGGCAAAGCATAGCGGGTATTTTTAATATTAACAGAACCAAAATAAACCGCGATGACATAAAACGTACTTTCGGCACTGCATTGAAAAATACTACTCAAACGTCCTGTTAAAGAATCCGCTCCAAAAGTATTCATCGAATCAATCAAAAACCCTCTCGATCCAGCCGAGCTAAAAGGTCTTAACAAAGCCACTGGTAAAGCATCTACAATTTCTTTATTGACACCCATATTAGAGAATACAAATCCAAGGCCGTTACTGATAATTTCAAATAGTCCGCTGTTTCTAAATAAGGAAATAGCGACTAACATTCCCAAAACATAAGGGAAAATAGTCACTCCGGTTTTTACTCCGTTGTTAGCCCCGGAAACAAAAGCATCAAAAACGGTGGTTTTGGCTTCGGTAAATTTCTTTTCTTTCATAAAGGAAAAAACCAAGGTAATGATGATAATTCCCAATAAAATTAAAGCGGAAAGATTCGTTGTGAAATAGTTTTTACCAATTAAATCCAAATGATTTACGTACATCAATAGCCCAATAATCGCTGCAATCAAAGCCATCAAAGCAGCCACAAGGGAAACACTTTTGAAATTAATTTTTTGTTTGGCACCAACAATTAAAAATGCGGCAATCGTACCGATAAAAGAGGTAATGATACAAGGCAGCATCACATCGGCTGGATTGGCTGCATTGGCCGCTGCACGATAACCAATGATAGAAGTGGCAATAAGTGTCAATCCCGAAGCATGCAAGCACATAAACATAATTTGGGCATCGCTGGCTTTGTCTTTTTCGGGGTTGAGTTCCTGCAAACTTTCCATGGCTTTTAATCCAAAAGGTGTGGCAGCCGAATCCAACCCTAAGAAATTAGCAGCAAAATTAAGCGTCATATACGAAATGGACGGATGGTTTTTAGGAATACTCGGAAACACTTTTACAAATACCGGACTCAATACTACAGCCAGTTTTCCGGATGCTCCCGAAATGATTAACAATTCCATCAAACCACAAAAGAAAGCCAGATAAGCAATCAACGGCAGAATCAAATCCACCAAAGTGCTTTTACAAGTTGGCAATAGTCCATCCGATTTTTGAACACCGCTGAATATTTTAACAGTCTTGTTTTTATAAACATAAGTAGTATCCGCATTAAGCGTATCCCGATTGATAATCATGGTTTGCTCCGGCGCAATTTTAATACTGTCTTTGATAAAAGCAGGTAGTTCTTCGGCGTATTTTTCGGCTATTAAAATGGGGTCGTCTTTTTTTCCATTCAATACACTGTCAATTGTATAAGTGTCTGATGTGAATAAACTCACCACAATAAAGGCAATAGACGAAATAAATATTGCCAGCCAAAATCTGCTTAATACCATAATTTATAATTTTTGTAAATGTAAATATTTAACCGCAAAGTTCACAAAGGGTTTTCGCAAAGAGCACTAAGAAATAATTTACCGCAAATTCGCAGATTATTTTGTTAAAAATGAATTATCTTTTCTTAATATATTGAAAATTATTTTAGTAACAATAATGTTTTTTCTTTCGTAATAAATTACGATTACATTTTTTATATTCCAATAAAGTAATTAAAATAACTATCTCCTGGATTTAAACTTTTACCTTTTCCAATTTCAACATACTCATCTTGAGAATTTTTCCTCATAACAGTTATCTCATTTTCTTTTTTTCTTAAAACATCTCCTTTTAATAATTTAATTCCTTGATAATCTTCTAAGTAAAAATAGTTTTCAGTACCGAATTCTTTATAATGAATTTTTGTACCTCGACCTTCTTCAATTTCTATTATTTCTGCGTTTAAACTTTTGATATTGAATTCAATACTCTTTTCGTAATATTCAGTTTTTGAATTGTAAACTACAAAGGCAAAAACTAAAATTATTATTAAAAGAATTCCTTTTTTAATTAGGTTCATTATAAATCTTTTTAAATCTTATTGCCATTGCTATTTACACATGAATAATTTCATCCTCAATTAATAATTCCTCCCGTCTTAATCGAAGAAATATCTGGGCAACAGCAATGGTGTCCTTTTCACAATAAGTCACAATGCGGTCAATGTCTTTTTCAACATAAAAAACATGCCCCACCTGACTGCCGTCGATATCGCCTTTGGGAGAAGGTATTCCCAGTACTTTACACATCAGTTTCAAGGAAGTGAAATGCTTGTAATCGCCAAATTTCCATAGTTCTAAGGTGTCTAAGTGTGCAATTTCCCAGGGTTTTTTGCCAAAAAGATTCAGCTTGTCCGGAATAGCAATACCGTTGATAATCATTCGGCGCGCCAAAAACGGAATGTCAAATTCTTTAGCATTGTGTCCGCATAAAAGATGTTGTGGTCCATTGAAATGATTGTTCAGCAAATTGTTAAAATCCTTCAAAAGTTTAGCTTCATCACCAAAAAAAGAAGTGACTCTAAAGTTGCGAACATCGCCTTTAATGACAAAAAAACCAACAGATATACAGACAATTTTCCCAAATTCGGCCCAAATTCCGGCACGGTCATAAAACTCCTCGGCTGAGAAATCATCCTTGCGCTGGTATTGGGTTTTTTGTTCGTACAAAGCCTGCATGTCACTGTCCAATTCGTTAAAATTGGCTGTTTCCGGAACCGTTTCAATGTCCAGAAAGAGAATATTATTGAGATTTATTTTTTCTATCATAACGATGGATTTTGGTATGAATTGTTTTTCTGAGCCAGCATTTTATAGGTTTCTTCCAAATAAATGTAAAAATCATTATTGTGCGGATTGCCGCTTGAACTCTTAATTTCCCGATGTCCTAGTCGGACAACAATTAAATGATCTTCCGGAATTACGATTACATATTGTCCTAAATGACCACGCATGTAGTACACTTTTTTGTTTTTAAACTGACATAGCCACCAGCCGTAACCGTATTGAGGAGAATCTTTAAAGCGTGGTCGCACTGATTTTGCCACAAAATTGCTGTCTAAAATCGTTTTTCCGTTCCATTTTCCATGTTGTAAATAGAGTTTACCAAAACGCGCAAAATCTCTGGCATTACTGGCAATACAACAAAAAGCTTTGACCAACCCTTTTTTATCGGTTTGCCAAAAAGCATCACTTTCGGCTCCCATAGGTTTCCAAAAAGATTCCGAAACATAATCAGCCAATGGTTTTCCGGTGGCTTTTTCGATACACATGGCCAGAAGTTGGGTGTTGCCACTCAGATATTTATACTTTTTTCCGGGTGTTTCAACATTTTTTAAATTCAAAATTACCGGTTTTAAATCTTCATCAAAATAGGCTTGAGTTGTCACCGAAAAGGGGTCGTAGTAGGCTTCGTCCCAATTCAATCCCGAAGCCATCGAAGCCAGATCTCCTACGGTCATTTGTGCCGATTTTCCTTTAGAAAATTCCGGAAAAAAGTCGGCTACTTTTTGATCCAAATTTTTGATTTTTCCATCCATGATGGCTTTTCCCAAAGCTGAAGTCACGATGCTTTTGGCCATCGAAAAAGAATTGGATTTGGAGTCTTTATTGTAATTATCATAATAGTTTTCGTTCCAGATACTATCATTTTTGATAATTAAAAAAGCTACGGTTCCCGTTTGTTGATGTGTTTTTTCAAGTCTTTCCGTTGGTTTTACTAGATTGTAATCTTTGGCAATAGACCAGGGTTGCGGTTGGTTGCTTTTTTGAATAATAGAATTATCAAAATATTGATAATCATCTAAAAAAGCAGTGGAATGTCCATTGAAATACGTAATTCTGACGGCTCGTAATAAATAATCTTTTTTGAAAATATAGAGGGAAAGAATCAAAACTGCTATAAATACTAGTAATCTAAACAGAAATTTTTTGACTTTTTTCATGGATCTGGAGTTTATTCAGTACGAATTTACATAAAAATTGATTGGGGAAATTATTAAATTGCTTCTCGATACAATTTTTCTCCATTCTATTACGAAAAATCACTCGAAGTGACGTTGTATATCTTTTGTTTTCAGAACAAAAGTTCTTGTCTTCGAGCCGGATTTTCATGTTCCAATAACCACTTTTTGCGCCACAATCCGCCGGCGTAACCCGTGAGCGAACCATCGCTTCCGATAACTCGATGGCAGGGAACCACAATCCACAACGGATTTTTACCATTGGCAGAAGCCACCGCCCGAATGGCTTTGACATCGCCTAATTTTTTGGATAAATCCAAATAACTGGTGGTTTTTCCAAAGGGAATTTCGATTAAAGCTTTCCAAACTTTTTGTTGAAAATCAGTTCCGGAAGGATTCAGTTTAAAATTAAAATCAGTTCTTTTTCCTTCGAAATAATCATTCAATTGGGAAACGGCTTGCCGTAAAACTTCAGGGATATTTTCAGAAATGCTGCCTTCATCAGCAATTGAAATAACCGAAATGCCATTTTCATCACCAATGATTTTAGCAATACCAAGTGGTGTTTTAATATAAACAGTTGATTTTTCTTCAGACATTTTTCAAATTTTATGAGGTTAAAAATGCTATGGCTTCCTGAGCAATTTCCGAAGGATTTCCTTTTGGTGTAGCCAACAATATATCCGTAAAAAGAGCCGTTTTTTTGAGTTCTACGAATTCTAATTCCGGAAAATTATGTGTTTTTTGGATGGTTGTGGGAACGATAGAAACGCCCAGTCCGTTTTTAACCAACTGAATTATCGACGATATATTGTTAGACTCGTGGACGACTTTGGGATTAAATCCGTATTGCGCGCAAATTTGTAACAAGGCATCGTAAAACTGTGGCGCATAATCTTTGTTGAAAAATACAAAAGTTTCCTTTTTCAATCGGGTAAAATCTGCTTCGGAATGAATGTCGTATCGATTTCGATTGAAAACTAGTGAAAAACTGTCTTTGAACCATAATTTTGACTCGATTTTTGGCGAATGCAAAGGCGCGCGAATAATTCCTAAATCGATTTTACCGCTTTCTAAAGCCGCAATTTGTTTGACCGTCGGGACTTCGTACAATCGGAAATTGACGTATGGATATTTATTCGATAAAAATTGAATCAGCTTGGATATATCACCTGAAAAAGTCGAACTCACATAGGCAATCCGGAATTCACCGCTTTGATTTTCGCTGATTTTTTTAGTCGTTTGGTTGATTCGTTCCAAATTCTGCAACAATTCCTGAATTTCCTTTTGATAATATTTTCCGGCATCGGTAAGGATGACACGTTTGTTATTTCGTTCGAAAAGCGTGGCACCCAGTTCATTTTCCAGTTCCTTAATCTGCCTACTCAACGGCGGTTGGGAAATGAATAATTTATCGGCAGCGCGAACAAAGCTCAATTCTTCGGCTAATTTGAGAAAATATTTTAAATGCCGTAATTCCATAAATACTTATTAGGTATTATTTATTGACAAAATAAGCATTTTTATGTCATATATGAAAATTATAGGTTTGTGAAATGAAAATTCACTACCGTTTTTTTGCCACGAATTCACAAATTATTTTTTTTGATTATGCTAATATAATTGGGTTAAATATAATTTGTGAAATTTAAAAAAATGAATTTTTCTATTAATTAGTGAATTCGTGGCTAAAAGCTATTATGGATAATTTAAAATTAAAAGCTATGAAAAAATCAACAGTTACAGAAATCAGAGAACGTTTTGATAACGAGGTGGAACGATTCTCTAATTTGGAAACAGGGCAGGTGGCAACGATGGATGCTAAAATGGTTTTAGAATTGATTACTTGTACGGCCAGAGCTGTAAAACCGCAGGCTAAAACGATTTTGGACGTAGGTTGTGGTGCCGGGAATTATACTTTGAAAATGCTTTCTAAAGTGTCGGATTTAGATTGTACTTTGATTGATTTGAGCCAAAATATGTTGGATAAAGCTCAGGAACGGGTTTCGGCAGCAACAAGTGGAAAAGTGCAAACGATTCAGGGTGATATTCGCGAAATTGAATTGCCACAGAATCATTTTGATATTATTTTGGCGGGAGCCGTTTTACATCATTTAAGAACTGATGCCGAATGGGAATTGGTTTTCAAAAAGTTGTTCGACAGTTTAACGCCGGGGGGCTGTTTGTTAATTTCTGATTTATTGATTCAGGATCATCCGGAAGTCAATAAATTAGTTTGGAAAATGTATGCGAATTATTTGCAACAGCATGGTGGAGCGGAATATCAACAAAAAGTTTTTGATTATATCGAAAAAGAAGATACACCAAGATCCATGACTTTTCAATTGGAATTGATGAAGAAAGTTGGTTTTTCCAGTACCGAAATTTTGCATAAAAATGCCTGTTTTGGTGCTTTTGGAGGGATAAAGTAATTTAATCGCAAAGCTCGCTAAGAGGTTTGTTAAAAAAGCAAAACCATCTCTGAGTTGAGATGGTTTTAGTGTTTTTTATAGAATAAAAGATTATTTCAAATTCGAATTGATATAAGCTTCCAGTCCTTGTAATTCTTTATCTGAGAAGGTTTTGGTCAAAGCTAAATTGGCCTGCATTACAGCAAATTGGGAAGGATCTACAATAGCTTCGCTTTCTCCTTTTAAGAAAGTAACCATATTACCATTTTTTTCTTTGTATATTTTCGCTATTTCGACTAAGCTGGGACCAATTAGTTTCTCATCTGTTTTGTGGCAGGAAATACAGTTTCCTTTGCTTTCAAAGATTACTTTTCCCAGCTCTTCAGGAGCTAATTCTTTATCTTCTGCAGCAACGGCCGTTTGTTCTTCTGTTGGTTCCTGTTTTCCAAAAGATTCCTGACTTTCTTTTTTACAGGAAAATGCAATAAGAGTCAAACTAAGGAGTATTATTTTTTTCATCTTTTTATAATTTTATTCCCAAATGTATATTTTCTTTTAAAGATAACAAATGACAAATATCAGTTTACTGATTCAAAAGTATAGCGGCTTCTTTAGCAAAATAAGTCGAAATCAGGCTCGCTCCGGCACGTTTGATACACATTAGCTGCTCCATCATGATTTTGTCATTGTCCAGCCAGCCTTTTTCGGCAGCGGCTTTAATCATTGCGTATTCGCCCGAAACATGATAAACGGTTACCGGAACATTCACTGCGTCTTTTACTTCGCGTACGATATCTAAATAAGCGATTCCAGGCTTAACCATGACCATGTCGGCACCTTCTTCAGCGTCCCAAAGGGCTTCTTTTACGGCTTCAATACGATTGGCATAGTCCATTTGGTAGGTTTTCTTGTCTTTTGGTACAACCACATCGGCTTCTTTAGGAGCAGAGTCCAAAGCGTCACGAAACGGTCCGTAAAATGCCGAAGCATATTTAGCCGAATAACTCATGATTCCCACATTGTGGAAACCCGCAGCGTCCAATCCCTGACGCAAACGCAATACACGACCGTCCATCATATCGGATGGTGCTACAAAATCGGCTCCGGCTTCAGCGTGTGAAACAGCCATTTTTACTAGAGCATCGTTAGTCGCATCGTTTTCTACATCACCGTTGGTAATGATTCCGTCATGACCATAAATCGAGTAGGGGTCAAGCGCTACATCCGGCATGACAATCATTTCCGGACAAGCGGTTTTAATGGCGCGGATAGTCTGTTGCATCAATCCGTTTGGATTCCAGGCTTCCGTTCCGGCATTGTCTTTTAAATCTTCACTAACTTTTACATAGATATTCACCGCGCGAATACCTAAAGCGAATAATTCTTTGACTTCTTCTATCGTTAAATCTATCGAACGACGGAAAATCCCTGGCATCGATGGGATTTCTACTTTTACATTTTCGCCTTCGGCAATAAACATCGGAAACATAAAATCACTTGGACTTAATGTAGTTTCACGAACTAAACTTCTAATCGATTCGTTAACGCGTAATCTTCTGCCTCTTTGTAATGGGAACATATATTTTAGTTTTTCAAGCTCCGTAGGAGCGTAATATTTATAGATTGTTTTCAGTTCTGTTTTTTAGCTCCAGAGGAGCGGCATTTTATATATCTTCGAATAAATATTCATTTTTAAAATCAATATCAAACAATTTAAAAAATTCTATATATTCTTCTTTAAATGTTTTTGTTTTATGGTGTTCTTCCTGATTTTGAATATAATTAATAACACTCGTCAATTGTGAATAACTATAAGTGAATGCTCCAAATCCGGTTTGCCATTCGAATTTACCATTTATCCATCTTTTTTCATTGATAAATCGCGAAGAATTGGCTTTTATGTCTCTTACCAAATCGGACAATGCTTTATTGGGCTTTAATCCAACTAAAATATGGATATGGTCTGGCATTCCGTTGATAGCAATTAATTTCTGACCTTCATTTGTAACAATTCCGGTTATATATTTATACGATTCGTCTTTCCATTTACTGGAAATCAGATTTTGTCTTCCTTTCACTGCAAAAACAATTTGAATATATAATTGAGAATAGGTATTTGCCATTATAATATAACGCTCCTCCGGAGCTCAAATGAACACAATGAATAATTTTCTATAAATATATCGCTCTTACAGAGCTATCCAATCAACAGGTTTTTCTAATACTTTCAACAATTTTTCTTCTTCACTTCCCGCTTCAGGCTGATGGTCGTAAACCCATTGTACATGTGGTGGTAAAGACATCAAAATAGATTCTATTCGACCATTGGTTTTTAAACCAAATAAGGTGCCTTTGTCGTGAACCAAATTGAATTCCACATAACGACCACGACGAATTTCCTGCCAGGTTTTTTGTTCAGCAGAATAAGGTAATTCTTTTCTTCGTTCTACAATTGGTAAATAAGCCTCAAGGAAACTATTACCAACTTCAGTCACAAAATTATACCAATTTTCCATTGACATTTCAGGAGTGGCTTTGCAATAATCAAAAAACAAACCACCTAAGCCTCTGGCTTCATGACGGTGCGCATTCCAAAAATACTCGTCACATTTCTTTTTATAGTTGGGATAGAATTCGGGATTATGCTTGTCACAAGCCGTTTTACAAGTTTGGTGAAAATGACGCGCATCTTCTTCAAACAAATAATAAGGCGTTAAATCCTGTCCGCCGCCAAACCATTGCTGGATTACGTTTCCATTATCATCATACATTTCAAAATAACGCCAGTTGGCATGAACCGTTGGTACCATTGGGTTTTTTGGATGAATGACTAAACTAAGTCCGCAGGCAAAAAAATCAGCTTCACCTACATTGAATAATTTCTGCATTGAATCCGGTAATTTGCCATGAACTGCCGAGATATTTACTCCGCCTTTTTCGAAAACTGAGCCGTTTTCAATTACGCGGGTTCTTCCGCCACCGCCTTCTGGTCTGTCCCATAAATCCTGACGGAATTGGGCAACACCATCTATTTTTTCTAAGCCGGCGCAGATTTGATCCTGAAGGTTTTGTATGTATTGGTAAAATTTATTTTTCATTTAATTTTGCTTTTGTAGCCGCTATTTTATTAAAAATCCCAAACGAAAAAGTCTTGCTTTCTGTTTGGATGTAATTGTAAATGCTAATGGCTTTTTCTTTGAAATTAAACTGATTTTCTTTTGAAAAATTAATCAAAAAATCAGCAAATTGTTCTAATTGATCCCAGTCTAAATGCAATCTTTCCAAAAGTACAATTAAATCGTTTGTTGAGATTGAAACCAGACTTTCTATATTCAGTCCGAAATCTTTCAGCGCTTCTTCAATTTGGTCTTGGTCAAAAGCTTTTTCAGGTACAAAAACCAAGGAATGTAATGTTTTGAGTACATTGTCAATTCGGATTTTTTCCTGATCTCTTAAGCCTTTGTTTAACATTTTTTCTTCGTTTTGAACCTGCAAGGTTTTTAAAACCTTGTAGGTGTTTATCTTTTGATCTGACTTCTGATACCCACAAGGTCAAAAAAGAACTTGCAGGAGGTCTTACTTCTTAAAAATCTACTCAAAAGTATGCTTTTCTGTCAAAATTTCATTTTTCTGATTATGACAAAAAATGAAATTTTCTATTCCTCCAAATAAATCTAAAACTTCTTCTCTCTTAATTCTTGTTTCTTTATTTGAAATAAAAGCTTGATAGGAAGAGAATTTATATTCTTTAAAATTCGCATCTAAATGATGTTTTGGGTTTAAATGAACATATAGTATTAATTGTTTTAAATAATTTTCGTCTTGTAATTTTATTCTTTTGAAATGTTTTTCAAAAAGACTTCCTGTTCTGTCATTTTCCTTGTTAACAGCTTTTACATAAGAATTAAAAAAATTAGAAAAAGCCTGTGTAACTTCCTTTTCTTCTTTATTCAGACGAATAATTAAATGAAAATGATTATCCATCAAACAATAAGCAAAGATTGAAATTTTATTAGTTAAATATTTATTTAACTGTCTTAGAAAGAAACTTTTATTTTCTTCATTAAAAAAAATTAAGGTGCTATTTATTCCTCTATTGTAAATGTGATAATAACTTTCTCTTTCTAAGATTTCTATTTTCATTTTGCTGCAAATTTAGACCTACAAGGTTTTAGAAACCTTGCAGGATTGCCTACTGATTATATTCTTTCACCGCATCAATAAACGCCTTAGCGTGGTCTACAGGAATATTTGGTAAAATTCCGTGACCTAAATTCACCACATATTTGTCTTTACCGAATTCGTCAATCATTTCGTGTACCATTTTCTTGATGGTTGGAATTGGCGACAATAATCGTGACGGGTCAAAGTTTCCTTGTAAAGTAACATTTCCACCTGATAAGTAACGTGCATTTCTGGCCGAACAAGTCCAGTCAACACCTAATGCAGAAGCTTTACTTTTTCCCATTTCGTTCAAAGCAAACCAGCATCCTTTTCCGAAAACAATTACCGGAGTGATTTCTGCCAATGCTTCTACAATCTGGTTGATGTATTTCCATGAAAATTCGTTATAATCTGTAGGAGACAACATTCCACCCCAGGAATCAAAAATTTGAACGGCATTAACACCTGTTTTTACTTTTTCTTTTAGGTATAAAATGGTTGTGTCGGTGATTTTTTGCAATAAAGTATGGGCTGCAACCGGATTTGAGAAACAGAAACCTTTGGCAGTATCAAAACTTTTCGAACCTTTTCCTTCCACAGCATAACAGAAAATAGTCCAAGGCGAACCTGCGAAACCAATTAAAGGTACTTCGTTATTCAGCATTTCTTTAGTCAGTTTTACAGCATCAAAAACGTAACCTAAAGTTTCATTTACATCCGGAACATATACCTGATTTACCTGTTCCATGGTACGGATAGGATTTGGGATAATCGGACCTAAATTGTCTTTTAATTCTACATGAATTCCCATTGCTCTTGGCACCACCAAAATATCCGAAAACAAAATTGCAGCATCCGGAGCAATACGACGAATAGGCTGAACGGTGATTTCGGCAGCTAATTCAGGAGTTTCACAACGGGTGAAAAAATCATATTTATCACGTAAAGCTCTGAATTCAGGCAAATATCTTCCTGCCTGACGCATCATCCAAACCGGTGGACGTTGTACTGTTTCTCCTTTTAGTGCTTTTAAAAATAGGTCGTTTTTTAACATTTTTCTGTTGCTTTAGGCTTTAAGCTTTAGGCTTTAAGCGTTCTTGTTTGTCTTTAATTCCTGCTTATGGCTTATTGTTTAAAGCATATTTTATTTATATTCTTCTAATACGGCTTCAATCACATCTTCAATAGTCGGTTCGGCGGCAATGACGATGTTTTTAGTTTTATTTTCTAATGCTGCTGCGGTTGTTTCGCCTATGCAAAAGCAAATTTCTTTAGTGATTTTATTATTCGTAAGATAACTTTCTACCCCAGAAGGACTAAAAAACAGAATTCCATCAAAATTTTCCTCTTTGGAAATTTTAAATGGCGCTAATTTAGTTTGGTAAACCTCAATTTCATTGAAAGTGATACCGGCATTTTTCAGTGCTTTTGGTAAGGTCTCTTTGCGTAGATTTCCGCTGAAAAAAGTATAGCTTTCTTTGTTGTAAATCAGGGTAATTATTTCTGCTAATTCTGAGGCATAATCCATGTTGGCTTCTACTTTAAAACCATTGGTTTCCAGTAAATCTTTGGTTTTTTCACCAACACAAAAAACACTTTTGGATTTAAGTTTTTCCCAGTCCTTTTGTTCCAATAAACTTAAAACAGCATTTTGACTGCTGAAAATTAAATTAGTATTGATATCTTTTAATTCAAAATCGATGTTTTTGATTTCGATAAAATCCTGTTCCAAAAGGTCAAAATCGGCATCAAGAAATGCTTGGCGTTGTGCTACAGATAAAGTTTTGGTCGAAAGAATACTTGTTTGGCTCATTACTTTTTCAATGTTGCTTTGATTGTTGCCATTAATTCGTTTCCACCATTATCCAGGATTTCTTTTGCCGAATGAAATCCTAATTTTTTCCATTCGGAAATATCAACCACTTTGTTGATTTCAATCTTTTGTTTTCCGTCTAATGAAAATAAGACGCCGTCAAAATGAATGGTGTCTTCGATTTCATTGTATTTTGCCAAAGCACCAATAGGAGCGGTACAACCACCTTCTAAAGTTCTTAAAAATTGGCGTTCGATATAAGTACAAACTTCTGTTTCGATATCATTTAATTGCGAAACAGCATCGAGAGTATAATCATTATTTGCCATAGCAACAACCAGCATTGCACCCTGAGCAGGCGCCGGAATCATCCAGTCTAAGTCTATATAATCGCCCGGTTTTAAATTGATTCTTTCCAATCCCGCTGCTGCAAAAACAGCTCCGTTCCAGTCGTTGTCCTGTAGTTTTTGCATTCGGGTATTTACGTTTCCGCGTAAATCCACTACGGTATGATTAGGGTATTTGTTGAGCCATTGTGCCTGACGACGCAAACTTCCGGTTGCAATTGTTCCGTTGCTTTCCAGAAAATCAAGATTTCCTTTGTGAACTAATATATCCAGTGTATTCGCTCTTTTTAAAACAGCTCCCTGAACAATTCCTGTAGGCAGAGCAGTAGGAACATCTTTCATGGAATGAACGGCAATATCCACATCGCCGTTAATCATCGCAATATCCAGTGTTTTGGTGAAAATTCCGGTGATTCCCAATTCGTATAAGGGTTTGTCAAGAATGATATCGCCTTGCGATTTTACGGCAACAATTTCGGTTTTATAACCTAAATCGTTTAGTTGTTTTTGAACAGTATGTGCCTGCCATAAAGCGAGTTCGCTATCTCTTGTTCCTATACGTATTGTTTTTTCTGCCATTTTGTTTTACATCATAACTTAAATTATGACTTAGTTAAATTTGTGAAAATTGGTGTAATTTGTGTTGAAAAATTATTTCACTACAGCTTCAATTTTAAAGACTTTTTCAATCCATTCAATGCTTTCATCTACCATGGTGTTTTCATCTTTGAGATGATTGGCAAAATGAGTCGTGATTTTTTGAATGATTCTGTTGCTGATGATTTCGGCTTGTTCTTCGTTGAAATCGGCAATTTTTTTACTTTGAAAATCCAATTCTGAATTTTTAATTTCGTTCAATTTCGCTTTCAACGCATTAATGGTTGGAGCAAATTTTCGACCTTTTGTCCAAATTTTGAATTCGTCTTTTATTTCTTCGATGATGGCTTCGGCAGCAGGAATGTGTTTTTTTCTGTTCTCCAAAGTTTCATCGGTTATTTGTGATAAGTGATCCATGTGAATCAATGTTACTCCTTCAATTTCGGTAACATTTTCATTGACATTTTTAGGAATCGATAAATCTAAAATCAGTAAAGGTTTTTTCAGATTTAAAATTGCTTTGTCCACGGTTGGATTTTGAGCGCCGGTAGCTACAACTAAAACATCTGCTTTTTGTAATTCTAATTGTAAATCGGCATAATCTTTTACTACCAAATCCAGTTTTTCAGCCAGTTTTTCGGCCTTATCTTTAGTTCTGTTGATTAAGGTAATTTGTTCGTGTTTGGTATGTTTTACCAAATTTTCACAGGTGTTTCTTCCAATTTTTCCTGTTCCGAAAAGCAGGATGTTTTTATTGGCAATATCCTCAACATTTTTGATGATATACTGAACCGATGCAAAAGAAACAGAGGTTGCTCCGGAAGAAATTTCAGTGTCGGTTTTGATTTTTTTGCTTGCCTGAATCACCGAGTTGACTAAACGTTCCATGAAAGCGTTTACTAAACCATAGGATTTACTTTGAATAAAGGCATTTTTGATTTGGCTGATGATTTCAAAATCACCTAAAATCTGACTGTCTAATCCGGTTCCTACGCGAAACATGTGGTTGACCGCTTCCTGATTTTTATAGATGTAGGCTACTTCCTGAAATTCCTGAACCGAACCATTACTGTTTTCACAAAGCAGTTTGATAAGCTCATAAGGATGATTGGCAAAACCATAGATTTCGGTTCTGTTACAGGTTGAAGTTACAATTAAAGCTTCAATTCCTTCGGCTTCAGCCTGGGTTAACAGAATAGATTGAGCTTTGGCATCTAAGCTAAATTTTCCTCTAATCGTTGCATCTGCTTTCTTATAACTTAGTCCTAAAGCGTAAAAAGTGGTATTTCTGGACATATTAAAACTTTCCATAATTATACTTTCCTTAAAAAGTTCTACAAAAGTATTATTAACTATTTTATAAAAACAACGCTGTAAGTTCTTTTTGTGTCGCTAAGAGACACTTTGGTCTTAAATGGTCATTATAAAATCGATTCTATTCGAAAAATCAGTAAAAACAGTTGTTTTTAGAATATTTGTGTAGATTTATTCTAAATAACTAATTGCAATTAACTATTTTTATATAAGCAAAAAATATCGCTGAGGGTTCTGGTAAATTGTTATTAAATGACAGTGAGAAGTGTATATTGTAAAATTATATAACAATTTATGCTGAGGTATTTTTCTATTGCATTTAAATAAAAACGCTACCCTTTACGGGAGCGTTTTTATTTTCAAAAAGAATTATTTTTGAACTATTGGAGTTCTTAATGACTCTAATACAGCAACAATATCGGTGTAAAGTTCTGTATTGGAAGCCACGCCATTTTTGTTAGCAGCTGCACCTACATAACCTACAAATTTGGTGTAATCCGCATTAGAAGATTTTGTTCCCATACGCGGATTTTTAGCCGGGTCATGAGCATCGGCCATACTTAAACCCGAATACATATTTACGGAATTTGTACCACCTGTATTGTAGGAGAAGAAGTCGGTTAAGTTATCTACTAATATGGCTAGATTAGTAGTGTTTCCTGCACCAACTTCAGTTAAAAGTGGCGCAAAATGAGCTCCTAGATTTCCGGATGCATTCGCCTCGACATCTGCTACAATAAGCCCTACAGTAGAATTTATTACTTTACGGTAAGATAAGCGTCCTTGTTCAATCATTTGACCGGAATTATCAGGATCAGCAACCATGGTAGTTCCCCCCAATCGGGCATAAATCGAAGCTTTTACTTCCGGATCATCATCGTCATTACATGAGGTTAATGCAGCCGATGCAATTAACAATACACTAAGCGTAAGTTTTGAAAAATTTTTCATAATAATGGGATTTAAAGGTTAATTAAAAAAATGATTTACGGTTTTAAATAATTTGTAACTAAAGCTGTTTTGATCCATTGGACAAACCGCTTTGTTAGCCAGTTTAGCATCAACAATAAAGCGTTTGGCTTTATAATCTCTTTTGTGCATCAATTCGTTGAATACTTTTTCTGAATTGGTCATTTTGTTATTGTGGAAATACACCACAACGTTTCTTTTTACAATAATCGAATCAGAAGTCAGGCCTTTGATGCTTCTTAAATCGGTACAAATTTGTTTCGCCTGCGCGGCATCGATGTTGTTTTCAAAGTCAATGCGACTCACCTGGATGTTTGCATTTTCATATTCGGCAGGTTTCACCGTTATCACGTGATACAACAAAATTGCAACGCATAAAAGCAAAATACCTCCGATGATTAAAAGTCCTTTTTTAATTATGGGTTTCATTTTTAAAAGTTTTTAGGTTTTAAAAATCATTTACGAGTTATAGTTTGCTCTGGTTTTAATTTTTATGCGAAAAAGATTAATTTAGAATTGTTTTAAATACCGAATCGGGTTTTGATTCAGATAAATTCTAAAAAACTCTCAGCAGATTGAATCCAAAAAACACATCGCCTCTTGTCCAATCTCCCGTAGTTTGCCCCAGAAAAGCGGCTTCTTGAATGCCTTGTGAACTGGTAAAATGCATTTGGAAAACGTGTCCTCCGGTTTCTAAATCAAAACCTATTGACAATGGATTTTTATAAATAGAGTTTGAAGCTCTGTTCAAATGAGCTGCATAATCTATATTGAGTGACCAGCGTTTCGATAATTTGTAGCGTCCGCCAAATCCAATAGCATATTGTGTATTATCCTGTTGCGGATTGTCAACAAAATTTTCATGGAAAAGAGTTGGGGCAATTTCGAAAGATAATTTTTCAGAAAATTTTCTGGAAACCAATAATTGTTGCACATAAGTCAATCGATTGTCGAAAGTTAGTTTTGGATACAAGCTTTCTTTTAGTGTATTGTTAATGGCTAAACTTGAAAATCCTACAATGCTTAGTGGGAAACCATTTTTAATTTGATGTGCCAAAGCATATTTTGACGAAAAATCATAAGCCAGTTCGCTTCTGGCGGCGCTGAGGGTTACATTTTCCGTTAGTCCGTAAACAAATTTCAGTTGGGTGTTTGCATTGTCTAATCCGAAGAAACCTTCAAAACCATCTTTTACCGAACCAAACCGATGGGCTACAATAAAATACAAATCGCCTTTGGCGGCCAGTTTGGTCGATTCTAAATTGACAATTTTCAAAGCTTTAAAGGCAGCAGTGACTCTTTCTTTTGAAGAAATAGAATCGATTCCGTTTAGTAAATCATTTTGGGAAAATGCTGTTAAAGGAATCAGCAATAACAGGGAGATAAGCTTTTTCATAAATGTTTTTTTATTGGTTAATCAGCAAATGAACATTGGTCCATTTTAAATTCGTCAACTAATTCATCGTAGCCCAAAAACCGACCTTTGACGGTAACTTTTTGATTGATTTTAATGTTTTTAGGAATGCTGTCGGTAAAAATGGCTAAGAGTTTATGATTCAAAACCATTAAGTTGTTTTGGTGATCTAAGGCCGTTATAGTAGCCATTATTCGTATCGTTTGATCCAGAAATTTTGCCAGTGCCAAACTATCATTGGCAGTAAATTCTTTTTCTAATTCCGGAACACTCATCGAGTAAGCGGCTTTTTCCTGACTAATATTTCTATGGTTTTGATAGACATAGCAATAAAGAATTACAGCCAATGTTACTGCGGAAATCAAGATTCCATATTGTAATTTTTTCTTCATGATGCTGCATTTTAGAAACCTATTGATATGTACGTGGGAATTCTGAATTTGGTTTTGACAAAAATTATAAGTTTCAAAAACCGCTAAGATTTTTTTGTCGTATATCATTTATCGAGCTGACTTTGTTTTGTTTAATTCTCAAAAAACCAATCGTTATGAAAACAAAAAATCTTTTTATGTTGCTGTTATCTGCCTGTTTTTTTATGGCTTGTTCCAATGATAATCCGGAAACTTTAATGGATAATCCGCCCATTGAAGGCGTTGTTACTTATAAACAAAATGTAAAACCGATTATGGATAATAATTGCATTCGTTGTCACGGAGCAACACCAACGAATGGCGCTCCAATGTCATTAGCGACTTATGCTCAGGTGAAAAATGCTATTGAAAGTCGGGGATTGATTGATCGAATTTCACTTAACAACGGCAATAGTTTGTTGATGCCGCAAGGCGGGCCAAGATTACCGCAAGCTACGATTGATATTGTAGTGCAATGGAAAAATGACGGATTTGTCGAAGAGTAATTTAAAAACAGAAAACATGAAAAAAATTATTTTAATAAGCGTTTTGTTGTTAGCCAATTTGACTTTTGCTCAGGAGAAAATGATTTGTAAAACGGCGACCGTCGTTTTTGAAGCTTCGGTGCCTTCATTTGAAGAAGTAAAAGCAGCAAATAATACGGTAACTTTAGTTCTAAACCCGAAAACGGGCGAAATTGCCAGTTTGGCTTTAATGAAAGGATTTCGGTTTAAAGTGGCGTTGATGGAAGAGCATTTTAATGAAAATTATATAGAGAGTGACCGATATCCAAAAGCGATTTTTAGAGGTAATATTGAAAATTTTGACCTTCAAAATTTGACTTCGATACCTAAGGATTATCGGGTTAGCGGAAAATTAGAATTGCACGGAAAAACCCAAGCCATTCAGGCGGTTCTTAAAATAAGTCAATCCAATTCAGGAATTAAAATAGTCTCCAATTTTTCAGTAAAAGCCAGTGATTTTGCCATTGATATTCCCGCAATAGTAAAAAATAAAGTTTCCAATGCCGTCCACATTCAGCTGAATGGAATTTTGAAATAGGAGACGAAAAGAACAAAGATTTTTTTATTTTAGAATAAACCATCAAAAAGATTTAATTTTGAAAGACCAAAAAAACAAAAGTGGAACAAAGTAAATAGGAAAAATGGAGGAAGAAATAAAAATTGACGATGATTTTATTTTAATTCGTTTTCAAAATAATACCGATGCCGTTTTAACCTTTCAGCGTCCGGTTCAGTTGGGTTTAATTCAATTTCATTTCGGATTAAAAGGTAGTGCCAACTATATTTTTAATCAGGGCAATTACGTGCTTAATCTCAAGGAAGAAAAAGCATTGTTATTTTATAATACCGAAAAAGAACTGCCTCTGAATGTTCAGATTGCACCTAAATCCTGGTTGATTTCCATTTTTGTTTCTATTAAAAAGTTTCACGGATTGTTTACTTCTGATGCCGAACACATTCCGTTTTTGAGCAAAGAAAATCAGGATAAAAAGTATTATAACGAAAGCGATATCAGTCCGTCGATGGCGATTGTTTTGAATCAGATGTTCCATTATAATTTGAATCCTTCGATAAAAAATTTGTATTACAAAGGCAAAGGTTACGAATTATTGAGCTTGTTTTTCAACCGAAATGAAGATCCTGATGCCGAACAATGTCCGTTTTTGGTTGACGAAGAGAACGTTTTGAAAATTAAAAAAGCCAAAGAAATTATCATTGCTAATATGGCTGAGCCGCCGGGATTACCGGAACTGGCTGACCAGGTTGGACTCAATTTGAAAAAACTCAAAATGGGTTTCAAGCAAATTTATGGCGATACGGTTTATGGCTTTTTGTTTGATTACAAAATGGATTTTGCCCGAAAACTGCTTGATAGTGGATCCTATAATGTAAACGAAGTGGGTTTAAAAATAGGTTACAGCACCGGAAGTCATTTTATTGCAGCTTTCAAAAAGAAATTTGGAACTACACCCAAAAAATATTTGATGTCTATCAATCCGAATGCTTAGTTGGAGATTGATTTTTTAGATTCAACAATAAATAAAAAATAGTTAATAGTAATTTATACCAACACAGATTTGGTTTACTTTTGCGACAACAAAAACAATAAAATGAAAGGTACATTATTGATCAATTTAGGTTCGCCTGAAAGCCCAACTCCCAAAGATGTAAAACCGTATTTAGATGAATTTTTGATGGATAAATACGTGATTGACGTTCCGTTTTTATTAAGAGCGTTATTGGTTCGCGGTATTATTTTAAGAAAACGTCCGGAAGATTCAGCCGAAGCCTATAGTAAAATTTGGTGGGAAGAAGGTTCTCCTTTGATTGTGCTTTCAAAAAGAATGTTTGAAAAAGTAAAACCACAATTAGGTATTCCAGCTGCTTTATCGATGCGTTATGGAAATCCGGATATTTATTCCGGTTTAAAAGAACTAGCCGATAAAGGAGTGACTGAAGTATTGCTGTTTCCATTGTACCCGCATCATGCGATGTCCTCAACGGTTACGGTTTTAGAAAAAGCCGAAGAAGTGCGCAAAAAGCATTTCCCAAACATGAAATTTTCATCCGTTCCTGCTTTTTACAACAAACCCGATTATATTCAGAACCTTGCCGATTCGATTAAAAGTTCATTGACAGCATACGATTACGACCATTTGTTGTTTTCGTATCATGGATTGCCGGAGCGTCACATTCGCAAAACAGATATTACCAAATCGCATTGTAAGATAGACGGTTCTTGTTGTAATACTCCTTCGCCGGCTCATGCATTTTGTTACCGTCACCAATGTTATGAAACGACTAAATTAGTAACAGAAGCTTTAGGAATTCCAAAAGAAAAATACAGCGTTACTTTTCAGTCTCGTTTAGCAGGTGATAAATGGTTAGAGCCTTATACTGATGTTGAAATCAACAAAATGCCTGCAAAAGGGATTAAGAAACTGGCGGTAGTAACACCGGCTTTTGTGGCGGATTGTTTAGAAACTTTGGAAGAAATTGCCATGCGTGCTAAAGAAGAATTTGAAGAACACGGGGGAGAAGAATTCCTCGCTGTTCCTTGCTTGAACGATGGTGACGACTGGTGCAAAACCGTAAGTAACTGGATTAACGACTGGGCGAAATAGATTTAAGATTGATGAATATTGATTAACGATTTTAGATTTAATGCTACGTCTTTAGAATGGAACAATCAAAAATTAAAAATCGTTAATCTAAAATCTAAATTCAAATGGATTATTACAACTATTTAAAATCTTTGCACCTCATATTTGTCATTACCTGGTTTGCGGGTTTGTTTTATATTGTGCGTTTGTTTGTTTACCAAATTGAAGCAGCCGATAAACCTTCTCCTGAAAAGGAAATTTTGCAAAAGCAATTCAAAATTATGAGTTATCGCCTGTGGTATATTATCACCTGGCCATCGGCGGTTTTAGCCAGTATTTTTGCCTTTTGGATGCTGTTGTTTACACCTACGGGAAATGCCTGGTTGCAAATGCCGTGGATGCACGTAAAACTTGGCTTTGTTTTTGTGTTGTATTTGTATCATTTAAAATGCCATCAGATATACAAACAATTACAAAAAGATGAGGTAAACTATTCCACCAATTTTATGCGTTTGTGGAATGAAGGAGCAACGATTATTCTTTTTGCGGTTGTTTTTTTAGTAGTTTTAAAAAATGCCGTAAATTGGATTTATGGTGTCATCGGGATTATTTTGTTCTCGATTCTTATCATGCTGGGTTTTAGATTTTACAAAAAAATAAGAGAGAAAAACAGTCAGCAGTAGCAGTATGCAGTTTTAAACTGCCACTGATCACTGCTACTGAATACTGCAAACTATGTTTAAGAGCTTCAAATTATCAATGCTATCCTTGCGAATTCGAATCTTTCTTTCGATGATCGTAGTGATAATTGTAGCTTCGGTTTTACTGGCTTCTATTTCAATTATTCAGTTTAAAAGTGAAGCCAAAGAATACCATCAGGAACGTTTGGAACGCAAGGAAAATGCGGTTCGTGAACACATCAATTACATTCTTTCTACGACTACTTATCCTTTGACAACCGAAAATCTGGATTTGATTTTTAAGGATAAAATTCATGAATTGGCTCACATTCATAATATCGAAATCAATATTTATGATTTGGACGGAAACTTACTAAAATCCTCCAAAGAGACCTTTTCGGTGGACAAAGTAGCGCCGCCCATTCCTAAATACATTCTGAAACTGGTTCGTTCTTCGATTGAAAAACGTTATGTGGATATTACGACCATTAACGGCATTAAAAATCGATCTTCGTTTACCCAAATTAAAGATGATAAATTCAAACCGCTGGGGGTTTTAAACATTCCATATCAGGAAGATGACGGATTTTATGACAAAGAATTACATGGTTTTCTCATCCGGTTGAGTCAGGTGTATTCTTTCATGCTGATTGTCGCTTTTGCCTTAGCTTATTTCCTTTCTTCCTATATTACCAAATCACTGAAAACCATTTCGGATAAATTAAACGAAACGCGTTTGAACAAAAAAAACGAAAAGATTTTAATTACTGCCAACAGCAAAGAAATCAATTTGTTGATAGCCGGTTATAACCAAATGGTGGACGAATTGGAAAAAAGTGCCATTAAATTAGCGCAAAGCGAAAGGGAAGAAGCCTGGCGCGAAATGGCCAAACAGGTGGCGCATGAAATTAAAAATCCGCTGACACCAATGCGATTGACAGTGCAAAGCTTCCAACGTCGTTTTAATCCGGATGATCCGAATATTTTGCAAAAAATGAAAGATTACTCCGAAACCTTAATTCAGCAAATTGATACGATGAATTCGGTGGCTTCGGCATTTTCTAATTTTGCCTCGATGCCGGCACAACAAAATGAAACGCTGAATGTGGTTGAGGTAGTCGAATTGGCCTTAGATATTTTCACCGAAAATCAAATTGTTTTTGAAAGTGAAGCACCGGAGATAATTTCGAAGATCGATCGTACCCAATTAATCCGAATAATTACTAACTTAGTAAAAAATGCCATACAATCGATTCCTGAGCAACAAGAGGACAAGAGGGTAGCTGTTTCGGTCAAAAAAGAAGATAATAATGTGCTAATTGTTGTAGAAGATAACGGAATCGGAATTAAAACGGAGGATATATATCGTATTTTCGAACCTAAGTTTACCACCAAAAGCAGTGGAATGGGACTGGGATTAGGAATTATAAAGAATATTATCGAAAACTATAAAGGCAGCATCGACTTTGAAACCGAATACGGCAAAGGAACACGTTTTACAGTTTCGCTACCCATTATTAACTCTTAAATCAACACAATGAGCTACCAAAACATTTTGATTGCAAAAGAGCATAATATTGCAACCATTACCATCAATCGACCTGAAAAATTAAATGCTTTAAATAAAGTAACTATTGCCGAATTGCACCATGCTTTTTCAACTTTGGAAATGCTTCAGGATGTTCGCGCCATTATTTTAACCGGAAGCGGCGAAAAAGCCTTTGTGGCCGGAGCAGATATTGCCGAATTTGCCGAATTTTCAGTAGAAGAAGGTATTCAGTTATCGGCTCAGGGACAGGAAACCTTGTTTAATTTTGTCGAAAACCTTCGGGTGCCGGTTATTGCAGCCATCAACGGATTTGCACTGGGAGGAGGCTTAGAATTGGCGATGTCCTGTCATATTCGTGTGGCTGCTGAAAATGCTAAAATGGGACTTCCGGAAGTTTCTCTGGGCGTGATTCCCGGTTACGGAGGAACACAGCGTTTGCCGCAGCTAATCGGTAAAGGACGTGCCTTAGAAATGATTTTAACGGCCGGAATGATTTCGGCTGAGGAAGCCTACCGAATGGGATTGGTAAATCATATTTGTAAACAGGCTGAGCTTTTGAATTTTTGTAATGAATTGGCCCAGAAAATGATTAAAAATTCTCCGGCAGCCATCGCTATGGCGATTCATGCAGTAAATGCTAATTACAGAGAAGGGGAGAATGGCTATGAGACCGAGATTAAATCCTTCGGAAAATGTTTTGGAACGGTGGATTTTAAAGAAGGAACCAAAGCCTTTTTGGAAAAAAGAAAAGCGGTTTTTACAGGAGAGTAGTTTAGTGTTCAGTCCCGAAGTCTCGGGATTAGATTTCAGAATTAAATAATTAAAAAAATAAAATGTCATACGAGCCTATTTTTGCGCTTTTTTGGGAAAGAGTAAAACAGAGTATAGAAGATAAAACTTTTGCCAAATTAACGCTGGCAAAAACCATTGGAGATACCGAAATCAAGAATGTTTACATTCGTCCGGTTTTGTTGGAGAATGATGTGATGCAAATGTCGGTTATAAGCCGTTTTAAAACCGAGGAGACCGAAAGTTTTTATTCTTTGGAGGAAACTTATCCTATTTTATTTTCGTTGATGAATAAGCCTTTTTTAAGTGCTTTGTTATTTACCAGCGAACAAGATGTGGTTTTTAAACTCAATAAAAAACGAGTCGGAAGCATCACCGAACAAGCACCGACTTTCCTGAATCCTTCGGACGTAATTTTGGAAATGAAAGCAAAGGGAATTTGATTTCAGATTGAAGATTTGTTAATGCTGAATTTTGATTTAAAAAAATAAATAAAACATTTTAGTGCATGAAAAATTTATTGGTAATTGCTTTTATTCTTTTTAAAAGTTCAATTATTGGTCAGGAATTGTCAGATAAAGAAATTATTAATAAAGCTGTTGTGTTCTTAAAAGTTAATGAAAAGGATCTTTTGGCTGATAAAATTTGCTTGAAAGCACTTCCGAATCAAAATGAAAAAGTAATTGTTGTTTTGCCGGTAATTAGCAATCGTGATGCGGAATGTGATTATTGTTTTGACATTGACAACAACCTATTGGTTTATAATAAAAATACCAAATCTTTTGAATCCAAATACACTAAAAAAGCGGAATGGACTTCGGATGCTTTGAAATTTGATGAAATAAAGATTGATACTGGACTTTATTATTTGAACAAAAATACCAGAGCTTTTGGCATTAGATATAGTTATAGCGGAAGTTCAAGTGTAAATCCATTTAGTTCAAATTCAATTAATCTTTATTGTTTTAAAAACAACCAAATTGTTGAAGTATTGCATGATTTTGAACTTGAAAAATCGAATGGTGAAAATGGTGGTGGTTGTGAAAATGCTTCATTTGAAACCTCAAAAAGTGTTTTTGTTATCAATACTAATTTAGCAGATAAGTTTAATGATATTATTGTCAAAACGAAGTTCAAAGACTATTCACTTGATGCCAATTGCGATAAAGAAATCATCAAAAAACAGAGTTCAAAGCAAAGCGTATTAAGATTTGATGAAAAACAGAAAAAATACGTTTTAGTGAAATAGTATATAAACAACAAAGCCACTCTGAGAATAGTGGCTTTGTCTTTCATTAAGGGTGTTTTTTAAAGACTATCAAACTTTAGACGAAATTAATTCCATCCACCGCCTAATGATTTGTACATGTTAACTTTAGCAGCTAACTGTTCTTTTTTGGTTTCCACCAATTGTAATTTGGATTCTAAAGCATCACGTTGCGTTAATAAAACTTCCATATAATCGGCTCTTGCCGCGCTGAAAAGTTTGTTAGTAATTTCGATAGAATTGGTCAAAGCCTCCACCTGATGTTCTTTTTGCTCGTAGCTTTTCTTCAGGTTATCAATTTTAGACAAACCGTTTAATACTTCGATATGGGCATTTAAAATGGTTTTTTCGTAATCAAAAACAGCTTGCAATTGTTTGTCATTCGCATTGTAATAAGCGGCCTTAATAGCTTTTCTGTTGATTAACGGAGCAACCATATCACCAGCTAAACCATACAATACGGATTCCGGCATCGTGGTAAGATATTTGGTCTTGAACGATTCTAAACCTACACCAGCTCTTAACGTAAATGAAGGATAAAAATTAGCACGAGCCACCTTTGTATCCAGTTTGGCGGCCTGCAATTCATATTCTGCTCGTCGGATATCCGGACGATTGGTTAAGAGCTGTGAAGGAATACCAGCATAAATAGTATCTACTTTTTGTTCTATAAAATTATCTGAATTTCGGTCAATATGTTGCGGTGAACGACCGATTAAGAAATTCAGTCTGTTTTCGGTTTCTACAATTTCCTGCTTTACATTGTACAGTTCGCTGGTGTTTTTATACACTTCGGCTTCCAGTCTTTGCACACCAAGAGCGGTAGCTTTGGCAGCCTGCATTTGCAAACGAATAATTGTCAAACCGTTGTTTTGCAATTCTAAGTTTTTAGTCAAAATTGCCAGTTTGTTGTCTAAAGCCTGTAATTCATAATACGAATCAGCAATTTCCGCAATTAAGCTGGTAACCATGAAATTTTTACCTTCCATTGTAGAAAGGTATTCCATTACGGCAGCTTTTTTAGCATTGCGCAGTTTTTTCCAAACGTCCAGTTCCCAGGTTGCAAAAGCGCCCACTTTGTAATTTTGTAAGGGTTCAGGGAATTCTTCTCCCGGTTTGATGTCCGTATTCGCATCATTAGCTCCCTGACTGGTATAACGACCTACTTTTTCTACTTCGGCTGCTGCCTGAATACCTACAAATGGTAAATATTCTCCTTTTCGGGCCTGAATTTCATTTTTGGCCATATCCACCTGTTGCAACATGATATTCAACTCCTGATTGTTGGTCAGAGCCGTTTCAATAAGTGCATTCAGATTAGAATCATCAAAAAATTGTTTCCATTTTATCTGAGCCGAATTAGTAGTATCATTCGAAGTAACATTCTGAAATTGTTCCGGTAAATCCTTTTTTTCATCGCGCACGGTTCTTGTTGGTACACAACTTTGAAAAACAAGGGTAGATAAGGTCAGTCCTAACACTGACCTTATGTTTATAAATTTGAAAATTGAATTATTCATTGTCTTCCTCTCTTTTCATTAATTTTTTCAATTGTTTGTTCATTTCTTTCAGCCTTAATTGAAGTTTACTTTGGCCCTCACTAGCTCTCATGAACTCTTCAGAAGCCGGTTCGTTATGTTCATCCTGAATTAAAGTACGACCGTCGCTCATTTTGGCAAATATGTAATACAAACCTGGAATTACAAAGACTCCGAATAAAGTACCGATAATCATTCCTCCCATAGCCGAACCTCCAATGGTTCGGTTACCAATGGCTCCTGCTCCGGTTGCAATTACTAACGGAATTAATCCCGCGATAAAGGCAAATGAAGTCATCAAAATAGGGCGGAAACGCAATTTGGCTCCTTCCATAGCCGCATCGACAATACTCATGCCCTGAGCCCGCTTCTGGACGGCAACCTCTACAATCAGTACGGCATTCTTACCGAGTAATCCAATAAGCATGATGACCCCAATTTGAGCATAAACGTCATTAGACAATCCCATTAATTGTAATAAAGCAAATGATCCAAAGAATCCAACAGGTAATGATAATAATACAGCCAATGGTAATAAGAAACTTTCATACTGTGCGGCTAACACTAAGTAAACGAAAATCAATACTACCCCGAATACATACAAAGCATCGTTTCCTCGGTTTGCCTCGTCATAAGATAATCCTTCCCAAGCAATATCATATCCTCTTGGCAATTTCAATTTAGCAACTTCTTTAATGGCATTAATGGCATCGGCACTGGTGTATCCTTTAGCCGGTAATCCACGAATAGCAGCCGAGTTGTACAAGTTGTAACGGGTAATCTCGTTAGGACCTAAATGTTTGGTTACTTTCATAAAAGAAGAGTAAGGAACCATTTCGCCAGCCTCATTTTTCACGAATAAATTTTCCAAATCCGAAGGAATTCTTCGGTATTCCGGACCTGCCTGCGTATAAACTTTGAAAAATTGACCAAATTTGATAAAACCTTGTTCGTAAGTACTACCAATAAGGATGTTTAAATTGTCCATTGCTTTTTTGATCGTTACGCCTTTTTGCATAGCCGCTTTATTGTCAATGTCTAATTTTAACTGCGGATAATTCGCCGAATAGAAAGTAAATACTCCTGTAAGTTCTTTGCGTTTTTCTAATTCCGCAAGGAAATCGTTGTTTACTCTTTGGAATTCCTGATAATCGGTTCCATTGGTTTTATCCAATAAACGCAAAGAGAAACCTCCCGAGGAACCAAATCCTGGTACAGCCGGTGGTTCAAAGTATTCAATGATTGCACCCAGATTTTTAGATTTACCTTCCAATTCTTCCATGATTTCATGTACCGAATGAGAACGTTCTTCCCAAGGTTTTAGGTTGATCAAACAGGTACCTGCGTTTGAACCACGGCCTTCGGTCATAATTTCATAACCCGCTAAGGATGATACAGAAGATACACCGTCAATTTCTTCACAAATTTTCTGTAATTTTCTTGCAACATCATTGGTACGCTCTAAGGTTGTTCCAGGAGGGGTTTGGATAATCGCATAAATCATTCCCTGATCCTCACTTGGAATAAATCCGGCAGGAAGCGCTTCATTGGTGAAATAAGTCGCAACACTAAATCCAATTAGAATTCCAAAAGTAATTACTCTTCGGTTTACAATGTGTTTCAAAATACCTACATAGTGACCGGTTAATTTTTCGAATCCTTTGTTGAACCAATCGATGAAACGATCAATAGGTGATTTTTTCTTGGTATGACCATGATTGTGTTTCAACAACATGGCACAAAGTACCGGTGTCAATGTCAAGGCAACAACGGCCGAGATGATAATTGATCCCGCCATAGTAATGGAGAACTGACGGTAGAATACCCCAACAGGTCCTGTCATGAACGAAATAGGAATAAATACGGAAACCATTACCAAGGTAATCGCAATAATAGCTCCACCAATTTCGCCTAATACCGCTTTGGAAGCTTTAAATGGCGTGAGATGTTCTTCTTCCATTTTTACATGGACGGCTTCTACAACCACAATCGCATCATCGACCACAATACCAATGGCTAATACTAAGGCAAATAAGGTTATCAGGTTGATGGATAAACCAAACATTTGCATAACAAAGAAGGCTCCAATTAAGGATACCGGTACTGCAATAACCGGAATTAAGGTCGAACGCCAGTCTCCTAAAAACAGGAATACTACGATGGATACTAAAACAAAGGCGTCTCTAAGCGTGTCTATTACCTGTTCAATAGAAGCATTTAAGAAGCTGGATACGTCATAACTGATTTTGTAACCCACTCCCGGAGGAAGATCTTTTTCCAGTTCTTTTAATTTGGCTTTTACAGCCTTAATTACATCACTACCATTGGTTCCAAGGGTTTGTTTTAAAACGATTGATGCAGATGGTTTTCCGTCTAAGTTGTCGTAGATGTCGTAGAACTCACTTCCTAATTCTACATTAGCAATATCACCTAATTTGATTGCTTCACCATTTGCATTGGCACGAATGATGACATCTTTGTATTCCTCCGGAGTAGAATAACGGTCTCGGTAGGTTAATACATATTCGAGCGATTGTGATTTTATACCGGAACTTTGTCCAATTCTTCCGGGTCTTGCCAGGATACTTTGTTCCTGCATGGCTTCCATTACTTCTTCTGCCGAGATATTGTAAGCACGCATACGGTCTGGTTTTAACCAAATACGCATGGCATATTTACGGCTACCCAGAATTTGCGCACTGGCAATACCGTTAATACGTTGTATTTCACGAAGCATGTTGGTGTAGGCATAATTGTAAAGGAATTTTTCATCCATTCCATGGCCTTTTTTGCTGTATAAATCCACATACATCAACATACTTGGCTGAACCGGAGTAATGATAACCCCTTCACGTTGTACTAAGTCCGGTAACAAGGGCATTACCTGGTCGACCCTTGTTTTTACCCTGATAACGGCGACATTGGGGTCGGTTCCAGGTTCGAAAATGACACGAATAGTTCCTTCTCCCGCACTGGTAGCATCGGAAGCAATATAACGCATTCCCGGCACCCCATTGATGGCAGTTTCCAGCGGAATCAAGGTTGATTTTACCAATACATCCGAGCTTGAACCCGGATAGGCAATAAATATATTTACAGTGGTAGGTGCAATTTCAGGAAATTGCGAGATGGGTAATTGTTTGATGGCAAGCAACCCCATAAATACAATGATGACCGAAATTACAATCGCTAAGACCGGTCTTTGAATAAACTTTTTAAACATTTTATTGTTTTTTTAAGGGTTGTTACTCGGCATAAACATCAAGATGTTTCATTACATATTGTGCATTTTCAACTTTGAATTTTACTTTTTCATTGTTTTTAACCAATCGTAATCCGTCTAATAAAATGCGATCGTTTACGTCTAATCCTTTTTTTACTGTAAAAAGATTTTCTAAAGTAGCTCCAATGGTAATTTCTCTTTGTCTGACTACTCCGTTTTTATCAATAACAAAAACATAGCGCTTGTCTAATACTTCAAAAGTTGTTTTTTGAGGAATGATTAATACGTTTTTCAAAGGAACGGTCATTAATATTGTTCCGGTTTCTCCGTGTCTTAAAATTCCTTTTGGGTTAGGGAAAGTAGCTCTGAAGGCAATATTTCCGGTTTCGTTGTTGAATTCTCCTTCAATAGTTTCCACAATACCGGTGTGATCAAATACCTGATTATTAGCCATCAAAAGCTGAACTTTTTGTTTCTTACCTTGGTTAGCACTTTCCATGTAATTTAAATATTCGGCTTCCGGAACATTGAAATACACCCACATTTTGCTGTTGTCAGAAAGTGAAGTTAGTAATTCACCTTCTTCAAGCATACTTCCTTCTCTGGCTAATAAATGATCCATTACGCCGTCAAAAGGAGCTCTGATAGTGGTAAATCCTAGATGTGTTGCTGCTAATTGGATTTCGGCATTGGCTTTATCGTATTTTGCTTTAGAAAGCGCTAATTCGTTTGGAGAAACTACTTTGCTGTCAGCCAAAAGTTTAGTGTTTTTGTATTCAATGGCCGCAACATTTCCTTCGGCTTTTGCTTTTTGTAAGTCGGCCTGATACACATTAGGCATGATTTGGAACATTAATTGTCCTTTTTTAACCTTTTGTCCTTCGTCTACATTTATTTTTTGAAGGTATCCTTTCTCCATTGATCGCAATTCAATGTGACGGATAGAGTGAATTTGGCAAACGTATTCTTTAACTATTGAGGTGTCCATTGCTACCGGATTAGTAACCTGGAATGTCCTCTCTTCTTTTTTTTCTTCTTTGTGTGAATTGCAACCAATAGTGCATAGAATGGCCATAAGACCAATGAAAATTGAGGTTTTTTTCATGATAATTATTTGTTTTTAGACGGTATGGTATGATGCGTTTTGAGCTGAGGTTGACAAACGACAGCTGTGCCTTATCTTTTGCTTGTTGTTAAAAACAACTACAAAGGATATGGTGAAATGAGTTTTTTATAAAAACTGAAAAAGAGGAAAGGGGATCAAATTCGAAAGACCTCGAATAAGATGTAGCGTGGATTATTTGTATATAAATGACAAAATTCTTCGCGTAAAGCAAAAGAATTATTGATTTTATACGTAGGAATGATACCCGAAGGCTGTTGCTTAAAATAAATGCTATAGCAACTTAATTTTTCTGTCTTTTTTTCAGGAGAGGCGTTTTCAACGTCTTCTTCTTCATTATCAGTAGTGATTTCTCTTCTTTTGAATAAATCGTTTTCAGGAAAAGATGAAGTAATGTGAAAACTAAGGAAGTAGTTTATGAATTCCGTGTTTGCTGATTTGCCTGAATTTGTGTGATGACTGGAAGTAATAGCCTGTAAACTAGCTGAATGGAAATGAGCCATTAATTGTCCATTGCCAAATAGTAGCAGCATACATAAAAGAGTAATATGTTTTATTGCTTTTTTCATCAATGCTGCAAATCTATATCGACAAAACTATTTTAGCAAGTATTCGTTAATAAATATTTGTTAATAATGATAAAAGCATCAAAAAATCTGTTAAAAGGTAGTTTTTGTTGTTATAAAATCAGAGTTTGTGTTAAAAAACACAAGAAAAATCGCTCTGATTATTTTTCTCCTTCCCACTCGGCATAAAATTGTGAAAGGAAATTTTGCATGAACTGATGTCTTTGCTGCGCAATTTGTTTTCCGGTTTGCGTATTCATTTTGTCTTTTAACAACAATAATTTTTCGTAAAAATGATTAATTGTTGGCGCCTGACTGCGTTTGTATTCTTCGACGCTCATATTGGTATTTGGTGCTATTTCAGGGTCATAGAGCGCCCGGTTTTTAAATCCGCCGTAATTAAAAGCACGGGCAATACCAATGGCTCCAATGGCGTCCAATCGGTCAGCATCCTGAACAATATCAAGTTCGACAGAATGGAAGTTTTTGTCAAAATTTCCGCCTTTAAACGAAATGTTTTCGATGATATTAATTATATGACTGATGGTTTCCGGAGCAATATTTTTTGATTCCAAAAAGTTTCGGGCTGTTTCTGGTCCGATTGTTTCGTCACCGTTGTGAAATTTGCTGTCGGCAATATCATGGAGTAGGGCAGCGAGCTGAACAATTTGCAAATCACATTTTTCTTCACGGGCAATTAACAAAGCGTTTTTATAGACTCTTTCAATGTGAAACCAGTCGTGACCGCCTTCGGCATTTGCTAATTGTTGTTTTACAAAAGTGATTGTTTTGCTGATGATGTCAGTGTTGGTCATATTAGTGTTTTAAAAAAAATGTTGATTTTCAAAGTTTTTGTACTTCAAAAATCAACATTTTAATTTATTTAATTCAATTTTAAAAATCGTAAAATCTAAATTCTGTTTTCTAAAATTTGAAATCTACAATCTAGCCGGTTCTACCCATTTAAAGATGTGAGATTCTTTGGGAATGACTAATCTTTCGGAAATTCTAGCCATTCGGGCAGGTAATTTCATTAAGTAATCACGGGCTTTTTCGGCTTCGTCAGTCAAACCAGCGATTTTGTCAATTTCCCATTTGTCAATTAATTTTTGCATGATATCCACGTAGTCATTGGCGGTATAAACCCCAATACGTTGCGCTGAATCTGAAAATAATTCGAATGCAGAACTGATTTTTTGTCCTGATTCTCTCAGGAAATGAGCCGGCATAACGATTTTTTGTTTCATCATGTATTGGAAAGCCAACATCATTTCGCTTGGATCTACTTTGAAAATTTCGCTTACAAAATGGCTGTAAGCATGGTGGTGGCGCATTTCATCTCCGGCAATCATTTTACACATTTTAGACAATTTCTTGTCGCCATAGCTTTTGGCTAATTGTGAAACTCTGTTGTGTGAAACATAAGTCGCTAATTCCTGGAAACTGGTGTAAACAAAGTTTTTATACGGATCTCTTCCGGTACCAATATCAAATCCGTCGTTGATTAGATGTTGGGTAGTCATTTCGATTTCGCGCATGTTTACACGACCTGATAAATACAGGTATTTGTTCAATAAATCACCATGACGGTTTTCTTCTCCGGTCCATTCACGTACCCAGGCTGACCAGCCGTTTCGGCCTTCATTGTCAACTCCTTCTACTTCCATTAGCCAGTTTTCGTAGGTAGGAAGCGCCTCTTCGGTAATCATATCACCTACCATAGCTACCCAGAAATCATAAGGTAAATCCTTAGAGATTTCGCGTAATTCTTTTACTTCTTCTAAGAAGTTATCTCCTTCAGAATTTGGTAAAAAGTCCGATGGCTGCCATATTTGTTCCACTGGAATCAAATATTGTTCCATGTAGCTGGCCACGTTTTTTTCCAAAAACTGCATAACTTCTAATCGAATGTTTTTTATAGACATTTTGTATATTTTAAAATTTTATTCCTTTTACTACTGCACTTTCTGTCTTTTCCATTAATTCAGGAAAACTATAATCACTCACTTTTAAAGGAGTGTGAATGGCAAAGGTAAGATGATTTCCTAAACCTACCGGGAAAAACCCATATTTTACCATTTTCCACGAATTATTAATACTCACAGGAACAATATAGGCTGAAGGTGCATTTTTGCACAATATTTTCACACCGGTTTGGGCAAATTCTTTTGGTTTTCCTGTTTTGCTTCGGGTGCCTTCCGGGAAAATTACTGCCGAGCGTTTGTTGTGTTCGATATATTCAGCTAATCTTTTTATCTCAGGAATGGCTTGTTTAGGATCTTTTCTGTCAATTAATGCGGCTCCGCCATGTCTTAAATTGAAAGAAACACTTGGAATTCCTTTGCCTAACTCTTTCTTACTTACAAATTTACAATGAAAACGACGTAAGTACCAAATCATTGCTATAATATCGTACATACTTTGATGATTGGCTACAAAAATCAAAGGAACTCCCTGAGGAATTACTTCCCGGTTTTCTATGGTGTAAGTCGTTCCTACTAAGTTAGTGCATTTTAGCAAAAAAAAGTTCAAATAATCGACACTTTTTTTGTGCGCCTGATAACCAAAAAGATTCAGGCAAATCCATTGAATAGGATGAAAAATGACTAACGTGAGTCCGAAACACAAATAGTAAATTACCGATATGGGATACGAAACAAGTTTTTGCATTTTTAAAAAAAATTAGCTGCAAAAGTAGTAAATAATTTTTTAGTGCTATTTAATTCCTAAATAATAATAGGTTTGGGGTTAAATTGTAACTTTGTAGTCTTAAAAATTTGACCTTATACCATAAAAATGAGCTTTAATTATCCAAAAAACGAAAAACTTAAAAGTAAAATCAGCATTGGATTGTTATTCTCTGAAGGCAAATCGGTTTCTAAATATCCATTGCGTTTAGTGTATCATTCCGGTTCTTTGAATGAAAATGAAAAAATCAAAATGGGTGTTTCGGTTTCTAAAAAATACTTCAAAAAAGCCGTTGACCGTAATCGTTTTAAGCGTATTCTTCGCGAAACTTATCGCCTGAACAAACATATTTTGTTGGATAATCTGGACAAACCTTATGCGTTTATGTTTTTTTATCAAACCAAAGAGCGTTTGACTTACGAAGAAATCAATACCAAAACCATTCAATTGTTTGAGAAATTTGTGAATCAAAATTTAAAAGCAGAATAGATTTGTTTTTTTATGCGAATATTCATTATTTTTAATTGATGATATTTAAAATTAATTATTTATGAAAAATATATTCTTGCTTTTGCTATTGTTGGTCTTTTTTTTTAGTTGTAAAAAATCGGATAGGTTAAATGAACAAAATTTTAAAAATGATGATGTTGAAGCCGTTGCTATAGCTACACCGCCACCACCGGTGGATCAGGTGAAATTCGTCAAGCCTGTAATTGCAAAATCTGAGGAAATTATTGAACAAAAAATAATTAAGACTGGAGACATCAGGTTTGAAAGTAATGATTTAGAAGAAACCTATAATCAGGTGGTTGTAGCTGTAAAAAAGTATCATGCAATTATTCAGAACGATACGGAAGGAAAAGATTATGGATCTATTTTTAGAAAAATTGTTGTTCGTATTCCAAGTGCAAAGTTTGATTTGTTTTTAAGTGACATTTCCAAAGGAGTTACTTATTTTGATAATAAAGAGATTTCTTCACAAGATGTTACCGAAGAATACATAGATATTGACGCCAGATTAAAAGCCAAAAAAGTACTTGAAGCCCGCTATTTGGAACTTTTAAAAAAAGCAAATAAAGTTTCAGAAATGCTGGAAATTGAAGCTCAACTTTCTGCTATTCGCGAAGAAATTGAAGCTAAAGAAGGACAATTGCGATTTATGCAAAGTCAAATTTCGATGAGTACTATTACTCTTGAGTTTTATAAAACGGTTGCTAATGAAGGAGGTGCAACGATTTCATACGGTTCAAAAATTTGGAATGCTTTGAAATCAGGGTTTAATAGTTTCTCAGGCTTTCTTGTTGGTTTAATTAGTATTTGGCCGTTTCTGATATTTTTTGGAGCTATTGGCTATTTTATTAGAAAGAGATTTAAGAAAAAAGTAGTTTAAAATGATGTGTTTTATCAAAAAGAGATATATTCTTCCCGTAGTCGCTTCGGCGTTTTTATTTATTGGTTCCAGTTTCAAGGATGATTTCTTTGAAATAGCTAAGCAAATTGAAATTTTCACGACATTATTCAAAGAGTTGAATATGAATTATGTGGATGAAACTAATCCGGGAGAACTGATGGACACAGCCATCAAAGGCATGTTGGCGAGTTTGGATCCTTATACGGTGTACTTTAACGAGCAGGATGTGTTGAAATTCAAAATCAATAATACCGGCGAATATACCGGAATAGGTGCTCTAATCACGCAAAAATCAGGAAAATTAATCTTGCGGGAAGTTTACAAAGATTTTCCTGCTGATAAAGCCGGTTTTAAAGCCGGTGACGAAATTGTACAAATAGGAGATGTGGCTATTGCTGATTTTAAGGATGATGCTTCTCAACTTTTAAAAGGTGCAAAGAATACCAAAATTGCGATTAAATTCCTGCGTCAGGGAAAGATGAATACAACCGAGATAATTTTGGATGAAGTAGAAATTAAATCGGTTCCTTTTTATGCTAAAATTGATGACAAAACCGGTTATATCGTTCTGAGTCGTTTTAATAGAAAAGCATCTAATGAAACCAAAGAAGCGTTGTTGGAACTCAAAAAACAAGGTGCCAGCCAAATTATTCTGGATTTGAGAAATAATCCCGGTGGATTGTTGAACGAGGCAATTAATATCTGTAATTTATTCGTGCCCAAAAATGAAGTAATTGTTACCACCAAATCTATTAACGAAAAGCACAACAATACTTATAAAACCTCTTTTGATCCGGTAGATTTAGAAATTCCGTTGGTGATTATTGTGAATGATAAAAGTGCTTCGGCTTCGGAAATTGTATCAGGTGCTTTGCAGGATTTGGATCGCGCGGTGATTGTGGGTAGCCGAAGTTTTGGAAAAGGATTGGTTCAAAAACCTATCGATTTGACTTATAATACACAGCTTAAAGTAACTATTTCCAGATATTTTACGCCTTCCGGAAGATGTATTCAGGCTTTGGATTATGCGCACAAAGACAAAAATGGTTTGGCAGTTCGAACTCAGGAAGCCAATTATAATTCGTTTAAAACCCGAAAAGGACGAACCGTTTATGACGGTGGCGGAATTTTGCCTGATGTGCCAATGCCGGAGTCAAAAACCAGTGTGATTGCAAATGCTTTACTTAAAAATGACGGGATTTTTAATTATGCCACAAAGTATTATTATAAAAATCCCAATTTAGGCAATCAGATTCCAAACTTTAATAGTGCTGATTTTCAGGATTTCAAACAGTTTTTAAAGGCTCAAAAAATCTCTTTTGATACGGAAACCGAAGAATCGTTGAAGAGTACTTTGGCTATTGCTCAAAAAGAAGGAATTGATGGTGCAATTATTAATGAATACAAGCAAATGCTGGCGGCAGTTCAAAAAAGTGAAGAGAGTCAATTGGATAATAATCAGGAAGAAATTAAGAATTTAATTTTGGAAGAAATTATCAAACGCTACCAATATCAGGAAGGATTTTATAGTTATTACATGAAATCCAATTCGGAAATTAAAAAAGCGGTAAGTATTTTGGATGATACCGCTACATACAGCAAAATTTTAAAACTTTAAATTTTCGGTTTACTTATCAAAAATTAATTGTTAAACAGCGCCAAAAGTTTCGGTTTTGATTTTTGGGCTGTTTTTTTGTTGATTTCCACCGATTTTATAATTGCTTCGAGTTCGAGCATTAAATCTCTTTTTTCTTTTGAAGGAGCGTAACAAAAACCCTCTAAAACCAATAAGCGGTCATTGTCCTTGTCTACGATAGCGTAATTGATAAAAGGTCCCGACATAAAATCGTTTTTTAATTCCCAGGTTCCTTTCGTTTCGTAAGCTCTTTTGTGATTGAGAACAATATTTGAAAAATAGGGCGAATAGGCTTCTTCGGTAATCATATCGGTGTTGGCTTCTTTGCCGTGAATGTAAAGTTTTCCTATGGAATCTCTCATTCGGATGATATCGGTTACTTTATTCGTTTTGTTTTTAATGGTGTTTAAAGGGACTTCGTAGATTAAAATACTGGTGTTGCCGCTAATGATTTCTTTTTTGAACCATAGAAAATTCTTTTTTTGAACCATTAATTGATAATTGGCAGGCATTTCAAGTTTGATGTTGAAACTGTCTTTAAAGAATTTAGGATCTAAAAGTGATTTTCTGTTTAGATATTGACATTCCTGGATTTCTGTCTGATGGATAGTTTGAATAATTTGCGGCGCATTTTTTTGAATCAGACAAAGAATATCATTGGCTCCTTTAGCGGAAATTTGAAAGATGTTTTGCGGATTGGCAAACTGATTTTTGGTGATTTTAAAGTCTTCTTTAGCGTCTTTTTTAATGATGATAATGTTTCTGCTTTCGGTCATAAAACCTTCCATGAGTTTTACCGGAAACTGATTAATGGTAAAAAGAGGTTCTTCCTGAGGCAGTCCATAAACGGGAGAGGCAAATTTGTTACGGATGCTGTCGCCAATTTCGCCATTCCATAATAAATCGTCTATAATCACCGAGATGTTATTGATTTTTCCATTGACTCTTTCCGGTGTGCTCATTTCCTGTTTGCAGGAAAAGAAAAGAATGGAAATAAAAAGCAATATAAAATGGGTTTTATTCATTTTGTATCGGTTGTAACTGCAATTCAAATTTTAAGGTTGAATTGTTTTGTATTCGTTTTTGGTTTGTTTAAAAAAAAGTATAGCGAATATCGTTCCAATTTTTTTAAAAACAGCAAAAAATTAGCATAAATAATAAAAAAAGGCTTTATTCTATCGTTGAATAAAGCCTTTCGTTGTGATTTGTTAAAGTATATTAACTTTTGATTTTTAATTTCATTCCCGGTTTGATGTCTTCATTACTAATGTCGTTCCATTTTTTGATGTCTGAAACAGTAACACCAGGGTATTTTTTGGCAATACTAAATAAGGAATCTCCTTTTTTTACAAAGTAATCGTGTTGTAAAGCAGCCTCTGTTTTGGTTTTCTTAAAAGAAGCGGCAGTAGCTTTTGAGGTGTTGATGGCAACTTCGTTTTTAGCTACGATTAATGTTTTTCCTAATCCAATATTGTTGTCTGTTAGATGATTCCATTCTTTCAAATCGGCAACAGGAGTTCCGAATTTCTTAGAAATATTTCCCAGATTATCTCCTTTTTGAACCGTATATTCAATGTTTTTTAATTCGGCAGCAGGAGTTGCTACAGCTACTTCAGCTTCGGCTTCTTTCTCTGAAACTTGCAGACTCATACCTGCCTGAATGGTGTTGCTGTTAAGTTTGTTCCATTCTTTAATTTGGGCAACCGTAACATCGTTAGCTTCGGCAATGTTGCTTAAATTATCACCATTTTGAACAATATAAATGCTGTTGTTTTTAGAAGCTAAAGAATCGTTTTTAACTTCTTTTTTAGGTCTTTCTTTGATGTCGGCAGATGCAATTGCGGTTTTGGTTTCAGGAACAAAAAGTGTTAAAACCTTTCCGTAAGCAATTGAATTTCCGTTTAGTTTATTCCATTTTTTTAAATCCTCTAACTCAACATTGTATTTGCTGGCAATAGTGCTTAAGTTGTCGCCTTGTTTTACTTTGTAATACTGTGTGGTACTTCCGGCAGGAAAACTAGGTTTTTCAACAGTTGCAACGGCAGTTGTTGTCGTAGTATTTTTAAACGGATTGTTGTTTTTTAAATCGGCTTCGTGCTGAATATAAGCGTAAATTTTTTCTTCATTTGAAACAAAGACACCAATCTTATCTTTTGGCAAACGCAAATAATGATTCTCATCATGGTAATAAGGAATTACGTTAAGCTTGTAAGAAGGGTTTAAATGTTGTAATTGTGAAACAGGAACGTCTAACAAATCGGCTATTTGTTTAAAAGACATCTGTTTTTTAATCATTACCGTATCGGTGGTAAAGCGTTGAATTAAGGTTTTATTAGGCTTGATTCCGTGTTCTTTGCGGTATTCATACAAATACATCGTTGCTAAGAATGCCGGAACATAACCCTGAGTTTCCCTTGGCAAATTATTCTTAATACTCCAGAAATTTTGCTGACCTCCGGAGCGTCTTATTGCTTTTGCTACATTTCCGGGACCTGAATTATAAGAGGCTAAAACCAATTCCCAGTCGCCAAAAATCGAAAACATATTCGACATATATTGCGCTGCGGCAGCGGTTGCTTTCAATGGATCGCTACGTTCGTCGATGTAAGAATCTATTTTTAAATTGTATTGTTTTCCGGTTTGATACATAAATTGCCAAAGTCCCGTAGCACCCACTCTGGAAACCGCTTTTGGATTTAAAGCCGATTCTACAATGGCTAAATATTTGATTTCTAATGGAATGTTGTTTTTGGCAAAAACGTCTTCGAACATTGGAAAATAATATTCCGAAATGGACATCAGGCGTTCAAAAGACTTTTTTCGATTTTTTAAGAACGATTTGATGATATTTTCTAAGCCCTGATTGTACTGAATGTTAAACGGAGATTTAGCATTCATGGCTTCAAGTCTTGATTTTAAAAGCTCGGTTGGCAATTCGTAATCTACTTTTTCATCGGTATTTATCGTTTCGATATCTTTTGTGATGTCGTTGTATAAATCCAAGCTGGTCAATTCTTTAGTCCACAAACTATCTACACAACTGGCCATTTCGTCGTGTACAAAACTTTGTTTGATAGAATCCAAATAAGAAAGCTTAGTTTCTATTGCAGCAATTCCCTTGCTTTCAGCAATTTCTTGCGAAAACAGGGGAATTGATACTAATAGAAATAATGATAAAGTGATCTTTTTTATAGTCATATTTTTGTTGTCAACTTGCTTAATTTTAAGCGATTAAGAAATCGTTTGTGCAAACTTAAGATGTTGCAGCTAAATAAATCAATAAAAAATGTTAAAATTGTTATATTTTAGTCTAGTATAGCTGCAATACCAGGTAAAGTTTTTCCTTCCAACATTTCTAACATAGCACCACCACCAGTTGAAACGTAGCTCATTTTATCTTCGAAACCAAATTGTTTTACCGCTGCAACTGAATCACCACCACCTACAAGGGAGAATGTTCCGTTAGCTGTAGCTGCTGCAATATAGTTTCCTAATGCGATAGTTCCTTTGGCAAATGTTTCCATTTCAAACACTCCAAGAGGTCCGTTCCAAAGAATTGTTTTCGAATCCATAATTACTTTTTCGAAAGCTGCTAATGATTTTGGTCCGGCATCCATTCCTTCCCATCCGTCAGGAATATTGGTTACATCAACCACCTGAGTATTTGCGTTGTTAGAGAAATCATCTCCGGCAACTACATCAACAGGAATGTGAACCTGAACCCCTTTTTCTTTAGCTAATCTTAAAATTTCCAGCGCTAATTCCTGTTTGTCATCTTCGCAGATAGAATTTCCAATTTTTCCTCCTTGCGCTTTCACAAAAGTAAAAGTCATTCCACCACCAATAATCATGTGATCTACTTTGTCAAGGATGTTTTCGATAACTGTAATTTTAGAAGAAACTTTTGAACCTCCAAGAATTGCCGTTACTGGTTTTTCGCTGTCTTTTAATACTTTGTTGATGCTGTCGATTTCTTTAGCTAATAAAGTTCCGAAGCATTTGTGCTCTGGGAAAAACTGAGCAATAATGGTAGTCGATGCATGTGCTCTGTGAGCTGTTCCAAAAGCATCGTTTACATAAATATCTCCTAATGAAGCTAATTCTTTTGCAAAAGCAACATCTCCTGCTTCTTCTTCAGCGTGGAAACGTAAATTTTCTAGTAATAAAACTTCTCCGGCTTGTAATTCAGCTGCGGCTTGTTGCGCTACTTCACCCACACAGTTTGAAGCAAATTTTACATTTACACCAAGAATTTCGCTGGCTGTTTTTAAGATATGTTTTAATGAATATTTATCTTCAGCTCCTTTTGGACGACCTAAGTGTGACATCAAGATAACACTTCCGCCATCGGCAAGAATTTTAGTAATAGTAGGTTTTGCCGCTTCGATACGGGTAACATCTGTTACATTAAAGTTTTCGTCCAAAGGCACGTTGAAATCTACGCGGATAATTGCTTTTTTATTTTTAAAATCAAAATCGTTTAAAGTCTTCATTAGTTTAATTTTAGATTGTTTTTTTGAAAGTGAAACAAATATAGATATTTTCCGCTAGTATTAAATTTCTAAATCTCAAAAAAAATCAATTTTTTGCAACGAAAACGATGTAATCCATCTGAGGATTGCTGTATATTTCTTATTTTAAAAAAATGGCTGTTAAAAGTTAAATTTTCATTCTTTAACATAGCAAACAAAAGTTTAGATTATATCGGAATTATGAAGGTTTTGAATTTATTAGTTTTTTGTGCGTTTTAGCAAGTAAAAAATGAATTGTAACTTGTTAGATAAAATTATAGTTTAAAATAATTGCTTTAGGAGTAATTAATCATGAACCGGACTTTGGGTACAAGGGCAATTACTTATTCCGGCAAAGAAATCCAATCCAATAGTAATCATGTGCGTCCCGGAATTATAAGACATCAACGGATTAAGGGTAACCTGATAAGAATAGGCAAAATAGAAATTAGACTTTTTAAAACCTGCCATTGGTCCTAAATTCAGTGGTTTAAAAACCTGATCATTCAGGAAACGATAGGAAATTCCGGCCCAATAGTAATCTTCATACTTGTTGTATTTTCGGTATTTTATGTTGATGTCGGTACTGGAACGTTTGTCACTGGCAAATAACTGATAATAAACCGAAGGTTCGTATTCCACTCGGCTGTTTGCAGGTCCTTTAATTACATAACCGGAATAGATTTGATAATTTAAAAGTAAATTAGGTTCAGCACCAAAGTATTTGTCAATATTTTTGGCTAAGATATTATTAGCATTTAGGCTTAAGTAAAAATTATCATAGCGGTACAAAGCACCAATATCGAAGTTGTTGTTCGAATTAAAACGGTTGTCTGTTACACTTGGGTCTAAAACCGGAATTTCATAAGTAGTGTTGAAATTTTCAATATCAATTTTAAAATTATTGATGTTGTAGGATATTCCCAGAGACAGATATTGTTTGGTATAATAATCCAAAATAAGATGTTGGGCAAAAGAGAATTTAGCACCGTTTTGACGGGTATTTCCATTTTTATCATTATAAAAAGAAACTCCGATTCCGGAACGGTCGGCGATTCTAAAATCGGCATAAACGGATGCATTTCTGGGCGCATCTTTAATCCCAATCCATTGTGCGAGTCCGTTGGCTCTGATTTTAAGGTTATCACCAATTCCGGCAAATGTTGGCGAAATCACAAAGTGGTTATCTGCCAAATATTGAGTGTGAACCGGCAAATTCATTTCCTGACAATAACTTTGGCTTATTGTCAGGAGAAGAAAGTATATCATTAATTTTTTCATTCTACTATTTTTAATTTGGGGCAATAGCTTTTTTCTTTTTTGACTATCTGTAAAGTGTAAAATGACCTACAAAATCCCGATTGTCTTTTGGATCGTTTAGTTTTAAAACAAACCAATAATCTCCTGAAGGCAGTTCCTGTCCGTTGTATTTTCCATCCCAGGTTTGCCCTAAGTGATAAGTAGCAATTTTTCGACCATACCGGTCAAAAATGTCAAATGTTAAATCTTTATAATTTATGGTGCAACCCGGAGCCCAGCCGTCGCTTATTCCGTCTCCGTTTGGAGTGAAGTAATTTGGAATACACACATCAATATATTCAAAATAGCGGGTTGCTGTTGCGGTACAACCATTAGCATCTGTTACCTGAACGGTATAATCTCCTGATTTGTAAATGATGTAAGTGTTTTTAGTACCATTGTCCTCACCGTTGAAAGTATATTGATAACCTCCGCCACCGCCGGTTGCAGTTGCCACAATTTCGTTCAATCCGCCATCACTTAGAGTCAAGGTCAATGGATCTACCTGAAGAATGTCAAAAGCAGGAGTACGCTTGATACAGCCGTTAGTATGTCTTACATCAATATAATGTGCAGTACCCGGAGTAATATTTGTAAAAATATTACTTGACTGATAATTTCCTCCATCTAATGAATAATCTAAATCGGCAGGATTCGTAATACTAGGATCAACTGTTACTGTCACCGAATTAGCAGCCGCATTATTTACACAACTGTAATCTACTAAGGCAACCGGATTAATTTTAACCGATTCTTCCAAAGGAACTTCTAATTCGTACGAACAACTATTGGCATCAATAATATATACAATGTGCGTTCCTCCTGTTATTCCTGTAAAATCAAAACGTGTCTGAGTAGGAGCTCCGGTAGTAAAAGTACCGTTAGGGTCATCTAAAATAACACTATACGGCAATACACCACCTGCTATATCAATACTAAATGCAGCATCATTGTCACCGTAGCAAACTTCAGGAACTATTGAAGTTGGATCAACTGTTGCACTGATTGGTGCTGGTTCAGTCATGTCAAAATCTAATCGGACATAACATCCTAATTGATCCTGAACAATAACATCATAATGACCCGGTGCCAGATTTTCAAAAATACTAGAATCAAAAAACTGATTTAAATTTGGTGAAATGGCATATTTGATAATACCTGTCCCACCAGAAGCTGTTACTGTATAAATACCATTATTGGCTCCGTTACAACTTACCGGTGTAATAGTTCCTGTGGCAGTTAATGGTACCAAAGGTTGTGTAATTGTAATAACAGCTGAAGTAGTGTTGCAATCACCACTATCCACTTTTATCTGATAATCGCCGGCAAATAGTCCGGTAAAATTACTAGAAGCACTTGGTCCTTGAACTGTAGCACCCGAACCATCCAGTAAGGTATAGCTGTAATTTCCTAATCCGCCTTGTGCTGTTGCTACGATTACTCCGGTATTATCTCCGGCACAATTGATAACCGCATTAGTTCTGTCAATGTCTATTGTCAGAGGAGGTAGCGGATCTATTTTAATTTGGTTCGAAATAACCGAAGTACAACCATTACTATCTCTAACATAATAGGCATAAGTTCCCGGAGCTACCGGGAATGTTACAGAAGACGCAAATGAACCTAAAACAGTTGTAAAGTTAGCATCGCTACTGTAACTATAAGTTCCTGTTCCACCTGTAGCACTTAATGTTAGCGTAGTTTGATTGTTACAAGTTTGCGTGCTGGCAACAACTAAACTGGCAATTACTTTTGATGGTTCGGTAATTACAATAGGAGTAGATGTAGCGGTACAGCTGTAACCATCTGTTACACTTACTGTATAAGTTCCGGCTCCTAAACCTGAGAATATCGGAGAAGCCTGCGGACCACTTGAAGTAGGAGGTGTTAAAGAAGTTGTATTCAAAGTATACATGTAATTAGAACCCTGACCACCTGAGGTAGTGTTTACAGTAATGCTTGCACTTTTATCTCCAAAACAATTTACCATAGCTGTGTCAGCACTTGCTGTAATAGTAATTGGTGTTGGAATTACTAAAGTCAAATTTGCGGAATCGATACAACCTTTACTATCTCTTACGTTAACAGTGTAATTTCCGGCTGTCAGATTTGTAAAAGTACTTTGAGAAGAATAAGCCACATTCACCGGTCCAACTAATTCGTACTGATAACCACCAGGCCATCCGCCAGTTGCCGTAGCTGAGATACTTCCATCATTGTTTCTTGATATACAGGTGATTTCGGTATGTGTTTCAGCAATTGTTAAAGCTGCTGAAGGTTGGGCAATTGTGAAGTTTTTAGTAACGGAACAATATGGACTATTGGTTAAAGTTGCTGTTATGGTATAAGTTCCCGCGGCCAAATTAGATATCGTAAATGGTCCTGCTGTAGGACTTACTCCTGAAGTAACCGGACTTCCTAAGGCATCAACAATGTTGTAGCTGAATGCACCTGCTTCGTCAGTAGGAGTTGGTACACGATCAATAAAAGTAATAGCGACACTGCCGTTAGATCCTCCATAACAACTTACATCAATAGTATTGCTAGTATTTATGTCAAAAGTATTTGGTTCATTTACATAATAAACGTCTTGAATACTACAGCCCGTTGTTGGATTTATTACTGTTATGATGTATTCTCCAACTGTTAATCCTGTAAAAATTCCAGAAGTATTCGTTTGAGAATAAACGCCTCCAAGAGTTCCTGCTAAATTATCTTCAACAGTATATTGTAAACTTGCCGGAGTTCCACCAATACTGCTCACAGAGACTGTGATGTCTTCTAAATTAGCACAAGTAATAGCATTGTTAACGGTTACGTTTATTTTATCCAAAGCGATATACGAGTCAATGGTAACGGCAGCTGGAGCAGCGCCTGGACAACCTTTGTCATCATGAACATTTACGGTGTAGTTTCCTCCTAACAAATCGGCTTCGGTATATACATTGTTGGTTCCAAATTGGACTCTTGTTCCGTTTTTGATGAATTCATAGTTGTACACTCCTGAACCTCCTGTTGCTCCATTTACAGTAATGGTTGCAAAATTATTGGCATTCGAATTAGGATTACATCCAAATTGAATAACATCGAGAGCAGGAACCACAATGAGTGCAGGTTCATTTATATCAATTGTTTCAGTATCTGTACAACCTCTGGCTGAAGTAACAGTAACCGTATAACTTCCTGCTGCTAATCCATTGAAAATATTAGATTGTTGAGGTGCTCTTGTTGCATCACCCGAAAGACTGTATAGATACACCGGATTATCATTCACACCCGGAGCAGGAGTAGCCATAGTAGCTGTAATGACTCCATCACTGCCTCCGTTACAAGTCACATCTGTTTTTGAAAGGGCAAAACCAGTTACCGGAGTTGCCGCTTCTAAAGTTACCGTGATAGAGTAGGTACAGCTCGTCGTTAGATCACTCACCGTAGCCGTATGTGAACCGGCAGTTAAGTTGGTAAAGTCCGCTGAAGCTTGATAAGTTCCACCATCTAAACTGTATTGATAATTGCCTGAACCTCCACTGGCTGTTAATATTAATGTTCCATCACCATCGGCACAACTTGGTAAGGCAGTAATGTTTGCTGTTAGTTGTAAGGCCGGTAAAATGTTCACCAAACCAGATACAGTAGTGGTACATCCGTTAGCGTCTCTAACCGTTACATCGTAAGAGCCCGAAGCATTTACTGTAAATGTATCGTTGCTTTGGAATCCTGAGCCAATACTATATTCAAATGGTGCGATACCTGTTGCTGAAAGCGTAAAGGTATATTCTCCGGTTGGCGATGGACATTGACTAAACGAATTTACAGTTACCGTTGGTAACGGATCAGTAGCAATTGTTATAGCTAAAGGATTTGAAATCACACAGCCATTGGCATCTCTTACCCAAACATCCCAAGCAGTTGAAATAGCAGGGTCTAAAACAGCTGAAGCAGAGTTGGTATAAGCTCCTGCACCATTTCCGCTTGGTACAAATGAATAACTATAAGGAGCAATTCCTCCTGTAGCGGTTACCGATACTTGAGTCCCAAAATTACAATTAGCATTGATGTTAGTTGTTTCTGTTAAAGCTAATGGTGTAGGTTCTGAAACTGTAACGGAAGTTGTAGCCTCACAACCTGTAGTTTCATCTGTAATTGTAATGAGGTACGTTCCTTCGGCCAAATTGTTTTTAGTAATTGTTGTCGAATTTTGTCCAATTTCTGGTGTTTCCCCATTAAATACATAACTGTATGTTCCCGCAAAATTAGCAACGGTAAATTCAATCACACCATTGGAACTTCCATTACAGGTCACATCACTAATTAACTGTCCGGAAACGGTTATGTTGGTTACCGGATCTACTGTATAGGCTTCCTGATAGCTACAACCATTGGCATCGGTTACCTGGAATAGGTAAGTGTCCGGTGCTAATCCTGTGAAGATTCCAGTTGAAGCACCAGTAGTATTAGTTGTTGCAGATGTAGGGAATAAAATGGCATAGCTTAATGATGGTACACCACCAGTAACACCGGTAATTTCTACTGTTCCGTCAGCTAAACAAGTAACTGGGGAAGTGGTATCAAAAGTCATGTCTGTTGGACGATCTAATGCCGGAACAGGAACATCAACAGTTGCAGTGCTGATACAACCATTACTATCTCTTACGAAAGCTGAAACCGTTCCTGCGGTATAGGTTGTAAAAGTGTTTGTACTGCTGAATGATGCTCCTCCGTTGAAACTATATTGATAAGTTCCAGTACCTCCTGAACCTGTTATGGTTACAATTGCCGGTTGAGTAGCATTACCTGCGCCACAAGTTAGCTCTTGGGTTAAATCGCCAGTTCCGCTAACAGCAGTTGGTTCTCCTATTGTTGCTGGTTGAGGAGCAGAGTCACAAGATTTACTATCTTTCACGATAATGTTGTAAGTACCAGCGGCATTCAATCCTGTAAATACATTTGATGCATAGAAATTTGCACCATTATCAATACTGTAAGTAAATGGTCCCACTCCGGCAGTTGGTGTTATGGTAATCGTACCATCGCTTGAATCAATACAGCTCTCATCTGTTTGAGTAAAAGTGAAATCAGGAACAATTTTAGGTTCAATGGTAGCTTCTGAGATAAATTGACAACCATTAGTATCCGTTACTCTGAAAGTGTAGGTTACGGCTGTTGCTGCTGAATAAATTGTGGTATTTGTTCCTGAAAATGGAGTTGAAGAACCGTAAGTTCCTCCTCCATCAGTGGAAACTTCATAAGTAAACGGAGCGAGGCCGTCCGTTACATTTAAAGTAATTTCGGCATTCGGTGAAGTTGTACAATCTAATTCTTTGGTTACGATTGGATTTACGGAAAGCTTTCTGTAAAGGGTTATTGTTTCGATATCGGTACAGCCATTCAAATCTCTTAGAGTGATTGTATAAGATCCTGAATTTAGATTACTTAAAACATATGGTAAACCAGTGATATTTTGGAATGCACTTCCATTAACGCTGATAGCATAAGGAGAAATACCAGCTGTTGTCAAGCTAACTGTGATTTCATAGTTTCCTTCATCAACACAATTATTGGTAGGTGTCAAAGCAATTTCAGGACTTGGGTCTAATGGTACCGTTTGAATCGTAGATGATTTTATACAACCGTAGGCGTCTTTAACATAGACATAATAGTCGGCTGCCGGCACACTAAAAGTACTGGAAGAAACCCATCCCGAATCAGTTGCCAAAGGTGGTGTTGCCGAAGTTGAAATCATAAACTGGTAAGGAGCCGTTCCGTCTTTGGCTTGGGCACTTACAATTCCGTTAGCATTACAGTTGGCATTTTGTACTACAGCAGCTGTTATACTTAAATCTTTGGCTGATTCGGTAATATTAAAGCTGTCAGATGCGATAGAACAACCAGCGTTTTCTGCACCAATTTCTTCTTTTACTACAATAATATAATTACCAAAAGGTAAATTTCCGGCGTCTGTAATAGTTAAAGTTCCATTAGCAGGAATTGTTCCAGAGCCCGTAACTCCGGTCGTAATTAATGATAAGGAATCAAATATTTCATAAGTAATATTTGTAGAGGTCAAATAGTTGCTGATAATATCAAAGCTCACTTTTCCATCAGCTGCACCTTTACAAGTGATGTTTTTAGGAATCAGGTTACTGATTACTAAGTCCGAATTAGTAGGAATTGCTGTGTCGGAAGTTTCATAGTAATAACATCCGGTTGTAATATCGTGAACTATAAAAGTATAAGTAACTCCCGGAATTAAATTAGGAATAGTTGTATGCTTACTTCCCGGTGAGTCTTCAAGATACCATGCCGGATCACCTGGAGTATAAGTCATTGTTGAACCTGTATAAACAGCAAAAGCAAACGGACCGCTACCTATTGTAGCTCCGGTAACAGATATTTGAGCTGTTCCACCTGTACAATCGGCTATTGAGTCAATATTGATATCTAAATCATCCGGTGGAGATGCTACTAATACATTCTGAATTAATACTGAACATCCATTGGCATCCACCACATTGATTTGGTACAAACCAAAATCTACGATGTCAAAAGTGGTTGATGTATCTCCTAAATTGTTTAATTCGGAAGCATTGTAGCCATTTGTTCCGGTAACAAAATAATTATAAGCTGGATTTCCACCCGAAACGGCATCAATAATAATCGAACCTTTAGAAACCCCGCCTGCACCACAGCTAATATCAACAACGTGATAAGTTACGTTAATTGGAGTTGGTTGATTAATTGTAATATTATCAGTATCTGTACAACCTTTGGAATCTTTTAAGGTTACAGTATAGGTTCCTGCTGCTAGACCAGTAAAAACATTAGAAGATTGGAAATTTGTACCGTCAATACTATAGGTAAAAGGAGCAATACCCTTAGATGTGTCAATGTTTACGGTAATGGCTGCTGTAGTATCGTCACTACAAAATATTTGTTGGGTTTGTGTTAGAGTATTAATTACAGGATCAACAATTGGGTTAATAGTTACAATATTTGATAGTCTGGTACATCCGTTTGCATCCGTGATTTCAAATTGGTATGTTCCTGCAGAAGAAACCGTATAGGTGTTTCCGGCTGCTAAACTTATTGTATTGTACGCACCACCATTGATTGATACCTTGTAGAAATAAGGACCGTTTCCACCATTTGTATTTAGTGTGATTGTTGCATCAGTAGGGCCATCACAAGTTAAATCTTTTGTTAATACAGCGGTTGAGGTTAAAAACGGATAAACAGTAACCGTTGTTGTTCCGATACATAGATTAGCGTCTCTAACTGTAACAGTATAATCTCCTGGAGTTGTCACAGAAAAATTAGGACTTGATTGAAATCCTGAACCAATGCTATAACTTAATGTTCCAACACCTCCGCTGCCTACAGCAGTAATGGTGTAAGAACTTCCATTAGAAGTACATTGATTTGGTACCGAAGCGGTAACAGTTGGAGTAGGATCTTTAGCAATTATTATGTCTAATTTTTTTATACAACCATTCGCATCTTTTACATACACATCCCAGTTCAAATTTACTGTTGGATCTAAGTTGGCTGTGTTAGAAGCCGTGTAGCTTCCTGCAGGCGCATTATTTTGAACAAATGAGTACGTGTAGTTTGGAGTTCCTCCATTTGCAGTTACTGTTACTTTTGAAGTAGGTATAATACAATTCGCATTAACATTTGAAGTTAAAATTAAATCCAGAGGATTAGTTGGTTGAGTAATAGTAATAGTTGCATCATCCTTACAGCCGGTAGCTGTATCTGTTACTTCCACAGTATAAGTGCCCGTTGCTACATTCGATAAAGTAATTGTATTTCCTGATTGAATTAAAGTACCAGTTCCTAATGTGCCAGCGGTCAATACAAAAGTATAAGCACCTACAGTGTTATTTCCGGAAACGGTAAATAATCCGCTTCCTGAACTATCACCAAAACACAACACATTGCTGGTTACATTAGCAGCAAGGGCAATTGGAGTCACCGGCAATACATTATGAGATTGGGTGTAATAACAGCCATTAGTATCGGTTACTTTAAAAATATAAGTCCCCGGTAATAATCCCGTAAACACTCCTGTAGTATTGGATGGAGCAGTGGATGCCGGAGAAACAATTTCATAGGTTAATGTTCCTACACCTGTTCCTGCTGTAGGAGTCACGGTAACTGTACTTGTGCTTGTGTTACAGGTGATAGGCGTTGTTCCAATGGATCCCGCAACCGGAGGATTTAGTTTGTTTAGAGTAACACTTTCAGGAAAAGTACAACCATTGGAATCTCTAACAGAATAATTAATAGTTTGATCGCTACCAGTATCGTTTACAGTTAAAACATTTGAACTGCTGTAAGCACTTCCGTTAAAGCTATAGGTGTATGGCGCTGTTCCTGTTGTAGGTTCTTCGATAGTAATTGTTGCTGATTGTTTGGTATTGGTTGGACTACAGCTAAACGGAACGACTGTTGCGGTAGTTGTTAAAGCCGTTGGTTCAGATAAAGTGACTGTTCCTGTGAAAGAACAATTTTTACTATCAAGAACTTCATAGTTATAAGCAATATTGGCCCTTAATCCGCTGTAAAGACTAGTGGTTGTAAATGCGCTTCCATCAAAACTATAGGTGTAAGGTCCCACTCCTCCTGATGGAATAATCTGAACCGAACCATTGTCATCGCCATTACATAATGGATTTATGGTGTTTAATGTAGCATTTACAGGAACTAAAGGATTGATCGTTGCCGATGTTGTGGTCGTACAACCTTGATCATCCTGAATTTGAAATTGATATGTACCTGCAACTGCCGTGGTGTAAGTAAAAGTAGTTGCGTTTGGCTGTGCAATAGTTCCAGATCCCGTACCTGAAATAAGCGTAACGGTGTATGGTGCATAACCACCGGAAATTGTTCCATTAATAATCGCATTCGGAGTAGCAGTACAATCTAATTCTTTTACACTTGGGATAGTTGCCGTTAATTGCGGAGCAATAATGATATTGGCAATAGTTGCTATACAATTAAAACTATCCGTTACTACTATTTGATGAGTTCCCGGGCTTACATTGTTAAAAGTGTTAGAGTTTTGGGCAGGAGCACCATCCAGACTGTAAACGAATGGAGCTGTTCCGCCGGAAGTAGTTACTACTAATGTTGCCTGATTGAGACTATCATAACAAAAATCCGAACTTGGATCTAAACTAGCTGATAAAGATGGTGGAGTAACTACTGTAATCACTGGGCTGTCATCGGTACAGTTATTAGCGTCGTATCCGCGAACAATATAGCTTCCCGGAGCAACATTAGTAAATGTATTGGAAGTTTGTGAACTTACAATGTTAGTGGTTGCTGTAGCATCCCATAATTCGTAACGAAAAGCTGGCGTTCCTCCTGTTGCAGCAGCTGTAATTGTAGCGCCACCCGAACAGCTAGCCGGACTTGTAACGCTTGCTGTAATAACTAATGGAGCAGGGGCCGTAATTGTAGCAGTAAATGATTGCTCACAAGTATTGCCTGCAGTAGCACCATAACGAATTTTTAAATTATAAGTGCCTGGAGCCAATCCGGTAATGGTGTATGGAGAAGCTGTTTGTGTGTTCCATGTCGCTCCATTGTCAAGAGAATATTGATAGCCATTTGTAGTATCAAAATTAGTTGCTGCAATGGTGATTTCACCGTCATTGGGTTCCGAACAGTTTAGATTTTTAACATTTACTAATGATGCTGTAAAGGCTTCATCGGTTGGGATAATTACAGTAAAATCTTTGGTTGTAATACAGGTTTTTGGTAATTGGTAAACTTCGATATCGTCAACCGCAAAATCGATTCCATTAACCTGAGCTATTTCTAAACGTAATACAAAGTCTAATGTGGTGTTGTCTCCTGGGTTAATGGTTTTGTTGTATTCGATCCAACCATTCGTTTTTGGTATTCCTCCGGTAGATTCTGAGGATAAGGCAACTCCGGATGCATTTTGTAATTCAACAGTCAGTGAAGCATTAGGTTGGGTATTGCCTACTTTCAATAAATTGGTAGCAAAGAAACGTACCTGAATAGGTTGGTTTGGAATAATGTCCTGGATGGTTTTTCGGTACACAACAGCGTTATTCGGTATAGCGCTTCCGGCGTCAACCGCTAAATATCTTCCGATGGCACTACCGGCAGTATGATCAACGGGATTGTGCCATCCGCTGTATATTCCGTTTTTAATGGTATTGGTAACGGTATATTCTCCGTTGTTTAGGGTTCCGTTTCTATCACAGGTGATGAAGTTTTGTTTTTCAAAACAAAAGGACGGATTAATTCCCGGGGAAGCCACTTCAGAACCAGATCCAAAATCTTCTTTTAATAAATTGCTGTAAGTTGGCGCAGTCAATAATTGGTACGAAACGCTCACGGTATGCGTTCCGGAAGAGACATTGGTGAACACATTAGGCGGAACATTAGTATTTGGAATTCCGTCAATAAGGTATTCGTAGCTATAATTTGCGCCTCCATTATTGGTTACCGTTACCGTAGCAGTAGCGGTACCGTCGCAATTAAAAGCAGGGTTTTCTACATTAATTGTAGGTTCAACCGGTACCGGATCTATCACAATATTAGGCATTGGATAAATACAGCCATTGGCATCCCTAACGTATACGGTGTAAGTTCCCGGCGCCAGATAAGCCTCATTAGTTGTTGTCCATGTAGTTTGATTGTCAAAACTATATTCGTATGGTGCGGTACCTCCCTGAGGATTCGTAATTCTGATTTTTCCTTCTCCTGATGTTCCGCAACCGGCTAATTCTGAAACTCCTGCCGAAGCAGTTACTGCGGTATCGGGTTGGGTAATAGTGATGGTTTGCGCGGTGCTAAAACAATCGGTTCCAGCCAATGAATATTTTACAATAGCGTTGTAGGTTCCGGCGCCAAGATTAGAAAAAGTAGGGTTCGAAATATAAGTAGCACCATTATCAATACTATAGGTCAAAGTATAACCATTGGCATTAGTAACAGTAAAATTGATGACTCCGGTCGTATCATTATAACACAAAATATTTGTTTGACTGATAGTAAATTCAGGAGCCGGTACAGCAACTACAGTAATGGAAGTGGTGGTACTGCAATCCTGACTATCTACTACCTGAATAGAATAGGTTCCCGCGGCGCTAACTGTAATTTGTGGTGTTGTTTGTGAAGAAGTTGAGCCATTTACGTAATAGTTATAAGGCGGAGTTCCTCCAACAGGATAAACGGTTATTTCGCCATCTTCGCAGGTTAAGGCTTTAGTTAATGCCGATGTTGCTGATAACAACGGAGGTTCGGTTATAGTAATAGCGGTAGATGAATCACAGCCGTCATCAGTCCATACTCTTACGGTATAAGTGCCCGGATTTAATCCGGCAAATTCATAGTCGCTGGCTGTAACAGGACCAACACTATTAACTAAAGTTCCTCCTTGCGAAATGCTGTAATAGTATTGAGGATAAGCATCAGCAGCGCCAATTTTTATAGAACCTTTGTCGCCGTAACATAAAGGCTGGCTGACAATAGTTGAGGTGCTAAAGTTTCTTTGACGTACCAGAATGTTTTGTACCGTAAAAATACAGGGATTAGTAGTTACACCCACCTGTCTGATGTAAACGGTGTAAGCACCCGCTGTAGCAATCGGAAAAATATTAGAAGGCTGGTAATCGGTACCATTTAAACTGTATTCGTACCCTGATGGAACTCCCCCGATAGTAATTTGACCGATTGTTGTACAAATGATGTCTCTGCTGGTAGCCGTCGGGTTCAATAAGTTTTGGTAAACATTAAAATAAAATCGGCTAAAACAACCTCCCGAATATAGTAAAGTTACTCTAAATTGTCCGGAAGTATTCGCCAGAAAATTTGGTCCTGTGCCTACAACATTCCATTGGCAGGCCGTGTTTTCATTGGCACAATTTGTAATGGTTTGAGCGGGACAACTGCTTTCGTCAAGTTTTTCCCATTGAATAGTAGAAGCGTCTGAAATATTGGTTTGAATATAGCGGCTCGAATTGGCTCCACAAAGGAAAATATTAGGCAGTTCTTTTCCGTTATTTTGACAAATTACTACTTCGTCAGCATAAGGAATCACAGGATTAGTTATGGTGTTACCAAAAGGAATAACGGTTATCACTTCGGTAATGGTTGCACAATCAGACGTGGAGGTTACATAATACGTTCCGGTATCTGTTGCGGTATAAGTTTGATTAGTACCTATTACCGGAGTTCCCGTTGAACTGCTTGACCAGGAGTAGGAATCATAGCCGTCAGCAGCGGATAGCTGTACACTGGCGCCACATAAAACTTCATTTCTGGAAAAAGTTTGCCCGTTAATATTAACCAAAAAATTGGTGGATTGTGGAGTTCCAAAATTACAAGTTGTTGAGGAGTAACTTCCTTCATCTACAATTTGTTTGGTGTTGATAACTCCCTGATATGAGGCCAGAGCTTGGTTTTTTATTACGTTGTCACAGGCATCGGTTATTTGGTTGTAATCGCTTACCAATTGTACATGCAATCGGATGGTTTGGCTTAGGGAATTAACTTCAACTAAGGTATTTGGAATGGAAAATTCTAATGTTCTTGTGGTAGAGTTATAGGTGTGAGTTACGCCTGTTGGTAAAGAAATAATATCAGATGGGTAATTAAATATTACATTTTTAGGAAGAACATCTTTTAACGTAAAATTCTTGACATTGTCATTCCCGATGTTTTGAAATCCTATTTCATAATATAAATTATCACCCAAAGTGACATTTGTATTTCCAATGTCATTTCCATTGATGTCTTCGACAATTTTAGTGAGTTTAATTTCAGGGGCAATAACATCTACGGCAAACGCATTGAAAAAAGAAAATATTGGATTGGCCTGACCCTTTGCTACCTGAACGGTAATTGTTGCAGAAGTTGCATTGTAATTAATTACCGATTTTTCAGCTGAGAGGACTGTTTCTATACCGGTATCATAACCTAAAGAATTACTGTTGTTAGGGATTCTGTCTGTAAAATAACCATTCCCATCTGTAATAATACTATTGAAAAATCTATTAGATGCTCTTTGAGAATTGGTGATTGCTTTACCATTGATTTCAGTTTTACTACCAACTTCTCCTTTATCTCCTTCCAAACTTGCAAAAGCATATAATATGTTTATAGTTCCGGAAGGAGGTGTTATAAAACCTGATATAGGGATAGATAAAGTTTTATCATCATAAATGCTGCTGAAACCATCAAATGAAGTAATTGATTTTTTTGTAGCTGCATCATTTTCATAAACTATAAAAAGTGTCCATCCGGCCGATAAACCTGTTGTAGAATTAAATCCTAAACTTGATGTTACATTTGCGACAGTATAGGTTCCCTGAGGATCAGCTAAACCAGATATTAAAGTGGTTAAGTCAGCATAGCAGGCATAAGGCGTATTTGTAGGTTCGTTTGTTCCTGCGGCTATGGGATCTACTACAGCATCATAAATAAGTTCACCTGTCACATCAGTATAAGTAGTATTTCCGGGTAATTTTAATTTAATTTTATTGATTTCTGATCTGTTTTGCGGCACTTGGAGTATAGCTCCCCAATATAAACCCGCATATGCAATTTTGGAGCAGCCGGAAGTGCTAGGCATTTTGAGGTTGGCACTACTTGAACTAAAAGTGGAAGCATCACTATCAATATCTATATATTGCATATTTGTATTCTGGTTGACACTGTTATCACTAAGATTGTTGTTGTCTTTGCCCAGAATATTGTTACCAATTAGTAACATATTTCCTTTGATTTCATTATTATACCTAATAGAAAAAGGCTTGTAATTTTGACCAAATGAAACAAAAGTCATTAACAAGAGTGCAAGAGTGAAATGTAGTTTTATCCTGTTTTTAGAAAAAACACAGAATAAATCTTTTAGTTTAGAAGTTTCACTATTAGAATCGAATATCAATTCTAATTGATTTCTAAAGGCTTTATAAAAAGAAGAATGCTTTGCATTGAGCAAAGTGAATATTAGTAGGTAGTTTTTTTTCATTCGGGAAAATTTATAGTTCCGTTGGTATATCTTTAAATACCATAATCCAACGGCAACTTCAGGGGCGTAAAGTTGGGTTGGATTATCGTATTGCTTTATGTTAAATCTATTTCATGTTCTAATTGTTTTCAATTCGTACTATGAATAATTTGCCGTTGTAAGGCTTACTTCCTTTTGCTTTTAACGCTCTTTTAGCTGCTTCCAAATCATCGAATTTTTCATAATAAATAAAATATTTACTTGTGTTTACATCGTAAAAGAAATCAATATTAGACTGACCTGCGGCGACTGTTTTTGTTAAAAATTGGTTTCTTTTACTTATGTCACTATGAGCCGCAAGAATTAAATAATAACCATTTTCAGCATGATTTACATTCTTTAGAATCTGCAAATTTGACTGTTCTTCACCAAAGTCAAAATCTTCGGCTTTTAGAGGTACAGCGCTAAACGGTGTTTTCTCTTTTATTTCATTTAAAACAGCTCTGTCTTTATCATATTTTGCCTGATCATTTTCAAATGAGGCTCGTTTGATTCTTCTTTTTTTCTCAATTTCAGTTTCGGTATTAATTTTCTCTAAGGAAGCAATCAAATTCAGATTGGTTTGTACTGCGTTTGATTGTTCTGTTTTTAATTGGCTGATCGTGCTTTGATACATACGGTTGAAAGCGTCGTTTTTAGTAGATGCTTTTTTGTTTCTCTCAGCTGATAAAGCTTCTAATTCCTTAATCTTTTGGTTTTGTTTCTGATTGATATCGGCAATTTGTTGGCGTAAGGATTCAATAGTTCTGTTTTCAGCAGAAGCACTTTTAAATGGTTTTGGCGCTCTGAAAATTCCTTTTTCGCTTAAATCATTTTCTTCTTTTAAGTCTTTAAGGTCTTTTTCTTTAATGGCAACCATGTCATTAAATTTTTTCAATAATTCCTGTTGGCTGCGTTTTAGCTCTTCAATGGATTTTGCTAAATCTTCCATTTCTTTAGCATTAGTATCATTTGGTGTCGCAGCGGTTTGAGCGGCGAGTGCATCGGCTTTCGCTTTGTTTTCTGCGTCCAGTTTGGCTTTCGCCAAAGCGTCTGCTTTTGCTTTTTCCTCAGCAGCTTTTTGAGCGGCAAGAGCATCGGCTTTCGCTTTGTTTTCAGCGTCCAGTTTGGCTTTCGCCAAAGCGTCTGCTTTTGCTTTTTCTTCAGCAGCTTTTTGAGCGACAAGAGCTTCGGCTTTCGCTTTGTTTTCAGCGTCCAGTTTGGCTTTCGCCAAAGCGTCTGCTTTTGCTTTTTCCTCAGCAGCTTTCTGAGCGGCAAGAGCTTCGGCTTTCGCCTTGTTT